>NZ_CP047420.1:2400000-3600000 GCF_009866655.1 Rathayibacter sp. VKM Ac-2804
AGGCCTCGGACGGTGAGGGCTTCGGCCATCTCGAGGCCGACGTAGCCGGCGCCGACGATGATCGCCGTCTGCGGGTCGCGATTGTCGAGGTAGCGCTCGAGCGCGAACGTGTCGCCCATCGAGTGCAGCACGTGCACTCCGTCCTCCGGCCCCAGCTCGTCCACGCCGGCGATCCCGGCGGAGGACGCGAGGGCGCCGGTCCCGACGATCAGCTCGTCGTACCCGATCCGGTCGAGCGTCCCGTCCGGGGTGCGGACGGTGAGCTGCTGCCCGGCGACGTCGATATCGGTCGCGAAGGTGTCCAGACGCAGGGTCATGCCGGTGGCTTCGAGGTCGGCGTGGGTGCGGTGCGCGAGCGACTGCCAGGGCTGGACCTCGCGGGAGAAGTAGTACGGGATCCCGCAGATGGAGAAGTTCGGGTACGAATCGGCGACGACGACGGTCACGTCGACGGACGGGTCGAGCTCGCGGGCGCGCAGCGCGGCGGAGATCCCCGCGTCGCTGCCGCCGATGGCGACGAGATGCATCCTGCTCCTTCGGTCCGAGAACAACGACCGAACACTGACGCCCGTCGATGAACGGGAAGTGACGCGCACGTGTCGCTACATCGACACGCGTCGATCTATTGGAGTGGCACGGTCCCGGCTTTTCAGCCGGCTCGGTCAGACGGTGGTGAGCAGATGCGCGAGGGAGTCGAGCGCGCCGGGCACCAGGCGGTAGTAGGCCCAGGTGCCGCGCTTGTCGCGGCTGAGGATCCCGGCATCGACGAGGACCTTCAGGTGGTGCGAGACGGTGGGCTGGGAGAGGCCGAGCGGCTCGGTCAGGTCGCAGACGCACGCCTCGGCGTCGGCGTGCGCGGCGACCATCGAGATCAGCCGCAGTCGCGCCGGGTCGGCGATTGCGCGAAGTGAGCGGGCGAGCTTCTCGGCGTTCTCGGCGTCCATCGCCTCGCGGGTGAGCGGTGCGCAGCACGCGGTCACGTCCGCCAGCGGGAGCATCTCGAGAACGGCCATGCCCTCAGTGTGCCACGCGGATCGACCGGCATCGATGGACGCCGGCACTCGTCCAGGCATCGATGAGGATCGATGTAGTGTCTTCATCGATCATCATCGATGCCTTTCCGAGGAGCTCTCCAGCATGACCGTGCTCGCCATCGCCATCTTCCTGATGACCCTGACGCTGGTCATCTGGCAGCCGAAGGGACTCGGGATCGGCTACAGCGCTCTCGGCGGTGCGGTGATCGCGCTGGTCACCACCGTCGTTCAGCTCTCCGACGTCCCGACCGTGGTCGGGATCGTCTGGAACGCCACCCTCGCGTTCGTGGCGATCGTGCTGATCTCGCTGATCCTGGACGAGTCCGGATTCTTCGAGTGGGCCGCGCTGCACGTCGCGCGCTGGGGCCGGGGACGTGGGCGGCTGCTGTTCGTGTTGATTGTGCTGCTAGGCGCGGTGATCGCGGCGGTGTTCGCGAACGACGGGGCGGCGCTGATCCTCACGCCGATCGTCATCCAGATGCTGCGCGCGCTGAATTTCTCCGCGAAGGCGTCCCTCGGTTTCATCCTCGCCACCGGCTTCATCGCCGATGCTGGCAGCCTGCCGCTGGTGGTGTCGAACCTGGTCAACATCGTCTCGGCCGACTTCTTCGACATCGACTTCGCCCGCTACGCCCTCGTCATGGTCCCCGTCGGCGCGGTCGCCGTCCTCGCGAGCCTCGGTGTGCTCTTCGCCTACTTCGGCCGCTCCATCCCGAAGCGCTACAACGTCGACGCGCTCGCCCGTCCGGCGTCCGCGATCAGCGACCCGCTCGTGTTCCGCACCGGCTGGATCGTCCTGGCCTTCCTGCTCGTCGGCTACTTCGCCGCCGACCCGCTGCACGTACCGCTCTCCGTCGTCGCCGGGATCGGCGCGATCGCCCTCGTCGCCGTCGCCGCCCGGCAGCCGGCGTTCCTCTTCGCCCGCGTGCGTGCCGAGGAGCGCGAGCTCGTCACCGCAGGCCCGCTCGGGTCCGGCGATTCCCTCGACGCTGGCGAGCAGCCCTCGCGCCGGCGCATCCCGGTCCTGAAGGTGATCCGCGACGCTCCCTGGCAGATCGTTCTGTTCAGCATCGGCATGTACCTGGTCGTCTACGGTCTGCGCAATCAGGGATTGACCGACGAGCTCGCCGGCGTCTTCTCGTTCTTCGGCGACCGCGGCACCGTCATCACCGCACTCGGCGTGGGTACCGTGATCGCGGTCCTCGCCTCCCTGATGAACAACATGCCCACCTTGCTCATCGCGGCCCTCGCGATCTCCGCCGCCGGAGCGACCGGACTGACACAGGAGACGATGATCTACGCCAACGTCATCGGCTCCGACCTCGGCCCCAAGATCACCCCGATCGGCAGCCTCGCCACGCTGCTCTGGCTGCACGTCCTGGACCGCAAGGGCATTCACATCGGCTGGGGCCGCTACTTCCGCACCGGCATCGTCCTGACCGTCCCCGTCCTCCTGATCACGCTGCTCGCCCACGCCGCCTGGCTCACGATCCTCGAGTGAACATCCGGTACGAACATTGACGCACGTCGATATCCACCGTCACACTGATATCGATCGGCGTCGATGCCGTCCCTCCTCCTCCTCCTCCTGCCCCTCGCCCCGACCAGAGAGCTCGCACCATGACCGAGAAGCCCACCGTCCTGTTCGTCTGCATCCACAACGCGGGACGCTCGCAGATGGCCGCCGGCTACATGCGCGCCCTCTCGAACGGCGCCGTCGAGGTGCTCTCCGGCGGGTCCGAGCCCGGCGACCAGATCAACCCGATGGCGATCGCGGCGATGGCGGAGGAGGGCATCGACATCTCGCAGGCCGTGCCCACGCTGATGACCACCGAGCAGGTGCGCGAGTCGGACGCCGTGATCACGATGGGCTGCGGCGACGTCTGCCCGATCTTCCCCGGCAAGCGCTACGAGGACTGGGCCCTGACCGACCCCAAGGGCAAGCCGCTCGAGGAGGTCCGCCCCATCCGCGACGACATCAAGGAACGCGTCCAGGCGCTGCTGGCCGAGCTGCTACCCGCGAAGGTCTGACGATGAGCGACTTCAGCACCCGCCGACCCATGCCGGGCCTCGTCTACCCGGAGGGCTACCTCGCCCGCCTCGCCGAGGAGCTCAGCGAGAAGTTCCGCGGCGTCTTCGCCGCCGAGACCGTTGAGCGGTACGTGCTCGAGTCGTACACCGGGCTGCTGCGCACCTCGAAGGTCAAGGCGCACCTGGCGAGCCAGACGGTGCGCTTCGCCACCGACCGCCTGACCGCTCTCGCCCAGGCCAAGGGCGCCATCGCCCGGGAGGTGCCGGAGGTGCTGTTCATCTGCGAGCAGAACGCCGGCCGCTCCCAGATGGCCGCGGTCCTCACCGACGCGCTCTCCGGCGGCCGCGTGCACGTGCGCTCCGCCGGCTCGATGCCTGCCGCCGCACTCAACCCCGCCGTCGTCGCGGCCATCGAGGAGATCGGCCTGGACGTGACCGACGCGTTCCCCAAGCCGCTCACCGACGACGTCGTCCAGGCGGCCGACGTGGTCGTCACGATGGGCTGCGGCGACGCGTGCCCGATCTACCCGGGCAAGACCTATCAGGACTGGGACCTCACCGACCCGGCCGGCCTCCCGATCGAGGAGGTTCGCGTCGTACGCGACCAGATCAAGGCCCGCGTCGAGGCCATGCTGATCACCCTCGGCGTCGAGACAACAGGAGTTCCCGCATGACCAGCACCGCGAGCGACACCATCGAGAACGTCGTCGTCGTCGGATCCGGCCCTGCCGGCTACACCGCCGCCATCTACCTCGCCCGCGCGGGCCTGGAACCGATCGTCCTGACGAGCGCGGTCGAGGCGGGCGGCGCCCTGGTGAACACCACCGAGGTCGAGAACTTCCCCGGCTTCCCGACCGGGATCATGGGCCCAGACCTGATGGAGAACATGCGCGCTCAGGCCGAGCGCTTCGGGGCCCGCATCGTCTACGACGACGCCACCGCGCTCGAGCTCACCGGTGACGTGAAGTCCATCACCACCGGCTACGGAAGCAGCTATCGGACACGGGCCGTCGTGCTCGCGATGGGCTCCGCCTACCGGAGGCTCGGTGTCCCCGGTGAGCAGCGACTGACCGGTCACGGAGTGTCCTGGTGCGCGACCTGCGATGGGTTCTTCTTCAAGGGCCAGGACATCGCCGTCGTCGGCGGCGGCGACTCCGCCCTCGAGGAGGCGATGTTCCTCACCCGCTTCGCCGCCTCCGTCACCCTCATCCACCGCCGCGACTTCCTCCGAGCGTCGAAGATCATGCAGGACCGCGCCCTGGCCGATCCGAAGATCCGCGTCCTGTGGAACACCGAAGTCACCGAGGCGCTCGGCGACGAGAAGCTCACGATGCTGCGCCTGCGCGACACCGTCACCGGCCAGGAGTCCGAACTCGCCGCGACGGGTCTGTTCATCGCCATCGGCCACGACCCCCGCTCCGAGCTCGTCCTCGGCCAGGTCGACGTCGACGACGACAACTACGTCCGCGTCACCTCACCCACCACCGAGACCAACCTTCCCGGCGTCTTCGCCGCCGGAGATCTCGTCGACCACCGCTACCGCCAGGCCATCACCGCCGCCGGCACCGGCTGCTCCGCGGCCGCCGACGCCGAGCACTATCTCGCCGCCCACGGCCTCGCCTCACTCGCCCAGGCCACGACGGCCGTCCTCGACGACGCCGTCACCGCCTGACCTGCACCACCGAAGGAGACCATCATGACGATGACCCTGACCGTCCCGCCCCGCACCGACGAGCGCCGCCTCACCGGACTGCCCGTCGCCGTCATCGGCGCCGGCCCCGTCGGCCTCGCCGCTGCCGCGCAGCTGCTCGAGCGCGGCCTCGACGTCATCGTCTACGAGGCCGGAGACAGCGCCGGCGCCGCCGTGCAGCAGTGGGGCCACACCCGCCTGTTCTCCCCGTGGGAGTACCTGGTCGATTCCGCCGCCGGGCGCCTGCTCGACGCCGCCGGCTGGGAGGCGCCCGCCGCGAAGAAGCTGCCCACCGGGCACGAGTTCGTCCGCGACTACCTCGCGCCCCTCGCCGCGACGCCGCAGCTCGCTCCGGTCATCCGCTACCGCTCCCGCGTGCTGGCCGTGACCCGCGAGGGCATGGACCGCACCCGCTCCACCGGACGCGCGGGCACCCCGTTCCTGCTGCGTCTGGACACGCCGGAGGGCGCTGTCGACGTCACCGCCCGCGCGGTCATCGACACCTCCGGCACCTACTCCACGCCCAACGCCCTCGCCTCCGCGGGCCTCGACCCGATCGGCGCCGCCGACGTCGCCGAGCACCTCAGCCACGCTCTGCCGGACGTGCTCGGCGCGGACCGCGCCCGCTTCGCCGGGAAGAGCGTCCTCGTCGTCGGCGCCGGCCACTCCGCCGCGAACACCCTGATCAAGCTCGCCCGACTCGCCCGCGAGGAGCCGGATACGCGGATCACCTGGGCGATCCGTGGCGCCAGTCCGCTGCGCGTCTTCGGCTCCGGCGACGACGAGCTGGAGGAGCGCGGCAAGCTCGGCGGCACCGTCCACCAGCTCGTTCGCGACGGCGCGATCACCCTCCTGGACCGCTTCGAGATCGACCGCCTCGAGAAGACCGCCACCGGCCGCGTCGCCGTCCTCGGGCGCCGCCGGAAGGATCGCGAGAGCGTCGAGGCCGACGTCGTCGTGCAGGCCACCGGGTTCCGGCCCGACCTCGGCATGCTGCGGGAGATCCGCGTCTCCCTGGACGAGATCGTGGAAGCGCCGCGCGCGCTCGCGACGCTGATCGACCCGAACCTGCACTCCTGCGGCACGGTCGACCCGCACGGCGTCGCCGAGCTCGCGCACCCCGAGCCGAACTTCTACATCGCCGGGATGAAGTCGTACGGCCGCGCCCCGACCTTCCTCCTGGTCACCGGCTATGAGCAGGTCCGCTCCATCGCGGACGAGCTCGCGGGCGACCACGCCGCCGCCCGGCGCGTCCAGCTCGTGCTCCCCGAGACCGGCGTCTGCTCCACCGACATCGGATCCGCCGGAGGGAGCTGCTGCTCATGACCAGCATTCGGCCGATGCTCGCCGAGGACTGGGCGGCGGTCGAGACGATCTACCGCGAGGGCATCGCGACCGGGCACGCCACCTTCGAGGCCGAACCGCCGACCTGGGAGACATTCGACGCGGGGAAGCTCGACGTCGGGCGCCTGGTCGCCGTCGACGGCGACCAGATCCTCGGCTGGGCCGCGCTCTCCCCCGTGTCGAGCCGGCCCGTCTACCGAGGGGTGGTCGAGCACTCCGTCTACGTCGCGTCGTCCGCCCGCGGCCGCGGCATCGGCGCCGAACTCCTGCAGGCGCTCATCGACGCCGCAGACGCCGCCGGCGCCTGGACCATCCAGTCGAGCATCTTCCCCGAGAACACCGCCAGCCTTGCCCTCCACGAGCGGGCAGGCTTCCGCCACGTCGGCACACGCGAGAGGATCGCGCTGATGAGCTACGGGTCTGCCGCGGGCACTTGGCGCGACACTGTCCTCATCGAACGGCGTCGACCGGACTGACTGGACCCGACGGGCGGCAGCGAACAGCCACGCCGGGTCCTTGACTTCCGATTAGAAATGAAATCTGTAGGCTCGCGCTAGGCCGCGACGTGGCTCCAGTCGGAGAGCAGACGTTGCCGCCAGCTACGTTTCAAGCCATACTGATCACGCATGGATACACGTGCGCCCGAAGCCAGCCGCCCGGCTGGCTTTTTGCGTTAACGGGCGGCTGCGCTTCGCGGAGGCGCCAGACGCGACTCAGTCGCGGTGCCACGCCGCGGCACTGCGATTTTCAGACGAACGATGTCACCCCCTACCTTGATGATGGGCATCGATCTACCGCCCGACCAGCCGGCCTCGAGCCGGCTTTTTTCATGCCCAGGATCTGAGCAGTTCGCGCTCTCCTGGCCCACTCCTCTCCTGCCGGCACCCGAATGGGTGCCAGTAAGGAGTAGAACCGAGTCGACCGGCTCGGTGCCATCTGAACGCGCTCGCACGTTCATCCCGCGGAGGTCACATTGCTGAACTCGCTGATCGAGATGCTGCTGAAGGAGGTGGACCCCAACGTCGCGCTCGTGTGCACCACGAGCTACTTCGGACTCCGATTCATGGTGAAGAAGATCGAGGACTTCCTCGTCATCTTCCTTCCCAGCAAGGAGCCCGCTCGACGCAAGGCCCTCCTCCAGCGAAGCCGACGCCCCAAGGCGTAACTCGAAAACGCCCCTCCTCCGTGGAGGGGAGAGCTCTGTCTTCTAGTGCCTCATAAACCAGTAGCTCTCTGAGACGCACCGTCTGTCGGTCGCTCCGCGCTCAGCATGTAAGTGGCAGCCCTTCATGGCGGTGTTCTGACAGCGCTCTATGTCACAACGGGGAGAGCGGCAGTGCCGCCAGAGGTACGCGTTGCCGAGCGACCCAAGCGCACCTTGTGCTTCTTTCACGTGCTCGACGGAGTCGAGAGCAAGTGGGGGTGCGGGGTGGCGGCCACGGTAGGCGGGCCGCCACCGATGTGCGGCTCATGCCAAATCGTCGGCGATCTGCTGTAGAGCATGCGCGTAGTCGGAGCGCCTACCGCGGCGCGCGTGCCTCGGGTTTGCCCTACGAACGAGGACGCTGACGGCTCGACTGGCACTCGGCGCCACACAGCGCGCCAGCTTTTTCTGCAACATTTTGTGCCAGGTTTTCAAATAATCAAACAGACCGTTCGATTTAACAGAACAGAAACGCGATGTTCTGCACAGTGTCTTCAATCCGCTCAGCCGTAGCGGTAGGCGGCCAGTGCCGTGCACCCTCACTAGGAGACACATGACGACCGAGATTGACCAACGATGGGTAGATGCGCTCGCCGCGCTCACACCCAACTTGATCTCGCTCCTCTGCGAGACAGTTCGGTGCCCAAGCGTGTCGGGCTCAGAGGAGAGCGCCGCCGGTGTTTTCGCGGCGTGGGCGCGTGGTCGGGGCTGGCAGATCGAACGCGAGCACCTCTCCTCGTCCACCCTCAGCGCCGATGAGACGAGTGTCCACGAGCGCGCGAATCTTCTGATTCACGTGGGTGCTGACACCGGCCGCACGGTAATACTCAACGGGCACCTCGACGTGGTTTCCGCAGAGGATCTTCACCGATGGTCCTTTCCGCCGTTCGCGGGCGATTTTGTCGAGGGCGCCGTGCGAGGTCGCGGGTCAGTCGATATGAAGGGTGGAATTGTCGCCGCCCTCGGCGCACTTGCCGCACTGGAGGACTGTGGCGTCGAGTTGCCGTTCCGGGTGATCGTGCAACTAGCTGTCGGTGAGGAGACCACGGGAATTGGCACGCAGGTCGCCGTGGACAACCTCCGGCGTCAGGGGAACCTTCGTGCCGTCGAGGCGGCGATCATCCTCGAGCCGACCGCGAATCAAGTGGCGCGAGTCAACACCGGACTCCAGTTCTTCACAATCGAACTCGACGGCATCTCTGCACACAGCTCCGCACCATGGAAGGGCGTAGACGCACTCGATGCGCTGATCGAGATCCGTGCCGCGCTCCGCGATCTCGCGTTGCAGCGAGGTCGCTCGTACCGGCATTCCTTGCTCGCGTCGCTTCCTTCTCCTGCACCGTTCTCGGTGGGCGTGCTCCAAGCGGGCAGACATCGTGCCGCTGTACCCGATTTCGCGACGATGTCGGGTCGATTCGGACTCCTGCCAGGAGAGGACCCGGAGGAGGTTCGCCATACTCTCCGAGTCCTCGTTGATCGCACCATCAGCAGCAACCCGTGGTATCTGGATCATCCAGCGCGCATCATCTGGGACAACCAAGGTCTCCCTGGATGGGAAACGGCAGAAGACGAGCCACTCGTACGCGCACTCCACCGAGCGGTGCGTAGCCGGTTGGGCGCTGTCGAGATCATTGGTTTCACTGCAGGCTCCGACGCAGCCTGGTTCGGTGCGGAGGGGATCCCGACTGTTGTCTTCGGCCCCGGAGACATCACACTTGCGCATTCCCCAGACGAACAAGTGCTCGTGGCTGACGTCGTCGACGCGGCGGCGATCCTCGCCTCGACTCTGGTAGCTCTCGCATGACCACAGACGATCTCCGCAGCACGACGCTTTCCACGCTTGAACGCGGGCTCGTCGTGCTCGAGTACCTCGCACTTGAGGGTGAGGCGCCCGCCAAACGCATCGCCGCCGACACACATCTGCGTCCCGGCGTCTGCTACCACATCCTCCGCACCCTCGTGGCGATGGACTTCGTGTCCCGCAATGAGGAGGGCCTGTACCAGCTCGCTTCCCGCTCTCACGCGCTCGGCCGCCAGCTCAACAACCATTCGGCCGTACCCGCCGAATTGAACCTGATCCTCACCCGCCTGCATGCACAGACGAAGGAGACCTCTTACGTCGCCCGTTGGGCGGACGGGAAGGTGTCCCTGCAGAACTACCTCGTTGGGCAACACCCGGTGACGGTCGACCGACTCGAGGTCGGGTACTCCGGCGACATGCACGCTCGCGCATCGGCGAAGGCCATCATCGCGCACCTCCCGGCCGAGCAGATCAGCGCACTCTTCGCGCGCCGTCGACTGACGCCGGTCACGCCGAACACCATCACCGATTTCGAGGAACTACGGATGGAGTTCGCGCAGATCCGGTCACAGGGCTGGGCCATCGACCGGGAGGAGTTCCGGGACGGTGTGAACTGCGTGGCAGCTGCATACTTCGATGCCCAGGGCCGGCCAGGCGGAGCATTCGCCGTCTCGGTGCCGCTGTCGCGATTCACGCCACATCGTTCCCGGTTGATCGAAGCAGTTGTCGAAGCAGCGAGCATCGCGACCCGTTTCCTCGAGACTGGGCAGTTGCGAATTGGCGACGGCGCCGACCGCTCCTCCTCGAGCACCTCCGGGCCGATCACGTGACGCTCCTTGAGGACCGGACGGTCCTGATCACCGGAGCCGCCCGCGGGCTTGGCCGAACCATGGCTCACCTTGCCGCCCAGAACGGGGCCCGCGTCGCCGTCGCCGACGTCGACCTGCACTCGTGGCGAAGCTTCGCCGCGGAAGCCGAGGATATGCGGGCAGACACGACGGCTGACGAAATCTTGAAGGACGGCGGGGACGCGCACGGGTTCGAGGCCGATCTCACGGACAGTGCGCGAACTGCCCGACTGCTGGACGCCGTCCTCGAGCGGTTCGGTCGTCTCGACGCGGTCCTTTGCTTCGCTGGAGGCGGCAGCGGCGCACTCTCTGGGAACTCCGCGGGCAATCTCGACCCGGCGTCACTCCAGTCGGCGCTGGATCGGAATCTCCTCACGACAGTGAACGTCTGCACAGCCGCCATTCCCGCCATGACGACGGGACGCGGTGGCGCAATCGTGACAATGTCCTCCCTTAACGGTCGCGCCCCCACCGATCGGGGCACCTACAGCCATTACGGCGTCGCGAAGGCGGCGGTGGCCATGTACACCCGCTACCTCGCCCGCGATGTGGGCCGTTATGGAATCCGGGCGAACTGCATCGCGCCAGGCACCGTCCCCACTGGCCGACTGCAGCAGGTCTGGGCGGAATCGGGTACGCCGCTGTCGTTCGAAAATACGGCGCTTAGACGAGCTCCGCGGCCGGAGGAGATCTGCGCGAGCGCGCTCTTCCTCGCCAGCGACCTCTCCTCCTACGTCACCGGGCAAATCCTTGCCGTGGACGGCGGAATCGAATGAACCACGCGATCGGCCGGCACGACCACGCCGCTCGGCCGCACCAGAAGGGAACCATGGATACCGCACTCACGTCTCCTAACCGGACTCTGCTGCTCGGCCTCTATCGACGGATGCGCACCATCCGCCGCTTCGAGGAACGCACCGCTGACCTCCGACGGGACGGCGACATCGTCGGCTCGGTGCACCTCTGCAACGGACAAGAGGCGATCTGCGTCGGCACCGCCGACGCCCTCGACCTCACAGTCGACGTCGTATTTCCCACTTACCGTGGCCACGGTTGGGGACTCGCATGCGGAGTGCCCCCGGCTGCGCTGTTCGCCGAGATGATGGGCCGCCGGACCGGTATGAATGGCGGCCGCGGCGGCTCGGCCTACAACTTCGCACCCGACCACGGCATGTACGGCGAGAACTCCATCGTCGGCGCCGGCACCGTCATCGCCACCGGGGCAGCCCTAGCCAGCACCTTCGACGGCTCAGGGCGCGTCTCGGTCGCGGTCATCGGTGACGGAGCCATGAACCAGGGAGCCGTCCACGAAGCGCTGAACTTCGCGGCCTCGCGCTCTCTCCCCGTGCTCTTCGTCGTCGAGAACAACCTGTGGTCGGAGATGACACCCATCTCAGCGACAACCCGAAAGGACCGACTGTTCACCCGCGGCAACGGCTACGGCATCCCCGCCATCCGGATCGACGGCAACGACGTGCTCTCCGTCACCCGAACCATGCGGGAGGTGATCAGCCGGATCCGCTCCGGCGGCGGCCCGATCCTCGTGGAAGCGATGACCGCGAGACTCGTCGGCCATTACATCGGAGACATCCAGCACTACCGCCAGGCCAAGGAGATCGAGGACGCCAAAGCGGCAGACCCCCTCATCCGCACACGCCAGCGCCTTCTTGAATTCGGTTGCACGCCCGCCGAGCTCGACGTGCTCGACGCGCAAATCGACGTCGAGATCGACGCCGCTGCAAGGGCTGCGCTCGCCGCCCCTTTCACCGACCCCTCCACAGTCACGGAGCACCTCTATGCCTGAGTTCGTTCAGCACACCTACGCCGAAGCGGTCAACGCCGCCCTGTCCGACGCGCTGGACCGTCACCCCGAAGCGCTTCTGTTCGGCGAGGACGTTGCCGTGCCCGGCGGAGTCTTCGGAGTGACGAAGGGCCTGAAGAAGCGGTTCGGCGACCGCGTCTTCGATACCCCCATCTCCGAGTCCGCAATCCTCGGCGGTGCCGTCGGAGCAGCCATGGTCGGCCGCCGCCCGATCGTCGAGATCATGTGGGTCGACTTCACGCTGGTCGCTCTCGACCAGCTCGTCAACCAGGCAGCGAACGTCCGGTACGTCACGGAGGGTCGGCTGACGGCACCGATCACCGTCCGCACCCAGCAGGGCAACACGCCCGGCGCATGCGCCCAGCACTCGCAGAACCTCGAAGCGATCTTCGCCCACGTCCCCGGGCTCCAGGTCTGCATCGCGACGACCGCGCAGGACGCCTACGACCTGCTCCGTGCCGCCGTGGCGACGGACGACCCCGCCATCGTCATCGAGAACCGTGCGCTGTACCACGGCGAGAAGACGACGGTCGATTTGCAGGCACCGCCGGCGGAACTCGGTGCGAGTGCAACGCGCCGTGGCGGCACCGACGTCACCGTCGTGACGTGGGGGACCATCCAGAACCGCGTCATGCGAGCGGCGGAGACGGCGTCGTCCGAGTACGGGATCGAGGCGGAGGTGATCGACCTGCGATGGCTCCGCCCCTGGGACACCGCCGCCGTCCTCGAGAGCGTCGAACGCACGGGCCGACTCGTCGTCGTCCACGAAGCACACACCGCAGGTGGCTTCGGTGCCGAGGTGGTCGCTTACGTCAGCGAGAACGCACAGCTCATGGCGGCTCCCATCCGCATCGGGACTCCTGACGCCCGCATCCCCTCCGCCGTGCATCTCGCCACGGCGCTCCTGCCGAGCGAGGAACGCATCCTCGAGGCCGTCGTGCGTTCGGTTGATTCGCCTACCTGGGCTCGGGCGTCTGCCTGAGCAACCTCACGGCGCCTGCCGCCAAGACCCGGCGTCCAGCGTCGCACCTAGAACCCCTCAACAACTTCTCCCCAGATGCGCCACTCCACCCCACGCACCACCGAATTGGAGACCCACTCATGAACTCACGATCACGACGTCGCGCCTACGCGACCGGCTCCATCGCCCTGATCGGCGCCTTGGCTCTCGCTGGCTGCTCGCAGGGAACCGCCGAGGCCGGTGATACTGCCAGCACGGAGTTCGTCTTCGTCGGCACCGGCGGAAGCTACCAGGACGCTCAACGGGCAGCGATGCTCGATCCCTTCATGGAGGAGAGCGGTATCTCCTACGTCGAAGACAGCCCGGCGACCTGGACCAAGATGACCGCACAAGTCGACGCTGGCAATGTCACCTGGGACGTCGTCGAGGCGCTGCCGTACTACGCGATCGACGCCTGCGGCGACTACCTCGAGAAGATCGACTACGACATCGTCGATGTTTCGGCGATCGACCCGGCCCTCGTCTCCGAGTGCGGCGTTCCGAACATGCGTACCGCCTTCCTCCTCGTATACAACACCGAGAAGTACGGCGACGCACCGCCCACCAGCTGGGCCGACTTCTACGACACCGAGAAGTTCCCCGGTACACGAGGAATGATGGGGAACGAGCACGACGGTTCCCTCGAAACCGCTCTGCTCGCCGACGGCGTCGCCACCGACGACCTGTACCCCCTCGACTACGACCGGGCATTCTCGGTGCTGGACGGCGTTGCGGATGACACAGTCTTCTTCGAGACCGGTGCGCAGATGCAGGAGTCGCTCGAGAGCGGCGCAGTCGACATGATCATCGCCTGGCCGGGTCGCGCCTACCAGGCGGCCGTGAACGGCGCTCCGCTGGGAACCGTGTGGAATCAGCCCATCTACTACTGGGACGTCTTCGCCGTGCCGAAGGGTGCACCGAACAAGGACGCCGCGATGGAGTTCATCAACTACGCCATTCAGCCCGAGCCTCAGGCAGCAATGACTGAGGGCATCGGCTACGCACCGATCAATCCCGAGGCCACGCCCGAGATCCCGGAGACGATGGCCCAGTTCATCCCGTCAGGCCAGGACGACGGAACAGGTGTCAACCGCGACATGCAGTGGTGGGCGGACAACCTCGCGGACGCCGCCGAACGCTGGACGGCGTGGATCTCACGCTGACCGCCTGGGCGGTCCCTTCGGGGACCGCCCTTCCCCTCGCCGCACCGACCCCGGGAGGACCGTACTGATGTCAGTACCCTCGATCCGATCTGCTCGCCCCGCCGGTTCCTCTCGGCTCCGCACACTCGCGGTTCTTCTGCCGCTCGCCTTCATTGGCGTCATCCTGATTTACCCTGTGGGTCGAATGCTGATCACCAGCTTCTCCACGCCCACCTGGGGTTTACAGAACTACGTTGAGATGGCGTCCGACGGGTACAGTCTGCGGGTCATTGGACGCACTTTCCAGAACGCTCTCGTCGTCACGGCCGTCACCCTCGTCATCGCGTACCCATTCGCTTACCTGATGACGATCGTCTCGGACCGCGTCCGCGCCGTGATGGTCGCAGTCGTGCTCCTCCCGTTCTGGACGAGCGCGGTCGTGCGCTCGTTCGCGTGGCTCGTCCTCTTCCAGGCGAACGGGCCGATCGACTCATTCGCCCGCTCCGTCGGCCTGGGGTCCGTCACGATCCTCGGCACCCCGCTCGCGGTCACGATCGCCATGACTCAGGTCCTCCTCCCCTTCATGGCGCTACCCCTGTTCAACACCCTCCGCGGAATCGACCGTTCACTGCTGAGCGCAGCGCGCAGTCTCGGGGCTCCCCCAGCCCGGGCGTTCCTGCGGGTCTATCTCCCCCTGTCGCGCCCCGGCGTCATCGCCGGCTGCATGATGGTGTTCATCCTCTCGCTCGGGTTCTACATCACCCCGGCGCTCCTCGGCTCGCCCCGTGAACAAATGGTTCCGCAACTCATCACGCAGCTCGTGCAGCAGAACCTCGATCTTCCGTCAGCGAGCGCGCTGGCAGTCACACTCCTGGTGCTCGCAACCCTCGTCCTGACAATCGCCTCCCTGTTCGGCGGACGATCCACGGCGGTCGCCGGCGTAAGCGGAGGAACCCGATGACGCGCCGCCCGCCCCTGTGGCTGAGCATCATCGGCGTCGTGGTAGCCGCATGGCTCATCGTCCCCACGCTCGTCGTGATCCCCATCGGGTTCTCGGACCGTGACAGCTTCCGGCTGCTCCCGGCTGGCTGGTCCCTCGACTACTACACCAAGTTCTTCACGGACCCGCGATGGACCGGTTCGCTGATGGACTCTTTGACCATCGCCGCGCTCGTAGCCGTGACCGCCACCATGATCGGGACTCTGGCCGCATTGTGTGTTCCTACCCTCGGTCCGCGCGCGCGATCGTTCGCTAGCGCTGTCATCGTCGCGCCGATGCTCGTTCCGCACGTGGTGATCGCAGTCGGCCTGTACTCCGTTTTCCTGTCCTGGCGGCTGGTCGGCACAGTGCAGGGCTTCGTGCTGGCCCACACCGTCATCGCCATCCCGTTCGTATTCATCACCGTCTCCGCGGCCCTCTCTGGCATCGACCGCCGCCTCGCTCAGGCCGCCGCGACGCTCGGCGCTCCAGCCTGGCGTGTCTTCCTCCGGGTCACCTTGCCGCTCCTCGCACCCGGAATCGTGTCCGGCGCACTGTTCGCGTTCGTCACCTCGCTCGACGAGGTCATCATCGCGATCTACCTGCAGTCGCCCACGCTCCGGACTCTGCCCGTGCAGCTGTACACGAGCGTCACCGCCAACATCGACCCCACCGTTGCCGCCGCATCCACGATCGTGATGATCGTGACGACCGCGGCCATCCTCGGTCCTCAACTCCTCCGAAGGAGAGCATCATGACCAGCCACACGACGAGCGCAGCGATCACCATCGACCACCTCAGCAAGCAGTACCCGGGAGCGCCAGGACCGGCGGTCGACGACATCTCCCTCGATGTCGCAGCGGGCGAGTTCATCACGCTCCTCGGCCCGAGTGGTTCCGGGAAGTCCACCACGCTGAGCATCGTCGCCGGTTTCGAGACGGCCACCGCAGGTCGGGTGGAGATCGGCGGGCAGGACGTTCTGTCGATCCCCTCGCACAAGCGCGGGCTCGGGATGGTGTTCCAGAACTACGCTCTCTTCCCGCACCTCACTGCTGCTGAGAATGTCGCGTTCCCCCTGCGTGAGCGCCGCTGGTCGAAGGAGGACACAACCCGCGAGGTCGGCCGCATGCTCGAAGTGGTCGGACTCGCGGGCCTGGGGCGGCGCTACCCCCGCGAACTGTCGGGGGGGCAGCAGCAGCGCGTCGCGCTGGCCCGGGCGCTGGTGTTCGGCCCACCGGCACTGCTCATGGACGAGCCGCTCGGAGCGCTCGATAAGAAACTTCGCGAGCAGCTCCAGGTCGAGATCGCGCGCATCCATCGGGAAACGGGGACGACGGTCCTCTTTGTCACCCACGATCAGGAGGAGGCCTTGGCGCTGTCCGACCGGATCGCCGTCTACGAGAACGGTCGGATCGCCCAGTGCGGGACGCCCGACGAACTCTACGAACGGCCAGCGACGATCTTCGTCGCCCGTTTCGTTGGAGACTCCAACATCCTGTTCCACGACGGCGCGCACCCCCGGTTGGAGCAGGGCCGTCGACCGCAAGCATCGGTTCTTGTCCGACCCGAGCGCATCCAGGTGACGGGACGGGACTCGGCACCCGTCAACACCAACGCACTGCATGCGAAGGTGACTGACGTCGTCTATCAGGGAGCTTTCCGCAAGGTCGGATTCCGGACCGACGACGGATTCACCGGGACCGCCCGTGAGGCGAGGGGTGCGTACAGCCCCTTCCACTCCGGCGACGCGGTAGCGGTGTGCTGGAGCGCCGAGGACCAGGTCGAGCTCGCGTCATGACCTCTCTCGCAGCGGTCGTTACCGGTTCGAGTAGTGGGATCGGAGCGGCCACAGTAGGCATCCTCCTCGATGCCGGCTACCGGGTCGTCGGTCTCGACCTGGACACCTCACCCCATAACCACCCGCGCTACCACTCCGTGACCTGCGACGTCTCTTCAGAAGCGAGCGTCCGAGCCGGCGTTGCCGAGGCCGTGTCCCGGCACGGTGCCCCTCATCTCCTCGTCAACAGCGCCGGTCTTTACCGAGCAGAGGACGTGTTAGGTGAGGGCATCGCCGACTTCGATCTGATGTGGTCGGTGAACGTCCGGGGGACCTTGCTGGCCTCCACCAGCATCGCCGACATCATGCAGTCGAATGGCGGCGGCGCGATCGTGAACGTCTCCTCCGTGGCCGCATTTGAATCAACGGCCGAGAACCTCGGCTACTCAGCGACGAAAGGTGCCGTCTCGTCCCTCACCCGGGGGCTGGCAGTGACTCTCGCTCCCCACGGAATCCGTGTCAACGCTGTCGCCCCCGGCCCGATCGCGACACCCATGGGACAGGCGGCGACGTCCGACCCCGCCTACCAGACACGCATGCTCGATCGGGTACTACTCAACCGATTCGGAACCCCCCACGAAGTCGCCGCCGCAATCCTCTTCCTCGGCGGCCCCTCGGCTGCGTTCATCACCGGCCAGGTCCTACCCGTCGACGGCGGCGTCCTCGCTCACCGTTGACCGCCCACCTCACAACCAGGGAGCTCCCATGACAGCCATACTCACCTCTTCCCCGGAGCGCATCGCCCCACCCATAGGGAAGTACTCGCATCTCGTACGCGTCCCATCCGACAGGGACCTCATCTTCATCTCCGGACAGGTCGGGGTCGATCGCAACGGAGTTCTCGCCGACGGAATCGAAGCTCAAACTCACGCTGTCTTCGACAACATCGCAGAGCTCCTCCTCGAACTCGACGCCACACCCGCGGATATCGTCCGACTGCTGACATTCGTCACGGGTGACGACGCCATGGCTGGCTTCGCCCGCGCCCGCGACGAGGTCTACTCCCTCTGGTACCCGAACGGCACCTACCCCGGCCACTCGCTCGCCATCGTCGCGGCCCTCGCCGCGCCGACCTTACGCATCGAGATGGAAGGCTGGGTAGCCGTGCCCAGGGCGCAGTGAGAGGCTCCCTCGATTCCGCACAGTTCCGCGAGCTGTTCCCAGCCCTCCGTAACCAGATCTGGCTCGACACCTCCGGATCCGCTCCGGGATGCGCGCCCGTTGTGGAGTCATTGCGCGGTGCGCTCGACGACTGGCTCACGGGGGATTTCACCTGGCTGGAGTGGGATGAAACACAGGAGCGAGCGCGCAGCGCCTTCGCCGCCTACGTTGGCGTCCCCGAGAGCACCGTCGCCGTACTGGGGTCCGTGACGGAAGCCGCCGCATCCATCAGCGCCTCGCTTCCACCCGGCGATGTCGTGGTCTCCAACGAGGAGTACCGATCGATGCTCTGGCCGTTCACCGATCTTGATCCAGACCGGAACCCACTCCGGCGCGTGGACGCGACCAATGGAGTAGTGACAACCGCCGATCTCGAACGGCACATCGACGCCGACACAGCCCTTCTTGCCGTCAGTGAGGTCCTCACCTCGAACGGCAACCGCCTCGACCTCAGCAGGCTGCGCGCAGCCACTGCCGCTCACGACGCGCGTCTTTTCGTCGACGTCACGCAGACGCTTGGCGTACTCGACACAGATGCCTTCCGTATCGATGCTGACTACGTTGCCGTGCACGGCTACAAATACATGCTCGCCCCACGCGGAGCGGCCTGGCTCCACATCCGCCCAGACCGCATCGCCTCACTCCAGCCCGTTCTGCGTGGCTGGAAATCATCAGAACCGCCACACGGATACTTCGGTGACAACCTCGACCTCCCCGCCTCGGCCCGTCGAGCAGACACGTCTCCCGCCTGGTTCTCCTGGATCGGCGCCATCTCCGCACTCGAGGTTCTTCAGAGAGTGAGCCCGAGCCGGAGCGAGGCGAGAGTCACCGGACTTGCCAGTCGGTTCGCACATGGCGCCGAGAACCTTGGCCTGTCTCTCCCCCCTGTTGAGCAGCAAAGCCACGTCGTCGTCGCCTACGACTCAGGTAGCGATTTCGAAGCGAAGTTTGCTCGCGAATACGTGCGCGCCGCTGCCTCGCCGGGTCGCCTCCGCGTGTCGTTCCACTACTTCAACACTGAGGGCGATGTGGACCGTGCTCTAGCCGTTCTAGAGGGCTGACGACAGATCCTACTCAGCGACGGCGCCGACCCGAGGAGCGAGGCAGGCTCGGCGAAGTCGTGCACGGCCTCGTCCGCAAGGGCGCAATCACTTTGGTCGACCGCTTCGAGATGGACCACCTCGGAAGGGGGAGCTCCTCCTTCCACCTCGAGAAACAGTAGCTTTTTGAGACGTGCCTTCCGGCGGTCGCGCCACGTTCAACGGATCTGAATTATCGGGACGTCGGCTGTCTCGGAAAGACGTCTTGTCGCGTTTCGTCTCAGGAGGGGACGCGGAGGGTGTTTCCGAGTCAGAATGAGGTCGTGAGGCTTCTGGGTTATACGCGTGTGAGTACGTCGAGTCAGGACGCGCAGCTGCAGCTCGACGCGCTCGTCGCCGCCGGCGTGCAGAATCGCGACGTCTTCGCGGACGTCACCTCGGGGAGCAAGACCGCGATCGAGCGGACCGGGATGAAGAAGCTCCTCGAGTACGCCGAGGACGGCGACACCGTCGTCGTCTGGCGAGTCGACCGGCTCGGCCGCTCCCTGATCGACGTGCTCAACACGGTGAACCTGTTGCGCGAGCGGGGTGTGCAGGTCCGCTCGATCTCGGACGGCATCGATCCGTCGACATCGACGGGCCGGCTGATGTTGAACATGCTCGCCACGCTCGCGGAGTACGAGCGAGAACTCATCGTGGAACGTGTCAACGCCGGCATCGCCGCCGCCCGCGCGAACGGCACCCGGTTCGGTCGGCCTCTGTCGGATCCGGTCGTGATCGCGGACAAGCTCGCGATCGCCGCGGACGCTCGCGCCCGTGGCCGCACCGCTGAGGACGCTGCTCGTCTCGTCGGGTGGAGTCGCGCGACGCTCTACCGCCACCAGCAGGCCCACGCCGCCCGCGAAGACGCAGCGGTCTAGCCCACAGCCCTCGCCACAGCGATGAACCCTTCGCCGGTTGTGCAGGCGACTTCGAGCATCTAAATGTTCACGGTCGTCTGCACGAGTGCCGAGGCGGCGCGAAGAGTTGTGCAGAGGACCTCGAGAACTGACAACGTCTCTCGACGCCTCGGAAGCGTCCGGTGAACCACCCCCTTCCGGAACGCTGCGCATCGGGTGGGGCGCCTCTTGACCAGCCATCGCGATCAGGAGGAGGCATGATCGCTTCATGGCACGGATTCGGTTCAGCAGCCCAGGCTGGGATGAGGACGCCGAAGCACCGATCGACTTAGACGACGGTCGATTTGCCCGCCGGGACGGTGCACGGTTTACGGCAGTCGCTCTCACCTGCCTGTCCGTCTTGCCAGCCATCGCCCTCACCGCCGCGTTCTTCTTCGCACGACTCCCGCCCCTCGATCGTGATGACTACCCGGACTGGACGCCGCCGAGCTCTCTGGTTCTGGCGCCGTGGCTGCTGCTGTTCCTACTCCCGCCGCTCATGACCGGGCTGTTCAGTCGCCTCGTCGGCGGGCGCGACTCGTTTTACGGCTTCTGGCATTACGCCGCCATCTGCTTTCTCGTGATGGTGCCGTTCATGGGCCTGTCGGCGCTGTCCTTCCTCGGGTAAGAGCACTCGCACTAGGGTGCAGGCGTGACCGACTACTTCCCCAAGGTGTGGATCTGCGTCGTGTACGCAGCTGTCTGCGCAGTTATGGGACTCGCATTCCTCGCCTCCGTCTTCCTCGGGCATCCGCTGTCTCTCGTCTGGGTCGCCCTCGCGATCTGGGGGCTCGTGTTCTTCGCGCGACGAGCGCAACGCTTACATCGGAGGGGCGAACAGCAGTGAGCAGCGACACGCAGGCACGGCGCAGTCACATGACGCTGCGGCAGCGACTTCTCCGGGCGTTGCCGTTCCTCGCGATTCTGGGTGTGCTGGCTGGCGCAGTCTTCTGGATCAGTGACCTGGCCTTCGGAGTCCACGGGCCTTCCCACTACGTCAGCGTCACCAACGACACCGAAGCCGCCATCGACTGGTCGTGCTCCTGGTCCGATTTGCGGCTGGCACCCGGAGCAACCGGCGAACTACGCATCCTCGACCAACCAGACCAGGACTACGGCTGCGTCCCGCAACCGACGACTCACCACCACGACATCTGCCCCAGCCTCCAAGCCATGACCGACGGCGCCCGCTTCACGGCCACCGAACTGATTAAGGGCTACCGCTGCCCCTGACCACTCGCTCAGATTCGCTCGCCCTCTCCCGACCGGGACATCCCGACGAGCAGCCCCGTCACTAATCCCCAAACGGGACCCACCTCCGCCCACGCACTGTGCGTCCACATGCGAGCGATGGCCGCCGGCTACTGACGGGTGGCGCGTCGGCGGAGCGCATCCGTCAGCGTTGGGATGCTCTCGGCTGCACCGAATGGCGAGCTCGTCCACGGTGGCACGAGCGCGTCGGCCGCGAAGCGCGGGATGACATGGAAGTGCAGGTGATCCACGTCCTGCCACGCTGCAGCTCCGTTGCTCTGCAGGATCGTCTGCCCCTCCGGCCGCAGCTCCTCGTTCAGTAGCGCGGCGACTGCGTGCACGCCCCGGGCGACTGAGGCGAAGCCGTCGGCGGAGATGCTGAGGACGTTAGCCGCGTGCTCCCTCGGCACGACGAGAGCGTGCCCAGGCGCAGCGGGGGCGATATCCAGGAAGGCGATCACATGCTCGTTCTCTTGGAAGACCTGCTCCCGAGAACCGCCGGCGACGATCGCGCAGAAGACGCAGGACTCGATCGAACTCGTCATGCCACCCCTCTCCGGTCAGTTCCCCGAGCTAAGCAGCTCTCACGGTCTCGAGCGAGAGATCGAAATCTCTCCTTGACGCTCGGCATCTCGCCTGGGACTCTGGCGGGCTTTGTCCACCGACACGGGAGCCGATGATGACCGACGAATTCGTGGAAGCGAACCGCGCGAACTGGGACGCGCGCGTCTCCGACCACCTACTCGCCTACGGCGCCGAAGCCTTCGCGGACGACCCGTCCGCGAACTGGGT
Source organism: Rathayibacter sp. VKM Ac-2804 (assembly GCF_009866655.1). Lineage (NCBI taxonomy): Bacteria > Bacillati > Actinomycetota > Actinomycetes > Micrococcales > Microbacteriaceae > Rathayibacter > Rathayibacter sp. VKM Ac-2804. The sequence goes on from NZ_CP047420.1 coordinate 2,421,915, forward strand.
CATGGGAGACCTGGCGCTCATGGCGCCGCATCTGCCCGGCGGGTCGGTCGAGGGCCCGGACCTCGTGCACCTGCAGTGCCACATCGGGACCGACTCGCTGAGCTGGGCCCGACTCGGCGCCAGCGTGACCGGGACCGATTTCTCCGGAGAGGCGATCACCGCCGCCCGCGAGCTCGCCGCGCGTGCCGGGCTCGACGCGGAGTTCGTGCAGACCCTCAACGACGATGCGCCGGCGGTGCTCGGTCGGGAGTTCGACGTCGTGTTCACGAGCGTGGGCGTTCTCGCCTGGCTCTCCGACCTCGACGCCTGGGCCCGCACGATCCACACTCTCCTGCGCCCGGGCGGCCTGTTCTTCATCCGCGAGGGGCACCCGATGATGAACGCTCTCGCCCACGAGCGCGACGACGACCTCCTCGTGGTCACTGAGCCCTACTTCTCCACCGGAGAGCCGCAGCGCTTCGATGACGGAGTGACCTACGCGAGCGACACCATCATCGAGGAGCACGTCACCACCTTCCAGTGGCCGCACTCCCTCTCCGAGATCCTCGGGGCACTGCTGCGCGCCGGACTCACGATCCTCTCCTTCGAGGAACACACCACGATCCCGTGGAAGTCACTCCCCACCCTGACGCCGACGCCCGAGGGCTTCGTGCTGCCCGACGGGCGTGAGCGGCTACCGCTGATGTTCTCGGTCGCTGCCCGCAAGACGACCTAGGAGCCGGCCGGATGGATGACAGGCCGGGCCTCCCGCTAGAGGAATTCGACGGACACGAGGAAGGAATGCTGCAACCCCGGCCACTCGTGGTCGAGGGCACATTCCCGCCGGCCGCCGTGGTCTGCTTCTTCGCGGAAGCAGCCCGAGAGCTCCAGGACGCCGGAGGGCTGGTCCGTATCGGCCAGTTCAGCGACGAGATGGGAGGACGGCCGATCTACGCCACACCGGATCGCGCCGTCGCGGTGTTCCACCCCGGTGTGGGCGGGCCGCTCAGCGCGCACTCACTGGAACAGGCGATCGCGAGCGGCGCACGACGGTTCATCGCCGTGGGCGGCGCCGGGTCACTGGTCGAGTCGTTCGGTCAAGGTGACGTGATGGTGGTCGAGACGGCAGTGCGCGATGAGGGCACCTCGTTCCACTACCTCCCGCCGAGTCGCGTCGTCCACTTCGATACGGCCGAGACGCAGCGCCTCACCGCCGGCCTGGCCGCGCTCGGCGTACCCTCCTCGCTCGGGACCACGTGGACGACGGACGCCGACTTCCGGGAGACACGGACGCGGATCGAGCGCAGACGCGCGGAGGGCTGCGTCGCCGTCGAGATGGAGGCCGCCTCCTTAGCCGCTGTGAGCCGCTTCCACGGAGTCCAGCACGGGCATCTGCTCTACAGCGGAGACTCCCTCCACGGTCCCGAGTGGACCGAGAGGTCCTGGACGACTTCCACCCGCCGCGCGCAGCTCCTCGAAGCCGGCATCACGCTCTCCCGCGCCTGAACCGACGAAATGGCCATCCCCATACGGGCCGCTCAGCGCGAGTCCCTTCGTGGCCAGGGGTGGGTGCGTAACACTCATACCGCTGACCCTCGATGGGGCTACGGTCTGGACAACTCGTTGACGACCGGAGCTCCACATGACCCGCCCCTTCATGACCGACCCCGAGCTGCTGAAGTCGCTACGCGGCCAGCAGTATCTCGTTCTCCGACCTGTCGCCGACGTCGCCACCTTCTACGACGAGGAGCAGGCGGCTCTCCAACAGCGGCTGCCCGATGGTCTCTCCTGGCCCAACACTGGCCACGTCACCCTGCGGGGTTTCTACGAGCCCGACCGCGTGACTCTCCTTTGTGACGCTCTCGCCGCGTGGGCGGAGAACCAGTCTCCGATCGACCTGCAAGTGGTCGCAGTCGACGGGTTCCCTCCGCCGTTCCAGGTCCTCCTCGCTCGACTCGAGCGCACCCCTTCACTCGTCACCGCCTACGCGAACCTGACCGGTGTCCTCGACCTGACCGACCTCTACCGGATCGGGGATCTTCCGCTCGAGGAATGGGTGTTCCACCTCTCACTGATCTACGCCCGCTCGCTGGACGAGCAGCAGTGGCAGACCGCCCACGCCCAGACCAGACGAGACCTCTCCCCCAGTCCGGCTGAGCTCATCACGTGCGCGGAGTTCGTCTGGTACGACGAGGACGGCGAGCACGCCAAGATCCTTCCCTTCGCTACTGCCACTTCCTGACGCGTCCGGTGAGCGATCCCCTGACGGGACACTCGAACGACCGGGAACGCACATTAACCACCTCACCGATGGCGAGCGCAGCCGCGTCCGCTCATCAGTGAGGTCACATCTCAGAGAACGGTGGGGCGCGCCGCATCGGACGGCGTCGTCCGGGACTCGCTGAGCACGTCCAGCGTCACCTGCACACGGTCGAGACCGTTGGCTGTCACGTCGACGGTGATGCGTCCTGCGCCGGTGGGGCGGATGACGGCGAGAAGGCGCCCGTCGAAGGTGGTGAACTCCCGGGCGTCGAACTTCTCCGTCGTGTCGGGACGCGCGCTGCCCAGACCCTGGAGAATTCCTGCCCCGCTGACGTTGACCGTGATGAGGCGGTCATCGCAGGTCACGAGGGTCCCCTTGTCGTCGTGCAGCTCGATGGTGATGAAGCTGAGGTCGGAGGAGTCGTCGACGAGCTGGTCGCGGTCCGCGTTCACCTTCATCCGCAGGTCCGAGGAGGCGGTGGGGAGGCTCGTGCGGCTGACTTCGGCGCCGCCGGTGACAGCGACCGCGGTGAGCTCGCCGGGTGCGTACTGCGTCTCGAAGGTGGCGCGGTAGCGATTGTCGCGTCCGGCGGGTGCGCGCCCGATGCTGTCGCCGTTGAGGAGCAGCTCGACTTCGTCGGCGTCGCTGTAGACCTCGACGGTGATGGGTGAGCCGACGGCGACGTCCCAGCTCCAGCTGGCGATGCTGTCAGACCAGGTCCACGGGCTCGAGTGCCGGGTGGCGCCGTGGTGCTCGGGGCGGTGGACAACGATGTAGGGCTCGTGGCGCAGACCGAAGACCGTCTCGCGGTAGTAGGAGGCAGGCCGGCGGTGTCCGGTGATGTCGAGGTCGCCGCACCAGGCTGCGAGCCAGGGGTAGGGGGCCGCGAACAGCGGCGCCTCGTCGTCCGAGAGGTGCTGCACTCGTCCGATGCCGGCTTCTCCGAGGTAGTCCCAGCCGGTCCAGGTGAAGTCTCCGATGACGTGCGGGTTCTCCTCGACGAGCCGCCAGTTGACGTCGATGTTCGTGGGGAACGTCTCGGTGCCGACGATGATGCGGTTGGGGAACGCTTCGCGGTCGCCGACGTAGCGGGAGTCGCCGTAGTTAAGGCCGGCGACGTCAACGGCGGCGAAGGACTCCGCGGTCTTCTCCGTGACGAGGTCTGAGGCGTTGATCATGCCCATGAAATCGCTTGCGGCGTTCACGCCGGCCGGCGCGCCGCCGTCGGCCTGGGCGCTCATGAGGGCGGCGACCTCCGGGAGGACGGAGACGAACCCGTTGATGCTGTTCGTGATGTAGCGGGTCTCGTCGAGCGAGCGGATCTTCTCGGCGATCCGCCGGCCCCAGTCGGTGCCCAGCGGGTTCCCGGTCTCGGGGATCTCGTTGCCGATGGAGTAGAAGATCACCGACGGGTGGTTGAAGTCCTTCGCGACGAGCGCTTCGACGTCGCGCTCCCACCACTCGGGGAAGGAGAGGGAGTAGTCGAAGGCGGACTTGCCGATCGTCCACATGTCGAACGTCTCGTCCATCACGAGCATCCCGTGGCGGTCGCAGGCGTCGAGCATCACTTGACTGAGCGGGTTGTGCGAGCTGCGGATCGCGTTGAACCCGGCGTCCTTGAGCAGCTGCACGCGGCGCTCCTCAGCACGCCCGATGGTGGCGGCTCCCAGAACGCCGTTGTCGTGGTGGATGCAGGCACCGCGCAGCTTGACGGTCGTCCCGTTGATGCGCAGGCCCTCCATCGGGTCGACCTGGAGGGTCCGGATGCCGAAGCGGGTCGTGCGCTCCTCCACCGCGGTGCCGGTGTCGCCGAGGGTGGTGACCGCCGTGTACAGGAAGGGGCTGTCGACGTCCCACAGCTGCGGAGCCTGCACGTAAAGCCGCTGACGGACGACGGACGTCGCGCCTGCGCGCAGGGTGATCGGTGCGGTGTCGGTCGCGACGGTCCGCCCGTCAGGGGCACGCAGCACGGTGGAGACCGAGCGCTGCGCGGTGCCGGTGCTCTGGTTCCGAACAGTGGTCGCGATCTCGACGACGGCCCGACGGGGGTCGATGTCCGGGGTCGTAATCCGTACGCCGGCCTCGGGAGCGACGTGGACGAGCTCGGTGACGTGCAGCAGGACGTCGCGGTGGATGCCGACGCCGGTGTACCAGCGGGAGTCCTCGTGTGTGCGGGCCTCGATGCGGATCGTGTTGGCGGCGCCGTAGTGCAGGAACGCGTCGAGCTCGACGTAGAACGTGGAGTACCCGAACGGGCGCTGCGCAGCGAACACCTCGTTCACGTAGACCATCGCGTCGCGGTGGACGCCCTGGAACTCGAGGGTGACGCGCTTGTCGCGGTACTCCTCCGGGACATCGAGCGTCGTCGAGTACTCGACGACCGCGCTGGGGAAGTAGCCTGTGTGCGACGTGCGTCCCGGGGCGTCGGTGCGGTCACGGTGGATCAGCGCGTCGTGCGGGAGTCGAACGGACACCGCGTCGGCGGTCGCGCTCTGAAGAGCCTCGAAGATGCTCTTCTTGTCGCGGACGCTCCAGCCGTCGTTGAACGATGTGGTCGTCATGGTCTCTCCTTCGTGCGGGGCGGTCGCCCGGGGTTGCGGTGGTGGGGGAAGCCCGCGGTGGCAGGCGGAGTCAGGCGGCGCGGGTCGCGTTCGCGGCGGATCGGATGCGGTCGAGGGCGACGAAGGTCCGGATCGACGCCTCCAGCGGGTGCAGTGGGTGCTCGGTGAGGCCTTGTCGGACGGCGTCGGTCACGGCACGCAGCATGGGCACGTACCCGTGGCCTTCTGGTTCGAGTGCGGTCGTCTTCGGCGAGCGGAATGCGTCTGCGATGGTCCCCGCGTGGACGGTGAAGCGGGTTGTCACCCAGAACGGGGCAGGGACGTCGATCCAGCCGAGGGATCCGCTGAGGGAGGCGCTGGGATCGATGTACTCGGTCATCGACGCTGCGAGGTCCGCACGTCGTCCGCCGGCGTATTCCAGGGTCGCGCGGCTGGCGAGGTCCACGCCGTCGTCGCGCAGCAGATGGTCTGCGTGGATCCGCCAGGGGGCTCCGAGCACGTCGAGGGCGAGGGTGACCGGGTAGATCCCTTGATCGAGCAGGGTGCTGCTGGATCGTGCTGCGGACCAGCGCTCGGAGTCCGCCGTGTCGAACGGGAGCCCGAACGAGGCTCGGATGCTGCGCACCTGCCCGATCGCTCCCGCTCGAACCGCGTTTAGGAGACTGCGGTAGGCGGGTGCGAACTTCATCCACATCGCCTCCATCGCGAACCGACCCGACCGGCGCGCCGTGTCCGCGATGATGCGTGCTTCGTCGGCGCTCACACCGAGGGGCTTCTCGATCAGGACGTGCTTGCCGGCACGCAGCGCCGCGAGCGCGATCGGCAGGTGTGTCGCGTGCGGGGTACCGATGTAGACGATGTCGAGATCGTCGTCGGCGAGCATCTCGTCGAGATGTCCGTGCACCCGTTCCGCTCCGGTCTCCGCAGCGAACTGCTCTGCGGTCGAGGTACGCCGCGAGCAGACCGAGAGTAGGCGCGCGGTATCGAGGTGTGCGAGGTCGGAGCAGATGGAGCGTGAGATGTCGCCGGTACCGACGACACCCCACGTCAGCCGGCTCTCCGAGGCCGTCACCGGTCCCTACTCGGCCACGGCCGCGGCGCTTCCGCGCCGCTCGGCGAGGTCGCGCTGCATCTGAGACATGTTCTTGTCGATGTCGAGGAAGTAGATGATCACGGCCATCAGGATCGCCACGATCATCGGCAGCCACAGGTAGAGGAAGATCTCCACGTCGAGCGCCGACTGCGGCTGTGAATCCGCGAGGCCGTCGTACATGCCGAAGGCGAGCAGCCAGCCGACGAGGGCCGTGCCCAGTCCGGCGCCGAAGTTCTGGCCGGCGGTCGCGGCCGCATAGGTCATCCCGTCCAGACGGACGCCGCTCTTCCACTCTCCGTAGTCGACGACGTCGGCGACGAGGGCGAAGAGGGCCGAGGCGGTCGGGATACCGCCGACCGCTCGGATCAGGCTTCCGACGATCAGGAGGGTGAGGTTCGACGGGTCGACGAGCGTGATGATCGCGCCGATGACCGTCAGGCTCGTGCCGAACAGGATGGGCTTGCGCTTGCCGAAGCGGCCGATGATCGCGGGCATGAACCACATGCCCAGCAGGAGGGGCGCGAGTCCGGCGATGCTGAGGAGGCCGAACAGGCTCGGGTCCTCGAGGACGTCGGAGGCGAAGTAGATTCCGACGCTGGCGGTGCCCTGGACCATGAACTGAAGGAGGAAGAAGCCGAAGACCAGGAAGAAGTACGGGTTGCGGAACAGGATCCGGATCATCTTGCCCAGCGGCATCTTCGGTCCGGCCGTCGTGGTGACAGTGCTCGTGACGCGCTCCTTCGTACCGACGAACACGATGAGCAGCGTGATCGCAGCGATGCCGCCGTAGATCAACGTCGTTGCCGTCCACCCGCCCTGACCGCCGCCGAACGCGGTCAGCAGAGGAACGGTCAAGGAGTTCACCAGGAGGGTCGTCAGGATCGCGCAGAAGGTCCGGATGACGGTCAGAGTCACGCGGGTTCGGGAGTCGGAGGTGATCACGGAGAGCAGCGTGTGATACGCGAGGTTCGAGCTGACGAACCCGACGCCGAGGCAGAGGAAGTAGAAGACGAAGGCGTAGATCTCTTTGCCCGTCTCGTTCAGTCCGGCGGGAACGTTGAACAGCAGGACGAAGGAGATCACCAGCACCGGCATGCTGAAGAGGATCCATGGCCGCGCCTTGCCCCAGCGGGTCGAGGTCTTGTCGACCAGAGTGCCGATGATGAGGTCGAGTGTGCCGTCGAGCACGCGTCCGAACAGGAGAAGCGTTCCGGCGATCGCGGCGCCGATGCCGACCGTATCGGTGAAGTAGAAGAGCAGGAAAGCGGACACCGGCGCGAAGACGAGATTTGCTCCGATGTCGCCGACTCCGTAGGAGAGCTTCTCCCGCAGCTTCAGCTTCTCACCTGAGCGGTCCTCGCGGATCGCCTGGCCGACAGCGTCCGCCGACAAGGCGGCGGTGACCGACTCCTCCGTGCTGAGAGCGACGGCGGCACGCATCTGCTCGCCCTGCACCCGTCGAGGATCTTTCGCCATGAATGACTCCTTCGTCATATCGAGCGCCCGTAGTACGCCGAGCGGCGACTGACGCGCGTTACTAACACGCGTCACTAACGCGCGTCACCACAGTAGGCCTGTCCGCTTCGGCCGTCAACAGGGCTGTGTCAGACTTCAGGAATGACCCCGACGACTCCCGCTCGCCGAGCGACGAGCTCGGACGTCGCCCGACGCGCCGGGCTGTCTCGGACGACGGTGAGTCAGATCCTCAACGGGAACGTGGCGAGCTTCCCGCAGGAGACGCGCGATCGCGTCTCGGCCGCCGCGGCGGAGCTGAACTACCGCCCCTCTCGGGCCGGCCGCGCTCTCGCGACCGGCGTGAGCGACATGATCGTTCTCGCGATTCCCAGCGCCACCTTCGGCCCGAATCTGCAGAACGCGGTCGATCAGATCACTGAAGCGTCGGCGACTCTGGGGATGAGCGTCGTCGTTCGGTTCGCCGGTCGCGACACGGCCGCGACTCTCACCTCGGTCCTGGACCTGCGACCGATGGTCATCATCGATTTCGGAGTGTTCACACCCGAGCAGGGGCGGACCCTGGAGTCCGCGGGCAGTCGGCTCTTCCCACCGATTCCCGAATCCGGGCAGGATGCGACGGACGAGCTCGACGTCTTCGTCGGACGCCTCCAGGTGCGTGAACTCGTCCTCCGCGGGAAGAGGCACGTGATCTACGCCCAGCTGCAGGACTCCCGAGCAGCCCCCTACGGGGATTTCCGGCTCCAGGGCGTCCGATCGGAGTGCTCCGCTCACGGGTTGGCGGACCCCGTCGTGATCAGGGTGGAACTCGATGAGGACTCCGCCACACAGGCGCTCAGCTCAGCGCTCGAGACGACGGGAGACGACGCCGTCGCCGTGTGCGCCTACAACGACGACGTCGCCATCGCCGTCATCGCTGCCGCACGCAGGCTGGAGCTCCCGGTGCCTTCCCGAGTCGGCGTGATCGGGGTCGACCACACGATGCTCGGTCAGCTCGTCGCACCGCGTCTGACGAGTGTGCACATCGACCTCCCTCGGATCATCGACTTGTTCCTCGGTCAACTGACCGTGATCCGCGGTGCCGGAGCTGCAACGGCGGATGAGGTCACGGCTCTCGAACCGAGCGACGTCGCGTGGGTGGTTGCGGGAGACAGCTGCTGACCGTACGCGCCACCTCGAAGTCGTCCCCTCTGCACAAAGCCCTGAAGGCGCCCATCAATCGGCCGGCTCGGCGCACTGACGTCAGCTCTCGCGGGTCGACGGCTCCAGGCCCGGAGCCGGGCGGATCGTGAGGGTCGCGGGACCGCCCGCCACGACGGTGGCGAACGGGCCCGCGGCGCCTCCGAGCTCAGCGGCGATGACGGTATCCGCGTCCCGACGAAGCGCCTCTTACAGCAGGTCGATCGTCGTCGTTGCGGCTGCCGCATCTCCGGAGAAGGCGGCGGCCTCGATGATCGCCGACGAAGCGGCGGGGACGAAACCGTCGTCGGTCCACCGGTGGGTGGGGCGAGTGGAGCCGTTGATCGTGATGGTTGCCGTTGCGCCGGCGTCGATCCACGCAGGGGCGAACCCGACGAGCACGCGATGCGGGAAGTCGTGAGCGTCGATGAGGGCGTAGAGCTGCACGACGTGGCGACCGGCTCGATCACCGGTGTTCGTGACGGTGACGGTGGCGTCGAAGTGCTCCTGTTCGACGGCGCTCACGGTGACGCGATCGATGCTGAACGTCGTGTACGACAGACCGAATCCCAAGGGGAACGCGGCGCGGTTTCCGTCGCGGTCGAGGAGCCGTTGTCCATGCCAGCGGTCGTAGGTGATCGCGGTGGCGTCGATGTCGAAGAAGGGCAGGTGAGCTTCATCGGCGGGGATGGAGTACGGCAGTCGGCCGGTGGCGTCGTGGTGGCCGAGGAGGACGTCCGTGAGGGCCGACCCTCCCTCTGTGCCGCTGTACCAGCCGATGAGGACGGCCGGAACCTCGTCCCGCCACTCCTCGGTGATGACGGCTCCTGCCGTCACGACGACCACGACGGTGCGCGGATTCGCCGTCGCAGTCGCGCGGATGATGTCCGCGTCGATGGGGCGCACGCGCAGGGATCGGCGATCGCCGCCCGTCGCCGATCCCATCACAGTGCCGCTGGCCTCGGTCATGAGGGCACTCATGTCGACGCCTTCCGGGGCGGGGGGGAAGAGGGCGAGGAGAGAGGGGTCGTTCATGAGGTCGCCGAGGTACTCGCCCTCATCGGCTGAGGTGTAGCCGACGACGACGATCGCGACATCGGCGTCGGCGGACGCGGCTGCGGCCGCCGCCGGATCATCGGCTTCCACGAAGTCGACTCTCGCACCTGGCACAGCGGCGCGGATCCCGTCCAGGGGCGTGACCACCTGCGGAGAACGGACGTTCGAGGAGCCCTCGTCGCCGGTGTTGGCCAGCCCCGCCAGCCGACCGATCACCGAGACGCGCCGCAGCGAAGCCGCGTCCAGGGGCAGCAGCGGGCGGCCGTCCACGTCATCGTTCTTGAGAAGAACTGCCGCAGTGGCGGCGGCTTCACGGGCCAGCGCTCGGTGCTCATCCGAGAAGACCACCTCGATCGACGGCTCTGCGTCGAGCTCGCGCGCGAAGAACGCGAGCTGTGTAGCGAGGATGCGCGTCCCGGCGCGCTCGACGTCGTCCCAGGACGCCCGCCCGGCATCGAGGTCGGCCGGCAGGGAGTGTGCCCGCTGCTGACGGAAGGGCTCTTCGACGTCCAGACCGGCGTGCAGGGACTTCGCGGCGTCGCGAAGCCCGAAGATGAAGTCCGAGACGGTGACCCCCTGAAAGCCCCACCTCTCCCGCAGAACGCCCTCCATCAGGGCCTCGTTCTCTCCCGCCCATTCGCCGTTGACGCTGTTGTAGGCGGTCATGATCCCATCGACGCCCTCCTCGACCGTGCGCCGGAAGTGCGGGAGGTAGACCTCGTGAAGGGCGGCGTCATCGGCGGTGACGTCCGCCACGAACCGAGCGTTCTCCATCGAGTTCAGCGCGAAGTGCTTCGACACGGCCATGGTGTGGTGTCGGACCCCGCGAGTGAGAGCTGCGCCGAATTCACCGAGCGCGTAGCTGTCCTCGCCGTACGTCTCCTGCGCGCGCCCCCACGCGGGGTGGCGAGGCAGATTGATGCAGACACCTCCGAAGAAGTTCCCGCCCTGGGCCCGGACTTCCGCGCCGATGGCGATCCCGATCCGCTCCTCGAGCGCGAGATCCCAGGTGGCTCCGCGAGCCATCGAGACCGGGAACGCGGTCGAGGCACCCATGACCGCGCCGCGGGGCCCATCGCTGAACCGGAGCCCCGGCACGCCGATTCGATCGATCCGGCCCATGACGATGGGGACGCTGTTGTATCGCTGCGCCATCTCCCCCATGCCCGGCCAGAAGTCGTCGTCGCCGTCGAGAAGACCCAGCTTCTCCTCCGCCGTCAGCTGAGCGAGGAGCGCAGCGGCCTCCGCTTGCGCGGCGTGACCCCCACGCACGCGCTCTACGGCGTCATCGAACAGGGTGTGAGTGGTCGTCATCGACTTTCCTCCGATCGACCTCCGTCGGCATTCGCCGCCGACTGAGGTGCTTCCAGGGTGGAACCGTTACCCGCATCAGTGCGGGTAAGGAGATGGTAGACATGAACCTGTGACTGCGCAAGAAGTGCCGGGTGGGGCTTCGGCCGGCACGCCTTCGCGCATACGCTTGGCTCCCGAGGTGCGGCGCGCGATGATCGTTGAGCGCGCCACGACGTTGATCTCCGAGCGCGGGTTCAACGCCTTCACCCTGCTGGGGCTCGCTGAAGCGTGCGGGATGACGCGGCGAGGGCTCGATCACTACTTCGGCTCCCGCGACGAGATCCTCATCGCCGTCCTGCGTCACCGCGACTCGGAGGACATCGCGCTTCTCGGTAACACCGGGGCGCCCAGGGATCGAGAAGCCACGTGGCGCGCCCTGGACGACGCCGTCCGTCGCAATGCGTCGCAGCGCGAGATCGTGCGGCTCTACACCGTGCTGGGTTCCGAATCCCTCGACCCGGCGCATCCGGCGCACGACTACTTCCAGGAGCGCGCCCGCTCCGCGCGGAAGACCTTTGTCGAATCTATCGAGTGCTGGCACCCCCGGCCCGAAGCGTTCGCAACAGTAGTGCTGGCACTGCTGGACGGAGTTCAGATCAGCTGGCTTCGAGACCCGGCTCTTGATCTCTTCGAGCTTTGGCGCGACGCGGGATCACTTCTTGATCGAGACTCCACTCCCTGAACCCCCGTCGCAACAGGCCGTCAGCATGATGGGCAGCCGTCTCTCTCGACGTCGACCTGACGCGCCGTCAGATTCCGCCAGCCCAGCCCTTCATCTGGATGCGACATGAAGCGGCGCTAGAACACCGTCACTTCACGCCGCGATCCACAACACTCGGGGCCGCGGATTTCTGCAACGCTCGGTGTCGCGTCCACGTGTACCGGTGAACGATCGGCTATCGGGACGGTGTGAAGATTCGTAGGGTCGGACGCGTGGAACCGTCTTCCCAGCTCCCCGCCCTCGGGGCTCCGGCCACTCGTGCACTCGATGACGCGGGCGTGCACGACCTCAACGACTTGCGGCGGGTGGGATTCGACCACCTCGCCAGCCTCCACGGAGTGGGGCCGAAGGCGCTCCGCCTCCTTCGACAGGCCCTCGACGCCGCCGACGGCACGGATCCCTCGACGACCACTCGAAGATAGTGATGTAACCGCTGTTACACTCTCGCCTGTGACTGATACCGCCTGGCTTCTCCTCGTCCCTCGTATCCCTGCTCAGCCCTCGCGCCACCGGGTCGCCGTCTGGCGGGAGCTGCGCCGCCTCGGAGCGGTGCCCGCCGCGGCGGGCATGTGGGCGGTCCCCGATCTGCCCGCGTTCTCCGAGGGCCTGACCTCGATCCGCGAGCTGGCCGCGCGCGGTGACGGTGGCCTGACCGTGTTCCGCGCGACGGGCCATAGCGACGGCGACGCGAACGATCTGCGCGACGTGTTCACGAGCGCCCGGGTGGACGAGTGGAACGAGTTCGTTGCGGACTGCGGGAAGTTCGACGCGGAGATCGATCGGGAGTTCGCGAAGGAGAAGTTCACCTTCGGGGAGCTCGAGGAGGAGGAGCAGAGCCTGGATCGGCTGCGCCGCTGGCACCGCGACCTGCTCCGCCGCGACGCCTTCGGCCAGCCCGAGGCACAGCAGGCGACCGGACGCCTCACCGCCAGCACCGAGAAGCTGGCGACGTACTCCGAGCGCGTCTACGCGGTGAATCTGCCGGCCGATCCCGTGATCCCGGAGTGACCCCCTCTTGGCTCGGACCACTCCTCGCCGTCGCCGGAGGGGTGGCACTCCTCTGGTGCGCCCTGGTCGCCGTGCTGTGGGCGCAGCAGCGTCGAGCAGGGCGCTCGGTCGACTGGCGCGCGGCGATGCGTCTCGTTCCCGACGTCGTCCGACTGCTCCGCGCGCTCATCGCGGATCGGACCGTTCCTCGCGTCGTGCGCTGGTCGCTGGTCGGCCTGCTCGCCTACCTCCTCCTCCCCGTCGATCTGATCCCCGACGTCATCCCTGTGCTCGGAGTCGCCGACGACGTCCTCCTCGTCGCCGTCGTCCTGCGCTTCGCCGTGCGGCGGGCAGGCGTCGCGACGATCAGTCGGCACTGGTCCGGCACCGACGAGGGGCTGCACAGCGTTCTGACGCTCACCGGCGCTGGAACCGGCTCCGAGACGGGACGATCGGAGCACCTTCCGCCCTCGTAGGTCTAGTATCTGCGTATGCACTTGGATACGGAGACAAGCAGACACGGCGTCGACTCGGAGTACGTCGAGCTGGCCGTGGAGGTGTTCGCGATGCTCGCCGACGCCACGCGCGTGCGCATCGTCCTGGCCCTGCACGACGCGGGCGAGCTGCCGGTGAACGCCCTGGCCGAGGCGGTGCAGAAGAGCCCAGCGGCCGTATCGCAGCACCTCGCGAAGCTGCGGCTCGGGCGAATGGTGCTGACGCGCCGGGAGGGCACGACGATCCACTACCGGCTCACCGACGAGCACGCCTCCGAGCTTGTCGTGGACGCGATCAAGCAGGCGGAGCACGTCGTCGGACACGCGCCGCACCATCAGGGGGACGGGGCGGCGGGATGACCGGTCGCGAGCACGAACGCACGAGCCCTCACGAGCACCACGACGATCACCCGCACGACCACGAGCACGAGCATTCGCACCCGCACGACCACGACCACGACCATGCGCACGACCACCCGCACGACCACGAGCACGGCCACCCGCACGGCGGCCTGCGGGGATTCCTCTACGACCTGTTCGTGCCCCACACCCACGATGCGGCCGACTCGATCGACGACGCGCTGGAGGCCTCGACGGCGGGCGTGCGCGCGCTGAAGATCAGCCTTCTCGTCCTCCTCGCGACCACCGTCCTGCAGGCGGCGCTCGTCGCGCTCACCGGCTCGGTCGCGCTGCTCGCGGACACGATCCACAACTTCGCCGACGCGCTGACCGCGGTGCCGCTCTGGATCGCGTTCGTCCTCGGCCGCCGCGCCGCCACCCGCCGCTACACCTTCGGCTTCGGGCGCGCGGAGGACCTCGCCGGCATGGTCATCGTGCTCGTCGTCGCACTGTCCGCTGTCGTCGCGGGCTGGGAGGCCGTGGCCCGACTTCTCGACCCGCGCCCGATCGAGAACCCGTGGCTGCTCGTCGCGGCCGGCCTGATCGGCTTCGCCGGCAACGAGCTGGTCGCCATCTACCGCATCCGCGTCGGCCGTCGGATCGGGTCCGCGGCCCTCGTCGCGGACGGTGTGCACGCGCGCCTCGACGGCTTCACCTCACTCTCCGTCGTCCTCGGCGCGATCGGCGTGATGCTCGGCTTCCCGCTCGCGGACCCGATCATCGGGCTCCTCATCGCTGCGTCGATCCTCGTTTTGCTCTGGGGGACCGTGCGATCCATCGGCGCCCGCCTGATGGACGCGATCGCTCCAGACCTGCTCGACCGCGCCGAGTACGCCCTCCAGAACGCCCCGGGCGTGACGGCGGTCGAGAGCCTCCGACTGCGCTGGATCGGGCACCGGCTCACCGGCTCGGCCACCGTGCGAGTCACCGCCACCAACTTCGCCGACGCCGCCAGCACAGGAGCCCTGGCCGAGAAGCAGCTTCGCCAGGAGCTCGGCAATCTCGACGTCTTCACTGTCGCGATCGCGCCCACGCTCACGCCCGCGACCCGGTAGACGATCCTCTAACGGGACAGCCCGCGCCCCCTCTTGCTATGCACGACGGGGTTCCATCGTCTCGATCGACGTCGAACGCTCACCCGCGACGTCGACGCGGACAGGAACAGCGCTATCGAGCCCCTCTGGTGGGTCCACTACGTAGGTCCAGAGAACAGCGTCGTCCTGGCACAAGCTCGACTTACCGACCCATCGTTGTGTCGTGATGCGTAGGTGATCGGAGGCGATCACCTCCAGCGCGACAGGCACGAGAGGACAGTTGCCGCTTCCGATGATGGTCACCTCTAGACCGGCTTCGTCATCCAGCCACCGCGCAGGGCTGGTCGCGAAACCTTCGACACCACCGCGGTAGAACGAGCGGTAAACAGCATCCTCTGGAGCGGGCACAGGAGAGTTCTCGACCAGCGGCAGCTCGGTTTCAGCGGGAGCGCAGCCGACCATCATCAGGCCGAGCAAGCAGGCTCCCGGCAGAATCAGACGACGACCCCTCATGCGCGTCAGCCTATGCTCCGACCTATCAAGATCGTCACGCTCGCCGGCGCGGACCACCTTCGCCGCGCGCACACCGGTCGATCGGTGAGAACGTCTAACGATCTGCCCGGTCAGCGATTCCCTAGCGGAACGGCCACTGCGCCTTCATGCTCGGTCTAGCGCCGGTTGCAGAACAGCGACGAACGCCAGCACTATCACCAGGGTCGCTATCGTCGCCGCAAAGAGCGCCTGGCGGGCGGGAGAGTCCAGCAGGCGTCGGGTCGTGCCGTTGACTTCAGCAGCACTTGCGATGGGTTCGTTCTTCAGAGGTCACGCCGGGTGGTGAGTGGCTCGGAGCCGAGAACCTCCAGCAGGGCGAGGTTCTCGGCGTCGCGTGAGCCTGCCGGTGCGGTGTAGAGCACGAGGTGCTGGTCGCGTTCAGTGATGGCGAGGGAGTCGCAGTCGACGGTGATCGCCCCCACCGGTGTACGGCGGAACGTCTTCCGCAGGGGTGGCGGCGTCTGAACGTCGTGCCGGCTCCAGAGCCGTGCGAACTCGGCGCTGCCGGTCTGGAGGTCGTCGATGAGTTCCGCGACGACGGGGTCTGAGGGGTACGTGGCGTGAGCGTTGCGGAGCTGCGTGACGACGCCCTCTTGGAACGCGATCTCGTCCGAGATTCCGTAGATCGCTTCCGTTGGCTGCTCGGCGGCGAGGAAGGTCTTCCTCGCGAGGTTGCGGTCGCGCGGCGGCAGCAACGAGAAGTCCTCCATGAGGGCTGCTGCGAGCTCGTTCCATGCGAGCACCTCGAAGGTGGCGGACAGGACGATGCCGGCGGTGTGCGGGAGTCGTTCGAGGAGCGCGAGAACGCTCGGTCGAACGTCGCGACGGTGCAAGCCCGACGGGGTCGGAGCGGTGCCGGCGAGCCGGTGCAGGTGGTCGGACTCCTCGGACGTGAGACGGAGAGCACCAGCGATACCACCGAGGACGACGTCCGAGGGTCGAGGAGCGCGGCCCTGTTCGAGACGGGCGTAGTACTCGGTGGAGATGTGCGCGAGAACGGCGATCTCCTCCCGGCGCAGTCCCGGTGTTCTGCGGCGTGGTCCCGACGGTAATCCGACGTCCTCCGGCCGAAGACGCTCGCGGCGACTTCGGAGGAACGCTGCAAGCTCACCCTTGTCCATGCTCCCCAGTGTGCGCCTGCGCCGGCGATGGATCCTCGTACCGTTTGTGCCTGGATGCGGATTCTGCGGGCGGCGACGGTGTTCGTATGACACACACCAACGAATCCACACCGGTCGGCCTGCTGACCGGCAAAGTCATCTTCATCACCGGAGCCAGCCGTGGCATCGGCGCCGCAGCGGCTCGCCTCTTCGCCGGCGAGGGTGCCGCTGTCGTGCTGGCGGCCCGCAACACGAAAGCGCTCGGCTCGATCGTCGACGAGATCCGCGGTCGGGGCGGCACGGCTGATGCCGTTGCCATGGACCTCGCTGACCGGGCGAGTATCCGCGCCGCCGTGGACTCCGTCGAGGAGCTCCACGGACGCCTCGACGGCGCCTTCAACAACGGCGGCGTGAACCAGCAGAACGTCGGTCCCCTCGACACCACTTCCGACGACGACATCGACGAGCAGTTCGCGGTGAACTTCCGTGCTCACTGGGTCGCGATGCTTGCCGAAGCAGCCCTCATGAGGAAGTCCGGAGGAGGTGCGATCGTCAACACCTCCAGCATCGGCAGCCGCCGCGCAGTTCCGCCCCTGCCCGCGTACGCGGCGATGAAGCGAGCACTGAACAGCATCACCGAGACCGCGGCGGTGACCTGGGCCGGGGAAGGCATCCGCGTCAACGGGATCACGCCAGGTGGAACCGCAACGGAAATGATGGACGAGTGGGAGAAGAAGACGCCGGGCATCATCGACGCGAGCAACTCAGCCAGCCCCATCGGCCGCATGGCGACCGCCCTCGAAGTCGCCGAAGTCGCCGGTTTCCTCCTGAGCGACCGCGCCTCAGCCGTGACGGGCGCCATCGTGCCCGTCGACGGCGGCGCCGGCGCCTGAGGCAGGGGGAACGCACATGACCGACACAACCACCGACAACGGCTCGACCCGCGGTAGCGGACCCTCTTGGACGGACCTCAGCAGCCGGGTGGCGGTCGTCACCGGGGCCAGCCGAGGGATCGGGCAAGCGATTGCAATCCGACTCGGCCTCCTCGGCGCCAGCGTCGTCGTGAACTACTCACGCGACGCAGCAGGAGCAGCAGACACCGTCGCCGCCATCACGGCAGCCGGCTCCAACGCCGTGGCCGTCCAGGCCGACGTGTCAGATCCGAGGCAGGTCGACTCGCTGTTCACCTCAGCGCTAGCTCAGTTCGGAGGTGTCGACCTCGTCGTGGCGAACGCCGGTATCGATGAAACCGGCGGACCGATCGTCGACGTCACCGAAGCGGATTACGACCGGATGTTCGGCGTCAACGCCAAGGGTGCGTTCTTCACGCTCCAGCAGGCAGCACGCACGGTGAACCGGGGCGGAACGATTCTCTACATCGGATCAGGTTCCGTACTGCGACCCGTGGCAGGGTTCGGGCTCTACGCGTCCAGCAAGCTGGTCGGCGGGTACCTCACCGGGGTGCTTGCTCAGGAGGTCGGGGGGCGTGGCGTGACCGTCAACACCATCATCGCCAGCGCGACGGACGGCGCCGGGTACTTCGCCGCCGCGTCCGATGACGACCCGCTCCGCACGCTGGTGCAGACCGCCAGCCCCCTCGGATCAAGGATGGGCTCGGTCGATGACGTAGCCGACGCGGTCGAGTTCTTCGTCGGCCCGCTCGCACGCTGGGTCAGCGGCGGCGAACTCCTCGTCAGCGGCGGACAGAACTGAAGGCGAGTATGCGGTGGGGGGACGTCGGTGCGAGCGCGACGGCGTGGCGAAAAAGGCCGCCATGCAGAGCGTCGAGCAATGTGAGTGCGGCCCGATGCGGATCCACATCGTGACGCAAGGGGGAGCGCTCGAGGAGTGCGGTGGAAGAGCGCGCTTGCTTGCTCCAGCCGTCCCGTAGGAGCGCAGCTGATGCCGGAGACCAGATGTCGCGCATCAGAGCACCGAGGCCCGACCGAGCCGCCTCGGACGATGAGGCTGCGAACTTCTCCTCGAGGTAGGCGCGGAGCTCGGCCACTTCGTCGCCTGGTCGCGTCGAAGGTCGACGTCCCGTCCCGGATCAGGTGGTCGTTGAGGTCGACGGAGCCGTCGAAGTAGTCCTGCGCCGGCGAGGGGAAGCTCGCGGCGACCGCGTCGGCGGCGACGAGGAAGGTGACGGCGACGGCCTCAGCGGCCGGAGTCGCGATGCGATCCACGACGGTCACGGACATAGTTTTCCCTTCACCGGATCGAACACACGTTCGAATCGGATCGAGTGCAAGCCGATGCCACTGACACTCCCCCTTCCGCTCCTCCGCCGCGGCCGAGAGCCGAGGTGGACAGGCGGGGTCGGTTCGCCGAGCTCGGTCCTCCCGTCAGCCCGCCGCCCTGACCGGCGGCACCTCCGACGAGATACGCAACCCGGTCCCGCCGTGCGAGTCGGCGATCAGCCGGCGCACCCACTCGGAGTTGATCGGTGGCGTCGCGCCGGTGAGGAACGTGAAGCGCAGCGGGATGGTCGGATGCATCCAGAGGGTCGTGCGGCCGTTGCCGACCTTCAGCGAGTCCTTCCAGGAGAAGAAGAAGCCCTCGTTGCGGCCGAGCTTGGCGCCGATCACGATCTTCAGGTGGGCGAGGAGGCGGTCCTCGAAGTCGACCTCGTACGAGGAGTTGTACACGAGCCTGCCCATGCGGGTCCTGCCGTCGGATGCACCTGACGCGGTGCCGAGACCCACCGGGAAGACGTCCGGGCGGTCGGGGCGAAGGCTACGCCCCTTCGGACCGCAGGAGGGCGATCCCTCGGGGGCCGACCCGGGTCCGTCCGGTGCCCGCGTTCGTCGGTGTTCCGCCGCGTCGCCTCTGGTGCGCACCGCCAAGGTGGCCTACGCTCGCTCCGACCTCGATTCGACCTGCGCCCGGACCCGCGCATCTCGTCACCGGCGCGGTGCCTTCACGGGCGGTGATCGTCCCCCCTGGATCCCTTCCTCGAAGAAGAGGTCATGTCCCCGGCAGGCACCGCAGTCGCACTCGCTCTCGAAGCACTGATCGCCTCCCTGGTGACTCCGGGGGCCATCCATCCCGGCCTGGCCCGGCAGGTCAGCGATCATGCGGCTCGAGCGCTCCGCCCGACTCTGCATCGCCGCGTCCCCGCCGACGGCTCTCCGCTCGCGGCGTTCACGGGGGTCGGCGCAGAGCCCGCCGGCTCCGCAGCCGCGCACCTCTGATGACGGACGGCACACCCCTGCACCGGTCGCCCTCGAAAGGCACTCCGTCAGGCGCGCCGCCGACTCTCGTCGAGGTCGCCGCCTCCCTCCCCGGCCCCGTCTACACCTTCGCGTCACCGCACCACCTCGAGCCGTTCACCGCCTCGGCCGCCCTCGCCAGCGGACGCACGGTCTCCGTCAGCGTGTCCTACACCTTCTACCGGCATCCCGCTCGGAGGGAGGACCCGCGCAACTTCGTCGACCTCTCCCCTGCGCAGCGCACCGCGATCGCCCGTGCCGACTCGTCGACCCTGCCCGCGTGGCTGCGCGATCAGATCCGCCGCATGCGCTACCCCACCCTGTTCGAGGCGGTGCGGACCTCGCTGCCCATCCCCGCCGAGCGCGCGCACCCGCTCGAGGCGCGCCTCGAAGCGCACCTCGTCGACTCCCTGCGCTCGCTCTTCCCCGGCCAGCCCGTCTCCGAGCGCCTCCGCACCGTCCGCGGCGCACCGCTGGCCGGCCACGAGGTCCGCCGGGGCGTGCCGCTGCCGATCGACGGCGAGCCGCACCGCAGCCACCGGGTCGAGATCGCCCCGCACTTCCTCGCGATCGGTGCCCGCCTCGACGACCGCTACGTCACCGCCGTGATCCCCTGGGAGCTGCGCACCCTGATCACGCCGGCCCTCGAGACGCTCTGAGTCCGGGGGACGGCACGGGCCCCGACTTTGCGGTGCACGGACCCGGAGTGTCGCATCGCCCAGCCCCTCCCCCGCTACTCGAGGACGATGGTGAAGAACGCGCCCTCGTCGTCCCGTGATGCGCTCGGCCGCGAGGGAGCCGCGCCCGGTCTCCTCCCCGCCGGAGGAGAGGAACTCGGAGACGCTCTCGCCGAGGATCCCCGCGGTACAGGTCTTCCGCATCACGACCGCGCCGACCCGGTCCCCGTCGCCGTCCAGGCCTGGCAGCGGCGCCGGGTCCCAGCCGCTCCTCGAGAAGCGGGCCGTGAGCGTCGTCGGGCGCGACGCGAGGTCGTCGGAGTCATCGGTCGTGCTGACGAGTGCAGGAAGCCCGCCGCGCCGACGCGCCGATCGACTGGTCAGCCGGTGCTGTATGGTCACCGCATGCTGACCAGTGCTTCGCGCCTCGACGTCATGAACCGCCTGGGCCGGGCGATGGCCGACCCGACCCGCTCGCGGATCCTGCTGTCCCTGATCGAGCAGCCCGGGTATCCCGGCGAGCTGGCGCGGTCGCTCGGGCTGACGCGCTCGAACGTGTCCAATCATCTGACCTGCCTGCGCGGCTGCGGGATCGTCGCGGCGGTCCCGGAGGGGCGCAGCACCCGGTACGAGCTCGCGGATCCGCACCTGGCGAGGGCGCTGACGACGCTGGTCGACGTGGTGCTCGCGGTCGACGACGGCGCGGAGTGCACGGACGAGGACTGCGACGTCCCGCTGTGCTGCGGGGTGCCGGAGTGAGCGCGGAGTGCTGCGGCAGCGACGAGCCGACCACCCCGCGCCGGACCCCGGTGTTGCGATCGCGGAGCACCGGAGACGTCTGCTGCGCGGCCGAGGGCGCACCGGTCACCGTGGCCCTCGGCTCGCGCCCCGCGTCGACCGAGCACGAGCGGAACGACCACGACGGTCCCTCCGGATCGGAGCACGGCCCTCGCGCTCACGACGACGACGAGCACGACCACGGCTCCGGCGAGGAGTCGGTCGTGTGGTGGCGCGACCCCGGCGTCCTGATCCCGCTCGCCGCCGGTGTGCTGCTGCTCGCCGGCTCCGTCCTGGAGTGGACGGGGCTGGAGCTCGCGGGCAAGGTCGTGCTCGGCGCGAGTCTCGTCGTCGGCGCGTCGACGTTCACGCCGGGAGCCGTGCGGCGGCTGCTGCGCGGCAGGCTCGGGGTGGGCCTGCTGATGACGATCGCGGCTGTCGGAGCCGTCCTGCTCGGACACGTCGGGGAGGCGGCGGCTCTGGCGTTCCTCTTCTCGATCGCGGAGGCGCTCGAGGACCGCGCGATGGACCGGGCCCGCGGCGGCCTCCGCGCCCTGCTGGATCTCCTCCCGGACACCGCGATCGTCTCCCGCCTGCACGGCGACGTGACGGTCCCCGCCCGCGAGCTGCGCGAGCTCGACCTGCTCGTCGTGCGCCCCGGCGACCGGATCGCGACGGACGGCGTCGTCGTCTCCGGCCGCAGCAGCATCGACACGTCCGCGGTCACGGGCGAGTCGATCCCCGTCGACGTCGTCCCGGGCGACGCCGTCTCCGCCGGGGCGATCAACGGCGGCGGAGCCCTGCAGATCGAGGCGACCGCCGCGGGCACGGACAACTCCATGACGACGATCGTGCGGCTGGTCGAGCAGGCCCACGCCCGCAAGGGCGAGCGGGCCCGGCTCGCGGACCGCATCGCGAAGCCCCTGATCCCCGCCGTGCTCCTGCTCGCCGCGGGCATCGCCCTGCTCGGCGTCCTCCTCGGCGACACCACCACCTGGACCGAGCGGGCCCTCGTCGTGCTCGTCGCCGCGTCTCCGTGCGCCCTCGCGATCGCCGTGCCGGTGACGGTCGTCTCCGCGATCGGCGCGGGCAGCCGCTTCGGCCTCATCATCACGTCCGGCGAGGCGTTCGAGCGTCTCGGCACGGTGCAGGTCGTCGCGTTCGACAAGACCGGCACCCTCACCGCCGGCCGCCCGAGCGTCACCGACGTCGCCACCGCTCCCGGCGTGTCCCGCGAGGACGTCCTGTCCCTCGCCGCCGCGCTCGAGGCGCAGAGCACCCATCCGCTCGCCGCGGCGATCCTCGCCGCCGCCCCGGCACCCGCGCCGGTCGACGGCGTCGTCGAGCATCCCGGCGACGGCATCACCGGGACCCTCGCCGGAGTCCCGGTGCGCATCGGCAGCCCGCGCTGGGTGCCCGCGGGAGGGCTGACGGCCCGGCTGGAGGCGATGGAGAGCGCCGGGATGACGGCCGTCGTCGTCGAACGCGGCGGCACGGTCCTCGGCGTGATCGGCATCCGAGACGAGCTCGAGCCCGGGGCGGTCGAGACGATCGCGGAGCTCGAGCGGCAGCACATCGGCGTCGTCATGCTCACGGGCGACAACACCCGCACCGCGCACGCCCTCGCGGCTCAGGCCGGCATCTCCGATGTCCGCGCCGAGCAGCGGCCCGCCGATAAGGCCGCCGCGATCGAGCAGCTCCGCCGGCACTGCCGGGTGGCGATGATCGGCGACGGCATCAACGACGCCCCTGCGCTCGCGAGCGCGGACGTCGGGATCGCGATGGGCGCGACAGGCTC
The DNA here is from genome assembly GCF_009866655.1 of Rathayibacter sp. VKM Ac-2804. Lineage (NCBI taxonomy): Bacteria > Bacillati > Actinomycetota > Actinomycetes > Micrococcales > Microbacteriaceae > Rathayibacter > Rathayibacter sp. VKM Ac-2804. Next base: position 2,444,623 of record NZ_CP047420.1, read on the forward strand.
CGCCGCCGCGATCGAATCCGCGGACGTCGCCTTCACCGGCACGGACCTCCGACTGATCCCCGCCGCGCTCCTGCACGCCCGGCGCGGCCGCCGCATCATGACCGCCAACCTGATCCTCGCGCTCGCCGTGATCGTCGTCCTCCTCCCCCTCGCACTCCTCGGCCTCCTGGGCCTCTCCGGCGTCGTCCTCGTCCACGAGCTCGCGGAGGTCGTCATCATCGCCAACGGCCTCCGCGCGGCCCGCCGCGCACCACCCGCCCTCCCGCCCGCCTGACCGCCTCACCGCACTCGCCCCCTCGCCTGACCGCGCCCGCCCCCGCTGCACCCCTCCCACCCCCGAGCGGACCGGCAACGGGCTCCAGCACCTCACCAGCCACCCTCCCGGGTCCCCTCGCGGCGCATCCGGAAGCAGCGCGCCACGATCAGCACCTTCCTCGTCGAGCACGCCGCGCTCGTGCCGATCGGCTTCTGGGCCGCCGTCGCCGTCGTGACGGCGCTCGCCGCGGTGCTGCACCACCGACGCGGAAGACGCTCCTCGTCCTCGCGGCGCTCGCCCTCCTCGCCGGGGTGGGGACGAGGCCGTCACCCGGACGGACCCTCCTCGCCTTTATGCTCGCAGGAGGAGGTGTCGACGATGATGCACCCGGCAGGAACACGAGTCTCTCCCGGCCCGGACGAGGCGGAGCGCCGCCGTCGCGAGGCCGCAGCCCGAGCGATGCGGGAGAGCGGTCGCCCGCTCACGGCCTTCGCCGTCCGCCACCGCCGAGGACTCGACGTCGCCTTCCTCGTCGACGGCACGGAGGGCGACTTCCAGATCGGCATGGGCGCCGCCTCGGAGGACTTCCGGAGCGTCCTCACCCTCGGCGTGGACCAGGAGGGCGGCCGGATGCACGCGGTGTCGGAGTGGATCGTCGACGGGAGGACCCGCCCCGTCCCGATCAGGATCCTGCACCGGTCGTCGACGGTGATCCTCGTCGAGGCCGCGCACCTCCCGCTCGAGCGCCGCCCCGCCTCGCTGAAGTGCTGGTCGTTCCTCCGCCGGCACGGCGTCGACCATCACGCGGAGGTCGTCGACCACGTCTCCCCGGAGCTGTCGGGACTGCCCCCGGTCGAGTTCGTGACCGACCCGAGGACGTCCCCGGCCCGCTGACCGCGGCGCACGGATCCGTCCCACGCTCCGACCAATCCGCCCGGGACGACCGCTGCGAAAAGGGTCAGGACGTCCTGGTCCGGACAGGGCGGTGCCTCACCCGATGGGGTGCCGCCCTGCGACCGGGGACGACGACGGGGGCCGCACGGAGCCGCAGCCCCGCGCCGGCCGTCAGGCGAAGTCGGCCGTGTCGCCGACGAGGCGCGTGTTCTCCGCCGGGATCGGCTCGACCGCGGCGAGGGCGACCTCGGCCGCGAACTCGCCCACGTTGTAGAGCTTGCCCGCCGACTCGCGACGGGAGCTGATCGCGCCGGGGTTCGAGCGCTCGAGCAGCGTCGCGGTGATGGTGCCCTCGATCATGTCGCCCGAGACGACGACGAACTCGACACCGCGCTCGGTCAGCGCCGGGATCCGCTCGCGCAGGGCGTCCTCGCCGGCGCGCTTGGACAGCGCGACCGGCTCGTACTCCGGCATGGTCGGGGTCGTCCGGATGAAGTGCGCCTGGTGGCTGGTGACGAAGACGATGCGCGAGCCCTCGCCGAGCAGCGGCAGCGCCGCCTCGAGCGTGGCGACCTGCGAGTCGCGGTTGAGGACCATCGCGTAGTCCTCCCCCATGTTGCTCTCCATGCCGCCGGAGGCGTTCAGCACGAGCACGTCCAGCCCGCCGAGCCTCTCCTGGATCTCGGCGAAGAGAGCGGCGCGCGAGGACGCGTCGGTGAGGTCGGCGCCCACCGCGAAGGCGGAGCCGCCCGCGGCGGTGATCTGGTCGACGAGCTTCGTCGCGCGCGGCGCCTTCGAGCGGTAGTTCACGACGACGCTCGCGCCGGCCTCGGCGAAGTAGCGGACGGTGTCGGCGCCGATGCCGCGGGAGGAGCCGGTGACGAGGACGCGCTTGCCGTCGAGCGAGCCGGGGGCGAGGGGGTTGGACACGAGGAGATCCTCCAGGACGCCGGCGCAGGAGCCGGATCGGGCACGGGTGACGGGCCCACGGCCCGACGCAGGAGCCTACCAAGGCGCCGCCGACCCCGTCGGTCCCGCGCCGCCCACCCCCCTCTCAGCCCGCCTTGCTACCGTGGACTCCCGTGCTCGTAAGGGGAAGGAGCACCGCATGGACGCAGTGACTCAGTACGCCTGGATCCTCTGGATCGCCCTCATCCTGATCTTCGTGATCGTCGAGATGATCACCTTCGAGTTCACCTTCCTGATGCTCGCGGTCGGCAGCATCGGCGGACTCGCGGCCGGCCTCCTCGGCGCCCCGTTCTGGGTGCAGGTCCCGGTCGCCGCGGTCCTCGCGGTGCTGCTGCTCTTCACGGTCAGACCCTCGCTGCTGCGGCTGCTGAAGCGCGGCGGCGATCCGACGCCGACCGGAGCCGACGCGCTGCTCGGCCTCGCCGGCAGCGTCGTGATCGCGGGGCCCGGCCCCGGTCAGGTGAAGCTCGTCAACGGCGAGACGTGGACGGTCAAGCTGTCCCCGCTCGTCGAGACCCGCCCGCTCGGTGTCGGCGAACGCGTCGTCGTCACCGCCATCGAGGGCGCGACAGCCGTCGTCGTCCCCGCCGAAAGGAGTTCGTCGTGAACACCGCAGCAATCGTGACGACGGTGATCATCGCGGTCATCGTCCTCTTCGCCCTGGTGGTGCTGTTCAAGGCCATCCGCATCGTCCCGCAGGCCACGGCCGGCGTGGTCGAGCGCCTGGGCAAGTACCACCGCACCCTCCTCCCCGGACTGAACCTGGTGATCCCGTTCATCGACCGGGTCCGCCCGTCCGTCGACCTGCGCGAGCAGGTCGTCTCCTTCCCGCCGCAGCCGGTGATCACCGAGGACAACCTGGTCGTGTCGATCGACACGGTCGTCTACTTCCAGGTGACCGACGCGCGCGCCGCCACCTACGAGATCGCCAACTACCTCGGCGCCGTGGAGCAGCTCACCACCACCACGCTCCGCAACGTGGTCGGCGGGCTGAACCTCGAGGAGGCGCTGACCTCCCGCGACAACATCAACGGCCAGCTGCGCATCGTCCTCGACGAGGCCACCGGCAAGTGGGGCATCCGCGTCGGACGCGTCGAGCTCAAGGCGATCGACCCGCCGATCTCCATCCAGGACTCGATGGAGAAGCAGATGCGCGCCGAGCGCGATCGCCGCGCCGTCATCCTCACCGCCGAGGGCACGAAGCAGTCGCAGATCCTGAACGCGGAGGGCCACCGCCAGGCGGCGATCCTCGCGGCCGAGGGCGACGCGAAGGCCGCGGTCCTCCGAGCCGAGGGCGAGGCGAAGGCGATCACCACCGTCTTCTCCGCCATCCACGAGGGCCGCCCCGACAACGAGCTCCTCGCCTACGAGTACCTGCAGATGCTGCCGAAGATCGCCGAGGGCAGCGCGAACAAGCTCTGGATCGTGCCGAGCGAGCTCACCGAGGCGCTCAAGGGCATGGGTCAGGCGTTCGGCAAGAACTCGCCGACCCGCCCGGAGCGCGAGCAGGACGGCTCGGGCATGACTCCCCCGGCCCCGTCCTTCTAGGGCTCCTCCGCCATGACGACTCCGCGGCCGCCGTTCCTCTCGGGGCGGCGGCCGTTCGTCATCGCCCACCGCGGCTTCGCGCCGGGCGCGGAGGGGAACACCCTCGAGTCGTTCCAGCGGGCCCTCGCCGCGGGGGCCGACCTGCTCGAGACCGACGTCCGCGCCTCCCTCGACGGCGTCGCGGTGCTCGTGCACGACGAGGAGGTCGTCGACGCGTCCGGGCTGCGCCACCGCGTCGACCGGACGCGCTGGGAGGAGCTCGCCGAGTGCGTCCTCCCGTCCGGTGAGCGTCTCGTCACCCTCGCCGAGGCCCTGCGGCGACTGCCGACCGCGCGCTTCAACATCGACGTCAAGGCGAGGACCGCCGTCCTCCCGGTGGTCGAAGCGGTCCGCGCCGCCGGGGCACGGGACCGCGTGCTGATCACCTCCTTCTCGGAGTCGCGCCGCCGCGCCGCCGTCCGTCACCTCCCCGGCGTCGCGACGTCCGCCTCGGCGCCCCGGTTCGCGGCGGCCCTCGTCGGCGCGCATCTGGGGCGGGCGGCACTCGTCCGACGGGCCCTCCGCGGCATCGACGCCCTGCAGGTCCCGGAGCGCGCGCTCGGCCTCGCGGTCGCCTCACCGCGGATCCTCGCCCGGTTGCGGGTCACGGGAGCCGAGATCCACCTCTGGACGATCAACGATCCCGAGCGGATGCGGGCTCTCCTCGAGCTCGGCGTCGACGGCCTCGTCACCGACCGCACCGATCTCGCCCGGGCCGCCGTGGACGACCGAGCGGACCGCGCCGACGACCGCGCCGGACGCGACGGGAAAGGCCCGGTCACCTGACGATCCTCTGGCAAACGGGGGCCTCTCCGGACCACCCCCAGGTCCGCGGTCGACACTTGTCGGAGCACAGCGAGAGGAGACCACACAATGGCAGATCGAAGCTTGCGCGGGATGAGGCTCGGCTCACAGAGCCTGCAGAGCGAAGAAGGCGTCGTCTTCTCACCGCGGTCGACGTTCACGTACCACTGCTCGGATTGCGGCCACGACACCGACATGGTGTTCTCGGCCGACGCCGAAGCGCCCGAGACCTGGGAGTGCCGCAACTGCGGCCACGAGGCCGTGCTGCTGGTGGATTCGAAGCCCGTCGTCGTCGACCGGGGCGAGCAGAAGGCACCGCGCACCCACTGGGACATGCTGCTCGAGCGCCGCACCCGTGCGGAACTCGAGGAGCTGCTCGAGGAGCGGCTCGCCTACCTCCGCGCCCGTCGCGGAGAGCACAAGATCGGCGCGTAGCGCCCCAGGGTCCTGCTCGGCCGGCGTCCTCGCCGGCCGGCGGACCCTTTTCCGTGCCCGGACGCGCTTGAGACCTAGCGCCGGCGTCGCGGCTCGCGCGTCCGCAGCACGAACGAGACCAGCCCGATGAGGCTCGCCGCGAGGAAGTACCAGCCGAGGTTCCGCGCCCACACCAGAGCCGGGGTCGTCGTGGACGCGAGCGGGACCTCGTCCACCATGGTGCCGGGCTCGAACCACTCCAGCGAGTCGATCGTCGATCCGTCGGGAGCGATGATCGCGCTCGTGCCCACTGTCGAGATGTTGACCACGCTGCGGCCGGTCTCGATCGCCCGCAGCCGCGCGATCGCCAGCTGCTGCACGCTCTCATCGGTCCGCCCGAAGTCGGCGTTGTTCGTCTGCGCGAGCACCAGCTGCGCACCGCCGTCGACCATCGCGTTCGTCAGCGAGTCGTCCGAGATGTCGAAGCAGATCGCGATGCCCGCGAGGATCCCGTCGATGTCGAAGACGTTCGAGCGCGTGCCGATCGAGTAGTCGCGGCTGACCAGGTCCACCAGGTCGGGCGCGAACATCCGCCAGAACGCACGGTCCGGCATGTACTCGGCGAACGGCACCGGGTGCACCTTGTCGTAGACCTGGGTCGCGCCCTCCCCCGCCTTCCAGAGCAGCGAGCTGTTGTAGAAGACGTCGTCGGAGGGGTTCGTGATCGTCCCGACGATGAAGGGCGCGTCCATGGTGCTGCTGAGGTAGTCGAGGACGGCGGCGGACTGCGCGTTCCGGGTCGGATCGATGTCGACGCCGTTCTCGGGCCAGACGACCATGTCGACGTCCTCGCCGATGATCGGCAGGGTCGCGGAGGTGTGGTCCTCGAGGATCTGGCCGCGGTAGCTCTGCGAGAAAAGGCCGGCGTCGGAGTCGCCCTGGACCGCCGCGATGCGCGTCGTCCCCTCGGTCGGAGCGGGCCAGGCCGGGAAGACCAGCGCGACGATCGAGAAGCCGGCGACGACGGCCGCGCGGCCCGAGGCCGGCACGGACGTCGTCCGCACGGCCTGCGCCAGCGTCGCCGCCAGGAACGCCACCACGAAGCTCAGTCCGGAGAAGCCGACCCAGGCCGCCAGATCGGCGAGCGGGCCCATCGACTGCGACAGCGCGAGCCGCCCCCAGGCGAAGCCGCCGTACGGCCACTGGATCGTGATCGTCTCGCGGCCCACCCAGAGCGCGGCGACCAGCGCGGGCAGCCCGATCATCCGACCGAGCGGGCCCGTCCAGACCCGCTGGCCCCTCGTCAGCAGCATCGCGGTGAGCCCGGAGGAGAGCGCGAAGAATATCGCCTGCAGTCCGGCCAGCGCCGCCCACGGGACGAGGCCGAGGTAGAGGGTCAGCCACTGGATGTGCACGCCCCAGAAGACCGCGCCGCCGACCAGGCCGACGAGTGCGCCGCTCCAGAAGCCGCGCCCGGCCAGGGCGAAGAGGATCGCGGCGGTGCCCACGATGGCGAGCGGCCAGACGTCGGAGTCGGGGAAGCCGCGGTCGAGAACCGCCCCGCCGAGGGCCGCGAGCGGGATCGCCAGCCACAGCGGTGCCGTGCGCCCGGTGGGCGCCGAGATCACCGCCCTCATGCGACCGTCGAGTACGCGACGATGCCGTGCCGGACGAGCTCGAGGGCCGCGCGCGCGGCGCGCCCGACCTTGCCCTCCGCCACCAGCGAGAGCTGGTCGAGCAGGTCGATCGTCTGCTTCGCCCAGCGGACGAAGTCGCCGGCGGCCATGTCGGACTCGCGGAGGACCGCGTCGAGCGGCATCCCGCGCGCCCACATGTTCATCGGCAGCGCCAGGGTGGTCGAGATCGGGTTGCTGCCCGGCAGCCGGTGGTCGCGCTCGACGTCGTCGAGCTTCGCCCACAGCAGCTGCGTCTTCTCCAGCGCCTCGGGGAAGGTGCCGCGCGGCAGGAACTTCTCGCCCAGCGTCCCCTCCTCGCGCCGGGGCTCGAAGACCAGGCAGCACGCCATGGCGGCGAGCCCGGCCGGGTCGAGCTCGGTCCAGGCCTGCTTGCGCAGGCACTCGGCCACGAGCAGGTCGCGGTCGCCGTAGATGCGCTTGAGGGTGCGGCCGTTCGGCGTGAGGGACAGCTCGCCCGCCTCGTCGCGCCGGAAGTAGCCGAGCTCCATCAGCACGTCCGTGATGCGGTCGAAGATGCGCGCGACGGCGCCGGTCCGCGAGCGGATCTGGCGCTCGATCTCGTCGGTCTCCTTGCGGAGCTTCCACCAGCGCTCGGCCCAGCGGGCGTGCTGCTCGCGGTCGGAGCAGGCGTGGCAGGGGTGCGCCTTCATCCGCCGGCGCAGGTCGCTCAGCTGGCCCTGGCGCTTCTCGCGCTCGCTGTGCGAGGCGGACTCGCCCCGGACGGCGCCGCGGCGCTCCAGCTCGCCGATCTCGCGGCGGATCGCGGCGTACTGCTCGAAGTCGCCGAGGTGGCACTGCATCGCCGTGACGTAGCCCTCGAGCGAGGTCTCCTGCTGCCGGACGCGGCGCGCCAGGTCGACGACGGAGCGGTCGGCCTGGAACTGCGCGAAGGACGACTCGAGGATCTCGCGCGTGCGGGTCCGGCCGAACTGGTCGATCAGGTTCGCCGCCATGTTGTAGCTGGGGCGGAAGCTCGAGTTGAGCGGATAGGTGCGGCGCGAGGCGAGCGAGGCGACGGCCTGCGGATTCATCCCGCCGCGCCACTGGATCACCGAGTGCCCCTCGACGTCGATGCCGCGGCGACCGGCGCGACCGGTGAGCTGGGTGTACTCCCCCGGCGTGATCGGCACGCGGGCCTCGCCGTTGAACTTCTCGAGCTTCTCGAGCACGACGGTGCGCGCGGGCATGTTGATGCCGAGCGCGAGCGTCTCGGTGGCGAAGACCACGCGGACCAGGCGGCGGAGGAACAGCTCCTCGACGACCTCCTTGAACGCGGGCAGCATGCCGGCGTGGTGGGCGGCGACCCCGCGCTGCAGCCCGTCGAGCCACTCCCAGTAGCCGAGGACGGCGAGGTCCTCGTCGCGGATGGTCCGACAGCGCTCCTCGACGATCGCGCGGATCTCGTCGCGCTCGTGCCGCTCGGTGAGCCGGACGCCCGAGCGCAGCACCTGGCGGACGGCCTGGTCGCAGCCGTTGCGGCTGAAGACGAAGAAGATGGCGGGCAGCAGGTTCTTGCCACGCAGGATCTCGACGACCTCGGAGCGCGGGACGAGGTCCTCGGTCCGCGTCTCGTGGAAGCGACCGCCGCCACCGCCGCGGCCCCGCCCGGAGCCGCGACCGCCGCGCTCGACGCGGGTGCCGCCCTGCGCGAGGCGCGCGAGCTCGGGATTGACGCGATTGGTCGCCGCGCGCCCGGACGAGTCGAACAGGTCGAGCAGCTTGCCGCCGACGAGGACGTGCTGATCGAGCGGCACGGGCCGCTCCTCCGAGACGATGACCTCGGTCTCGCCGCGGACGGTCTGCAGCCAGTCGCCGAACTCCTCCGCGTTGGAGACGGTGGCGCTGAGCGACACCAGCCGGACCGACTGCGGGAGGTGGATGATGACCTCCTCCCAGACGGCGCCGCGGAAGCGGTCGGCCAGGTAGTGCACCTCGTCCATCACGACGTATGCGAGGTCGCGGAGCAGATCGGAGTCCGCGTAGAGCATGTTCCGCAGCACCTCGGTCGTCATGACGACGATCCGGGCGCGCGCGTTGACGTTCGAGTCACCGGTGAGCAGGCCGACTTCGGACGCTCCGTAGTCCTCGACGAACTCCTGGAACTTCTGGTTGCTGAGCGCCTTCATCGGCGTCGTGTAGAAGACCTTGGCGTTCGGGTCCTGCATCGCGAGGTGGATGGCGAACTCGGCGACGGCGGTCTTGCCGGCGCCGGTCGGCGCGGCGACGAGGACGCTGCGGCCGTCGTCGAGCGCGCTGCAGGCCTCGTACTGGAAGGGGTCCAGGTCGAACGCGAGGGTCGAGCGGAACGCCTCGACCCTCGCGTGGCCCTGTCGTGTGCGGAACGCCGCGAAGCGCTCGGCGGGAGTGGCCCCGGTCACGCCGGCAGGTCGGAGGGGCTGCCGTCGAAGACGACCTGGCGCTTGGCGGCGCGGCGGTCGTGCAGGAGCGCGATCCCGCACGCGGCGAAGAACAGGATCGTGATCGGGATCGCGAGCATGAACATCGAGATCGGGTCGGCGGCGGGCGTCGCGATCGCGGTGAAGAGGACGATGACCATGATCGCGATGCGCCACGACTTGATCATCAGCGAGCCCGGGAGGATGCCGACGAAGTTCAGCAGCACCAGGAAGACCGGCAGGACGAAGGCGACGCCGACGACCAGGACGAGCTTGAGCACGAAGTCGTAGTAGACCTTCGCGTCCAGGAAGCTCGCCGCGTCACCGCCGGTGAAGCTCGTGAGGAGCTCGACGATGTGCGGGAAGACGAACCAGCCGGAGAGGCAGCCCGCGAGGAACAGCGGGATGGCCGTCAGGATGAAGCCGACGCCGTAGCGGACCTCCTTGCCCGTCAGCCCGGGCACCAGGAAGGCCCAGATCTGGTAGAGCCAGACCGGGCTCGCGATCACGATGCCGATGGTCATCGCGATCTGCAGGCGCAGGTCGAACGCTCCCGTGATCGTCGGGAAGTTGAGGACGGCCTCTTTGTTCTGGCTCGACGCCACGACGCTGATCGGCGCCTTGAGGGCCTCGAAGACCCAGTCGGAGAGGAACCAGCCGGCGACGCAGGCCACGGCGATCGCGATCGCCGCGATGAAGAGCCGGTTGCGAAGCTCGATCAGGTGAGACCCGAGGGACATGCGTCCCTCGGGGTTCTTCCCCGATCGCTTCGTCCGTGGCTTCTTCGCTGCCACGGAGGTCATTACTTGAGCGGGGACTCGGGCGGCAGCGTCGTGCCGGTGCCGGTGGTCGTGCCCGTCGAGCTCGCCGTGCCGGTCGAGCTCGTCGTGCCGGTGGCCGTGGTCGAGTCCGTTGCGTCGTTGCGCTCGGTCCCGTCCTCGTCCTTCATGGTCTTGACCTCGCTCTTGAAGATGCGCATCGACTGCCCGACGCTGCGCGCGAGCTGGGGAAGCTTGGGCGCACCGAAGAGGAGGAGGATGACGGCGAGGATGATGACGAGGTGCCACCCCTGGAGTCCAGCGAACATTGCAGTCTCACTTCACTTGTCGGTTGCGGTGTACCAGGAGCTTACCCCGTTCGATCCGGAGAGACCGGCGATCCTCGGTCCTCTCCCGGCGGGCGTCCCGGCGGGACTCGTGGCCGCGGCGGACCTCGTCGCGATCGGCGAAGAGCGAGGACGGCGGCCTCGTCGACGCCTCGGCCGGCTCCGGGACCTGGAGCGCGTCGAGCTTCGCCGTGACCTCCTCGAGCTGTCCGAGCAGGAGCCGGCCCTTCCGCCAGTAGGACAGCGCGAACAGCACGAGCACCGCGAGGGCGGCGATCGCGAGGCCGAGCCAGATCAGGATCCAGGACCACCAGGTCACGGCGTCTCCTCTCCGTTGGCCGCGAGAGCGGCGCGGGTCCACTCGGCGACGGCGGTCCTCGCCGCCTCGGGGGCGACGACGGTCACGAGGCCGGGCAGCGACGCGACGAGGCGGGTGAGCCCGGCGAGGTGCGCGACGCGGATCCTGACGAGGACCCCTGAACCCTCGTCTCCGGCGGGAACCGACGGGAACTCGGCGTCCGCGGCGTAGTCGCCCAGCAGCGGGACCGAGCCCGGCGCGACCCGCAGGTCGATCAGCAGGTCCGAGGCGGACGCCTCAAAGAGCCGGTCGGGCAGCGTGACCTCGTTGCGGCGGCGCACGATCGGCGTCCCGGTGTCGGTGAGGGCGCGCATGCGGTCGACGCGGAAGGTGCGGACTCCCTCGCGCAGGTGGTCCCAGCCGCGCAGGTACCAGTCGCGGTCGACCGACTCCAGCAGGAACGGGTCGACCAGCCGCGACTCCGTCTCGCCGCGCGCGCTGCGGTAGTCGAAGGCGAGCTGCGTCCCGGCGGCGAGCGAGGTGCGGATCGTGGCGAGCGAGGCGTCGGCGCCGACGCCCCGCGCCACCGCCACGGCGGTGGGGGCGGAGGAGGCGCCGCGGGCGAGCTTGCCCATCAGCGAGGCGATGCGGTCGTTGCCCTGGTTCTCGGGCAGGGCGGCCAGGTACTGCATCCCGGCGATCAGGGCGGCGGCCTCGCGCGCCGAGAAGCGCGGCGAGTCGTCGATCGCGACCTGCTGGGTGAGGACGATCTGGTCGTTCTCCTCGAAGTCGTCCCAGCTGATGTCGAAGAGGTCGTTCGACTGGTACTGCGCGGTCTCGCCGGGGATGCCGGAGACGGCGATCAGGCGGACGGCACGGCGGACCTCGTCCTGGGGGATCTCGAAGTGCGCGGCGACCTCGGCGACGCTGACGCGCCCGCGATCGAGGAGGTACGGGACGAGCGAGAGCAGCACGGCCAGGCGGTCGCGGGCCTGGAGCGAGCGGGGCCTAGCCACGGCCGGCGCCCCGGTGGTCGGCGACGGAGTGGTCGGCGAAGGAGCGGCGCAGACGGTCGACGACCTTGCGGCGCAGCTCCTCCGGTTCGAGGACGACGACCTCGGGGCCGTAGCCGGCGAGCTCGTCGGCCAGGACGTCGGCGTCGGTGAAGTGCAGGCGCAGCAGGTCCGCTCCCTCCCCCGCGGCCTCGGCCCGGACGCCGAGGCGGAGCGCGGCGTCCGAGTCGGGGGCGACGCGCAGCAGGGCGGTGCTGCGGGCGAGGATCTCGTCGAGCTGGGCGAGGGCCGTCGCGGCGTGGTCGCCCGGCTCCGGCGGGGCCGTGCGGCCGGTAGTCGCGACGGGGCCGACGATCCGGGAGAGGAGGAAGGTGCGGGTGCCCTCGGCGGTCTCGTCCCAGCCGTGCAGGTGCCAGCGGCCCTGGTGGTTCACGAGCGCGCGCGGCCGGACCGTGCGCGTCCGCGGCTCGTCGCCGCCGGGCTTGAGGTAGGGGAAGCGGACGACCTGGCCGCGGTCGAGCGCGGCGTTCAGCGGCTCGAAGGACGCCTCGCGCACCCGGATCGAGGGGCTGATGCCGATCACCGGGTCGACCGAGTCGACGCCGAGCGAGCGCAGCTTGATCAAGGCGCGGCGCGACTCCGCGGAGAGCGTGCCCTCGCGCCAGACGGCACCGGCGAGGCGCAGCAGGGCCATCTCCTCCTGATCGAAGGAGAGGTCGGCGGGGAGGTCGTAGCTGCGCTTCGCGATCCGGTAGCGGACCGTCTGGGTGTTGCCCGGGTCCCCCGGGGCGTCGACGGTCTCGATCGGGATGCCGAGCTCGCGCAGATCGTCCTTGTCGCGTTCGAACTGCCGCTCGAGCGAGGCGCGGTCACCGCGGTCGGAGCGCTGCCGGTAGCCCTGCACCGTGGAGAGCACGTCCGACTTCGTCAGCCCGTTCTCGGCGGCCACGAGGGCCAGCACCAGGTTGAACAGACGCTCCTCGGCCGGGATGCGGCTCGAGGTCGAAGCGTCGGCGGGCACGCCCTCCAGTCTAGGGCCGGGCCCACCCGCTCCCGACGAGCCTCGGAGGCCCGTGGACCGGCGCAGCCGCCCTGCACTCATGCTGGTCGAGCAGCCCCGCAGGGGCGTACCGAGACCCGCCGTTCCCAGCAGAGCGGGCCTGCAGTACCCACGTCCGACGCCGGTGGATCTCGATACGCCCGCTCTGCGGGCTACTCGATCAGCAGAAGAGAGGCACACCCCGAGCATGCTGGTCGAGCAGCCCGCAGGCGCGTATCGAGAGCCCGCTCGATCAGCGAGGACGGAGCAGCTCGCTCAGTCGACGGCGAGGACGTCGGCGACGAAGACGATGGTCGAGTCGGCGCTGATGCCGCTGCCCTCCGGCGGGGTGTCGCCGTAGCCGTCCTCGGGCGGGATGATCGCGATGACCTGGGAGCCGACCGGCTGGCCGATCAGTGCCTCGGCGAAGCCGGGGATCACGCCGCCCTGGCCCTGGGTCGCGACGAAGGTCGCCGGGGCGCCCTTCTGCCAGCTGGAGTCGAAGATCGTGCCGTCGGCCCAGAGCCAGCCGGTGTACTGGACGACGACCGTGTCGCCGTCCTCCACGACCGCGCCGTCGCCCTTCTTGAGCTGCGCGATCTCGAGCGTCGTCGGCGCGTCGCCCGACGGCTTGGCCAGACCGGGGACGCCGTCGGGGTCCAGCGTCACGGCGGGGAAGCCGTTCGGGACGGGCTGGGCGTCGCCGTTCGCGCGGGCGAGGGAGGCCTTCTCGATGTCCGCGACGAGCACCAGGGTGTCGTCGGGCGAGATGCCGAGCTGGGCGGAGGAGTCGCCGAAGCCGTCCTCCGGGGCGATCGCGATCGCGACGCGCGAGCCGACCTGGCTGCAGAGCAGGCCCTGGTTGAGCCCGACGAGTCCGGCGCCGCCGACCGTGAAGGTGGCGGTGCTCGCTCCGTCGTAGGGCGAGGCCTCGAGGACCGAGCCGTCGGCGCCGTTGAGGAGCGTGTAGTCGATCGTGACGAGCTGGCCCTTCTCGAGCGGGTCGCCCGAGCCCTCGATCAGCGTGCTGACCTGGGTGCCGTCCGCGTTCAACGGCGAGGGCACCGTCACGTCGGGCTGCTCGCCGAAGTCCCCGGTCGCCTCGACGGCCGACGACGAGGCGCCGGACGAGTAGGGGGCGTCGCAGTCGGCCGTCGACGAGGATGCGGAGCATCCGGTCAGGGCGGCGACGATGCCGATGCCGGCGATGAGCGCGGTGGTCCTGCGCACGGGTCCTCGTTTCACGAAGTGGGAGTGGTGGGGCCCGAGTGCGAGACCATCGGGACGGCGGCTCGGCCCGGGGACCGGAAAGCCGGGATCAGCTTAGACGATGCCCTCGTCGTCGCCCGGGCCCGGCGCAGCACCGCCGTCGCCGTCGCCGTCGGCCTCGCCGAAGCCCCGCGCCCGCGAGAGCTCGGCGCTGGTGGCCGACTCGCGCACGCGCTTGCGCAGGCTCTTCGGGCTGACCGCCCGCTCCCCCAGAGCGCCCGGGGTCCAGGCCTCCACGTCCTCGTCGCTGAAGTCGGTCTTGGACGGCCTGCGCTTGAGCTCGGGCAGGACGGCACCCGGAGCGAGCCGGCGCGCGGTGATGAGGAAGCCGGTGTGGCCGATCATCCGGTGATCCGGGCGGACGGCGAGGCCCTCGACGTGCCAGCCGCGGACCATCGTCTCGTTCGACGCCGGATTGGTGAACAGGCCCGAGGCGCGGATCGCCTCCGCGACCCGCGAGAGCTGGGTCACGGTGGCGACGTAGCAGAGCAGGACGCCACCGGGGGTGAGCGCGTCGGCGGCGACGTCGAGGCACTCCCAGGGCGCGAGCATGTCGAGCACGACGCGGTCGGCCTCGCCGGGGGCGATGGCGCCGGGCAGCTCCTCGACGAGGTCGCCGACGGTCACGCTCCAGTTGTCCGGGGTGTAGCCGAGGAACGTCTCGATGTTGGCGCGGGCGACGTCCGCGAACTCCTCGCGGCGCTCGAAGGAGGAGAGCCGGCCGCCCGGGCCGATCGCGCGCAGCAGCCAGAGCGAGAGCGCTCCGGAGCCGACACCGGCCTCGACGACGCGTGCGCCGGGGAAGACGTCGGCGAGGGCGAGGATCTGCGCGGCGTCCTTCGGGTAGACGATCGCCGCTCCGCGCGGCATCGACATCACGAAGTCGGCGAGCAGCGGGCGGAGGGCGAGGTGCTCGACGCCGACGGTGTTGACGACGACGGAGCCGTCGGGCAGGCCGATGACCGTGTCGTGCTCGATCCCGCCGCGATGGGTGTGGAAGACCTTGCCCGGGATCAGCGTGATGGTGTTCATCCGCCCCTTCGGCCCGGTCAGCTGCACGCGGTCGCCCGCGCGGAAGGGTCCGGAATGCTGCAGTGCCTCACCGGTCATCGGCGGGCCTCCGTCTCGGTCGTGAGCGCGCGACTGCGGTGCTCGGAGGACACCAGCGCGAGGTCCGCGACGGTTCGGCCCGCGAGGGTGGGCCAGAGGGAGTAGGGGGCGTCGGGGTCGAGCTCGAGCTGGTGCGGCACGCCGATCGCGGCGGCGCCCGAGGCGACCGCGGAGGCGAGGCCGGCGTGCGAGTCCTCGATGGCGACGCAGGCGAGCACCTCGACGCCGAGGGTGCGCGCGGCGAGGAGGTAGGCCTCCGGATGCGGCTTGCTCTGCTCGACCATGTCGCCGCTGACGACGGTCTCGAAGGCGGGGAACGGGAGGCGGTCGACGACGGCGTGCGCCATCCGGCCGATCGACATGGTGACGAGGGCCTGCGGCACACCCGCGTCGCGGACGGCGGAGAGCAGCTCGAGCGCACCGGGACGCCACGGGATGCTCTCGGCGAGCTGCGCGACGACCTCGTCGGTCATCCGGTCGATGATCGCCTCGACGGGCAGGTCGACGCCCTTGCCCTGGAGGATGCGGGCGGAGGCGGGGAGGCCGGAGCCGACCAGGCTCATCGCGTCCTCGTGGGTCCAGACGCCGCCGAAGGAGGCGACCAGCGCGTGCTCCGACGCCATCCAGTAGGGCTCCGTGTCGACGAGCGTGCCGTCCATGTCCCAGAGGACCGCCGCGGGAGCGCCCTCCGGGAGCGGGGGCTGCGGCCGGGACACGGGGAGGGAGGTGTCGGAAGTCACGAGCGACCATCGTACCGGCAGCCCCGACCGGGCCGACCGTACGCGGACAGCGGAAAGACGCGGGCCGGACGGAGGGGTCCGGGGCCGGGTCCTATCCTTGACGAACGGGTCCAGCGCACGCAGCGCTCCCCGGACATCGAGCCGAACACGGAGACCTCGCCTATGAACGTGATCAAGGGGAACGTCCTGGTCGTGGCCTTCGAGGGCTGGAACGACGCGGGTGACGCGGCCAGCGGCGCGGTCCGCCTGGTGAAGGACGCCGGCGAGTTCGTGCCCCTCTTCTCGGTCGACGCCGAGCAGTACTACGACTTCCAGTACACCCGCCCGATGCTCTCGATCGGCGAGGACGGGCGCCGCAGCCTCTCCTGGCCCGGCACGCAGATCTTCGGCCCGGCCGACACCTCCGTCGACGCGGAGAGCGCCCTCTACGTGATGATCGGCACGGAGCCCTCGCGCAGCTGGAAGAGCTTCGCCGCGGAGGTCGTCGACGCGATGCTCGCGATCGACATCTCCGCCGTGGTCTTCCTCGGCGCCATGCTCGCCGATGTGCCGCACACCCGGCCGATCTCGCTCTTCGCCTCGAGCGAGAATGCGGAGATGCGCGCGCAGTTCGAGCTCGAGCGCTCCACCTACGAGGGGCCGGTCGGCATCCTCAGCGTCATCGGCGAGGCGGCGCAGAAGGTCGGCATCCCCGCCGTCTCGCTGTGGGCGTCCGTGCCGCACTACGTGCACAACGCGCCGTCGCCCAAGGCCATGCTCGCGCTTCTCGAGAAGCTCGAGGAGGTCGTCGGGCTGGCGATCCCCCGCGGCGACCTCGTCGAGGAGGCCGGCGAGTGGGAGCGCGGCATCGACGCCCTCGCGCTCGACGACGAGGAGATGGCGGCGTACATCGCCCAGCTCGAGCAGGCGCGCGACACCGTCGACTCGCCCGAGGCGAGCGGCGAGGCCATCGCCCAGGAGTTCGAGCGCTACCTCCGCCGCCGCGGCGACGGCCGCTCGGGCGAGGAGCCCTGGCGCCCGTAGGCAGCGCGCCGGGTCTCGATACACCGCCTGCGGCGGCACTCGACCAGCATGGGTGGCGGTACATCCCGCGAAGCCAGTCCGCCCGGCTGCAGGCAGCCGCCTTCATGCTGATCGAGCAGCCCGCGGAGCGGGCGTATCGAGATCCACCCCGCCCGCGGGCCGAGCGCAGGCTCAGCCCAGGCGGACGCCGAGCAGCGCGTCGATCGCGTCGCGGAGGAGGGCGGGATCGTCGACGCCGCCGGCGATCGCATCGTCGAGCACCGCGAGCGCACCCGGGGTGTCCAGGTCCACCGCGAGCACGGCGCGCAGGCGCTCGAGCACGTCCGCGGCCGACGCCGCTCCGATCGAGGCGAGCGACGACTCCCACCGTGCGAGGCGGGCCTCGGCGGCGGGCAGGTCCTCGGGCAGCCACTCCCAGTCGGAGCGGTAGTGGTGCGCCAGCAGCGCCAGGCGGATCGCGCGCGGGTCCGTCCCCTGCGCGCGCAGCCGCGACACGAGGACGAGGTTGCCGAGCGACTTGCTCATCTTCTCGCCCTGGTACGCGACCATGCCGGCGTGCGCGTAGGCGCGGGCGAGCGGACGACCGGACAGCGAGGCGGCGTGCGCGGCGGAGAACTCGTGGTGCGGGAAGATCAGATCGCTCCCGCCGCCCTGCAGCGTGAACTCCGGTCCGAGGCGGTCGAGCGCGATCACCGAGCACTCGATGTGCCAGCCCGGGCGGCCCCGGCCGACGGCGGCGTCCCACGCGGGCTCGCCCGCGCGCTCGGCGCGCCACAGCAGCGGATCGAGCGGGTCGCGCTTGCCTGCGCGGTCGGGGTCTCCCCCGCGCTGCGCGAAGAGCTCGGCCATGGTCGCGGCGTCGAGGTCGCTCTCGCTCCCGAGGCGCCAGACGTCGCTCTCGCCGGCGGCGATGTCGTAGTAGAGGTCCTCGCCGCCGTCGACGGCGGCCTCGGGGGTGGCGACGCGGTACGCGACCCCGGTGCGCTCGAGGCGGGCGACCGCCTCCGCGATGGGCGCGATCGTCTCGGTGACACCGTCGTAGTGGTCGGGCGGCAGGATCCGCAGCGCGGTCATGTCGCCGCGGAACAGCTCGACCTGCTCCTCGGCGAGGTCGCGCCAGTCGACTCCGTCGCGAGTGGCCCGCTCCAGCAGCGGGTCGTCGACGTCGGTCACGTTCTGCGCGTAGAGCACCGAGTACCCCGCGTCGCGCCAGAGCCGCTGCACCGTGTCGAAGGCGAGGTAGGTCGAGGCATGGCCGAGGTGCGTCGCGTCGTACGGCGTGATGCCGCAGACGTAGAGGCGTGCGGTGCCGTCGTCCGCGACGAGCTCGACGGGCGCGCCCGTCGCGGTGTCGTGCACGGCGGGCACGGGTCCGCGGCCGGGCAGGGCCGGCACGGCCGGAGCGTTCCAGGTGCGCATCTAGGCGGCGAGGAGGCCCGTGCTCAGCGCGACCATGAGGACGACGCCGAGGACGATGCGGTAGATCACGAACGGCAGGAAGCTGCGGCGCGAGATGTAGCTCATGAAGAAGGCGATCACGACGAAGCCGACCACGAAGGCCACGATCGTCGCGACGAGCGTCTCGAGACCGCCGACCTGGATCTGGTTGGGCAGGATCTCCGGGTCGCTGATGCTCTTGTACAGCTGGTACAGACCGCTGCCGAAGACGGCGGGGATCGCGAGGAGGAAGGAGTAGCGGGCCGCGGCCTTCCGCTCGTAGCCCATGAAGAGGCCGGCCGTGATGGTGCCGCCGGAGCGCGAGACGCCGGGGACGAGGGCGAGCGCCTGCGCGCCACCGAAGATGAGGCCGTCGCGGACGTTCAGGTCGCGCAGGCGGCGCTTCTTCGCGCCCACCGCGTCGGCGATGCCGAGCAGGATGCCGAAGACGATCAGCGTGGTGGCGACGACCCAGAGCGAGCGGAGAGTGGTCTCGATCTGGTCCTGGAAGAGCAGGCCGAGCACGATGATCGGGAGGCTGCCGACGATGATCAGCCAGCCCATCCGGGCGTTCGCGTCGGTGCGCGGGACCTTGCCGACCAGCGACCGGCACCAGTTCGACACGATCTTCACGATGTCGCGCCAGAAGTAGATGATGACCGCGGTCTCGGTGCCCAGCTGCGTGATGGCGGTGAACGCCGCGCCGGTGTCCTTGCCGTCCAGTCCGGGGAGCAGCTCGCTCACGATCCGGAGGTGGGCGCTGGAGGAGATGGGGAGGAATTCCGTCAGACCCTGGACGAGTCCCAGGATCAGCGCTTCGAGCAGGCCCATGCGTCACTTTCGAGGAGGGCTGGGGCGTCGTCGGCCAGCAGGCGGTCGGTGGTGGTCGTCGATCTGACCATCAGGATCGCAGGAGGAGATCGGTCAGGACCTTCCTGCCAAACACTAGTGCGTCGAGTGGAACCCGCTCATCGACCCCGTGGAACAGCGCCGGGAAGTCGAGCGAGCCCGGCAGCTGGAGCGGCGCGAAGCCGTAGCCGGTGATGCCGATCGTCGAGAGAGCCTTGTTGTCGGTGCCCCCGGACAGGAGGTACGGCAGCACCTCGGCCTCGGGGTCGAAGCGGCGGAGCGAGGCCGCCATGCTCTCCACGAGCGGTCCGGCGAAGGGGACCTCGAGCCCGATGTCGCGGTGCTGCACCAGGATCTCGACGTGCTCGCCCGCGAGGACCTTCAGACGCTCGAGCACCGCGTCCTCCTCGCCGGGGAGCACGCGGACGTCGATGGTCGCCTCCGCGGTGTCCGGAATGACGTTGGCCTTGTAGCCGGCGGAGAGCATCGACGGGTTCGCGGTGGTGCGCAGCGTCGCCGCGATGAAGCGCGAGGCGGTGCCGGTCGCGAGCGCCAGCTCCTCCGGAGTGCTGCGCTGCGGGTCGTGGCCGAGGATGCGGGCGACCTCGCCGAGCAGCTCGCGGGTGGTGTCGGTGAGGCGGGTGGGCCACTCCTCGCTGCCGATGCGGGCGATCGCCTGGGCGAGGCGGGTGACGGCGTTCTCGCCGTTGATCTGCGAGCCGTGCCCGGCCGTGCCGCGGGCGCGCAGGGTGAGCCAGAGCAGCGCCTTCTCGCCGGTCTGCACGAGGTAGGCGCGCTTGCCGCCGAGCTCGATCGAGTAGCCGCCGACCTCGCTGATCGCCTCGGTCGCGCCGGCGAAGAGCTCGGGACGGGTCTTGACGAGGTGGCCGGAGCCGCGGACGCCGCCCGCCTCCTCGTCGGCGAAGAAGGCGATGACGAGGTCGCGCGAGGGCTTCCGGCCACCGCCGAGGATGTCGCCGAGGGACGCGAGGATCATCGCGTCCATGTTCTTCATGTCGACCGCGCCGCGGCCCCAGAGTATGCCGTCCTTGATGACGCCGCCGAACGGATCGACGCTCCAGTTGTCCGCGATCGCAGGGACGACGTCGAGGTGCCCGTGCACGACGAGGGCGCCGCGCTCGCGGTCCTCCCCCGCCACCCGGGCGACGACGCTGGTGCGGCCGGGATCGGAGTCGATCAGCTCGGGCTCGAGGCCGAGGTCGCGCAGGCGGGCGGCCACGTACTCGGCCGCCTCGCGCTCGGGCTCGGCCTTGCCGTCGCCGTAGTTGCTGGTGTCGAAGCGGATGAGGTCCCGCGCGATGATCGCGGTCTCGTCGAGATCCGACTCGGAGGGGGCGGCGGCGCTGTCGGAGGACGTCATGCCCCCACGCTAGCGGGCGGGCCCACGGCACCCCCCTCCGCCGGTGTCATCCGAGGCGCTCGAACCGTGCTAATGTCTTCTTCGGCCGCGGAAACGCAGGCCGGAAACAACACTCGTCCGGGTGGCGGAAATGGCAGACGCGCTAGCTTGAGGTGCTAGTGCCCGTATAGGGCGTGGGGGTTCAAGTCCCCCCTCGGACACACGCAGAACCCCTCGATCTCATGAAGATCGGGGGGTTCTTCTCGTTGGTGGCGGCGGTTCGTGCATCCGTGACCGCGAGCGATGCGGTCAGAGGTCGAGAAGACCTTGAGCCGTGCTCCAGACGGTGTCGCTCGTCGCATCGTCCAGGTCGGTGTCGACGAGCCTCTCCAGCAGGAGTTCCGGGTCGATGAGACCGTGCCGGACCAGGGCGGAGACGAAGGACCGGTCCTTGTCCCGGTTCGCGACAAGCTTCGCCACGCACAGGTCGTGCGGGTCGAGGCACCAGCCGATCCGCCCGCGGGTGTTGTCGTTCTGCACTCGAAGGAGTCGGCCCTCCCAGCCGCGAGGCAGGACCGCCGTCCTCCGGCCGACGCCGTCCAAGTGGAACCCGTGCGTGGCGTCGAACGAGGACAGCTCGCCGGCGACTCCGCTGAGTCTCGTCGCCAGCGTTTCACTGTCGGTGTCGTTCAGCGGGAGGACGTCGAGCTCGTTCGATGCCGTCGCCTCGACGGGCAGCTCCGACTCGCTCCAGGTGCCCAGCACCGACTGGGAGCCGATGACGATCACCTCGTCGGCCTGGATGATCTCCGTCGCTGCGCGGATCCCGTGCTCCAGCTCGGCCCGGTTCACGCGCTCGCCTCGAGCAGCGCCGATCGCTCCTCGTCGGGGATCAGCCCGGCGAGCGGTGACACGGAGCGCAGGTCGTGAGCGTGCTCCGTCTCCACGAGCAGGGCCTCGATCTGCGTGGAGAGAGGACTGCGGAGCAGCTCTGCCCACTCGTCCAGCCACTCGTGCGCATCCCCGCGGACCTTGCCTCGCAGTTGCTCGAGCCGTGCTTCCGCCCGAGGACGGAAGTCCGGAGAGCGGTCGAGGAGTTCCAGCGCGGCGCGGTGGAGCTGGACGGAGCGAGTGGTCTCGCGACGCAGTGACCGATCACGGTCGCGACGATCCGCCTCGACCTCGGCCAAGACAGCCGCATGGGAGGGGAGGGCGCGCCTCAGGAGACGACGCGCGGCGAGCGCCGTCGTCCGGTCGGTCCGTCGCGCGAGCGCGGCGATGCTCAGACCGATCGGCACCGGTCCCTCGCTGACGAACGGCCACCGCTCATCGGGGACGTGATGAAGGATCACGGAAGTCGATGACGGGCCCGCTGCGGCGACCTCTTCTCGCAGCTGAGCCTTCAGCCGGATGGAGACGAGCAGCTCGAGGCGGCTGACGTCGCGCGGGCCCGCTCGGGGGTCCGATGCTCCGACGGGGAGCAGCTCCCGCTCCCCCCGCAGCTGGTCGACGAGTTCCGTGGGAAGCTCCAGGGACTCCGGCGGCAGAAGCTCGGCGGTCCACGAGCGCGTCACCGCCACAGGATCCTCCGCGCTCTCGAGCCGCTGAATCATCCGGGTGATGCGACTCCGCTCGGACCTCGTCAGGGCCGGGTCCACAGCGCCCGAGAGCGCGGCGACGAGTCCCCACGCCATCCGGTCGCCGAGCGGGCGAGACACGCGCGGCGATGGGACGTCCTGATTACCCCTGATGACATGCACGCCTCCGACCTTCTCGGCCCGGATGCGCCCCTCAGCGATGAGCTGACGGATGCGCGCCGCACTGACGCCGCGCTCTCGCGCGACATCGGCGACGGACTTTAACTCTTGCTCGGTCATGGAACAAAGTCTACCGATACCGCAAGGGAAGTGCACCGCTCGTTCTCGGCGAACGCGAACACACCAGTGCGGAGTCGAGCACCGAGGGTCCGCTCCCTTGACCTTCGACAGCGTCGCTCCTAGGCTCTCGCCGGGTGAGAAACCGAATGAAACAGTTTCTATTTCTTTTGTGCGGGTCTCACCTCTCGCCCGGCGTCGTGCCGGATGCCTCGAACGAACGGACGCACCATGACGACCACCTCCTTCACCTCCGGCTGGACGGTCCGGGCGCCGCGCGGGCCGTTCGCCGCCGTGCAGGGCGGGGTCGACGACTCCGTCGCGGTGACGCTGCCGCACGACGCGCTCCGCGATGCCGAGCGCTCGCCGGGTGCGGTCTCCCAGGGCGGGACCGCCTACTACCCGGGCGGTGCCTACAGCTACGTCACGACGTTCGAGGTGCCGGCGGAGTGGGCGGGCAAGGTCGTACGGCTCGAGGTGCAGGGCGCGTACCGGCACGCGATGGTGTTCCTCAACGACGAGTTCGCCGGGAACCGCGCCGACGGCTTCGCGCGCTTCTTCGTGGAGCTGACGCCGTTCCTCCGCTTCGGCGAGACGAACACGCTGCGGATCGAGGTCCGCTCGGGCCAGGACTCTCGCTGGTACGCCGGCGCCGGTCTGCACCGGCCGGTGCTGCTGCACGTCGACGAGCCCGTGCACATCGAGCCGGACGGCGTGCGGATCACGACCGTGCGCGTCGAGGACGACCAGGCCGTCGTCGAGGTCGCGACGAGCATCGTCAACCGCGGGCTCACGACGTCGTCGCTCACAGTGTCGACCGAGCTCACCGGGCCGGCCGGCGACGTCGTGGAGAGCGCGACGACACCGGTCACCGTCGCCCCCGGCCGCACCGCCCTCGTGCGCCAGCGCCTCTACGTGCAGGAGCCCGCCCTCTGGAGCGTCGACTCCCCCGCCCTGCACAGCGCCCGCACGAGCATCGGCGTCGGCGACGACGTCGTCACCGTGCACGGCATCCGCACCGTCACCGTCGACCCGCGCAAGGGACTGCGGATCAACGGCGAGACCGTGCTGCTGCGTGGCGCCTGCATCCACAGCGACAACGGCGTCCTCGGCGCCGCCTCGATCGCCCGTGCGGAGGAGCGCCGGATCCAGCTGCTCAACGAGGCCGGCTTCAACGCGATCCGCATGGCGCACAACCCCGCCTCGCCGTCGATGCTCGACGCCTGCGACCGCCTCGGCATGCTCGTGATGGACGAGGCCTTCGACATGTGGGTCCGCGGCAAGACGCACCACGACCACTCGCTCGACTTCGCGCAGTGGTGGCGGGCCGATCTGGAGTCGCTGGTCGCGAAGGACTACAACCACCCCAGCGTGATCCTCTACTCGATCGGCAACGAGATCGTCGAGGTCGGCACCCCGCACGGCGCAGTGCTGGCCCGCGATCTCGCCGAGCACGTGCGCGCGCTCGACCCGACCCGCCCCGTCACCAACGGCGTGAACCCGACGCTGGCGGTGCTCGACGAGCTGGACAGCATCCTCGCCTCGGAGCAGGGGCTGAACGAGCTGATGGGCGAGGCCGGTGCCGGGATGATGGCGGCGATCGGCTCCTCCGACGCCGTCACCCGCCGCACCGCGGAGTCGAGCGCGGCGGTCGACGTGCTCGGACTGAACTACGCCGACGGCCGCTATGCGAGCGACGCGGAGCTGTTCCCGCAGCGTGTGATCGTCGGGTCCGAGACGTTCCCCTCGCAGATCGGCGAGCTGTGGCCGAAGGTGCTGGCGAACCCGAACGTGATCGGCGACTTCACCTGGACCGGCTGGGACTACCTCGGCGAGGTCGGCATCGGCGCCACCTCCTACGCGGAGGACCCGACGGCGAACGGCGCGCTGGAGCGCGAGTACCCGTACCTGACGGCGTGGTGCGGCGATCTCGACATCACCGGGTGGCGGCGACCCGCCTCCTACTACCGCGAGATCGTCTTCGGGCTGCGCTCGGAGCCGGCGATCGCGGTCGTCCGGCCGGAGCGGCACGGGCAGACGGTGACGATGCAGTCGCCCTGGGCGTGGAGCGACTCGGTCGACTCCTGGACATGGCCCGGCTTCGAGGGCTCCCCCGTGACCGTCGAGGTGGCGGCGGACGCGGACGAGGTGGCGCTGCTGCTCGACGGCATCGAGGTGGGGCGCTCGGCCGCCGGGGCGGTGCGGCCGATGCTGGCGTCGATCGAGACGGTCTACCGGCCGGGCACGCTGACCGCGATCGCGTACCGGTCCGGGAGCGAGACGGGGCGCAGCTCGCTCGTCTCGGCGTCCGGGTCTGCGGTGCTGACCGCGACGGCGGACCGGACGCAGCTGCGGGCGGACGACACCGACCTCGCGTACATCGCAATCGAGCTGCGCGATGCGGGCGGCGTGCTGGTCACCGGCGCTGACCGCGTCGTCTCGGTCACCGTCGAGGGCGCGGGCGTGCTCGCGGGCTTCGGGAGCGGGGCACCCGCCACCACCGAGCGCTTCGACGCCGCATCGCGGACGACGTTCGACGGCCGCGCACTCGCCGTGGTCCGTCCGACCGGCTCGGGGCCGATCACGGTGCTCGTCTCCTCCGACGGACTCGACGACGTCCGGATCGAGCTCTCCGCGAGCTGAAGATCGCCAGCGCAGGCTCTCCCCTTGCGCGGGCGGCGCGTCCCGTGCTGATCGAGTAGCCCGCAGAGCGGGCGTATCGAGATCCACCCTCACCAGAAGCGGAGTCTGCAGACCCGCCGTGCTGAGGACGGTGGGTCTCGATACGCCTCTGCGGGGCTCCTCGACCAGCAGGGGCGCGTCAGGCGGCGACGACTCCGGCGGGCGACCAGCCGAGGGCCGGGGCGATCGACTCGGCGACGGTCCGCAGCAGGCGCGCGTTGTACTCGACGCCGAGCTGGTTGGGGACCGTGAGCAGGAGGGTGTCGGCCTCCTGGACGGCGACGTCGGCGGCGAGCTCCTCGGCGAGGCGGTCGGGCTCGCCGGTGTAGCTGCGGCCGAAGCGGGCGCGGACTCCCTCGAGGGAGGCGACCTGGTCGCGCTCGCCGCGGCCGCCGAAGTAGAGGCGGTCGAGGTCGGTCGTGATCGGGAGGACGCTGCGCGACACCGAGACGCGCGGCGACCGCTCCCAGCCGGCCTCCGCCCAGGCCGAGCGGTACTCGCGGATCTGCCGCGCCTGGAGCTCGTCGAAGGGGATGCCCTCCTCCTCGAGCAGGAGCGTGGAGGACTGCAGGTTCATGCCCTGCTCGGCCGCCCAGCGCGCCGTGGCGAAGCTGCCGGCGCCCCACCAGATGCGGTCCTCGAGGCCCGGGGAGCGGGGCTCGATCGCGAGCGGGCTCGACATCCCGGTGCGCGCGGGATCGGTCTCGGCGACGGCGGCGCCGGACAGCGCCTCGCGGAAGAGCTGGACCTTGCGGCGCGCGAGGTCCGCGTCGGTCGTGCCCTCCGAGGGGACGTAGCCGAACGCCTCGGAGCCGCGCAGCGCGGTCTCGGGCGATCCCCGGCTCACGCCGAGCTCGAGCCGGCCGCCGGAGATGAGGTCGGTCGCGGCCGCCTCCTCCGCCATGTAGAGCGGGTTCTCGTAGCGCATGTCGATGACGCCGGTGCCGATCTCGATCCGGCGGGTGCGTGCGGCGATCGCGGCCAGGAGCGGGAACGGCGAGGCCAGCTGCGGAGCGAAGTGGTGGACGCGGACGTAGGCGCCGTCGATGCCGATCTCCTCGGCCGCCTCCGCGAGCTCGATGGTCTGCAGGAGGACGTCGCGCGCAGTGTGCGTCAGCGACCCCTCGACGGACTGGTAGTGGCCGAAGGAGAGGAAGCCGATGCGGGAGACCATGCCTGCTCCAGCGTCGGAGGCGCTCCGGCTATTCCCGGCGTCGGAGGACGCGGGGCGCGTCCGTCCGGCTCAGCTCGCCTCGAAGTCGGCGGAGACGGAGGCCGAGACCTCGATGTCCTCCGGCTTCAGCGTCAGCTCCTCCTGCCCCTTGAAGGCCATGGCGCGGCTCATCACGGCCGAGCCGCCCTCGATCCGGGTGTGCGGGCGCAGCCCCGGCTCGAAGAGCGTGAGCACGCGGGGCTCACCGAGGCCGAGGGCGGAGGCGTAGGCGGCGGCGCGCTCGCGGGCGTCGCGCACCGCGGCCACCCGCACCTCGCGCTCGGCGCTCGCGCGCCGGGCGGCGGTGACGTCCCAGTCGACCCCGGCGACGGTGATGCCGGGGGCCTCCGAGACGGAGGAGACCCAGCGCCCGAGGGCGTCGAAGTCCCGGTACTTGACCCGGACGCTCGCGGCGGCGACGTGGAACGGCTCGGTGACGTCGGAGTCCTTGAGGTACCGCTGGATCGTCGAGACCGAGACCTGATCGGCCGACCACCAGGTCGCCGCGCCGGACGCCTGCTCGGCGCGGGCCTCCTCGCGCACTCGCGCGTGCAGAGCCGTCACTTCGGCGAGCGCCTGGGAGCGCGAGCGCGACTCGCGGCGGATCTCGAGGCGGACGGTGCCGCGTTCGGCGGGGTGGAAGTGCTGGGCGATCCCGGCGACGGTGATGGTGACCATGGCCTCATGGTGCCCCATCGGGCTGCGTCGGAGGTGCGGACCGGAGCCCGGGGTCAGCGGTGCAGGCCGAGGGCGCCGCGGAGGCGGTCGGCGAGCGAGAGCTCGATCGCGAGGTTGCTGAGGAGCTGGTCGCGGTGGGCGCCGCGCGCGGGCGGGACGACGGCGCCGGTGCGCGGGTCGGTGGTGCCGCGCAGGGCGCGCTCGCAGTCGGCGATCGTCTTCTCGATCAGCTCGAGGCGGCGGGCCAGCCGGTCCGACTGGTAGTGCTCGCTCGAGATGGGTCCGTCGAAGGGGTGGCGGGTGGTGGGGGTCGTGAGGGTCGCGGTGGCGATTGCTGCTGCACTCATGCTGATCCGATCCGTCGGGGCGCGTGGTGGGCGCCGTTCGTGTGGGACACAGGACAGCACGGGCGTCCGCCACCGGCGAGATCGGTGACACGATGCGCGCAGTGCTGGCACGAATCGTGCAGATACCTGGCGCGATTCGTTTTCCATGGCGCGAATCGTCCTAGCGAGCGGCCGCCGCTCGTCGAGCTCTCAGTCGCGGAAGACGACCAGCTGCTCGTTGCCGACGATCGCGAGGGTCCGGACGAGGCGGGTGTAGCGCTCGACGAGCTCCTCGACGGCGGCGCCCTGGCCGACCAGCGCGGCGATGCTCTCGGCGGGGAAGAGCGAGACGATCTCCATCGCGACCGCCCGGCCGTGCTCGAAGGAGAGGGCACGGGCGTACTCCAGGGCACGGGTCAGCTGCGGGCGGTCTCCCTCGGAGGTGATCGCCGCGGGATCGGCGTCGGCGGCGTGCGCGAGGACGGCGACGAACACCCGCGCGATCTCGTCGACCCGCAGGGCCCTGACCAGCGTGAGGAGGCGCGAGGACACCCGCGACACCCCGCGTGCCAGAAGCTCGCCGCTGAGGGCGCGCACCTCGATCACGTCGCCGCCGACGAAGTCGCCGGAGACGCGCTTGATGCCGGACGCGAACAGGCTCGAGCCGGACGCGATGCTGCGCTCGGCCTCGAGGTTGATCTCGACCCGGCCGCGCGAGGTCGCGACGCCGGAGATCCAGCGCTGCTCGACCGCGGGGTGGGCGTGCACGGCGCGGACGAGGGTGCCCGGGCCGGGACCGTCGATGGCGCCGAGGATGACCTCGGTCGTGCGGGCACCGGCGATGCGGGTCGAGACGCCGTTGTGCGCGGCGAGCTCGGCGGCCTTGAGCTTGGAGCGGATGCCGCCGCGGCCCGTCCCGCCCTTCTGCACGCCGATGCCGCGCAGCTCCGTGATCCCGAGCTCGTCGAGGTGCACGCCCTCCGCGATGCTGCCGGCGAAGACGCCGGGGACGTCGGTGAGCAGCAGCAGCAGATCCGCGCCGAGGAGCATCGCGAGGCCGCCGGCGACGCCGTCGTTGTCGGAGCCGGCGGAGTCGATGGTGTCGTTGCCGTTGACGATCGGCACGACCCCCGCGTCCAGGGCGTGACGGATCGCCTCCGCGACGTGCGCCATCTGCCGGGGTGAGGCGAGATCGGACTCGCCGATCAGGATCTGCGCGACGAGCGAGCCGGAGAGCTCGGCCACCGAGCGGTAGAAGCCCATCAGCACGGTCTGGCCGACGGCGGCGGCGAGGCGCGGGCTGATCGGGGCGTCCTGCGAGCGGGCGAAGAGCGCGCGACCGGAGGAGACGGCGCCGGAGGAGACCAGGACGACGTCCCAGCCGAGGGCGCGGGCGCTGAACGCGCTCTCCAGGGCGCTGGCGAGGAGCACCGGGTCCGGCCCGGACTGCTTGGTGACCGAGCTCGAGCCCATCTTGACCACGAGGGTCCGCCGCGGCGCCGGGAGGGAGGCGGGGTTCTCGGCGGCGGCGTCGGGCAGGGCGTCGGACATGGCTCCCATGGTAGGGGCGCGCTCGCGACGGACCCGCCCGATTTCCCTAGTACTGGTCGGTTTTCGGCGTATCCTTCTCGCGGAGCCGACGAGGGCTCCCCTTCGGAAGGACGCCCCCATGACATCGACGTCATCCCCCGCCGGCGCACCGCTCGACCAGCAGGTCGACCGCCGCTATCTCGATCCCCTGCGCCCTGTCGCCGAGCGGGTCGAGATCCTCCTCGGCCAGATGACGCTCGAGGAGAAGGCCGGGCTGTTCTTCCAGACCATGGTCGTGATGGGCGAGGGCGGAGCGCTCGCCGAGGACGGCGCGTTCGGGCTGCCCTCGACCGCGACGATGGTCCTCGAGAAGCGGATGTCGCACTTCAATCTTCTCGGCGGCGGGACCGCCACGGCGCGCGAGCTCGCCGAGTGGCACAACCGCGTCCAGGAGATGGCCTCCTCGAGCCGGCTCGGGATCCCCGTGACGCTCTCCACCGATCCGCGCCACTCCTTCACCGACAACCCCGGCACCGGGGCGCAGGCCGAGGCGTTCTCGCAGTGGCCGGAGCCGCTCGGTCTCGCCGCGATCGGCGACGAGGACCTCGTCGAGCGCTTCGGCGACATCGCGCGCCAGGAGTACCTCGCCGTCGGCCTGCGCGTGGCGCTGCACCCGCAGATCGACCTGGCGACGGAGTCGCGCTGGGCGCGGCAGGTCGGCACCTTCGGCGAGGACGCCGAGCTCACCGGGCGGCTCGGCGCCGCCTACATCCGCGGCTTCCAGGGCGAGGCACTCGGGGCGCAGTCGGTCGCGACGATGACCAAGCACTTCCCCGGCGGCGGGCCGCAGAAGGACGGGGAGGACCCGCACTTCCCCTACGGCCGCGAGCAGGTCTACCCGGGCGGCAACGCCGAGTACCACCTGCAGCCCTTCGTGAAGGCCTTCGAGGCGGGCACGAGCCAGATCATGCCCTACTACGGCATGCCGGTCGGGACCGAGCACGAGGAGGTCGGCTTCGGCTTCAACCGCTCGGTGATCACGGGGCTGCTGCGCGAGCGGTTCGGCTTCGACGGCATCGTCTGCACGGACTGGGGGCTGCTCTCGGACTCGGACATCATGGGCGACCACCACGTCGCGCGCGCCTGGGGCGTGGAGCACCTGTCGGTGCCGGAGCGGATGGCGAAGGCCCTCGAGGCCGGTGTCGACCAGTTCGGCGGCGAGTCGATCCCGGAGACGCTGATCGCCCTGGTGGAGGACGGGACGGTCGCCGAGGAGCGGCTGGACGTGTCCGTGCGGCGGCTGCTGCGGGAGAAGTTCGTGCTCGGGCTGTTCGACTCGCGCTCGGTCGACGCGGCGGCGGCGGAGGCGGTGGTCGGCTCGGCGGAGTTCCGGTCGGCGGGCGAGGCGGCCCAGCGCGCGGCGATCACGGTGCTCGCGCACGACGGCGTCCTGCCGGCGCGGCGGGGCCTCCGGCTCTACGTCGAGGGGATCGATCCGGCGGTCGCCGGGGAGTACGGCGCCGTCGTCGACACGCCCGACGAGGCGGAGCTCGCGGTGCTCCGGCTGCAGGCGCCCTTCGAGCGGCGTGCGACGGCGTTCGAGAACGTCTTCCACGCGGGCTCGCTCGACTTCCCCGACGAGGTCCTCGAGCACGTGCGGACCGTGGCGGCGCAGGTGCCGACGGTCGTCGACGTCTTCCTGGACCGGCCGGCGATCCTCACTCCGCTGGTCGATTCCGCCGCGGCGCTGCTCGGCGACTTCGGCGCGTCGGGGGCGGCGGTGCTCGACGTGGTGTTCGGAGTGTCGGAGGCCCGTGGAACACTGCCGATGGACCTTCCGCGCTCGATGGCCGCGGCGGCGGCCCGGCGGCCGGACGTGCCGTTCGACACCGTGGATCCGCTGTTCCGCTTCGGTCACGGACTGCGCGTGACAGGGTCCGCGGCGGGGTAGAACGGCGGGCCCGGGGCTCCTCCACAGGGGGAGTTCCCGGGCCCTCTCCACCGGTCCGGCACCCGGCGCGGCGGATGTCGGTGGCGATTGACATACTCGAACACATGTTCGAACATGGGTTGATGAGCCCCCCTTCACAGCACCCCTCCCCGGGGGTCGCCGACACCGCGGAACCGCTGCTGCGGCAGCTCGCGTCGGTGAAGGAGCTGCAGTCGCGGATCCGCGACATGCAGGCGACGACGCTCGAGTCGAAGAGCCTGGCGACGCTGCCGGCGTTCGCCTCCGTGCTGCCCGGCGGCTCGCTCAAGCAGGGCGCCGCCTACTCGGTCGAGGGCTCGATGAGCCTGGCGATGGGGCTGCTGGCCGGTCCGTCGTCCGAGGGCTCCTGGTGCGGCGTCGTGGGCGTCCCCGAGTTCGGTGCCGAGGCGGCGGCGGGCCTCGGGATCGACCTCGAGCGGCTCGTGCTCGTGCCCTCCCCCGCCGAGCACTGGCTGACGGTCACCGCGGCCCTGGTCGACGTCCTCACCGTCGTGCTCACCCGCCCGCCCGCCTCCGTCTCCTCGGCCGACGTCTCCCGCCTGGGGGCGCGGCTGCGCCAGCGCGGGGCGGCGCTCGTCGTCCTCGGCGAGTGGCCGCAGGCGGAGGCGCGGCTCAGCATCCGCAGCAGCCGCTGGGAGGGGCTCGGTGCCGGGCACGGCTACCTGCGCACCCGCGAGGCGCTCGTCGACGTCGTCGGCCGCGCCGGGACGCGGGTGCGCACCGTGCGGATGAGCATGCCCGGCACCGGACGTCCCTTCGGCGTGCTCGGCGGGCCCTCGCGCCTGCAGGAGCGCACCCTGCACGAGCGGGCGGTGTGAGATGAGCCGTACTGCAGGCGCTCTCGAGCTGCGCCGCACGATCCTCGTCTGGTGCCCCGACTGGCCCCTGCTGGCCGCCGCGGCGGACGCGGGTCTCGACGCGGAGACCCCGCTCGCGCTCACCGAGAAGAGCCGGGTGTTCGCCTGCTCCCCCGGAGCGCGGGCCGAGGGTGTGCGGCGCGGGATGCGGATCCGGGAGGCGCAGTCGCGCTGCACCGGTCTCGCCGTCCTCCCCTACGACCCCGTGCTCGACCACCGCGCCTTCGAGCCGCTCGTCCAGGCGCTGGAGGAGATCACGCCGGGTGTGCAGCTGATCCGGCCCGGGCTCTGCGCGATCCGCGCCCGAGGGCCGCGCCGCTACTACGGCAGCGAGCAGTCGGCGGCCGAGGCGGTGCTGAGCCGGCTCGCCGAGCTGGGCGTGCCCCTGGCGCGCGCCGGGATCGCCGACGGCCTCTTCGCCTCCGAGCTCGCGGCCAAGCACTCCGGTACCGCGGTGGCGATCGTGCCGGCCGGCGAGAGCGCCGCCTTCCTGGCGCCCCTGCCGCTCGACGCGCTCGAGACCGAGGCGGTCGGGGCGGCGCGCACCCGCACGACAGGCAAGGGCGAGGACCTCATCGCGCTGCTGCGCCGACTGGGCGTGCGGACGCTCGGCGCCTTCGCGCAGCTGCCGCGCGACGACGTCTCCGCGCGCTTCGGCCCCGACGGCGCACGGGCGCACGTGCTGGCCTCGGGTGCCGAGACCGAGACGGTCGTCCCGCGGCTCCCTCCCGAGCGGCTCGACCGCGTTCTCGAGTTCGAGCCGCCGCTGGACCGGATCGACCAGGCGGCCTTCGCCTTCCGCGTCCCGGCGGAGGAGTTCGTCGCCGGGCTCACCCGGGCTCAGCTGGTGGCGACCGCGATCAGGATCGAGGTCGTCAGCGACCGGGGCGAGGTGTCCTCGCGCAGCTGGCTGCACCCGCGCTGGTTCACCCCCGGCGACGTCGTCGACCGCGTGCGCTGGCAGCTCCAGGGCAACGGTGCCATCGACGCCGGGCTCGGCTCGCCGATCGCGCGGCTGTCGGTCGAGCCGGAGGCGGTCGACGCGATCGGCAATCACGAGCAGGGCCTCTGGGGCACGGCGCCGGAGGAGCGGGTGCACCACGGCCTCAGCCGCGTGCAGAGCATGCTCGGGCACGAGGCCGTCGTGACCGCGTCGGTGGGCGGGGGCCGGTCGCTGCGCGACCGCCAGCACCTGATCCCCTGGGGGGACAGGGAGCCGGGCGACGCCCGGCCCCGCGGGCTGCCGTGGCCCGGGGCGCTGCCGCCGCCCCTGCCGCCCACGGTCTTCGCCGAGCCGGCGGCCGTCCTGGTGCGCGGGCCCCGCGGCGAGACGGTCTCGGTCGACGACCGCGGCTCCCTCACCTCCGTCCCCGCCTACTTCGCGCCCGGCTCCTCGCAGGCCCGCCTGCAGCCGGTGACGGGCTGGGCCGGCCCCTGGCCGATCGACGAGCGGTGGTGGGACGCCCGCACGGCCGTCCGCTACGACCGCTTCCAGGTCGTCGACTCCGACGGCGTCGCCTGGCTGCTGCTCTGCCTCGACGGCGAGTGGGCGGCCGAGGCCCGCTACGACTGACTCCCCCGGCCGCCGACGGCCGCGATCCGATCCTCCCGAGCACGACGACCGAAGGAGCCTCCGATGGGCTGGAACAACCCCCCGATCCCCTGGTCGGAGTTCGAGCGCCGCCTCTCCAGCACGACGCGGAGCGACGGCACGACCGTCCGCGGCGACGGCGGCGACAGCCCGGCGTGGTCGCACAAGCGCCCCGCCTACACCCCGGGCGCCGACGTCCGGCCGCCGGACGAGAAGGTGCCCTACGCCGAGCTGCACGCGCACTCGCACTTCAGCTTCCTCGACGGTGCCAGCAAGCCGGAGGACCTGATCGAGGAGGCCGTCCGCCTCGGCATCGACACCCTCGCCCTCACCGACCACGACGGGCTCTACGGGATCGTCCGCATGGCGGAGGCCGCCCAGGACCACGGCGTCCGCACCGCCTTCGGCGCCGAGCTCTCGCTCGGGCTCCGCGCCCCGCAGAACGGCGTCGCCGACCCGGAGGGCACGCACCTGCTGGTCCTCGCCCGCCGCGAGGAGGGCTACCACCGGCTCGCGCGCGCGATCACCACCGCCCAGCTGGCGGGGGCCGAGAAGGGCAAGCCGAGCTACGACCTCGAGGAGCTCGCCCGGGCCGCCGAGGGCCACTGGATCGTGCTGACCGGCTGCCGCAAGGGAGCCGTCCGCCAGGCCCTGGTCGCGAGCGGCGAGGCGGCGGCCGAGGAGGAGGTGCGCGAGCTCGTCGCCCTGTTCGGCGCCCGCAACGTCCTGGTCGAGCTCTTCGACCACGGCGATCCGCTCGCCTCCCTGCACAACGACCAGCTCGCCGGCATCGCCGAGCGACTGCAGCTGCGCCTCGTCGCCACCGGCAACGTGCACTACGCCCGGCCCGAGGACCGCCCGCTCCAGACCGCGCTGGCCGCGGTCCGCGCCCGGCGGAGCCTCGACGAGATGGACGGCTGGCTGCCCGCTGCCGGCGGCGCGCACCTGCGCTCGGGCGCCGAGATGGCCGAGCGCTTCTCCCGCTACCCCGGCTCGGTCGAGAACACCGTGCTGGTCGCGGACGAGATCGCCTTCGAGCTCGGCCGGGTGCGCCCCCGGCTCCCCCGGCAGGACGTGCCCGAGGGGCACACCCCGATGAGCTGGCTGCGCCACCTGGTGCAGCTGGCGGTGCCGACGAAGTACCCGGGCGCCGACTCCGACGTGCACGAGCGCCTCGAGAAGGAGCTCGCGGTGATCGAGGCCAAGGACTTCCCCGGCTACTTCCTCATCGTCCACGACATCGTGCACTTCGCGAAGGGCCGCGGGATCCTCTGCCAGGGCCGGGGCTCGGCCGCCAACTCGGCGGTCTGCTACGTCCTCGGCATCACCGCGGTCGACTCGATCTTCTACGGACTGCCCTTCGAGCGGTTCCTCTCCAGCATCCGCGACGAGGAGCCCGACATCGACGTCGACTTCGACTCCGAGCGGCGCGAGGAGGTCATCCAGCACGTCTACGAGAAGTACGGCCGGCTGAACGCGGCGCAGGTCGCGAACGTCATCACCTACCGGCCGAAGTTCGCCGTCCGCGACATGGCGAAGGCGCTGGGCTACAGCGCCGGGCAGCAGGACGGCTGGTCGAAGCAGATCGAGCACTGGGGCTCGATCACCGAGAGCCCCGAGCACGACATCCCCGACGACGTGGTCGCGCTGACCAAGAAGGTGCTCGGCACGCCCCGGCACCTGGGCATCCACTCCGGCGGCATGGTGCTCACCGACCGCCCGGTCGGCGAGGTCTGCCCGATCGAGCCCGCCCGGATGGAGAAGCGCACCGTCCTGCAGTGGGACAAGGACGACTGCGCCTGGATGGGCCTGGTCAAGTTCGACCTGCTCGGGCTGGGGATGCTCGCCGCCCTGCAGTACACCTTCGACCTCGTGGCCGAGCACGTCGGCGAGAAGTGGGACCTCTCGACGATCCCGCGCGAGGAGAAGGGCGTCTACGACCAGCTCTGCCGGGCCGACTCCATCGGAGTGTTCCAGGTCGAGAGCCGCGCGCAGATGGGCACCTTGCCGAGACTCCAGCCGCGGCGCTTCTACGACCTCGTGATCGAGGTCGCCCTGATCCGCCCCGGTCCGATCCAGGGCGGCGCGGTGCACCCCTACATCCGGCGCAAGCTCGGCGAGGAGCCGGTCACCTATCAGCACCCGCTCCTCGTCACACCGCTCAAGCGCACCCTCGGCGTGCCCCTGTTCCAGGAGCAGCTGATGCAGGTCGCAGTGGCGGTCGGCGACTGCAACGCGGAGGACGCCGATCTGCTGCGGCGCGCGATGGGCTCCAAGCGCGGCACCGAGAAGATCGAGTCGCTCCGCGAGCGGCTCTACGCGGGCATGGCGCGCAACGGGATCACCGACGAGGTCGCCGACGACATCTACCGCCGGATCCAGGCCTTCGCCAACTTCGGCTTCGCCGAGAGCCACGCGATCAGCTTCGCCCTGCTGGTCTACGCCAGCGCCTGGCTGCGCCTGCACTATCCCGCCGCCTTCACCGCGGCGCTGCTGCGGGCCCAGCCGATGGGCTTCTACGCCCCGCACACGCTGGTCGCCGACGCCCGCCGTCACGGCGTCCGCGTCGAGTCGCCCGACGTCAACCGCTCGCTCCCGCACCCCGGCCTCGAGGCGCTGGACGGCGCACCGTCGAGGCGCCGGGGCGGGGCGCCGCACGGGCAGGACTCCTGCCTCTCCGCCGAGCAGGCCCCGACGGGCCTCTTCGACCGGTCCCAGCACTTCGACACCGACGACCACCGCCGGGACGCCGGTTTCGTGATCCGCCTGGGCCTCGCCGGGATCAAGGGCATCGGCACCGCGCTGGCCGAGCACATCGTCGCCGAGCGGGAGCGGGGCGGGCCCTACGCGAGCATGGCCGACCTCTCGCGCCGCGTGGGCCTGAACGCGACCCAGCTCGAGGCGCTCGGCGCCGCGGGCTCGTTCGACTCCCTCGGTCTCCAGCGCCGGCAGGCCCTCTGGGAGGCGGGATCCGCGGCCGCGGACCGCCAGGAGTTCCTCCCCGACTCGATCGTCGCCGTCCAGCCGCCGCTGCTGCCGATGCTCTCGGCGCAGGAGCGGGTCGTCTTCGACTTCTGGGCCACCGGGATCTCGCCGGACGACCACCCGCTCCGGCACCTGCGCGAGAGCCTCACCCGGCGGGGAGCGCGCTCCACGGCCGATCTCCCCGGCACGCCCTCGGGTACCCGTATCGAGGTCGGCGGGGTCGTGATCCACCGCCAACGCCCCTCCACAGCCGCCGGTGTGACCTTCATGAACCTCGAGGACGAGCACGGGATCCTCAACGTCATCTGCTCCGTCGGAGTATGGAACCGCTACCGCCGCACCGCGCGCGAGGCTCCTGCACTTCTCATCCGCGGGATCCTCGAGCGCTCCGAAGAAGGGGTGACGAACCTTCTCGCCGACCGGTTCGAAGCGCTGTCGGTCAGCGCCCGGACCACCGCCCGCAACTTCCGATGACCGCCCGTCGGACCTCGACCGCCCCAGCACCGCGAGCGCTCCCGCGCCCGCACCACCCGCGAGAAAGCGACACCATGACAAACACGGACCACGCCCTCCACCCCTCGGCGCTCGACGTGCCGCTGCGCGACGACCGGGACCTGCGCGAGCGCGTCTCCTCGCTGATCGGGCCCGCCTACCGCCGCGCGCTCTGGCCGATCCTGCTCGACCGGGCCGGCTACCAGCTGCCGATCCTCTACCCGGTGGACGGCCTGCCCGTGCACCCCGACGAGGAGAAGACCGAGCGCATCGTCGCGACCCTCGCCAAGGCGGTCGCGCACCACGACGTCGGCTCGCTCGCGTTCGCACTCGAGCGCCCTGGGCGGGCGTTCCTCGGCGAGACCGACCGGGTGCTCGCCCGCCAGCTCAGCGCGGCCTGCCACCGGCGGGCGATGCCGCTGCGCGCCCTGCTGCTCGTGCACGACGACGGCGTGCGGATCATCGCCGACGCGGAGCACTCCGTGCCGGCCCGCTGACAGGTCTCCGGTGGGCAGCGGCGTGCGCGGACTCAGGAGCGCGCCGACCCGACTCGACTCGGGACGGCGCACGACCGACGCCTACTCGGCGTCGCTGAGCGTGATCAGCAGCGAGGACGCGCCGAGGTCGACCTCGGTGTCGCCCGGCGACACGGCGTACTCGCCCACGGCGAGGAGCGACTCCGCCACCTCGGGCAGCGGGACACGCGCCGACGCCTCGCCGACGTTGATCGCGATCGTCACCCGGCCGCGGCCGAGGGTGAGCCAGCGCTCGTCCTCGTCGAGCTCGACGCGCACCGAGCCGAACCGCGGGTCGGTCAGCTCGGGGAAGCGACGGCGCAGCACCGCCAGCTCGCGGTAGACGGCGAGGATGCGCGCACCGCGCCCCTCCTCCGCCTCGGACCAGTCGAGCTTGGAGCGCTCGAAGGTCTCGGGGTCCTGCGGGTCGGGCACGACCTCCGGGTCCCAGCCCATCTTCGCGAACTCCTCGATGCGGCCCTTCGCCGTCGCCTCGCCCAGGTCCTTCTCGGGGTGCGAGGTGAAGAACTGCCACGGGGTCGACGCCGCCCACTCCTCGCCCATGAAGAGCATCGGGGTGAAGGGGCCGAGCAGCGTCAGCGCGGCGGCGATCGCGAGGCGTCCCTCGTCGAGGGTCGCGGTCAGCCGGTCGCCGATCGCGCGGTTGCCGATCTGGTCGTGGTTCTGGCTGCAGACCACGAGGCGCCACGTGGGCATCCGCTCGGTGTCGACGGGGCGCCCGTGGTGCCGGCCGCGGAACGTCGAGAGGGTGCCGTCGTGGAAGAAGCCGCGGGTGAGCACCTTGCCGAGCGCGCCGAGCGGCGCGAAGTCCTCGTAGTAGCCGGTCGTCTCACCGGTCAGGGCGACGTGCACGGCGTGGTGGAAGTCGTCGCTCCACTGCGCGTCGAGCCCGTAGCCGCCCGCCTCGCGCGGGGTGATCAGCTTCGGGTCGTTGAGGTCCGACTCCGCGATCAGCGTCAGCGGGCGCCCGACATCGGCCGAGAGCACGGCCACCTCGGCGGCCATCTCCTCGAGCACGTGCACGGCGCGCTCGTCCGAGAGCGCGTGCACCGCATCGAGGCGCAGAGCGTCCACGTGGTAGTCGCGCAACCACATCAGCGCGTTGTCGAGGATGTA
The DNA here is from genome assembly GCF_009866655.1 of Rathayibacter sp. VKM Ac-2804. NCBI lineage: Bacteria > Bacillati > Actinomycetota > Actinomycetes > Micrococcales > Microbacteriaceae > Rathayibacter > Rathayibacter sp. VKM Ac-2804. Next base: position 2,482,753 of record NZ_CP047420.1, read on the forward strand.
GCCCCGGACGACGTCCGAGCCCTCCCCGTCGAGGTTGATCGAGCTGCCCCAGGTGTTGGCCTTCTCGTTCTTGAGGTACGGGCCGAACTCGGGGAGGTAGTTGCCGCTCGGGCCGAGGTGGTTGTACACCACGTCCTGCACGATGCCCAGGCCCGCGCGGTGCGCGGCGTCGACGAAGCGCTGATACGCCTCCGGTCCGCCGTACGCCTCCGAGACGGCGTACCAGAGGACGCCGTCGTAGCCCCAGTTGTGCGTGCCGTTCACCGCGTTGACCGGGAGGATCTCGATGAAGTCGACGCCGATCGAGCGCAGGTGCTCGAGCCGGCCGGCGGCCGCGTCGAGGGTGCCCTCCGGGGTGAAGGTGCCGATGTGCAGCTCGTAGATCACGGCACCGGCCAGCTGGCGACCCGTCCAGGCCTGGTCGGCCCACTCGAACGCGCTCGGGTCGTAGCTGCGCGAGAGCTCGTGCACTCCCCCGGGCTGGCGACGCGAGCGCGGGTCCGGGAACGGCCCCTTCCCGTCGACCAGGTAGCCGTAGTCGACCTCGCCCGTTCCGGCGACCGACCCGGAGACCCGCCACCAGCCCTCGTCGCCGAAGCGGGCCATCGCGACCGTTGCTCCCGCCCCGAGGGCGAGCTCGACGGAGGAGGCCTCGGGCGCCCACACGTCGAAGCGCTCGGGTCCGGAGACGGGAAGGGCGTAGCGGTAGGGCGTCGTGCTGATCACGGGGTTCTCCAGGGTCGTTCGAACGGGGTCGGCAGGAAGGGACTCGCCGGGTCAGGCGACCGGCGCGAGCAGGGCGACCGGGTAGCCGCCGCCGAGGATCTCCGACACGGCGGTCGGTCCGCCGGCGAAGGTGCGGCCGGTGAGGACGTCCTCGACCGGGCGCCCGGGCAGGACGATCAGGGTCTCGCCCCAGCCGCCCTCGGCCGCGAGGCGCGCGGGCAGGCGGGTGGCGACCGTCAGCGCACCGCCGCGGTCGAAGGCGATCACGTGCTCGGCCGCGGGGCCGATGGCGGGGACGGCGGCGTAGCGCGTGAACAGCTCCGGCCGGTCGCGGCGCAGGCGCAGGGCCCGCGAGGTCACGAGCAGCTTGGCCGCGCCCTCCGCGTCGATCTCGGGCAGCCAGCCGCTGTCGATCCTCTCCAGCAGGGCTCGGCGCTCGGCGAAGTCGACCGGGCGGCGGTTGTCGGGGTCGACGAGCGACGTCTCCCACAGCTCGCTGCCCTGATAGACGTCCGGGATGCCGGGTGCGGTGAGCTGGACGGCCTTGGCCGAGAGGCTGTTCGACCAGCCGTCGGCCGAGACGCGCGCCACGGTGTCCTCGATCAGACGGCGCACGGCCGTGTCGTCGAAGGCGGCGTCGACGGCCGCGTGCATCCGCTTCTCGAACGCCTCGTCCGGGGCGGTCCACTTCGTCGAGCTGCCGGCCTCGCGCGACGCCTTCTCGGCGTAGGCGTGCAGGCGCTCGCGCGACGCGGGCCATGATCCGACGATCGCCTCCCACAACAGGTGCTCCACCGGTCCGTCGCCGAAGCCGACCAGCCCGTGCAGCTCGCGGAGCGTCTCGGCCCAGGCCTCGGCGTCCTCCGCAAGGGCGGTGATGCGCGCGCGGGTGTCCTCGCCGCGCTTGGTGTCGTGCGTCGACAGCGTGGTGAGCGACGCGGGGAACGACGCCTGGCGGACGCCCTGGCGGCGGTGGAACTCCTCCAGGTCGATCGCGAACTCGTCCGGGTCGGCGCCGACCTCGTTGAGCGAGGTGAGGCGGCTGTAGCGGTAGAACGCCGTGTCCTCGACGCCCTTCGCCATCACCATGCCGGAGGTCTGCTGGAAGCGGACCGACACCGGAGTGCCGGTCTCCTCGAGCAGCGCCGCGACCTCGTCGATCGTCGCGGCGATCTCGGGGCGGCGGTGCCGCGCGTCGAGCCGCGCGTGCTCGAGGTGCTCGGCGCCGTAGGGCAGGTAGCTGCGGTAGACCGGGAAGGTCGCGAGCAGCTCGGCGATCGCGTCGTCCGCGCCGTCGACCTGCGGGATCAGGCGGGCCAGGCGGAGCACCTCGGAGCGGAGGATGCCGTCGGCGATGCCGCGCTTGGTGTCGTGGATCAGGTCGGCCCAGTCCACCGGCTCGCCGCCGTCGCCGAGCTCCGCGTCCAGGCCCTCGAGCACCGGGCGGGCGTCGGGGTCGACGAGGATGCGGTCGATGTCCGCGAGCGCGTCGTAGCCGGTGGTGCCCACGGTCGCCCAGTGCGCCGGCAGCTGCTCGTCACCCTCGAGGATCTTCTCGACCCACACCGGGGCGCCGTCGATGGCGCGAGCGAGGTCGTCCAGGTAGCCGCCCGGATCGGCCAGTCCGTCCGGGTGGTCGACGCGCAGGCCGTCGGCGAGGCCCTCGGTGAACCAGCGGACGATCTCGCGGTGCGAGGCCTCGAAGACCTCGGGCCGCTCGACCGTGATCGCGGCGAGGGTGTTCACCGCGAAGAAGCGGCGGTAGTTGAGCTCGGCGTCGGCGCGGCGCCAGTTGACCAGCTCGTAGCTCTGCCGGGCGTGCACGGTCCGGCCGGAGTCGCCGGGCTCGGCGGTGCCGGGCGCGATCGGCAGCCGGTTCTCGTAGTAGTGCAGCTCGTCGCCCACCACCTCGAGCGCATCGAGCTCGCTGTCGCTGTCGCCTTCGGAGGCCCCGTCGCCGAGGATGGGCACGCGCAGCTTGCCCGCACCCGCCGCCCAGTCGATGTCGAACGCCTCCGCGTAGCGGGAGTCCCGCCCGTGCTTCAACAGGTCCCACCACCAGGCGTTCTCCGCCGGAGTGGCGACGCCCATGTGGTTCGGCACGATGTCGATGAGGACGCCGAGGCCCTCCTTCTTCGCGGCCGCGGAGGCGTGGGCGAGGCCCTCGCCGCCGCCGCGGGCCGGGTCGACCTGCGAGTGGTCGACGACGTCGTAGCCGTGGTCCGAGCCGGGCTCGGCGGTCAGCAGCGGCGAGAAGTACAGCCAGTCGGCGCCGAGGGACCGCACGTAGTCGGCCACCTCGGCGGCCTCGTCGAGATCGAAGCCGGAGCGGATCTGGAGTCGGTAGGTGGAGGCGGGCAGTCGCAACGTCAGGCTCCTGTCGAGGGGGCGGTCGCGGAGTCGGTCGACTCCTCGTGGGGGCTGGTGTGGCCCGTGGTGGTGATGATCGGGATCGCCGAGGTGGCGGCGAGCGAGGCCAGCGAGGCGGCGACCGAGTGATCGACCTCGGGCTCGGGTGCGCTGTGTTCCTGGAGGATCACGAGCGACTTCGCCTGCACGGTGAGGATCGCGCCGGCGGGCCGCGGGACCGAGTCGGCCTCCGCTCCGGCGGTGTCGACCAGGACGGCCCACTCGACCGCGTACTCGTCGGCCGGGATCGTGAACTCCACGTCGACGTCGTCGGCGTTGAAGTACAGCAGGAAGCTGTCGTCGACGACCGGCTGGCCGCGCTCGTCGCGCTCGCGGATCCCGTTGCCGTTGAGGTAGATGCCGACCGAGCGGTCTAGGCCCGAGTCCCAGTCCGACGGCGTCATCTCGGTGCCGTCGGCCTTGAACCAGACGATGTCGGGCAGCGGCTCGCCGGTGCCGCGCAGCACGGGGCGCCCGTCGAAGAAGCGGCCGCGGCGGAACGTCGGGTGCTCGGCGCGGAGGCGGATCAGCGCCGCCGTGAACTCCACCAGCGGCCGGTCCGCCTTCTCCCAGTCGATCCAGGTCAGCTCGCTGTCCTGGGCGTAGGTGTTGTTGTTGCCGTTCTGCGTGCGGCCGAGCTCGTCGCCGTGCAGGATCATCGGCACGCCCTGCGAGATCAGCATCGTCGCCAGGAAGTTGCGCTGCTGGCGGGCGCGGAGGCCGAGCACCGTCGGGTCGTCGGTCGGGCCCTCGGCGCCGTGGTTCCAGGAGCGGTTGTGCGACTCGCCGTCGTTGCCGTCCTCGCCGTTCGCGTCGTTGTGCTTCTCGTTGTACGAGACCAGGTCGCGGAGGGTGAAGCCGTCGTGCGCGGTGACGAAGTTGATCGACGCGACCGGGTAGCGGCCGGAGCGGGCGTAGAGGTCGGCCGAGCCGGTCAGGCGCGAGGCGAACTCGCCCAGGGTCGAGGGCTCGCCGCGCCAGAAGTCGCGGACGGTGTCGCGGTACTTGCCGTTCCACTCCGTCCACTGCGGCGGGAAGTTGCCGACCTGGTAGCCGCCGGGGCCGACGTCCCAGGGCTCGGCGATCAGCTTGACCTGCGAGACCACCGGGTCCTGCTGGACGAGCTCGAAGAAGGTGGAGAGCCGGTCGACGTCGTAGAACTCGCGGGCCAATGCCGAGGCGAGGTCGAAGCGGAAGCCGTCGACGCGCATCTCGGTCACCCAGTAGCGCAGCGAGTCCATGATCAGCTGCAGCGAGTGCGGGTGGCGCACGTTGAGGGTGTTGCCGGTGCCGGTGTAGTCCATGTAGTAGCGCTTGTCGTCGTCGACCAGGCGGTAGTACGCCTCGTTGTCGATGCCGCGGAACGACAGCGTCGGGCCGAGGTGATTGCCCTCGGCGGTGTGGTTGTAGACGACGTCGAGGATGACCTCGATGCCGGCGGCGTGCAGGGCCTTCACCATGCTCTTGAACTCCTGGACCTGCTGGCCCAGATCGCCCGTGGCGCCGTAGGTGTTCTGCGGCGCGAAGAAGCCGATCGTGTTGTAGCCCCAGTAGTTCGAGAGGCCCTTCTCCATCAGCGTCGAGTCGTTGACGAACTGGTGCACCGGCATCAGCTCGAGGGCGGTGATGCCGAGGTGCTTGAGGTGCGCGATCACGGCGGGGTGCGCGACGCCGGCGTAGGTGCCGCGCAGCTCCTCCGGCACATCGGGGTGGCTCTTCGTGAGCCCCTTCACGTGCGCCTCGTAGATGACGGTGCTGTCGTACGAGGTGCGCGGACGGCGGTCACCGGCCCAGTCGAAGAACGGGTTGATGACGACGCCCATCATCATGTGCGGCGCCGAGTCCTCGTCGTTGGTCGAGTCCGGGTCGCCGAAGGTGTACGAGAAGAGCGACTGGTCCCAGTCGATCTCGCCCGAGACGGCCTTCGCGTAGGGGTCCAGCAGCAGCTTGTTCGGGTTGCAGCGGTGTCCGCCGGCCGGGTCGTACGCGCCGTGGACGCGGTAGCCGTAGCGCTGGCCGGGCTGGACCTGCGGAAGGTAGCAGTGCCAGACGTACGCGTCCGACTCCAGCACCTCGACGCGCGTCTCGGTGCCGTCCTCCTCGAAGAGGCACAGCTCGACACGCTCGGCGGCCTCGCTGAAGAGGGCGAAGTTGGTGCCGCTTCCATCGAAGGTGGCGCCCAAGGGGTAGGCGGTTCCGGGCCAGGTCTCCACGAGACTCCTCTGAGTTCTGGTCTCGGGCGATCCGGGGGAGGCCGACGGGCGGTCTGCGGATGCCCGACGTCGGGGGTGATGGTCCGTCACCTTCGCGACGGACCGACTGCCCAGCTTAGCGAGAGGCTCCTCCCGCGCTTCCGGGGAGGCCACGCTCAGACAGTACGGACCTCGCTGTTCCGCGGCGAGGGCTGGACCGGATACCGCTCGTCCAGTAGTGCACGCCGCCTCAGTGCGAGCCGATCCGCTTCCGCAGCAGATCGATCCGCGCCTGCAGCTGGGTCACGCTCGCCTGCGCCACCGCCGGGCCGCCGCAGAGCCGGCGCAGCTCGGTGTGCACCTGGCCGTGGGTCTCCCCCGTGTTGCGGGCCCAGAGCCCGACGAGCGAGTTCAGGAGGCTGCGCTGCTCCTTGAGCGTGCGGTAGAGCGGCGCGGGGATCTCGCTCTCCTTCGCCTCCACCGGGGCCTGAGCGCCGGCGCGACCGCCCGCGCGCTTCGCCTGGCGCTGCTGGCGGTGCTGCAGCAGCTCGCGCACCTGCTCGGGCTCGAGCAGTCCGGGGAGCCCGATGAAGTCGAGCTCCTCCTCGCTCTCGACCTCCACCTCCATGCCGAACTCCGCGCCCTCGTACATCACGCGGTCGAAGGTCGCGGCCGAGCCGAGCGACTCGAACCGGCCCTCCTCGAGCAGGTCGGAGGAGGCCTTGCTCTCGCGCTCGGCGTCGGCCATCAGGTCGGCCTCGGGGTACTCCTCATCGTCTGAGACGCGCCGGTCGAGCGCGTGGTCGCGCTGCTGCTCCATCGAGCCGGCGAGCGCGAGCAGCCCCGGCACGTTTGGCAGGAAGATCGACGCGGTCTCGCCGCGGCGCCGCGCCCGGACGAAGCGCCCGATCGCCTGCGCGAAGAACAGCGGCGTCGAGGCGGAGGTGGCGTAGACGCCCACGGCGAGGCGCGGCACGTCGACGCCCTCGGACACCATCCGCACGGCGACCATCCACCGGCTGTCGCCCTTCGAGTACTCCTCGATCCGGTCGCTCGCCTCCTTCTCGTCGGAGAGGACGACGGTGACGGGCTCGCCGCTGATCTCGCGGAGCATCGCGGCATATGCGCGCGCCGCGTAGTGGTCGGTCGCGATGACGAGACCGCCCGCGTCGGGGATCCCGCGGCGCACCTCGGTCAGCCGGGTGTTCGCGGCCCGCAGGACCGACGGGATCCACTCCCCCTTGGGGTCGAGCGCCGTGCGCCAGGCCTGCGAGGTGATGTCCTTGGTGTTGCCCTCGCCGAGCCGCGCCTCCATCTCGTCGCCGGCCTTCGACTTCCAGCGCATCTGGCCCGCGTAGACCATGAAGAGCACCGGCCGGACGACGCCGTCGGCGAGCGCGCGGCCGTAGCCGTAGGCGTAGTCGGTCAGCGAGGTGCGGATGCCCTCCTGGTCGGGCAGGTAGCTGACGAACGGGATCGGCGCGGTGTCCGAGCGGAACGGCGTCCCGGTGAGCGAGAGGCGGCGGGCGGCCGGCTCGAAGGCCTCGCGGATCGCGTCGCCCCAGCTCAGCGCGTCGCCACCGTGGTGCACCTCGTCGAGGATGACCAGCGAGCGGCCGGAGAGGGTCAGCTCGCGGTGCAGCTCGGGCCGCACGGCGACCTGCGCGTAGGTGACGGCGACCCCGTGGTAGTGCCGGGCGTGCCGGCCCATCCGGTTGGTGAAGGTGGGGTCGAGACGGATGCCGACGCGGTGCGCCGCCTCAGCCCACTGGCGCTTGAGGTGCTCGGTCGGCGCGACGACGGTGATGCGGTCGACGGTGCGGTTGTGCAGCAGCTCGGCGGCCAGGCGGAGGGCGAACGTCGTCTTGCCGGCGCCGGGCGTCGCGGCCGCGAGGAAGTCGCGCGGCTCGTGCTGGAAGTAGGCCTCGAGGGCCTCCGCCTGCCAGGCCCGCAGCTTGTTCGCAGTGCCCCACGGCGCCCTGCCGGGGAACGACGGGGACAGGTGCTCCGCGGCGGAGGTGCCGACCTGATGACCGAAGTTCGAGGGACTGTTCACGTGGACCGAGGCTAGCCGACACCTCCGACGCCGGGCGCCGGTCCGCGCGCCCGCGGGCGAGGCCCCGGCGTGTCGGGATCGTCCGAGCGACGGACCCCCTCCGCGCGCTCGGAGCGCAGAATGGAGGGATGGTCGAGCAGCGTCATCCGTGGTCCCGCTACGTCGCCCTGGGCGACTCCTTCACCGAGGGGATCGGCGATCCCGAGCCCTCCAGCCCCGGCGGTCACCGCGGGTGGGCCGACCGCGTCGCGGAGGTGCTCGGCAGTCAGAACGACGATTTCGCCTACGCGAACCTGGCGGTGCGCGGCCGGCTGCTGCAGCAGATCGTCGACGAGCAGATCGAGCCCGCCCTGGCGCTGCGCCCGGACCTGATCACCATCTCCGCGGGCGGCAACGACGTGATCCGCCCCGGCACCGACCCGGACGACATCGCCCGCCGCTTCGAGGAGGGCTTGGCCCGTCTGCGCTCCGACGGCGCGACGGTGGTGCTCTTCACCGGCGTCGACGTGAGCTTCTCCCCCGTCTTCGCGCGGATCCGCGGCAAGGTCGCGATCTTCAACGAGAATCTGCGCGCGCTCGCCGAGCGCTACGACTGCATCGTCGCCGACCAGTGGTCGCTGCAGGAGATCCAGGACGTGCGGATGTGGGCGCCGGACCGCCTGCACCTCAACCCGCACGGCCACCACGAGGTGGCGCGGATGGTGCTGAAGGCCCTCAACGTCGAGAACACCCTCCGCCCGTTCGCTCCCGAACCCGTGCCGACGCCGACCTGGCGCGCCGCCCGCCGCGAGGACGCGAAGTGGGCCCGCGAGTACCTCGTGCCCTGGGTGCTCCGCCGGGTGCGGCACCAGTCCTCCGGCGACTTCGTCACCGCGAAGCGGCCGGACGCCGGCCCGTACCTGCAGCGCCCGCCCGAGTCGATCCCCGGCACCTCCGTCCCCGGCAACGCGACCCCGGAGGAGGTCGCCGCCGACATCGCGACGGCCGGCGTCCGCATCGTCGTCGACGACGCCGACTCCTAGGCGACCCATGCTGGTCTGCAGCCGCGCAGCGGCGCCCCTTCATGCTGGTCGAGCAGCCGCGCAGCGGCGCCCCTTCATGCTGGTCGAGTAGCCGCGCAGCGGCGCACCTTCATGCTGGTCGAGTAGCCGCGCAGCGGCGTATCGAGACCCGCCCGCCCGGCAGTGCTACCCGAAGAGCTCGCCCGGGTTCGTCACGCGCCAGCCGAACCCCGGGTCCTCGATCGTCCCGTCCGCGACGAGCGGCACCGGGTACGCCTGCCCGTTGACGTCCACGTTCACGGTCCCGACCTCCTGCCCGTCCGCGACGACCTCGACCGGGTCGAGCGACACGGTCGTGGTGACGGTGGTCGCTCCCCAGACGAGCAGCGACTGCGCCTCGCTGCTCTCGGCGACCGCCGACTCCCCCCACGCGCTGGTGTAGCTGCCGAAGTCCTGCCCCTCCTCCGTCAGCGTCACCGTCCGGAAGCCCGCCTCGACGGTCGGGATGAGCGTCAGGACGTCCGCCGCGAGCTGCGGGTGCGTCCGCGCTCCCACCACGACGCCGACCATCGTGACCGGCCGGCCCTCGGCCGTCGCGTCGAGCGAGAACAGCAGGCACGCGCCGGCCTCGTCGGTCGTGCCGGTCTTGATCCCGTCCACGCTGGCCTGCCCGAGGAGCGTGTTCGTGTTCTCGACCGTCCCCACTCCCGGGATGACCGCGGACGGCAGGGCGACGATCGGCGCGAGCACCGGGTCGCCGATCAGCAGCTCGCCGAGCACCACCATCTCGAGGGTCGTGCTGACGGTCGCCGGCGACAGCCCGCTGGTGTCCGCCACCACCGTGCCGGTGAGCCCGCGCTCGTCCAGCCAGGTGCGCGCGGCGGCGAGATAGCCCTGCTCCGAGCCGAAGGCCCAGACGGCCAGCGACTTCGCGTAGTTGTTGGCGGAGGGCAGCATCAGCACGGTCAGCGCCTCGCGCTCCGTGAGCTCCAGCCCGGCCGACACCGGAGCGACCGAGCCGTTCTCGGCGACGGACGCGTTGTAGTAGCCGACGTCGGTGCTCGTGAACGCGATCGTCTCGCCGTCCGTCCCCTCCGCGATCGGCTTCGCCGACAGCACCACCAGCGCCGTGACGACCTTCGCGATGCTGCCGATCGGCAGCTGCCCGGTCGAGCCGTAGGTGGAGAGCATCCCGCCGTCCGCCGGCCCCTGTACGCCCACCGCCGAGATCGCCCCGGCGCCGTAGGCCGGCCAGGCGACGGCGGGCGCGTCGATCACCGTGGGCGGCGTCTCCTGGACGACCGCCGTCGCGACGGGCAGCTCGGCACCGGCCGCGTTCGCGGCGTACGCGCCGCTCGCGCTGACGAGCACCGCCGCGAGGACCACGCCGATCACGGCGAGCGGACGCGGGCGGCGACGCCGGGGAGCCTCGGGCGCGGGCGCAGCCGTGACGCTGCCCACGACGTCGATCGGCGAGCGGTCGGGGCGCGTCGGAGAAGTCACCCGGTCATCGTAGGCGGACCCCCGCCGGACCCCGAGGAGGCGGCGCGGGGCGGCCGCCCGCCGTTCCGCGCCGGACGTTCGGAGCAGACGGCTCGGCGCCCGCGGCTCAGCGCCCGCGCGTCAGCGCCCAGAGCGCGACGGCGCTCGCCGAGGCCACGTTCAGCGAGTCGACCCCGTGCAGCATCGGGATCGTCACCACGGTGTCGGCCGCGTCCAGCGCCGCCCGGCTCAGCCCGTCCCCCTCCGCGCCCAGCACGATCGCCACGCGCTCGGGCCGCGAGGCCGCGTACTCGTCCAGCGGCACCGCGTCCGGCGCGAGCGCCAGCGCGGCGACCGAGAACCCCGCGGCGAGCAGCTCGGTCTGCGCCGGCCCCCACTCCGGGATCCGCGTCCACGGCACCTGCAGCACCGTGCCCATGCTCACCCGCACGCTCCGCCGGTAGAGCGGGTCCGCGCAGCGCGGGCTCACCAGCACCGCGTCGGCCCCCATCCCGGCCGCCGCGCGGAAGACGGCGCCGACGTTCGTGTGGTCGACGAGGTCCTCGAGGATGACGACGAGCCGCGCGTCCTCGAGCAGCGACGCCATCGACGGCAGTTCCGGACGCCGCATCGACGCGAGCGCCCCGCGGTGCAGGTGGAACCCGGTCAGCTCCTCGATCATCGCGTCCGGCCCGACGAACACCGGCACGTCCGGGAAGCGCTCGAGCACCGCCGCCGCGTCCGGCAGCCGTTTCTCCTGCACCAGCACCGACTTCGGCACGTGCCCGGCGTCGAGCGCGCGGACGATCACCTTCGACGACTCCGCGATGTAGAGGCCGCCCTCGGGCTCGAGCACCCGGCGCAGCGCCACGTCGGTCAGGCGGTGGTAGTCGGCCAGGAGCGGGTGGTCGAGGTCCTCGATGTGCACGATCGGCATCCCGGAACCCTAGGGCACGGCGCGGTCTAAACTGGCCGATGGAGTGCCCGCGTGCGCGGGTGTCCGAGGGAGGCGTGGATGGAGTCGGGTCCGACACCGATCGCCGACGGCAGCAGTGCCGATCAGGCCGACGGCCGCAGCGCCGATCAGGCCGACGGCCGCAGTGCCGATCAGGCCGACGAGCAGCAGGCCGATCTGCAGCGGGCCGACGAGCAGCGCTCCGCCGCCCTCGACCGCACCGTCGAGCTCCTGGCCGGCCGCCGCATCGCCGCCGTCACCGGCGCGGGCGTCAGCACCGACTCCGGCATCCCCGACTACCGGGGCGCGGGAGCGCCCGTCCGCAGTCCTATGACCTACTCCCAGTTCGTCGCCGACCCCGACTACCGCCGCCGCTACTGGGCCGGCAGCCAGCTCGGCTGGCGCCGCTTCACCGCCACGCTGCCGAACGACGGGCACCGCGCCCTCGCCCGGCTCGAGGAGCGCGGCCTGCTCACCGGCGTCGTCACCCAGAACGTGGACGGCCTGCACGTGCGCGCCGGCTCGCAGCGCGTCGTCGACCTGCACGGCTCCGCCGACCGCGTCCGCTGCATGACCTGCGGTCAGTACTTCGCCCGCGACGCGATCGCCGAGCGCATCGAGGCGCTCAATCCCTGGCTCGACGACCCCGACATCTCCTCGCTCAACCCCGACGGCGACGCCGAGGTCCACGACGTCTCCGCGATGACGGTCCCGGAGTGCACGGTCTGCGGCGGGATCCTCAAGCCCGACATCGTCTTCTTCGGCGAGTTCATCCCGACCGAGCGGTTCGAGGAGGCGCGCGCGATCGTCGCGAGCGCCGACGCGCTGCTCGTGGCCGGCTCGTCCCTCATCGTCAACTCGGGCATCCGCTTCCTCGAGATCGCCCGGCGCGCGAAGATGCCGATCGTGATCGTCAACCGCGGCACCACCAAGGGCGACTCGCGGGCCGGCATCAAGATCGACGGCGGCACGAGCGAGGTCCTCCGCGCCCTCGCCGAGCGCCTCCCGTCGCGCTGACCCACCGCTCCCCCACCACCGAGAGGCCCTCGTGACCCAGCTGACCCTCGTCCGGCACGGCCAGACCGACTGGAACGCGGCCCGCCGCATCCAGGGCGCGAGCGACATCCCGCTCAACGACACCGGCCGCTCGCAGGCCCGGGCCGCCGCCCGGCTGCTGCGCGAGCGCGACTGGGACGTCGTCGTCGCCAGCCCGCTGCAGCGCGCCTACGAGACGGGCGCCATCATCGCCCGCGGTCTCGGCCTGCCCGAGCCCGAGGTCGTCGAGGGCGTCGCCGAGCGCGCCTACGGCGAGGCCGAGGGCATGACCGGCGACGAGCTGCGCGAGCTCTTCCCCGGCGGCATCGAGGGCGCCCGCATCCCCGGCTGCGAGACCCGCGCCCAGGTCGTCGAGCGCGCCACGGCCGCGCTGCTCGAGATCGCCGAGCGCTTCCCGCAGCAGCGCGTGATCGTCGCGACGCACGGCGCCGTCATCGGCAGCCTGCTCCGCGCCCTCAGCGAGGACGCGCTGCCCGCCCAGGGCACGACCGTCGGCAACGGCTCGCGGCACGACTTCGCGATCGTCGACGGCGCCCTGCAGATCGTCGCGGTCGACGACTCGGGCGACGTGGTGGTCGTCGACGCCGACCTGCAGTCCGATCTCGACGACGTGCTCAGCCCGAGCGCACCCGCCTGACGCGCCGGCTCGCGCTCGACCGGGCCGACCGGCGGGGACCGGCGCCTCTCAGCGCCCGACGCTCGTCAGCAGCTCCAGCAGCACCCGGGCCGAGTCGCGCCACGAGTACGCGGCCGCCCGCTTCCGCGCCTTCGCCGACAGCTCCCGCCAGCGCTCCGGGTCCTCGAGCGAGCGCACGCCCTCGGCGATGCCCTTCGCGCTCGAGGGATCCACGTAGACCGCGGCGTCGCCGCCGATCTCGCGGAAGATCGGGATGTCGCTGACGACGACCGGCGTGCCGAGCGCCATCGCCTCGACCAGCGGGATGCCGAAGCCCTCGTCCCGGCTCGCGGTCACCAGCGCCGTGGCGCGCGCGAGCGCCTCGCGGTAGGAGGCGTCGTCCGCCCCCTGGTGGAAGACCAGCTTCGCCGTCGGCGCGAGCGAGCGGAGGGTCTCCACCGTCTCGTCGCTCGCCCGGCTCATCAGGTGCAGCTCGTAGTCGGGCAGCAGCCGCATGGCGCGCGCCAGCGACTCCACGTTCTTGTAGGGCATGAACGAGCCCATGTAGACGAGCGAGCGCGCGTCGGAGCGGTCCGGCAGGGCCGCCGCGAGGGCCGCGCTCGCCTCGTCCGGCGCCGTCGCCGCATTCGGCACCACGACGACCGGCCGGGTCGTCAGCCGGTGCGTGCGGAGCAGCCCGCGGGTCGTCTCCGACACCGTCACGATCGCGTCGGCGCGCTGCAGCAGGCGCCGCTGCGGCCACCATGCCAGGTGGTAGAGCCGCCAGAGCCCGCGCACCGGCAGCGGCAGATCGCGCGGCGGCGTGCGGTGGCGGTAGTAGATCAGGTCGTGCACGGTGAGCACGAGCCGGTAGCGCCGCCCGAGCGAGCCCATCGTCTGCATCGGCGAGAAGACGACGTCGGGCCGCAGCCGGTTCACCAGCAGCGCCACGAACGGCTCGAACGGCCCGGTCGGCGACGTCACGCGCTCCCACGGCAGATCCGGCAGCATCGCCAGCTGTCGACGATCGCTGATCAGCATCGTCACGTCGTGCAGCTTCGCCAGCTCCGTCACGATCTCGGCCGTGTAGCGGCTGATGCCGTCGTGGCGCTCGAGCCGGGTGTACCGGCAGTCGACGACGATCCTCATCGGTCGATCCCCTCGTCCAGGGCCGCGCGGAGGACGGCGGCCGCCTCGTCCGGCGTCTCGTAGTGGATGAGGTGCCCGACCCCGTCGATCACGTGCAGGCGGCCGTGCGGCAGCGCCTCGAGCAGGCGGTACTGCGCGGAGAGCGGGGTGATGTCGTCCTGCGCCGCGGCGATCAGCAGCGTCGGCGCCGCGAGGCGCCCGGCGTACTCGCTGACGTCGTGCGACACCGAGGCCTGGAACGCCTCCAGTACCGTGTCGCGCGAGGCGAAGGCGCTGAAGTAGCGGTCGTGCTGGTCGTGCACGAAGCGGCGCAGCGGCCCGTCCTTCGTCTTCACCATCGCGAGGCTCATCACCCGCACGATCAGCGGATCGCCGAGCAGTCGCAGCCCGAGCGGGCGGGGCAGCACCGCGCCGAGGCGGTAGTAGAGCACCGCGAGCCGGGTCAGCACCCCGCGCGGCCCGGCCAGGGCCGGCGCGGCGATCGGATTGACCAGCACGAGCAGCGGCGTCTCCAGCCCGCCCGCGACGGCCGCCGCGGCGACGATCGAGCCGAAGGAGTGGCCGAGCACCACCGCGCGCCCGCGCAGCCCGAGCGCGTCGAGGAACTCGCCGAGCCACGCCGCGTAGCCGTCGACGTCGTGCGCGTGCGCCGTCATCGGCGGCGAGGCGCCGAAGCCGGGCAGGTCGGGGGCGATCACCCGGGCGTCCGCGCCGCCCGCGAGCAGCCGCGCGATCACGGGCTCCAGCCCGTGGTGCTCGCCGCGGAATCCGTGCACCAGGACCAGCACGGTCCCGGCGTCGGGGTCGCCGTAGCTCCAGTAGGCGGTGGCGGCCCCGGCGACGTCGACGGCGCTCTCGCTGATGGCGAGTCGCCCGAGGTCGGCGGCGTAGGGGGAGGCTATGGTCATGACGGTCCCCATCGTAGGGAAAGCCCGTCGAACTTCCCGCCGCAACGCCTTGCGGGCCCTCGATCCGAGCCGCAAGCATGAAGGCGCGTTCGCGCGCGACGCACCGCCCGTCCCCCGTCCTCCGCTCCGATCCCGGTGCGGCGCCGGTCACCCGCTCAGGCAGCAGCAGAAGGAGCACCGTGAGCTTCACGTCCCCGATCCAACTCCCCGGGCTCGCCCTCGATCCGCAGTGGTACCGCAGGGCCGTGTTCTACGAGGTCATGATCCGGTCGTACTACGACTCGAACGGAGACGGCGCCGGCGACATCAACGGCCTGGCGTCCAAGCTCGACTACCTGCAGTGGCTCGGCATCGACGCGCTCTGGCTTCCGCCCTTCTACATGTCGCCGCTGCGCGACGGCGGCTACGACGTCTCCGACTTCAAGGCGATCCTCCCCGAGTTCGGCACCATGGAGGACTTCCGCGAGCTCGTCCGGAAGGCCCACGAGCGCAACATGCGCATCGTGATGGACTTCCCGCTGAACCACACCAGCGACCAGCACGAGTGGTTCCAGCAGTCCCGCTCCGACCCCGAGGGCCCCTACGGCGACTTCTACGTCTGGAACGACACCGACGACAAGTACCCGGACATCCGGATCATCTTCGTCGACACCGAGGACTCGAACTGGGCCTTCGACGCCGAGCGCCGCCAGTTCTACTTCCACCGCTTCTTCTCGCACCAGCCCGACCTCAACTTCGAGAACCCGGCCGTGCACGAGGCGATCCACGACGTCGTCAAGTTCTGGCTCGACCTCGGCGTCGACGGCATCCGGCTGGACGCGATCCCCTACCTCTACGAGTCCGACGAGGGCAACGGCGAGGGCGAGCCGCCCACCCACGACTTCATCAAGAACCTCCGCACGATGGTCGACCGCGACTACCCCGGCCGCATCCTGATCGCCGAGGCGAACCAGTGGCCGCGCGAGGTCGCCGCGTTCTTCGGCACCGAGGAGGAGCCGGAGTGCCACATGGCCTTCGATTTCCCGGTCATGCCGCGCATCTTCTACTCCCTCCGCGCGCAGACCGCGAACGAGCTCAAGAAGGTGCTCTCCGAGACCTTCGACATCCCCTCCGGAGCCGCCTGGGGCGTCTTCCTCCGCAACCACGACGAGCTCACCCTCGAGATGGTCTCGGAGGAGTACCGCCAGGCGATGTACGGCTGGTACGCCTACGACCCGCGGATGCGCTCCAACATCGGCATCCGGCGCCGGCTGGCGCCGCTGCTCGACAACTCGCGCGCCGAGCTCGAGCTGATCAACGCCCTGCTCTTCTCGCTCGCCGGCAGCCCGTTCCTCTACTACGGGGACGAGATCGGCATGGGCGACAACATCTGGCTGAACGACCGCGACGCCTCGCGCACGCCGATGCAGTGGACCCCGGACCGCAACGCCGGCTTCTCGGCCGCCGACCCGGGCAAGCTCGTCCAGCCGATCGTCCAGTCGCTCGTCTACCACTACAACCAGGTCAACGTGGAGGCGCAGCTCGCCCAGTCGCGCTCGCTGCTGCACTGGATGCGGAACGTGCTGCACGTGCGCCGCGGCCACCCGGCCTTCGGCCTCGGCTCGATGCGCGTGCTCGAGACCGACCACGAGTCGGTGCTCGCGTTCGTCCGCGACTACGCGGGCTCCGGCACCGCGATGGGCGACCAGCCGGAGGAGGTGCTCTGCGTCTTCAGCTTCAACCACAACCCGGTCTCGGTCACGATCACCGACCCGGAGAACGGCGGCTCCACGCTGACCGACCTCTTCGGCGGCGGCCGCTTCCCCGGCTTCTCCGAGGACGGCGCGCTGACGATGACGCTCGGCACCCAGGGCTTCTTCTGGCTGCACGTCGCGAAGGCCGGCCAGGCCCGCGACGGTCTCACCCGCTGATCCGGCCTTCGCCCGCCCGACCGCGCAGCACGCCGCGGGGCCTCCCGACGATGTCGGAGGCCCCGCCTAGGCTGTCGGCGTGAGCACCACCGAGACGAATCAGGCACCCACGCTCTTCGACGAGAGCCTGCTCGACGAGGCCCGCGCCGCCGGCGCCTCGCAGGCCCCGGCCGGCTCCGACGGTGCCCGCTGGTACGACCGCCTGGCCGTGTTCGACCTCGAGACGACCGGCATCGACGTCCGCACCAGCCGCATCGTCACCGCGCACGTCGGCGTGATCGACGCCGACGGCACCCCGGTCGAGGGCACGACCTGGCTCGCCGACCCAGGCGTCGAGATCCCCGCCGGCGCGAGCGCCGTGCACGGGATCAGCACCGAGCACGCCCGGGAGCACGGCCGGCCCGCCGGCGAGGTCGTGGCCGAGGTGTCGGAGGCGCTGCGCTCGCTCCTGGCTCGCGGCATCCCCGTCGTCATCTACAACGCCCCCTACGACCTCTCGCTGCTCGCGTTCGAGGCGCGGCGCTGGGGCGTCCCGGTGCTGATCGATCCGAGCCCCGTCGTCGATCCGCTCGTCATCGACAAGGCGCTCGACCGCTACCGCAAGGGCAAGCGCACCCTCGTGCAGGCGGCCCTGCACTACGGCGTCCCGCTCACGGAGGCGCACGACGCCGGCGCCGACGCGATCGCCGCGGGCCGGGTCGCCCAGGCGCTCGGCCGCGCCTTCGCCGAGGAGCTCGGCGGCGGCGCCGAGGCGCTGCACGCGCTGCAGGTCGACTGGTGCCGCACCCAGGCCGAGTCGTTCCAGGAGTACATGCGCCGCGTCCGCGACGAAAGCTTCGTCGCCGACGGCGCCTGGCCCGTCCGGCACTGAGCGCGCGGCACTGAGCGCTCGTCCGGCACCGGCGCCGCCGCTCAGGTGAGCGTGCGCCCCTCCGCGAGCAGCGCGACGTACTCCGCGATCCGCCGCTCCCGCGTCTCCGGCCGCTTCAGCTGCGACAGCCGGAACAGGAACGCGAAGCGCTTCTGCCCGCCGACGGTCGCGAAGAAGGCGGCGGCTCCCGGATCCGCGGCCAGTGCCGCCGTGAAGTCGTCCGGCACCTCGGCGCCGCGCTGGCGGTAGGCGGCGTCCCAGCGCCCGTCCGCCCGCGCCCGCTCCACCTCGGCGAGGCCGGCCGGCAGCATCCGGCCCTCCTCGAGCAGCCGCGCCACGTGGTCGCGGTTCACCTTCGACCACGGGCTCGCCCGGCGCCGCGGCGTGAACGCCTGCAGCTTGAACTGCTCGTCGAACGCCCCCGCCTGCCCGTCGATCCAGCCGTGGCAGAGCGCGACGTCGAGCGCCTCCGCGTAGGTGATGCCCGGGTCGACGGCCGCCTTCTTCCGCAGCTTCAACCGCACGCCGCCCGGGTCGGGTTCACCGCGGAGGTAGGCGTCCCACTCCTCGGGCGTCGTGAGCGGCAAGATCGGCTTGTCGGCGAAGGACACCATGCCCGGACGCTACCGCCTCCGGCCCCTCGTGTCATCGTCGCCGTCACCGCGTCCGTCGCTCCGTCACGAGGACATGCGGCAGCCCCCTCGCGCAACCGCTCGACCGCCTGTCCGCGCGTCGATTGGATCGGAGGACACCGGGACCACCCGAGTCCCCAGCAAGGAGCAGTCATGCCCACCATCCGCACGGTCACCGTCCTCGGCAGCGGAGTCCTCGGCTCCCAGATCGCATTCCAGGCGGCCTTCCACGGCTTCGCCGTCACCAGCTACGACGTCTCCGACGAGGTGCTCGCCACCGCCCGCGAGCGCTTCCGCGGACTCGCCGGCGTCTACGAGTCGGCCCAGGTCGCCGGCGGGATCCCCGGCGGCGCCGCAGGCGCCCTCGAGTCTCTCCGCCTCACCTCCGACCTCGCCGAGGCCGTCGCGGACGCCGACCTCGTGATCGAGGCCGTCCCGGAGGACCTCGCGCTCAAGCAGGAGCTCTACGGCCGCCTCGGCGCCCTCGCCCCCGAGCGGACGATCTTCGCCACCAACTCCTCGACGCTGCTCCCCAGCGATCTGAAGGAGTCGACCGGCCGGCCCGACCGCTTCCTCGCCCTGCACTACGCCAACCACGTCTGGGTGCAGAACACCGCCGAGATCATGGGCACGGCCGACACCGACCCGGCCGTCGTGGACGCGGTCGTCGCCTTCGCCGTCGAGAGCGGTCTCGAGCCGATCGTGCTGCAGAAGGAGAAGGCCGGCTACCTGCTCAACTCGCTGCTGGTGCCGCTCCTGAACGCCGCGAGCGGCCTCCTGATGGGCGGCTACGCGGACCACGAGACCATCGACAAGACCTGGCGGATCGGCACCGGCGCCCCGCTCGGCCCCTTCCAGATCTTCGACGTCATCGGCCTCAACACGGCTCACCACGTCGCCGCGGCGGCGCCTGACGAGGCCTCCCAGGCCTTCGCCGCCCATCTCAAGACCGAGTACCTGAACAAGGGCAGGCTCGGCACCGCCACCGGCGAGGGCTTCTACCGCTACTGATCCGCCCCGGCGACCGCTGCGCGAGCGGTGGTCGATCCAGAGCGAAGGGACGCCCGCAGACATGCTGGTCGAGTAGCCCCGCAGGGGCGTATCGAGACCCGGCGTCCTCGGCAGGGCGGTCTGCAGAATCATCTTCAGGCGCGGGTGGATCTCGATGCGCCCGCTGCGCGGGCTACTCGATCAGCAAGGGGGCCAACGACGAAGGGCCCCCGACCGCGAGGTCGAGGGCCCTTCGGAGGCGGGAGGCCGGAGCCTACTTGCCGAAGTTCTTGTAGCGCGAGTTGAACTTCTCGACGCGGCCGGCCGAGTCCATGATGCGCTGCTTGCCCGTGTAGAACGGGTGCGAGGCGGACGAGATCTCGACGTCGATGACGGGGTACGTGACGCCGTCGAGCTCGATCGTCTTGCTGCTGGTCGCCGTCGAGCGGGTGAGGAAGGTCTCACCGGAGGCGAGGTCGCGGAACACGATGGCCTCGTACTTGGGGTGGATGTCGGTCTGCATGATCGTGTCCTGTCGCTTGTGGTCCTGAACCGCGCCTGTCGTCGACGGGTGCGGGTGGATGAGTGGCGGGCGCACCGCGAACGGGCCCGAACCAGCTATCGAGAATAGCAGACGGCCGGCGTCGCGGGGAGGTGCGGCACGCGATCGGACGAGCCCGCCCTCAGCGGGCGCGGGCCGAGTAGCGCCCGTTCTCGTGGGTCAGCGCGATGTCGAGCCCGAACGCGTCGGCGAGGGTCGCCTCCGTGAGCGCCTCGGCCAGCGGTCCGGCGGCGACGACGGCGCCGTCGCGGAGCAGCAGCGCGTGCGTGAAGCCGGCGGGGATCTCCTCGACGTGGTGGGTCACCATCACGATCGCCGGCGAGGCCGGGTCCTGCGCGAAGCCGCCGAGCAGCTGCACGAGCTCCTCACGGGCGCCGAGGTCGAGGCTGCCGGCCGGCTCGTCGAGCAGCAGCAGCTCGGGGTCGGTCATGATCGCGCGGGCGATCTGGACGCGCTTCTGCTCGCCGTCGGAGAGGGTGCCGAAGGTGCGGTCCGCGAGGTGGTCGAGCTTCCACTCCACCAGGACGCGGCGCGCACGGCGCTCGTCGATCTCGTCGTAGCCCTCGTTCCAGCGGCCGGTGACCGCGTAGGCGGCGGTCATCACGACGTCGAGCACCGTCTCGCCCGCGGGCAGGCGGCGCGCCATCGCGGTCGACGCGTAGCCGATCCGGGGGCGCAGCTCGAAGACGTCGGTGCGGCCGAGCGTCTCCTCGAGCAGGTGCGCCGATCCCGTCGACGGGTAGTTCTGCGCCGCCGCGATCTGCAGGATCGAGGTCTTCCCGGCACCGTTGGAGCCGAGGATCACCCAGCGCTCCTCCTCGGACACGGTCCAGTCGACGTGGTCGAGGATCCGCTTGCCGTTCCGGACGAAGGACACATCGACGAACGAGACAACGCTGGGCATGCGGACCAGTCTAAAGGGAGCGGGCGCCGGGCTCAGACGAGCGAGTCGTAGATGGCACGGGTGTCCCGCGCGATCTGCGTCCAGCTGAAGTCGCTCTGCGCGCGCAGGCGGCCGGCCTCGCCCATCCGCTTCGCGGCGGCCGGGTCGGCGACGACCTCGGCCATCGCTGCCGCGAGGTCGGCGACGTAGCGGTCCGGGTCCACGGGGGTGCCCGTGCCGTCCGTCACCTGCTCGATCGGCACGAGGCGCCCGGTGACGCCGTCGACGACGACCTCCGGGATGCCACCGGTCGCGGTCCCGACCACGGCGGCGCCGCACGCCATCGCCTCGAGGTTCACGATGCCGAGCGGCTCGTAGATCGACGGGCAGACGAAGGTCGTCGCTGCGGTCAGCACCGCGGAGAGCTCGTGGCGCGGCAGGTGGCGGTCGATCCAGACGACGCCGGTGCGCTCCTGCTGGAGCCCCCGGACGAGCGCGGTGACCTCGGCCATGATCTCGGGGGTGTCCGGGGCGCCGGCGCAGAGCACGAGCTGCACCTCCGGCGGCAGCATCGCGGCCGCGCGCAGCAGGTAGGGCAGCCCCTTCTGCCGAGTGATCCGGCCGACGAAGACGACGGAGGGACGCGACGGGTCGATGCCCAGCTCGGCGAGGACGGCCTCGTCCTCCACCGGGTGCCAGGCGTCGAGGTCGATGCCGTTGTAGACGACGTGCACCTTCGCGGGGTCCAGCGCGGGGTACGAGCGCAGGATGTCGTTGCGCATTCCGCCGGAGACCGCGATCACGGCGTCCGCGTTCTCGTACGCCTCGCGCTCGATCCAGCTCGAGACGCGGTAGCCGCCGCCGAGCTGCTCGGCCTTCCACGGGCGCAGCGGCTCGAGGCTGTGCGCCGAGACGACGTGCGGGATGCCGTGCAGCAGCTGCGCGAGACGTCCGGCCGCGTTGGCGTACCAGGTGTGCGAGTGCACGAGATCGGCGCCCGCCGCGTCCTGCGCGATCTGGAGATCGACGCCGAGGGTCTGCAGCGCGCCGTTGGCCTCCGCCAGCTCCGCGGGAACGGGGTACGCGAAGGCGCCCTCCTCGTCCCTCGGCGCTCCGAAGCAGCGCACCACGACCTCGATGTCGTGGCGGAGGGCCTTGGTGAGCTCGGCCACGTGCACGCCGGCTCCCCCGTACACCTCGGGCGGATATTCCTTGGTCAGCAGATCGACTCGCACCCCCGAACCGTAGTACAGGGCGATCCTCCGCCGACACCCGCAGCCACGCGACTGCGCAGGACCTCTACTGTGGGGGCATGCAGTCAAAGAAGATCTTCGGCATCGTCCTCGCCGGCGGCGAGGGCAAGCGGCTCATGCCCCTCACGGCCGACCGGGCCAAGCCCGCAGTGCCGTTCGGCGGCCAGTACCGTCTGATCGACTTCGCGCTGTCCAACCTCATCAACTCGGGTCTGACCCAGATCGTGGTGCTGACGCAGTACAAGTCGCACTCGCTCGACCGCCACGTCTCGCAGACCTGGACGCTGTCGGGGCTGCTCAACTCCTACGTCGCGTCCGTCCCGGCGCAGCAGCGGCTCGGCAAGCGCTGGTTCAGCGGCTCGGCCGACGCGATCCTGCAGAGTCTCAACCTGATCCGCGACGAGAAGCCCGACATCGTC
Organism: Rathayibacter sp. VKM Ac-2804; assembly: GCF_009866655.1. Classification (NCBI taxonomy): domain Bacteria; kingdom Bacillati; phylum Actinomycetota; class Actinomycetes; order Micrococcales; family Microbacteriaceae; genus Rathayibacter; species Rathayibacter sp. VKM Ac-2804. The sequence continues at coordinate 2,504,823 of NZ_CP047420.1, forward strand.
GTCGTGGTCGGCGCGGACCACGTCTACCGCATGGACTTCTCGCAGATGATCGAGGCGCACATCAAGTCGGGCGCCAAGGCGACCGTCGCGGCGATCCGCCAGCCGATCGAGCTGGCCGACCAGTTCGGCGTCATCCAGCTCGCCGGCGACGAGGCGGGCGACGGCATCGTCCCGACCAAGATCGCGGAGTTCCTCGAGAAGCCCAAGGACGCGGTCGGCCTCGCCGATTCGCCGCACGAGGTCCTCGCTTCGATGGGCAACTACGTCTTCGACGCCGACGCGCTGATCGACGCGGTCATCCGCGACGGCGAGCTCTCCACCTCCGACCACGACATGGGCGGCGACATCATCCCCGACTTCGTCGCGCGCGGCGAGGCCGGCGTCTACGACCTCAAGCTCAACGAGGTCCCCGGCTCCACCGATCGCGACCGCTACTACTGGCGCGACGTGGGGACGATCGACTCGTTCTTCGAGGCGCACCAGGACCTCATCTCGGCGCTGCCCGTCTTCAACCTCTACAACCAGCAGTGGCCGATCTTCTCGTCGCAGCTGAACTCACCGCCCGCGAAGATCGTGCGCGACGGCAAGGGCAACCTCGGCACGACCGTCGACTCGGTGGTCTCGCTGGGCACCGTCATCTCCGGCGCGCACATCGAGCGCAGCGTCGTCGGCCCGTGGGCGGTCATCGAGTCGAACGCCACGGTCTCCGACTCGGTCGTCTTCGACAAGGTCCGGATCGGCCCGGACGCCGTGGTCGCCCGCGCTATCCTCGACAAGGACGTCGTCGTCGAGCCCGGCGCGCGAGTCGGCGTGGACCACGACCACGACCGCGAGCGCGGGTTCACCGTCACCGAGTCGGGCATCACCGTCGTCGGCAAGGGCGTCGTCGTCCGCCCGTAGCACCCCCGCGGGTCGAGAGCACTGCGCTTCCGCGCGTCCGGTCAGGCCGGCGCGCGGACCCGACCGATTGGCCCGTCCTTGAGTGAGCCGCTGCGCACACCCGCCCGCTTCCTGGTCGTCGTCGACGCCGACTCGACGCTGCTGCAGGACGAGGTGATCGAGCTCCTCGCCGCCCACGCGGGCTCCGAGGAGCGCGTCGCCGCGATCACCGAGCGCGCGATGCACGGCGAGATCGACTTCGGCGAGAGCCTGCGCGAGCGCGTCGGCACCCTCGCCGGCGTCCTCGACGACGTCTGCGCCGGAGTGAGCGGGCGCGTCCGGGTCACCCCAGGGGTGGAGGAGCTGATCGCCGGCATCCACGCCGCCGGTGGTCGGATCGGCGTCGTCTCGGGCGGCTTCCACGAGGTGCTTGACCCGGTCGCCGGAGCGCTCGGCCTCGACTTCGTCCGCGCGAACCGGCTCGGCAGCCGCGACGGCCGCCTCACCGGCGCCGTCGAGGGTCCCGTGATCGACGCCGCCGCGAAGGCCGCCGCCCTCTGCGAATGGGCCGCCCTGTCCGGGGTCCCGCTCGAGCGGGCGATCGCGGTCGGCGACGGCGCGAACGACCTCGAGATGATGCAGGTCGCGGGTCTCGCCGTCGCCTTCAACGCGAAGCCCGTGGTCCGCGAGCGCGCCGACCTCGTCATCGACGGCCTCGATCTCAGCCAGCTGCTGCCGGTCCTCGGCCTGCGCGGCTGACACTCGGAGGGCGGCGCCTCAGCCGCCCGCCGTCGCGACCAGGACCGCCGCGCCCAGGGCCAGCGCCCAGCTCACCAGCGAGCCGACCAGGAAGTACTCCGCCTTCGAGCCGCCCTCGCCGTCGCGGGAGATCTCCGGGAACCGCACGATGCCCTTCGCCGCGAAGACGGCGCCGGCCAGCCCGATCGCTCCGGCGAGGGTGAGCCCGGCCACGAGGAGGCGCTCGAGCGGCCCGATGGCGCGACCGCCGCGGAGGTCCGGGACTCGCACCTCCTCGGGCGCGGGCCGGGCGAAGCGGGCGCGGAGCGAGAAGCGAGTGCGCGCGGCGACCGGCTGCGGCAGCTCGCGGTAGAGCGCGGCGCGCACGACGACGTTGCCGCTCTCGAGGAGGAAGAGCGCGGCGCCCCCGGCGAGCAGCGCCTGCGCGATCGGCGGGACGGGTCCGGAGCGCCCGAGACCCGCGTACGCGTCGACCAGCGGGCCGGCGGCCGGGCCCGCCGCGCGGTCCACCACGGCGAGCACGAGCACCGCGACGATCAGGCCGACGGCGGGCCGGAGCCCTCCGGGCGGCCGGGTGCCGGCCGCGGTGGTCGTGAGCAGCAGCCACGCGCCGGCCAGCGCGACGACGAGCACGGTGCCGAGCGGTGCGGCACCGAGGCCGAGCACCGCCGAGAGCGCGGCCGCCGCCCAGAGCACGACGATCGCCGCGGCGGCGACGGGTCGGCCGAGGTGCGTCCGCGCGAGGTCGGCCAGACCGACGAGCCCGAGCAGCAGCGCGGTCAGCACGCGTCCGCCAGCAGCCGCGCACCGGTGAGCAGGGCCCCGGCACCCGCGCGGCGCAGCGCCTGCGACACCGCGGACTGCGTGATCGACTCCTGCTCGGCCAGGACCTTCTGCGGCAGACCGCGCGCCGTGCCGAGCACGAGCCGCCGGTCGCGGTCGCTCATCTCGCCGACGAGGGCGTCACGGGCGAGGAGGTAGGCGTTCACCGCGGCCTCCTGCGCGTCGGGCGAGTCCGAGCCGATGAACCAGCCGCGCGCCGTCGGCACCGCACCGTCCTCGAGGGCGTGCGCCCGCTCGATGGCCGCTCGCGCGCGCCACCAGCCGGGCCCGTCCTGCAGATCGCCGGCGACGCCCGAGCCGACCACCCTGATCTCGCCGCGGCCGAGGCCGACCCGGCAGTCCACCCCCGGCGGCAGCACGAGCCGCGCCTGGAGCGTCGCACCGAGCGCTGCCGAGACGGAGGCGTAGACCGCCTGGAACTCGTCGCCCACCGTGGGGTGCAGCGGCTCGACAGCGGGGACCGCCGCGTCGACCTCCGCGAAGCCGCGCTCGATCTCGCGCTGAACGACGGATCGCTCGGCGATCTCGCGCGAGTCGACGAGGTCGAGCACTACCGCGACGACGGAGGAGTCGAACATCGCATAAGCATAGGGCTGATATCCGCCGGATATAAGCTTTGCGCTGATACGGTCAGTGCCCCATCCCGAGGCCGCCGTCGACGGGGATGACCGCGCCGGAGATGTAGTCCGCCTCGTCGCCGGCGAGCCAGCGCGTCACCTTCGCGACCTCGGCGGCCGTGCCGTAGCGGGCCAGGGGGATGCTCTTGCGGTACTCCGCCTGCTGCTCCGCCGGGAGCTCCGCCGTCATATCGGTCTCGATGAAGCCGGGCGCGACGACGTTCGCCGTGATGTTGCGGGCGCCGAGCTCGCGGGTCAGCGACCGGGCGAAGCCGACCAGCGCGGCCTTCGACGAGGAGTAGTTGATCTGGCCGGGGCCGCCGTAGAGGCCGACGACGCTCGAGATCAGGACGATGCGGCCGAACCTCTGCTTGAGCATCGCCTTCGACGCCCGCTTGACGACCCGGAAGGCCCCGGTGAGGTTGGTGTCGATGACGGAGGTGAAGTCCTCCTCGGACATGCGCAGCAGCAGCATGTCGCGGGTGATGCCGGCGTTCGCGACGACGACCTCGACCGGGCCGAGCTCGGCCTCGATCTGCGAGAAGGCGGCGTCGATGGAGGCGGCGTCGGTGACGTCCGCGACGACGGTGAAGGACCCCTCGGGACCCGAGCCGGAGCGGGCGGTGACCGCGACCCGGTGACCCGCCGCCACGAACTCCTCGGCGATGGCGTAGCCGATCCCCCGGTTGCCCCCGGTGACGAGGACGGTGCGCGGCGTGGTCATGGGTGTCCCTCTCCGCCGGTGCACGGGCGGCTCCGGACGACCCCTACATCCTAGAGGCGGGATGCGCAACACATCCGCTGAGAGGGAACGTCCGGGGTCCGCCCGGTGCCCACGACGTAGTCTTATCGGGCTGTGAAATCACGCGAATCGCTCACCTCCCTCCCGCCGTCGCCCAGTGCCGCGCGTCGCTCCCGCGCGATCAAGTACTCCATCGCCATGGGCATCAGGATGGTCTGCGTGATCTGCCTGATCTTCGCCCAGGGCTGGTGGCTGCTCTTCTTCGCGCTCGGCGCGATCGTGCTCCCCTACTTCGCCGTCGTGCTCGCCAACGTCGGCAGCGCCGGTGAGAGCGGCACGGTGGAGCGTCCCGGCGCGATCGTGCTGTCCCGGCCCGTGCCGCCGTACGTCCCGCCGACCGCGCACGACGCGGCTCCCTCCGCCGACGTGCCCGAGGGCGGCGACCCGACCGAGGGACGACGGTGATCCCGCTCGGCGGCGCGCCCGATCGGCACGCCTGCTCGCGCGCCGGATGCTCGCTCACCGCGACCTGGGCGATCGAGTGGCGGAACCCGCGCATCCACGCGGAGGACCGGCGGAAGACCTGGCTGGCGTGCGGGGAGCACCTCGACTACCTGCGCGAGTTCCTCGCCGCGCGGGAGTTCCCGCTCGAGGTGAAGCCGCTGCTCACGGTCGACCGCGGAGCGGCACTGTGAGCGCCACGGCGACGCGGCCGTCCTGGCGCTTCGCCTTCTCGCGCCGCTGGTTCGGCTACCTGGCGCTCACGATCGTCTTCGCCGTGGCCTGCGTGCTGCTCTCGCGCTGGCAGGTCGCCCGCCTCGACGAGGCCGCGAGCACCAACCGGCTCGTCACCGCCAACTGGAACGCGGACCCCGTCGCGCTCGACGGCCTCCTCCCCGCGGAGGCGGGCTGGGACGACGCCCTCGAGTACCGGCCGGTCGAGGTCTCCGGCGTCTACGAGACCGAGGGCCAGACCCTCGTCCGCAACCGGCCCTACAACGGCAACCCCGGCTTCGAGATCCTCACCCCGCTGCGCCTCGCGGACGGCAGCGTCTTCGTGGTCGATCGCGGCTGGGTCCCAGTCGGCTCCGAGCAGGACTCCCCCGACGTCGTCCCGGCCCCGCCGGAGGGCGAGGTCACGGTGACCGCCCGCCTGAAGCCGGGCGAGGGCCGCATCGAGGGCCGCGGCGCCCCCGCCGGTCAGATCGCCACGATCCAGCTCGACGACCTCTCGGACCAGCTCGACGAGCCGCTGCGCACCACCGGCTACGGACTGCTGGTCCAGGAGGACCCCGCGCCGATCGAGGAGCGGCCGCTCGCCGCGATCAAGCCGGTCGCCGACGAGGGCCTGCACATCAGCTACGCGATCCAGTGGGTGCTGTTCGCGATCATGGGCTTCGGCGGTCTCGCCTGGGCGATCCGGCACGAGTACCGGATCCGCAACGCGGACGACCCCGAGGTCATCGCCGCCGAGGAGCGCCGCGAGCAGCGCCGCCTCCGCCGCGGACGCACGGACGCCGAGATCGAGGACGAGCTGCTCGACGCCCGCTGAGCGCCCGGGCGTCTCGAGCTCATGCTGGTCGAGTAGCCCCGAAGGGGCGTATCGAGACCCGCCGCCGGGTCTGCAGACTCGAGCTCTGACGCTGGTGGATCTCGATACGCCCGCTGCGCGGGCTACTCGATCAGCATGACGGCTCCGAGACCTCGACGGCCGAGCCTCAGGCCAGCATGATCAGGTCGAGGTAGTCCGCGGTCCAGTGGTCCTCGGTGCCCTCGGGCATGATCAGCACGCGCTCGGGGTTGAGCGCCTCGACAGCGCCCTCGTCGTGGCTGACCAGGACGACCGCGCCCTCGTAGTGGGCGAGCGCGTCGAGGATCTCCTCGCGGCTGGCCGGGTCGAGGTTGTTGGTGGGCTCGTCGAGAAGCAGCACGTTGGCACCCGAGACGACGATCATCGCCAGCGCGAGCCGGGTCTTCTCGCCGCCGGAGAGGACGCCCGCCGGCTTGTGCGAGTCGTCCCCGGTGAAGAGGAACGAGCCGAGCACGCGGCGGGCCTCGGTCTCGGTGAGGTTGGGGCTCGAGGAGACCATGTTCTCCAGCACCGAGCGCTTGACGTCGATCGTCTCGTGCTCCTGGGCGTAGTAGCCGATGCGCAGGCCGTGTCCGGCCTCGATCACGCCGGTGTCCGGCGCGTCGACCCCGCCCAGGATGCGCAGGAGCGTCGTCTTGCCCGCACCGTTCAGCCCGAGGATGACGACCTTCGAGCCGCGGTCGATGGCGAGGTCGACGGAGGTGAAGATCTCGAGCGAGCCGTAGCTCTTCGAGAGGTTCTGCGCCTGCAGCGGGGTCCGGCCGCAGGCGGACGGGGTCGGGAAGCGGAGCTTCGCGACGCGATCGACGGCGCGCACCTCCTCGAGGCCGCTGAGCATCCGCTCGGCGCGGGCGACCATCTGGTGCGCGGCCGCGGCCTTCGACGCCTTCGCGCCGAAGCGGGCGGCCTGCAGCTGCAGAGCGCCGGCCTTCTTCTCGACGTTGACGCGCTCCTTCTTGCGGCGCTCCTCGTCGGCCGCGCGCTGGCGGAGGTAGTTCTTCCAGTTCATGTTGTAGACGTCGATGACCTGGCGGTTCGCGTCGAGGTAGAAGACGCGGTTGACGGTCTCGCCGACCAGCTCGATGTCGTGGCTGATCACGATGAAGCCGCCGCGGTAGTTCTTCAGGAACTCGCGCAGCCACACGACCGAGTCGGCGTCGAGGTGGTTGGTCGGCTCGTCGAGGATGAGCGTCTGCGCATCGGAGAACAGGATCCGGGCGAGCTCGATGCGGCGGCGCTGGCCACCGGAGAGCGTCTTGAGCGGCTGGTCGAGGATCCGGTCCGGCAGGTTGAGGTTGCTCGCGATCGACGCCGCCTCGGCCTCGGCCGCGTAGCCGCCGAGCGAGAGGAAGCGGTCGGTGAGGTTGCCGTACTTCTTCATCCCGGCCTCGCTGACGGCCGTCTCGCTGCTCGACATCGCGACCGTGGCCTCCTGCATGCCCAGCACCAGCTGGCCGAGGCCGCGGGCGTCGAGGATGCGCGTGCGCGCCAGCTCCTCGGGGTCGCCGGAGCGCGGGTCCTGCGGCAGGTAGCCGATCTCGCCGCCGCGGTCGACCGAGCCCTTCGCCGCGATGAGGTCGCCGGCGAGGACCTTGGTCAGCGTCGTCTTGCCCGCGCCGTTGCGGCCGACGAGGCCGACCTTGTCGCCGTCGCCGACTCTGAAGGACACGTTCTCCATCAGGAGTCGGGCGCCGACTCGGAGTTCGAGGTCGTGCACGCTGAGCACTGTGCTGTCCGTTCCCGCCAAGAAATGGCGTTCGGTTCGGGAGGTGTGGGGCAAGAGGCCGCGGAGCGGCAGCCCCCTAGTATATTTCCTGAGCCGCGGGGCGGATCCACGTCCGCTCACCGCGGACGCGCTCGCTCCTCGCTCTCGGGCGACACGGTCTTTGGAGAACAGACATGTCCAGCTACTCTCTCGCCCCGTCGCGACCGGTCCTGGCGGACCGGCTGCTCACCCGCTCGCTGGTCACCGATCTGGTGCTCGTCCTCGCCGCCGCCGCGTTCACCGCGGCCATGGCGCAGCTGTACATCCCGATGTGGCCGGTCCCGATCACGGGTCAGACCTTCGCGGTCCTGCTCGTCGGCACCACGCTCGGCGCCCTCCGCGGCGCGCTCTCGATGGGCGTCTACGCCCTCGTCGGCGCCCTCGGCGCCCCGATCTTCACCGAGGGCTCGAGCGGCTGGGCCGTCCTGGCCGGTCCGACCGGCGGCTACATCGTCGGCTTCGTCCTCGCCTCGATCGTCACCGGCCGGCTCGCCCAGCGCGAGTGGGACCGCCGCGTCGTCGGCACGCTGGTGACCTTCCTCGCCGGCACCGCCACGATCTACCTCGTCGGACTCCCCTGGCTCGCCACCGCGCTCGGCTCGATGGGGTACCCGGCCGACCTCGGCTCGGTGCTCACCGCCGGTCTCGTGCCCTTCCTCGTCGGCGACACCCTGAAGATCGTGCTCGCCGCCGCGCTGCTGCCCACCACCTGGGCGCTGCTCGGCCGCCGCAAGGGCTGACCCGCCCCGCACGCACGACGAAGGGCCCGGAGGGTGATCCTCCGGGCCCTTCGCCGTTGCTGCTGCCGCTGATCGCGCGGCGAGGCTCTAGATCGAGAAGCCGAGCGCGCGCATCATGTCGCGGCCGTCCTCGGTGATCCGGTCCGGACCCCACGGCGGCATCCAGACCCAGTTGATCCGGAAGGCCTCCACGACGCCGTCCAGCGACTCCGCGGTCTGCTCCTCGAGCACGTCCGTCAGCGGGCAGCCCGCCGAGGTCAGCGTCATGTGGATGACCAGCGCGTCGTTCTCGTCGTCCCAGCCCAGGTCGTAGATCAGGCCGAGGTCGACGACGTTGACGCCGAGCTCGGGGTCCATGACGTCCTTGAGCGCCTCCTCGACCTGGTCGAAGAGCTTCGGGTCGAGCGTGGTGACCGCCATGATCAGACCGTCGCCGGGGCGAGGAAGCGGTCGTAGCCCTCGTCCTCGAGTCGGGTGGCGAGCTCCTTGCCGCCCTGCTCGGCGATGCGGCCGGCGACGAAGACGTGCACGAAGTCCGGCTGGATGTAGCGCAGGATCCGCGTGTAGTGCGTGATCAGCAGGACGCCGAGACCGGTCGAGGCGTGGGCGCGGTTGACGCCCTCCGACACGATCTTGAGAGCATCCACGTCGAGGCCGGAGTCGGTCTCGTCGAGGACGGCGAACTGCGGGGCGAGCAGCTCGAGCTGGAGGATCTCGTTCCGCTTCTTCTCGCCTCCGGAGAAGCCCTCGTTGACGTTGCGCGCCGCGAAGGACGGGTCCATGCGCAGGTCGGCCATCGCCTTCTTGACGTCCTTGGTCCACGTGCGGATCGCCGGAGCCTCGCCCGCGATCGCGGTCTTGGCCGTGCGGAGGAAGTTGGTGTTGGTGACACCGGGGATCTCGACCGGGTACTGCATGGCGAGGAAGAGACCGGCGCGGGCGCGCTCGTCGACCGTCATGTCGAGGACCTCGACGCCGTCGAGGGTGATCGAGCCGCCGTCGACGTGGTACTTCGGGTGCCCCGCGATCGTGTACGCGAGGGTGGACTTGCCGGAGCCGTTGGGGCCCATGACGGCGTGGATCTCACCCTGGTTGATGGTGAGGTCGACACCGCGGAGGATCTGCTTGGTCCCCTGCTCGGTCTCGACACTGACGTGGAGATCGCTGATCTGGAGAACGGACATTCAGACTTCCTTCGTGACGGTCGGGTCGATGTAGACGTCGCCGTCGATGACCTCGACGACGAAGACGGGAACCGGCTCGAAGGCCGGCAGGTTCAGGGGGGCGCCGGAGCGCAGCGAGAACGCCGAGCCGTGGGCCCAGCACTCGAGGGTGTCGTCCTCGACGAAGCCCTCGGCGAGGGAGACTTCGCCGTGGGTGCAGGTGTCGCCGATCGCGTGGATCTCGCCCGCGGTGTCCTGGACGATCGCGATGGCGATGCCGTCGACGACGTAGCGGACGGCCTGGTTGGGGATCAGCTCCGAGGCGGCGCAGATCTTCGCGGCGTCGCTCATGCGGACACCTCCGGCGAGTACGCGCCGGTCTGTCCGGCGCTGCCGGCAAGCTCGGCCTCGATCGCGAGCTGGAGGCGGTCCTCGAGCTCGGTCACGCCGATCTGCTGGACGATCTCGCTGAGGAAGCCGCGGACGACCAGCCGGCGCGCCTCGTCCTCGCGGATGCCGCGCGACTGCAGGTAGAAGAGCTGCTCGTCGTCGAAGCGGCCGGTCGCCGAGGCGTGGCCCGCTCCGGCGATGTCACCGGTCTCGATCTCGAGGTTCGGGATCGAGTCGGCGCGCGTGCCGTCCGAGAGGACCAGGTTGCGGTTCTGCTCGTAGCTGTCGGTGCCGTTCGCGCTCTGGCGGATCAGCACGTCGCCGATCCACACCGTCCGCGCGCCCTGGCCCTGCAGCGCGCCCTTGTAGGTGACGCGGCTGCGGGTGTCGGGGGCGTCGTGGTCGACGTAGACCTGCTGCTCGAGGTGCTGGCCGCCGTCGGCGAAGTACAGGCCGAGGAGCTCGCCGTCGGCGCCGCGCTCGACGAGGTGCGCCGAGGGGTTCACCCGGACGATCGAGCCGCCGAGCGTGACGACGATGTGCTTCACCTTCGCGTCGCGGCCGACGCGGAGGAAGTGGTTCGCGAGGTGGCGGGCGTCGTCGGCCCACTCCTGCAGCGTGACGATCGTCAGCTGCGCGCCCTCGCCGACGAGGACCTCGACGTTCTCGGCGAGCGTCGCTTCGCCCTCGTTCTGCAGCACGACGACACCGCGCGCGTACGGCGCGGCCTCGATGATCGTGTGCGCGGCACGAGGAGCGGAGCCGAGTCCCGTGCGCACGAGGGTCGCGACCTTCTCGTCCTCGCCGGTCACCCGGATCGAGAGCGCCTGCTCGAACTGCGACCAGGCGTTCGCGGCGGCGCGGTCCTCGGGGAGGCCCGCAGTGCCGATCCGAGCGTCGTCGCGCCCGACCCAGGAGACGTCGACGCCGTCGACGGCCGCCGACTCCAGCGGAGTCGGCGAGCCGTCGAGCGGTCCGTCGATGAGGTCACCGAGGCGGGCGACCGGGGTGAGCTTCCAGGCGATCTCGCGCCCCGTGACCGTCTCGAACGCGTCGACGTCGGTGGACGCGAAGCGCTCGGAGCGGGTCTGCACGGGCGTGAACGCCCCGTCGGAGTGCGCGGCGATGCCCAGTCGCGCGGCGGCGTCCGCGCCGTCGATCGCAGGGGACGTCGGGGCGCTCGTGGGGACCGTCATCAGGCGGTGGTTCCTTTCGAAGGGTGCTGGCCGCCCGTCTCGGGCGGCCTGGGGAGGAGAGGGGCGAGCGTCAGCCGACGCTGCCCTCCATCCCCATCTCGATGAGCTTGTTGAGCTCGAGGGCGTACTCCATGGGCAGCTCGCGAGCGATCGGCTCGATGAAGCCGCGGACGATCATGGCCATCGCCTCATCCTCGGGCATGCCGCGCGACATCAGGTAGAAGAGCTGCTCCTCGCTGACCTTCGAGACCGTGGCCTCGTGGCCGAGCTGGACGTCGTCCACGCGGATGTCGATCGCCGGGTAGGTGTCCGACCGCGAGATCGTGTCGACCAGGAGCGCGTCGCAGCGCACCGTGTTCGCGGAGTGGTGCGCGTTCGCGTCCACCCGGACCTCGCCGCGGTAGCCGGCCCGGCCGCCGCCGCGGGCGATCGACTTGGAGACGATCGACGACTGCGTGTACGGCGCCATGTGGATCATCTTCGCGCCGGCGTCCTGGTGCTGGCCGGGGCCCGCGAACGCGACGGAGAGGGTCTCGCCCTTGGCGTGCTCGCCGACCAGGAAGATCGACGGGTACTTCATCGTGACCTTCGAGCCGATGTTGCCGTCGATCCACTCCATCGTCGCGCCCTCGTGCGCGATCGCGCGCTTGGTGACGAGGTTGTAGACGTTGTTCGACCAGTTCTGGATCGTCGTGTAGCGCACGCGGGCGTTCTTCTTCACGATGATCTCGACGACGGCCGAGTGCAGCGAGTCCGACTTGTAGATCGGCGCCGTGCAGCCCTCGATGTAGTGGACGTAGCTGCCCTCGTCGGCGATGATCAGCGTCCGCTCGAACTGGCCCATGTTCTCGGTGTTGATCCGGAAGTAGGCCTGCAGCGGGATGTCGACGCGCACGCCCTTCGGGACGTAGACGAACGAGCCGCCGGACCAGACAGCCGTGTTCAGCGCGGCGAACTTGTTGTCGCCGGCCGGGATGACGGTGCCGAAGTACTCCTCGAAGATCTCGGGGTGCTCGCGCAGCGCCGTGTCCGTGTCCATGAAGATGACGCCCTGCTCCTCCAGGTCCTCGCGGATCTGGTGGTAGACGACCTCGGACTCGTACTGAGCGGCGACGCCGCCGACGAGGCGCTGGCGCTCCGCCTCGGGGATGCCGAGCTTCTCGTACGTGTTCTTGATGTCGTCCGGGAGGTCCTCCCAGGTCTGCGCCTGCTTCTCGGTGGAGCGGACGAAGTACTTGATGTTGTCGAAGTCGATGTCCGACAGGTCGGCGCCCCAGGTGGGCATCGGCTTGCGCTCGAAGAGGGCGAGCGCCTTCATGCGCCGCTCGCGCATCCAGGCCGGCTCGTTCTTGAGCGCGGAGATGTCGGAGACGACCTCGGGCGAGATGCCGCGGCGCGCGGAGGCGCCGGCGGAGTCCGAGTCGGACCAGCCGAACTCGTAGACGCCCAGGCTCGCGAGCTCGGGGCGGTCGATCAGGATGTCTGACATAAGTACCTCGTTTCCTACCCACTGGTAACCGGTCGGGTTCCGGAGTCATTCCCCGAGGGGGATCCGGGGAGCACATCCGGGCCGATCGCGTCATCGAGTCGATGGGCGGAGCGGAGCGGTGCGTCCCGGGAAGTCCTGAGGCTTGCGGTGGCGCTCCATCGGGCCGTCGGTCCGGGCCTCGCCCCCTCGGGCGAACGACGCGTCGCGCCGAACCTGAACCAACTACTCATCCTACGGAAGCCGTGCCCTCAGTGGAACCTCTGCACCTGGGTGTCGGCCGGGCGGCACCGATCCCGTGCCGCCAGACCGGCATGACCACACCCGTGTCGGTGGTCCGTGCTGGAGTGTCTCCATGACCGACGACGACAGGATCCCCGCCCGCCCCCGACTCCTCCTCGCGCTCGCCCGCACCGGGCTCGAGCCCGGTGCCGCAGCCGACTTCGACACCCTTGCCGAGGCGCTCGCCCGGGGTCTCCCCCTGCGGAGGCTCCCGATCGCGCTGCTGCGGCTGCGACGCCACCTCCATCCGGCCGGCGAGCGCGGCCGCCGTGCTCAGAGAGCGGGTGCCAGCTCCTCCGCCGGCTGCCGGCGCTGAGCACGGACCGTGAAGAGCCGCGGATTGACGTCGAGCAGCACCCGCACGGCGCCGACCCAGACGAGGGCCGAGCCGAGGAGGTGCACCGCGACGAGCGCCTCGGGCAGGGCGAGGAGCGACTGGGCGACGCCGACGAGCGCCTGCAGCCCCACCACGACGAGGAAGGCGACCACGCGGCGCCGGGCCAGCTCGGAGCCGGGCACCCGCGCCAGCAGCGCCAGGAGGGCGACGGCGAGCACGAGCGTCGCGGTGCCGAGCACCCCGTGCACGACCGTCACGCTCTCCCAGTGGAACCGCATCCGCGGGACCTCGGCGGAATCGCCCGCATGCGGGCCGGTGCCGGTCACGAGGGTGCCGACGGCGATCACGAGCAGCGTCACCGCGATGAGGGCGATGCTCACCCCGCGGGTGAGGGCGTCCGGTTCGAACGCGACGGACTGCGAGCGGTGCGCGCGGTGCCAGGTCAGCGCGGTCGTCGTCAGCAGGGCGATCGCGAGCATGAAGTGCCCGGCGACGATGTACGGGTTCAGCCCCGAGTGCACGGTCGCACCGCCGGCGAGCGCGTTGGCGACGACGAGCCAGAACTGCGACCAGGCGAGCCGGGTCATCGTGCGGTCGCGCGGCTTCTGCAACCGGGCCGCGGTGATGGCCCAGCCGACGGCGACGACCAGCACGCCCGTGAAGGCGCGGTTGGTGAACTCGATGAAGCCGTGGATCCCGAGCTCGGGCGTGGAGGTGAGCGAGCCACCGTCGCAGGCCGGCCAGGTCGGGCAGCCGAGGCCCGAGCCGGTGAGGCGCACGACTCCGCCGAAGAAGATGATCAGGATGCTCGCGATCAGGGCGGCGGTCGTCCCCCAGCGCAGGGCGCGGGGGCTCAGCGTGACGCGCTCGGCGAGGAACGAGAACGGCGTGATCATCAGAACGGCAGCAGCGGATCGATGCCGACGGCGAGGAAGAGCAGCGTGAGGTATCCGATCGAGCCGTGGAAGACGCGCATCGGCGAGACGTGCTCGTGACGGATCGCGAGGCTGTAGAGGCGGTGCGTCTCGGCGATGAACCAGACGCCGCTGGCCAGGGCGACGACGGTGTAGACGACTCCCATGTCCGCCACCGGGATGAGCAGCAGCGAGCAGGCGACGGTGGCCCACGCGTAGAGGATGACCTGGAGGCCGACGATGGTGCGCCCGCGCACGACGGCGAGCATCGGCACGCCCGCGGCGCGGTAGTCCTCGCGGTACTTCATCGACAGCGGCCAGTAGTGCGGCGGCGTCCAGAGGAAGATCACCGAGAAGAGGATGATCGGCGCCCAGTCGAGCGAGTTCGTGACGGCGGCCCAGCCGATCAGCACGGGCATGCAGCCGGCGATCCCGCCCCAGACGATGTTCTGCGGGGTGCGGCGCTTGAGGAACAGCGTGTAGAAGAGCACGTAGATGAGGATCGCGGCGAGCGAGAGCGACGCGGCGAGCCAGTTGGCCGTGAGGCCGAGCCAGACGATCGACAGCACGCCGATGGTGGTCGCGAAGACCAGCGCCTCGCGGTCGGAGACCTCGCCGGTGACCAGCGGGCGGTTCCGGGTCCGCTTCATCACGCGGTCGATGTCGCGGTCGATGTAGCAGTTGAACGCGCCGGCCGACCCGGCGCTGAGCGCCCCGCCGATGAGCACGTTCAGCACCAGCAGCAGGTTCGGGATCCCGCCCTGCGCCAGGATCATCGTGGGCGCCGTGACCACGAGCAGCAGCTCGATCACGCGCGGCTTCGTCAGCGCGACGTACGCCCTCACCTTGCGCGACAGGGGCGACCGGACGGGCCCTCCCCGCTCGATCGCGGTGGTCTCTGCGACTACGTCCATTGCTCCTCTAACGATCGATGATCCCGAACGAGTGTAATGCGCGGCGGATGGGGGCGAGCCCGGAGTGCACGCTTGTCCAATCGGGAGCCGACATATGCGAGGCGCAACCCCCGATCCCCGGCGCACCCCCCTCCGTATACTCGGAACTGCTCGCCAGAGCGCCCGGCCCGCACCCGAGTTCCGCCCGACTGATCAGTCGCGCGAGGCCGAACGGGGCGTCGTCGGAAGCATCGTGTCGAAGTCGTCATGCGCGCTCCACCATGCGAGAGGGCGGACGGTCCCCGTCTGCCCCACGTCTCGAGAAGGGTCAGTACCTAGTGTCAGAACTGCAATGGGATTCCATTGACGAGAAGGCAGTCGACACGGCGAGGGTTCTCGCCGCGGACGCGGTCGAGAAGGTCGGCAACGGCCACCCCGGCACCGCCATGAGCCTCGCGCCGGCCGCCTACCTCCTGTTCCAGAAGGTCATGCGCCGCGATCCGTCCGACGCCACCTGGATCGGCCGCGACCGCTTCATCCTGTCGGTCGGCCACTCCTCGCTGACGCAGTACGTCCAGTTCTACCTGGGCGGCTACGGCCTCGAGCTCGACGACCTCAAGGCGCTGCGCACCTGGGGCTCGAAGACCCCCGGCCACCCCGAGTACGGCCACACCGACGGCGTCGAGATCACCACCGGCCCGCTCGGCCAGGGTCTCGCCTCGGCCGTCGGCTTCGCCTACGCCGCGCGCTTCGAGCGCGACCTGTTCGACCCCGAGGCCGCCGTCGGCACCTCGCCGTTCGACCACTTCGTCTACGTCATCGCCGGCGACGGCGACCTGCAGGAGGGCGTCACCAGCGAGGCCTCCTCGCTCGCCGGCCACCAGCAGCTCGGCAACCTCGTCGTCATCTACGACTCCAACCAGATCTCGATCGAGGACGACACCAACATCGCCTTCACCGAGGACGTCAAGGCGCGCTACGAGGCCTACGACTGGCAGGTCCAGGTCGTCGACTGGAAGAAGACCGGCGAGTACCACGAGGACGTCGCCGAGCTGCACGCCGCAATCGAGGCCGCCAAGGGCGAGACGGACAAGCCGTCGCTCATCATCCTGCGCACGATCATCGGCTGGCCCTCGCCGAAGAAGCAGAACACCGGCAAGATCCACGGCTCCGCCCTCGGCGCCGACGAGCTGCGCGGCCTCAAGGAGGTGCTCGGCTTCGACCCCGAGAAGACCTTCGACGTCGCCGACGAGGTCATCGAGCACACCCGCAAGGCCGTCGAGCGCGGCCAGGCGCAGCACGCCGAGTGGAACGAGAAGCTCGAGGCGTGGGCGGTCGCGAACCCCGAGAAGAAGGTCCTCCTCGACCGCGTCCTGAGCGGCGACCTCCCCGAGGGCGTCCAGGAGGCCCTCCCCGTCTTCGAGCCCGGCAAGGAGGTGTCGACCCGAGCCGCGTCCGGCAAGGTCATCAACGCCCTCGCCGGAGTCGTGCCCGAGCTCTGGGGCGGCTCCGCCGACCTCGCCGAGTCGAACAACACGACCATCGAGGGCGCCGGCTCGTTCGTGCCGACCGAGTTCTCGACCCACGAGTGGACCGGGAAGAAGGGCGGCCGCGTGCTGCACTTCGGCATCCGCGAGCACGCCATGGGCGCGATCCTCAACGGCATCGTCCTCCACGGCAACACCCGCCCCTTCGGCGGCACCTTCCTGATCTTCTCTGACTACATGCGCCCGGCCGTCCGTCTCGCCGCGCTCATGAAGGCGCCGGCCATCTACGTCTGGACCCACGACTCCGTGGCGCTCGGCGAGGACGGCCCGACGCACCAGCCGGTCGAGCAGCTGGCCGCCCTCCGCGCGATCCCGGGACTGGACATCGTCCGCCCCGGCGACGCGAACGAGGTCGCCTACGCCTGGAAGACGATCCTCGAGCGCCGCGAGGGCCCCGCCGGTCTCGCGCTGACCCGCCAGAACATCCCCGTCTTCGAGCGCGGAGAGGGCGACGCCTCCGGCGAGACCTTCGCCCACGCGTCGAACGTCGCCCGCGGTGCGTACATCCTCGCCGAGGCGCCGAACGGCACCCCCGACGTGATCCTCATCGCCACCGGCTCCGAGGTGCAGATCGCCGTCGAGGCGCGCGAGCTGCTCAAGGGCGAGGGCGTCAACGCCCGCGTCGTCTCGGCCCCGTCGCTCGAGTGGTTCGAGGAGCAGGACGCCGAGTACCGCGAGAAGGTGCTGCCGTCCGCCGTGAAGGCGCGCGTCTCGATCGAGGCGGGCCTCAGCCTCGGCTGGCAGAAGTACGTCGGCGACGCCGGCCGCTCGGTCTCCATCGAGCACTTCGGCGCCTCCGCCGACTACAAGACCCTGTTCCGCGAGTTCGGGATCACCACCGAGGCGGCCATCACCGCCGCCAAGGAGTCGCTCGCGGCGTCCTGACCACGAAGGCCGCGTCCACCAGGGCGCGGCCTTCGCCGTCGGGCCCACGACTCCCCACCGACCCGCACCACCTACGAACGAGAAGAAGAGACATGACCGAGAACACCCCCACCGCAGACCTCTCCGCCGCCGGCGTCAGCATCTGGCTCGACGACCTGTCGCGCTCGCGCATCTCGAGCGGCGGGCTGCAGAAGCTCATCGACGAGAAGAACGTCGTCGGAGTCACCACCAACCCCACGATCTTCGCCGCGGCCCTCGCCAAGGGCGAGTCCTACGACGAGCAGGTCGAGGAGCTCGCCGCCGCCGACACCTCGGTGACCGACGCGGTCTTCGCGATCACCACCGACGACGTAGCCGCCGCCTCCGACGTCTTCCGCCCGATCTACGACGCGACCAACGGCTACGACGGCCGCGTCTCGATCGAGGTCGAGCCGGGCCTCGCGCACGACGCGCAGGGCACCATCGAGCAGGCCAAGGCCCTCTGGGCCAAGGTCGACCGCCCGAACGCGATGATCAAGATCCCCGCGACCGTCGAGGGCCTCGAGGCCATCACCGAGGCCATCGGCTCCGGCATCTCGGTCAACGTCACGCTGATCTTCTCGCTCGCCCGCTACCGCGCCGTCATCAACGCGTACCTCGCCGGCCTCGAGAAGGCCAAGGACGCCGGCATCGACCTGTCGACGATCCACTCCGTCGCCTCGTTCTTCGTGTCGCGCGTCGACACCGAGATCGACAAGCGCCTCGAGGCCGTCGGCACCGACGAGGCCCTCGCCCTCAAGAGCAAGGCCGGAGTCGCCAACGCGCAGCTCGCCTACGAGGTCTTCGTCGAGGCGTTCGCCACCGAGCGCGCGCTGCTCCTGCAGGAGTCCGGCGCCAACCGCCAGCGTCCGCTCTGGGCCTCGACCGGCGTCAAGTCGACCGACCTCCCCGACACCCTCTACGTGACCGAGCTGGTCGCCGCGGGCGTCGTCAACACCATGCCCGAGAAGACCCTCGAGGCGACCTTCGACCACGGCGTCATCTCCGGGGACACCGTGACCGGCTCCTACGCCGACGCGAACGCCGTGCTCGACGCCGTCGCCGCGCAGGGCGTCTCCTACGCCGAGGTCACCGAGCTGCTCGAGAAGGAGGGCGTCGAGAAGTTCGTCGTCTCCTGGAACGAGCTGCTGGACACCGTCACCGCCGCGCTCGAGGGCGCGAAGGCGAAGGCCTGATCATGGCGATCCAGATCCACCTCAGCGGCGACGCCGAGAAGGCCGCCGACCGCGTCGTGCCGGAGCTCGTCGCCGACGAGGTCGCCTCGGGCATCACCGCCCAGGTCCCCACCCTCTGGGGTGCGGCGGCCGAGGACGAGTCCGCGAAGCGCCTCGGCTGGACCGAGTCGACCACCGTCTCCCGCCCGCTGATCCCCGAGATCCTGGCGCTCCGCGAGGAGTTCCAGGCCAAGGGCATCGACCACATCGTGCTCGGCGGCATGGGCGGCTCCTCGCTCGCGCCCGAGGTCATCACCCGGACCGCCGGCGTCGAGCTCACCGTGCTCGACTCCACCGCCCCCGGGCAGGTCCTCGCGGCCCTGAACGACCGCCTCGCATCGACCGCTGTCGTCATCTCGTCCAAGTCAGGCTCGACGGTCGAGACCGCCAGCCAGAAGAAGGCCTACGAGAAGGCGTTCACCGAGGCGGGCATCGACCCGCTCGACCGCATCGTGATCGTGACCGACCCCGGCTCCCCGCTGGACACCTCGTCCCGCGAGGCGGGCTACCGGGTCTTCAACGCCGACCCGAACATCGGCGGTCGCTTCTCGGCGCTGTCCGCGTTCGGCCTCGTGCCGTCCGGCCTCGCCGGAGCCGACATCGAGGCCCTCCTCGACGAGGCGGCGGAGGCGTCCCTCGGCCTGGCCGTGGACACCCCGGAGAACCCGGGTCTGCTCCTCGGCGCCGCGATCGCCGCCACCAGCCCCCGTCGCGACAAGCTCGCGATCGTGGCGGACGGCACCCACATCGTGGGCTTCGCCGACTGGGCCGAGCAGCTCATCGCCGAGTCCACCGGCAAGGACGGCACGGGCATCCTCCCCGTCGTCCTGGGCACCCTCGCCCCCGAGCTGTCGGAGGACCTCGCCGACGTGCAGGTCGTCCGCCTGGTCGAGGACGCGAGCGCGCTGCACCTGTTCCCGCGCGACCGGCACGAGGGCGAGATCCTCCTGTCCGGCTCGCTCGGCGCGCAGATGCTGACCTGGGAGTACGCGGTCGCGGTCGCCGGGCGACTGCTCGGGATCAACCCGTTCGACCAGCCCGACGTCGAGTCGGCGAAGGTCGCGACCCGGGCCCTGCTCGAGAAGCGGCCCGAGCCCGCCGCCCCGGCGTTCACCGACGCGGGCATCGAGGTGACCGGCACGTCCGAGGTCACCGAGGGCGTCTCGACCGTCGCCGCCGCCGTCGACCGCCTCCTCGCCCAGCTGGGCGAGGGCGGCTATGTGTCGATCCAGGCCTACGTCGACCGCCTCGCCCTCCCGCAGCTGGAGGGCGTCCGCGACCTCCTCGCCGCGCAGTCGAAGCGCCCCGTCACGTTCGGCTGGGGCCCGCGCTTCCTGCACTCGACGGGTCAGTACCACAAGGGCGGAGCGCCGACCGGCGTCTTCCTCCAGATCGCCGAGCGCGCGAGCACGGACCTCGAGATCCCCGAGAGCCCGTTCACCTTCGGCCAGCTGATCCAGGCGCAGGCCGCGGGCGACGCGAGCGTGCTCGCCGAGCACGGCCGCCCCGTCCTGACGCTGACGCTGACGGACCCGGAGGCCGACCTCGAGGCGCTCTTCGAGGCGCTCAACACCTGATCCGCCGGGCGCGGCGCTCCGTCCTCCTCGCGGAGGCGGGGCGCCGCGCCCGCGGTCGTCCGCGCGGCCCGTCACGACCGCGCTCGCAAGCCCTCAGCGGAGCGGGCCGGCGTCACCCCTCCCCCTCCGTCACCGATAGCAGTGCGCCCAGGCGTCCGGCCCGCCGGCCGCCGCGGCACACAGAAGGACACTGCACATGTCTGTGGACATCACTCCCGAGTTCAACCCGCTGCGGTTGAGCTTCGACCGCCGGCTGAACCGGATCGCGGGGCCGAGCGGCCTCGTCATCTTCGGCGTCACCGGCGATCTCTCCCGCAAGAAGCTCATGCCTGCGGTCTACGACCTCGCCAACCGCGGCCTGCTGCCGCCCGGCTTCGCGCTCGTCGGCTTCGCCCGGCGCGACTGGGACGACCAGGACTTCGAGAAGGTCGTGCACGACTCCGTCAAGAAGTACGCGCGCACCGAGTTCCACGAGGAGGTCTGGACCCAGCTCGCGCAGGGCATCCGCTTCGTGCAGGGCGAGTTCGACGACCCCGAGGCCTTCAGCCGCCTGAAGACGACGGTCGACGAGCTCGACCGCGAGCGCGGCACGAACGGCAACTTCGCCTTCTACCTCTCGATCCCGCCGAAGTCCTTCCCCCAGGTCACCGAGCAGCTGCGCAGCTCGGGCCTCGCGGAGCAGAAGGACGGCCAGTGGCGCCGCGTCGTCATCGAGAAGCCCTTCGGCAGCGACCTGACGACCGCGCGCGAGCTGAACGCCGTCGTCGAGTCGGTCTTCCCGCCGGACTCCGTCTTCCGGATCGACCACTACCTCGGCAAGGAGACGGTCCAGAACATCCTGGCGCTGCGCTTCGCCAACATGATGTACGAGCCGCTCTGGAACTCGAACTACGTCGACCACGTGCAGATCACGATGGCCGAGGACATCGGAGTGGGCGGCCGCGCCGGCTACTACGACGGCATCGGCGCCGCGCGCGACGTCATCCAGAACCACCTGCTCCAGCTGCTCGCCCTCACGGCGATGGAGGAGCCGATCTCGTTCGACGCCGCGGACCTCCGCGCCGAGAAGGAGAAGGTCCTCGCGGCCGTCCGCCTGCCGAAGGACCTGTCGACCGTCACCGCGCGCGGGCAGTACTCCGGCGGCTGGCAGGGCGGCGAGAAGGTGCTCGGCTTCCTCGAGGAGGACGGCATGAGCCCCACCTCGACCACCGAGACCTTCGCCGCGATGCGCCTCGACATCGGCACCCGCCGCTGGGCCGGCGTGCCGTTCTACCTCCGCGCGGGCAAGCGCCTGGGCCGCCGCGTCACCGAGATCGCGGTGGTCTTCAAGCGTGCGCCGCAGCAGCTCTTCGCCGAGAGCCAGACCACCTCGCTCGGCCAGAACGCCCTGGTGATCCGCGTCCAGCCGGACGAGGGCGTGACCATGCGCTTCGGCTCGAAGGTGCCCGGCGCCGGCATGCAGGTGCGCGACGTCACGATGGACTTCGGCTACGGCCACGCCTTCACCGAGGCCAGCCCCGAGGCGTACGAGCGCCTCATCCTCGACGTCCTCCTGGGCGAGCCCCCGCTCTTCCCGCGGCACGAGGAGGTCGAGCTGTCCTGGAAGATCCTCGACCCGATCGAGGAGTACTGGACCACGCAGGGCCAGCCCGAGCAGTACCGCCCCGGAACCTGGGGCCCCGATTCCGCCGACGAGCTCCTCGCTCGCGACGGCCGCACCTGGAGGCGCCCGTGATCGTCGATCTGCCCGACACCACGACGAGCGAGGTCTCGAAGACCCTCGTCAAGATCCGCGAGGAGGGCGGCGCCGTCGCCCTCGGCCGCGTGCTCACCCTCATCATCGCGACCTCCCGGGGCCACGAGGAGGAGGCGATCGACGCCGCCAACGACGCGTCCCGCGAGCACCCGATGCGCGTCATCGTCGTCTCGAAGGACGACGGGCTCACCACGGTCCCCGTCGACGCCACCCCGCGCGTCGACGCGCAGATCCGCGTGGGCGGCGACGCCGGCGCGAGCGAGGTCGTCGTGCTCCGCCCGTTCGGCGACGCGGCGACGGACGAGGAGAGCCTCGTCACGGGGCTCCTGCTCCCGGACGCCCCCGTGGTCGCCTGGTGGCCGAACAGCGCGCCCGAGAGCGCCTCGAAGTCGCCGATCGGCCGCATCGCGACCCGCCGGATCACCGACGCCTCCGCGCAGTCGAACCCGGCCGAGGCGCTGCACCACCTGGCCTCGACCTACGCCCCCGGTGACACCGACTTCGCCTGGACGCGCCTCACCCTGTGGCGCGCCCAGCTCGCCGCCGTGCTCGACCAGCCGCCGTACGAGCCGATCACGGCCGTCGAGGTCTCCGGCGCGCCGGACTCCCCCTCGACGATCCTGCTCGCGGCCTGGCTGCAGCTCGAGCTCGACATCCCCGTCGACCACGAGCTCACCATCAGTGCGACGGGGTCCAGCGGGATCCACGGGGTGCGCCTCTTCCGCGAGTCCGGCGTGATCGAGCTCGAGCGCTCGATCCCGAACGTCGCCACGCTGACGCAGCCCGACCAGCCCGTCCACGACATCTCCCTGCCGCGCCGGAGCCTCCGCGACTGCCTGGCGGAGGAGCTGCGCAGGCTCGACCCGGATGACCTGTACGGTGAAGTCATCTCGCGCGGTGTGGACATGCTCACCGAGAAGAACGACGCCCGCAGCGCGTCCTGACACCGCCGCACTCCCCGGCCGCCGCCGCCCGCTCCCGGGCGCGGCGGCCGGCGAGACGGCCATCCGCCGCAGGCGACCGACCCGAAGGAGACCCCGATGACCACTGACCGCCGTGTGCTCGTCCACCGAGACAAGCAGACCCTCGCAGGCTCGGTCGCCGCGCGCTTCCTGACGAAGACGATCGACATCCTCGACGACCTGGGCACGGCGAACGTGGTCCTCACGGGCGGGACGATGGGCGCGGCGACGCTGAAGGAGATCGCCGGCTCCTCCGCCTCGGGCAACGTCGACTGGACGCGCGTGCACTTCTGGTGGGGCGACGAGCGCTGGGTCCCCCGCGGCCACGAGGACCGGAACGACGTGCAGGCGGGCGACCTCTTCGAGCGCCTCGACGTCCCGGCCGGGAACGTGCACTCCTACCCCGCGTCGGACGAGGGCCTCGACCTCGACGGCGCGGCCGCCGCGTACGACGCCGAGCTCCGCGCGCACGCGACCGAGGGCCGCGACTACCCCCGCTTCGACATCACCTTCCTCGGCGTCGGGCCCGACGGCCACATCGCCTCGCTCTTCCCGGAGCGCTCGGCCATCCGCCACCCGCAGCCGGGTGTGCTGGCGGTCCGCAACTCCCCCAAGCCGCCGCCCGAGCGCCTCACCCTCACGCTGCCGCTGATCAACCAGTCCGACCGGATCTGGATGGTCCTCGCGGGAGCCGACAAGGCCTCCGCCCTCGGCCTCGCCCTGGCGGGCGCGAGCACCAACGAGGTGCCGGCGGCCGGCGCGTTCGGCCGCAAGCGCACGGTGTTCTTCGTCGACCAGGAGGCTGCGGCCGAGGTGCCGGAGTCGCTGATCGCCCCGAGCTACTGAGACCTGCCCGGACGGCTCGTCCGGGAACGACGAAGGGCCCGCCTCCTGAGGAGGACGGGCCCTTCGTCGTTGCTCCGGCCGTGCGGCCGGTCGTGCTCAGCTGGGGGTCGCGGTGCCGCGGCGGGCGCGCAGCTGCTGCAGCGCCTCCTCGAGGAGCTGAGCCGCCTCGGCCTCGGTGCGGCGCTCCTTCACGTACGCGAGGTGCGTCTTGTAGGGCTCCGACTTCGCGACCTGCGGCGGGTTCGCCCGGTCGCGGCCCGCGGGGAGACCGGACTGCGGGGAGTCGATCACCTCGGGGATCTCGTCCTCCGGGAGAGCCGCCGAGAAGTGGCGCACCGTCTCGTTGCCGAGGGCGTCCCAGTAGGAGACCGCGACGCGCTCCGCGTGGTAGCCCCGGTCCTGCTCGCCCATGGGTCCCGCGCCGACGCGCGAACCGCGGATTGCACTGCCGCCTGATGCCATTCCGTTTACCCCTATGCTCCGGTGTCGAACTTGGTGATGAGACCGAGCACCACGATGCAGGCCAGCCAGACGAGGCCGAGGATCACGGTGATGCGGTTCAGGTTGCGCTCCGCGACGCCCGAGGCACCGAGGTTCGAGGTGACTCCACCGCCGAACATGTCGGACAGTCCGCCGCCGCGCCCCTTGTGGAGCAGGATCAGCATGGTGAGCAGGAGGCTCGTGATGCCCAGGACGACCTGGAGCACGACCTGGAGGATGTCCACGCGGTACCTTTCGAAGTTCTGGCGCGTTGCACGCCTCGACGAGTATAACGGCGCCTGCGAACCCCCGGGGAATCGCGACGCCCCGTGTTCCGTCCGCTGTATACGCGGGCGCTTCGACTTCTGGTGGGGGGCGGAGGGGATGGCCTCGTCGCGGCGCCTTCCCGCGCTCCTGCGGAGCGCCCGCCAGACCCGAGCCTGTCGCCGCGACGAGGCCATCCCCTCCGCCCGCGCACGCGCGAGGCTCCCACCGGCACTTCCGGGAGGATCACCGCGGAGAGGACCTGGGGTGGACGACCGGCCGCGCGGCGGCGAGGGCAACCGGCGATTCGCGTGCCAGCGAATCGTCGTGGCCGGACGCAGGACGCTCTACGGGACGCGACCACCTCGAAGAGCCGACTGCGCCACGCCGCGCAGGGAGCGGCGTGGACGATCGCGTGCTGTCGGAACCGCTCCCGGACGTCTGCCGCCGGAACGACTGAAGGGGCGGGCCCTTGGGCCCACCCCTTCAGATGCAGAGCGTCAGACGCCTACGTGGTTCCGATAGCGCGCGATCGCAGCGAACTCCTCGACCTGGAGGCTGGCGCCTCCGACGAGGGCGCCGTCGACGTCGGGCTCGCGCATGAAGCCGGCGATGTTTCCGGACTTGACGGAGCCGCCGTAGAGGATGCGCGTCTTCGCCGCGGTGTCGGCGCCGAGGATGTCGGCGACGACGTCGCGGAGGGCCTTGCAGACCTGCTGGGCCTGCTCGGGCGTGGCGGCCTGGCCGGAGCCGATGGCCCAGACCGGCTCGTACGCGACGACCAGGTCGGCGTCCGCGGGGAGACCGGTGAGGGCCTCCTTCAGCTGCGCGACCGGCACCGCGGACGGGCCGTGCTTCTCGAGGTCCTCGGCGGTCTCGCCGACGCAGACGATCGGCGGGACGCCGTGCTTGACGGCTGCAGCCGTCTTCGCGGCGATGTCCGCGTCGGTCTCGCCGTGCAGCGTGCGCCGCTCGGAGTGGCCGACGATGACGTAGTCGCAGTCGAGCTGCTGGAGGAACTGGCCGGAGATCTCACCGGTGTAGGCCCCGCTGTCGAACTTCGACAGGTCCTGCGCGCCGTACTTGAGCGGCAGCTTGTCGGAGTCGACGAGGATCTGCACGGGGCGCAGATCGGTGAACGGCGGGAACACCGCGACCTCGACTCCGTCGAAGTCGTGGTCGGCGTCCTTGAGGCTCCACGCGAGCTTCTGCACGAAGGCGATGGCCTGGAGGTGGTCCAGGTTCATCTTCCAGTTGCCGGCGATGAGCGGGATGCGGGATGTCACTGCCATCCGAGGACCTCCAGTCCGGGGAGGCGCTTCCCCTCGAGGAATTCGAGGCTGGCTCCGCCTCCCGTCGAGATGTGGCCGAACTGCCCGTCCTCGAAGCCGAGGGCGCGCACCGCGGCGGCCGAGTCTCCGCCGCCGACGACGCTGAGTCCGTCGACCTCGGTGAGGGCCTGGGCGACGGCCTTCGTGCCGGCCGCGAACGGCTCGAGCTCGAAGACGCCCATCGGGCCGTTCCAGAACACGGTCTTCGAGGCCGCGACGACCTCGGCGAACCGCTTCGCGGTGTCCGGTCCGATGTCCAGACCGAGGCCGTCCGCGCCGAAGGCGGTGTCCTCGATGGCGTCGGCGGGGGCGGTCACGTACTCCGCGTCCGCTCCGAACTTCGAGGCGACGACCACATCCGTGGGGACGACGATCTCCACCCCGAGCTCCTTCGCCTTCGCGAGGTAGCCGAGGACGGTGTCGATCTGGTCGGCCTCGAGCAGGCTCTTGCCGACCTCGTGGCCCTGGGCCTTGAGGAAGGTGAAGAGCATGCCGCCGCCGATGAGGATCGAGTCGACCCGCGGGAGCAGGTGGTCGATCACGCCGAGCTTGTCCGAGACCTTCGAGCCGCCGAGGACGACCGTGTAGGGCCGCTCCGGCTTCTCGGTCAGACGGTCCAGGACCTCGAGCTCGGCGGCGATCAGCGTCCCGGCGGCACTGGGCAGCAGCTGAGCGAGCTCGTACACGCTCGCCTGCTTGCGGTGCACGACGCCGAAGCCGTCCGAGACGAACGCGTCGCCGAAGGCGGCGAGCTTCTCGGCGAAGGCACGGCGCTCGTCGGCGTCCTTGCTGGTCTCGCCCGGGTTGAAGCGGAGGTTCTCGAGCACGACGACCTGGCCGTCCTCGAGGGCGTCGACCGCGGCGGAGGCGGAGTCGCCGACCGTGTCCTCGGCGAACGAGACGGGAGCGTCGAGGAGCTCGCCGAGGCGCTCGGCGACGGGCGCGAGGCTGTACTTCGAGTCGGGGGCGCCGTCGGGGCGGCCGAGGTGGCTCACGACCACGACTCGGGCGCCCTCGGCGACGAGCCGCTGGAGCGTGGGCACCGACGCGCGCACGCGGCCGTCGTCCGTGATCGTTCCGTCCTTCAGGGGGACGTTCAGATCGCAGCGGACGACGACGCGCGTGCCGGCGAGGGAGCCCAGTGAGTCCAGAGTGCGGAGCGTCACGGTGTCACTCGTCACGGAGTCGTGACTCAGAGCTTGCCGGCGACGAGCTCGGCGACGTCGACGAGGCGGTTGGAGTAGCCCCACTCGTTGTCGTACCAGGAGGCGACCTTGACCTGGTTGCCGATGACCTTGGTCAGGCCGGCGTCGAAGATCGAGGAGTGCGGGTCGGTGACGATGTCGCTGGAGACGATCGGGTCTTCGGTGTACTTGAGGATGCCCTCGAGGTCGCCCGCGGCGGCGGCCTTGTAGGCCGCGTTGATCTCCTCGACCGTGGCCGGGTTCGTCAGCTCGACCGTGAGGTCGGTGATCGAGCCGGTCGGGACCGGGACGCGCAGCGCGTAGCCGTCGAGCTTGCCGACGAGCTCGGGGATGACGAGGCCGAGGGCCTTGGCGGCACCGGTCGACGTCGGGATGATGTTGACCGCGGCGGCGCGCGCGCGACGGAGGTCGCTGTGCGGGCCGTCCTGCAGGTTCTGGTCGGCGGTGTAGGCGTGGACCGTGGTCATGAGACCGCGCTCGATGCCGAAGTTGTCGAGCAGGACCTTGGCGAGCGGCGCGAGGCAGTTCGTGGTGCACGACGCGTTCGAGACGATGTCGTGGACCTGGGGGTCGTAGGTGCCCTCGTTGACGCCGAGGACGATGGTCGCGACGTCGTCGCCGGTGGCGGGAGCCGAGACGATGACCTTCTTGGCGCCGGCGGTGATGTGCTTGCGCGCGTCCTCCGACTTGGTGAAGCGGCCGGTCGACTCGATGACGACGTCGACGCCCAGCTCGCCCCAGGGGAGGTTCGCGGGGTCGCGCTCCTCGAGCACGATGATCGGCTTGCCGTTGACGACGATCTTGTCGCCGTCCAGCTCCACGGTCGCGTCGAGGCGGCCGGTGATGGAGTCGTACTTCAGGAGGTGCGCAAGCGCCTTGTTGTCGGTGAGGTCGTTGACCGCGACGATCTCGAGGTCGCTGCCCTTGGCGAGGGCCGCACGGAGGAAGTTACGGCCGATACGGCCGAAGCCGTTGATGCCGATCTTGACGGACACAGATATCTCCTGGAGAGGAAGGGCACCTCGACGGTGCAGTGGAGGGTGTGGATCGCTGGGAGAGCGGCGTCCCGGATCGGGACCCGGGACGCCGGAATCGCTACGACAGTAGCAGCAGGCCGGAAGTGTTCCGGCGGGCCTTCTCGAAGCGCGCGGACACGTCGGCCCAGTTCACGATGTTCCAGAACGCCTTGACGTAGTCGGCCTTGACGTTGACGTAGTCGAGGTAGAAGGCGTGCTCCCACATGTCGAGCAGCAGGACCGGCACGGTGGCCGCGGCGTGGTTGCTCTGGTGGTCGTAGAGCTGCTCGATCAGGAGCTTCTCGCCGAGCGAGTCCCAGGCGAGGATCGACCAGCCGGAGCCCTGGATGCCGAGGGCCGAGGCGGTGAAGTGCGCCTTGAACTTGTCGAACGAGCCGAAGTTCTCGTCGATCGCCGCGGCGAGCTCGCCGGTCGGCTTGTCGCCGCCGTCGGGCGAGAGGTTGTTCCAGAACACGGTGTGGTTCACGTGACCGGCGAGGTTGAACGCCAGGTCCTTCTGGAGCTTGTTGACGTTCGCGAGGTTCTCGCTGTCGCGAGCCTCCTGCAGCGCGGCGAGGGCGGTGTTCGCCCCGGTCACGTACGTCGCGTGGTGCTTGTCGTGGTGGAGCTCCATGATCCGTCCACTGATGTGCGGCTCGAGAGCCGAGTAGTCGTAGGGCAGTTCGGCGAGCGTGTAGTCAGCCATGTGCGATCTCCTGTTCGTGGTCGTCGACCTCAGTGATCCGCCGGGTCTCACGGCCCCTCACCGCTGCGCGGGAGGGTGTGCCGGGGTGTCCTGAGCGACCTTTCCAGTCTAGTGAGAGCCGCCCTCCGCACTCGGAGCGTTTCCTCCGTTCAACCAGGAGACACTCAGCGTTCGCGCGCCGGAACGCCCGTCGGCCCGCGCGGGGCTCAGAGGTCCTGGAGCTCGGCGGGGAGGTTCGCGTCAGTGCCCGGGATGTCGAGGTCGGTGGCGCGCTTGTCGGCCATCGCGAGCAGGCGGCGGATGCGGCCGGCGACGGCGTCCTTCGTCATCGGCGGGTCGGCGTGGTGGCCGAGCTCGTCGAGGCTGGCGTCGCGGTGCGCGAGACGCAGCCGTCCGGCGTAGCGGAGGTGCTCGGGGATGTCCTCGCCGAGGATCTCCATCGCGCGCTCGACGCGGGAGCAGGCGGCGACCGCGGCCTGCGCGGAGCGGCGGAGGTTCGCGTCGTCGAAGTTGACCAGGCGGTTGGCGGTCGCGCGGACCTCGCGGCGCTGGCGCAGCTCCTCCCAGCTGGCGACCGTGGAGGTCGCGCCCATCAGGGTGAGCATCGCGCTGATGCTCTCGCCGTCGCGGATCACGACGCGGTGCACGCCGCGCACCTCGCGCGACTTGGCCTGGACGCCGAGGCGGCCGGCCGCGCCGACGATGGCCATCGCCGCCTCGTTGCCGGGGCAGATCACCTCGAGGGCGGCCGAGCGGCCGGGGTCGGTGAGCGAGCCCTGCGCGAGGAAGGCGCCGCGCCACACGGCGGCGAGCTCCTCCCGCGTGCCGGTGGTCAGCCGGTTCGGCAGGCCGCGGACGGGACGACCGCGCTGGTCGAGCAGACCGGTCTGGCGGGCGAGCGTGTCGCCCCCCTCCACCACGCGCACCAGCCAGCTGGTCGTGCGGCGCGAGCCGCCGGCCGAGACGATGCTGCCCTCGCTGCGGACTCCGTAGAGCTCGGCGAGGTCGCGGCGGACGCGGGTGGCCAGCGGTGCCGAGTCGAGCTCGACCTCGACCGCGAGGCGGTTCGAGATGATGTGCAGTCCCCCGGAGAAGCGGAGGATGGTCGCCAGTTCAGCGGCACGGACGGTGTTCTTGCGCGAGACGATCGCGACCAGTTCGCCCTTGACATCTGCAGTGAGGGCCACGGAGTCTTCTTTCCTTACGTCGGGTGCGCGGCGGAGCGCGCGGGGATCATTCTCGGCCGAGGTCGCGGTGCGCCACGTTGACGGCGACACCCGGCAGCTCGGCCAGTCGGGCCGCGACGCGGCCGGCGACGGCGACCGAGCGGTGCTTGCCGCCGGTGCAGCCGATGGCGATGGTCGCGTGGCGCTTGTTCTCGCGCTGGTAGCCGTCGAGCACCGGCCGGAGGGCACGCGAGTAGGAGTCGATGAACTCCTCCGCGCCCTGCTGGGCCAGCACGTAGTCTCTCACCTCTTCGTCGAGACCGGTGTGCGGCCGGAGCTCCGGGATCCAGTACGGATTGGGCAGGAAGCGCGCGTCGGCGACCATGTCGGCGTCCGTGGGCAGGCCGTACTTGAAGCCGAAGCTCATCACGGTGATCTGCAGCCCGGCGCGGCCGGCCTCGGCGAAGCGCTCGGTGATCGTGGTCGCGAGCTGGTGCGGGTTGAGGTCGGACGTGTCGATCACGATGTCGGCCGACTCGCGCAGCTGCGCCAGTCGCGTCCGCTCGGCGGAGATGCCGTCGAGGAGGGTGCCGCGCCCCTGCAGCGGGTGCGGGCGGCGCACCTGCTCGAAACGGCGGACGAGGGCGGCGTCGGTCGCCTCGAGGAAGACGACGCGCAGGTCGACGCCGACGCGCAGCTCGCGCACGATCTCGCCGAGATCGGCGAAGAAGTCGCGTCCGCGGACGTCGACCACCGCCGCGACCTTGGGCACGGTGTCGCCCGCGCGCTGGGCGAGATCGACCAGCGGGCGCAGCATCTGCGGCGGGAGGTTGTCGACCACGTACCAGCCGAGGTCCTCCAGCGCGTTGGCGGCGGTGGATCGTCCGGCGCCGGACATCCCGGTGACGATCAGCACGTTCTGCTGCTCGCTCTCGGTGCTCATGGGGTCTCCGTGCTCGTGTGGGTCGCGGACCCTCCTTCGGGGAGGGCGGGCCTCCAGCCTAGGGTGTGGCCCTGAGCGGAGCACCCGGCGGAGGGCGGTGCCTCAGGGATGCAGGTGCCCGTGGATGGCCGCCGCGAGCGTCGGCCCGATGCCCTTGACCTCGGCGATCTCGGCGTCGCTGGCCTCCCGCAGGCGGGTCACCGAGCCGAAGTGCTTCAGCAGATCGCGCACTCGTGTCCCGCCCAGCCCCGGGATCTCCGCCAGCTGCGACGAGATGTCGCGCTTGCGGCGCTGGCGCTGGTGGGTGATCGCGAAGCGGTGCGCCTCGTCCCGGATGCGCTGGAAGAGGAAGAGCGCGTCGCTGTTGCGCGGCAGGATCACCGGGAAGTCGGAGTCCGGCAGCCAGATCTCCTCGAGACGCTTGGCGATCCCGCAGAGGGTGATCCCGGTGACCCCGGACTCGTCCAGTGCGCGCTGGGCGGCCGCGACCTGCGGCTGCCCGCCGTCGACGATGAGCAGGTTCGGCGGGTAGGAGAACTTGCGCCGCTTCGCCTCCCCCGTCTCGGGATCGATCTCGGCGGGCTCGGTCGGCTCCTTGAGGTAGGCGAGGCGCCGGGTCAGCACCTGGTGCAGCGACTCGGTGTCATCGGTGGACTCGGCGATGCTGAAGCGGCGGTACTGGTCCTTGCGCACCAGGCCGTCCTCGAAGACGACCATCGACGCGACGATGTTGGTGCCGCTGAGGTGCGACACGTCGTAGCACTCCATCCGCAGCGGCGCCTCGGCCATCCCGAGCGCGTCGCGGATGTCCTCGAGGGCCTGCGTGCGCGCGGTGAAGTCCGCGGAGCGCCGGGTCTTATAGAGCATCAGCGAGTGCTTGGCGTTCTGCGTCGCGGTCTCGAGCAGAGCCGCCTTGTCGCCGCGCTGCGCCGCGCGCAGGCGGACGTTCGCGCCGCGCAGCGAGCCCAGCCACTCCTCGAGCGCCTCGGAGTCCTCCGGCAGCTCGGGCACGACGACCTCGCGCGGCGGGATGTCGCCGCTCTCGTAGGCAGCCTGCAGCGCGGTGTCCACGAGCTCGGCGGTGCTCATGTCGAGCTCCTTGTCGACGACCCAGCCGCGCTCACCGCGGATGCGGCCGCCGCGCACACGGAACTGCTGGACCGAGGCCGCGAGCTCGTCGTGCACGATCGCATAGAGGTCGACGTCGACGTTGTCCTTCAGCACGACCGCGCTCTTGGCCAGCACGGCGTCGAGCGCCGCGGCCTGGTCGCGCAGCTTGCCGGCGCGCTCGTACTGCATCGCCTCGGCGGCCTCGCGCATCTCGCGCTCGAGCTCGCCGATCATCCTGCGGTCGTGGCTGCCCATGAACGCGACGAAGCGGTCGACGATCGCGCGATGCTCCGCGAAGGTGACCCGGTGCGAGCACGGACCGCCGCAGCGGCCGATCTGCGAGGCGAAGCAGGGCTTGCCGCTCTGCATCGCCCGCTTGTAGTTGGAGTCGTTGCAGGTCCTGATCGGGAACGCCTTGATCATCAGATCGATCGTCTCGTGGATCGCCCAGATCTTCGGGTACGGGCCGAAGTACCGCGCACCGCGGATCTTGGCGTTGCGCGTCACCATCACCCGGGGCGCCTCGTCGCCGAGGGTCACGGCCATGTACGGGTAGGACTTGTCGTCGCGGAACTTGACGTTGAAGGGCGGATCGAACTCGTTGATCCAGGTGAACTCGAGCTGCAGCGCCTCGACGTCGGTGCCGACGACGGTCCACTCGACGCCGGACGCCGAGGTGACCATCCGCCGGGTGCGCTCGTGCAGGCTCGGCAGCGGAGCGAAGTAGTTGCTGAGCCGGGCGCGGAGGTTCTTGGCCTTGCCCACGTAAAGCACCCGGCCCCGGGCGTCCTTGAAGCGGTAGACGCCCGGGAGGGTCGGGATCTCGCCCGGCTTCGGCCGGAAGTCGACGGTCTGCGTCATGCCCGCGCCTCCGCTCCCCCGGCCCCCCGGGGACGATCGGCGAGGCGGAGCCGCGTCACGGCAGGATCTCGGCGAGGAAGGTGCCGGTGTGGCTCTCCTTCACCTTCGCGACGTGCTCGGGGGTGCCGATCGCGACGACCTGGCCGCCGCCGGCGCCGCCCTCGGGACCCATGTCGATCAGCCAGTCGGCCGACTTGATGACGTCGAGGTTGTGCTCGATCGTGATCACCGTGTTGCCCTTGTCGACGAGGCCGTTGAGCACCAGCAGGAGCTTGCGGACGTCCTCGAAGTGCAGACCGGTGGTCGGCTCGTCGAGCACGTAGACGCTGCGCCCGTTCGAGCGACGCTGCAGCTCGGTGGCGAGCTTGACGCGCTGCGCCTCGCCGCCGGAGAGCGTGGTGGCGCTCTGGCCGAGCCGGACGTAGCCGAGGCCGACCTCGACCAGGGTCTTGAGGAACCGGTGGATCGAGGTGATCGGCTCGAAGAACTCGGCCGCCTCGGCGATCGGCATGTCGAGCACCTCGGCGATGTTCTTGCCCTTGTAGTGCACGGTCAGGGTGTCGCGGTTGTAGCGCGCTCCCCCGCAGACCTCGCAGGCGACGTAGACGTCGGGCAGGAAGTTCATCTCGATCTTGATCGTGCCGTCGCCCGAGCAGGCCTCGCAGCGACCGCCCTTGACGTTGAAGCTGAAGCGACCGGGCAGGTAGCCGCGGGCCTTCGCCTCGGTGGTCTCGGCGAAGAGGTTGCGGATGCGGTCGAACACACCCGTGTAGGTCGCCGGGTTGGAGCGCGGGGTGCGGCCGATCGGGTTCTGGTCGACGTGGACGACCTTGTCGAGGTTCTCGAGGCCGGTGACGCGGGTGTGCTTGCCCGGCACCTTGCGGGCGCCGTTGAGCTGGTTGGCGAGCACCCGGTAGAGGATGTCGTTCACGAGCGTCGACTTGCCCGAGCCGGAGACGCCCGTGACCGCGACGAAGGTGCCGAGCGGGAACTCGACGTCGACCTTCTGCAGGTTGTTGGCGTTGGCGCCGACGACCTTGATGACGCGCTTGCGGTCGATCTTGCGGCGCTTCTTCGGCAGCTCGATCGAGCGGCGGCCGGCGATGTAGTCGCCGGTGAGCGAGTGGGTGTTCTCGAGGAGCGACTCGTAGGAGCCGGAGTGCACGACCCGGCCGCCGTTGACGCCCGCGCCCGGTCCGATGTCGACGATCCAGTCGGCGGTGCGGATGGTGTCCTCGTCGTGCTCGACGACGATCAGGGTGTTGCCGAGGTCGCGCAGCTTGATCAGGGTGTCGATCAGCCGGCGGTTGTCCCGCTGGTGCAGGCCGATGCTCGGCTCGTCGAGGACGTAGAGCACGCCGGTGAGGCCGGAGCCGATCTGGGTGGCGAGCCGGATCCGCTGCGCCTCGCCGCCGGAGAGCGAGCCGGCCGCGCGGGAGAGGTTGAGGTAGTTGAGCCCGACCTCGATCAGGAAGTCGAGGCGCGCGCGGATCTCGCGGAGCACCTGCGCGGCGATGGTGGCCTCGCGCGGGGTGAGCTGCAGCTCGCTCATGAACGACTGGGCGTCGCCGAGGCTGAGGTCGGCGACATCGGCGATGCTCGCGCCGTGCACGAGCACGGCGAGCACCTCGGGCTTGAGGCGCGAGCCCTTGCAGACCGGGCAGGCGACCTCGCGGAGGAACTCGGCCCAGCGCGAGCGCTGCACGTCCGTCTCGGCCTGGACGTACTGCCGCTCGATGTAGGGCACGACGCCCTCGAAGCCGGAGGTGTAGCTCATCTCGCGGCCGTAGCGGTTCTTCCACTTGACCTTGACCTCGAAGTTGTCGCCGTGGAGCACCGCCTGCTGCACCTCGGAGCTGAGGCGCTTCCACGGGGTGGTCAGCTTGAAGCCGAGGTCGCGGGAGAGGCCGTCGAGCAGCTTCTCGTAGTACTGGAAGAGGCCCTTGCCCTGGGTGGTCCAGGGGATGATGACGCCCTCGGCGATGCTGAGGTCGGGGTCGCCGAGCAGCAGCTCGTCGTCGACCGACATCCGCGTGCCCAGGCCGGAGCACTCGGGGCAGGCGCCGAAGGGCGCGTTGAAGGAGAACGTGCGCGGCTCGATCTCGGTGAGCGAGATCGGGTGGTTGTTGGGGCAGGACAGCTTCTCGGAGTACGTCGTCCAGGCGCCGTCGCCCTCGCCGTCGACGAAGTTGATCTGCACGATGCCGTCGGTGAGGCGCAGGGCCGTCTCGAGCGAGTCGGTCAGGCGGCCGAGGATGTCCGGACCGGCGACGAGGCGGTCGACGACGACGGAGATGTCGTGCTTGTACTGCTTCTTGAGCACCGGCGGCTCGCTGAGCTGGATGAGCTTCCCGTCGACCATGGCGCGGGAGTAGCCGCCCGCGGTCAGCTCCTTGAAGAGGTCGACGAACTCGCCCTTCTTCTGCGAGACGACCGGGCTGAGGATCTGGTAGCGGGTGCCCTCCTCGAGCTCCATCAGCTGATCGGCGATCTGCTGCACGGTCTGCGCCGAGATCGGCTCGCTGCAGACCGGGCAGTGCGGGATGCCGATGCGGGCCCAGAGCAGGCGCATGTAGTCGAAGATCTCGGTGATCGTGCCGACGGTGGAGCGCGGGTTCCGGTTGGTCGACTTCTGGTCGATCGACACCGCGGGGCTGAGGCCCTCGATGAAGTCGACGTCGGGGCGGTCGACCTGCCCGAGGAACTGCCGAGCGTAGGCGGAGAGCGACTCGACGTAGCGGCGCTGGCCCTCCGCGAAGATCGTGTCGAAGGCGAGCGAGGACTTGCCCGAGCCCGACAGGCCGGTGAAGACGACCATCGAGTCGCGCGGGATCTCGAGGTCGACGTCGCGCAGGTTGTGCACTCTGGCCCCGCTCACCACCAGCTTCGACACCGATTCGTCCAGCGAGGAGACGAAGCGGTGGAAGGAGGGTGAGGGGGTGGTGGAAGGGTCCGTAACGGCGTTCAGGATCGACACCTCGAAAGTGTATGCGGAGCCACCGACATCGCTCGGGGCGTTCGCTGGCCGCTGATCCCGGCCCCCGCGACTTGCGCTCGTCGACCCCGCCCGCACCGGCGGGCCGGCCCGCTCGGGCCGACCCTGCTCGGTCAGGACAGGTGCCCGGCCTTCTCCATCTGCCGCAGCTCGCGCTTGAGCTCGGAGACCTCGTCGCGCAGTCGCGCCGCGAGCTCGAACTTCAGCTCGCCGGCGGCCTGGAGCATCTGGCCGTTGAGGTCGGCGATGATCGCCTCGAGGTCGTTGCCGCCGTTCGCGGCGAGACCCTGGCGGCGCAGGTTCGGCGTCGGGCTCTTCTTCTTCGCGTCGCGGCCGGCCAGCAGCTTCGCCGTGTCGGCTCCCTCGCGGGCGAGCGCGTCGGTGATGTCGGCGATCTTCTTCCGCAGCGGAGTCGGGTCGATGCCGTGGTCGAGGTTGTAGGCGACCTGCTTCTCGCGGCGGCGGTCGGTCTCGTCGATCGCGAGCCTCATCGAGTCGGTCATCTTGTCCGCGTACATGTGCACCTCGCCCGAGACGTTGCGCGCGGCGCGGCCGATCGTCTGAATCAGCGAGGTCGACGAGCGGAGGAAGCCCTCCTTGTCGGCGTCGAGGATCGCGACGAGCGACACCTCGGGCAGGTCGAGGCCCTCGCGGAGGAGGTTGATGCCGACGAGGACGTCGTAGACGCCCGCGCGCAGCTCGGAGAGCAGCTCGACCCGCCGGAGCGTGTCGACGTCCGAGTGCAGGTAGCGCACGCGGACCCCGGCCTCGGTGAGGAAGTCGGTGAGCTCCTCCGCCATCCGCTTGGTGAGGGTGGTCACCAGGACGCGCTCGTCGCGCTCGGTCCGGAGCTTGATCTCCTCGAGCAGGTCGTCGATCTGGCCCTTGGTCGGCTTGACGACGATCTCCGGGTCGATCAGACCGGTCGGGCGGATGATCTGCTCGACGATGCCGTCGGCGATGCCCATCTCGTAGCGACCGGGCGTGGCCGAGAGGTAGACGGTCTGGCCGACGCGGCCCTTGAACTCCTCCCACTTCAGCGGGCGGTTGTCCATCGCCGAGGGCAGCCGGAAGCCGTGCTCGACGAGGGTGCGCTTGCGCGAGGCGTCGCCCTCGTACATCGCGCCGATCTGCGGCACGGTGACGTGCGACTCGTCGATCACGACGAGGAAGTCGTCGGGGAAGTAGTCGAGCAGGCAGTGCGGGGCCTCGCCGGACTCGCGGCCGTCGATGTGGCGCGAGTAGTTCTCGATGCCGGAGCAGAAGCCGATCTGCTGCATCATCTCGAGGTCGAACGTGGTGCGCATCCGCAGGCGCTGCGCCTCGAGGAGCTTGTTCTGCTTCTCGAGGTCGGCCAGGCGCACCTCGAGCTCCTGCTGGATGGTGTCGATCGCGCGGTGCATGACGTCCTGGCTGGCGACGTAGTGCGAGCCGGGGAAGACGGAGACGGACTCGAGCTTCTTCACGACGTTCCCGGTGAGCGGGTGCAGCGTGTAGAGCGCCTCGATCTCGTCGCCGAACATCTCGATGCGGATCGCGAGCTCCTCGTACATGGGGATGATCTCGATCGTGTCGCCGCGGACGCGGAACGTGCCGCGGGCGAAGTCGACGTCGTTGCGCGCGTACTGCATCGAGACGAACTTGCGGAT
This sequence comes from Rathayibacter sp. VKM Ac-2804, assembly GCF_009866655.1. Taxonomy (NCBI): domain Bacteria; kingdom Bacillati; phylum Actinomycetota; class Actinomycetes; order Micrococcales; family Microbacteriaceae; genus Rathayibacter; species Rathayibacter sp. VKM Ac-2804. The sequence continues at coordinate 2,541,972 of NZ_CP047420.1, forward strand.
CAGGCGGTCGCGGTCGACCCGCTGGCCGACCTGGAGCGCGACCATCGCCTCGAGGTACTGCTCGGGCTGGCCGAGGCCGTAGATGCAGGAGACGGTCGAGACGACGATGACGTCGCGGCGGCTGAGCAGCGAGTTGGTCGTGGAGTGGCGCAGACGCTCGACCTCGGCGTTGACCGAGCTGTCCTTCTCGATGAAGGTGTCCGTCTGCGGGACGTAGGCCTCGGGCTGGTAGTAGTCGTAGTACGAGACGAAGTACTCGACCGCGTTGTTGGGGAAGAGCTCCCGGAACTCGTTCGCGAGCTGGGCGGCGAGCGTCTTGTTGTGCGCGAGGACCAGGGTCGGCCGCTGGACCGCCTCGACGAGCCAGGCGGTGGTCGCGGACTTGCCGGTTCCGGTGGCGCCGAGCAGGACGACGTCGGTCTCGCCGGCGTTGATCCGGGCGCTCAGATCGGCGATCGCCCCGGGCTGGTCACCGCTCGGCTGGTATTCGCTGATGACCTCGAAGGGGTGCACGGCACGGGTTGGCTCCATGATCGAAGCGTAACCGCGACCACCGACATCGGGGCGGGCCTGCGCCGACGGCGAACGGGACTCGCGCGGAGCGCGCGTATCGAGATCCGCCGGCGCCGGAAGCCGAGTCGACAGACCGACCAGCTGGAGGGCGCCGGGTCAGAGGCGGGAGACGCGCAGGTCGCGCAGGTGGAGGCGGTCGCCCGGGGCCATGCCGTCGGTGCGCACGCGGATCACCGCGCGCACCGCCCAGTCCGGCGCGGGCAGCGAGTAGGCGTCGTCGAGCCGGACGCCGGCGAAGGAGTCGCGGGCCGAGACCTCGGTCGGCGAGTACCAGTCGCCGCCCAGTCCGTCGGCGCGCCGCTCGGTCGCGAAGCCGAGGTCGATCCCGGCGGAGCCCGTGCCCTCGAAGAGCGCGTCCATGGAGGCGAGCACCCGCGCCCCCGCGGCGATCGGCACGAACAGGTGCACGGCTCCGGCGCCGGAGCCGTCCTCCAGCGCGAGTGCCCGCAGCCCCGCGACCGGCGAGTCCCCCGGCGCGACGGACGCTCCGCCCTCGGCCGTCCAGTCGTCCGCGAGCACGGAGCGCGAGCCGTGCGGGTCGAGCACGCCGCGGATCCGCTCGGCCGCGTGGAACTTCAGCGCCGTCGACGGCAGCGCGGAGGTGTCCGTGATCGTCAGCGTCCCGTCGCCGCGCGCCAGGAAGGGCAGCCGCGAGTTGCCGCCCTGGAACTGCCCGCCGCGGACGACGGCGCGCTGACCGCCCGCTCCGGAGAACTCGATCAGTCCGCGCTCCGCCTCGCCGTCGACCTCCTTGCGCGCCCGGACGAGGAAGCGGCAGTCGGTGAGCGAGAGCAGCGCGCCCCAGCCGTCCAGCTCGAACCAGCCGTGGTTGTCCGGGATCTGCATCTCGAAGTGGCAGTGCGAGAAGTGGGCCTGACCGCGGGAGATCGTGACCGCCCGGCCCTGGTTCGTCGAGAAGGTGTCGAACGAGCACTGATCGACGAAGAACTCCTGGTCGCCGTGGATCTGCAGCGCGCTCTCGGTGTTGCTGGTGAGGTCGCAGCCCTGGAAGGCGATGCGCTCCCCCGAGTCGACCGCGTCCTCGACGGCGACGACGCCGACCCGGTTGCCCTGGAAGGAGCACGATCGGAACTCGAGCAGGTAGGCGTGCGAGCCGAGCTCGACCGCCGTGTCGAAGCGCCGCGCGACGACGTTCGCGAACGACAGGTAGGCGGGCTTGGGTCCGGGCTGTCGCAGGTGCGACGCGGCGCTCACGGCGATGCCCGTGTTCGACCCGTCGCCGATCAGGTGCAGGTTGCTCAGCACGCTCTGGTGCTGGCGGGTGAAGCCGGCGGCGGAGGTCTGCAGCACCGGGCCGACGGTCTGCAGGGCCGGGCCGGTCCCGGTGTAGCGGATCTCGCAGTGGCCGTCGATGCTCACCCTCGCGTCCCAGGAGAGCGTCTCGTCCACGACGAAGCTGCCCCCGGGGGCGGTGACGACGCCGTGGTGCTCCGTCGGATCCACGCCGTCCTCGGGCACCGCGGCGGCGGCGAGTGCGGCCTTCCATGCTGCGGTGTCGCGCGCGGCGCCGGCCGGCAGCGAGTCGTCGAGATGATCGTGCACGTCGACGATGCGGGAGGACCCCGCCGGACGGGTGACGACCTGGACCGGTGGGGCGCCGGTGCGGCCGGTGAGCGCGCCCGCGGCCGCTCCCGCGCCCGCACCGAGGAGGACGCCCGCCCCGGACGCGAGCAGCAGGCGCCGCGAGTCGGACGCGGGCGGACGTGCTCCGGAAGCGCTCATGCGTCGTACCCCTCGACTCGGCGATCGTGCTGGGGCCGTTCCCCGTGCTGCGGCCGTTCCACTCTAGGAGCCCGGTCCGACCGTCTCCCGCCGGGGTCTCGGCTCAGGCTGAGCGGCGACGCAGCCGCTCCCAGAGCGCGTCCACCTGGCTCAGGGTCTCCTCCAGCGTTCCGGAGGCGTCGATCACCGCGTCGGCGAGGGCGAGCCGCTCCTCGTCGCTCGCCTGCGCGCCGACGCGCGCGCGGGCGTCCGCCTCGGTCATGCCGCGCAGGGCGATCAGCCGCTCGACGCGCGTCTCCTGCGGGGCGTGGACGACGATCACCTCGTCGAACTCCCCCGCCCCGCGCGACTCCGCGAGCAGCGGGACGTCGTAGACGACGACGGCGTGCGGGTCGGCGGCAGCGGCCGCCGCGAACAGCTCCTGCGAGCGGAGCGACACCGCCGGGTGCGTGATCGCGTTGAGGTCCTCGCGGGCGGAGGAGTCGGAGAAGACGATCGCGCCGAGGGCCGCCCGGTCGAGGGAGCCGTCGGCGCGCAGGGTCGTCGGGCCGAAGCGCTCGACGATCGCGGCCAGCGCGGGCTCCCCCGGCTCGACCACCTCGCGGGCGAGCCGGTCGGCGTCGACGACCACCGCCCCGAGCTCGGCGAGACGGCGGGCGACGGTGGACTTGCCCGAGGCGATGCCTCCGGTCAGAGCGGCGAGATGCACCCGCCAACCCTATCCAGCGGCGCGGGGCGGCACCCGCTCCTGTCCGTCGGGCCACCGTGCGAGAGTCCGTGCGGTGGTGGATCTCGATGCGCCCGCTGCGCGGGCTGCTCGATCAGCATGAACTCGGTCCGCTGCGCGTCTGCTCGACCGTCGGCCGAAACGCCGAACGGCCGGCCCCCGAGGGGACCGGCCGTTCGTCGTGGTGGTGATGCCGCGGATCAGTTGTTCGAGGACAGCTTCTCGCGCAGAGCGGCGAGCGACTCGTCGTCGGCGAGGGTTCCGCCGCCGGCAGCCGACTCGGTGTTGGTGAAGCCGCCGCCGACCGAGACGCCCTCGGAGACCGTGGCGGCCTCCTCCTGCGACTTGGCGACCTGCGCCTTGTGGGCCTCCCAGCGAGCCTGAGCAGCGGCGTACTCCTGCTCCCAGGCCTCGCGCTGGGACTCGAAGCCCTCGCGCCACTCGTTGGTCTCCGGGTCGAAGCCGTCGGGGTACTTGTAGTTCCCCTGGTCGTCGTACTCGGTGGCCATGCCGTAGAGCGCCGGGTCGAACTCGGTGCCCTCGGGGTCGACGTTCTCGTTCGCCTGCTTGAGCGAGAGCGAGATGCGGCGACGGTCGAGGTCGATGTCGATGACCTTGACGAACACCTCTTCACCGACCGACACGACCTGCTCGGCGAGCTCGACGTGCTTGCCCGAGAGCTCGGAGATGTGGACGAGGCCCTCGATGCCGTCCGCGACGCGGACGAACGCACCGAACGGGACCAGCTTCGTGACCTTGCCCGGGGCGACCTGACCGATCGCGTGGGTGCGGGCGAAGACCTGCCACGGGTCCTCCTGGGTCGCCTTGAGCGAGAGCGACACGCGCTCGCGGTCGAGGTCGACCTCGAGGATCTCGACGGTGACCTCCTGGCCCACCTCGACGACCTCGGAGGCGTGCTCGATGTGCTTCCAGGAGAGCTCGGAGACGTGGACGAGACCGTCGACGCCGCCGAGGTCGACGAACGCACCGAAGTTGACGATCGAGGACACGACGCCCTTGCGGACCTGACCCTTGTGCAGGTTGTTCAGGAACGTGGTGCGGCTCTCGGACTGCGTCTGCTCGAGGAGCGCGCGACGCGACAGGACCACGTTGTTGCGGTTCTTGTCGAGCTCGAGGATCTTCGCCTCGATCTCCTGGCCGAGGTACGGCGTGAGGTCGCGGACGCGGCGCAGCTCGATGAGCGAGGCCGGGAGGAAGCCGCGGAGGCCGATGTCGACGATGAGCCCGCCCTTGACGACCTCGATGACCGAACCGGTGACGACACCGTCGGACTCCTTGATCTTCTCGACGTCGCCCCACGCGCGCTCGTACTGCGCGCGCTTCTTGGAGAGGATCAGGCGACCCTCCTTGTCCTCCTTCTGCAGGACGAGGGCTTCGACGCTGTCGCCCACGTTGACGACCTCGGAGGGGTCGACGTCGTGCTTGATGGAGAGCTCACGCGAGGGGATGACGCCCTCGGTCTTGTAACCGACGTCGAGGAGGACCTCGTCGCGGTCGATCTTCACGACGGTGCCTTCGATGAGGTCTCCGTCGTTGAAGAACTTCAGAGTCTTTTCGACCGCGGCAAGAAAGTCTTCAGCAGACCCGATGTCGTTGATCGCGACCTGCTTGGTTGCCTTTTCGGTCGTTGCGGTTGTCATTAAGGGATGCTCCAGGATGGATGGGTATCGGGCGGCGGGCACCGACACGCCCGAGGGCGTGACGCGGTGGTGACCACTGCGGAGGTGATGGGGGTGCCGCGACCCGGGAGTGCTCCGACGCCCGGGACCGTGATCCTGGACCTCGTCGCGCACCGTGGGCACGGCGGCGCCACGAATGTGACGTTCCAGACTATCGAACCCACGAGGGTGAGAGCAATCTCACCGGGCTCCGTTCCGCGTGTCCTGGCGGATCCGGGCGGTCGCGATCCGGCTGGCCGGGCTCAGGCTCCGCCGGCCAGGCTCGTGCGCAGCGTATCGAGCCCGACGCCGCCCAGATCGAGCGCGCGGCGGTGGAAGCCGGCGAGCGAGAAGTCCGCTCCCTCGCGTGCGCTCGCCTCGTCGCGCAGCTCCTCCCAGATCCGCTGGCCGATCTTGTAGGAGGGCGCCTGACCGGGCCAGCCGAGGTAGCGGTTCACCTCGAAGCGCACGAAGGCGTCGTCCATGTTCACGTTCGCTCGCAGGAAGGCGAGGGCGGACTCGGCGGTCCAGACGTCGGTCGAGCCGGGTATCCGCTTCTGCAGGTGCACGCCGATGTCGATGACGACGCGGGCGGCGCGCATCCGCTGCCCGTCGAGCATGCCCAGGCGGTCGGCCGGGTCGTCCAGGTAGCCGAACCGCTCCATCAGCCGCTCGGCGTAGAGGGCCCAGCCCTCGGCGTGCCCGGAGCTGCCGGCGAGCTGGCGGCGCCAGGTGTTGAGGCTCGCGCGGTTGTACACGGCCTGGCCCACCTGCAGGTGGTGACCGGGGACGCCCTCGTGGTAGACCGTCGTCAGCTCGCGCCAGGTGGCGAACTCGGTGACGCCGGGCGGGACGGACCACCACATCCGTCCGGGCCGGGAGAAGTCGTCGCTCGGGCCGGTGTAGTAGATCCCGCCCTCCTGGGTCGGCGCGATGCGGCACTCGAGGCGGCGGAGCTCGTCCGGGATGTCGAAGGCGGTGCCGGCGAGCTCGCTCACGGCCCGGTCGCTGGTCTCCTGCATCCAGCGCTGCAGCGCGTCGACGCCGTGCAGCGTGCGGGCGGGGTCGGTGTCGAGGTGCGCGATCGCCTCGGCGACGCTCGCGCCGGGCAGGATCTCGCGGGCGATCGCCTCCTGCTCGGCGGTCATCCGCGCGAGCTCCTCGATCCCCCACTCGTAGGTCTCGTCCAGGTCGACCACGGCGCCGAGGAACCGGCGCGACTGCAGCGCGTAGTGCTCGCGCCCGACGGCGTCCTGCTCGGTCGCCGCGGGAGCGAGCTCGGTTCGCAGGAACCGCGCCAGGCCGCCGTAGGCCGCGGCGGCGCGGCGCGCCCCCTCCTCGAGCCGCAGCGAGAGCGACGCGGGCAGCGAGCCGGTCGCGGGCGCCGCGCCGGCGGCCAGTGCCGCGAAGAACCCGCGCGGCCCCGCGATCGTCTCGGCCTGCTCTGCGACGAGGCCGACCTGGCGACGGGCCGGCGTCACTCCCGCGCCGATGCCCGCCCGGAGGGTCTCGGCGTAGCCGGCCAGAGCGGCCGGCACGGCGAGGAGCCGCTCCGCCACGTCCTCCCAGTCGCCCACGGAGTCGGTCGGCATCAGGTCGAAGACGTCGCGCAGCTCCTGCGAGGGGGAGGCGATCACGTTGAGGTCCCGCAGCGGGAGACGCGCCTCGTGCGCCTCGAGCGACAGCCTCAGGTCGGAGCCGAGATCGGCGACCGTCACGGCGTCGACGGCGTCGACGGGCACGGCGGACTCGAGCTCGGCCAGGGCGGCGGCCGTCGCCGCGCGGGCGCGCTCGACCCCCTCCGGCGACAGGTCGCCGAGGCGGCGGTTCGCCTCGGCCCGGCCGATCGACGTGCCGAGGGTGGGCTCGAGCCCGACGAGGGTGTCGACCCACCGCTCGGCGACGAGGTCGACGGCGGTGGGCTCGCGGGAGGTGTCGGAGGTCATGCCTTCGAGCCTAGCCAGAGGCCAGGAGCGGCCCGGGACCTCGCGGCGTCAGTGCGCGGCGACGTCCCAGTCGGAGCCGTGGCCGACCTGCACCTCGAGCGGCACGGAGAGATCGACGGCGCCCGCCATCCGCACGCGGACGACCTCCTCGAGCACGTCCTCCTCGCCGGGGGCCACGTCGAAGATCAGCTCGTCGTGCACCTGGAGCAGCATCCGCGACTCCAGGCCCTTCTCGCCGATGTCGGCCTGCACGCCGATCATCGCGATCTTCATGATGTCGGCGGCGGAGCCCTGGATCGGCGAGTTGAGCGCGGCGCGCTCGGCGTTGTCGCGGAGGACGCGGTTGCCGCTCTGCAGATCGGGGAACGGCCGGCGGCGGCCGAAGATCGTCTCGGTGTAGCCGGTCTCGCGCGCCTGCTCGACGACCGTGCGGAGGTAGTCGCGGACCGCGCCGAAGCGCACGAAGTAGTCGGTCATCAGCTGCTTCGCCTCGTTGCTCGAGATGCGCAGCTGCTTGGAGAGGCCGAAGGCGCTCAGTCCGTAGGCGAGGCCGTAGGACATCGCCTTGACCTTGTTGCGCATCGCCGAGGTGACGTCGGACGGCTCGACGCCGAAGATCCGCGCGCCGACGAAGCGGTGCAGGTCCTCGCCGCTGTGGAAGGCCTCGATCAGGCCGGCGTCGCCGGAGAGGTGCGCCATGATCCGCATCTCGATCTGCGAGTAGTCGGCGGTGATCAGGGTGCTCGCCTGCTCGCCGTGCACGAACGCGGTGCGGATGCGCCGGCCGACCTCGCTGCGGACCGGGATGTTCTGCAGGTTGGGATCGTTGGAGGAGATCCGGCCGGTCGCGGTGCCGGTCTGGTCGTAGCTGGTGTGGATCCGGCCGTCGGCGGTGACCGACTTCTCCAGCGTCTCGATGATCTGCTTGAGCTTGGTCGCGTCGCGGTGCTCGAGCAGAAGCCCGAGGAACGGGTGCGGGTGCGACTCCTGCAGGTCGGCCAGGGCCGACGCGTCGGTCGTGTAGCCGGTCTTGGTCGCGCGGGTGCGCGGCATCGCCAGCTCCTCGAAGAGGACCTGCTGCAGCTGCTTGGGCGAGCCGAGGTTCATCTCGTGCCCGATCTCGGCGAAGGCGCGGTTCGCGAGGTCGACGGAGGTGGCGGTGAGCTCGCCGCGGAGGCGCGCGAGCACCTCGGCGTCGATCGCGACGCCGGTGAGCTCCATCGTGGCGAGCACCTGCACGATCGGCAGCTCGATGTCGACGAGGACGGAGAGCATGCCCTCGCCCAGCAGCTCGGTCAGCACGCCGACGAGGCGGTGCGCGTACCAGGCCTCCGTGGCGGGGCCGATCGGCGGGGCGGTGGGGACGAGCTGGTTCGGATCACCCTGGATCATCGCCTCGTCGAGGTACTGCAGGACCTGAGCCGGCAGCGTCGCCGCGTGACCGGTGGGCTGCAGGAGCCAGGCGGCGATGCGGGTGTCGAAGGCGAGGCCGGCCACGGGGAGTCCGGCGCGGCGCAGCGCCTTGACCTGCGGCTTCGCGTCGGCGAAGTACTTCGGGGCGTCGCTCGCGAGCCACTCCTCGAGCGCGGTGTAGTCGGGCCGGCCGGCGGCCCAGGGCACGAAGGCCGACTCCGCCTCGACCGAGAGGCCGATGCCCTCCAGGCCGCCCTCGCCGAGCTGCACCTGCACGGCGACCGGGACGGTGCCGTTCGCGGAGACGCGGGCGAGCCAGTGCGCGAGCTCCTCGTCGACCAGGTTCCGCACGGCCGGCGCCGCGGTGACGACCGTGTCGCCCGCGAGCGCCTCCGCCGCGCCCTCGACGCCCTCGTCGGCCGCGATCGTGAGCACGCGCTCCTGGAGTGTCTTGAACTCGAGCCTGCTGAAGATCTCGCGGACCGCGTCCGGGTCGATCGGGCGGCGGTCGAGGTCGTTCGGGCCGAGCGGCAGCTCGACGTCGGTGATCAGGCGGTTGAGCCTGCGGTTGCGGAGCGCGTTCTCCTTCTGCTCGCGGAGCTTCTCGCCCACGACGCCCTTGATCTCGTCCGCGTGGGCGATGATGTCGGCCACCGTGCCGTACTGGTTGACCCACTTCGCCGCCGTCTTCGGGCCGACCTTGTCGACGCCGGGCAGGTTGTCGCTGGTCTCGCCGACGAGCGCCGCGATCTCGGGGTACTGGTGCGGCTCGACGCCGTACTTCTCGAAGACCTTGTCGCGGTCGTAGCGGGTGAGCTGCGACACGCCCTGGGTGGACGGGTAGAGCAGGGTCACGTCGGGGGTGACCAGCTGGATGGTGTCGCGGTCGCCGGAGACGACGAGGACCCGGAAGCCGGCCTCGGCGCCCTGGCGGGCGAGCGTGGCGAGGATGTCGTCGGCCTCGAAGTCCTCCTTCGAGACGGTGCGGATGTTCATCGCGTGCAGCGCCTCCTCGAGGAGGGGGACCTGGCCCTTGAACTCGGGCGGGGTCTCGCCGCGCGTGCCCTTGTACTCGGGGTACTCGCGGGTGCGGAACGAGTAGCGGGAGATGTCGAAGGCGACGCCGAGGTGCGTCGGCTTCTCGTTCTTGAGCAGCAGGATCAGCATCGACAGGAAGCCGTGGATGGCGTTCGTGTGCTGGCCCTCGCGGGTCTGGAAGCTGTCGACCGGGAGGGCGTAGAACGCCCGGAACGCGAGGGAATGACCGTCGATGAGCAGGAGGGTAGGCTGTTCCGGATCTGACACAGGGCAAGACTACACAGCGCCTCCGACACCGGTTCGGGCCCGGTCCCGCCCGTCGGCGGAGGGCCTCCGGGAGGCCCAGCACGAGGAGCACCGTGACCGAATCCGCCCCCGCCGCCGCGACCGCCGACTCCTGGGTCCGCCCGCCCGTCCTCGACCTCGAGGCGCACATCGGGCGCGGCATGGGCGAGCTCGCCGAGCGGATGGGCATCGTCTGGCACGAGCTCACCCCCGAGCACTCCGTCGCGTCGATGCCCGTCGAGGGCAACCGCCAGCCGGTCGGCATCCTGCACGGCGGCGCGCACGTCGTCCTCGCCGAATCGATGGGCTCGATCGCCGCCAACGTGCACGCCGGAGCGGGCCGCCTCGCGATGGGCATCGAGCTGAACGCGAGCCACAGCCGCTCGATCACCCACGGCCACGTGATCGCCACCTGCGACGCGATCCACCTCGGCTCGACCCTCACGACGCACGAGATCGTCGTCCGCGACGAGCAGGGCCGCCGCCTCAGCACGGTCCGCATCACGAACATCCTCCGCGACGCCCGCTGACGACGGCACGGGCATCGAGTAGCCCGAGCGCGGAAGCCGCTTCACGTCTCGGTGGTGAGGGAAAGTTGCGGCTGCGCCGCGTCATGGTGGTCGAGTAGCCCCGCAGGGGCGTATCGAGACCCGCCGTCATCAGCAGGGCGGGTCTGCAGACTCGTCCTTCTGACGCTGGTGGATCTCGATACGCCCGCTGCGCGGGCTACTCGATCAGCATGGCTTTCCCATACCTACTAGGTGATCTTTCCTAGGTGTACTGCTCAAGGACGTCGGGCTCTTCCCCGCCCTGCGCTGGCGCCGAAGGCGCCCCCTCCGCTCGGTACGCCCGCTGCGCGGACTACTCGATCAGCAGGGCATTCCCCCTAGGTACTAGGCGATCTTTCCCAGGACAATCGTCGGCGCCAGGACGGCCGGTCTGCGGACCCGGCCTTCATCCACCTCGGCTCGACCCTCACCACGCACGAGATCGTCGTCCGCGACGAGCAAGGGCGCCGCCTCAGCACGGTCCGCATCACGGACATCCTCCGCGACGCCCGCTGACCGGGTTCAGCTCCGCGCCGTGGAGACCGTGAGCGCGAACACCGTTCCGAGCACGAGCACGAGCCCGGCTGCGACGAAGGACGGCACGGGCGACCCGACGGCGGCCGACATCGTCCAGCCGATCAGTGCGATGCCGAGCTCTGCGGCGAACACTGCGCGCGTCGGTCGCTGGGCGGAGCGCTCGAGGAGGCGCGACCCCTCGACGAGCGGAATCATCCGCGGAACGAGAGCCAGGAGAACGAGCAGGAGAGGGAAGGGCACCTCCACTGCACCTCCCCAGGATCCGGACGACGGAGGATCGACGACGAGGAGGACAGCGAGCGCCACTGCGAGAACGAGGATCCCCGCTCTCGATCGGGGCGGGCCCCACGGCGACGAGAAGCGAGTCGAAGTCGGAGCCATCTGCTCATTCCGTGCAGGGCTCGACGACGGGGAAGAACGCCACTGCCACGTAGTGGAAGTGGCGGATCCCGAAGCACTTTCCTTCATTGTTCGCCCGGTTGGCCGTGTCGAGCGCAGCTGCCAATCCGAGCCCGCACGCCCACCCGACGGTTCCGCAAGCGGCGGTCGCCACCCCGACGGGGAAACTCGACTCGGAAGCGATGCGCTGCGTCTCCGCCCGGCTGTAGAGAAGCGTGCAGAAGGCCGCATCGCATTCCAGACTCGGATCCGCGACGACGGGATAGGTGGCTCCCGCGTGCTGCACGTGCTGGACGACGACGGCGCCGTCGACCTCGTACCAGGTGTCGACAGGAGCACCGTCGGCGTCGACCGCCCACGGTTCCGCGATCGTGTTGACGACGTTCCCGAGCGAGTCGGAGACGGTGATGCCGCCACTGCTCGTGAGCTCGAGGTGCGCATCAGCGCCCGCAGCGGTGACCGCGAAGCGGTACTCCTCCGGCGCCTCCGCTCCCTTGACGACCACGTAGCCGGCGGCGGCCGCGGCCCTCTCAGAGCTGGTGAGCACGTAGTCGGCGTGCTCGCCCTCGTAGAGGAGGACACCGGGCTGCACCTCCTCTCCGGTCGATTCCGTCACCGGTGCCAGCGACAGGGACCCCTGCGGAGTGGACACCGTCAGACCATCGACATCGTCGAGTTCCTCGGAGGCGAGGTCACGCCCTCCTTCCGAGTGGATCCCTCGTGCGAGGGCACGGACTCGTCCGCGACGAAGTCCGCTTCGGGTCCCGTCGCTCCGGAAGCCAGGAGGTCACGCTCGTCCAGGGCGTCCAGCGCGTCCCTGCCGTTCTCGGCGGTACTCGCCGCCGACGACTCCGACAGCGATCGTGGACTCGCCTCCGCAGGGGCGCTCCCGAGCGCAGCGGCCGCGAAGACGAGAGCGGTGAGAAGAACGGAGGAAGGCCTTGTCAGTGTTCTCATCGTGCGCTCCATTGCGTCGACATCGCACGAGAAAGCCTGCACCTGCGGTCGCTGGGCCTCGTCGAACTCGAACGATGATCTCTCCACCCGGATGCCTCGGCGTCTTCGTCGGAGAAGGCTTGTTACCTCTGCGACACTCGAATACCATTCGGGTATGGCATTGATAGCAATGAGATCCGACCGGGTGCAACCGCTGTCGCCCTGTGCCGGTCGTCACGCGACAGAGCCGGAGCAGTTCGCTGCTCCGGCTGCTCCGGACGAGGAGGCCGCGACGGGTCCGCAAGCCCCCGCCGCCGCGGGACGGGCGACCTAGGCTCGGGGCGTGACCTTCCGCGATCTGCTGCGCTCCCTGCCGTCCATGCCGTCCGAGCTGCCCGACTTCGAGGTGGAGGCGGCGCCCGCCGATCCCGTCGAGCTGTTCGGGCAGTGGCTGGAGGCGGCGAAGGACGCCGGCCAGCTCCTCCCCCACGGCGCGACGCTGTCGACCGCCGACGCCGACGGGACCGTCTCGGCGCGAGTGCTGGTGCTGCGCGACATCGACGACGCCGGCTGGGCGTTCTCGACCCACGCCTCCAGCCCCAAGGGGCGGGCGATGGCGGCGAACCCGCACGCCGCGCTGACCTTCTTCTGGCCGGTGCAGGGCCGGCAGGTCCGGGTGGAGGGCCGCGTCGAGCGCGCCTCCGCCGAGGAGTCGAAGAAGGACTTCGAGCGGCGCTCGGAGGCCGCGCGCACGGCCCTGCTGGTCGGCCGGCAGAGCGAGCCGATGAAGCGCGCCGAGGACTTCGACCTGGTGACGCTGCAGACCGGCGTCGCCGTCGCCTGCTCCCCGGCGACGCTCGACCGCGACTGGGCCGTCTACCGCGTCGTGCCCGAGCGGATCGAGTTCTGGCAGGGCTCGACCAGGGCGGAGCAGGACCACACCCGCCTGCTCTACCGCGCACCCGCTGCCGGAACGACGGAGGCGGGCGGCTCCCCGTGGGAGCGCACCCGCCTCTGGCCGTGACGGCGCGGCCCTCGGGCCGCCGCCGCCCTACTTCTTGGGGCTGAGCTGCTCGATGATCGCCTGCGCGACGTCGTGCATGGTGAGGCGGCGGTCCATCGACGCCTTCTGGATCCAGCGGAAGGCCTCGGGCTCGGAGAGGCCCATCTTCTCGTTGAGCAGGCCCTTGGCCCGGTCGACGAGCTTGCGGGTCTCGAAGCGCTCGACCATGTCGGCGACCTCGGCCTCGAGGGTGAGGATCTGCGCGTAGCGGGAGAGGGCGATCTCGATCGCCGGCAGCAGGTCGTTCGGCGTGAACGGCTTGACCACGTAGGCCAGCGCGCCGGCCTCGCTCGCGCGCTCGACCAGCTCCTTCTGACTGAAGGCGGTCAGCAGGACGACGGGGGCGATGTGCGCCTTCGAGAGGCGCTCAGCGGCGGAGATGCCGTCGAGCTGGGGCATCTTCACGTCCATGATCACCAGATCGGGGCGCAGCTCGGTGGCGAGGGCCACGGCCGTCTCGCCGTCGCCCGCCTCACCGACGACCTCGAAGCCGTTGTCGCGGAGGATCTCCACGATGTCCATGCGGATGAGCGATTCGTCCTCTGCGACGACGACCCGACGGGGTGCGGTCTGCGGAGTTTCCTGGTCTGTCACGCCGAAGAGCCTACGGTATTCTCGACAGGCTCGTGATGAGCCGGTGTGGCGGAATGGCAGACGCGGGGCACTCAAAATGCTCTGTCCGAGAGGGCTTGTGGGTTCGAGTCCCACCACCGGTACCGCAGGCGCCCCGCGCGCGTCGCCGCTTCGCTAGCGTCGTCGGATGGATGACGCCTCGGCGGCCTGGCCGCTCTTCTCCCTCGTGCTGCGCACGCCGCGCCTCGAGCTGCACCCCGTCCGCGACGAGGATCTGCCCGCCCTCGCGGCGGCGGCGGTCGCCGGGATCCACGAGCCCGGCCGCTCGCCGTTCCCTGCGGCCTGGGCCGAGGTTCCCGCGGAGCAGCTGCCCGCCGACCTCGCCCGCTACCAGTGGTCGCTCCGCGCGGCGACGCGACCGGACTCCTGGCGCGTGGCCTTCGCGATCGTCGAGGACGGCGCGGTGATCGGCTGCCAGGACCTGCTCGCCGACGAGTTCGCGGCGCGGCGCACCGTCTCCTCCGGCTCGTGGCTCATGCGCGCGGCTCAGGGCCGGGGACTCGGCCGGGAGATGCGCGCCGCCGCGCTGCTGCTCGCCTTCGATCACCTGGGCGCGGAGGTGGCGGAGAGCAGCGCGCTGGCGTGGAACACCGCCTCGATCCGGGTGTCGACGGCGCTCGGCTACGAGCCCAACGGCACGCGGCGCACGGTCGGCGCCGATGGAGTCGCGGTCGAGGAGACCCGGTTCCGCGTCACGCCCGAGACGTTCCACCGCCCGGAGTGGACGCTCGGAGTGTCCGGCCTCGAGGCCGCTCGCGCGCTCCTGATCGCCCAGCCGGCGGCGGACTCCTAGCGGTACCGCCCGGCCGAGCCGCTCAGAACTCCGCGAGGCTCCCGCGCAGACCGCCGCCCGGGTACTCCCGCCGCAGGATCCCGCGGCGGCGCAGGATCGGCACCAGCTCGTCGAGCATCCGGTGCAGCATCACCGGGTGGAAGTCGCCGGAGAAGGCGAAGCCGTCGTTGTCCGCGTCGTCGCCGAGCTCCTGGACGAAGTCGGCGACCTCCTCCGCGGTGCCCACCACTCCGCTGCGGTCGGCGATCAGGCCGAGCCGCGCCTTGGCGGTGAGCAGGGCGCGCAGCGGGGCGTCCGCGTCGGCGCCGCCGTAGAGGCCGGCGATGCTGCCCCGCGAGACGTGCTCGCCGAAGACCGCCGGGTCGACGGGGCGGTCGAGGTTCAGCGCGGTCAGGTCGGTCTCGAGGTCGCTGGACCAGGCGGCCGCCGCGGTGAGCAGCGCCGCGTCGTCGGGGTGCGCAGAGGCGTCGACGAGGCGCCGCGCCTCCTCCCCGCTGGAGACGATGATCGGCTTGACGACGAAGAGGATGGTGAGGTCGTCGGGGTTCCGGCCGTGCGCGGCGGCCGCGGCCCGGGCCCGCTCGCGGTAGGCGCGGACCGTCGCGGTGTCGAGCGAGGCGAGGGCCAGCTGGATCTCGGACTGCGCGCCCGCGAAGTCGATGCCGCGCGGCGATCCACCGGGCGAGACGATGACCGGCTCGCCCGGGCCCGTGGCGGTCCCCGCCGAGGACTCGGTGCCGAACGGCAGCGCGTTCAGCGGGCCGTCGAAGGAGTAGTGCCTCCCGCGGTGCTGCACTGCGCGCAGCCGGTCGCCGTCGGCGAAGCGGCCGGTCGCCTCGTCCTGGATCAGCGCGCCGTCGTCCCAGCTGCGCCACAGCTCGCGCAGGGAGTCGAGCCACTCGTGCGCGCGGTCGTAGGCGCCGTCGTGCGGGAGCGGCTCGAGACCGAAGTGCCGGCTGCTGCCCACGTCGGTGACGACGTTGAGCCCGAGGCGGCCGCCGCTGAGGTGCTGCAGCGTGGCGAACTGGCGTGCCGCCTGGTACGGGCTGTAGGCCATCGGGTTCACCGTCGGCGCGACGCCGAGGTGCTGCGTCGCCTCGAACAGCGAGGGTGCGAGCAGCAGCGGGTCGTGCTTGGGCCCGCCGTAGGCGCGGCGGATGCGGAGGTCGAGGGTGCTCGCGTTCCCGAGCGAGAGCGCGTCCTCGATGATGACGAGGTCGAAGCCGGCCTGCTCGAGCTCGCGGGCGCTCCGCCGGTAGACCTCGGCCGTGGTCCAGGAGTGGTCCCACTCCCAGCCGGGCTGCCCCCAGGCCTGCGGGCCGAAGCCGCGGGAGAGGAACCAGGCGAAGTGCTGCGGCCGGCTCACGACGCCTCCGCCAGCACGAGCGGCCGGACGGCCGAGGCGCGCAGCCCGAGCTCGAGGTCGGCGAGCAGGTCCTCCACGTCCTCGATGCCGATCGAGAGCCGCAGCAGACCGGGGCCGATCCCCGCGGCCTCGAGCTGCTCGGCGGTGCGGCCGACGTGCGTGGTCGAGGCCGGGTGCAGCACGAGCGAGCGGACGTCGCCGAGGTGGGTCATCCGGGTGAAGAGGCCGAGGGCGTCGGAGAAGCGGCGCGCCGCCTCCTCCCCGCCGTGCAGCGTGAACGAGAAGACCGAGCCCTGCCCGAGCGGCAGCAGGCGCCGGGCGAGGGCGTGCGAGGGGCTCGAGGCGAGTCCGCTGTAGTCGACGCTGGCGACCTCGGGCCGCGCCTCGAGCCAGCGCGCGACGACGAGGGCGCTGCGGGACTGGTGGCGGACCCGCAGCGAGAGGGTCTCGAGGCCCTGCTCGAGCAGGAAGGCGGTGAGCGGCGAGACGGTCGGCCCCATCCGGCCGGCCACGACGTGGCGGGCGTAGTCGGCGAAGGCGCGCTCGGGGTCGCCGCCGCGCGCGATCGCCGCGGCGAGGTGCGGGTAGGCCGCCGTGCGCCAGTCGAAGCACCCGCCGTCCACGATCACGCCGGCGATGACGGCGCCGTGGCCGGCGAGGAACTTGCTCGCCGAGTGCACCACGATGTCGGCCCCGTGCTCGAGCGGGCGGAGGAGGTACGGGGTGGCGAAGGTGTTGTCGACGACGACGGGGACGCCGGCGCGGTGCGCGACGTCGGCGACGAGCCGCACGTCGACCACGTCGTTGCGCGGATTCGGGATCGACTCGATCAGGACGGCCCGGGTGCGCGGAGTGATCGCCGCGGCCCAGGCGACCGGGTCGTCGGCGTCCTCGACGAACGTGGTGCCGATGCCGAGGCGGGCGAGGTTCTCCAGCAGGAGGTTGCGCGTGCCCTCGTAGAGGCTCGCGGCGGCGACCACGTGGTCTCCGGCGGAGGCGAGCGCGAGCAGGGCGACCGAGACGGCGGCCTGACCGCTGCCGACGAGGAGCGCCTCGACGCCGCTCTCGAGGGCGGCGAGACGGCGCTCGACCGCGTCGGTGGTCGGGTTGCCGACCCGGGTGTAGGTGTAGCCGTCCGCACCGGCGAAGCGGTTCCGCGCCTCATCGAAGGAGTCGAAGCTGAAGCCGGCCGTGAGGTAGATCGGGGTGCGCCGCGCGTGCAGCGCGTCCTCGACCGCCCCGGCGTGCAGCTGACGGGTCGAGAAGCCCCAGCCGTCGTCGCCCGAATACCCGTCCTGCGCCATGGTCCGCCTCCTCTGTCCCCGCCCTCGGGCAGTGGGCACCACCGTGGCAGAGGAGGCGTCGGGCGCGTCGGGTGGTTACCCGGCGTTACGCGGCGAGCCCGCGGGTGCTCACCAGAACATCGTCCCGGGCGCGCCCTTGAACGGGCCGACCACCCGCGAGGTGATCCAGCCGCCGTAGAAGTCGCCCGGCTGCGGCTGCACCGCCTCGCCGTCGACGGTGCAGGAGTCCATCCGCCCCGGGTAGAGCGCGACCGTGTCGACGAGCTCCTCGAAGCCCGGCATCGGCTCGGGGTAGATCCAGCCGGCGGCCTCGGCCACCGCTCCTCCGCCGCGCACCGTCAGGTAGGAGGCCGCGCCCTTGAACTCGCAGATGCTGCGGCCCGGCGCGGGTTCCAGGGCGCCCTCGGCGAACGCGGAGCGGGGCAGGTAGTAGACGGGCGGGTGGCTGGTCTCGAGGACGCGGAACGCCGCGCGGGTGTCGGCGACGACGACGCCGCCGAGCCGGACCACGACGTGCTCGGCGGTGGGCTCGACCCTGGGCGGTCGTGGGTAGTCCCAGACGGATTCCTGTCCCTCGGCGGGGGGTGTGCGCTTCATCCCGCCCACGCTACGCGCGGCGGCAGCGGACCCTCGCCCGCTCCCAGGCGATGCGCGGGCGGGCGCGTCGGAGGTCCGCGGATCACCGCCGGGTCGGCACGGGGTCGCCGCGGTCGCGTAACGTCGACCTTGCGCCGGAATCCCGAGACCGCGCGCAGAAGGATCACACGCGTGCCCGAAGAATGCATCCACGGCCTCGACATCGCTCTCTGCGACGTCTGCTCCCCTGCCAAGCTCCCCGAGCCGCAGGGCCGCACCCGAGCTCCGGTGCGCGTGCCCGGCACGTCCCGCGCGGCCACCGCGCGCGCCGCCGCCCGCGGCACCGCCCGGGAGAAGCCGCTCCCCCAGGTGGACATCACCGCGCAGCGGATCTACCACGTGACGCACCTCGACAACCTCGAGGCGATCGTCGCCGCCGGCGCCGTGCTGGCCGACCAGAACCTCGAGGGCCGCCCCGCGGTCGACGTCAGCGCCGAGACGACCCGCGAGCACCGCCGCGCCGTCCAGGTCAAGGACGGCGTCAGCGTCGCCGGCTACGTCCCGTTCTTCCTCTCCCCCGACGCCGCGCTCTGGGCGGACCTCCGCGGCGACCGCGTGCTCCCGCACTGGTCGCCCCGCGCGCACACCACCACGGCGTCGCAGTTCGTCGTCCTGGTCGGCTCGCTGTCCTCCGCACCCGTGCTCAGCGACGGCGACGCGTCGCACGTGCTCACCCGCTTCACCGAGGGCGACGCCCTCGTGCGCACCTTCGCCCGGCTCCTCGTCGACGAGCCCGCCCTGCGCAGCGCCGAGGCGCTCGTGCCGGACCGCTTCCCGATCGAGGAGATCGCCGTCGTCGGCGTGCCGTCGGTCACCATGAAGAACAAGGTCAAGGCGATGTTCGAGAACAGCGGAGCCTCGCCGCGCGTCGCGGTCTACCCGCCCTGGTTCCACCCGGTCGCCGAGGAGGAGTGACGCGGCGGAGTGACACTGCGGAGTGACGCGGCGCAGCCGGCCGCGCCGGTCGGCTCCTACGCCCCCTCGAGCAGGTCGAGGCGGTCGGCGAGGTAGCGCTCGAGGGGCATGAGCCCCTGCTCCCCCAGGCCCGGCGCCCAGCGGACGACCACCCGGTCGCCCCGGAGCGAGAGCGGCTCCTGACCGGCGGCGAGGCCGTCGGCGTCGATCGCCAGCCGGCGCCAGCCGTGGTTGACGATCTCGCCCTCGCGGAACGGACCGTCGAAGGCGGCCTTGCGGATCTCCCGGCGCGCCTCCTGCGACTCCGACTGGTTGTTCGCGTGCAGCGGTGCGACCGAGCGCGTGACCGAGCCGGTCGCGAAGACGTCGCCGTCGCGCCCGAGCAGCAGGACGCCGAGGCGCCAGGCCCGGGTGACCGGGGCCATCACGGGTGCCCGGCGGAAGCCGAGGATCGCGCGCGGCCGGCGGAGCTCGGCGAGGGCCTGATCCGGGACGCCGCGGCGCTCGAGCTCGGCCGCGGTCTGCGCCAGCAGCTCCCGCAGGGCGGCGGCGGCGCGTGCCGCCTCGTCCGATGCCGTCATGGCCGCACTCCGTTCCGCTCCCCTGCGCTCGACCGGCCCGGGTCGGCTCCGCCAGCCTAGAACGGGTGGCGAGCGGCGGGGTCCACGGAGCCGGAGACGCCGACGGCGCGCCCGCCCCGGAGGGTGGACGCGCCGTCGGTGGGGATCAGATCGCCGAGGCGAGGACCTCGTCGAGCTTCGCGGAGGCCTCCTCGTCGGTGGCCTTCAGCGCGAGCGAGAGCTCGGAGACCAGGATCTGGCGGGCCTTCAGCAGCATGCGCTTCTCGCCGGCCGAGACTCCGCCGGCCTGCTCGCGGCGCCACAGGTCGCGGACGACCTCGCTGACGCGGTAGACGCTGCCGCTGGCCATCTTCTCCTGGTTGGCCTTGAACCGGCGCGACCAGTTGCTGGCCTCCTCGGCCACGTCGCTGCGGAGCACGTCGTAGACGGCCTGCACACCGGCGTCGTCGATGATCTCGCGCACGCCGACGAGCTCGGCGTTCTCGACGGGCAGGGTGATCGTGAGCTCGCTGGTGTGCACGTTCATCGTCATGAACGTCTTCTCGACGCCCTTGACCGAGCGCTTCTCGAGCCCGGTGATCGTCACCGCTCCGTGGTGCGGGTAGACCAGGGTCTCGCCGACCTCGAATGTCATCATGTCGTGCCTTTCATCGTGGGGCGTAGTGGTGGTGAGGAGGAAGCGGGGGTCCGCAGCGGCGCGTCGGCGAGCCAGGGCGGGAGGAGGGCGACGAGCTGCTCGACGAGCTCCTCGTCGGTGCCGTCCAGGCCGCCCGCGAGCCAGGCGCCGACCACGGCGAGCACGCCGCCGGCCGCGAAGACGGCGGTCAGCTCGGGGTCGGTGCCGGCGGGGGCGTCGACGCGGGCGAGCACCGCGCGGTGCAGGGCGAGCACGGTGTCGAGGACTGCGTCGTCGGACGCGACGCGAGCGGAGGCGCGGGCACGGAGGCGGGCGTGGAAGGCGTGCCGGTCGACGAGCCGGTCGACCAGGCGGATGTAACCGCGCCGGAGGGCCTGCGCACCGGACTCGTCCTGCAGATCGGGTGCGGAGACGTCCGCGACGACGAGGTCCTCGCGGAGCAGGGCGGAGGCGACCGCCGACGCGTCCTCGAAGTGCGCGTAGAAGGAGCTGCGGCTGATGCCGGCCTCGCGGACGATGTCGCTGACGGCGATGCCCTCGGCGCGGCCGCCGTCCGTCTGCATGACCAGCCGCTCGACGGCGTCGAACACCCGGCGGCGGGTGCGGCGCGCCCGAGGGTCGGCCGACGCGGGCCCGGAGGGTGCCGCCGCCCCGTGCGGGGAGGCGGCTCGAGCGGAAGACATCTCCGTCAGTCTACCACTTCCCGGACAGGTGTTCGGAAAGCGCGGAGAACTGGCGCGGCGGCTGCGTCCGGCTCGCGAGGACTCCCGTCGCATCGCCTCCGGCACGCAGAACCCGCCCGGCACGCAGGGTCGAGCAGATCCGACGAGCCGGAGGCGATTCCGCGAGCCGGAGGCGCGGAGGGGCCGTTGAGCCTGCGCCCGCGGTCAGCTCGCGGCGGTGCGGGTCGCGACGAGGCGGCCGAGCCGGGTGCGGGCGGCGCGCTCGCTGGGCGAGACACGGCCGAGGTACAGCTCGAGGGAGCGCAGCAGCAGGCGGGTCGCGGTGATCGCCGGCCACCACGGGCGGCGCAGGCCCAGCAGGCGGCGCACCTCGGGCGACAGCGAGGCGGTGGCGCCGGCGAACAGCAGCGGGTAGACCACTCCGGCCTCGCCGGGCAGCTTCACCCGGCGGAGGAAGTCGACCGCCTCGTGCACGCGCTCGTCCGGGCGGAGCTCACCGGCGAACCCGGCCAGCTGCTCGCGGAGCTCGGCGACGCTCTCGGGCGGGTTCTCGACGCCGAGCAGGCGGCCGGACGCGGCCCACTCGCGGACGTAGGCGTCGGGGCCGCCCGGGATCGGGCCGCCCCACAGCCGGTGCGAGCCGAGGAAGGCGTCGGTGAACGCGTCGTGCACCCAGAGCAGCAGCCGCGGATCCTGCGCGGAGTAGTGCCGCTCGACGTCGGCGGCGTCCTGATAGGTGCCGACGATCCGCTCGTGCACGCCGGTCACCCAGCGGGCGGCTCCGGAGGCGGTGGCGGTGTCGCCGAAGCTGGTGGTCAGCACCCAGCGCACCGTGTTGTCGAGGCGGCCCATCGGGTCCTCGCGGTACCGGGAGTGGTCGTGCACGCCGGCCATCGCGCCCGCGTGCAGCGTCTGCATCAGGAGGGCTCGAACGCCGGCGACCATCGTCGGCATCGCGCCGTTGACGGCCCAGACGGCGCTGCCGGGGCCGAAGAGGCCCGCGTCGTCGCCCGTCTCGAGGGCGGCGACCCAGTCGGGGCGGGGGCGGGGACGGCGTCGACTCATCCATCGAGTCTGCGCTCGGATCCTGGGTGCGACCGTCTCTTCCCTCACTCCGTCAGGGGTGCTACAGGGCATGAGGCGCCAGGGCCGCCGGGCTCGTCCGAGGTCCTCGGATCACGCCGGGGTGCCGGACCCGCCTCACTCCCCCAGCAGCTCCCGCAGGTCGTCCGCGGTCAGCGCCTGAGCGTAGAGCTCGCCCTCGTCGAGCACGGCGGTGCTCAGGCGCGCCTTGCGCTCCTTCAGCCGCACGATCTTCTCCTCGATCGTGTCCTTCGCCACCAGCCGGTAGACGTTGACCCGGCGCTCCTGCCCGATCCGGTGCGCGCGGTCGACCGCCTGCGCCTCGGCCGCCGGGTTCCACCAGGGGTCGAGGATGAAGACGTGGTCGGCCTCGGTCAGAGTGAGTCCCGTGCCACCCGCCTTCAGGCTGATCAGGAAGACCGGCGCGGCGCCCGAGCGGAACTCGTCGATCACCGCACCCCGGTCGCGGGTGGAGCCGTCGAGCTGCACGAACGGGATCCCCCGCCGGCGCAGCCGCTCGGCCGCCTTCTCGAGGTACGAGGTGAAGGTGCTGAAGACGAGCGCTCGGCGCCCCTCGGCCAGCACGTCGTCGAGCTGCTCGAGCAGCGCGTCGAGCTTGGCGGAGGGCACGTGCCGGTACGCGGGATCGACCAGCGAGGCGTCCAGGGCGAGCAAGCGGAGCAGCGTGAGCGAGCGGAACACGGTGAAGCGCTGGCGGTCGAGGTCGTCGACGAGCCCGAGGAGCTTCCGCCGCTCGCGCTGCAGGTAGCCGTCGTAGAGCACGCGGTGGCTCGGAGCGAGGGTGACCTCGAGGGTCTGCTCCTGCTTCTCGGGCAGCTCGGGTGCCACCGCCTCCTTCGTCCGGCGCAGCAGGAACGGGCGGATCCGGCGCCGCAGCCGGTCGAGGCGCCGTCGCGCTCCCTCGGACTGCGAGACCGTCCGCCCCTCCGACAGGTCCGGCGAGGCGATGCCGACGGGCTCGTCGGCGTGCAGGATCGGTCGGGTGAACTCCTCCCGGAAGCGCCGCAGCGACGGCAGGAGGCCGGGCGCGGTCAGCGCGAGGACCGCCCACAGCTCGTCGAGCGAGTTCTCGAGCGGCGTGCCGGTGAGGGCGAGAGTGATCGGCGCGCCCACGCTCCGGGCCGCCTGGTGCGCCTGCGAGGACGGGTTCTTCACGAACTGCGCCTCGTCGAGGACGAGGGCCGACCACTCCCGCTCGGCCCACTGCTCCCCGGCCAGACGGAGCACGGCGTAGCTGGTGACGACGACGTCCACGTCGGCGGGCAGTGCGGCGAGGGTGTCGCCCCGCCCCTCGCGCGTGCTGGTCACGGCCGCGAGCCGGAGGGACGGCGCGAAGCGGGCGGCCTCCGAGAGCCAGCCGGGCAGCACCGAGGTCGGCGCGACCACGAGGAACGGCGCCGCGCGGACTCCTGCGGCCCGCACCTCCTCGACCGCCTGCAGCATCATCGCGAGGGTCTGCAGGGTCTTGCCCAGCCCCATGTCGTCGGCGAGGATCCCGCCGAGACCGTGCCGGCGGCGGTGCACGAGCCAGGAGTAGCCCTCGCGCTGGTACGAGCGCAGCTCGCCGGTGAGGCCGGCCGGCGGCTCGACGTCGACGGGCGCACCCGCGGCCAGCGCGCTCTCGAGCACGTCCTTCCAGGCGTCGGAGGCGACGCTCGCGTCGGCGAGCTCGTCCAGCTCCTCCCAGAGCGCGGTCTGGTGCCGGCCGATCCGCGGGCCGGTCTCCCACTCCTCCAGCTCGTCCGCACGGTTCAGCAGCTCGCGGAGCCGGTCGAGCCCCGGATGCGCGAGCGAGAGGTACGAGTGGTCGACGAGCCGGATCCGGTCGCCGCCGCTCGCGAGCGCTCGGAACAGCGGGCCGAACGGCACGCTCGCGTCGCCGATCGTGACGACGACGCCGAGGTCGAACCAGTCCGCGCTCTCGGTGTCGACGGCGGTGAGGGTGAGCGTGAGCGGCCCGTTGAGGAGGCGGTAGTCCGGCTGCTTCCCCTCGCGCTCGATCCGCACGCCGCCGACCTCGCCGAGGAGCGGCAGCTGCTCGACGACGAAGACCGCCGCCGCGGCCCCGCGCAGGACAGCCGGCCGGTCGACGTCCGCGACGACGTCCGACTGCGCCGCCGCCAGGACGGTGCGGGCGCGCCGCAGGATCGCGGCCTCGAGCGCGTCGTCGCCCGTGCCGTCGAGCTCCCGGGCGCGGTCCGCGCTCCGCCGCCAGTGCCAGCCGACCCGGACCACGCGGCGCGGCTCGAACGAGACGGTGCAGACCAGCCGCGGCGGCTCGGGCTCGTCGAGCTCCACGCCGGCGTCCGCGCCCCGCACCGCCACGCGGCCGCGCAGGGTCGGCAGGTGCTCCTCCAGGAACTCGGCGACGTCCTCGGCGGGCACGCTGGTCGCCTCCGGATGGCGCAGCAGCCGCAGCTCCTCGTCGTCGAGCGGCTGCGGGGTCGGCGCGAGCAGCAGCGCCGTCGGATCGCCGGACTCCACCAGGTAGACGCCGTGGCGGGCGACCGGCCGCGCGGCCTCGAGCGGACGCTCGCCGACATCGAGCCGGAGGACCGGGGCGAGCTCGAGGGCGCCCGCGCGGTCGGCGACCACGAGCGCGACGTGCGCGGCGGCGGCGCGGGAGACCGTGCCCGCGCCGGTGGTGAGCAGCGGGATGCGCAGGCCCTCGGCCTGCTCGAGCAGCCGCCAGAGCAGTGGGCTCTCGTAGTCGTCGAGGTGGATCCAGTCCGGGTCCTGACCGAGGTGCACGGTGCGGGTGGCCCGGTGCAGCGCGGCGAACTCGGCGAACCAGCGCTGGTGCCCGGGGTCGAGGGAGAGCCGGTGGGTCTGGAAGTTCAGCGACTTCCAGGTGAGGGTCGAGCGGTTCCAGGCGCCGCCGCGACCGGGAACGACCGGGCGGGTGGCGAGGCGGTGCTCCTCGCGCTCGGCGGGGTCGTACGTCGCGGCGGTGACGCGCTCGCTCGCCGGGGCGCGCCACGGGTCGTCGGCGCGGCGGACGAGGCGGCGCAGCTCGAACTGCAGGCCGATGGGCGTGAGCACCGGAGACGCCTCGCCGGGGTCGCCGCCGCTGAGCTCGCCCACGCGGGCGCGCCAGGAGGCGGCGGACTTCTCGGGAGGCATCGCCCCATGCTGTCACGCCGGTCGGACACCGATCCCGCGCCGAGGCGGGACGGGACTGCGCGCCGCCCGGGTCAGCGGCAGAATCGGAGGATGAGCAGCAACGACTCCCCCGACCCCACCGTCCTCGCGATCGGCAGCGACGAGCTGCGCGTGGCGCTCACGACCGCGGGCGCCGAGATGACCTCGCTCCGCGACGGCGAGAACCGCGAGTACCTCTGGCAGGCCGGCCCGGAGTGGCGCCGGCACGCTCCCGTGCTCTTCCCCATCATCGGGCGGCTGCCGGGCGACACCCTGCACCACGACGGACGGGACCACCCGATGGGTCAGCACGGCTTCGCGCGCGACCGGGTCTTCGAGCTGGCCGGCGTGGGCGGCGACGAGGCCGTCTTCCGGCTGCGCAGCGACGACGCGACCCGCGCGGTGTTCCCCTTCGACTGGTCGCTGCTGATCGCCTACGCGGTGACGGGAGCGACCCTGCGGATCACGCAGACCGTCGAGAACCGCGGCACGGAGCCGCTGGGCGCCTCGGTCGGCAACCACCCGGCCTTCGCGCTGCCGCTGCCCGGAGCGTCGGGCGAGCACCGGATCCGCTTCGCGCAGGCCGAGCCGGAGGGCTTCCGCCGGGCTCCCGAGAACCTCCTCGTCGACGAGCGCCACCCGGCGCCGCTCGAGGACGGCGTGCTCACGGTGGACGACGAGCACTTCGAGGAGGGCGTGCTGATCTTCGACGAGCCGCGCCGCCGCACGCTGACCCTCGAGGCCGACGGCGCGCGCTCCATCGCGGTCGACACCGGCGACTTCGACGTCGTCGGCGTCTGGAAGCCGGTCGGCGCGCCGTTCGTCTGCATCGAGCCGTGGCGGAGCGTCCCGACTCCGGAGGGCTGGGACGGCGACATCGTCGACAAGCCGCGGCAGTTCGTGCTCGCGCCGGGCGAGCAGCGCGCGTTCTCCTACAGCATCACGCTCAGCTGAGGCTCGTCCCGCTGCAGCTGCGCGTCGAGGAGCTCGAAGCGGCGGATGATCAGCCCCTCGCGGGTCGCCCACGGGCAGATCACGAGCGTCTCGACGTGCAGCGCCTCCATGGCGGCCTCGGCGACGAGCGCACCGGCCAGCAGCTGCGGGGCGCGGAGGGTGGAGACGCCCGGGAGCGCCGAGCGGTCGGCCGCGCTGATCGCGGCGAGCCGGGAGGACCAGAGCCGCAGGTCGACCAAGTGCAGCTCGCGGCGCGCGAGCGGGCCGGCGGCGCTGGGAGCGGCGCCGGCGATCCGGGCCAGCGAGCGGAAGGTCTTCGACGTGCCGGCGA
The DNA here is from genome assembly GCF_009866655.1 of Rathayibacter sp. VKM Ac-2804. Taxonomy (NCBI): domain Bacteria; kingdom Bacillati; phylum Actinomycetota; class Actinomycetes; order Micrococcales; family Microbacteriaceae; genus Rathayibacter; species Rathayibacter sp. VKM Ac-2804. Next base: position 2,567,937 of record NZ_CP047420.1, read on the forward strand.
CGAGGTCGGGGGTGCCGAGGGCGAGGAAGGCGCGGACGGGCTCGGCGAGCACCTCGCGGGCGTGCTTGCGGGCCGCCTTCACGCTGGTGGCCGACGCCGGGTCGCCGTCGAGGAGGTCGCGAGTGACGCGGCCGGCGCCGAGCGGCACCGAGACGGCGAGCTCGGGCACCTCGTCGACGCCCATCGACAGCTCGAAGGAGCCGCCGCCGATGTCGAGGTCGAGGATCGAGCCGGCGCCCCAGCCGAACCAGCGGCGCACGGCGAGGAAGGTCGCGGACGCCTCGGCCTCGCCGCCGAGCTCCTGGAGGTGCACGCCGGTCTCGGTGCGGACGCGCTCGAGCACGGCGGCGCCGTTCCCGGCCTCGCGGATCGCGGAGGTGGCGAAGGCGAGCAGGTCCTCCGCGCGGTGGCGGCGGGCGACCTCGTGCGCCTCCGCGACGAAGGAGATCAGCTCGCGCTGCCCCTCCTCGGTGATGTCGCCCTCCGCGTCGAGGTAGGCCACCAGCGCGAGGCTGCGCTTGTGCGACCGGTACGGCACGGGCCGCGCCCCCGGGTGCGCATCGACGAGCAGCAGATGGACCGTGTTGGAGCCGATGTCGAGCACGCCGAGTCGCATCCCCCCACGCTAGCGCGGCCCGCAGCCGCCCCCGGACCGGCGGCGACGCCCCTGCGGTGGTGGGTCTCGATACGCCCCTGCGGGGCTACTCGACCAGCATGTCCGCGGGCGTCTCTTCCCAGTGGATCCACCCGCGCCCGAAGACCAGTCTGCAGACCCGCCCTGCTGACGACGCCGGGTCTCGATACGCCGCTGCGCGGCTACTCGACCAGCATGGAAGGCACGGCCCTCTGAAGGGGCCACTGCGCATGCTCGGCCAGGGTGGTCTGGAGTGGCTCGCGCCCCGAAGGGGCCGCGGCCCTTGCACCCGACGCGCTGGCGAGCGTGGGTCTCGATACGCCTCTGCGCGGCTACTCGACCAGCATGGATGGCGCGGCCCTCTGAAGGGGACGCTGCGCGGCTGCTCGACCAGCGGGAGCGGGAGCGGCGCCCCGAGTTCGGAAGCGTGGCGCCCGAAGGGCCGCCACCCCGGCAGACCGGCCGCGGCTCCGCAGGGTCACCGGCGATCCGCGTGCCAGCGGATCGTCGTACCCGGAACGCGACCGGCTCCCACCAGCGCACCCCGTCGCGAAGCCGACCGCCGACGGACGACGAGGAACGAGGAGTCCGTCGCAGAAGGGCCCGGCCGCGACAGCGACCGGGCCCTTCTGCAGAGACTCAGTGGTCCCAGTTCTCCACCGGCTCGGAGGAGCTGGAGGAGCCGACGACGTGCACGCGCATGTCGTTGGTGGTGCCGGCGCGTCCGGGGGGCGATCCGGAGACGACGACGACGGTGTCGCCGGCCTTCGCGAGGTTCTCGCGGAGGAGGACGGCGTCGACCTGGGCGAACATCGCGTCCGTGTGGTTCACGCGGGGCGTGACGTAGGACTGGACGCCCCAGTTGAGTGCCATGCGTCGGCGGACCGAGGGCTCGGGGGTGAAGCCGATGATCGGGATGCCGTGGCGCAGGCGGGTCATGCGGCGGACGGAGTCGCCGGACTCGGTGAAGACGCAGAGGAACTTGGCCTCGACGAACTCGGCGACCTCGGCGGCGGCGAGGGTGACGGAGCCGCCCTGGGTGCGCGGCTTGCTGCCGAGCGGGGGGATCCGCTCGAGGCCGTGCTCCTCGGTGGACTCGACGATGCGGGCCATGGTCTGGACGGTGACGACCGGCCAGGCGCCGACGCTGGTCTCGCCGGAGAGCATGACCGCGTCGGCTCCGTCGAGGATGGCGTTCGCGACGTCGGAGGCCTCGGCGCGGGTGGGGCGCGGGCTCTCGATCATCGACTCGAGCATCTGGGTGGCGACGATGACGGGCTTGGCCCAGCGGCGGGCGAGCTCGACGGCGTGCTTCTGCACGATCGGGACGGCCTCGAGGGGCAGCTCGACGCCGAGGTCGCCGCGGGCGACCATGATGCCGTCGAAGACGTCGATGATCTCCTGCAGGTTGTCGACCGCCTGCGGCTTCTCGATCTTGGCGATGACGGGAGCCTTGCGGCCCTCCTCCGCCATGATCTCGTGCACGCGGACGATGTCGCTCGCGTTGCGCACGAAGGACAGCGCGATGATGTCGGCGCCGAGGCGGATCGCCCAGCGGAGGTCGTCCTCGTCCTTCTGCGACAGCGCGGGCACGTTGACCGCGACGCCGGGCAGGTTGATGCCCTTGTTGTTCGAGATGTTGCCGGGGACGACGCACTCGGTGATGACGCGGGGGCCCTCGACGGCGGTGACGCGGACCGCGACCTTGCCGTCGTCGATCAGGAGCATGTCGCCCGGGTTCACGTCATCGGGCAGGCCCTTGAACGTGGTGCCCGAGAGCTCCTTGGTGCCGAGGACGTCCTCGGTGGTGATGGTGAAGACGTCGCCCTCGGCGAGGGGGTACGGGCCGCCCTCGAACTTGCCGAGGCGGATCTTGGGACCCTGCAGGTCGACCATGATCGCGACGGCGCGACCGGAGTCCTCGGCCGCCTTGCGCACGAGGCGGTAGACGCCCTCGTGGACGTCGTAGCTGCCGTGGCTGAGGTTCATGCGGGCCACGTCCACGCCGGCGTCGATGATCGCACGAATGGTCTCGTACGACGACGTTGCCGGGCCGAGGGTGGCGACGATTTTCGCTCGTCTCATTGAGGGGGTGCTCCGTTGTTCTGCGCCCGGGGGCGCGTCGATAGCGGGGAGGGTGAGCTGTGAAGCTGGCGCGCGAAGACTATCGCGTCCGTGGGACTAGAGCGTGAAGCCCCGGTCGTTGGGCCCGACGGGCGCGGGCAGCTGGGTGGTGCCTTCGAGGTAGCGGTCGATCTCGGCCGCGACGGAGCGGCCCTCGGCGATCGCCCAGACGATGAGCGACTGGCCGCGGCCGGCGTCCCCGGCGACGAAGACGCCCGGGACGCTGGTCTCGAAGCGGTCGCCGCGGACCACGTTGCCGCGGTCGGTGAAGGGCACCTCGAGCTGACCGGCGAGGTGCTCCGACTCCGGGCCGGTGAAGCCCAGGGCCAGGAGGACCAGGTCGGCCGGGATCTCCCGCTCGGTGCCCGCCTTGGGCACGCGGCGTCCGTCGAGGTACTCGGTCTCGGCCACACGCACCGCGCGGACCTCGCCGACCTCGTTCGCGAGGAACTCGACGGTGGAGGCGAGGAACACGCGCTCCCCGCCCTCCTCGTGCGCGCTGGCGATCTCGAAGACCGTCGGGTCCATCGGCCAGGGCTGGCTGTCCGGACGCTGCGACGGCGGCTGGGTGCCGATCGCGAGGTTGGTGACCGAGGCGGCCTTCTGGCGGTGCGCGGTGCCGATGCAGTCTGCTCCGGTGTCGCCGCCGCCGAGGACGACGACGTGCTTGCCCTCGGCCGAGATCTGCTCGAAGACGCGGTCGCCCGCGATGGCGTGGTTCGACTGCACCAGGTACTCCATCGCGAAGTGCACGCCGGCCAGGTCGCGGCCGGGGATCGGCAGGTCGCGCGGCACCATCGCGCCGGTCGCGACCACGACGGCGTCGTAGCGCGCGCGCAGGTCGTCCCAGGTGATGTCGGTGCCGATGTCGACGCCGGCGCGGAAGCGGGTGCCCTCGGCCTTCATCTGGTTCAGCCGCAGCTCGAGGTGCTTCTTCTCCATCTTGAAGTCGGGGATGCCGTAGCGCAGCAGGCCGCCGATGCGGTCGTCGCGCTCGTAGACCGCGACGGTGTGCCCGGCGCGGGTGAGCTGCTGGGCGGCGGCGAGACCGGCGGGGCCGGAGCCGACGACGGCGACCGTCTTGCCGGTGAGGCGCTCCGGCGGGTGCGGCTGCACCCAGTCGTTGCCGAAGGCCTGATCGATGATCGAGACCTCGATCTGCTTGATCGTGACCGCGGGCTGGTTGATGCCGAGCACGCAGGACGACTCGCAGGGCGCGGGGCACAGGCGGCCGGTGAACTCCGGGAAGTTGTTGGTCGCGTGCAGGCGCTCGATCGCCTGGCGGCCCTCGCCGCGCCACATCAGGTCGTTCCACTCGGGGATCAGGTTCCCGAGCGGGCAGCCCTTGTGGCAGAACGGGATGCCGCAGTCCATGCAGCGGCCGGCTTGCCGGCGCAGCACGGCGGTGTCGCCCTGCTCGTACACCTCTTTCCAGTCCATCAGCCGCACGGACACCGGGCGCCGCTTGGGCAGCTCCCGGTCCTGCACCTTCAGGAATCCCTTGGGATCAGCCACCGGTCACCTCCAGAATCCGTCCCCAGACGACGTCGCCGTCGGGGTCGAGCCCCTCCTCCACAGCGGATGCTCGCGTCGCGAGCACCGCGGCGAAGTCGCGGGGCAGTACCTTGACGAAACGCGAGACGGTTCCGTCGAAATCGTCGAGCATGCCCTGGGCCAGGGTGGACTCGGTCTCGGCCACGTGCCGCTCGAGCAGGTCGCGCAGGATCTCCACGTCGGCGCTGCCGAGCTCGGAGAGCGTGAGCTCGCCGGTGGCGATCGCGTCGCGGTTCACCAGCTCGCGGCGCAGGTCGTGGATGTAGGCGGTGCCGCCCGACATGCCCGCGCCGAGGTTGCGGCCGGTCGCGCCGAGGATCACGGCGAGTCCGCCGGTCATGTACTCGAGCGCGTGGTCGCCGACACCCTCGACGACCGCCGTGGCACCGGAGTTGCGGACCAGGAAGCGCTCGCCGACCATCCCGCGGATGAACATCGTGCCCTGGGTCGCGCCGTAGCCGATGACGTTGCCGGCGATGACGTTGGCTGACGCGTCGAAGGTGCTGCGGCGGTCGGGCCGCACCACGATCTGGCCGCCGGAGAGGCCCTTGCCGACGTAGTCGTTCGAGTCGCCCTCGAGGCGCAGCGTGATGCCCGCGGGCAGGAACGCGCCGAGCGACTGCCCGGCCGAGCCGCGGAGGTTCACCGTGATGGAGTCGGCCGGCAGCCCGTTCTCGCCGTAGCGGACGGTCACCTCGTGGCCGAGCATCGTGCCGACGGCGCGCTCGGTGTTCTTGATCTCGCGGTCGATCACGACGGTGCCGCGGTGGTCGAGGACGTTCGCGGCGAGGCGGATCAGCTCGTTGTCGAAGTGCTTCTCCAGCTCGTGCTCCTGCGCGCGGCCGTGGCGGCGCGGCTCCTCGGCGCGGAAGACCGGGCCGACGAGGATCGGCGTCAGGTCGAGCCCGCTCGCCTTCCAGTGCTCGATGGCGCGGTTGACGTCGAGCAGCTCGCGGTGGCCGACGATCTCGTCGATCGAGCGGAAGCCGAGCTGGGCGAGGTACTCGCGCACCTCCTGGGCGATGAACTCGAAGAAGTTGACGACGAACTCGGGCTTGCCGTTGAAGCGCTTGCGCAGCTCCGGGTTCTGCGTCGCGACGCCCACCGGGCAGGTGTCGAGGTGGCAGACCCGCATCATGATGCAGCCCTCGACGATCAGCGGGGCGGTGGCGAAGCCGAACTCCTCGGCACCGAGCAGGGCGCCGATCACGACGTCGCGGCCGGTCTTCATCTGGCCGTCGACCTGCACCACGACGCGGTCGCGCATGCCGTTGAGCATGAGCGTCTGCTGGGTCTCGGCGAGACCGAGCTCCCACGGGGTGCCCGCGTGCTTGAGCGAGTTGACGGGGCTCGCGCCGGTGCCGCCGTCGTGGCCCGAGACGAGGATCACGTCCGCGAGGGCCTTGGCGGTGCCGGCCGCGACCGCGCCGATGCCCGACTGGCTGACGAGCTTCGCGTGGATGCGCGCCTTCGGGTTCGCCCGCTTGAGGTCGAAGATCAGCTGCTTGAGGTCCTCGATCGAGTAGATGTCGTGGTGCGGCGGCGGCGAGATCAGGCCGACGCCGGCGGTCGCGTGCCGGGTGCGCGCGATCCAGGGGTAGACCTTGGTCGGCGGCAGCTGGCCGCCCTCGCCGGGCTTCGCGCCCTGGGCGAGCTTGATCTGGATGTCGTCGGCGTGGGTCAGGTACATGCTCGTGACGCCGAAGCGGCCCGAGGCGACCTGCTTGATCGCGGAGCGGCGCTCGGGGTCGAGCAGTCGCTCCGTGTCCTCGCCGCCCTCGCCGGTGTTCGACTTGGCGCCGAGGCGGTTCATCGCGATGGCGAGGGTCTCGTGCGCCTCCGGCGAGATGGAGCCGTAGCTCATCGCCCCGGTGGAGAAGCGCTTGACGATCGACTCGACCGGCTCGACCTCGTCGATCGGGACGGGCGTGCGGCCCTCGGTGTCGAGGGTGAACATGCCGCGGAGGGTCATCAGCGAGAGCGCCTGGTCGTCGACCATCTTCGTGTACTCGCGGAAGACGTCGTAGCGGCGGTTGCGCGTGGAGTGCTGCAGCCGGAAGACGGTGTCCGGGTTGAAGAGGTGCGGCGCGCCGTCGCGGCGCCACTGGTACTCGCCGCCGACCGCGAGGCGCTCGTGCGCGACGACCGCGCCGTCCTCGGGGTACGCGGCACGGTGGCGTGCGGCGTTCTCCTCGGCGACGACGTCGATCCCGATGCCGCCGAGCTTGGAGGCGGTGCCGGTGAAGTACTGGTCGACGAAGACCTGGCTGAGGCCGACGGCCTCGAAGGTCTGCGCGCCCGCGTAGCTCGACACGGTCGAGATGCCCATCTTGGACATGATCTTGAGGACGCCCTTGCCGAGCGCCTTGATCACGTTCTTGACGGCCTTCTCGGGCGAGAGGTCCGAGATCATGCCGCTGCGCACCAGCTGCTCGCAGGTCTCCATCGCGAGGTACGGGTTCACCGCGGAGGCGCCGTAGCCGATCAGCGTCGCGACGTGGTGCACCTCGCGGACGTCGCCGGCCTCGACGACCAGCCCGACGCGCATCCGGTTCTCGGTGCGGATGAGGTGGTGGTGCACGGCGGCGAGCATCAGCAGCGAGGGGATCGGCGCGAGGTCCTTGGTGGAGTCGCGGTCCGAGAGCACGAGGAACTGCGCTCCGGCGGCGATCGCCTCGTCGGCCTCGGCGCACATCGCGTCGAGGCGGTCCTGCATGGCGCGGGGGCCGGCGTCGACGCGGTAGAGGCCGCGGATCGTCGTGGTGATGTGGCTGAGCGGGCGTGGCGCGATGTGCTGGATCTTGGCCAGCTCGTCGTTGTCGATCACCGGGAAGTCGAGGACGACCTGGCGGGCGTGCTCGGCGCCGGCCGAGAGCAGGTTGCGCTCCGGGCCGAGGCCGAGGCGCAGCGAGGTGACGACCTCCTCGCGGATGGAGTCGAGCGGCGGGTTGGTCACCTGGGCGAACGCCTGGGTGAAGTAGTCGAAGAGCAGCCGCGGGCGCTTGGAGAGCACCGCGACCGGGGTGTCGGAGCCCATGGCGCCGAGCGGCTCGGCGCCGGCCTTCGCCATCGGCAGCAGCAGCAGCCGCACCTCCTCCTCGGTGTAGCCGAAGGTGCGCTGGCGGCGGTTGACCGATGCGGGCGTGTGCACGATGTGCTCGCGCTCGGGCAGGTCCTTGAGGTTGATCCGGCCCTTGTCGAGCCACTCGTCGAAGGGACCGGAGTCGGCGAGCTGCGCCTTGATCTCCTCGTCCTCGACGATGCGGCCCTGCTCGGTGTCGACCAGGAACATCCGGCCCGGCTGGAGCCGGCCCTTGCGGACGATCTTCGCGGGGTCGATGTCGAGCACGCCGATCTCGCTGGCGAGCACGACGAGTCCGTCGTCGGTGACGACGTACCGGCCGGGTCGCAGGCCGTTGCGGTCGAGCGTCGCGCCGACGAGGTCGCCGTCGGTGAAGACGATCGCGGCCGGGCCGTCCCACGGCTCCATGAGCATCGAGTGGTACTCGTAGAACGCGCGGCGCTTCTGGTCGATCGCGGCGGCCTGGTTCTCCCACGCCTCCGGCACCATCATCATGATCGCGTGCGGCAGCGAGCGGCCGGCCAGCGTGAGCAGCTCGACGGTCTCGTCGAACGAGGCCGAGTCGCTGCGGCCGGTCGAGACGATCGGGAACAGCGGCGAGAGGTCGCCGAGCTCGGCGCTCTTCAGCTGCGACTGGCGCGCGCGCATCCAGTTGCGGTTGCCCTGCACCGTGTTGATCTCGCCGTTGTGCGCGATCATCCGGAACGGCTGCGCGAGCGGCCAGGACGGGAAGGTGTTGGTCGAATAGCGCGAGTGCACGAGCGCGAGCTTCGAGGTGAAGCGCTCGTCCGAGAGGTCGGGGTAGAACGGCTCGAGCTGGAGCGTCGTGACCATGCCCTTGTAGACGAGCGTGCGGCTCGAGAGCGACATGAAGTACACCTCGAGCTCGCGCTCGACCCGCTTGCGCAGGCGGAAGGTGAGGCGGTCGAGGCGGAGCCCGGCCAGCGGCACGCCGGCGGCGTCGGTCAGCTCGCTCGAGACGTAGAGCTGCTCGATCGCCGGCATCGCGGCGCGGGCGAGCGTGCCGATCTCGTCGGGCTGCACCGGGATGGAGCGCCAGCCGAGGACGGTGAGGTTCTCCTCGCGGGCCATCTCGGCGATGGTCGACTTGACCCGCTCGCGCTCGAAGACGTCGACGGGCAGGAAGGCGTTGCCGACCGCGTACTGCCCGACGGGGGGCAGCTCGACGGCCGCGACGGCGCGCAGGAAGTCGTCCGGGATCTGGGTGATGATCCCCGCGCCGTCGCCGGTGCCGGCGTCGGAGCCGACCGCGCCGCGGTGCTCGAGGTTGCGCAGCGCGTTCAGCGCGGCGTCGATGATGTCGTGCCCGGCCGTCCCGCGCATGGTGGCGACCATGGCGAGACCGCAGGCGTCCTTCTCGGCCGCCGGGTCGTACATCCCCTGGGCACTCGGGGTGCCGAGGAACGGCACGGCGGGGACGCGGGGCGAGGGCTGAACGGGAGCCATGGGGACCGTCCTCACGAGAGTCGTAGCGGATCGGGACGTCACTGGCCCGCGGTGTGGTGGTGGAGGAGCGGCTCCCCGATCGGGAGGGCCGTGCATTCGGTGGTCGCGGTGCGGAGATCTGGCGCCGTCGGCGGGGCCGTGCGGTCGCGCCCCCGCGGCAGCGCTTGTGGCTGAGCCGCGGAGGAGCGGTCGGACGGGGTGGGAGCTGGATGCGGGGCCGCGGGGGTGCCGCGGACCGCGTCAGCTGCGGGAGACCGTCGACTTCTCGGCGTCGGTGCCGGAAGAAGGAGTGGTTGCGTCGGAGTCGGACTCGACGTCCTCGAATTCTACCGCAGCCGGGGCGGGCGTCCACTCGCGACCGGGCCGGTAGGCCGAGGTCTCGCGACCGGGGTGCTCGCGCCGCTGGATCACGACGAGGACCAGGCCGATCACGATCGCGATCAGGGCGGCCCAGACGTTGGTGCGGATGCCCCAGAAGAACTCGCTCGGGTCGATGCGGATCGACTCGAACCAGACGCGGCCGACGCCGTACCAGATCAGGTAGGCGGCGAAGACGGTGCCCCACTGCAGCTTGAGACGGCGCTCGAGCAGCAGGATGACGGCGATGCCGACGGCGTTCCAGAGGATCTCGTAGAGGAAGGTCGGGTGGAAGAGCGTGCCGGCGGGCAGTCCGACCGGGAACGCCGGGTTGCTGCTCTCGATCTCGAGGCCCCAGGGCAGGGTCGTCGGCAGGCCGAACAGCTCGTGGTTGAACCAGTTGCCGAGGCGGCCGATGGCCTGCGCGGCGAGCATGCCGGGCGCGAGGGCGTCGGCGAAGGTCCAGAAGCGGACGCCCGTCCAGCGGCAGCCGATCCAGGCGCCGACGGCGCCGCCGATCAGGCCGCCGAAGATCGCGTTGCCGCCGTTCCAGATCCGGATGATCTCCCAGGGGTCCGCGCCGGCGTAGAAGTAGTCGCCGGGGTGGGTGAGCACGTGGTACAGCCGCGCGCCGATGATGCCGAGCGGCACCGCCCAGATGATGATGTCGAGGACGACCCAGGGCTCGGCGCCGCGGCGCTTGAGGCGGGCGTTCGTCATGATCGTGGCGACCACGATGCCGACCAGGATGCAGACGGCGTAGGTGTGGATCGAGAACGCGCGATCGAAGAGCGTGAAGTCGTACTGACTCCACGCCTCGGGCGGACTCGGGATGCTCAGCGGTACGGACACCGGTACGTCGACCTTTCGAAGGAGGGATCCCGCGGTCGCGGCGGTGCCGCGCCCCGACGGGCATCCCGAGTGTACTGGGAGGCGTCAGGCTCGCGGACGCGTGCCCTCTGCCAGACCGCGTGCCGTCTCCGCCACGGCGTCGACCCCGCCCGAGGCGAGCGCGCGGACGAGGGCCGAGCCCACGATCGCGCCGTCGGCGTAGGCGAGGATCTCGGCGACCTGATCGCCGGTCGACACGCCGACGCCGACGCAGGCGCTGTCGGAGCCCGCGTCGCGCAGTCGGTCCACGAGCGTCCGGGCGGCCTGGTCGACGTCGGCGCGCGCGCCGGTGATGCCCATGGTGGAGACCGCGTAGACGAAGCCGCGGCTCGCCTCGACGGTCGCGCGCAGACGCGCGTCGGTCGAGGAGGGAGCGGCGAGGAAGACGCGGTCGAGGCCGAGCCGCTCCGAGGCGGCGATCCACTCGGCGCCCTCGTCGGGGATGAGGTCGGGCGTGATCAGGCCGGAGCCGCCCGCCTCCGCGAGGTCCGTCGCGAAGCGCTCGACCCCGTACTGCAGCACGGGGTTGTAGTACGTCATCACGAGCACGGGGACGTCGACGCGCGCGCGGATCTCGCGGACCGCGTCGAAGCCGTGGCGCAGGCGGAAGCCGCCGGCGAGGGCCGCCTGGGTCGCCTCCTGGATGACCGGGCCGTCCATCACCGGGTCGGAGTAGGGCAGGCCGAGCTCGATCGCGTCGACGCCGTTCTCCGCGAGGGCGACGGCGGCGTCGATGCTCGTCGCGAGGTCGGGGAAGCCGGCGGGCAGGTAGCCGATCAGGGCGCCCGCCGACTCCTGGTTGCGCCGGCGGACGGTCTCGGCGACGCTCGGCCCGATGCCGCTCACGACTGCACCGCGCCCTGGTCGACCAGGCCGAAGTAGCGCGCGGCGGTGGTCATGTCCTTGTCCCCGCGGCCCGAGAGGTTGACCAGGATGGTCGCGTCGGGGCCGAGCTCGCGGCCGAGCTCCAGCGTGCCGGCCAGGGCGTGCGCCGACTCGATCGCGGGGATGATCCCCTCGGTGCGGCTGAGCAGCATCAGGGCGTCCATCGCGGCGGAGTCGGTGACCGCGCGGTAGTCGGCCCGGCCGATGCTGGCGAGCCAGGCGTGCTCGGGACCGATGCCCGGGTAGTCGAGGCCGGCCGAGATCGAGTGCGACTCGACGGTCTGGCCGTCCTCGTCCTGCAGCAGGAGGCTGCGGGCGCCGTGCAGGACGCCGGGGCGGCCCTTGCTGATGGTCGCGGCGTGGCGCGGGGTGTCGATCCCCTCGCCGCCGGCCTCGAAGCCGACGAGCCTCACCTCGGGGTCGTCGAGGAACGCGTGGAAGATGCCCATCGCGTTGGAGCCGCCGCCGACGCAGGCGGTGACCGCGGTCGGCAGGGCGCCGGTGAGGGCGAGGACCTGCTCGCGCGCCTCCTCGCCGATGATCTTCTGGAAGTCGCGGACGAGCGCCGGGAACGGGTGCGGACCGGCGACGGTGCCGAAGACGTAGTTGGTGGTGCCGACGTTGGTGACCCAGTCGCGCATCGCCTCGTTGATCGCGTCCTTGAGAGTGCGCGAGCCGGTCGTCACGGGGATGACCTCGGCGCCGAGCAGGCGCATGCGGGCGACGTTGAGCGCCTGGCGCTCGGTGTCGACCTCGCCCATGTAGACGACGCAGTCGAGGCCGAAGAGCGCGGCGGCGGTGGCCGTGGCCACGCCGTGCTGGCCGGCGCCGGTCTCGGCGATCACGCGGGTCTTGCCGATGCGCTTGGTCAGCAGCGCCTGGCCCAGCACGTTGTTGATCTTGTGCGAGCCGGTGTGGTTGAGGTCCTCGCGCTTGAGGATGATCCGCGCGCCGCCCGCGTGCTCGGCGAAGCGCGGCACCTCGGTGATGATCGAGGGCCGGCCGGTGTAGCTGCGGTGCAGCTCCGCCAGCTCGGCCGCGAACTCGGGGTCGACCTTCGTGCGCTCGTACTCGGCGCTCAACTCGTCGAGCGCCTCGACGAGCGATTCGGGGACGTAGCGCCCGCCGAAGTCGCCGAAGTACGGGCCGAGTTCATCCCGGAGTGCCATGGCAGTGCCGCCTATCAGTGGATCGTGGATCAGTGCGGATCGTGGCTCGCGCGGTTCGCGGCCCTCTGCGCCGGAAGGGGCTCAGTGGGCCAGGAAGCCGGCGAGGGTGGCGACGGGGTCGCCACCGGTGACGAGGGCCTCGCCGACGAGGACGACGTCCGCGCCGGAGCGGCGGTAGTGCGCGACGTCGTCGGCCGAGAGGACCGCCGACTCCGCGACCTTGACCGCGTCGGAGGGGAAGCGCTCGGAGAGGCGGCCGAAGAGGTCGCGGTCGAGCTCGAAGGTGGAGAGGTCGCGGGCGTTGACGCCGATCAGGCGGGCACCGATGTCGGCGGCCCGCTCGAGCTCGTCGCCCGAGTGCGTCTCGACCAGCGGGGTCATCCCGAGCTCGAGGACGAGGGCGTGCAGCTCGGCCAGCACGGGCTGCTCGAGCGCGGCGACGATGAGGAGGACGAGGTCCGCCCCGGCGGCGCGCGCCTCGAGCACCTGGTACGGCTCCGCGATGAAGTCCTTGCGCAGCACCGGGATCGAGACCTTCGCGCGGACGGCCTCGAGGTCGGCGAGCGAGCCCTTGAAGCGGCGCTCCTCGGTGAGGACGCTGATCGCGCTCGCTCCCCCGAGCTCGTACCGGCCGGCGAGCAGCGCGGGGTCGGGGATCGCGGCGAGAGCGCCGCGGGACGGGCTGGAGCGCTTGACCTCGGCGATGATCCGCACGCGCTCGGCGGGGGCCAGCGCAGCGAGGGCGTCGAGGGCGGGCGGGCGCTCGGCGGCGCGGCGCTCGAGGACCTCGAGCGGGACGGTCTCGCGACGCCGGGCCGCATCGGCCAGGGCGCCGGCGGTCAGATCGCCGAGCACTCTACGCGCGCGCCTTCGGATTGGCCTTCGCGCCGTCGACCCCGTAGCCCAGGCGGGCCAGGATCACGCCGACGAGGAGGCCGATCACGACGACGCCGGCGGACAGCCAGACGACGAGCGGCAGGTCGAACCAGAAGGCGATCGTGCCGACCGTGAAGCCGACCAGCATGATGACGACGGCCGTCCACGCTGCGGGCGAGTGGCCGTGGTTGTCGTCGTCGTGCTCGGTGCTCATGGCTCTCCTCCTGGACGTGCATCGGAACCACAGCAGTCTAGCGGCTCGGGGCTGAAGGGCTCCGCCGCCGGGCGGGGTCTGCGGAGGGCTTGCTCAGCGGGCGGACGTGGGGTCGTCGCCGCGGGACAGCTCGTCCCAGGAGACGACGGGATCGATGTCGCCGTCGTCGGTCCGCACGGTGGTCGCGCCGTGGCCGTAGCCGTCGGCGGGCTCGAACCGGGAGACGCGCTTCTTCTTCGCGCCGGGCCAGCGCCGGACCGTGACGAGCACGAGCACGCCGATGACCGCGGTCAGCACGCCGGCCACCAGCGCGACGACCGGCCAGGCGGTGACGGAGGACGAGGCGACGAGCGCCGCGACCGACTCCCGGCCCGCGATCGCGGTCGCGTCGGTGACCAGCGACGAGCCGGCGCGCACGGGATCGGCGAGCGCGGTCGAGGCGGCCAGGACGACGGAGCCGCCGAGGACGATCTGCAGCAGCCCGAGGACGATCCGGAAGGCCGGCCCGGCGATGGCGAGGGCGGCCGCGAGAGCGAGCCCGGCGAGGGCCAGGGCCGACAGGGCCGGCGCGGCGACGGTGCCGACGACGGAGAGCGCCCGGCCGTCGCCGACGCCCGGGGTGAGCACGAGGGTCGCCCAGGGCTGGGTGGAGGCGGTGAGCTCGAGCGCGGCGAGCAGCACGATCCCGAGGATCGCGGAGTACTTGAGGCGCCGGCCGCTCACGCCTGCGGCCCGAGGTCCGTCACCGGGGCGAGCGGATCGACGTCGAAGCAGGAGTGCTCGCCGGTGTGGCAGGCGGCTCCGATCTGCTCGACCTGCACGAGCAGCGTGTCGGCGTCGCAGTCGAGCGCGGCTCCGCGGACGTACTGGGCGTGACCGGAGGTGTCGCCCTTCCGCCAGTACTCCTGGCGCGAGCGCGACCAGAAGGTGACCCGGCCCTCGGTCAGCGTGCGGCGCAGCGCCTCCCGGTCCATCCAGCCCAGCATCAGCACCTCGCGGGTGTCGTGCTGCTGGATCACGGCGGGCAGGAGGCCGCTCGCGTCGAAGGCGGCGCGGTCGAGGACCGCGGTCAGGTCGTCCGGAGCGGTCGTGTCGGTGCTCATCGGCGGATCTCGATCCCGGAGTCGTCGAGGGCGCGCTTCACGTCGCCGATCGTCAGCTCGCGATTGTGGAAGACGGAGGCGGCGAGCACCGCGTCGGCGCCCGCCTCGATGGCGGGGGCGAAGTGCTCGACCGCACCGGCGCCGCCCGAGGCGATCACCGGAACGGTGCTGAGCTCGCGCATCGCGCTGATCAGCGGCAGGTCGAAGCCCTGCTTGGTGCCGTCGGCGTCGATGGAGTTGACCAGCAGCTCGCCGGCCCCGCGCTCGACGGCCTCCGCCGCCCAGGCGAGGGCGTCGAGCGTCGTCTCGCGGCGACCGCCGTGGGTGGTGACGACGAAGCCGGAGGGCGTGGCGTCGCTCCGCTTGACGTCGAGCGAGAGCACCAGCACCTGCGCGCCGAAGACGTCGGCGATCTCGCCGATCAGCGCGGGGCGCGCGATCGCGGCGGAGTTGACCCCCACCTTGTCGGCGCCGTGGGCGAGCAGGCGCGAGACGTCCTCGACGCCGCGCACTCCCCCGCCGACGGTGAGCGGGATGAAGACCTGCTCGGCGGTGGCCCGCACGACGTCGTAGGTGGTGGAGCGGTCGTCGACGGTGGCGGTGACGTCGAGGAAGGTCAGCTCGTCGGCGCCCTGCTCGAAGTAGAGGCGGGCGAGCTCGACGGGGTCGCCGGCGTCGCGCAGGTTCTGGAAGTTGACGCCCTTGACGACGCGGCCGGCGGCCACGTCGAGGCACGGGATGACGCGGACGGCGAGACTCATCGCTCCCCCTCCTAGAGGCGTGCGGCGTGGATCGAGGTGACCAGGATCGCGCGGGCGCCGAGGTCGTAGAGCCGGTCCATCACCTGGTTCATGTCGGCGCGCGGCACCATGACCCGCACGGCGACCCACTCGGGGTCGTGCAGCGGCGAGACGGTGGGCGACTCGAAGCCGGGCGCGAGCGCGGTGGCGGTCTCGAGCAGCGCGACGGGGCAGTCGTAGTCGAGCAGCACGTACTCGCGGGCCACGAGGACGCCCTGCAGGCGGCGCAGCAGGACCGGGATGCCCTCGGGCTCGCCCGCGCCGGAGACGAGGACGGCGGTCGACTCCAGGATGACGGGGCCGAAGATCTCCAGGCCCGCCTTGCGGAGGGTCGTGCCGGTCTCGACGACGTCCGCGATCACGTCGGCGACGCCGAGCTGGATGGCCGACTCGACCGCGCCGTCCAGGCGGATGAGGGTGACCTCGACGCCGTGCTCGCGGAGGAAGCGGCCCACGAGGCCCGGGTAGCTGGTCGCGACGCGGAGGCCGTCGATCTGCTGCAGCTCGGTGTAGCGGCCGGCCGGTCCGGCGAAGCGGAAGGTCGAGTCGGCGAAGCCGAGGCTGGCGATCTCGCGCGCCTCGGAGCCGGAGTCGATCAGGAGGTCGCGGCCGGTGACGCCGACGTCGAGCGCGCCGGAGCCGACGTAGGTGGCGATGTCGCGCGGGCGGAGGTAGAAGAACTCGACGCCGTTGCGCTCGTCGACGACGTGCAGCTCCTTGGCATCGCGGCGGCCGGTGTAGCCGGCCTCGGCCAGCATCTGGCCGGCGGTCTCGGAGAGCGAGCCCTTGTTCGGGACGGCGACGCGCAGGAGCGCGGGCGCGGCGGTGGTGCCGGTGGTCTCAGGAGTGGTGGGGGTGGTCGTGGTCACGACGGGACGTCCTCTGGAGGTCGAGGGTGATTCGGTGAGCGGAGGCGCGACGGCGCCTCGGAGAGCGTGGGAGCGCGCGGCGACGTGGCGGCGGCGCACTCCGGCGATCGGGGGGACGCTCACAGATGTCGGTAGACGTCGGCCGTCGTCAGGCCCTTCGCGAGCATCAGCACCTGCAGGTGGTAGAGCAGCTGCGAGATCTCCTCGGCCGTGCGCTCGTCGCCCTCGTACTCGGCGGCCATCCACACCTCGGCGGCCTCCTCGACGATCTTCTTGCCGATGAAGTGCACACCGGCGTCGAGCTCGCGGACCGTGCCCGAACCCTCGGGACGCGCGGCGGCCTTCTCGCCCAGCTCAGCGAAGAGGTCGTCGAAAGTTTTCACCGGGGAAGTCTATACGCGGCGGCGGACCGGCGAGGGCGGCCGGGTCAGTGGCGGTGCAGGAGGGAGGACGCGGTGTCGCGGAGGGCGGCGATGGCCGCCTCCGGGTCGTCGGCGCCGAAGACGGCGGAGCCGGCGACGAAGGTGTCGGCGCCCGCCTCGGCGGCGATCTCGATCGTGCCGGGGGCGATGCCGCCGTCGACCTGGAGCCAGACGTCGAGGCCGGTGCGGTCGACGACCTCGCGCAGCGCGTGCAGCTTCGGCATCGTCTCCGCCATGAACGACTGGCCGCCGAAGCCGGGCTCGACGGTCATCACGAGCACCTGGTCGAACTCGGGCAGCAGGTCGAGGTAGGCGTCGACGGGGGTGCCGGGCTTCAGCGCGATGCCGGCGCGCGCGCCGATCTCGCGGAGGCGGCGCGCCAGCGCGACGGCGTCGCTCGCGGCCTCGGCGTGGAAGGTGACCGAGTAGGCGCCCGTCTCGGCGTAGCCCGGCGCCCAGCGGTCGGGGTCGTCGATCATCAGGTGCACGTCGAGCGGGCGCGGCGAGACCTCCTGCAGGCGCTGCACCATCGGCAGGCCGAAGGTGAGGTTCGGCACGAAGTGGTTGTCCATCACGTCGACGTGCACGAGATCGGCCCCGGCGATCCGCTGCAGCTCGGCCTCGAAGTTCACGAAGTCGGCGGACAGGATGCTGGGGTTGATCCGTGCGGGCATGCTCCCCAGCCTAGGCCGGGCGGCCGGGCGGCCGGGCGGCCGGGCGGCCGGGCCGTCAGGCCGGGCTGCGGCGCAGCAGCTGGATGAACATCGCGTCGGTCCCGTGCCGGTGCGGCCAGAGCTGCGCGTGCAGCGCGCTCTCGGCGAGCGGCAGCGGCGCGCGGGTGATGCCGCGGAGGACCGCCGGGGTGTCGACGAGCTCGAAGCCGCCGGGGTGGCGCTCCGCGGCGAGGGCGAGCACGCGCTTGGTCTCGCCGAGGTGCGGCGAGCAGGTGACGTAGGCGAGCAGGCCGCCGGGCGCGAGCGCGGCGAGGGCGGAGTCGAGCAGCTCGCCCTGGAGGGCCGCGAGCGGGGCGACGTCGTCGGCGGTCTTGCGCCAGCGCGCCTCCGGACGGCGGCGGAGGGCACCGAGTCCGGTGCACGGGGCGTCGAGCAGGATGCGGTCGAAGGCACCGGGCTGCTCCTCGCCGAGGGTGCGGCCGTCACCGGTGCGGACCTCGACCGTCGGGTCTACGGCGGCGAGGGCCTGGCGGACCAGTCCAGCCCGCGCGGGCACGACCTCGTTGGCCAGCAGCGTCGCGCCGCCCGCGCGTGCCTCGGCGGCCAGCAGCGCCGCCTTGCCGCCGGGGCCGGCGCAGAGGTCGAGCCAGCGCTCGCCCTCGCGGACCGGCTCCGCGCGGGAGAGCGCGAGCGCGGCCAGCTGCGAGCCCTCGTCCTGGACGCGCACCCGGCCCTCGTGCACGGGCGCGATCGCCTCGGGGTCGCCTCCGGTGCTGACGAGGCCGACCGGCGAGTAGCGGTCGGGCTCCGCGTCGGGCAGCTCGGCGGCCTCCGCGAGACCGGGCAGGGCGACGAGGTTCACCCGCGGCGCCGCGTTGTCGGCGGCGAGCAGCGCCTCGAGCTCGTCGGCGGCGCCCTCCGCGGCGAGGGCGCGGCGCAGGGCCTTGACGATCCAGACGGGATGCGAGGTCGCCGCGGCGAGCCGGTCGTCGCCCGAGGTCGCGGCGTCGGCGACGCGCTGCTGCCACTCCTCGTCGCTCGAGCGGGTCACCGAGCGCAGCACTGCGTTCGCGAAGGCGACGGCGCCGCGGGAGGAGCCGCCCGCGACGAGCGCGACGCTCTCGTTCACGGCGGCGTGCGCGGCGACGCGGGTGCCGAGCAGCTGGTGCACGCCGAGCCGGAGCGCGTCGAGCACCGGGGCGTCGATGGTCTCGACGGCGCGGCCGGCGGCGAGGGCGATCACCCGGTCGTAGTAGCCGGAGAGGCGGAGCGTGCCGTAGCAGAGCTCGGTGGCCAGACCCGCGTCGGCCGGCGACAGCTCGGCGGCGCGGATCCGGGCGGGCAGCACGAGGTTGGCGTAGGCGTCTCCGCCGCTGACCGCGAGCAGGACGTCGTAGGCGACCTGCCGCGCCGGAGCGACCGCGGTCCGGGCGCTCACGCGAGCACCGTGCTCTCGCGGAGGCCCCGGGCCCAGGCGGCGCCGGGCATCGCGGTCTTGCCGGCGGGCTGCACCGAGACGAGTTCGACCGCGCCGTCGCCCGTGCCGACCAGGGCCCTGCCGGCATCGAGGAGCACGGCGCCGGGCGCGAGGAGAGCGTCCGTGCGCGCCTCGTCGACGGCGAGCACCTTGAGCCGCGCGTCGCCGACCGTCGTCGACGCGCCGGGTTCAGGAGTCACCCCGCGGACCAGCGCGAGGATCCCCGCGGTCGGCAGGGTCCAGTCGATCCGGCCGTCGGTCACGTCGAGCTTGGGCGCGAGGGTCACCTCGCCCGACTGCGGCACGGCGACCGCGGTGCCGGCGGCGAGCCCGTCGACGACCTCGCCGGTCAGCCCGGCGCCCCGCTCCGCGAGCACCTCGAGCAGCTCGCCGGCCGAGCGCCCGGCGACCTCCTCCTGGATCACGGCGAAGACGTCGCCCGCGTCGAGCTCGGCCACCAGCTGGAAGACCGCCGCGCCGATCCGCTGCTCCCCCGCCATCAGCGCGCGCTGGACCGGTGCCGCCCCGCGCCAGCGCGGCAGCAGCGAGAAGTGCAGGTTGATCCAGCCGAGGCGCGGCACCGCCAGCAGCCGCTCGCGGACCAGGCCGCCGTAGGCCACGATCACGCCGAGGTCCGGCTCGAGGGCGGCGATCCGGTCGGTGACCTCCTCGTCGAGGCGGTTCGCCGTGAGCACCGGCAGGCCGAGCTCCTCGGCGACCGCGGCGATCGGCGAGGGCGTGAGCACGCGCTTGCGACCCACGGGCGCGTCCGCCCGGGTGACCACCCCGACGATCTCGTGCTCGGAGGCCGCGAGGGCGCGCAGGGTGGGGACGGCGGCAGCCGGCGTGCCGGCGAAGACGAGGCGCACGAGGAGCTCCTGAGCGTGGGGGTCGAGCGGAGAACGGGTCCGGGAGGGACGGGTCTAGAGGATGTCGGGGTCGTCGAGCCGGACGCGCAGCTTGGGCGCCGGCCGGAAGCGGCCCGGCGTGGTGGGCGGCCGGCGGCGGCGGGTCGCGTTGCGGATCACGGCGGACCGGAGGCGGGCGGCGACCTCCGCCCCGCGAGCGTAGTCGAAGCGCACGATCGCCCGGACGGAGCCGTCCTCGAGCCCGACCGGGCCGAGCACCTCGTGCCGGTCCGCCTCGTCGAGCGCGTCGAGCGCCTCCGTCACCGCGTGCGCGTCGCCGCTGACGGTCGCGAGCCGGACGGCCGGCGGGAAGCGCAGCTCGCGCCGCTCGATCAGCTCGGCGCGGAGGTACTCGTCCTGGCGCCAGGTCGCGAGGGCCGTCGCGAGGCGCCCGGCGACGCCGACCAGCAGCACGGGAGCGCCGGGGCGGGCCAGCGCGGCCGCGTTCGACCAGGTGCGCAGGGCGTCGTCGGCGACGCGCAGGCTCTCCCGCGCGAGCATCCGCTCGCCGTCGAGCAGCAGCACGGCGTGGTAGCCGCCGTCGGCCCGGGGCTCGCCGCCGCGGGTGGCGACGACGAGCGCCGGTGTCCCGGGCACGGTGAGGATGGGGTGCGCGCCGTCGGCGACGACGACCTTGACACCCGGGAACGCGCGGCCGAGCTCCTCCGCGGTGCGGCCGGCGCCCAGGCTCACCAGGCGCAGCGCCGTCGCCTCGCAGACGGAGCAGTGCCAGTCGGCGGCGATCAGTCCGCACCAGCCGCAGCTCGGCCGCGCGCCGGCCGCGTGCACGGCGAGCGGACCCTGGCAGCGGTTGCAGCGCGCCACGGTGCGGCAGCGCGCGCAGGCGACCACCGGTGCGTAGCCCGGGCGGGCGACCTGGACGAGCACGGGACCGGCGTCGAGCGCGATCCTGGCCTGCCGCCAGGCGGTCGAGGGGATGCGCGCGGCCTGGTCGTGCTCGTCGGCGGCCGTCTGCTGCGCGGTGGGCACGACGTGCGGGCGCCGCGACGGGCGGGGCTGCACCGGAGCGGCGAAGCCGAGGCCGACCAGCCGCTCCACCTCGACCGTGCGGGTGTTGCCGAGCAGGACCAGCCCGGCACCGCTCTGCTCCTGCCGGACGAGTGCGACGTCGCGGGCGTGCGCGTAGGGCGCGAGCGGCTCGGCGAAGAGCGGATCGCCGTCGTCCCAGAGCGCGATCAGACCGAGCGCCGAGGACGGCGCGTAGAGCACCGAGCGGTTGCCGACGATCACCCGCGGGCCGGGAGTGAGGCAGCGCAGGAACGCGGCGTACCGGCCCGCGCCCTTCTGCCGCGCGTCGAGGCGGACCACCGCGTCCTCGGGCACGTGCTCGGCGAGGGCCTGCTCGAGCTGCTCCTGGTCGCGGTAGTCGGGCACCGCGAGGATCGCGTCGCGGCCGGCGTCGAGCGCGGTGCGGGCGAGCTCGGCGAGCGTCACCGCCCAGCCGCCGACCCAGGCGCCTGAGGCGAGCTGCACGGGCGCGGGCACGGCGTTCACCGCGAGGCGGCCGCCGTCGAGGACGCCGTCGAACGTCTCGGGCGGATAGCCGGTCACAGCGCCGGAGACGACGCCCGCCTCGATCGGCTCGACCGGCGCGGCGTCGGCTCCTGCCTCTGCGAGGGCCGCGAGGTGCGCCCGCTCGACACGGACGTGGCGCCGCGGCACGGCGAGGCGCAGCACGTCGCTCGCTCCCCCGGCGGCGCGGTCAGCGACGCGCCGGGCGAGAGCCCAGACCTCGGGAGTCAGCACGACGAGCGGCGAGACGAGCTCCTCGAGCTCGCTCAGCGCCCCCGCGTGCTCGGAGCCCTGGCCGACCTCGACGACGAACGCGTCGGCGATCCGCCCGCCGGTGCGCAGCGGCACCCGTACCCGGACGCCCGGGCGCACACCCTCGCGCAGCGCCTCGGGGATCGCGTAGTCGAGCAGCCGGTCCAGCTGCGGGAGCGGCGAGTCGAGGAGCACGCGCGCGACGCGCCCCTCCGGACCGGTCACCGCCTCCCCCGCCGCGGCGGCGCCTACGAGAGACCCGCGGCGGAGCGGAGGTCGTCGACGCGGTCGAGGCGCTCCCAGGTGAAGTCGGGCAGCTCGCGGCCGAAGTGCCCGTAGACCGAGGTCTGCGAGTAGATCGGACGCAGCAGGTCGAGCGCGTGGATGATCGCGGCGGGACGGAGGTCGAAGACGGAGCGGATCGCCTCGGTGATCTGCTCGTCGGGCAGCGTGCCGGTGCCGAAGGTCTCGACGTAGAGGCCGACCGGCGCGGCCTTGCCGATCGCGTAGGCGACCTGCACCTCCATCCGGCGGGCGAGCCCCGCGGCGACCGCGTTCTTCGCCACCCAGCGCATGGCGTAGGCGGCCGAGCGGTCGACCTTCGACGGGTCCTTGCCCGAGAAGGCACCGCCGCCGTGGCGCGCGGCCCCGCCGTAGGTGTCGACGATGATCTTGCGGCCGGTGAGCCCGGCGTCGCCCTGCGGGCCGCCGATCTCGAAGCGGCCGGAGGGGTTGATCAGCAGGCGCACGGCGGAGGAGTCGAGGTCGACGCGCTCGAGGACGGGTCGGATCACGTGCTCCTCGATGTCCGCGTGGATCGTGGCGGTGCTGACGTGCTCGGCGTGCTGGGTGGAGAGGACGACCGTGTCGATCGTGGCCGGCGTCGTGCCGTCGTAGCCGATGGTGACCTGCGTCTTGCCGTCGGGCCGGAGGTAGTCCAGCTCGCCGGTCTTGCGGACCTCGGCCAGGCGCTCCGCCAGGCGGTGCGAGAGCCAGCTGGGCAGCGGCATGTACTCGGGGGTCTCGTCGGTGGCGAAGCCGAACATCAGGCCCTGGTCGCCGGCGCCCTGGCGGTCGAAGGCGTCGTCGTCGGTCGCGTCGCCGCGCACCTCGAGGGCCGTGTCGACGCCCGCGGCGATCTCGGGCGACTGCTGACCGATCGAGACGGACACGCCGCAGGAGCGGCCGTCGAAGCCCTTGAGCGAGGAGTCGTAGCCGATCTCGACGATGGTGTCGCGCACGATCGCGGGGATCTCGACGTAGCCCGAGGTCGAGACCTCGCCGGCGACGTGCACGAGGCCCGTGGTGACGAGCGTCTCCACGGCGACCCGGCTGCGCGGGTCCTCGCGCAGGAGCGCGTCGAGGATGCGGTCCGAGATCTGGTCGCAGATCTTGTCGGGGTGACCCTCGGTCACGGACTCGGAGGTGAACAGGCGGAGGGGGCCGGAGGTCATGTCGAGCGTCTCATTCCGTAGGGCGCGGCAGCCGGAGCTGTCTCGATCCGGTGCAGTCCCGCACCGGGCTCGCCCTCTCACCGGGGGCGGACCGGGCCAGGGAGGCGCCCTAGCGCGCGACCACGTCGAGGACGCGATCGGCGACCGACGCCTTGCTGCCGGAAGCCTCGATCACTATATCTCCGGCCCGATCGAGGACCACGACGGTGTTGCTGTCGCTCTGGAAGCCCTCGGCCCAGCCGACCCTGTTGAGGACGAGCAGATCGCAGCCCTTGCGGGCGATCTTGGCGCGGCCGAGCGCGAGCATCGCGTCACGGTCGGGCTCGGTCTCGGCGGCGAAGCCGACGATCACCTGCCCGTCGGTCTTGGCGGCGGAGATCTCGGCGAGGACGTCCGGGTTCTTCACGAGCTCGAGGACGAGGCGGTCGCCCTGCTGCTCCTTCTTGATCTTCGCCTCGGAGACGTCGGCCGGACGGTAGTCGGCGACGGCCGCGGCCATGATGACGATGTCGGCGTCGCGGGCGGCGACCAACGCCGCCTCGCGCAGCTCGAGCGCTGTCCCGACGGGGACCACTTCGACGCCGCCGGGCGCCTCGATGTCGAGGTTCGCGGCGAGGAGGGTGACCCTCGCTCCGCGCGCGGCCGCGGCGACCGCGAGCGCGACGCCCTGCCGGCCGCTGGAGCGGTTGCCGACGAAGCGGACCGGGTCCAGCGGCTCGCGGGTGCCGCCGGCGGTGACGAGGACGCGCAGGCCCTCGAGGTCGCGTCGGGCGGCGGTGGCACGCGCGTGGACGGCGAGGGCCTCGGCGACGATCGTCGCGGGCTCCTCCATCCGGCCGGCCCCCGAGTCGGCACCGGTCAGCTGACCGACGGCGGGGCCGACGACGTGGACGCCGCGGGAGCGGAGCGTCGCGATGTTGGCGACGGTGGCGGCGTTCGCCCACATCTCGGTGTGCATCGCCGGAGCGACCACGACCGGAGCAGTGCTCGCGAGCACGGTGTTTCCGAGCAGGTCGTCGGCGAGGCCGGTGGCCAGCTTGGCCAGGGTGTGCGCCGTCGCGGGGGCGATCACGATGAGGTCGGCCGCCTGGCCGATCGCGACGTGCCGCACCTCGGCGACGCCCTCGTAGAGCTCGGTGTGCACCGTGTTCCGCGAGATGGCCTCGAGCGTGGGCTTGCCGACGAAGCGCAGCGCGGCCTCGGTGGCCACGACGTGGACGTCGTGGCCCTCGAGGACCAGTGCGCGGACGACACCGACCGCCTTGTAGGCGGCGATGCCGCCGGTGATCCCGACGACGACGTTCAGCCGTGCGGCCCGTCTCGATGACCGCATGTCGCGGAGCGCCCCCGGCGGGGACTACTCGTCGAGGGGCTCGGCGACGGGACGGGCGACGAGCTTGTCCTCGTTGATCTCGTGCAGGGCGACGGAGAGCGGCTTGTCGTCGATGGTCGAGTCGACCAGCGGGCCGACGTTGTCGAACAGGCTGCCCTCGTGCAGGTCGGCGTAGTAGTCGTTGATCTGGCGCGCGCGCTTGGAGGCGAAGATGACGAGCGCGTACTTCGAGTCGACCTTCGAGAGCAGCTCGTCGATGGGCGGGTCGATGATGCCGAGGTTGTTGGCCATGGTGTCTCCTAGCGTGGCGCGAAGCGCCGATCTGCGGCTCCGGAGCGGCACGGCGCGCGATCACCGGGGAGGGCGATCGGGGCGTCGGCCCGGAGGTGGTCGGTGGTCTCGGTCTCAGCGGCCCGGATCGGCGGGCGTGCTGTCGGCACGAGGCGACATCAATTCTACGACCTCGCGGGCCGCTTCGGGCACGGTGCTGTTCACGACGGCGAAATCGAACTCGTCCTGCGCGGCCAGCTCGACCTTCGCGGTCGCGAGCCGGCGCTCCTGCTCCTCCGCGCTCTCGGTGCCGCGGCCGACCAGGCGGCGGACCAGCTCGTCCCAGCTCGGCGGCAGCAGGAAGACCAGCCGGGCGTCGCTCATCCGCTCGCGGACCTGCCGCGCGCCCTGGATGTCGATCTCGAGCATGACCTGGCGGCCGGCGGCGAGGGCGGCGTCGATCGGGCCGCGCGGCGTGCCGTAGCGGTAGGCGTTGTGCACCGTCGCGTACTCGAGGAACTCCCCCGCCTCGACCATGCGGTCGAACTCGGCGTCGTCGACGAAGTAGTAGCTGACGCCCTCGACCTCGCCGGGGCGCGGGGCGCGGGTGGTCGCCGAGACCGAGAGCAGCACCTCGGGGTAGTTCTCGCGGATGTAGCTGGAGACGGTGCCCTTGCCGACCGCGGTCGGGCCGGCCAGCACGACGAGCCGGTTGCGCTCACCGCGGCGCTGACGCGACTCGCGCTCCTCCAGGAACGCGCCGAGGCCCTCGACCTGGCGGCGGCCGAGACCGCCGAGGCGCTTGGACGGCGCGATGCCGAGCTGCTCCATCACCCGGGGCGTCTTGACCACGCCGAGGGCGGGCACCGCGCGCAGCAGCTCGCTGACGCGCATCCGTCCCTCGACGCCGGTCGGAGCCTCCTGCGCGGCCGCGAGCACGGCGGTGGCGGGGCGATCGCCGGCGGCGACGGCCTTCTTCACCTGGGCGCGGGCGCGGCGGGCGGCGATCGCGGCCTCCGAGGCGGCGCGGCGGTCCACCGCGGGCGGCGCGGGGCGGCGCGCGGCGGAGGTGCCGTCGGGGGCGTCGGCGGCGGGATCGATCGGGCTGACGGCTTCAGCGGACAAGGGTCTCCTGGAGGTGTGCGGCTCGGCGGTCGATCTCGGCGGCGATCCCGTCCGGGCCGGCGCCGAGGACACTGCGCGATTCGCTCACGATCGTCGAGGCGGCCAGCGCTCCGAACAGCCTCGACGCGTCCGCGGTGTCGGCGCCCTGGTGGCCGAAGCCGGGCGCCAGCACCGGCAGTGCGGGGCGGAGCGGAGTGCCCGTGCCGATGCCGTAGTCGCCGAGTGCGACCGTGGCCCCGAGCACGACGCCGACCGAGCCGATCGACGAGCGCGCGTGTCCCGCGTTCCAGGATGCCACGTCGGCCAGCACCGCGTGTGCCACCGTCGAGCCCGCGGCGGGGCCGTCCTGCAGCAGCGCGCGCTGCACCGGCCGCGCCTCGGCGTTGGAGGTCGCGGCGAGGACGAAGACGCCCTTGCCCGCCTCCTCGGCCAGCGCGAGCATGCCCTCGAGCGAGCCGACGCCCTGGTAGGCGGCGGCCGTCATCGCGTCGGCCTCGAGCGGCGAGCCGGGGCGCAGCCACGCCTCGGCGTAGGCCGTGACGCTCGTGCCGATGTCGCCGCGCTTCGCGTCCGCGATGACCAGCAGGCCCGCGGCGCGCGCGTCGGAGAGGACGCGCTCGAGCGCCGCGTAGCCCGCCGAGCCGTGCCGCTCGAAGAACGCGACCTGCGGCTTGACCAGGCCGACCCGGCCGGCCGACGCCTCGACGACGCGCCGGCCGAAGGTCTCCAGGCCCGCCGCGCTGTCGTCCAGACCCCAGGCGTCGAGCAGGAACGCGTGCGGATCGATCCCGACGCAGAGCTGGCCGAACGCGTCGAACGCGGCCTCGAGCCGGGCGCCGAAGGATCCGGCGCCCGGCTGTGCGGCGGCGTCCGTCACGCCGTGCGCTCCGCCCGGCGGATCGCGTAGTCCTGCAGGCTGGTCACCTCGAACGGCTCCGCTCCGGCGTCGAGCGAGGCGACGGCCGCGGCGAGCTGGGCGATGGTGGTGAACAGCGGCTTGTCCGCGGCGACCGCGGCGGCGCGGATCTCGTAGCCGTCGGCGCGGGAGGCGCCGCCGCTCGGCGTGTTGATCACCACGTCGACCTGGTCGCGGTTGACGAGCTCGACGATCGACGGCGCGTCGTCGACGGCCTCCTCGCTGTACTTGCGCACGACCCGGGCCTGGATGCCGTTGCGGTTGAGCACCTCCGCGGTGCCCTCGGTGGCGAGGATCTCGAAGCCGAGCTGGCGCAGGCGCAGGGCCGGCAGCACGATCGAGCGCTTGTCGCGATCGGCGACCGAGATGAAGACGGTGCCGCTCGCGGGCATGCCGCCGTAGGCCGCCTCCTGGCTCTTCGCGAAGGCGCGGGGGAAGTCGCGGTCGATGCCCATGACCTCGCCGGTCGAGCGCATCTCGGGGCCGAGCAGCGAGTCGACGATCTTCCCCTCCTTGGTGCGGAAGCGCTTGAACGGCAGCACCGCCTCCTTCACCGCGATCGGCGAGTCCATCGGCACGTCGGAGCCGTCGCGCTCGGGCAGCAGGCCCTCGGCCTTGAGCTCGGCGATCGTCTCGCCGACCATCAGGCGCGAGGCGGCCTTCGCGAGCGGGATGCCGAGCGCCTTCGAGACGAACGGCACGGTGCGCGAGGCGCGCGGGTTCGCCTCCAGGACGTAGAGCACGCCCTGGCCGATGGCGAACTGCACGTTGAGCAGGCCGCGGACGCCGACGCCCTCGGCGATGGCGAGGGTCGCCTCGCGGACCTTGTCGATCTGCTGACGGCCCAGGGTGACCGGCGGCAGGGTGCAGGCCGAGTCGCCGGAGTGGATGCCGGCCTCCTCGATGTGCTCCATCACGCCGCCGATGTAGAGCTGCTCGCCGTCGTAGAGCGCGTCGACGTCGATCTCGATCGCGTCGTCCAGGAAGCGGTCGACGAGCAGCGGGTGCGTCGCGTCGATGATCCCCTCGTCGGCCATCCGGGCGAAGTAGTCCTCGAGCTGCGGGGAGCCGTAGACGATCTCCATCCCGCGGCCGCCGAGCACGAACGACGGGCGGACGAGCACGGGGTAGCCGATCTCGACCGCGACCGCGAGGGCGCCCTCGAGGTCCGTCGCCGTGCCGTTGCGCGGGGCGAGCAGGCCCGCCTCGTCGAGGATGCGGGAGAACGCGCCGCGCTCCTCCGCGAGGTCGATGTTGGCGGGCGTGGTGCCGAGGATCGGCACGCCCTCGGCCTCGAGGCCGGCGGCGAGGCCGAGCGCGGTCTGGCCGCCCAGCTGCACGACGACGCCGACCAGCTCGCCGGACTGCGACTCCGCGTGGATGACCTCGAGCACGTCCTCGAGCGTCAGCGGCTCGAAGTACAGGCGGTCGGAGGTGTCGTAGTCGGTCGAGACCGTCTCGGGGTTGCAGTTGATCATGATCGTCTCGAACCCGGCGGCCGAGAGCGCGAAGGACGCGTGCACGCAGGAGTAGTCGAACTCGACGCCCTGGCCGATGCGGTTCGGACCGGAGCCGAGGATGACGACCTTGCGGCGGTCGGCCGCGACGACCTCGGTCTCCTCGTCGTAGGAGGAGTAGTGGTACGGCGTGAGCGCCGGGAACTCGCCCGCGCAGGTGTCGACCGTCTTGTAGACCGGGCGGACGGCGAGGTCGTAGCGGGTGCGGCGCACCTCGGCCTCGTCGAGACCGCGCAGCTGCGCGATCTGCACGTCGGAGAAGCCGTGGTCCTTCGCCAGGCGCAGGACGCCGGCGTCGAGGCCGTCGTGCTCGCGCACCAGCTCGGCGATCTCGTTGATCAGCACGATCTGGTCGAGGAACCACGGGTCGATCTTGGTGGCCTCGAAGGCCTGCTCGACGCTCGCGCCGAGGCGCAGCGCCTGCTGCACGGTGACGATGCGGCCGTCGGTCGGGGTCTTCGCGATCTCGAGCAGCTCCTCGACCGAGCGCGACTGGTCGCCCCAGTGGAAGGAGGAGCCGCGCTTCTCGAGCGAGCGGAGCGCCTTCTGCAGCGCCTGCGCGTAGTTGCGGCCGATCGCCATCGCCTCGCCGACCGACTTCATGGTCGTGGTCAGCGTCTTGTCGGCGGCCGGGAACTTCTCGAAGGCGAAGCGCGGCACCTTGACCACGACGTAGTCGAGGGTCGGCTCGAAGCTGGCCGGCGTCACCTTGGTGATGTCGTTCGGGATCTCATCGAGGCGGTAGCCGATCGCGAGCTTCGCGGCGATCTTGGCGATCGGGAAGCCGGTCGCCTTCGACGCGAGCGCCGAGGAGCGCGAGACGCGGGGGTTCATCTCGATCACGATGATCCGGCCGTCGGCGGGGTCGATCGCGAACTGGATGTTGCAGCCGCCGGTGTCCACGCCCACGTCGCGGATGATCCGGATGCCGATGTCGCGCAGCTTCTGGTACTCGCGGTCGGTCAGGGTCAGCGCCGGGGCGACCGTGATCGAGTCGCCGGTGTGCACGCCGACCGGGTCGACGTTCTCGATCGAGCAGACGACGACCGTGTTGTCGGCCGTGTCGCGCATCAGCTCGAGCTCGTACTCCTTCCAGCCGAGGATCGACTCCTCGAGGAGCACCTCGGTGGTCGGGCTCTGGTGCAGGCCGTCGCCGACCATCCGCACGAGCTCGTCGACGGAGTGCGCGAAGCCGGAGCCGAGGCCGCCCATGGTGAAGGACGGGCGGATGACCAGCGGGTAGCCGAGGTCCTCGGCGAAGCCGATCGCCTCCTCGACGGTGTGCGCGATGTACGACTTGGCGACGTCGGCGCCCGCGTCGAGCACGAGCTGCTTGAAGATCTGGCGGTCCTCGCCGCGGTTGATCGCCTCGAAGCTCGCGCCGATCAGCTCGACGTCGTACTTCTCCAGGATCCCGAGGTCGTGAAGCTGGATCGCGGCGTTGAGCGCGGTCTGGCCGCCGAGGGTCGGCAGGATCGCATCGGGGCGCTCCTTGGCGATGATCGCCTCGATCGCCTTCGGGGTGATCGGCTCGACGTAGGTCGCGTCGGCGAAGTCCGGGTCCGTCATGATGGTCGCCGGGTTCGAGTTGACGAGGATGACGCGGACGCCCTCCTCGCGCAGCACGCGGCAGGCCTGGGTGCCCGAGTAGTCGAACTCGACCGCCTGGCCGATCACGATGGGGCCGGAGCCGATGACGAGGACGCTTCTGATGTCTTCCCTGCGGGGCATTACTTCTGCTCTCCGGTGGTCGAGGCGGTGGTGGTGTCGGTGGAGTCCGCGCGGGCGGGCTCGTCGCCGCCCTGCTCGGCCGTGCGCTGCACGACCATGGCGCGGAAGCGGTCGAAGAGGTGGTTGGAGTCGTGCGGGCCGGCCGCCGCCTCCGGGTGGTACTGGACCGAGAACGCGGGGATGTCGAGGCAGCGCAGCCCCTCGACGACCGAGTCGTTGAGGCTGTAGTGGCTGACCTCGACCCGGCCGAAGCCCTCGGGCGAGTCGAGCTCGCCGTCGATCGGGGCGTCCACCGCGAAGCCGTGGTTCTGCGAGGTGATCTCGACCCGGCCGGTCAGCTTGTCGAGCACCGGCTGGTTGATCCCGCGGTGGCCGAACGGCAGCTTGTAGGTGCCGAAGCCGAGCGCGCGGCCGAGCAGCTGGTTGCCGAAGCAGATGCCGAAGAACGGCAGGTCGGCGCGGAGCGTGGTGCGCAGCAGGTCGACGTGGCGATCGGAGGCCTCCGGGTCGCCTGGACCGTTGGAGAAGAACAGCGCGGAGGGGTCGAGGGCGAGCACCTGCTCCGCGGTCGTCGACTCGGGCAACACGTGCACGTCGAAGCCGCGCTCGGAGAGGTAGTGGACCGTCGAGGTCTTGACGCCCAGGTCGATCACGGCGACCGAGCCCACGCGCTCGCCCTGCGCGGGCACGGTGTAGCGCTCCTCGGTCGAGACGGAGGAGGAGAGGTTCAGCCCCGCCATCTGCGCGCCGCCGAGCACCAGCGCGAGCTGCTCCTCCTCGGGGAGGGCGAGGTCCTCGCCGGAGAACACGCCGGAGCGCATCGAGCCGAGCGAGCGGATGTGCCGCGTGATCGCGCGGGTGTCGACGCCGGAGATGCCGACGATGCCGTCCTTCTCCAGGTCGTCGTCGAGCGAGCGCTGCGAGCGGAAGTTCGAGACCACGCGGGAGGGGTCGCGGACGACGTAGCCGGCGACCCAGATGCGGCGCGACTCCTCGTCCTCGTCGTTCATCCCGGTGTTGCCGATGTGCGGGGCGGTCTGCACGACGATCTGACCGGCGTAGGACGGGTCGGTCAGCGTCTCCTGGTAGCCGGTCATGCCGGTCGCGAAGACGATCTCACCGAGCGTGCGGCCGCGTGCGCCGTAGGCCTGACCCGAGAATCGTCGCCCGTCCTCGAGGACGAGGACGGCGGTGGGTTCGGTGCTGAGGCGTGTGGTTGGCACGGACTAGGAGCCCTTCTGGGTCGAGTCGGAGCCGCCGTCGGCGGATCCGGGGTGGGAGGGGGAGGAATCGGGGCCGGCGAGCCGCTGGAGCTCGTCGATCAGGCGTCGTCGGAGCGCCGGGTCGGCCACGCGGAGGTAGCTGTCCACGACCTCGTCGCCGCGGGGCGACCAGGAGAGCACGAGCAGCCCGCCCTCCTCGACGACGCGGTCGATGGCGTAGGAGCCCTCGCCGGCGCCGCGCAGGAGCGCCGCGGGGATCACGGTCTCGCGCTCGCCGACCGGGGCGATCACGACGCCGCGCTCGTGCAGCCGGAGCGTCGCCCGGCCGCGGAAGCCGAGGCCCGGCAGCACCACGCGCTCGAGCGGCTGCTCGAAGCGGGTGGTCGCGACGTAGGGCAGCTCGACGGCCTCGCGCTCGGCGCCGAGCGACGCGGCGGGCACGGCCTCGGGCGCGAGGGCGGCCGAGCGGCGCCGGCGCGCGCGCCAGGACAGCGCCATCCCGAGGAAGACGAGCGCGACGACCGCGGCGATGACGAGCGCGATGGCGGTCCTATCCACGGGCGACCCTCGCTGCCGCGGCGACGGTGGCCGCGTCGACGAGCTCGCCGTCGAGAACCGTGGGGACGCCCCGGTGCAGCGTCGCGACGACGCGGCCCGGCAGCTCGCGACCGAGGTAGGGCGAGTTGGTGCTGCGCCCGCGCAGGTCCTCGGTGGAGAAGCGGCGGCGCACCTCGGTGTCGTAGAGCACGACGTTGGCGGCGGCGCCCACGGCGAGGCCGTGCTGGTAGCCGTCCAGCCGGCCGATCCGCGCGGGGGCGGAGGAGAGCACGCGGGCGACGTCGGCCCAGCTCAGCCGGCCGTCCTCGACCACCGCGGCGTGCACGACGCTCAGGGCGCTCTCGAGGCCGACCATGCCGAACGCGGCGGCGTCCCACTCGCAGTCCTTCGCCTCGACCGGGTGCGGGGCATGGTCGGTGGCCACGATGTCGATCGTGCCGTCGGCGAGGGCCTCGCGGAGGGCGAGCACGTCCTCGTCGCGGCGCAGCGGCGGGTTGACCTTGAAGCGGGCGTCGTAGCCGGCCGCGCCGTCCACCCCGGCGATCAGCTGCTCGGAGAGGAGCAGGTGGTGCGGGGTGACCTCGGCCGTCACATCGATGCCGCGGGCCTTGGCCCAGCGGATCACGTCGACGGAGCCGGCGGTGGAGACGTGGCAGACGTGCAGGCGCGAGCCGACGTGCTCGGCCAGCAGCACGTCACGGGCGATGATCGCCTCCTCCGCCACGGCCGGCCAGCCCTGCAGCCCGAGGGCGCTGGAGACGGCGCCCTCGTTCATCTGCGCGCCGACGGTGAGCCGCGGCTCCTGCGCGTGCTGGGCGACGACGCCGTCGAAGGCCTTCACGTACTCGAGCGCGCGGCGCATCAGCAGGGCGTCCGAGACGCACTTGCCGTCGTCCGAGAACACGCGCACCGCCGCCCGGCTGCGGGCCATCGCGCCGAGCTCGGCGAGCGACTCCCCCGCGAGGCCCACGGTGACGGCGCCGATCGGGCGGACGGTCGCGTAGCCGGCGTCCTCGCCGAGGCTCTGCACCTGCTCGACGACGCCGGCCGTGTCCTGCACCGGCGAGGTGTTGGCCATCGCGAAGACCGCGGTGAAGCCGCCCGCGGCCGCGGCGCGCGTGCCGGTCAGCACGGTCTCGCTCTGCTCGAAGCCGGGCTCGCGGAGGTGGGTGTGCAGGTCGACGAGGCCCGGCAGCGCCAGGAGCCCGTCGGCGTCGATCACGCGAGCGCCGCTCGAGTCGACATCGGTGCCGATCTCGACGATCGTCCCGCCGTCGATCAGGACGTCGGCCGTCGACTCGTCGGCGAGCGTCGCGCCCGAGAGGAGGATCCTCGTACCGGTCATCACAGGACCTCCCTTTCACCGGACAGCAGCAGGTACAGCGCCGCCATCCGCACGGACACCCCGTTCGCGACCTGCTCGAGCACCGTGGAGCGGCTCGAATCGGCGGCGGCCGAGGAGATCTCGACGCCCCTGTTCATGGGTCCGGGGTGCATCACGATGGTATCCGGGCCGAGGCGGGCGAGCCGCTCGTCGTCCAGGCCCCAGATGCGCGCGTACTCGCGGCCGTTGGGGAAGAAGCCGCTCGACATCCGCTCGAGCTGGATGCGCAGCAGCATCACCACGTCGGGCAGCCCGGAGTCGATCGCGTCGTCGAGGTCGAAGCGGATCGTGGCCGGCCAGTCGAGCGTGTCGACGGGGACGAGCGTGGGCGGGGCGACGAGGGTGACCTCCGCGCCGAGCGCGGTCAGCAGCCAGACGTTGGAGCGGGCCACGCGCGAGTGCAGGATGTCGCCGACGATCGTCACCGCGACGCCGTCGAGGCTCTTGCCGCGGGAGGCGGACGCGCCGTGCAGCCGGCGGCGGATGGTGAAGGCGTCGAGCAGCGCCTGGGTCGGATGCTCGTGCGTGCCGTCGCCGGCGTTGAGGATGGCGGCGTCGATCCAGCCGCTCGCCGCGAGCACCGCCGGGGCGCCGGAGGCGTGGTGGCGGATCACGACGCCGTCGGCGCCCATCGCCGCGAGGGTCTGCGCGGTGTCCTTGAGGCTCTCGCCCTTCGAGACGCTGGAGCCCTTGGCGCTGAAGTTGATGACGTCGGCCGAGAGCCGCTTCGCCGCCGCCTCGAACGAGATGCGGGTGCGGGTGGAGTCCTCGAAGAAGAGGTTGACCACGGTCTTCCCGCGCAGGGTCGGCAGCTTCTTGACCTCGCGGTTCTGCACGTCCGACATGTCCTCGGCGATGTCGAGGAGGCCGATCGCGGTGGCGCGGTCGAGGTCGCGAGTGGAGAGCAGGTGCCTCATCGGGT
Organism: Rathayibacter sp. VKM Ac-2804; assembly: GCF_009866655.1. Classification (NCBI taxonomy): domain Bacteria; kingdom Bacillati; phylum Actinomycetota; class Actinomycetes; order Micrococcales; family Microbacteriaceae; genus Rathayibacter; species Rathayibacter sp. VKM Ac-2804. The sequence continues at coordinate 2,601,661 of NZ_CP047420.1, forward strand.
GCCCCCGTCCGGTGCGGACTCGATCGCGACGGTCTCGATCGCGACCAGGTCCTCGCCGTCGGTCTCGACCAGGCGGACGTTGATCCGCTCGCTGAGGCTGCTGGGCAGGTTCTTGCCGACGAAGTCCGCGCGGATCGGCAGCTCGCGGTGGCCGCGGTCGACCAGGGCGGCGAGCCGGACGGCGCGCGGGCGGCCGATGTCGCTGAGCGCGTCGAGGGCCGCGCGGATGGTGCGGCCGGAGAAGAGCACGTCGTCGACGAGGACGACCGTGCGGCCGTCGATGCTCGCCGGGACGGCGGTGCGCGCGGGCGTCCGCGTCGGGTGGTGGGCGAGGTCGTCGCGGTACATCGTCACGTCGAGCGAGCCGGAGAACACCGGGGCGGCCCCGGGCTCGATCCTGGCGATCGTGTCGGCGATCCGCCGCGCGAGCGCGACTCCGCGGGTCGGGATCCCGAGGATCACCAGCGACTCCGCGCCCCGATTCGACTCGAGGATCTCGTGAGCGATGCGCGTCAGAGCGCGCGTGATGTCAGCGCTGCTGAGCACGATTCGTGCCGTCACACCGACCTCCTTCCCCGTCTCTCTGGACGGCCTTAAAGGAAATGCCTCCCCGAGTATAGGGGTCCGCCTGCTCCCGCCCGGCCGCAGCAGCATCCTGGTCGAGGAGCCGTCCGCAGGACGGCGTCTCGAGACCCGCCACCGTCGGCACGCGCGGTCTGCGGCCGCATGCGCCAGCGACGGAGGGTCTCGATGCGCCCGCGGTGCGGGCTACTCGATCAGCAAGGGCCGGCCGCCCCTGTTCCGTACCCGGTTCAGGCCGTCGCGCGCGACTCGGCGACGGAGGCGAGCAGGCCGTTGATGAAGCCGGCCGAGTCGTCGGTCGACAGCAGGGTCGCCGCCTCGACGGCCTCGGAGATCGCGACGCCGTCCGGGACCGCGTCGTTGTGCAGGATCTCCCAGACGCCGATCCGGAGGATCGCGCGGTCGACCAGCGGCATGCGCGACAGCGTCCAGCCCTTCGCGAGCTGCGCGATCAACGCGTCGATCTCGTCCGCGTTGTCGATGACCCCGTCGACGATCTCGCGGGCGTACAGCCAGGAGGCCTCGCGCGCCGGCTCGTTCGCGGCCCGCTCGGCCTCCGAGCGCAGCGACTCCGAGAAGGAGATCTGCCGGACGTCGGCGTTGTAGATGATGTCGAGGGCGCGCTTGCGCGCCTTCGTCCGAGCACTCACGGGAGCCCCGGCTCAGCTGACGCGGCCGAGGTAGTCGCCCGTGCGGGTGTCGACCTTGACCTTGGTGCCCTGCTCGAGGAAGAGCGGGACCTGGATCTGGTAGCCGGTCTCGACGGTCGCGGGCTTGGTGCCGCCGGTCGAGCGGTCGCCCTGCAGGCCCGGCTCGGTGTAGGTGATCTCGAGCACGACGGAGGCGGGGAGCTCGACGTAGAGCGGGTCGCCGTCGTGCAGCGCGAGGGTCAGGTTCTGGTTCTCGAGCATGAAGTTCGCCGCGTCGCCGACGACGGCCTCGGGGACAGTGATCTGGTCGTAGTCCGAGGTGTCCATGAAGACGAAGTCCGCGCCGTCGCGGTAGAGGTACTGGAAGTCGCGACGGTCGACGTTGGCCGTGTCGATCTTGGCGCCGGCGTTGAAGGTCTTGTCGACGACCTTGCCCGTCAGCACGTTCTTCATCTTGGTGCGCACGAACGCGCCGCCCTTGCCCGGCTTCACGTGCTGGAAGTCGATGACGTTCCAGAGCTGACCGTCGATGCTGAGGACGGTGCCGTTCTTGATGTCGGTGGTAGAGGCCATGCGAAGGGGGATCCGTTTCGTGGAAGTCTGCTGATCGGCCGATCCGGCCAACCCATCGAGTGTAGTCGGTCCGGCCCGCAGGCGGCCGGGCGGCCTCCCCCGGCCGGACGATGCGGTCCACGGGCGCCCGGAGCAGACTGGAGGGACGCCCACGACCGAGGAGGTCGCATGACCCTCAGCACCGCTCACTCCGGGATCGTCTCCGCGGCGGCCCGCTCCGACTTCTTCACCCCGACCATCCCGAATCAGATCGTCGTGCCGCCGTGGTACTCCGCCGTCTTCGTGATCGTCCCGATCGTCATCGTGGCCGTCTTCGTCCTGGTGATCGTGCTGATCGTCCGCAACGCCCGCCGGGCGAAGCAGCTCGGCGTCGACCCGACCACGATGCAGACCGACATGGCCGCCCGCTACCTCCGGCACGGCGTCGGGCCGGCGGGGTCCTCGCTCACCGACCGGCTGGCCGAGCTCGACCGCCTGCGCGCCGCCGGCACGATCAGCGCCGAGGAGCACGCCCGCGCCCGCGAGGCCGCGCTCACCGGCGACCGCGGGGCGGACGACCGGCGGGGCTGACCCCGCGCGGCGCTGCTACGCGCCGATCTCCTGGTACGCCGCGAACAGCAGCGACGTCTCCGGTCCCTGCAGGATGCTCGGGCGCGCGAGATCGTCGAGCACCACGAAGCGGAGCATCCCCGCGCGCGACTTCTTGTCGCGCTGCATCGCGGCGAGCAGCGTCTCCCAGCGGCCGAGCGGGTAGCTCGTCGGCAGCGTCAGCGACTCGAGGACGCTGCGCTGGCGATCGACGACCGCGTCGCTGAGCGAGCCGGTGAGCCGTGACAGCTCGGCGGCGAACATCATGCCGACCGAGACCGCCGCGCCGTGGCGCCACTGGTAGCGCTCGGCGTGCTCGACCGCGTGGCCGAGGGTGTGCCCGTAGTTCAGGATCTCACGGAGGCCCTTCTCGGTGAAGTCCTCGCTCACGACGCGCGCCTTGATGCCGATCGACAGCTCGACCAGGCTGCGGAACTCCTCCGACGTCGGGTCGGTCGCCAGGTCCACGTCCGACTCGATGATGTCCAGGATCCGCGGCTCGGCGATCATGCCGTACTTCACGATCTCGCCGAAGCCGGCCAGGATCTCGTTGCGCGGCAGGCTCGTCAGCACGTCGAGGTCGGCGACGACGGCGCGGGGCGCGTGGAAGGCGCCGACCAGGTTCTTGCCCTCGGCCGTATTGATGCCGGTCTTGCCGCCCACGGCCGCGTCGACCATGCCCAGCACCGTGGTCGGGACCTGCACGAGATCCACCCCGCGGAGCCAGGTCGCGGCGACGAAGCCGGCCAGGTCGGTGATCGCGCCGCCGCCGAAGCCGACGACCGCGTCGGTGCGGGTGAAGTCGGACTGCCCCATCACCTGCCAGCAGAAGGCGGCGACCTCGACGCGCTTGGCGGCCTCGGCGTCGGGCACCTCGGCGAGCAGCACCTCGTAGCGCTCGAGGAGGCTCTCGCGGATCTCGGCGGCCAGGACCGCGAGGGTCGGCGGGTGCACGATCAGCACCTTGGCCGCGCGCGGGCCGATCGCGTCGGCGAGGCCGTCGAGGAGGCCGCGGCCGACCGTGATGTCGTAGCCGTTCTCTCCCGTGACGGTGAGGGCGGTGGCGCCGTCGTTCATGCTCTTCTTCCGGTCGGGCGGCCGGTGGGGGCCGCCGGTTCTGTGGTGCTGGTGGCTTCGGTGGTTCTGGTGGAGTCGGTCGTGCTGGTGCTGGTCGGTTCAGTGGCGGCGGGTGCGGGACCGGGGTCGCCGGTGGCCGCCTCGCGCTCGCGCACCCAGGCGGTCACCTCCGCGGCGAGGGTCGTGATCGGCCGGCGCGAGGAGTCGACGACGGTGTCGGCGAGGGACTCGTAGACCGCCCGCCGCGATTCGAAGATCCGCGTCCAGTCCGCGACACCGCCGCGCACCAGGGGGCGGCCGGAGCCGAGCCGGTCGCGCACGGCCTCGGCGGTCGTGGTCAGCAGGACGACGGGGACGCCGGCCAGATCCGCGCGGGTGCCCTCGTCCAGCACCGCTCCCCCGCCCAGGCTCAGCACGACGCCGCGGCGGACGGCCTGCTCGACGACCCGGCGCTCTTCCACGCGGAAGGACGCCTCGCCGTGCAGGTCGAAGTACGCGGCGATCGGACCGTGCCTGCGCACGAACTCGGCGTCGGAGTCGACGAACTCGGCCGCGAGGGCCTTCGCGACCCGCTTGCCGATGGTCGTCTTGCCGGCCCCCATCGGGCCGATCAGGACGACACGGGCTCGGGCCGCGCCGGTATCGTGACCCGCCATCAGCGGGCCCGGCCCGGTAGGTGCTCGGGCATCAGACGAGACCGAGCGCCGGATCGCTGGCGGCGAGCGTGCGCAGCTCCTCCGGGATCGCGTCGAGGTAGCCCCGCAGGTTGCGGCGGGTCTCGGTGACGCTGTCGCCGCCGAACTTCTCCAGCACGGCGTTCGCGAGCACCAGGGCGACCATCGCCTCCGCGACGACGCCCGAGGCGGGCACCGCGCAGACGTCGGAGCGCTGGTGGTGCGCGCCGGCCGCCTCACCGGTCGCGACGTCGACCGTGCGCAGCGCGTGCGGGACGGTGGCGATCGGCTTCATGCCGGCGCGGACGCGCAGGACCGTGCCCGTGCTCATGCCGCCCTCGGTGCCGCCGGCGCGATCGCTCGAGCGGCCGATGCCGCCTTCGGCGACGAAGAGCTCGTCGTGCGCCTCGGAGCCGCGGCGGGTGGTGGTGAGGAAGCCGTCGCCGACCTCGACGCCCTTGATGGCCTGGATGCCCATCAGCGCGGCGGCCAGCTGCGCGTCGAGCCGGCGGTCCCAGTGCACGTAGGAGCCGAGCCCCGGCGGCAGGTCGTAGGCGAGCACCTCGACGACGCCGCCGAGGGTGTCGCCGTCGTCGTGCGCACGGTCGACCTCGGCCACCATCAGGGCGCTGGTCGTGGCGTCGTGGCAGCGCAGCGGATCGGCGTCCAGCGCGTCGACGTCGGCGGGGGTCGGCAGGGCCGAGCCCTCCGGCACGCGGACCGGGCCGATCGCGAGGGTGTGGCTGACGAGGGTGATGCCGAGCTCGCCGAGGAAGCGGCGGGCGACGGCGCCGAGCGCGACGCGGGCGGCCGTCTCACGGGCCGAGGCGCGCTCGAGGACGTTGCGCGACTCCTCGAAGCCGTACTTCTGCATGCCGACCAGGTCGGCGTGACCCGGGCGCGGGCGGGTGAGCGCGGCGCCGCGGCCCTTGGGCAGCGTCTCGGGGTCGCGCGGCTCGGCCGCCATCACGTCGACCCAGCGCGACCACTCGGTGTTGCCGATGCGCAGCGCGATCGGGCCGCCCGTGGTGGCGCCGTGGCGGATGCCGGACGAGACGTTCAGCTCGTCCTGCTCGAACTTCATCCGGGCGCCGCGACCGTAGCCGAGCTTGCGCCGGGCGAGGTCGGCGCGGACGTCGTCGAGGGAGACGGGGACACCCGCCGGCAGTCCTTCGAGGACGGCGACGAGTTCGGGACCGTGGGATTCCCCGGCCGTGAGCCAACGGAGCATCCTCCGATTCTCGCACACGCCTCCCACCGGACTCGCGCCTCGCAGGCTCAGAGGGCGGAGTCCGCCGGGAGAGTCGCGCGCATCGCCGCGAGCACGGCGTCCTCCTCCGCCAGCGGCACGGCCGGGTCGCCGCCGACGAAGACCCGCACCTGCAGGAGCGCCTGGTGCAGCAGCATGCCGAGGCCCGAGACCACCGGCGAGCCGGCCGCGCCCCAGCGCACCGCGAGCGGGCTGGGCCAGGGCGAATAGGCGACGTCGAAGAGGGTCGAGCCCGCCACGACGGCGTCGGGCACGACCAGCTCGGCGGAGGCGCCGCCCGGCAGCGTCGAGACGAGCAGCGGTGCGGCGTCCGTGCCGTCCCACTCCGAGAACGGGCGGACGTCGAGGGCGACGCCGACGGCGGCCGCGATCGCGGCGAGCGGAGCGGCCTTCTCCGGCGAGCGGAGCGTCACCGTCACCCGCGCGGCCCCGAGCTCGGCCGCTGCGGCGAGGGCGGAGGCGGCGGTCGCCCCTCCCCCGAGGATCTCGACGCGCTCGGCCGAGTGCACCCCCGCCTCGCCGAGCGCTCGGACGATCCCGGCCACGTCGGTGTTGAAGCCGCGCAGCCTCGGCACGTCGGCGGAGCGGTCGAGCAGCACCGTGTTGACGGCGCCGGTCGCCCGGGCGACCAGGTCCTCCTCGGCGAGCAGCGGCCGCACCGCGTGCTTGAGCGGCATCGTCAGCGACAGGCCGTGCCAGAGCGCGACCGGATCGGCGACGACCGCGGCGAGCGTCGCCTCCGTCGCCTCGACCGCGGTGTAGCTCCAGTCGAGCCCGAGCACCCGGTAGGCCGCCGCGTGCAGCTCGGGTGAGCGCGAGTGCGCGATCGGCGAGCCGAGCACCGCCAGCCGGCGCCCGCCCGGCGCCGACTCCGCGGTCACTGGTACTCCGGGTGGTCCCGCATCCACGCCTGCCACTGCGCCACCGCGGCGTTGTGCTCGGCGTCGGTCGTCGAGTAGACCGTCTCGCCGGTCTCGAGGTTCACCGTCACGAAGTAGAGCCAGGTGCCGTCCGCGGGCTGCAGCACGGCCTGGATGGCGACGTCGCCCGGGTTCGAGATCGGCGCGGGCGGCAGACCGTCGCGCTGGTAGGTGTTGTAGACGTTGTTCGCGTCGTTGCGCTCAGCGTCGGTCGTGGTCACCCGGTCGGTGGCTCCGGTGCCGTAGGCGACGGTCGCGTCCGACTGCAGGCGCCAGCCCTGGTCGAGGCGGTTCTGGAACACGCGCGCGACCTTCGGGAAGTCCTCGGCGACGCGCGCCTCGCGCTGCACGAGCGAGGCGAAGACGACGGTGCGGTAGCGGTTCTCGACCGGCACGCCCGCCGCGTCGAGCGACTGGTACATCCGGTTCACGAGCGTCTGCAGGATGTCGTGCGCCGAGGTGCCCGGGTCGATGTCGTACGTCGCCGGGAAGAGGAAGCCCTCCAGGCTGGTCGCCTCGGCGGGGAGTCCGTAGGAGCCCCAGTCCGCGGCGGCGGCCTCGAGATCGGCGAGCGCGACGCCCGAGCCGTCCGCGATCAGGGGCAGCGCACCCGTGAGCGAGGTGCCCTCGGGGATGACGAAGGTGTTCGCCAGCCGGGTCGACTCGGAGTCGAGCAGCGCGGACAGCGCCGCCTTCGCGCTCATCTCGGCTTTGAGCGAGTAGGCGCCCGGCTGGAAGACGGGCTCGGGGTTCTCCGCGAGCAGCAGCTCGTAGAACGGCGTGTAGGACTTGATGACGCCGTCCGCGACCAGGTTCTCCGCGATGGTGCTGCCGCCGTCGCCCTGGTGGATGGTGAAGACGACCTCGCTCGTGCCGGTGCCGGTGAAGTCGGTCGGCTCCGGCTCCGCGAAGAGCGCGCGGACCGGCTCGACGAAGATCGTCACGGCGATCGCGACGAGGGCCACGAAGACGCCGAAGGCGAGGAGCCCGCCGATCAGTCCGCGATGACTGCGGCGGGGCGTGCTGTCGCGCTTCTTGCGGCGCCGGCGCGTCGAGGCGGCGGCGTCGGGATGCGCGGCGGCGACGGACTCGCCGCGGTCGCGCGGGGCGCCGACCTCGGGGCCGGCGAACAGGTGGTCGAGAGGGTCGTGCTCCGCCTCAGAGGCGGGGCGCTGCTCCGGGCTGTGCGGGAGCTGACTCTGCTGATCGGCCTCGGCTGCGCGGGCGGCGCGGCGGCTCGGGGGGACGTCGGTCACGGGTGGGTCGTCCTTCGTTCGGTTCGAGCGCTGACCCGGCGGGGGAACCGGACGAGCGCTCGGAATCGATGGCGTGCTGCAGGATCACCACGGCGGCGACCTGGTCGATCACGGCGCGGGAGCCGCGGGTGCTGCGTCCCGAGCGGTGCAGCGCGCTCTGGGCGCTCACCGTCGAGAGCCGCTCGTCCACGAGCCGCACCGGGGCGGTCGGGACGGCGGAGGCGAGGCGCGCCGCGAAGGCGCGGGCGTCGTCCGTCGAGGCCGTCTCGGCCCCCGACAGCGACAGCGGGAGGCCGACGACGATCGCCGTCGCACCGAACTCGGCGGCGAGGGCCGCGATCCGGGCGACGTCGGCGCCGTCCGGCGCCTCCGCGACGCGCGCGACCGTCTCCACCGGCACGGCGAGGAGGCCGTCGGCGTCGCAGCGCGCGACACCGATGCGGGAGCGGCCCACATCGATGCCGAGCCGGACGCCGAACCTCTCCATCTAGCGGGTCGCCTCCTCGACGACGGCGTCCAGCGCGGCGCCGATGGCGGACACGTCCGAGCCGCCGCCCTGGGCGAGGTCGTCCTTGCCGCCTCCGCCGCCGCCGAGGATCCCGGCGGCCCGACGGGCGAGCACGCCCGCCTTCCGGCCGAGCTCGCGGGCGGCGGGGGTGGTCGCGACGATGACGGCGGGCTTGCCGGCGACGTCGGCCGCGAGGGCGACGACGGCCGCCTCCTGGCCGAGGCGCTCGCGCACCGAGATCACGAGCGAGCGCAGCTCGTCGCCGGAGCCGGCCGTGCCGACGTTCTCGGCGACGATCGTGACGCCGTTGATCGAGCGCTTCGTGGCGGCGATGGCGGGGACGCGCTCGGCCAGGGCGCGGGCCTCGAAGCCGGCGATCCGCTTCTCGGCGGCCTTGAGGCTCGCGACCAGCTCGGCGATGCGGTCCGGCAGCTGCTCGCGCGGCGTCTTGAGCGAGGACGAGATGGTGCTGACCAGCGCGCGCTCGGCGACGAGCTCGCTCAGCGCCTCGCGGCCGACGAGCGACTCGACGCGGCGGTTGGTCGAGCCGACCGACGACTCGCTGATCAGGCTGATCAGCCCGATCTCGGCCGAGGTGCCGACGTGGGTGCCGGCGCACAGCTCGCGCGACCAGGGGCCGCCGATGTCGACGACGCGGACGACCTCGCCGTACTTCTCGCCGAAGAGCGCCATGGCGCCGAGCGCCTTGGCCTCGTCGAGCGGGAGCTCGCGGGTGACGACCTCGAGGTTGTCGCGGATCGCGCCGTTGGCGATGTCCTCGATCTCGCTGCGGGTCTCGAGCGAGAGCGCCTGGTTCCAGGAGAAGTCGAGGCGCAGGTAGCCGGCCTTGTTGAACGAGCCGGACTGGTGCGCCTGCGGGCCGAGCACCTGGCGCAGCGCCGCGTGGATGAGGTGGGTGCCGGAGTGCGCCTGGCGGGCGCCGCGGCGCCAGTCGCGGTCGACGACGGAGGTGGCGGCGTCGCCGACCCCGACCTCGCCGCTCGCGACCTGGACCTTGTGGCTGATCAGGCCCTTGACGGGCTTCTGCACGTCGAGGACCTCGAGGTCGAAGCCGTTGCCGACGATGCGGCCGGCGTCGGCCTCCTGGCCGCCCGACTCCGCGTAGAGCGAGGTGGCCTCGAGGATCACCTCGGCGATGTCGCCGGCGACCGCCTTCTGCACCGCGTGCCCGCCGACGATGAGGCCGAGGATCCGGGACTCCGTGTCGAGCACGTCGTAGCCGGTGAAGAGCGTCTCGCCCTTGGCGCGGAAGTCGGCGTAGACGGAGAGGTCGGCGAGGGCGTTCTTCTTCGACTTCGCGTCGGCCTTCGCGCGCGTGCGCTGCGCCGTCATCAGGGAGTCGAACGCCTCGCGGTCGACGCTGAGCCCGGACTCCTCGGCGATCTCGAGGGTGAGGTCGATCGGGAAGCCGAAGGTGTCGTGCAGGAGGAAGGCGGTGTCGCCGGGCAGCGTCGCCGCCTCCGCCTTCTTGGTCTTCAGCACGGCGAGGTCGAGGATCTCGGTGCCGGCCGCGAGGGTTCGCAGGAACGCCTCCTCCTCGCCGTAGGCGCTGGTGGAGAGGCGCTCGAACTCGGTGGAGACCTCGGGGTAGGCCGACGCCATCGCGTCGCGCGAGGCGGTGAACAGCTCGGGGAAGGTCGCGGTGTCGACGCCGAGGAGGCGCATCGCGCGGACGGTGCGGCGCATCAGGCGGCGCAGGATGTAGCCGCGGCCCTCGTTCGACGGCGTCACGCCGTCGGAGAGCAGCATCAGCGACGAGCGCACGTGGTCGGCGATGACGCGCATCCGCACGTCGTCCTCGTGCACGGCGCCGTAGCGGCGGCCCGACAGCTCGGCGGCGCGGTCGAGGACCGGGCGCACCTGGTCGATCTCGTACATGTTCTCGACGCCCTGCTTGAGGAACGCGACGCGCTCGAGGCCCATGCCGGTGTCGATGTTCCTGCTCGGCAGCTCGCCGAGTATGTCGAAGTCGACCTTGCTGGTGCCCTGCCCGCGCAGGTACTGCATGAAGACGAGGTTCCAGATCTCGACGTAGCGGTCGTCGTCGGTGGCGGGGCCGCCGTCGATGCCGTAGGCGGGACCGCGGTCGAAGAAGATCTCGGAGCAGGGGCCGGCGGGGCCGGGCTGGCCGGTGGACCAGTAGTTGGTGTCCTTGTCGAGGCGCTGGATCCGCTCGTCGGGCAGGCCGGCGATCCTCTTCCAGAGCGCGATGGCCTCGTCGTCGTCCTTGTAGACGGTGACCCAGAGGTCCTTCTCGTCGAAGCCGAGGTTCCCGTCGCTCTCACTGCCGGTGAGGAGCTCCCAGGCGTAGCCGATCGCCCCCTCCTTGAAGTAGTCGCCGAAGGAGAAGTTGCCGTTCATCTGGAAGAACGTGCCGTGGCGGGGGGTCTTGCCGACCTCCTCGATGTCGTTCGTGCGGATGCACTTCTGCACGCTGGTCGCGCGGCTGTACGGCGCGGGCACGACCCCGGTGAGGTAGGGGACGAACGGCACCATGCCGGCGACGGTGAAGAGGAGGCTCGGGTCGTCGCTGACGAGCGAGGCGGAGGGGACCACGGTGTGCCCGCGGCTTCCGAAGAAGTCGAGCCAGCGGTTGCGGATGTCTGCGGTCTGCATGGGTTCCGTTACGTTTCGGTCGATCGGATCGACGCGGGTGTCTGTCGGGCCTGCGGGGCCTGTCGGGCCTGCAGGGTCTTTCGGGCGAGGCGGGGCGTCAGCCCTCGCCGATGGCGGCCTTGAGCTCGGCCTCGCGCTGGTGATAGCCCTCGGAGACGGCGTCGCCGAGCTCCTTCGCCGTGCGGTTGAGATCCTCGAAGAGCCGGGCGCCCGCCTCGGTGCGGGCCACCTGGTGCGCGACGGCGAAGCCGAGACCGATCCCGATGACGATCAGCACGATGTTCTTCACGGCGTTTCCTCCCACACAGCTTTGCGTTCCACACGGCGGTCGGCCCGAGGGCGCGACGACCCCCTCGATTGTAGGGCGCGAGCGGCGGCCTACTTCGAGGACGACCTGCGGGTGCGCCGAGAGCGGCGCGCGGCGCCGCGTCCGACCGCGGCACCCGCCTTGTCGGCCGTGCGGCCGGCGACGAGGACGGCGCGGACCCCGGCGGTGAAGCCGGCGAGCTTGATCAGCGGGCCGCCGATGGTCGCCGCGGTCAGGGCGACGAGCGCGTTCACGTTGCCGGTGACCTCGGCCACGTCCTTCGTGATGGTGTCGACGCGGGCCAGCTGCTGGTTCGCCTCGTGCAGCGTCGACGCCGACTCGTCGAGGATCGGGGTCAGGCCGTCGCTGGCCTGCTTGATCGCCTCGCTCGTGCTGTCGAAGACCCGTCCGAGCTTCCAGAGCGGGATCGCGGCGACGGCGACGAGGATCGCGAACACCCCCGCGGCGATGAGCCCTGCGATGTCTCCACCGGACACGATGACCTCCGTTTCGGCGCCGCCGGATGCGGCACCCCAGCCTACCGACGGCGCGCGGCGGCCCCGGTCCGGCCGGGTGCGGCACCGGCAGACCTCCGGCACCCGGAAGGACCCCCGGCACGTCGAGACACCCGGACCCTGCGAGCCGGAGCTCGGATCGCGGGCCGGACCGACGCGGCTGCACGGCGGCGGCTGCGCGCCGAGCAGGCCCGGGAACGAGGAAAGGCCCCGGCAGGAGCCGGGGCCTTTCCAACGGGGGTGCGCTGACTAGCGGGCCGCGTAGTACTCGACGACGAGCTGGACTTCGCAGGTCACGGGGACCTCGGCGCGCTTCGGGCGGCGCAGGAGCGTCGCCTGGAGCTTGTCGATCTCGACCTCGAGGTAGCCCGGGGTCTTGGGGAGGACGTCGACGTGTCCGCCGGCGGCCGCGACCTGGAAGGGCTCGGTGCCCTCGGAGCGGGTCTTGACGTGGATGACCTGGCCCGGCTTCACGCGGAAGGAGGGGCGGTCCACCGTCTGGCCGTCCACCATGATGTGGCGGTGGGTGACGAACTGGCGGGCCTGCGCGGTCGTGCGGGCGAAGCCCGAGCGCAGCACGAGGGCGTCGAGACGCATCTCGAGGAGCTCGACCAGGTTCTCACCGGTCAGGCCCTGGGTGCGGCGCGCCTCCTGGAAGGCGATGCGCAGCTGCTTCTCGCGGATGCCGTACTGGGCTCGCAGACGCTGCTTCTCCCGCAGGCGGACGGCGTAGTCCGAGTCGGCCTTGCGCTTCGAGCGGCCGTGCTCACCCGGAGCGTAGGGACGCTTCTCAAGGTAGCGGGCGGCCTTCGGGGTCAGGGGGATGCCGAGGGCGCGCGAGAGGCGCGTCTTCGAACGGGTACGTGAGGTGGTCGACACTGTGGTCCTTCCAGGGTCTGAGAGGTTCGGTCGCAGTCCTCGTCCGCCGGCTCCGGGAGGAGGGCGGGCGCCGAGGTCGTGTCCCCCCGCGGGTGCGGGAGGCAGGGTGACCGCGGTGGCGGACTGCGCGATTCAGAGGGATGCGCTGCTCCGCTCGGCTACAGAGCGGTGGGCAACCTCGCAAGACTACCAGGCGCTGGCGCCGGCGTCACGCGCCGGTTCGAGGCCGCCGCCCGCGATCGTCAGCCTCGGCCGCGGATGATGCGGAGCAGCTTCGCCAGCCGGGCCGAGACGTCGCGCTCGTTGCCGTGCTCCGTCGGCGCGTAGTAGCGCGCGCCGCGCAGCTCGTCCGGCAGGTACTGCTGCTCGAGGACGCCGAGCTCGGCGTCGTGCGGGTAGCGGTAGCCCTTGCCGTGGCCGAGCCGCTTGGCGCCCGGGTAGTGCGCGTCGCGCAGGTGCGGCGGCACCCGGCCCGCCTTCCCCGCGCGGACATCGGCGATGGCCCTGTCGATGGCGGTGTAGGAGGCGTTCGACTTGGGGGCGGTGGCCAGGTGGACGACCGCCTGGGCGAGCGGGATCCGCCCCTCGGGCATGCCGATGAACTGCACGGCGTCGGCCGCCGCGATGGCGACGACGAGCGCCTGCGGGTCGGCCATCCCGATGTCCTCGGAGGCCGAGACGATGATCCGGCGGGCGATGAAGCGCGGGTCCTCCCCCGCCTCGATCATCCGGGCGAGGTAGTGCAGCGCGGCGTCGACGTCCGAGCCGCGGATCGACTTGATGAAGGCGCTGATCACGTCGTAGTGCTCGTCGCCGTTGCGGTCGTAGCGCAGCAGAGCGCGGTCGACGGCGCGGGCGACCACCTCGACGGTGATCAGCGGGAGCTCGGGCTCCTCCGCCTCGGCGGGCTCGGCGGGCTCCTCGTCGTCCTCGTCCTCGTCGTCGTCGTCCTCGTCCTCGACCGCCGACGCCCGCGCGACGCGGTCGGCCTCGCGCGCCTCCGACCGGGCGGAGGTGGCGGCGGCCTCGAGCGCGGTGAGCGCCCGGCGGGCGTCGCCGGAGGCGAGGCGGACGATGCTCGCCCGCGCCTCGTCGTCGAGCCGCACCGAGCCGCGCAGGCCGCGCTCGTCGTGCAGCGCCCGGTCGACGAGCAGCCCCAGATCGTCGTCGTCGAGCGTGTTCAGGGTGAGCAGCAGCGAGCGCGAGAGCAGGGGCGCGATCACCGAGAAGGACGGGTTCTCGGTCGTCGCCGCGATCAGGATGACCCAGCCGTTCTCGACACCCGGCAGCAGCGCGTCCTGCTGCGCCTTCGTGAAGCGGTGGATCTCGTCGAGGAAGAGGACGGTCGAGGTGCCGTAGAGGTCGCGGGTGGAGAGCGCCTCCTCCATCACCTGCCGCACGTCCTTGACGCCGGCCGTCACGGCCGAGAGCTCGACGAAGCGGCGGCCGCTGGAGTGCGCGACCGCCTGCGCGAGCGTCGTCTTCCCGGTGCCGGGAGGGCCCCAGAGGATCACCGAGACCGCGCCGCGCTCGCCGGTGGTGTCGGCCGCGAGGGCCACGAGCGGCGAGCCCGGGGTGAGCAGGTGCCGCTGCCCGGCGACCTCCTCCAGGCTGCGGGGACGCATGCGCACGGCGAGCGGGGTCGCCCCGGAGCGGAGTCCGGCCTGCTGCATCGTCATCGCACCAGCGTAACGACGGCCTCCGACAGTCGCCCCGGCGCCCACCCGGCTCCCGGCGCCGCCGTGTCCGGCGAGGGTGCGGCGATTCTCGTAGGCTCGACGCGCTCCGCGCTCGCGCGGAGCCGCGCCGGACGCAGGCGCGACGCACGACGGCGGAGGAACACGTGGCCCAGGGCAGGACGAACGATCGCGAGGCGCGCACACGACTGAGGGCCTACCAGGCGCGGCAGAGCCTGCACCGCACGCGTGCGAAGCGCCGGGTCCGCGACAACGTCGTCGCGGCCGTCGCGGGCGTGATCGTCATCGCCCTCGCCGTCGTCGCACAGCTCCTCTACTTCTCCGGCGGCCCCGGCACCCCCGTCGCCGAGCCGACGTCCTCCGAGAGCGCCACGCCCTCCCCCACGCCCGCGGCGACCGGCCAGAACACCGGCGACGTCCCCTCCGCGGACATCGCCGAGGGCCGCGACTGGAACGGCACGATGTCGATCGACAGCGACGAGCTGGGCATCACGCTCGCCGGCGCCGCCGCCCCGCAGGCCGTCTCCTCCTTCCTCTCCTTGGCGCAGTCCGGCTTCTACGACGGCGTCTCCTGCCACCGCCTCACCACCGAGGGCCTCTACGTGCTCCAGTGCGGCGACCCGAACGGCGACGGCACCGGCGGCCCCGGCTACAGCTACGGCCCGGTCGAGAACGCCCCCGCCGACGGCGTCTACCCCGCGGGCACCATCGCGATGGCCCGCCAGGGCGGCAACGGCTACAGCCAGGGCAGCCAGTTCTTCGTCGTCTACCAGGACACCCAGCTCCCCGAGGACGCCGCGGGCGGCTACACCGTGGTCGGCCGGGTCACCTCGGGCCTCGACGCGCTGATCGCCGATGTCGTCGCCAAGGGCACGGCGGACGGCTCCGGCGACGGCGCCCCCGCCGAGCCGGTCGCGATCGGCGGGATCTCGCTGCAGTAGCCGTCGACGACGGGCCGCCTCCGCACGCCGGTGGCGACCCGCGGGACCGCGCACGACCGGCGGCGCGGGGAGTGCAATAGGCTTGTCGTCACTGCCCGTTCGCGGCTGAGCGCGGTCGTCGGCCTCCGGCTGTCGAGCACCGAGGCCGAGGGGCGGGACGACAGCGAAAGGCGGCACCCGATGCTGACTCCAGATGGCGACATCGACACCGTGTCCACCCCCGACACCGTGTCCCCCGACGACAGCCCGTCCTCCGAGACGACGGCCGTCCCCGAGAGCAGCGGCGCCCCCGAGGGCGCCGACGCCCCGGCCGAGACGGACGCTCCCGAGAGCGGAGGGGACTCCCCCGAGGCGGCGACGTCCGACTCCGAGACGAGCGCGGCGGTCATGCCCGACGACGCGACGGCATCGGACGAGGCGCCGACCCCCGACGGGGCTGCGACCTCCGACGAGACGGCCACCTCCGACGAGACGGCCACCTCCGAGGACGCGACGACCTCCGAGGAGGTCGCGGCTCCCGAGGCCGCGGCGCCCCCCGTCGTGCCGACCGCTCCCCGTCCGCAGGCCGGCGACCGCCGCCCCTGGGGCCGCGTCGGCGACGACGGCACGGTCTACGTGCGGGTCGGCGACGAGGAGCGCGAGGTCGGCCAGTACCCCGACGCGACTCCCGAGGAGGCCCTCGCCTACTACGAGCGCAAGTACACCGAGCTCGCCGGGCAGGTCTCCCTGCTCGAGCAGCGGGCCAAGCGCGGCGCTCCGGCCAACGACGTCTCGCGCGGGGTCCAGACGCTCACCGCGGCCATCTCGCAGGCGCACGCCGTCGGCGACCTCGCCGCCCTGCAGACCCGCGTCAGCGCGCTCAGCGGTTCCGTCGAGGACCTGACCGAGCAGCAGGCCGCCGAGACGAAGGCCGCCCTCAGCGACGCCATCGCGCACCGCGAGGCGATCGTCGCCGAGGCCGAGGCGCTCGCCGCCGTCGACCCGGCGAAGACGCAGTGGAAGCAGGCCAGCGCCGCGATCGACGACCTCTTCGCCCGCTGGCAGAGCCACCAGCAGCAGGGTCCGCGCCTGCCCAAGAACGACGCGAACGAGCTGTGGCGCCGCTTCCGCGGGGCCCGCACGACGATCGAGCAGAACCGCAAGGCGTTCTTCGCCGACCTCGACTCGGCGCACCGCGAGGCCAAGTCGGCCAAGCAGGCGCTGATCGACCAGGCCGAGGCGCTGGTCTCCCGCGGCGCCGACGCGATCCCGGAGTACCGGGCGCTCCTCGAGCGCTGGCGGGTCGCCGGTCGCGCGGGCAAGCGGTTCGACGACGCCCTCTGGGCGCGCTTCAAGGCCGCCGGCGACGCGATCTACGGTGCGAAGGCCGAGGTCGTCGCGCAGGAGAGCGTCGAGTACACCGAGAACCTCGACCTCAAGCTGGCCCTCCTCGAGGAGGCGGAGCCGCTGCTGCAGGAGTCGGACCGCGAGAAGGCCAAGCGCGTGCTGCTCTCCGTCCAGGAGCGCTGGGACGCGATCGGCCGTGTGCCGCGCGAGCAGGTGCGCACCGTCGAGGACCGCCTCCGCAAGGTCGAGGCGCACGTGCGCAAGCTCGACGAGGAGCACTGGAACCGCAGCAACCCCGAGCGCAAGGCCCGCTCCGAGGGTCTCGCCTCGCAGCTGACCGCCGCGATCCAGAAACTGCAGGACGAGCTCGACGAGGCGAAGGCCCGCGGCGACCGCGCGGCCATCGCCCAGGCCCAGGAGGCGCTCGACGCCCGCAAGGTCTGGCTGGACGCCCTGGGCTGATCCCGCGGAGCGGATCCCTCCACAGATCCGCTCGGAGCTCCCCCGAGGGGAGGTGCGTCGTCCACCATGGGCGGATGACGCGCCTCCCCTCCGTTCTGCTCCCAGGACACCTGCCGCTCGCCGAGCTGTGCGCCGCGCGGCTCGACGGCGAGGTGGTCGCGCTCGACGAGGGCTTCCTCCTCGCCGACCTGCCGCTCGGACCGCCGGAGCGGGGGGCGGCGCTGCTCGCCGTGCTGCCGAAGGGGACGGTCGCCGACCGCACGTCCGCCGCCTGGGTGCACGGCGCCGTGACAGACGCACCGCGGGTGCACAGCGCCTCCATCGACCGGCGGAACCGCCTGCACCCGCCGATGCTGGCGCGGGTGCGCTTCCACGAGGTGCGCCTCACCGACGAGGACGTCGTCGTGCTCGGCGGCTGCCCGGTGACGACGCCGGAGCGGACGCTGATCGACCTCGCGCGCACCCGGGACGCCGCCGGCGACGGACTCCTGCGCGCCCTGGCCGCCGTGACCGCCACTCCGCTCGCCCGCGTGCTCGAGCGCCTGGAGACCGGCGCACCGGTCGCCGGCCGCAGGATCGCCCTCGAGCGGCTGCGGAGCGCCCTGCGCTGAGGCCAGCACCGGCGCCGGGACTGCGCCCGGCACCGGCGATCAGGCCGCGGTCAGCCGGCGTTGACCCGGTACACGTCGTACACCGCGTCGATCCGGCGCACGGCGTTGAGCACGCGATCGAGGTGCGTCGTGTCGCCCATCTCGAAGACGAAGCGGCTGATCGCCAGTCGGTCGCTCGAGGTCGACACGGTGGCCGACAGGATGTTGACGTGGTGCTCCGAGAGCACCCGCGTGACGTCGCTCAGCAGACCCGATCGGTCCAGCGCCTCCACCTGGATCTGCACCAGGAAGATGCTCTTGGAGGACGGCGCCCACTCGACGTCGACGATCCGCTCGGGCTCCTTGAGCAGCTCCTGCACGTTGTGGCAGTTCGCCTGGTGCACCGAGACGCCGGCGCCGCGGGTGACGAAGCCGACGATCTGGTCGCCCGGCACCGGGGTGCAGCACTTCGCGAGCTTCACCAGGATGTCCGGCGCACCCTTGACCAGGACCCCGGACTCGCTGCTGCGGCTGCGCGGGCGCGGGGAGCGCGGCAGCGTCACCTCGTGCTCGTCCGACTCCGGGTCGCCCTGGATCGTCGCGACGACCTTCTCGAGCACCGACTGGGTCGACACGTGCCCCTCGCCGACGGCCGCGTAGAGCGCCTCGACGTCGTTGTAGCGCAGCTGGCTGGCCACCTCGGTGAAGGTGTCCTGGCTCATCAGCTTCTGCAGCGGCAGGTTCTGCTTGCGCATGGCCCGCGCGATGGAGTCCTTGCCCTGCTCGATCGCCTCGTCGCGGCGCTCCTTGGTGAACCACTGGCGGATCTTGTTGCGGGCCCGCGGGCTCTGCACGAAGTTGAGCCAGTCCTGGCTCGGGCCGGAGTCGGGGTTCTTCGAGGTGAAGACCTCGACGACGTCGCCGGTGGTCAGCGAGGACTCGAGTGGCACGAGGCGCCCGTTGACCTTCGCGCCCATCGTGCGATGGCCGACCTCGGTGTGCACGGCGTAGGCGAAGTCGACCGGGGTCGCACCCGTCGGCAGGCCGATGACGCGCCCCTTGGGCGTGAAGACGTAGACCTCCTTCGCGCCGATCTCGAAGCGGAGGGAGTCGAGGAACTCGTTCGGGTCGGTCGTCTCGGACTGCCAGTCGGAGAGGTGCGCGAGCCAGGCGAGGTCGGTGTCGTTCGAGCCGGAGGCGACCTTGCCCGTCGCCATCTGCTCCTTGTACTTCCAGTGCGCCGCGATGCCGAACTCCGCGTGCTGGTGCATCTCGTTGGTGCGGATCTGGATCTCGACCGCGCGGCCCTTCGGCCCGATCACGGTCGTGTGCAGCGACTGGTAGAGGTTGAACTTCGGCGTCGCGATGTAGTCCTTGAAGCGGCCGGGCATCGGACTCCAGCGCGCATGGATCGAGCCCAGCACGGCGTAGCAGTCGCGCACGGAGTTCACGAGCACGCGGATGCCGACCAGGTCGTAGATCTCGTCGAAGTCGCGGCCGCGGACCACCATCTTCTGGTAGATCGAGTAGTACTGCTTCGGCCGGCCGACGACGCGGCCGCGGATCTTGCCCGCCCGCAGGTCCTCGCCGATCAGGTCGATGATGCTCTGGACGAACTCCTCGCGCTGCGGGGTCCGCACCTTCACGAGGCTCTCGATCTCGTTGTAGATCTTCGGGTAGAGCACCGCGAAGGACAGGTCCTCGAGCTCCCACTTGATCGCCTGGATGCCGAGGCGGTTCGCCAGCGGCGCGTAGATCTCGAGAGTCTCGGTCGCCTTGCGGGCCGCGGACTCGGCGGGCACGAAGCCCCAGGTGCGCGCGTTGTGCAGACGATCGGCCAGCTTGATGATCAGCACGCGGATGTCCTTGGACATCGCGACGATCATCTTGCGGACCGTCTCCGCCTGCGCGCTGTCGCCGTACTTGACCTTGTCGAGCTTGGTGACGCCGTCGACGAGCATGGCGACCTCGTCGCCGAAGTCGGCGCGGAGCTCGTCGAGCTTGTAGTCGGTGTCCTCGACGGTGTCGTGCAGGAGGGCCGCGGCGATGGTCTTCGAGCCGATGCCGAGATCGGCGAGGATCTGCGCGACGGCCAGCGGGTGCGTGATGTACGGCTCGCCGCTGCGGCGCTTCTGATTCGCGTGCGCCCGCTCGGCGACGGAGTAGGCCCGCTCGATCAGCGCGATGTCGCTCTTGGGATGGTGCGTGCGCACCGTCCGCACCAGGGTGTCGACGGCGCCGGAGGGCTGTGCGCGCGAGAAGATCCGCGGGACCAGCCGGCGCAGGGCGGCGGTCGAGGACGTGGTCGTGGTGTCGCTCACGCGGAGATCTCCATCGCCTTATTATCGCCCGTCGCGCGGGCACCCGTGACCGGTCCGCCGGGAGCGGACAGGCCCGCGCTCAGTCGATGCGGCCAGGCCGCCCCGCGTCGTCCACGACGTCCCCGCCCGCGGCGGCCCACGCGGTCATCCCCGCGTCGATGTTCGCCGTCTCGTAGCCGGCGCCGTCGAGCGCCTGGACGACCATGGCCGAGCGGACGCCGGAGTGGCAGACGACGAGGATCGCCGCATCGCGCGGGAGCTCCTCCTGCCGCTCGCCGATGCTGCCCATCGGGATGTGGTGCGCCGCAGGCGCGTGCCCGAGCGCCCATTCGTGCGGCTCGCGGACGTCGAGCAGCCACACCTCGTCGCGCGCGACGAGTCCGATCGCGTCCTCAGCGCTGACCTGCGCGTAGTCGGCCACGATCAGCCCTGCACGGCCGGGGCCGCGGCGCGCTCGCGCGCGGAGACGACCCGCTTGTCGTGCTTGCCGATCTCGGCCTCACCGCTGCGCAGCTGGGCGTAGAGCGGGGCCGCGACGAAGATCGTCGAGTAGGTGCCGACGATGATGCCGATCAGCAGCGCGAGCGAGATGTCGCGCAGCGTGCCGGCGCCGAGGACGAAGGCGCCGATCACGAGGATCGCCGCGACCGGCAAGGCGGCGACGATCGAGGTGTTGATCGAGCGCACCAGCGTCTGGTTCTCGGCGAGGTTGACCGTCTCGGAGAACGTCTTCGTCGTGCTGCCGAGCGCCTCCGCGGTGTTCTCGCGGATCTTGTCGAACACCACGACCGTGTCGTAGAGCGAGTAGCCGAGGATCGTCAGCAGTCCGATCACCGCCGCCGGCGACACCTCGGTCCCGGTGATCCCGTAGACGCCGGCCACGATCACGAGGTCGTGCAGCAGCGCGACGATCGCGGCGAGCGACATCTTCCAGGTGCGGAAGTAGGCCCACATCGCCAGGGCCGCCAGGATCACGAAGATGATCAGGCCGCGAACGGCCTGCTGCGTGACGTCCGAGCCCCAGGCGGCGCCGATGAAGGACGACGCGACCTGCTCCGTCGGGACGGAGTAGGCCTCGGACAGCGCGTTGCGGACCTGCGTCGACTCGTCGGTCGAGAGCTGGCTGGTCTGGACGCGGATCGAGTCGTCGCCGACGATCGAGACGCGCGGAACGGCCTCGGGCGAGACCGAGGTGACGGCGTCGGTCGCGGCGGTCTGGTCGAGGTTCTGCGGTGACGTGACCGTGAACTCCGAGCCGCCGGTGAACTCGATGCTGAAGTTGAAGCCGCCGCGGGCCGCCGTGCCGAGCACGGTGAGCAGGATGATCGCGATCGAGATGAGGTACCAGGTGCGCCGGCGGCCGACGAAGTCGACCGAGCGCTTGCCGGTGTAGAGGTCGTTTCCGAACTGCGAGAAGCTGGCCATCACGCGTCCTTCCCGTTCGAGTCGTTCGAGGAGCTGCGCGCGGCGGCCGCCTCGGCGGCCTTGCGCTCGGCGATGGTCTGGCGGCGGGCCGCCTCGCGCGCGGCGGAGGAGCCCTTGCCCGTGGCGCCCTTGCCCGCGACGACCGCGTCCTGCGGCCGGAACGCGGCGCGGCCGCGGTAGACCGCGCCGAGTGCGCGCGGATCCAGTCCGGAGGCCTTGTGGCCCTCGGAGAAGAACTTGGTCGTCGCCAGCAGCTGCAGCATCGGGTGGGTGAAGAGGATCACCACCACGAGGTCGATCAGCGTCGTGATGCCGAGCGTGAGCGCGAAGCCGCGGACGCTGCCGACCGCGAGGGCGAAGAGGACGACGGCAGCGAGCAGGTTCACCATGTCCGAGGCGAAGATCGTGCGCAGCGCTCGCCGCCAGCCGGCCTCGACCGAGGACTCGAGCCCGCGGCCGTCGCGCAGCTCGTCGCGGATCCGCTCGAAGTAGACGATGAACGAGTCGGCCGTGATGCCGATGGCCACGATCAGACCCGCGACCCCCGCGAGCGAGAGGCGCAGTCCCTCCCGCCAGGAGAGCAGCGTCACGACGAGATAGGTGACGATCGCCGCCACCATCAGCGAGGCGATGGTCACCGCGCCGAGCACGCGGTACTGCGCGACCGAGTAGACGACGACGAGGATGAGGCCGATCAGACCCGCGAGCAGGCCGCTCGCGAGCTGGGTGGAGCCGAGCGTCGCGGAGATGCTGTCCGAGCTCTGCACCTGGAAGCCGATCGGCAGTGCGCCGTACTTCAGCTGATCGGCGAGGGTCTTCGACGACTCCTGGGTGAAGGAGCCGGAGATCTGCGCGTTGCCGTCGGTGATCGCGGCGTTCGTGGACGGCGCCGAGATGACGCGGCCGTCGAGGACGATCGCGAACTGGTTCTGCGCGCCCTGCAGGCCGACGAGACGGGAGGTGACGTCGCCGAAGGCCTGGGTGCCCTGGTCGTCGAAGGAGAGGTTGACGGCCCAGGTGCCGGTGCTGGCGCCGGAGGACGTCGTCATCAGGCCGTTCGAGGCGTCGGAGATGTCCTCGCCGGTGATCTCGACCGGGCCGAGGATGTACTTCACGGTGTTCGTGTCGTCGCAGGTGATCAGAGGCTGATCGAGCGGCGCGAGGTTCGGGTCCTGGTCGTTCAGGAACGCGCAGTCGAACGACGTGTACTGCGCCTCGAGCGCCGGCGTGACGTAGGCGAGGTCGCTGGCGCTGGTCGGCGCGGCCGTCGGCTCGGTGGCGAGCGAGGGGTCGACCGGGGTCGGCGTGGGCGACGAGGTGGACTCGCCGCCGACCGAGCTGTTCGTCGCCTGGCTGGCCACGAGGACGGGGCGGAAGTCGAGCTTCGCCGAGGCCTCGATGCGCTGCAGCGTCTCGTCGTCAGGGGTGCCCGGGATGGAGACGACGATGTTGCTCGAGCCCTGGGTCGTGATCTCGGCCTCGGAGACGCCCGAGGCGTCGATCCGCTGGCGGATGATCGAGACGGCCTGCGTCAGCTGCTCGGAGGAGACGGTGTCGCCGTCCGTGAGCTGGGGCTGCAGCACGATCTGGGTGCCGCCCTCGAGGTCGAGCGCGAGCTTCGGCGTCCAGGAGCCGCCTCCGAAGACGACGGCGGCGGCGTTGAGGCCGACGAGCGCGAGGATCAGGACGCCGAGCCAGCTCAGCGAGCGCCTGGCCTTCCGGACGGGGGTTGATGCGGCCACCCAGGGCTCACCTTCTTCTTCGGTCGGCGCCGGCTCTCCGGCCGACGCTGGCTCTGCGGTCGACGTCGATCCTCGCGCAGGCGCCGACCCCGAGGGTGGCGCCGGTCGTCCGATCGACGGTCTTCGTTCCGGGGCGCACCCCGGACGTGGAAGGGCGGGCGGGATGCCGATGCACCCTGCCCGCCCTGGAGACTACTGCGCGTCGGGCCTGCGGTCGCGCTCGACCGGGTCGACCAGCGGGTCGGACGTGTGCGCGGCGTCGCGCTCGCCGAACGCGGGCGACTCGACGGCCGCCACGGTCTCGGTCCCGTCCTCGTCGGCGACGACGGCGTTCTCGGTCGGGTCGATCAGGCGGGCGATGGCCTGGCGGTGGATCGTCAGGAGCGTGCCGGGGGTCGACTCGATGACGATCTTGTTCTCGTCGTCGTCGATCGAGACGACGGTGCCGAACAGTCCGGAGCCGGTCATCAGCTCGACGCCGGGGACGAGCCCGGTCTTCATCTTCTCCGCCTCGCGCTGCCGCTTCTTGTTGTTGCGGAACATGAAGATGATCATCACGGCGAGAAGCAGGACGAGCAGGATGATCGTCGGATCCATGGGTGAGCCTTCCGGAGTTGAGGGTGACCCGCCGCGGGCCCGAGTGCTGTGTGCACAAGGGGTGGCGCTGGCGGATCGAGCGGCCCGTCGGGCCTTGAAGATTATAGGTCATCTCCGAACAGGGGCCGCTGGGAGACCGCGGCCGCACCCCCGCGCGGATCCACGCCGAAATGCCGGTAGGCGGCCGGCGTCGCGACGCGCCCTCGCGGCGTGCGGGTGAGCAGCCCTATCCGGACGAGGAACGGCTCGACGACCGCCTCGACCGTCTCCGCCTCCTCGCCGACCGAGACCGCGAGCGTGTTGAGGCCGACCGGCCCGCCGTCGAAGCGGGTGAGGACGATGTCCATCACGGCGCGGTCGAGGCGGTCGAGGCCGAGCTCGTCCACGTCGTAGAGATCGAGCGCCGCGCGCACGGCGGTCACGTCGGCGCGGCCTCCGTGCACGAGCGCGAAGTCGCGGACCCGGCGCAGCAGGCGGTTCGCGATGCGCGGGGTGCCCCGGCAGCGGCCGGCGATCTCGGCGACCGCCTCGCCGTCGATGTCGAGGTCGAGCAGGCGCGCGGCGCGGGTGAGCACCTGGCGCAGCTCGT
Source organism: Rathayibacter sp. VKM Ac-2804 (assembly GCF_009866655.1). Taxonomy (NCBI): domain Bacteria; kingdom Bacillati; phylum Actinomycetota; class Actinomycetes; order Micrococcales; family Microbacteriaceae; genus Rathayibacter; species Rathayibacter sp. VKM Ac-2804. The sequence goes on from NZ_CP047420.1 coordinate 2,625,787, forward strand.
CCTCGGCGTAGAACTCGAGGTGGGCGGTGAAGCCGAAGCGGTCGCGCAGCGGATTCGGCAGGAGACCCGAGCGGGTCGTCGCTCCGACGAGGGTGAACGGCGCGAGATCCAGGGGGACGGAGGTCGCGCCGGCGCCCTTGCCGACCATGATGTCGATCCGGAAGTCCTCCATCGCGAGGTAGAGCATCTCCTCGGCGGAGCGCGCCATCCGGTGGATCTCGTCGATGAAGAGGATCTCGCCCGGCAGCAGCGAGGAGAGGACGGCCGCGAGGTCGCCGGCGTGCTGGATCGCGGGGCCGCTGGACATCCGCAGCGGCGAGGAGCTCTCCTCCGCGACGATCATCGCCAGGGTGGTCTTGCCCAGACCGGGCGGGCCTGCCAGCAGGATGTGGTCGGGGGTGCGGCCCTGCATCGCCGCCGCCTTGAGCAGCAGCTCGAGCTGACCGCGGACCTTGCGCTGGCCGACGAACTCGCCCAGGTTCTTCGGGCGCAGCGCCCCCTCGAAGGCGATCTCGGCCTCGGAGGCGACCTCCGGGCCCATCACGTCGTCGCCGCTCACGAGCGGGCCGCCGGACCGAGTCGGGCCAGCGCGAGCCGGAGCAGCGACTGCACGCTCGCCGCGTCGGACGCCTGGGCGTCGAGCAGGATCTCGTCGACGACCTCGGCGGCGACCCGCTCGGGCCAGCCGAGGCCGACGAGCGCCGACAGGACGCTCTGCGCGGCCGTCGCGCCCGGACCGGAGCCGCGGGCGGCGCGCGGGCGGACGGCGAGCTTGCCCGCGAGCGACAGGATGATGAGCTTCGCGGTCTTGGGACCGATGCCGGAGACCTTGCGGAAGACGGCGTCGTCCTCGTCGGCGACGGCCTGCGCGATGCGCTCGGGCTCGACCGCGCCGAGGACGCCGAGCGCGGACTTGGGGCCGACACCGGTGACGCCGATCAGGAGCTCGAAGATCTCGAGCTGCTCCTCGTCGGGGAAGCCGTAGAGGGTCAGCGAGTCCTCGCGCACGATCAGCGTCGTGGTCAGCACGGTCTCGTCGCCGACCCGCAGCTCGAGGGCGTGCTGCGGCGTGACGTTGACCGCGTAGCCGACGCCGTGGACGTCGACGACGGCGAGGCTCCCGCGGGCGGAGAGGACGGTGCCGCGGAGGGAGGAGATCACCGCGTCAGTCTAGAGGCTCGAACAGGCGTTCGAGTGGAGGCCTCCGCGGCGCGCCAGGCGCGCTGCGCCGCGGTCTCCCCCTCGGCGGCGGCGGGGCCCGCGGCCATCGGTCCGCGCCAGGCGTGGCAGACGGCGAGGGCGAGGGCGTCGGCCGCGTCGGCCGGCTTCGGCGGGGCGTCGAGCCGGAGGATCCGCTGGATCATCGTGGTGACCTGGCGCTTGTCGGCCGCTCCGTAGCCGGTGACCGCGGCCTTCACCTCGCTGGGCGTGTGCATGCCGACGACGAGGTCGCGGCGGGCGGCGGCCACCAGGGCGACGCCGCTGATCTGGGCGATGCCCATCACGGTGCTCACGTTGTTCTGGGCGAAGACGCGCTCGATCGCGACGGCATCGGGCCGGTGCTCGTCGAGCAGCGCCTCGATCCCGTCGCCGAGGGCGAGCAGCCGGCGCTCGAGCGGCGCGTCGGGAGGGGTGCGCAGGACGCTGACGTGCACGAGCGTCGCCCGGCGGTCGCGGCCGACGTCGACGATGCCCACGCCGCACCGGGTGAGCCCCGGGTCGATCCCGAGGACGCGCATCAGCGCGCCCGCCGGGGACGAGCCGGGGTCACCGGGTCACTCCTCGTCGTTCTCGAGCTCGGCCCGGACCTCGGGCGTGATGTCGAGGTTCGTGTAGACGTTCTGCACGTCGTCCGAGTCCTCGAGGGCGTCGATGAGGCGGAAGACCTTGCGCGCCGTCTCGGCGTCGGCCTCGACCTGCAGCGAGGCGACGAACTCGACGTCGGCGGCGTCGTAGTCGATGCCGGCCTCCTGCAGCGCCGTGCGCGCCGGGACCAGCTCGGCGGCCTCGGTGCGGACCTCGAAGGACTCGCCGTGGTCGATGACGTCGTCGACGCCGAAGTCGAGGACCGCGCCGAGCACGTCGTCCTCGGTGACGCCGCCGCCGTGCGGGACGGTGATGACGCCCTTGCGCGCGAAGTTGTAGGCGACGCTGCCCGGGTCGGCCATGGTGCCGCCGTTGCGGGTCATCGCGGTGCGGACGTCCGCGGCGGCGCGGTTCTTGTTGTCGGTGAGGCACTCGACGAGCAGCGCGATGCCATTCGGGCCGTAGGCCTCGTACATGATCGTCGTGTAGTCGATGACCTCGCCGGTGAGGCCCGCACCGCGCTTGATCGCGCGGTCGATGTTGTCGTTCGGGACCGAGGTCTTCTTCGCCTTCTGCACGGCGTCGACGAGCGTCGGGTTGCCGGACATGTCGGCGCCGCCGATCTTGGCGGCCACCTCGATGTTCTTGATCAGCTTGGCGAAGGACTTCGCGCGACGCGAGTCCTTGATCGCCTTCTGGTGCTTGGTCGTGGCCCACTTGGAATGCCCGGACACGGTGCTCCCTCGGAAATCTCGATTCGTGCGACTCCCGCGGGCGCCGCTGATGGCTGGTCCAGTGTAATCGAGCGCCGGACGGGGCGGCCCGAGCCGCGCCCGCGTCGGGCGAGGCGCCCGGGCGCGGCCGCTCCGGCACGGATCCGGCCACCGTGGGCAGCCGCCGCCAGGAATGCCCGGAGAGGCGGGGACCGCCTCGATGATGGGCGCGGAGCGGAGCACGCACCCGCGCCCTCCCTCCCTCCCGATCAGGACGACGAGAACGAGGACGCACGATGACGATGGAGAAGCACGACCGAGACGACCGCGGCCACGGCCCCGCACCGGCGCCGGACCTCCTCCGCCGATCGGCCCTGGCCGTCGCGTGGTCGACCCCGGTGATCGCCGCCGCCGTCGCGGCCCCGGGAGCGGCGGCGTCGACCTCCGTCGACGGGACCTTCGTCGGGGTCCAGGTGCTCGCGCCGCCCGACGCCGTCGGCCGCTTCGACGTCGTCCTCTTCCTGAACGCCAGGGCGCGCGTCGGGTCGCCGGTGGTGCTGCGGCGGCAGGCCCGGTTCACCATCACCACCGACCAGGACGTCGCGCGGTGGTCCGAGTGGGTCGTGCCGGACGGTCCTCGGGCCAGCCACATCGTGGTCCCTCCCGGAACGTACCCGAGCACGGCCTCCTACACGATCAACGGGGTGAGCACGGTCGTCGCCGACGCCGGCGTCCGCTCCTACGTCTCGTACCTCCAGGAGGATCCCCCCGGCCGCCATCGGGTGAGGGCGGCCGTCGAGAGGGGCCCGGTCTACCCGGGTCTCTACCCGTCGGCGGTCGGCCGCTACGGAGCGCGGTTCGGCGAGGCCACCGTCGAGACCTGACGAGCCGCTCCGGCCACCGCGGAGGCCCCGTCGTCCGCGACAGGGCTGTCGGCGGACGGTCGGAGTCGCCACCGAGACCGTGCTCCTCGGCGGATCCTGCCAGGCGGCACCGTCGCCGCCAGGAATTCCCGTCTTCCAACCTCGGGTCGGAAGGGTGATGCGGGCGCAGGAACGCTCTGCGCCACCCCCGCTGTTCGAACGAGGACGAGGACACCCCATGACGCAGGACTTCCACCACGACGACGATCTCCGCTCGGCTCGGCCCCCGGGAATCGCGCGCCGCACCGCGGTCGCGGCCGCCTGGTCGACCCCGGTGATCGCCGCCGCCGTCGCCGCACCCGGCGCCTCCGCCTCCCCCGCACCGGTCGGCGTCGGCACCTTCGTCGGCGTCAGCTTCCAGGGGATCCTCCCCCGCGGCTTCCAGACCAGGGTCTTCGTGAACGGGGACCGGACCGCCGCCGGGCAGATCGTGCTCGCGGAGGACGTCGAGGTCCGGATCACGGTCGAGCACGACGTCGAGTCCTGGGGGACCGGAGTCGTCCCCGAGGGACCCGGAATCGGGCGCTACCTGGTTCCCGCCGGCTCCTTCCCGGCCAACTACAGCTACGCCCTCGGCTCCGGACGTGCTTGGGTCTCGCTGCCGAGCAGTCCCCCGACCACTCGCCTCACCGACAGCCCGAGGGGCACCTTCTCCGCGACCATCGCGATCGTGCGATGACCGGTCTGGCCGGGCCCCGACCCCTCGGTCACGCTCGGATGGGGTCTGCCGTCCGCCACCCGCACCATCGACGTCTGACCGGAGCACCTCGCGTGATCCGTACAGGTGGCACGGCAGGGACGTGACAGGGCCTCCACCTCCTCTGTCGCAGCCGGGCGGGTTCGCCTGCGCCCACGCCGATCGACCGTCGCCGTGCGCGGCGGCGGATCGAGCCAGGCGGCACTTCGCCCGCCAGAGCTTCATCACTCGCCTCCCTGCGCAGGCAGAGTAGCCGCGGCGCAGCGGCCTCCGCTGCAGTCCGGTCGACGCCAACGAGAACGAGGACCCACGATGACAGAAGACCAGCAGCGCCCGCAGCGCGACCGTCCCCGCCCGTCCGACTCGCCGGGAATCGCTCGCCGGACCGCGGTCGCCGCCGCGTGGACGGCCCCGGTGATCGCCGCCGCGGTCGCGGCCCCCGGCGCCTCGGCGTCTCCCGCTCCCGTGACGGCCTCGACCTTCGTCGGGGTGACGGTCACCTCGTTGAGGGTCGGCACCTTCGGCGTCACGGGCTTCATCAACATGATCGGGACCCCCGGGTCGGTCGTCCAGCTGGCGGAGGAGACCTGGATGGACATCACGACGGACCACGACGTCTCGCGCTGGGACGGCCGACTCGTCGTGATCGGTCCCCGGGCCGCCCGCCTGATCATCCCTGTCGGTCCCTACCCCGTGGCCCGGACGTACATGATCCGCGGCCAGACCGTCTCGCTCGCGTTCGCCGGCGCCACGTACACCTCCTCCCTCACTGCCGAGCCGAAAGGACGATTCATCGCGACGGCCACCGTCACCCGCGGTCCCGTCTACGTGGGGCCCGACCCGAGCGCCGCGAGCCAGTTCGGAGCGACGACCTCGACGGCGAGGGTGCCGAACTGAGACGACGCGCGCACCCGTCCTGTCGCAGCCGAGACGGGTACGACGACGTCCTGGAGTTCGAGTCGAGCGCGGGGCGCCACCCGCCGACCGCTCGACGGGAGGCGTCCCGAGCCAGTCGGCACAGTTCCCGCCGGCGATGTCCACGTCCCGCCCCGCAGTCGACTCGCCGTGGACACCGGAGACGTCCTCTCAGCGATACCCGCGCGCCGGCGATCTCCGTCCGTCCGACCCCGCCGGAGTGGTGCGCTACTTGAGCAGTCGGGAGAGGACGCGGTCGGCCAGCGGCTTCCCGCCGGTCTGGCAGGTCGGGCAGTACTGCAGCGTCGAGTCGGAGTAGATCACCTGGCGGATCGTGTCACCGCAGACCGGGCAAGCCTCGCCGGTGCGGCCGTGCACGCGCATCCCGAGCTTCTTCTCGCGCTTGAGATCGGCCGCGTGCAGCCCCTCGGCCCGCCCCAGAGCTTCCTCGAGGGTGTAGCGGAGCGCCGAGTACAGGCGGTCCAGCTCGTCGGGCGCGAGCGAGGCCGGCTTGAACGGCGACATCTTCGCGACGTGCAGGATCTCGTCGGAGTAGGCGTTGCCGATCCCCGCGATGCGGGACTGGTCGCGCAGCACCCCCTTGATCTGGGCGCGACCGGCGGTCGCCAGGATCGCGCCGAGGATCTCGCGGGTGAACTCCGGGTCGAGCGGATCCGGCCCGAGCCGCTCGACGCCGGGCACGTCCCGCGGGTCCGTCACGATCGAGATCGCCAGGCTCTTCTTCGTGCCGGCCTCGGTGATGTCGAAGCCGGAGCCGTCGTCGAGGATCAGACGCGCGGCGAGCGGGCCGCGGCCCGGCTTCACCGGCGCGGTCGGCCGCTCGGGGCGCCAGCGCACCCAGCCCGCGCGGGCCAGGTGCAGCAGCACGTGCACGTCGCCCACGGCGAGATCGAGGAACTTCCCGTGCCGGCTCACCCCGTGCACCGTCTCCCCCGCGAGGGAGGACGGCGGGATCGCGACGGTCTTGAGCGCGGAGATCGCGAAGACGTCCAGGCGCTCGAGCACGCGGCCGCCGAGGCGCTCGTCGAGATCGCGCGCGAGCGCGTGCACTTCGGGGAGTTCGGGCATGCCCCTACTGTGCCGCGCCGAAGCGGGTGGCCGCGACCTTCCGCAGGAAGAGCTCGTGGAAGCGGTAGTCGCCGGTGATCTCGGGGTGGAACGCGGTGCCGAGCAGGGAGCCCTGCTCGACGGCGACGACCCGGCCGTCCGCCAGGGTGGCGAGGGCGCGCGCCCGCTCCCCCAGCTCCTCCACGACGGGGGCGCGGATGAAGACCGCGTGCATCGGCGGGTCGCCGATGCCGTCGATGTCGAGGTCGGTCTCGAAGGAGTCGAGCTGGTTGCCGAACGCGTTCCGGCGGACGGTCACGTCCAGGCCGCCGAAGCTGCTCTGGCCGTCGATGCGGTCGAGCACGCGGTCGGCCAGCATGATCAGCCCGGCACAGGTGCCGTAGACGGGCAGCCCCGCGGCGATCGCGTCCTTCACCGGCTCGGCGAGGTCGAACAGGCGCGAGAGCTTGTCCATCACCGTGGACTCGCCGCCGGGGATCACGAGCCCCGCGACGGAGGCGAGCTCGGACGCGCGGCGCACGAGGACGACCTCGGCGCCGAGCTCGCGCAGCACGTGCGCGTGCTCGCGGAAGTCGCCCTGCAGGGCGAGGACGCCGACGCGGAGACCCTCCAGGGACTCCCGCGTCTCGCCCTCGCCTGCGACCGGCGCGCTCTCGCTACCAGCCACGCTCGGAGAGGCGGTGCGGCGCGGGCACGTCGGCGACGTTGATGCCGACCATCGCCTCGCCGAGACCGCGGGACGCCTCCGCGACGACCTTGGCGTCGTCGAAGAACGTCGTCGCCTTGACGATCGCGGCGGCGCGCTTCGCGGGCTCGCCCGACTTGAAGACGCCGGACCCGACGAACACGCCGTCGGCGCCGAGCTGCATCATCAGCGCGGCGTCGGCCGGGGTCGCGACGCCGCCGGCGGTGAAGAGCACGACCGGGAGCTTGCCGGTCTGCGCGATCTCGGCGACCAGCTCGTAGGGCGCCTGCAGCTCCTTGGCGGCGACGTACAGCTCGTCCTTGGTCAGCGACTTCAGGCGGTTGACCTCGGAGGAGATCGTGCGGATGTGCTTGGTGGCCTCGGAGACGTCGCCGGTGCCGGCCTCGCCCTTCGAGCGGATCATCGCGGCGCCCTCGGTGATGCGGCGCAGGGCCTCGCCGAGGTTGGTCGCGCCGCAGACGAAGGGGACGGTGAAGTTCCACTTGTCGATGTGGTTCACGTAGTCGGCGGGCGAGAGGACCTCGGACTCGTCGATGTAGTCGACGCCGAGCTCCTGCAGGATCTGCGCCTCGACGAAGTGGCCGATGCGCGCCTTCGCCATCACGGGGATGGAGACGGCCGCGACGATCCCGTCGATCAGGTCGGGGTCGCTCATCCGCGCGACGCCGCCCTGCGAGCGGATGTCGGCGGGGACGCGCTCGAGCGCCATCACGGCGACGGCTCCGGCGTCCTCGGCGATGCGGGCCTGCTCCGCGTTGACGACGTCCATGATGACGCCGCCCTTGAGCATCTCGGCGAGCCCGCGCTTGACGCGGCTCGAGCCGAACTGCTCCGAGGCGGAGGAGGACGTGGGGGTGGTGTCGGTCATGTTCGCGAGTCCTGTTCTGTGCGGCGTCTTCCGCCGACGGCAGCGTCCAGTCTACGAGACGGGGCTGCTCGACATCGGCGCTGGACAAGCCGGGCGGGGCGGGTCTCGAGACGCCCCTGCGGGGCTACTCGACCAGCACGGTGCGCGGCCGCAGGGCTGCCGGCGAGGGCGGCCGCGGCGCGGCTGCTCGGCAGGCGCGGGGCGCGGCGGCGGGCTAGGGGCGCGGCCAGGCCGCGGCGATGCTCGTGCGGACGTCGCCGAGCAGCTGCGGCAGGGCCTTGGTGCGGGCGATGATGGGGAAGAAGTTGGCGTCCGTGGCCCAGCGCGGCACCACGTGCTGGTGCAGGTGGGCGGCGATGCCGGCGCCCGCGACGGCGCCCTGGTTCATCCCGAGGTTGAAGCCGTCGTTGTTCGAGACCTCGCGGATGACCCGCATGGCGGTCTGGGTGAGCGCGCCGATCTCGGCCACTTCCTCCGGAGTGGCCTCGTCGTACAGCGGGATGTGCCGGTACGGGCAGACCAGCAGGTGGCCCGAGTTGTACGGGAAGAGGTTCAGCAGGACGAAGGCGTGCTCGCCGCGCGCGACGATCAGCGCCTCCTCGTCGCTCAGCGTCGGCGCGACGCAGAACGGGCAGTCGTCGTCGCCGGGCTGGCCCTTCTGGATGTAGACCATCCGGTGCGGGGTCCACAGGCGCTGGAACTCGTCGGGCACGCCGGCGAGGTGCGCCGAGGACTCCGCGCCCTCGGGGACGGCGCCGTCGATCGGGTCGCCCATCCCTAGACCTGCGCCTTGGTCGCGATCGCCTCGCGGATCCGGGCGACGGCGTCGGCGACGGGGATGCCGTTCTCCTGGGTGCCGTCGCGGAAGCGGAAGCTGACCGCTCCGGCGTCGCGGTCCTTCTCGCCGACGATCACCTGGAACGGGACCTTCTGCAGCGTCGCGTTGCGGATCTTCTTCTGCATCCGGTCGCTGGAGTAGTCGATCTCGGCGCGGACGCCGGCCTTCTTCAGCTGACCGACGACGTCCTCGAGGTAGGGCAGGTACTCGTCGGCGATCGGGATGCCGACCACCTGCACCGGCGAGAGCCAGACCGGGAAGGCACCGGCGTAGTGCTCGGTGAGGATCGCGAAGAAGCGCTCGATCGAGCCGAAGAGGGCCCGGTGGATCATCACCGGGCGCTTCTTCGAGCCGTCGGACGCGGTGTACTCGAGCTCGAAGCGCTCGGGCTGGTTGAAGTCGAGCTGGATCGTCGACATCTGCCAGGTGCGGCCGATGGCGTCGCGGGCCTGGACCGAGATCTTCGGACCGTAGAACGCCGCTCCGCCCGGGTCGGGGACCAGCTCGAGGCCGGACTCGACGGCGACGGCGCGCAGCGACTCGATCGCCGACTCCCACTGCTCGGGGTCGCCGACGAACTTCGGGTTGCCCTCCTCGTTGGTGGAGAGCTCGAGGTAGAAGTCGTCGAGGCCGTAGTCGCGCAGCACCTGGAGCACGAACTCGAGGTTGCGGGTCAGCTCCGCCGACACGTCCTCCTGCGTCACGTAGATGTGCGCGTCGTCCTGGGTCAGTCCGCGGACGCGGGTGAGGCCCTGCAGGGTGCCGCTCTTCTCGTAGCGGTAGACCGTGCCGAACTCGGCCAGGCGCAGCGGCAGCTCGCGGTAGCTGCGCCCGCGCGAGCGGAAGATCAGGTTGTGGAAGGGGCAGTTCATGGGCTTGAGGTAGTAGTCCTGGCCCTGGCGGGTGACGGTGCCGTCCTCGTCCTGCAGCTCGTCGAGGTGCATCGGCGGGAACATGCCCTCCGCGTACCACTGCAGGTGGCCGCTGGTCATGAAGAGGTCGCCCTTGGTGATGTGCGGCGTGTAGACGAGCTCGTAGTCGTGCGCGAGCAGCTGCTCGCGCATGTACTGCTCGATCTCGTAGCGAATGATGCCGCCCTTGGGGTGGAAGACCGCGAGGCCGGAGCCGATCTCGTCCGGGAACGAGAAGAGGTCGAGCTCGTGGCCGAGCTTGCGGTGGTCGCGGCGGGCGGCCTCCTCGAGGCGGGCCTGGTGGGCGCGCAGCTCGTCCTTGGTCGGCCAGGCGGTGCCGTAGACGCGCTGCAGCTGCGGGTTCTTCTCCGAGCCGCGCCAGTAGGCCGCGGCGTTGCGGGTCAGCGCGTAGCCGTTGCCGATCATCCGGGTGTTGGGGAGGTGCGGACCGCGGCAGAGGTCCTTCCAGACCGTCTCGCCGGTGCGCGGGTCGACGTTGTCGTAGATGGTCAGCTCCGGGCCGCCGACCTCGACCGACTCGCCGTCGGCGCCCGCGCCCTTGAGGCCGATCAGCTCGAGCTTGTACGGCTCGGCCGCGAGCTCGGCGCGCGCCTCGTCCTCGGTGACGACGCGGCGGACGAAGCGCTGGCCCTGGCGGACGATGCGGTCCATCGCCTTCTCGAGCGCCTTCATCGCCTCCGGGGTGAAGGGCTCGGTCACGTCGAAGTCGTAGTAGAAGCCGTCGGTGACGGGCGGGCCGATGCCGAGCTTCGCGTCGGGGTTGCTCTGCTGGACGGCCTGCGCGAGCACGTGCGCCGCCGAGTGGCGGAGGATGCTCAGGCCGTCGGGCGAGGAGATCAGGACCGGCTCGATGCTGTCGCCGGGGACGACGTCGGCGGCCAGGTCCTTGAGCTCGCCGTTGACGCGGATCGCCACGACCGCTCGATCGCTGAAGTGCGTGAAGCCCGTGCCGGCCTCGGCGACGACGGTGGCGCCGGCGGCGGGACCGGACGATTCGGGGACGTTCGACGATTCGTTCGACACGCGCGGGTGCTCCTCTGGGGCTGGGACGACCCCTCGACTTTAGCCGTCGGCGCGACCGTCTCAGCGCGGCGACGCGGCCCGGGAGGTGACCTCCCGGACCGCGCGGGGACCCCGGCGCTCCGTCTCGATTCCTGGCGATCGGGGGCGCCGGTGCTCCCGTGACGCCGAGGCGCGACCCGATCGCGCACTCGACACCGCAACGATTCTAGGAGTGCCTTCGAGGGAGCTGAGCAGCGGGTCGAGGATCTCACCGGTGCAGCGACACCCTTACTGGGGCCACGCACCGGGTTGCTTCTCCCGCTATGTTCGGCTGAGAACCACCCGACCACCGGGACCGGCGACCGCACGAACCCTGTCGTGCACCGCCGCCCCGACGCGAAGCGCCGCCTCGATCGCCCTGCTCATCCTGGGAGCACGACGATCACAGCGGTGCCGATGTGGCGACGATGCAGTGCGGCCCCGAAACCGCGCTCGCCTCCGAGCCCGCCCTGCAGTACCCCCTTCCCCTGTAAACCCGAAATGCAGGTTGATCCCTTTGTATGCACCACTGGTGCGCGCTCTTTCCGGCGCGCCCTCACGGCTCCATCCCTCCTCGATCCGCTGTCGCCGCCCCCCGGCGACCCGGCATACGAGCGGTGGTGAGAGCAGGAGACGCTGGTGACCGCCGTCTCCGCCGCGGCCCGGTCCCTCCAGCGTGATCCGCGCGCCCTCGTCCTCGTCCCGGCCCCGCCGGCCGAGGCCTCGAGCTGGCGACGCCGCTTCTCGCGCAGGGTCCTGGCCGCGGACGTCCTCGTCGTGCTCGGTGCCGTCGCGCTCGCCGCAGGCCTGCGCTCGGCCACCGAGTCGCGACCCGCCGACCTCGTCGTCGCCGCCGTGCTGGCCGCGCTCTGGGTCTGCTCCGTCCTGCTCGCCCAGCGGCGCCTCGCGCACCGCATCGGAGCGGGAGCGGACGAGTTCCGCCGCCTGCTGTCGGCGACGGTCGCGACCTTCGGGCTCGCCTCGGTCGCCTCCGTCCTCACCCACGTCGATCTGCCCAGGGTGCTGGTGCTGATCGCCCTCCCCGTCGGACTCGGCGGGATGCTGGCGGCGCACGCCCTCAGCCGCGGGCACCTCGCCCGAGAGCGCCGCGCCGGTCGCGCCCTCTCGCGGGTGATCGTCGTCGGCGGCGTCCCCGACGTGACGCACATCGTCACGCAGATCGACCGCCGGCGCGGACGCGTCGAGTACGACGTCGTGGGCGTCGCGCTCTCGACCGACGGCTCCGAGCGGGGCAGCGCCGACCCGCGGCGCTCGATCACCGTCCGCGGCCGCTCGATCCCGGTCGTCGGGGCGATCGACGCGATCGCCCAGGCGGTCGTCGAGCAGCGCGCCGACGCGGTCGTCGTCGCCGGGCAGGTGGACGGCGGCGACGCCTACCTCCGCCGGCTCTGCTGGGCGCTCGAGCCCTTCGCGGTCGAGCTGGTGCTCGCACCGGGGCTCAGCAGCGTCGCCGGCCCGCGGATCCACTGGCGACCGGTGGACGGGCTCCCGCTGATGCGGGTCGAGCCGCCGCGCTACTCCGGACCGCGCCACGCGCTCAAGCGGGTGCTCGACGTGACGGTCTCCGCTCTCGCGCTCGTGGCGCTCTCGCCGCTCCTCGCCGTGCTCGCGGTGATGATCCGGCGCGACAGCACCGGGCCGGCGCTGTTCCGGCAGCAGCGGGTCGGCCGCGCCGGGCAGCTGTTCACCATGCTGAAGTTCCGCTCGATGAGCATCGATGCGGAATCGCGGCTGGCGGAGCTCAGCGCGGCGAACGAGGGCTCCGGACTGCTGTTCAAGCTGCGCGACGACCCGCGGGTGACACCGCTCGGCCGCGTGCTGCGGCGGTACTCGCTGGACGAGCTGCCGCAGTTCTGGAACGTGCTGCGCGGCAGCATGAGCCTGGTCGGGCCGCGCCCGCCGCTGCTGAGCGAGGTGGAGCGCTACGACGACGTCGTGAACCGCCGCCTCTACATCAAGCCCGGCATCACCGGGCTCTGGCAGACCGGCGGCCGCTCCGAGCTCGACTGGGAGGACGGGATCCGCCTCGACCTCTACTACGTCGAGAACTGGTCGCTGGCCGGCGACCTGCTCATCCTCTGGCGGACGCTGCGCGTGATGCTGCGCCCGGTCGGCGCGTACTGACGCACCGCCGCTCCCCTCCTTCCTCTCTCCCCCCTTCCGGCGCTCTCCACGCCGTCCCCTCCCCCGGCGCGCCCTGACGTGCCGTCCCCCTCCCTCGGCGCGCTCCGCTTCGCCGTCCCCCACCGTCCGTGCGCTCCTCCTCCCTGGTCGGAGAGCCCGGTCCCCCCGGCGTGCCCGCATGCCGCCCTCCTCACCCGAAGGAACCCGCCATGACCACCACCATCCCCTCCCGGAGGCTCCGCGTCGCGCTCGTCGGCGCCGGCTACTGGGGCCCGAACCTCGCCCGGAACTTCTCCGCCAGCGCCGACTGGGACCTGGTCGCGATCTGCGACCTCGACCCGGTCCGCGCGGAGGCCGTCGCCCGCGCCAACGGCTCCGTCCCGGTGCTGCGCTCGCTCTCGGACGTCCTCGACCTGCCCGGGCTCGACGCGATCGCCATCGCGACGCCGGCGCGGACCCACCACGCCATCGCCATGGCGGCGATCGCCGCGGGGCTGCACGTGCTCGTCGAGAAGCCGCTCGCCGACTCGAGCGTGCTCGGGATCGACATGGTGAACGCCGCCGAGCGCGCGGGCGTCGTGCTGATGGCCGACCACACCTACTGCTACACGCCGGCCGTGCTGAAGATGAAGGAGCTGATCGCCGCCGGCTCGCTCGGCGACGTGCTCTTCGTCGACGCGGTGCGGATCAACCTCGGGCTGATCCAGCCCGACGTCGACGTGTTCTGGGACCTCGCCCCGCACGACCTGTCGATCCTCGACTTCATCATCCCCGGCGGCCTGCGCCCCGGGAACGTCGCCGCCCAGGGCTCCGACCCGCTCGGCTCCGGCCGCGCCTGCGTCGGCTACCTGACCGTCCCGCTCGGCCAGGGCGCGATCGCCAACGTGCACGTGAACTGGCTCAGCCCGACCAAGATCCGCCGGATGGTGATCGGCGGCTCGCGGCGCACGCTGGTCTGGGACGACGTGAACCCGCAGCAGCGCCTCAGCGTCTTCGACCGCGGCGTCGACCTCGGCACCTCGCTCCGCGGCGGGACCTCCCGCCACGACGCGGCGATCTCCTACCGCCTCGGCGACACCTGGTCGCCCGCTCTGCCCGAGCGCGAGCCGCTCGCCGACATGGTCACGGAGTTCGCGACCTCGATCTCGGAGCGCCGCGCGCCCCGCACCGACGGCCGCGCCGCCCTGCGCGTCCTCAGCGTCCTGGAGCAGGTCAGCGACCGGCTGCTCGACGCCGGCCAGGTCAGCCGCACCACCGCTCCCGCGGTCCGCCTGGAGGAGGCGTCGTGGCTGAGCTGACCCCCTCCCCCGTCTCGCTCGAGGGCGCCGAGGTCCTGGTGACCGGCGGTGCCGGCACCATCGGCTCGACGATCGTCGACCGCCTCCTCGACACCGGCGTCGGCCGGGTCGACGTCCTCGACAACCTCGTCCGAGGGCGCCGGCAGAACCTCGAGCACGCGCTCCAGGACAGCCGTGTCCGGCTGATCGAGGGCGACATCCGCGACCGCTTGACGGTCGACTCGGTCGTCCGCGGCAAGGACGTCGTCTTCCACCAGGCGGCGATCCGCATCACGCAGTGCGCGGAGGACCCGCGCCTCGCTTTCGACGTCCTCGCGCAGGGCTCCTTCACCGTCTTCGAGGCGGCGGCGGCGCACGGCGTGGGCCGGGTGGTGGCCGCGTCCAGCGCCTCCGTCTACGGACTCGCGACGCAGTTCCCGACTCCCGAGAGCAACAACCCCTACGCCAACGACACGATCTACGGCGCGGCGAAGGCCTTCTCGGAGGGCATGCTCACCAGCTTCGGCGCGATGAACGGGCTGCGCTCGACGGCGCTGCGCTACTTCAACGTCTACGGACCGCGGATGGACGTGCACGGCCTCTACACCGAGGTGCTCGTGCGCTGGATGGAGCGGATCGAGGCGGGCGTCCCGCCGCTGATCCTGGGCGACGGCGCGCAGACGATGGACTTCGTGCACGTGGACGACGTCGCGCGGGCCAACGTGGTCGCGGCGACGGCGGGCCGCGACGGCGCGTTCAACATCGGCACGGGGGTCGAGACCAGCCTGCTGGAGCTCGCCCGCACGCTGCTGCACGTCATGGAGTCCGACCTCGACGTCGACTTCGCGCCGGCGCGCTCGGTGAACGGCGTCACCCGGCGCCTGGCCGACACCCGGGCGGCACGCGACGAGCTGGGCTTCGTCACCGCGTACGACCTGGAGAGCGGTCTGCGCTCGCTGGTCGAGTGGTGGCGCGCCGAGCGGATGGACGCCCCCGTCCTGAGCGGAGCGACCCGATGAGCGCGGCGAGCACCGCGCCCGCGAGCACCGGCCGCATCGACGTGATGCGCCCCTGGCTGGGCACCGAGGAGAGCGACGCGCTCGCCGAGGTGATCGCCTCCGGCTGGATCGCGCAGGGCCCGCGGGTCGCGCGCTTCGAGGCCGCCTTCGCCGAGGCGATGGGCGTCGGCCACGCGGTCGCGCTGTCCAGCTGCACCACGGCCCTGCACCTCGGGCTCGTGGTCGGCGGCGTCGCGGCCGGGGACGACGTCGTGGTCCCCTCCTTCTCCTTCATCGCGACCGCCAACGCGGTCGTGCACGCCGGCGGCCGGCCCGTCTTCGCCGACGTCGACCCGGTCACGGGCAACGTCACCGCGGAGACGATCGCCGCGGCGCTGACCCCGGCCACCCGCGCGGTGATCGCGGTCGATCAGGGCGGCGTGCCCGTCGACCTCGAGCCGATCCGCGCGCTCTGCGACCCGCTCGGCGTCCTCGTGCTCGAGGACGCGGCCTGCGGCGCCGGCTCGCGGTACCACGGTCGCTCCGTCGGGGCCGGCGCGGCGCTGACGGCCTGGTCGTTCCACCCGCGGAAGCTCCTCACGACCGGTGAGGGCGGGATGCTCACGACGGACGACGCGGACCTCGCGGCCCGCGCCCGCCGCCTGCGCGAGCACTCGATGTCCGTCTCCGCGGCGGACCGGCACGGCAGCGTGCTCGCGGCGCCGGAGCACTACGACGAGGTCGGCTTCAACTTCCGGATGACCGATCTGCAGGCGGCCCTCGGCCTCGTGCAGCTCGGCCGGCTGCCGGCCCTGATCGAGCGCCGCCGGGCGCTCGCGGCCCGCTACGCGGCGGCTTTCGCCGACGTCCCGGGCCTGCGCACGGTGACGGACCCGGAGCACGGCACGAGCAACTTCCAGTCTTTCTGGATCGAGGTCGGCGACGACTACCCGCTCGAGCGCGACGGCCTGATGGCCGAGCTCGCCTCGCGCGACGTCTCGGCCCGCCGCGGCATCATGGCGGCCCACCGCCAGCCGCCGTACCGCGACCACCCGAACGCCGACCGCCTGCCCGTCACCGAGCGCCTCACCGACCGGACGCTGATCCTGCCGCTGTTCCACGCCCTCACCGAGCAGGACCAGGACCGGGTGATCGAGGCCGTTCTGGCCCCGTCGCGCCTGGCTCGCGAGCACGAGACGGCGGTCCTCCGTGCGTGAGCTGATCCTGGTGGGCGCGAGCGGACTGGCGCGGGAGACCCTCGCCCTCCTCTCCGTGAGCGGCAGCCATCGCGTCATCGGCGTCGTCGACGACGGCGCCGCGCGCTGGGGCACCGAGATCTCGGGAGTCCCCGTGATCGGCGGCCTCGACGCGATCGCCGAGCACCCCCGCGCCGAGATCGCCGTCTGCGTCGGCCACGGCAGCGGCCGGGCGCGGATCGTCGACCGCCTCCGTGCGCTCGGCGTGCACGACCACCGCTACGCGCGGCTCGTGCACCCCGCCATCCACGTGCCGGACGACTGCCGGATCGGCGCGGGGAGCATCCTGCTCGCCGGCGTCGTGCTGACCGCCGATGTCGCGATCGGCCGGCACGTGGTGGCGATGCCCAACGTCACCCTCACCCACGGCGACCGCATCGGCTCGTTCGCCACCCTCTGCGCCGGGGTCACCCTCGGCGGCGGAGTGCGGGTGGGCGAGGAGGCGTACCTGGGCATGGGCGCCTCCGTCCGCGAGCGCTCGCGGATCGGCCGCCGGGCGACGCTCGGCATGGGCGCGGTGCTGCTGCGCGATCAGCCGGCCGGCGAGACCTGGCTCGGCGTCCCCGCCGGTCCGCGGATCGAGCCGGTCGCCGTCCGCCGCGCGGACAGCACCCTCGAGGGGGCGTCCGCATGAGCGCCGTCCGCGGGCACCGCTCGCCGGCGCTCCCTCTCGCGGGGCCCGCGCCCCTCGTCTCCGTCGTGATCGCCGCCGTCGACGGCGCCTCGCCGACGGCGGCGCTGGCGAGCGTGCTGGCTCAGCGCGGCGTCCGGCTGGACGTGGTCGTCGTGACGGACGCGGCGGTCGGCATCGCGGACGAGCGGGTGCGCGTGCTCGTCCCTCGTCCCGGGACCGGGACCCTCGCCGCGCGGAACGCGGGCCTCGCCGTCGTGCGCGGCGAGTCCGTGCTGGTGCTGCCGAGCACCGACGCGCTCACCGCCGGGGCCCTCGAGCGGGCAGCGGCGCTGCTGGCCGCGCACCCGTGGGTGGGCGCCGTGCACGGCGACGCCGAGATCTCGGTGCGGCCCGCCGCCGCGCCGTCCGGACGCCTCGACTGGACGCTCTGGAGCGGCGCCGACTGGATCGAGCGCATCAGCCGGAACGGCTCCGACCAGCTGGTCGACCACGCCGCCCTGGTCCGCCGCTCGATCGCCGACGCGCTCGGCGGCTACGCGGAGGACCTCCCCCGCACCGCCGACCTCGACTACGGGCTGCGGCTCGCGGCGCTCGGCGGGATCGGGCGCGTCAACGGGGCCGTCCAGACGCGCTGCCACCCGCAGCCGAGCACCGATCCGCTGGCGGAGCTGCGCGAACGCCGCGGGACGATCGAGCACTTCTTCACCAGTGCCGGGCACGACTCCTCCGGCCGGCGGGCGCAGGGCGGCGATCGGCGCGCGAACGCCGGGCGCGCTCTCGCCCAGGAGGCGATGGGCTGGGCGCTGCGCAGTCGCGCCTCCGCCCGCCCGGAGGACCAGGCGGAGGGTGCCCGCTTCGCCTCGATCGCCGCCGAGTGCTGGCCGGCGGTCGTCGACACGGCCGAGTGGCGGCGCTTCGTCCGCGCCGGCGAGCGCGCGCGGAGGCCGCTCTCGTGACCGCCGTGCAGACCCCGCCCGTCGCGGCGGGCTCGAGTCGGATCGCCTCGGCGCTGGGCTGGAGCGCGCTCAGCACGATCGCGCTCCGGCTCGGCAGCCTGGCCCTGGGCGTCGTGCTGGCCCGGCTGCTCGCTCCCGAGGCGTTCGGCGTCTACGCGCTCGCGCTCACCGTGCAGTCGGTGCTGATGGCGCTGTCCGACTTCGGTCTCAGCACCGATCTGATCCGCTCGAGCGAGCCCGAGCGGCGCGCGCCGACCGTGGCCGTGCTCGGCCTGGTGCTCGGCGGGACTCTCGGCGCGGCGATGGCGGCCTCGGCGCCGATGATCGCCGCGGCGACGGGCTCGCCCGAGACGGCCGGCGTGCTGGCGGTCCTCGCGATCACCCTGCCGCTGGCCGGGGCCGGAGTGGTCCCCTACGCCGCGCTGCAGCGCCGCTTCGCCCAGCGGCCGCTCTTCGTGATCGCCGCCGTCGACTTCGTCGTCTCGACCGCGATCACCCTCGCGCTGCTCGCCGCCGGGACCGGGGTGCTGGCGCTCGCCGTCGGCCGCGTCGTCGCGCAGACCTGCACGATGGTGCTGCTCTTCGTCGCGGCCCGCGAGCGGCCCCGCCTCGGCTGGGACCGCTCGATCGCCCCCTCCGCGCTGCGCTTCGGCCTGCCGGTGGCGATCGCGAACCTGATCTCGTGGGGCGTGCTCGGCACCGACAAGGTGGTGATCGCCGGGCTGATCGACCCGGTCGCGCTGGGCTACTACGTCCTCGCCTTCAACATCTCGACCTGGCCGATGACCGCGGTGGGACAGGTCGTCCGCTCGGTCGCGCTGCCCGCGTTCTCCCGAGCGCACGAGGACGGCCGCCCGCTGCCCGTCGCCGCGGCGACCGGGCTGACCTGGGCGCTCGCCGCTCCGCTCGGCGCACTGCTCGCCGCCCTGGCCGCGCCGCTGGTGCACGTCGTCTACGGCGAGCGCTGGGCTCCCGCCGCGGCGGCACTGGGGCTGCTCGGCGTCGTCGGCGCGCTGCGGGTGGTGGCCGATCTCTTCAGCTCGGCGGCGCTCGCGAAGGGCGGCTCCGGTCGCGTCGCGATCGTGCAGGGCGTCTGGTTCGCGGCGCTGACGCTCGCGCTCGTGCCCGCGGTGCTCGGCGGCGGCTTCGTCGGCGCGGCCTGGGCGCAGATCGGGGTGGCCGCGCTCGTGGTCGGTCCCGTCTTCGCCTGGCTGCTGCGCTCGATCGACGTCGACCTGCGCGCCGTCGGCCGCTCCCTGCTGCCGCCGGCGCTCGCCGCGGCGGCCGCCGCCGGTGCCGCGCTGCTCGTCCCGCTCGGCCTCGCGGCCGTCGGCCTGGATGCCGACTGGCTCGCCCTGCTCCTGGGCGGCGCGACCGGCGGCCTGCTCTACCTCCTCCTCCTGCGGACCTGGCTGCTGCGCCGGGTCCGCGAGCTCACCTCCGACCGAAGGAACGCCTCATGACCACCGAGCCGATCGTCCCGCTCGCCGATCTGCACCTCCAGCACCTCGTCGTCGCCGACGTGATCCGGGAGGGCTTCGACCGCGTGCTCGCGGACTCGTCGTTCGTCCGCGGGCCGGACGTGTCCCGCTTCGAGGAGGAGTTCGCGGCCTACTGCGACGTGCGCCACACGATCGGCGTGGGCAACGGGACGGACGCGCTCGAGCTCGCCCTCCTGGCCCTCGACCTCGCGCCCGGCGACGAGGTGCTCGTGCCCGCGAACACCTTCGTGGCGACCGCCGAGGCCGTCGTCCGCGCCGGTGCGCGGCCGGTGTTCGTCGACTGCGACGACGACTACCTGATCGACGTCGACTCCGCGGCCCAGGCGCGCACCCCGCGCACCCGCGCCGTGATGGCCGTGCACCTCTACGGGCAGTGCGCTCCCGTCGAGCAGCTGGCGGCGGCGCTCGGCGACGGCGTGCGGATCGTCGAGGACGCCGCCCAGGCGCAGGGCGCCCGGCGCTTCGGCGCCCGCGCGGGCTCGCTCGGCGCCATCGCCGGCACCAGCTTCTACCCGGGCAAGAACCTCGGCGCCTACGGCGACGCGGGCGGAGTGATGACCGACGACGACGAGCTCGCCGCGGCCGTCCGCCGGCTGGGCAACCACGGCGGTCTCAGCGCCTACCGGCACGACGTCGTCGGCACCAACTCGCGGCTCGACTCGCTGCAGGCGGTCGTGCTGAGCGCGAAGCTCGCGCACCTCGACGAGTGGAACCAGCAGCGCCGCGACGCCGCCGCGCGCTACGGCGAGCTGCTCGACGGCGTGGACGGGCTCGTCCTCCCCCGCACCGCACCGGGCAACGAGCACGTGCACCACCTCTACGTCGTGCGCACGCCGGAGCGGGAGCGGCTGCGCACCGCGCTCGCGGGGGCGGGCGTCGCGACGGGCGTGCACTACCCGACGCCGGTGCACCTGCTGGCTCCGTTCCTCCCCGCCTCCGGCCGCCCGCGCTCGCTGCCGCGCGCCGAGGCGTTCGCCGGTCAGCTGCTGACCCTGCCGCTGTTCCCGGGGATCACCGCGGCTCAGCAGGAGTACGTGGCGGAGTCGCTGATCGCCGTGCTGCGGAGCACGACCTCCGCCGCCCCGAGCCCGGCGGGGGTGCTGTCGTGACGACCGCCGTCGCCGCGGAGACTCGACGCGGTCGCACGGTGCCGGTCGAGGACGTCGACACCTCCGACGCCACCGTCTCGGTCCTCATTCCGCTGCACGACTACGCGCAGTTCCTGCCTGCGGCCGCGGCGAGCGCCCTCGGCCAGACGGGCGTCCGCGTGCAGCTGGTGATCGTCGACGACCGCTCCACCGACGACTCGCTCGCGGTCGCGCGCGCCATCGCCGCCGGCGACGACCGCGTGCTGGTGCTGGCGAACCCGCGGAACCTCGGGCCCGTCGGCAGCGTGCTCGCCGCGCTCGCCGTCGCGACCGGCGAGTTCTCCTGGTACCTCGACGCCGACGACGTGATCGCGCCGGGCGCTCTGGCTCGCGCGGTCGCCGTCGCGCGCGCGCACCCCTCGGTGGGACTGGTCTACGGCCACCCCGTGCACTTCCCCGACGGCAGCGTGCTGCCCGTGGCCCGGACCACGCCGACCTCCTGGCTGCTCTGGTCCGGCGGTGACTGGCTGCACGAGCGCTGCCGCACCGGGCTCAACGTGATCACCTCGCCCGAGGTGCTCGTGCGCCGCTCCGTCCTCGACCGGGTCGGCTGGCCCCGGCCGCTGCCGCACACCTACGACATGGAGCTCTGGCTGCGCCTCTCCGCCGCGTCCGACGTCGCCTACATCCAGGGCGTCGACCAGGCGTGGCACCGCGAGCACGCCGGCAGCCGCTCGGACACCGTGACCCCGCTGCACGACCTCCGCGAGCGCCTGCTCGCCTTCGAGACCTTCTTCGCCGATCCCGGCGGACCGCTCGAGCGGCGCGCCGAGCTCGAGCACCTCGCCCGCCGCGCTCTCGCCCGCGACGCCCTCGTGAAGGGTGCCCAGCGCTTCGACAGCGGCGGCTCCGAGACGACCGAGCTCGAGGCGCACCTCGGCTTCGCGCACGCGGTCTACCGCGACGCGGCCCGGCTGCCCGAGTGGGAGCGCCTGCAGTCCCGCCTGCTGAGCGCGCCGAGCGACCGGTTCGCCCCGCGCTTCCTCGCGGAGCGCGTGCTGCGGCGCCTGCGCACCGACCGGTCCTGGCGCCGCTGGCACCGCGAGGGGAGCTTCTGATGCGCGCCTCCCGCGTCCCCGGCGAACTCGTCCGGCGCCTGCGCACCACCGGCGGCCGCGATCTGCTGCAGCGCGCCGTCCGCTCGCTCGGCGACCGCGTCGGCGTCCGCGAGCTCGACATGCCGCTGCTCCCCAGCGACATCGCCGACTCCGGCCTGCTCCACCTGCCCGCCGCCCCGGCCCGCGCCGAGGGCCCCGCAGCGATCGGCTGGATCTGCACGCCGCCGGACCGCGGCTCAGGCGGCCACACCACCCTGTTCCGGATGGTGCAGGGCCTGGTCGAGCGCGGCCACCGCTGCACCCTGTTCCTCTACGACCGGCACGGCGCCGACTTCGAGACGCGCGCCGCGATCATCCGCGCCGGCTGGCCATGGCTCGACGTCGACATCCGCAGCGTCGACGACGGCGTCACCGGCGTCGACGCCGCGGTCGCGACCTCCTGGGAGACGGCGCACGTGCTCGCCACCCGCGGCACGGCGCCGATGGCGCGGCTGTACTTCGTGCAGGACTACGAGCCGTTCTTCCACCCTCGCGGCACCCTCGCCGCCCTGGCGGAGGACAGCTACCGGTTCGGCTTCCGCACCATCGCCCTCGGCGAGATGGTGCGCTCGCACCTCGACGCGCTCGGCGTCGAGAGCGAGACCGCCCCGTTCGGCTGCGACACCGCGACCTACACGCTCGAGAACCCCGAGGGCGAGCGCTCGGGCGTCGTCTTCTACGCCAAGCCCGCGGCCGACCGCCGCGGCTACCTCCTCGGCCGGAAGGCGCTCGCGCTCTTCCACGCCGAGCATCCGGAGGTGCCGATCCACGTCTACGGCACGGCACCCGGAGCGTGGGACGTGCCGGTGATCGAGCACGGCACCCTCGCGCCGCGCGAGCTCGCCGCGCTCTACAACCGCTGCTCGGCCGGCATCGCGCTCTCCTTCACCAACATCTCGCTGGTGGCGGAGGAGCTCCTCGCCTGCGGCGCCGTCGCCGTGGTGAACGACGCCGTCGACGCCCGTGCCGACCTGCCGCACCCCGGCGCCAGCTGGGCCCGGCCGACCCCGGCGGGCATCGCGGAGGCGCTCGGCCGCGCGGTCGCGGCCGCCCGCCCCGGCCGCGAGGTCGCCGCCGGCGTCCGGCACGGCTGGGGCGTCGCCCAGGAGGTCGTCGAGCGCGTCGTGCTCGACGAGCTCGCCCGGACCACCCTCGCCGCCCCCGCATCCGCCCCCGCACTCGTCCCCACCCTCGCCCCCGCTCGATCGGAGAGCTGACTCATGACCCTCGACACCCACCGCCGGGTCGTCCTCGGCGGCAGCCCCGTCGATCTCGCCCGGCACGAGGAGGCGGTCCGCACCATCGCGGACCGCGCCGCCGCCGCGCACGACGCACCGCTCGGCGTCCTCTCCGTCAACGTCGACCACGTGAACCACTTCGGCCACGGCGGCCGCTGGCAGCACGTGCTCGAGCGCCGCGCCCTGCCGGTCGCCGAGGCGCCGACCCTCGTCCTCGTCCCGGTGGCCGAGGGCGAGACGGAGTGGACCGCCGCGCCCGCGGACGCTCCGGCCCGCCCCGTCGAGTGGCTCTCCCTGATCGACGGCAGCCCGATCGCCAAGCAGGCCGAGCGCCTGACCGGCGAGTCGTGGCCGCGCCTGGCCGGCAGCGACCTGATCGGCCCGCTGCTGGACCGCGCCGCGACCGACGGCGTCCGCGTCGGCGTCCTCGGCGGCTCCGCGGCCGCGCAGTCCCGGCTGCGCGCGCGCCTGGCCGAGGAGCGCCCCGACCTGGTGATGGCCGGTCTCTGGTCGCCCTCCCGCGAGGAGCTCGCCGACCCCGCCGCCAACGCGGCGCTCGTCGAGTCGATCCGCGGCGCGCGGGTCGATCTGCTCATCGTCGGACTCGGCAAGCCCCGCCAGGAGCTCTGGATCGACGAGCACGGCCCCCGCACCGGCGCGCACGTGCTGCTGGCCTTCGGCGCGGCCGTCGACTTCCTCGGCGGCTCCGTCCGCCGGGCGCCGCAGTGGGTCGCCGACCGCGGGGTGGAGTGGCTGTGGCGCCTCGCGCTCGAGCCGCGCCGCCTCGCCCGCCGCTACCTCGTCGAGGGTCCGCTCGCCTACGGTCGACTCCGCCTGCACAGCTCGACCGCCCCGCAGCGCGGCCCCGGCCTCCGGAGCACCCCGCACCTCACCGTGCTGCCCACGATCGAGCCCGGCGCGCGCGGTGGCTTCGCCGGCCCCGGCGAGCACGCCGACGTGGCCGCCCTCGTCGTCAGCTACCGCTCGGCCGCGACGCTGGAGCGACTGCTGACCAGCTTGCGCGCGGAGGCCGCCGCCGGTGTCCGGCTGCGCGTGGTCGTGGTCGACAACGCCTCCGACGACGGCTCGCTCGCCCTCGCCGCCGCGCACCCCGACGTCGTCGCCGTCGACGCGGGCGCCAACGTCGGCTACGCCGCCGCCGTCAACATCGCCCGGCGGCACGCGGGCGACGCCGGCGCGCTGCTCGTGCTCAACCCCGACCTGGTCGTGCTGCCCGGCGCCGTCTCGGCGCTGCTCGAGCGGAGGGACTCCTCCTCGGCCGGCATCGTCGTGCCGCTCCTGCGCGACGCCGAGGGTGCCCCGTCGCGCTCGCTGCGCCGCGAGCCGACCCGGCTGCGCGCCCTGGGCGACGCGCTGCTGGGCGACCGGATGCTCGACCGCCCCGCCTTCTCCAGCGAGACCGACAGCGATCCGGAGAGCTACCGGCACGCCCACCGGATCGACTGGGCGACGGGCGCCGCGATGCTGATCGACGCCCTGGTCGCGGCGCGCCTGGGCGACTGGGACGAGCGGTTCTTCCTCTACTCCGAGGAGACGGACTACTTCCGCCGGGCCCGCGAGCTCGGCGTCGAGGTGTGGTTCGAGCCTGCCGCGCAGGTCGTGCACGACGGCGGCGGCTCCGGCTCGTCCAGCGCGCTCGCGGCGCTGCTCGCCGTCAACCGGGTGCGCTACGTGCAGAAGTTCCACGGCACGCTCTACTCGAGCACCTTCCGCCTCGTCGTGCTGGCGGCGGAGTCGGCCCGCAGCCTCCTCCCCGGCGACCGCGGCCGCGCGCACCGGCACGCGGCCCTCGCGCTCGCCGTCGGCGCCCGGCTGGCCTCGCTCCCCTCCGGCGCGCCGGCCCGGCCGCTCACCCCGACGCATCCCAGCGGCTCGGTCGTCGTCCCCGCGCACGACGAGGAGTCGGTGATCGCCCGCACCCTGGCGCCGCTCGCCGCCGCCGCCGCGAGCGGCGCCCTCGAGGTGATCGTGGTCTGCAACGCCTGCAGCGACCGCACCGCCGAGATCGCGCGGAGCTTCGCCGGCGTCACCGTGGTCGAGATCGCCGAGGCGTCCAAGACCGCGGCCCTCAACGCGGGCGACGCCGCGGCCGCCACCTGGCCGCGCCTCTACCTCGACGCCGACGTCGGCGTCACCGCGGACGCGGTCTGGAACGTCTTCGACGCCGTCACCCGCGGCGGGCTGCTCGCCGCCCGGCCGACCGCGGTCTACGACGCCACCGGCGCGGACCCGCTGGTGCGCGCCTACTACCGCGCCCGGTCGCGCACCCCCTCGCTCCACACCGCGCTCTGGGGCGCCGGCGGCTACGCGGTCAGCGGCTCGGGCCACGACCGGATCGGGACCTTCCCCGCGCTGATCGCCGACGACGAGTTCGTCGACGGCCGCTTCTCCGTCACCGAGCGCGCCGTCGTCGCCACCGCCCCCGCGGTGGTGCAGGTGCCCCGGAGCGCCGCGAGCCTGCTCGGCGTCCTCCGCCGCACCCAGCGCGGCAGCGCGCAGCTGGCAGCGTCCACCCCCGACGGCGAGCGCCGCTCGAGCCGCACAGCCGTGCAGGTGCTGCGCGCCGCCCAGGGCCCGCTCGAGCTCGCCGACGCGGCCGTCTACCTCTGCTTCGCCCTCGCCAGCCGGCTGCCCCGCAGCGGATCGGCGGCCTGGACCCGCGACGAGACCACGCGCCGGCCGGCCTCCGCCCCGCGGTCGGGGGTCTGAGCCGTGGCCCTCCCCCTCGAGCGGACCGGACCCCCGACGCTGCTGCGCCTGGTCGCCTACGCGCTGTTCCTCTTCCCGGCGGATCAGGTCCTGGCTCCCCTGGGTGCGTCCGGCTCCGTCGCGATGGTGCTCGCGCTGCTGCTCACCGGCGCGTGGGCGGCGTCGGCGCTGCTGGGGCTGCACGACCCGATCCCGCTGCGCCACCCGGGGCGGGCCGCGCTCACGCTGCTGCTGCTGGTGAGCATCGCGTCCTACGTCCGCTACACCGTCAACGACACCGTCCCGCGCACCGGCGAGGGCCAGCTCAGCGCCGACCGCTGGCTGCTGCTGCTGCTCGCCTCCGCCGGGATCGCCCTGGTCACCACGCAGAGCGTGCGGACCCTCGAGGACGCACGGGTGCTGCTCGGCTCGCTGGTCAACGCGGCGTCGCTCTGCGCGATCGTGGCGATCATCCAGTTCACCACCCACGTGGACCCGGTCGAGTGGATCCGGAGCGTCATGATCGGCTTCGTCGACAACGGCGGCAGCACACCGTTCCAGGACCGCGACGGGCTCACCCGGGTGGCGGGCACCACCTTCCACCCGATCGAGCTCGCGGTCGTCTCCGCGATGCTGCTCCCCCTCGCGATCTGGCGGCTGCTGTACGACCGGACGAGCCCGCGGTTCCTCCGCGCCGCCTCCTGCGTGCTGCTGGTCGTCGCCCTGGCGCTGACGGTCTCGCGCTCGGGAGTGCTCTCGCTGGTGGTGGGCCTCGCGGTCTGCGCGGTCTTCCTGCCCGCGTACGCGCGGAGGTGGGGCTACGTCGTCGCTCCCGTCGCCGTCGCGGCGTTCTTCGTGACCACCCCGGGCCTGCTCGGCACCCTCACCGGCTCGATCGGCGCGGGCACGAGCGACTCCTCGATCACCAACCGCCTCGACAACTACCCCCGTGTGGCGGCCCTCGTCGCGCACCAGCCGCTCCTCGGCACCGGCCCAGGCACCTACCTCCCGGACAGCGCCCTGCTCATCCTCGACAACCAGTACCTCGGCGCCGCCATCACGCTCGGCCTCCTCGGCGCCGCCGCGGTGCTCGCCTACTTCGGCGTCCCGGCCCTCTTCGGGCTGATCGCCGCCCAGGTCGCCCGCGATCCGCGCCTGCGCGCGCTGACCGGGAGCGTCGCCGCCTCCGCGACCGTCGCGGCGGTCGCCTCCGCCACCTTCGACTCACTGGGCTTCCCGGTGTTCGCCCTGCTGTTCCCGTTCGTGCTCGGCCTGTCCGGGAGCTGCTGGCTCCTGGTCCGCGCCGAGCTCGGACTCCCCTCCGCCGTGCGCACGGACGCCTCCGTCCCCGCCCGCGGCGCGATCGACCACGTCCCAGAAAGGCTGTCCTGATGGACCCCGTCTCCGTTCTCCGCACCCTCTGGCGCCACCGGCTCCTCGCCGGCGTCGTCCTCGCGCTCACCGTCGCCGCGATGGCCTACGTCCTCGTGCTCTCCCCGCGCACCTACGCCTCGACCGCGACCTACGCGCTCGTCAACCCGAAGCTGCCCAGCACGGCGGAGCTCGAGGCCGACCCGGCGCTCGCCGCGCTGAACTCCGACAACCCGTACCTGCGCTCCTCGGACAACTCGCTCGCCGCGCAGGTGCTGGTCACCGTCCTCAACGGGGACGAGACGGCCGAGGCGCTCGCCGCCCAGGGGCTGAGCACCCAGTTCGCGGTCGAGCGCTCGGCCTGGTCCGGCCAGGGGCTGCTGCTGAGCGTGACCGCGGACGCGCCGACGGCCGACGGCTCGCTCGCCACGACGACCGCGCTCGGCGACCGGCTCGTCGACACGCTGCGCAGCATGCAGACCATCAACGGCGCCGACGACCGCTACCTCTTCACCGCACTCGAGGTGCAGACGCCCGGCAAGGCGGTCGAGCAGGTCTCCGACCGGCTCCGCGCGATGATCATGGTCGCCGTCGGCGGCGTCGTGCTGCTGTTCGGAGCGATCTCGATCGCCCGTGCGATCGAGGGCCGGCGCGAGCGGAAGGGAGCGGCATCGAGCGGCGCGGCACCGGCCCGGACGGTCCCCGCGGCCCGTCTCCCGATCGCGGCCGGCAGCACGGCCGCGAGCGCGACGACCGATGCGCGGGACGCGCCGCCGGCCTTCCACGCCTCGGCACCCGCCGTCCACGGCGCACCGCCCGCCCTGGTCCGCCACCGCACGCCCGTCCCCGAGCGGAGCGGGCTCACGACGCACCGGAGCTGAGCCCGGCGCGGCACCGGGGCCGACGCGGTGGGGCCGGCTATCAGATCCGGCTGAGCACCCCGTCGCGCTCGACGTACTCCTCCGCGGTCTCCGGGCAGCGCCACAGCGTGCCGCCCGCGCCGTCGCCGGCCGCCTCGAGCCGCGCCCCGGCCCGGCCGACCCAGCCGACCCGCCGGGCGGGCACGCCGACCACGAGGGCGAAGGCCGGCACGTCGGCCGCGACCACGGCCCCGGCGGCCACCATCGCCCAGGCGCCGATCCGCACCGGAGCGACGCAGACGGCGCGGGCGCCGATCGCGGCGCCGTCCTCGACCACGACGCCGACGGCGTGCCAGTCGTCCGCCGATTTCAGCGCGCCGTCCGGAGTCACGGCGCGCGGCCGCAGATCGTTCGTGAAGACGACGGCCGGGCCGACGAAGACGCCGTCGCCGAGCACGGCCGGCTCGTAGACGAGCGCGTGGTTCTGGATCTTGCAGCGGTCGCCGACCACGACGCCCGGGCCGAGGTAGGCGCCCCGGCCGATCACGCAGTCGCGGCCCACCCGCGCTTGCTCGCGCACCTGCGCGAGGTGCCAGACGAGCGTGCCGTCGCCGATCCGGGCCCGCGGATCGACGTCCGCGGAGGCCTCGATCCGCGGCGGCCGCAGCGAGCGCCCGAAGCAGACCGAGTGCTCCGAGCCGAGGTACGAGCCGAACAGCGGGATCGGCGCGTAGCCCTGCCGCGTGTAGAACCGGATCGCGTCCGGCTGCAGCGTGCCCGTCTCCAGCACCAGGCGGACCGCCCCCCGCTCGCGGGCCTTGTCCTCCAGCGCAGCGAGCACGGCCGCGGCGACTCCGGAGCCGCGAGCGGACCGATCGACGAACATCCGCTTCACCTCGACGACGTCCGGCCCGAGCACCGATTCGGGCAGCGGCCGCAGCCCGCCGCAGGCCAGCGCGGCGCCGCCCTCGTCGACGGCGACGAGGAACACGGGCACGTCGTCGGCGGACGGCGGCGTCCCCGGCTCGTGGTCGTCCGAGCCGTAGCGCTCGTCCAGCTCGACCCGCTGCGCCGACCGCAGGCTCTCGGCCCGGGGGTCCGCCCACTCGACCTCGACGATGCTCCAGCCCATGGCTCCTCCTCCGGCGACCGCGCGGCGAGCCCGCTCGACGGGTCCATCCTGCCCTGCGCCGCGGTCCTGCACGCCGTGGCGACGCGGCGGGACCGCGCTCCCGGTCTCGCCGCCCGGCCGCACTGCTCCTTCCCGCCGCCCTAGAATCGGCCCATGCCCGACGACTCCGCCTCTCTTCCCGCGCCCGGCTGGTACCCGCACCCCGCCGACCTCGGCGCCGAGCTCTACTGGGACGGAGCGGCCTGGACGGATCGCTCGCGCCCCGCCGCGCCGCCCGCTCCCGCCTACGGCACGCCCGAGCAGCCGGGAGCGCCCGGCTCCGGCGCCCCCGGGTACGGCGCCGCCCCTCAGTACCCGGTCACCCCGGCCTCCGGCCC
Source organism: Rathayibacter sp. VKM Ac-2804 (assembly GCF_009866655.1). Classification (NCBI taxonomy): domain Bacteria; kingdom Bacillati; phylum Actinomycetota; class Actinomycetes; order Micrococcales; family Microbacteriaceae; genus Rathayibacter; species Rathayibacter sp. VKM Ac-2804. The sequence goes on from NZ_CP047420.1 coordinate 2,655,015, forward strand.
CGCACCCGGCTACGGCCCGGCCGCCGGCTACGGAGCGGCTCCCGGCTACGGCGCCGCCCCCTCGCGCCGCAACTCCCTGGCCATCGCGAGCCTCGTCCTCGGCATCGCCAGCATCCTGATCAACCCGCTGCTCGTCCCGTCGATCCTCGCGATCGTCTTCGGCGTCCGCGGCCGGGCCGCCTCCGCGCAGCTCGGCGGCCGCGGCTTCGCCACCGCGGGCCTGATCACCGGTGTCATCGGCATCGTCTTCGGAGTGCTGTCCTTCCTGGCACGCGCCGCCGGGCTCTCCAGCTGACCGGCGTGACGAGGCGGAGCGCCCCCTGGCTCTTCGTCGTCGCCGTCGCCCTGGTCGCGCTGGTGCTGCGCGGCCCGATCGTCGCCGTCGCTCCGGTGATCGACGCGATCCGCGGCGATCTCGCGCTCTCCTCCGGCCAGGCCGGCGTGCTGACCAGCATCCCGGTGCTCTGCTTCGCCCTGGCGACACCGCTGGCCCTGCTCGTGATCCGCCGGGTCGGGCCGGACGCCGCGGTGACCGTCACCGTGCTCGGCGTCGCCCTCGGCACGATCCTGCGCTCGGCCGGCGACGTCGTCTCCGTCGTCGCCGGCACGATCCTCATCGGCGTCTTCATCACCATCGGCAACGTCGTCGTCCCCGTCGTCATCCGCCGCGACGTCGCGCCCGAGCGCGTCGACCTCACGACCGGCGTCTACACCGCGGCGCTCAACATCGGCTCGACCATCACCTCGCTCGGCACCGCGCCGCTCGCCCTCGTGCTCGGCTGGCGCGGCGCACTGCTCGCCTGGCTGGTGCTCAACGTCCTGGGTGTCGCGGGCTGGCTGCTCGCCCGCGGACCCGCGCGGGCTCTCCGCCCCGCCCCTCGCCCGCCGGCCGCGCGCGGACCGCAGGAGCCGGCACCGCGGATCTGGCGCAGCGCCACCGTGCTCGCGCTCGCGGTCTGCTTCGCCAGCCAGGCCTTCTCCTACTACGGCGTCACCGCCTGGCTCCCCTCGCTGCTCGTCGACCGCAACGGCTTCTCGATCGAGGCGGCCGGAGCGAGCTCCTCCGTCTTCCAGATCGCCGCGATCATCGGCGCGATCGGCGTCCCGCTGGTGGTGCGCCGGCTCCGGCCGCTCGGCAGCATCGTCCTCATCGGCGTGCTCTGGTGCACCGTCCCGCTCGGCCTGCTGCTCGCCCCGCAGCTCTGGGCGCTGTGGTGCCTGCTCGGTGGCGCGGCGCAGGGCGGCGGCATCACCGTCGTCTTCGTCCTGCTCGTGCGCCTCTCCCGCTCCGACCGGCACGCCTCGCGGCTCTCCGCCACCGTGCAGGGCCTCGGCTACGCCGTCGCGGCCACCGCCCCGACCGTCGTCGGTCTCGCGCATGACGTCAGCGGCGGCTGGGACGCCCCGCTGCTGATCGTGCTCACCGCCACCTGCTCCTTCCTCGCCTTCGGGATCCTCGCCGCGAGCCGTCAGGGCCGCACGGTCTGAGAGACAACGGAGCGGTCCGCCTGAGAGCGCTCCCCTCCCGGATCGGGCGACGCGGCGTCAAGGGGCCACCGTCAGCCCGCCGGGGGCAATAGCGTGGCGGCATGGCCGAGAAGAGCACGACCCGTGAGAAGACCGCGCCCGAGCCCGACGACGCGCGCAAGCCCGACGACGTCACCGACATCAGCAAGCGCTCCTGGCTCTACGTCCTGAAGAAGACCGGGCGCGAGTTCGGCGCCGACCAGTGCACCGACCTCGCCGCGGCCCTGACCTACTACGCCGTCCTGGCGCTGTTCCCGGCGCTGCTGGCGATCGTCTCCGTCCTCGGCCTCTTCGGCCAGGCGCAGGCGACCACGCAGACCGTGCTCGACCTGGTCGGCAACCTCGCCTCCGCCGAGGTCGTCGACCTGCTGCGCGACCCGATCGAGTCGCTGGTGAACTCCCCGGCCGCCGGCGTCGCCTTCGTCACCGGTCTGCTCGGCGCGCTCTGGTCGGCCTCCGGCTACGTCGGCGCCTTCGGCCGCGCGATGAACCGCGTCTACGAGATCGACGAGGGCCGCCCGTTCTGGAAGCTGCGCCCGACCATGCTCGGCGTCACCGTCGTCACCGTGATTCTCATCGTGGTCGCCGCGCTCATCCTGGTGCTGAGCGGCCCGGTCGCCTCCGCCGTCGGCGACGTCGTCGGTCTCGGCCCCGCCGCGCTGTCGGTCTGGAACATCGTCAAGTGGCCGGTGCTCGTGATCATCGCGGTGCTGACCATCGCGATCCTCTACTACTGGGCGCCGAACATCCGCCAGCCGAAGTTCCGCTGGATCAGCGTCGGCTCGATCCTCGCGCTCGCGATCTGGCTGCTCGCCTCGGTCGGTTTCGCGTTCTACGTCGCCAACTTCTCCAACTACAACAAGACCTACGGCTCGCTCGGTGGCGTCATCGTCTTCCTGCTCTGGATCTGGATCACCAACATCGCCCTGCTCTTCGGCGCCGAGTTCGACGCCGAGCTCGAGCGCGGCCGCGAGCTCCAGGCCGGCATCGAGGCGGAGGAGACCATCCAGCTGCCCCCGCGCGACACGGCCGCGAGCGAGAAGAAGGCCGCGGTGCACGAGAAGGACGTCCGCGACGGCCGCTGGCTGCGCCTCTCCAGCGAGAACCGCGGCCAGAAGGGCCCGTCGCAGGACGACGAGGCCGCGAAGGACACCGAGAAGGCGTCCGCGAAGGACTGACGCGGGATGAGGACGCGCGGCGCCCATCACTCGGATCGAGTAGCCCCGCACGGGCGTCTCGAGCTCATGGTGGTCGAGTAGCCCCGCAGGGGCGTCTCGAGACCCGACGTCCTCAGCAGGGCGGGCTCGCAGCCTCCTCCTCCGACGCTGGTGGATCTCGATGCGCCCGCTCGGCGGGCTCCTCGATCAGCACGGGTGCCCGCCGAGGTCCTGAGCAGCCGGCGCAGTCCGACCCCGTGCCGCACACGGGTCAGGACTCGAGCCCCCAGAGCTCCCGGTAGTAGAGCGCCCGCTCCTCGTCGGGCTCGACCCCGTACTCCCGCAGCAGGAGCGGCGCCCAGCCGTCGCCGTAGTTCCAGCCGAGGCTGACCGCCGCCACCGCGAGGTCCGCCCAGCGGTCGCCCACGCCGAGGTCGCCCACGTCGACGGAGGCGCACCAGCGTCCGTCGGCGCCGATCAGCGTGTTCGGCGCGCAGGCGTCCCCGTGCACGACGACGGGCTCGTCCAGCGCCGGCGCCGCGCCGAGCGCCGCGGGACGCCGGTCGAACCACGAGTCGCCACGCAGCGCCGCGGGCACCTCGGCGACGGGCAGCGCGTGCACCGCCCGCAGTCCCGCCGCGATCGCCCGCACCGCGTCCTCCGGCCGCGCGACCCACTCCGGAGCGACGGCGCTCGCACCGTCGAGCGGTGCCGTCAGCAGCCACTGGGCCTCGGGGTCCTCACCGCGCTCGAGGATCCGCGGCGCCGGGTGCCGCCCGGCCAGCCACTCCAGCCGCACCGCCTCCCGCCCGAGGTCGACACCGCTCGCCCGCGGATTCCACTTCAGATACCCGTCCCGCACACGGAACGTCAGCCCGTCCAGCTGGTTCCGCCACACCAGCTCCGGCGCGACTCCCCCGTTGAGCGCCACCGCCACCTCGGGGACCCGCACCCCGACCATCGACGTCTGCCTGCTCAGATCCAGCCCACTCACCCCTCCACCCTCCCGCGAGACGCCACTTGTGCACGCTCTCCTCGGCGTGTCGCGTGCACAGGTGGCATCTCGAAGACGGTCAGCGCAGGTAGCGGAGGAGGAGGGTGTCGCCGGCGGCCAGCACGTGAGCCAGGCGCATGTCGCGCGGCGTCGCAGCGCCGCGGGCGATGCGTCCGGCGTCACCCGACTCGAGCGACGGGCTGATCGTCAGGCACAGCTCGTCGACGGCGTCCGCCGCCAGCAGCGTGCCGAGGAGGCCCGGACCGCCCTCGCAGTGGATCCGGCCGAGCCCGCGCTCGACGAGCCGCGCGCGCATCAGGCCCGCATCCAGCGCGTCCTCGCCGCAGACCAGCATGTCGGCCACGTCGGCCAGCTCGGCGCGCCGCCGCTCCGGCGAGGCGGCCGTCGTCACGACGATCGGCCGCACCGGCGCCTCGGTGAAGATCCGCGACGCGGGATCGAGGTCGAGCGACCCCGACACGATCGCGAACAGCGGGTGCGGAGGCAGCCCCGCCGCCGTCCGCGCCGCCACGGCCTCGTCGCCGAGCACCATCGGCCCGTAGCCCTCGGTCCGCACCGTCCCGGCCGCGACCAGCACCACGTCGGCCAGGCGCCGCAGCAGGTCGAAGACCCGCAGGTCCGCCTCGCCGCCCAGCGCCCCCGACACGCCCTCGCGCGTCACCGCGCCGTCGATGCTCGAGACGAAGTTCACCCGCAGCCAGCGGTCACCCGCGCCCTCCGCATAGGCCGCGAGCAGCTGCCCGTCGTCCAGGTCCGCAGCCGGCGCGGGCCGGAGCCGATCGATCCGCGCGCTCACGCGCCGGCCGCCGTCTCGTCGGCCGCGACGTTGTGTCGCAGATACGCCGGAGCGCGCCAGCCGAGCACCGCCTCCGTCAGCCGCACCGCGTCCACCGCCTGCCGCACGTCGTGCATCCGGACGATCCGCGCCCCGTTCAGGATGCAGATCACCGCCGCCGCCAGCGAGCCCTCGAGCCGCTCGCCCTGCGGCCGGTCCAGGGTCTCGCCGATGAAGTCCTTGTTCGAGACCGCCGCGAGCACGGGGAGCCCGAGCACCGCGAGCTCCCCCAGCCGTCGGGTCAGCTCGAGCGTGTGCAGCGTGTTCTTGTTGAGATCGTGGCCGGGATCGGCGATCAGCCGGTCGTCGGGGATCCCCGCCGCCCGCGCCCGGTCGACCCGGACGCGCAGGTGCTCGATCACCTCCGCCACGACGTCGTCGTACTGCGGCGCCGCCGGCTCGCTCCGCGGCGCGCCGAGGCTGTGCGTGACGACGAGCTGCGCGGAGGAGCCCGCCAGCACCGCGAGCATCCCGGGATCGTGCAGCCCGCTGGTGTCGTTGACGACGGAGGCGCCCTCGGCGATGCTCGCCCGGGCCACCTCGGCGCGGGTCGTGTCGACGGAGATCACCACGTCGCTGCGCTCGTGGATGCCCGCGACCACCGGCACCACCCGGTCCAGCTCCTCCTGGAGCGAGACGGCGGGCCCGCGGCCGAACGGCACCCCGCCGATGTCGACCCAGTCGGCGCCCTGCTCGGCGGCCCGCACGGCCGCCTCGACGGCACGGTCGAGCGCGAAGGTGGAGCCCTTGTCGTAGAAGGAGTCCGGCGTGCGGTTCACGACCGCCATCACCGCGACCTCCCGCTCGAAGTCGAACCCGCGTCCGCCGATCGTGCGCCTCATCGTCCGCCGTCCCTCCGCCTCGCCGCACCGAGCGAGCGTCGGCGCCGCTCACCCTAGACGAGCCGGATCGGCGGGGCCTGCGGCGGCAGGAGGGGAGTCGCTGCCGTGTCCTCCAGCAGCACCTGGAAGAGCAGGTGGTCCTGCCACTCCCCCGCGATCCGCAGGTAGCGGCGGGCCGTGCCGATGCGCTCGAAGCCGTTGCGCTCGAGCACCGTCTGCGAGCCGACGTTGTGCAGCAGCGTGCCCGCCTGCACCCGGTGCAGCCGCAGCTCGTCGCGGGCGAGGCCGAGCGTCGCGCCGACCGCCCGGGTCATCACCCCGCGGCCCTCGAGCTCGCCGTCGACCCAGTAGCCGAGGTCCGCGCTGTCGAAGGCGCCGTGCACCACGTTCGAGAGCGTCACCCGCCCGACGAGCTCGTCGCCGCGCTCGAGCACCAGCGGGAGGAGCGCTCCGGACCGGTGCCCGTGCAGGGCGTCGGCGATCGCGTCGGTCTGCCCGCCGGCCTCGAAGAACCGGGCCGAGCGCGTCGGCTCCCACGGCGCGAGCCGGAGCCGGTTGCGGCGGTACGCGCTCGCGAGTGCGGGGCCGTCCTCGCGGGCGATCAGGCGGAGGACGGTGCCGTGGCCGACGGCGATCGAGGCTGACACCCTGCGAGGCTAGACCGCGCAGCCGGGGACGTCGAGCCGGCCGTCAACGCACGACACCCCCGGCCGGGGCCGGGGGTGTCGTCGTGGTGGGCGATACTGGGATCGAACCAGTGACCTCTTCCGTGTCAGGGAAGCGCGCTACCGCTGCGCCAATCGCCCGCTGCTCCGCGAAGGAGCGCCTCGTTCGGTGAACGATCGAGGTGGATACGGGATTCGAACCCGTGTATACGGCTTTGCAGGCCGCTGCCTCGCCTCTCGGCCAATCCACCGTGTACGGGATTCGGTGTCGGCGGCCCCTCGGAGAGTGATCTCTCGGGGCCGACCAGGTGAAACACCGGCCCGGGGGCCGGTCTTCGAGCGGATGACGAGATTCGAACTCGCGACCCTCACCTTGGCAAGGTGATGCGCTACCACTGCGCCACATCCGCATGATGTGTTGGTCTTGCTGTACTGCCGTGTTGCTACTGCCGTGTTGCTCTTGCCTGTCTCCCCCGCGCTTTCGCTGCCCGGCTCGACCTAGAAGACTGTATCCGAACGCCGCGCGAACTTCCAAATCGAGGGCGCCCCGTTTCGCGCGCCGAGACGCCGGACCCGCGTCTTTCCGCGCGAAACCGGCCCGCAATCCGCTGTTCACCCGGGCGTGGCGCGCCGTTCGCGGTGCATCGGAGCACCGCGGATCCGCTACGATCGTTTCTCGGGTCGTCCACGAGACGGCCGTCAGGGCGATTGGCGCAGTTGGTAGCGCGCTTCCTTCACACGGAAGAGGTCATCGGTTCGAGTCCGGTATCGCCCACCACCTCCCTCCCCTCCACCTTCCGCATCTCCACCCGCGCATCTCCACCCCGCGGAGGCACTCTCGTGATGGGTCGCTCCCACGCCGTCTCCGGTGCGCTCGCCTGGTCCGTCGTCACGACCGTGCCGGCCCTCGCCGCGCCGCTCGGACTCGCCGGCCTCCCGCTCGACCTCCGGCTGGTGGGCGTCGGCGTCGCCGCCGGCTGGGCGCTCGTCCCCGACGCCGACCACGCCCGGGCGACGATCTCGCGCTCGGCCCCCGGCGCGTCCCTCCTCACCGCGACCGCCGGCCGCATCAGCGGCGGCCACCGGCACGGGATGCACTCGCTCCTGGCCGTCGCCGTCGTCTGGTACCTGGTCCCGCTGCTGGTCGCCCTGCGCTTCCCGGTGCCGCTCGTCGGCCCCGTCTCGCTGGCCGCCGTGCTCACCCTGCCGGCCCTCGCCTTCGCCGCGAAGGCGGTGAAGGCCGCGCCGTCCTGGCCGATCGCCTGGGCCGGCGCGCTCGTCGTGACCGTGCTCCTGGTCGCCCTCGCCGACGGCACCTGGGCCTGGCTGCAGGTCGCCGCGACGCTCGGCTACCTCGTGCACATCGCCGGCGACGCCCTCACCACCGAGGGGATCAACGGGCTCTGGCCGCTCCGGATCCGCTCGCCCCGCTGGGTGCGCCGCACCCCCGTGCTGCGCCGGCTCTGGACCTCGGGCGGCTACGCCGCGATCCCCGTCCTCGGCTCGGCCGGCTCCTGGCGCGAGACGATCCTCTACTGGTCGATGTCGGCCGCCACGATCGTGCTGACGGCCTGGCTCCTCGCCGAGGAGCTCCTCTGACCCCGGGCGGAAGCCCTCAGTACACCGCCCCCGGGTTCATGATCCCGAGCGGATCGAACACCGCCTTGATCCCGCGCTGCAGCGCCATCGAGTCCTCGCCGAGCTCCTCCGCGAGCCAGCGCCGCTTCAGCAGCCCCACGCCGTGCTCGCCGGTGAGGGTGCCGCCGAGCGCCAGCGCGGTGTGGAACAGCTCCCCCGCCGCCGCCCAGACCTCCTCGCCGACCGCGTCGGACCCTGCTGGCACGACGAAGTTCGGGTGCAGATTGCCGTCGCCCGCATGCGCCACGGTCGGGATGCTCAGCCCGGTGCGCTCCTCGATCCCGCGGATGGCGGCGAACATCGCGGGCAGCGCCGAGCGCGGCACGCAGACGTCCTCGATCAGCACCTCGCCCTCGGCCTCGAGCGCGGGATGGAAGGCCCGCCGCACCGCGAGCAGCGCCTCGCCCGCCACCGGGTCGTCCGTCGACTCGGCGTCCCCGCCGGCCCCGGTGACGATCGCGAGGATCCGGCGCGCCTCGTCCTCCGCCCCCCCGCCGTCGGTCTGCACGAGCAGGTAGGCGGCGCCGCGGTCGAGGGCCGCGCCGGTGTACCGGCCGATCGCGGCGAGCGCCGCCTCGTCCATCAGCTCCATCACGGCCGGCCGCAGCCGCGCCGCCGTGATCGCCGCCGAGGCGGCCGCCGCAGCCACGACACTCGGGAAGTACGCGCCGATCGTGACCACCCGGCCCGTGGGGATCGGCCGGAGCTTCACCGTCGCCTCGACGATCACCCCGAGTGTCCCCTCCGAGCCGGTCAGCAGCGCGGTGAGGTCGTAGCCGGCGACGCCCTTGACGCTGCGCCGCCCGGTCCGCACGAGGCGCCCGTCGGCCAGCACGACGGCGAGCCCGAGCACCGCCTCGCGGGTGACCCCGTACTTCGCGCAGAGCAGACCGCCCGCGTTGGTGGCGATGTTGCCGCCGATGCTCGAGATCGCCTTGCTCGCCGGGTCGGGCGAGAAGATGAGCCCGTCGGCCGCGACCGCGTCGGACAGCGCCTGGTTGAGCACGCCCGGCTCGACGACCGCCAGCTCGTCCTCGAGCGAGATCTCGAGGATCCGGTCCATGGCCGCCGTCGAGAGCACGATCGCGCCGGCCCGGCCGACGGCGCCCGCGGCGAGCCCCGTCCCCGCGCCGCGCGGGACGACCGGCACCCGGTGCTCGGTGGCGAGCCGGAGCGTCGCCTGCACGTCGGCGACCGAGCGCGCGCGGACCAGCGCGAGCGCACGGCCGCCGGCGGTCCAGCCCGACTTGTCGGTGTGCGCGGCCTCGAAGTCCGGGCCCTCGGCCGTCACCGCTGCGCCGAGCTCCTCGCGCAGCCGTCGCAGAACGAGCGCCTCGCCGACGGGCGCAGTGCCGATCGCACTGCCGGTCGCAGCGCGGGTCTCGGTGCTGCTGGTCTCGATGCTGCTCATGGGGGTCACTCCGGGCGGATCGCGGGTCGGCCCCTCGATCCTTCCACGGCGACGCGGCAGGATGGCGGGATGAGCGGATCGCGGCGATGACCGGCCCCACCAGCGCGGGACTCCTCCTGCACCGGCTGCGGAACGGCGAGCGCGAGGTGTTCCTCGGCCGGATGGGCGGCCCGCTGTGGACCCGCCGGCCACGCGCCTGGTCGATCCCGAAGGGGCTGCACACGCCCGAGGAGGCACCGCTCGACGCCGCCCGGCGCGAGTTCGAGGAGGAGATCGGCGTCCCGGCCCCGGCGCTCGACTACGCCCTGCTCGGCTCGTACCGCCAGCGCTCCGGGAAGACCGTGACCGTCTTCGCCGCCGAGTGCCCCGACGAGATCGCGTTCGTCGCCAGCAACACCTTCGAGCTCGAGTGGCCGCGCGGCTCCGGAGTCGTCCGCGCCTACCCCGAGATCGAGAGGGCGGAGTGGCTCCCGATCGACCGGGCGCGCGAGGAGGTCACGGCCGGTCAGGTCGCCGCGCTCGACGACCTCGAGCGCTCCGTCTCGGCGGAGCAGCGGCCCGCTCAGTAGTCGAGCACGTCCAACGGCATCGCCAGGTCGTCGTCCGTCGCCATCGGCACCGGGCGGCTGAGCCGGCGGGCCCGGTCGAGCAGGTCCGCGACCAGCGCCTCGTCGACGACCTCGACCGCGTCCTCGGGCTCGTCCTCGACGAGCATCTGGCTCGACGGGCCGAGCAGCAGCCGGGCCGCGAGCACGTCCCCTCCGCGGCGGACGGGGATCTCGACGGTGGCGGCGGTCGCCGTCGAGGCGAGCATCCGGGCGTACTCGAGCACCGCCGCGGCGATGTCGTCCCCGGTGAGGACGCTCCCCTCGGCGTAGTGGATGCGTCGCACGGCGGACTCCTTCTGCAGAGGAGCGGCCGGCTGCAGGAGAGCCCGGCCGGCTCCCTCCCCAGGGTGGCATGCGCTCCCCGGCGCGGCGCCGTCCGGGTGGAGATCCGCCGGGGGCTTTACTTCCGAGGTCCGCTCTCGTCCCGCTCGCGCTCGTCCCGCTCGCGCTCGTCCGCCGCGGAGTAGACCCGCAGCCCCAGCGGCACGACCCGCACGCTCGCCTCGTGGAAGCCCGACGGCTCGCCGTCGAACACCTCGCTCTCGCCGTCGTGCGCCCACTCCGGGTCGACACCGGCCGGCCGCCGCGCACCGACCACGACCTCGGGCGTGCTGGTCGACTCGACCACCGGAGCCCGCCAGCCGGGCACGCGCCCGACGAGCGGAGTCGCCCCCCGCCCGAGCGCGAGCGACACCGCCCCGCGCGTCCGCGGCGTCCGGCCCGAGTGCAGGACGCGGATGTCGAGGTGCCCGTCGTCCAGGCGGCGCCGGGCGAGCGGAGTCGCGGTGCGCGGGTGCTCCCGGTTCACCCCGACGAAGTACGACCAGACCAGCTCGGTGCGCCCGTCGCGCCGCAGCTCGAACGGATCGGTCGAGCGCACCACCTCGAAGGCGGCCAGGACGGCGGCGAGCGGCTTGCCGATCACCTTCTCGCGCTTCTCCCGCGCGGCGACGAACTCCGGGTACAGCCCGATCGACACCGTGTTCAGCACCGTCACCGGCTCGGCGTCCCCGGCCGTCACCTCGGCCACGTCGACGTCGCGGCGCTCGCCGTGCGCCGCCGCCGCCAGCGCGTCCTCGATCGTGACCAGGCCCAGTGCCTTGGCGAAGTGGTTCATCGTCCCGCCGGGCAGCACCAGCAGCGTCATCCCCTCGGCCCGCGCGAGCCCGGCGCCGACCGCCATCGTGCCGTCGCCGCCGTAGACGCCCAGCACCTCGGGCGGAGCGTCGCCGGCGCGCGCCGCTCGCACGACCTCGCCCAGGTCCTCGCCGTCGGCGAGCCGGTGCACCCGCGCCGCCGGGAAGCGCTGCAGGATGAGCGGCTCCGGATCCGGCCGGTGGGAGTCGCGCCCGGCACTCGGGTTCAGCACCACCAGCAGCTGCGCCCCGTCGCCGAGCGGCCGCACGTCGACCGGCGGCCGGCTCGCCCGCTCCGAGACGGGGATGTGCCGCGGACGCGCCGGGACCAGCGCCTTCCCGAGGCCCGCGACGGCCGCCCCGAGCGTGGCTCCGCCGACCACGTCCGAGAGCCAGTGCACCCCGACGTGCAGGCGCGAGAAGGCGACGGCCGCGGCGAGCGGCGCGACGGCCAGCCCGACGCGCGGGTTCTCCAGCGCGACCCCGGCGGCGAAGGCGGCGGCGCTCGCCGCGTGGCCGGAGGGGAAGCTGGGCGAGGTGGGCACGCGAGCGAGCCGGCGCCCCACCGGCACGTCGACGACGAGCGGTCGCACCCCGCCGAAGAGCTGCTTGCCGACGAGGTTCGCCGCGGCGCTCGCGACGGCCAGCGAGGCCGCTCCGCGCGCCGCCTCCCGGGGCCGCCCGGCGATCAGCAGCAGCGCACCCAGCCCGAACCAGAGCACGCCGTGATCGGCGGCCCGGGAGAGCCCGACGAGCGCGCCGTCCACGAGCGGCACCGGGCGGCGAGCGTTCAGCGTCCGGGCGGCGCGGGCGTCGGCCCGGCGGATCACCCGCGGCACCCCGAGGACGCGCCGGAGCAGGACGGACGGGGGTCGGGTTCCGCGCAGAGGCATGCCCTCAGGGTAGGAGGCGCCTCCGGGCGCCCCCTGAGCCCGCGTCGCTAGACCTCGCCGAAGCCCGACTCGACCAGCTCCGCGAGCCGGCCCACGGCCTCCTCCGCCTCGGGCCCGGTCGCCGAGATCGCGACCTCGTCGCCGCGGTCCAGCCCCAGCGACATCACGCCGAGCAGACTCGTCGCGTCCTTGCCGTTCACGTCGATCCGCGCGTCGAAGCGGGTCGCGAGCGTGACGAAGTCGGCCGCCGGGCGGGCGTGCAGCCCGTTCGGGTTGACCAGCCGCACGGTCCGCCGGGTGCTCGGACTCCCGGCCGCCGCCGCGGTCGGCTGCTCGGCGAGGAGCGCGCCCCTCGCGGACTCGGCCGCCGCGAGCACGTCGGCCAGGGCGGCCCCGGTCCCGGCCGCGACCGCCGCCGCGATCGCGCCCTCCACGAGCGGAGCGTCCGCGATCCGCACCCGCTCCCGCGCCTCGTCGTCCAGGAACTCCACTGCGGTCTCGGCCGTCATGATCGCCGAGCCGAGGTCGCAGAGCACCACGGCGCCGTCCCCGGAGTCGGCCTCGGCCAGCGCCGCGGTGATCCGCTCAAAGCTCGTCCCGATGCCGCCGTCGTCCGTGCCGCCCGCGGCGATGAGGGCGACGTCCGGCGCCATCTGCGCCGCCAGCTCCGCCAGCCCCTCCGCCAGCCGCGCGCTGTGCGAGACGAGGACGAGCCCGACGCTCACGCCGCCGCCTCGGCCGCCGCGCGCAGCAGCAGGACGCTCGAGACGCTGCCCGGGTCGCGGTGCCCGACGGCCCGCTCGCCCAGATAGCTCGCCCGGCCCTTCCGCGCCACGAGCGGGTCGGTCGACTCCGCGCCGATCTGCGCCGCGTCCGCGGCTGCCGCGAGCACCGCCGACGGCGAGGCTCCGCCCTCAGCGGCACCCGCCGCCGCCTCGACCGCCGGGGTCCAGGCGTCGACCATCGTCTTGTCGCCGACCTCGGCCTTGCCGCGCAGCACGACGCCGTCGCGGGCCGCCGCCAGCAGAGCCGCGACCGCCGCACCGTCGAGCGACTCCTGCCCGGCGACCGCGCCGGACGCCTTGAGGAACGCGGTGCCGAAGAGCGGGCCGGAGGCGCCGCCCACCGTCGAGATCAGCGTGGTCGCCACCAGCTTGAGCACCTCGGCGGGCGTCGTCGGCTCGGGAGCCGCATCGAGCTTCGCCACCACGGCCTGGAAGCCGCGGTCCATGTTCTCGCCGTGGTCGCCGTCGCCGATCGCCCGGTCGAGCGTGATCAGCTCCACCCGGTGCTCCGAGACCGCCTGCGCCGCCCCGCGGACCCAGGCCACGGCCCATGCCGCGTCGAGCCCCTGCGCCCCCCGTCCGCCCTGCCCCGGTGCGTCCTGCACTGATCCGTCCTGCATCGGTCCGTCCTCTTCCCTGTGCCGCCTCTGCGGCGGTCGTGTCCTCGTGCCGTCGTCCTCGCGCGTCCCGTCCGGGCCGCACGCCCGCCCCGTGCTCGGGCGGGCTCAGCGCCCCCAGCGCAGCGCCGCGGTCTGCACCGGCGCGTCCCAGAGCTCGGTCAGCGCCGCGTCGAGCTTCAGCAGCGTGATCGAGACGCCCTGCATCTCGAGCGAGGTGACGTAGCTGCCGACCAGGCTCCGCTGCACGGTGACGCCCTTCTCGGCGAGCACCTCCGCCGCGCGGCGGTAGACCAGGTAGAGCTCAATCTGCGGGGTGCCGCCGAGTCCGTTGACGAAGAGCAGCACCTCGTCGCCGGAGGAGAGGGGCAGGTCCTCGAGGATCGGAGCGAGCAGGCGGTCGACGATCCGGTCGGCCGGCTCGAGCGGGATCCGCTCTCGGCCGGGCTCCCCGTGGATGCCGATGCCGATCTCGATCTCGTCCTCGGCCAGCTCGAAGCTCGGCTCCCCCGCGTGCGGCACCGTGCACGGCCGCAGCGCGACGCCCATCGAGCGGACGTTCGCGACGACCGTCTCGGCGATCGCCGCCACCTCGTCCAGCGAGTCGCCGCGCTCGGCGGCAGCGCCGGCGATCTTCTCCACCATCACGGTCCCGGCCACGCCGCGCCGTCCGGCCGTGTAGAGGGAGTCCTTCACCGCCACGTCGTCGTCGACGATCACCGAGCGGACCTCCACGCCCTCGGCGAGGGCCAGGTCGGCCGCGGTCTCGAAGTTCAGCACGTCGCCGGTGTAGTTCTTCACGATGTGCAGGACGCCCGCACCGCCGTCCACCGCCTGGGTCGCCGCCACGATCGGATCGGGGGTCGGCGAGGTGAAGACCGGCCCGGGCACCGCCGCATCCAGCATCCCGAACCCGACGAACCCCGCGTGCAGCGGCTCGTGCCCGCTGCCGCCGCCGCTGACGATGCCGACCTTCCCCTGCCGCGGCGCGTCGACGCGCACCACGAACAGCGGGTTCGGCTCGACCCGCACCAGGTCGGCGTGCGCGAGGCCGAATCCGGCCACGGACTCCGCGACGACGTTCTTCGGGTCGTTGATGAGCTTCTTCATCGAGGTCTCCTCCAGGGCGCGCCGCACCGTCGCGGACAGCGGCTCCACGTTACGCCCGAGCACCGTCCCGGCACAGACTCCGTTCCGGGCGCGGGCGCCGGTCTCCGAGCGGGCTCAGCTCGAGCGCTGCGTCTCGTCGACCCACTGGTCGAGCTTCGCCGTCGCGGCACCGGAGTCGACCGCGTCCGCGGCGCGCTCGAGCGCCGAGCGGAAGCGGTCCAGGATCGCCGTGCGGATCAGCCCGGGGTCGCGCGCCAGATCGAAGGCGATCAGGCCCGCCGCCGCGTTCAGCAGCACGATGTCGCGCACCGGCCCCTCCTCGCCGGCCAGGACCGAGCGGACGACCTGCGCGTTGTACGCGGCGTCGCGCCCGCGGAGCTGGTCGATGCTGGCGCGGCGGATGCCGAGGTCGCGCGGGTCGAGGTCGTGCTCGACGACCGAGCCGCGCGAGACCTCCCAGATGTGGCTGTGCCCGGTGGTCGACAGCTCGTCGAGTCCGTCGTCCCCGCGGAAGACCAGCGCGGTCGCGCCCCGGGTCTGGAACACCCCGACGAAGAGCGGCACCCGGTCGAGGTGCGCCACGCCGACGGCGGAGGCCTCGGGGCGCGCCGGGTTGCAGAGCGGCCCGAGGAAGTTGAAGACGGTGGGCACGCCGAGCTCGGCCCGCACCGGGCCGGCGTGGCGGAAACCGGGGTGGAACATCGCCGCGAAGACGAAGGCGATGTTCGTCCGGCGGAACACCTCGGCCACCCGCTCGGCCGGCAGCGTCAGATCGACGCCCAGCGCCGCGAGCACGTCGGAGGACCCCGACGACGAGGACGCCGCGCGGTTGCCGTGCTTGATCACCGGAGTGCCGGCCGCCGCCGCGATGATCGACGCGGTGGAGGAGATGTTGACCGTGCCGAAGCGGTCCCCGCCGGTCCCGACGATGTCGAGGGCCATCGGATCCACGTCCAGCGGCACCGCGTGCTCGAGGATCGCGTCGCGGAAGCCGACGATCTCGTCGACCGTCTCGCCCTTGGCGCGCAGCGCGATCAGGAGGCCGGCGAGCTGCGCCGGCGTCGCCTCGCCCTGCATCACCCGCTCCATGGCCCAGGTCGCCTCCGACACCGAGAGATCGGAGGAGTCGAGGAGGGAGCCGAGAATGCGCGGCCAGGACAGGGTTTCCGACATGGCTCTCAGATTATGCGACGACGAAGGCCCTACGGGAAGTGCGAGTTCCCCCCCTTGCGATCGTCCATAATGGTCTGTGTGACGAGCACCTCTCTCTCCCCCACGGCCACCGTGCCCGCAGTGAACCGACCCAACCCGGTCGCGGTCGGAACGATCGTCTGGCTGGGCAGCGAGGTCATGTTCTTCGCGGGCCTGTTCGCGATCTACTTCACCCTCCGCAGCACCTCCCCGGAGCTGTGGTCGGCCGAGACCAGCATCCTGAACGTCCCCTACGCGAGCGTTAACACGGTCATCCTGGTCGCCTCGTCGTTCACCTGCCAGTTCGGCGTCTTCGCCGCTGAGCGCCTGCAGCCCCGCTCCACCGGGCTGAGCCCGTTCAAGTGGGGCATGGTCGAGTGGTTCTTCCTCACCTACGCCCTCGGCGCGGTCTTCGTCTGCGGTCAGGTCCTCGAGTACGCGACCCTCGTCTCCGAGGGCGTCACGCTCTCGAGCAACGCCTACGGCTCGGCCTTCTACCTCACGACCGGCTTCCACGCCCTGCACGTGACCGGCGGCCTCATCGCCTTCCTCCTCGTCATCGGCCGCGCCTTCGCCGTCAAGAACTTCGGCCACAAGGAGGCGACCAGCGCGATCGTCGTGTCCTACTACTGGCACTTCGTCGACGTCGTCTGGGTCGGCCTGTTCGTCGTCATCTACTTCCTGAAGTGAGGCCAGCCGCCTCCATGCCCCACCACACTCCCGAACCCCGCAGGAAGGTTGCCTCGATGGCCTCCCCGAAGACGAAGAGCCGCGCCAAGAAGGGTCGCCGTCACCCGCTGGCCACGCTGGCCCTGATCGCGATCGGCCTCGGCCTCACCGGCGGCACCTACGCGGCCGTCGGCGTCGCGACCTCCGCCTCCGCCGAGACGTCGGCCACCAGCCAGCAGACGATCGACGAGGGCTCGAAGCTCTTCGCCGCCAACTGCGCCACCTGCCACGGCCTCGACGCCGCGGGCACCGACAACGCCCCGTCGCTGATCGGCGTCGGCGCCGCCTCCGTCGACTTCCAGGTCGGCACCGGCCGCATGCCGATGCAGATGCACGGTCCGCAGGCCCTCGAGAAGCCGGTGCAGTTCACCGACGACCAGGTCGCCGAGCTGGCGGCGTACGTCGCCTCGCTGGCGCCCGGCCCCGCCATCCCCACCGGCGAGGTCCTCGACGCCCAGGGCGACTCGGCCAACGGCGCCGAGCTCTTCCGGATCAACTGCGCCATGTGCCACAACGTCGCCGGCGCCGGCGGCGCCCTCACGGAGGGCAAGTTCGCTCCCCCGCTGGGCGGCGTGACCGAGGCGCACATCTACGAGGCGATGGTCACCGGCCCGCAGAACATGCCGGTCTTCAACGACCTCAACATCTCGCCGGAAGACAAGCGCGACATCATCTCCTACCTCAAGTACATCGAGGCCAACCCCTCCCCGGGCGGATTCGCCCTGGGCTCCCTCGGCCCCGTCGCCGAAGGCCTCTTCCTCTGGATCTTCGGACTCGGTTCCATCGTCGCCTTGACGGTGTGGATCACCGCACGATCCAACTAGCAGACACCGGCGCCCTGGCGGGCGCTCGACCCCCCACGACGCCGAGCGGCGTCGACACGGCGTGAAAAGGAGAACCATGGCAGAGCACGATGAGGGTGGCACCGACCTCGCCACCTCGTCGGCCACCGGGCACGGGAGTGCTCCGGCCGGCACCGCGGTCGTGACGCGGGACCGCGTCCAGGACCCGGGCCTCCCGCCGCACCGTCCCCGGATGACCGACGTCGACCCCAAGGTCGCGAAGCGGGCCGAGCGCACGGTCTACACGCTCTTCTACCTCTCCTTCGCGGGCTCGATCTTCGCGGTGGCCGCCTACATGGCGTTCCCGATCACGGAGAGCATCGAGTCGGTCCGGCTGAACACCCTGTTCATCGGTCTGGGCATGTCGCTCGCCCTCCTGGCCATCGGCATCGCCGCGGTCCACTGGGGCAAGCAGCTCATGTCCGACCACGAGGGCATCGACATCCGCCACCCCGTCCGCAGCGCGGAGGACACCCGCGCCCGCGCGCTCGAGATCTTCGACCAGTCGGACAAGGAGTCCGGCTTCGGCCGGCGCTCGCTGATCCGCAACAGCCTCATCGCCTCGCTGGTCGTCTTCCCCCTGCCCGCCGTGATCCTGTTCCGTGGCCTCGGACCGCAGGACCAGAACCCCGTCGCCCTCCTCAAGACCACGATGTGGCGCGAGGGCACGCGGCTCACCCTGGACCCCTCCGGAGCGCCGATCCTCGCGTCGGACGTGACGCTGGGCTCCGCGTTCCACGTCATCCCCGAGGGACTCGACGAGGTCGAGGGCAAGCTGGAGGAGAAGGCCAAGGCCGCCGTCCTCCTGATGCGCCTGAAGCCCGAGGACCTCACCGTCAGCGAGGGTCGCGAGACCTGGAACTACGACGGCATCGTCGCCTACTCCAAGATCTGCACGCACGTCGGCTGCCCCGTGGCGCTGTACGAGCAGCAGACCCACCACCTCCTGTGCCCGTGCCACCAGTCGCAGTTCGACATCAAGCGCGAGGCCGAGGTCATCTTCGGTCCTGCGAAGCGCCCGCTTCCGCAGCTCCCCATCACCATCGACGCCGACGGATACCTGGTCGCCCGCAGCGACTTCACGGAGCCGGTCGGACCATCCTTCTGGGAGCGATGACACACATGTCCACCACCACACCCTCCCGCCCCGCGGCCTCGCCCGCGGAGCCCGGCGACGGCGTCATCCTCGGCAGCGGCAAGCTGCAGAAGGGATACGTCGGCAAGGCCTCCAACTACATCGACGAGCGCACGAGCATCTCGGCTGTCGTCAAGGAGTTCGGCCGCAAGATCTTCCCGGACCACTGGTCGTTCCTCCTCGGCGAGGTCGCGCTCTACAGCTTCGTGATCATCCTGCTCTCGGGCACCTTCCTCACGTTCTTCTACCAGGCCTCGATGGTCGAGACGCACTACGAGGGCAGCTACCTGCCGCTCAAGGGCATCGAGATGTCCGCGGCGATGGCCTCGTCGCTCGACATCTCGTTCGACATCCGCGGCGGTCTGCTGATGCGCCAGATCCACCACTGGGCGGCTCTGCTGTTCGTGGCCTCGATCGGCCTGCACATGCTGCGCATCTTCTTCACCGGTGCGTTCCGCAAGCCGCGCGAGATCAACTGGGTCATCGGCTTCGTCCTCTTCATCCTCGCGATGGCCGAGGGCTTCACCGGCTACTCCCTCCCCGACGACCTGCTCTCGGGCAACGGTCTCCGCATCATCGACGGCATGGTCAAGGGCATCCCGATCGTCGGCACCTGGGTCTCGTTCCTCCTCTTCGGCGGCGAGTTCCCGGGCACCGACATCGTCGGCCGCCTCTACACCCTGCACATCCTGCTGCTGCCGGCGCTGGTGCTCGCCTTCATCGCCCTGCACCTCGTCTTCGTGGTCGTGCACAAGCACACCCAGTTCCCCGGTGCGGGCAAGACCGAGCAGAACGTCGTCGGCTACCCGGTGCTGCCGGTCTACGCCGCCAAGGCCGGTGGATTCTTCTTCATCGTCTTCGGCGTCGTCGTCCTCATCGCCTCGCTGTTCACGATCAACCCGATCTGGAACTACGGCCCGTACGACCCGTCGCCCGTCTCCGCCGGCACCCAGCCGGACTGGTACATCGGCTTCGCGGACGGCGCGCTGCGTCTGGTCCCGCCGGGACTCGAGTGGGCCATCCCGGGCCTCGGCACGATCTCGTTCAACATCCTCCTGCCGCTCTCGGTGGTCGGTCTGTTCATCGTCGTGGTGCTGCTCTACCCGTTCCTCGAGGCCTGGATCACCGGTGACAAGCGCGAGCACCACCTGCTCGACCGCCCGCGCAACGCCGCGACCCGCACCGCGATCGGTGCCGCCGGAGTCACGTTCTACGCCGTCCTCTGGGCTGCGGCGTCCTCCGACATCATCGCGACGCACTTCCACCTCACGATGGAGGGCGTGATCCACGCCCTGCAGTTCCTCCTCTTCGCAGGCCCGGTCATCGCGTACTTCGTCACGAAGCGCATCTGCCTCGCCCTGCAGAAGAAGGACCGCGAGATCGCTCTGCACGGCTTCGAGTCCGGCCGCATCGTCCGCCTCCCCGGCGGCGAGTTCATCGAGGTGCACCAGCAGATCGACGCCTACGAGCGCTGGAAGCTGGTCGGCCAGGAGGAGTACGAGCCCCTCATGATCCGTCCGGACTCCCGCGGCCGCATCACCGCCCCGCAGCGCGTCCGCGCCGGCCTCTCCCGCTGGTTCTTCGAGGACCGGATCACCCCCGTCACCCAGAAGGAGCTCGAGAGCTCGCACAGCGAGCACTGACCCGCTCCCCCGAAGGGCCCGGACGCACAGCGTCCGGGCCCTTCGTCGTCCCCGCCGCCGCCCGACCAGCCCGTGCAGGGCACGGAGCCCCACTGACGAGGGCGCCCGCCGGCAGCGGAGCCGTGCTGATCGAACGACGCCAGCGCGCGCGATCGTGCTGCTCGGATGACGCCAGCCCGAGGGACCATGCTGATCAAGTCACGCGAACGCGCACATTCATGCTGATCGAGCAGCCCGCGAAGCGGGCGTATCGAGATCCACCACTCTCCGGACAGGAGCCTGCAGACCCGCCCTGCTGAGGACGCCTGGTCTCGATACGCCCCTGCGGGGCTGCTCGACCAGCAGGGAGTGGCTCGGCTCCTCCCCCACTCACCATGGGGAGGCGACGCGGGACCGTCGCTCGGCGGCTCGGACGGCGTCCGCCTGGCGGGACCCGTGCAGATCGACTAGCGCCCTCAGGGCGCGTGTCGAGATCCACCCACGTCAGAAGACGCCGTGCGCAAACCTGCACTGCCGAGTGGCCCGAGTTCCGATACGCCCCTGCGGAGCGACTCGACCGCCATGTCAGCGTGCCTCTGTCGAACGCCCTTGTCGGTGTGGTGTCGATGATGCTGATCGAGTAGCCCGCGAAGCGGGCGTCTCGCGATCCACCACTCTCCGGACAGGACCCTGCAGACCCGCCCTGCTGAGGACGCCTGGTCTCGATACGCCCCTACGGGACTGCTCGACCAGCAGGAAGGGATCTCTGCCCTTCCGTGTTCCCCGGAACGGACGCACGCCGCCGGCTGACGCCCGTTACGGCTCCGCTCGCACCCCAGCGGCGGCGTGAGTGGACTCGGAGCGGCCTCAGGGGGGCTCATTAGAGCCCGTTTCGCGTCCGTTCGACGGCCCGACGCTCCGAGGAAGGCCGCAGACGCCCGCGCCCGCCCTGCGGGCTCCTTCGCCCCACGAGAAAGGGCCGGGTGCCGGAGGTGGAGACCTCCTGCACCCGGCCCTCACGGCCGTCCTGCTCGCCTAGCGGGCGAAGTAGCCGCGGTAGTACTCGTACACCCAGCCGGCGATCGCGACCAGGAAGAGGCCGACCGCGATGTAGGTGATCCAGAAGCCGACCGCGAGGCCGAGGAAGGCCAGCGCGGCGGAGCCGCCGAGGATCAGCGGCCACCAGCTCCACGGGCTGAAGAAGCCCAGCTCGGGGTCGCCGTCGTCGATGTCGGCGTCGAGGCGGTCCTCGGGCAGCTCGGCGCCCTGGGCCTTGTGCACCCGGCCGACGTAGAAGGCGATGAACCCGCCCAGCACCGACGAGAGCGCGATGCCCACGGTGCCGACCCACTCGATCTGACCGGTGTCGATCAGGGACCAGAGGATGTAGGTGACGTCCGCGAGGAGGAAGAACCCGGCGAGGAGCCAGAACAGATTGACGTTGGCGCGCATGGCCCTACTTCACCGTGCCTTCGGACTTGTCGTACGTGGGGGCGTCCGGAGCGTCCTTCGCCGGGCCGATGCCGACGGGGATGCCGGCCTCGGGGTGGTTGAGGTCGAAGGCCGGAGCCTCGCTGCGGATGCGCGGGATGGAGGTGAAGTTGTGCCGGGGCGGCGGGCAGGAGGTCGCCCACTCGAGCGACCGCGAGAAGCCCCACGGGTCGTTGACGGTGACCTTCGGCGCCTTGCGGGCCGTGATGTACACGTTCAGGAAGAACGGGATCAACGAGACGGCGAGGATCATCGCACCGACCGTCGACAGCTGGTTCATCCAGGTGAAGCCGTCCTCGGGCAGGTAGCTCGCGTAGCGGCGGGGCATGCCCACGACGCCGAGCCAGTGCTGGATGAGGAAGGTGGTGTGGAAGCCGATGAACAGCAGCCAGAAGTGCCACTTGCCCAGCGTCTCGTTCAGCATCTTGCCGGTCCACTTGGGCCACCAGAAGTAGAAGCCCGAGAACATCGCGAACACGACGGTGCCGAACACGACGTAGTGGAAGTGCGCGACGACGAAGTACGAGTCGGACACGTGGAAGTCGAGCGGCGGCGACGCGAGGATGACGCCGGTGAGTCCACCGAAGGTGAAGGTGATCAGGAAGCCGATCGCCCAGATCATCGGGGTCTCGAACGTCACGGATCCGCGCCACATGGTGCCGATCCAGTTGAAGATCTTCACGCCGGTCGGGACCGCGATGAGCATCGTCATCAGCGAGAAGAACGGCAGCAGCACCGAGCCGGTGACGTACATGTGGTGCGCCCACACCGTGACCGAGAGGGCCGCGATGGCGATGGTCGCGTAGATCAGCGTCTTGTAGCCGAAGATCGGCTTGCGGCTGAACACCGGGAAGACCTCGGAGACGATGCCGAAGAACGGCAGCGCGATGATGTACACCTCGGGGTGGCCGAAGAACCAGAAGAGGTGCTGCCAGAGCAGCACGCCGCCGTTGGCCGCGTCGTAGATGTGGGCATCGAACACGCGGTCGGCACCGAGGGCGAACATCGCCGCCGCGAGGACCGGGAAGGCCAGCAGCACGAGGATCGACGTCACCAGGATGTTCCAGGTGAAGATCGGCATGCGGAACATCGTCATGCCGGGGGCGCGCATCGTGATGATCGTCGTGATGAAGTTCACCGCGCCGAGGATCGTGCCGAAGCCCGAGAGTGCGAGGCCGAACACCCAGAGATTCCCGCCGAGCCCTGGCGAGAACGTGGTGCTCGAGAGTGGCGCGTAGGCGAACCAGCCGAACGACGCGGCGCCCTGCGGGGTGATGAAGCCGGCGACCGCGATCAGCGAGCCGAAGCTGTAGAGCCAGTAGGCGAACGCGTTGAGCCGCGGGAACGCGACGTCGGGGGCGCCGATCTGCAGCGGCATCAGGACGTTGGCGAAGCCCGCGAAGAGCGGCGTCGCGAACATCAGCAGCATGATCGTGCCGTGCATCGTGAAGAGCTGGTTGTACTGCTCGCGGGTCTCGACCACGGCGAGGCCGGGCTCGAAGAGCTGGGCGCGGATGACCAGGGCCATCACGCCCGCGATGCAGAAGTAGATGAACGAGGTGATCAGGTACATGTACCCGATGACCTTGTGGTCGGTGGACGTCATCCAGCGAACGAGGACGTTCGCCTTGCGCTCGACCGGCGGTGTGCCGAATGCGCGGGACGGGGCGGGTGCGGTGGCGGTGCTCATGCTCCCTCTACTCCTCGTTCTCGGTTCGGGCCGGCGCGCCGGTGCCGGGCAGGTTGCTGTTGCGGTCGTACTCGGCGCCGAGCTGGCCGGTCTGGCCCGCGTCGCGCAGCGACTGGATGTAGTCGTCGTACTCGCCCTGCGAGACGACCTTCACGTTGAAGAGCATCGCGGAGTGGTACTCGCCGCAGAGCTCGGCGCACTTGCCGGCGTAGGTCCCCTCCTTGAGCGGCGTGACGTACATGTAGTTCGTCTTGCCGGGGATCATGTCCTTCTTGTAGAGGAAGTCGACGACCCAGAAGGAGTGGATGACGTCGCGCGCGTCGAGCTGGATCTTGATCTTCTGGTTCACCGGCAGGTAGAGCGTCGGGACCTCGGACTCGACCAGCGAGCCGACGCCGTCGGCGCTGTCCTCGTACTGGCCCTGGATGCCTGCCGAGTAGACGTCCTCGTCGACGTAGTTGAAGTCCCACGCCCACTGCTTGCCGTACACCTGGATGGTCTCGTCCGGGTCGTCGTAGGCCTGCTCGATGGCGGCCTGGTCGCGCGCGGTGAAGGCGAAGAAGCCGATCACGAGGATCAGCGGCACGATCGTGTAGAAGATCTCGATCGGCATGTTGTAGCGCAGCTGCACCGGCAGGCCGGTCTGGCCCTTCCGGCGGCGGTAGACGACGACCGCCCAGATCGTCAGGCCCCAGGTGATGACACCCACGGCGAGGAGGACGATCCAGGAGGTGACCCAGAGTCCGATGACCCGGTCGACGTGGTTCGTCGTGCCGGGTTCGGTGGGGAGCCAGCCCTGCAGCTGCTCCTGCGTGCAGCCCGCGAGGACGAGGGCGAGAGCTCCTGCGACGGGTACTGCGACCCATCGGCGGAGACGGCGATTGAAGCGCACCGGTGACCTTTCGGAAGACTGGGGACCAGTTCACACGAAACTGTATTAGACCGGCCCTAGCCTACCCGCCGTCGTCGGCAGGGAGTGCACCGGCACCCGCTCTTGACCTCGCGCCGAAGTGGTGCTGCGACGACGAACGGCGCCCGACCGCCCGCCGGAGCGGGGTGTCGGGCGCCGTTCGAGCGGGCCGTGCGGCGTGTCGCCGCGGACGATCAGTGGAAGCTGTCGCCGCAGGCGCAGCTGCCGCCGGCGTTGGGGTTGTCGATGGTGAAGCCCTGCTTCTGGATGGTGTCCTCGAAGTCGATCGAGGCGCCGTCGAGGTAGGGGACGCTCATCTTGTCGACGACGAGGCCGACGCCCTCGAACTCGACCGCGGCGTCGCCGTCCAGCGTGCGCTCGTCGAAGTAGAGCTGGTAGATCAGGCCGGAGCAGCCGCCGGGCTGCACGGCGACGCGCAGGCGCAGGTCGTCGCGGCCCTCCTGCTCGAGGAGGCTCTTCACCTTGGCGGCGGCGACGGGGGTCATCGAGACGCCGTGCGCCGCGGTGGTCGTGCTGGCGGTCAGTGTCGTGTCGGACATGTCACTCCTCGGTGGGATGGGCGATAACGCGCAGGACGGGATCGGTCGGCGTGCGTCCGACGATTCTACGGTGGCAACCCGGATGCGGGCCGGGCTATTCCGAATCGCTCAGGCGCGGTGCCCGGCCGCGCGCAGCAGGAACAGCGCCTCCGTCTGCGCCGCGCGCTTGAAGACCCCCAGGTGCAGCGACTCGTTCGGGCTGTGGGCGCGCGAGTCGGGGTCCTCGACACCGGTGACCAGGATCTGCGCCGTCGGGAACTCGCGGACGAGATCGGCGATGAAGGGGATGCTGCCGCCGACACCGGTCTCCAGCGGCGCGCGGCCCCACGCGTCCGCCATCGCCTGCTCGACCAGGCCGACGGCCCAGCCCGAGGTGTCGACGAGGAAGGGCTCCCCCGTGTCGACGTCGGCGATCTCGAGGTGGGCGCCGAACGGGGCGTGTGCCCGCAGGTGCCGCTCGAGCGCGGCGAAGCCCTCGGGCGCCTCCTGCCCGGGCGCGATCCGCGCGCTGATCTTGACCCGCACGGAGGCGCTCAGGGTGTTGGAGGCGTCCACGACGCTCGGCGCATCGATGCCGGTGACGGTGATCGACGGCTTCGACCAGATGCGGGAGAGGAACGGCCCGGAGCCGATCGGCGAGACGCCGTCGAGGAGGCCCGCGTCGCGGCGCAGGTCGTCCTCGGTGGTCTCGGGGACCGCCCCGTCGTGCTCCGTGAGCCCCGCGACGGCGACCGAGCCGTCCTCGTTCCAGAGCGTGTCGAGCAGGCGGATCGTCGCGAGCATCGCGTCGGGGACCGCGCCGCCGAGCATGCCCGAGTGCGACGCGTGGTCGAGGGTGCGCACGGTGAGGGTCAGGGTGACGTTGCCGCGCAGCCCGACGGTGAGCGACGGGGTGTCGACGTCCCAGTTGTCGCTGTCGGCGACGACGATCACGTCGGCCCGCAGCGCGTCGTGGTGCTCGCGGAGGAAGGTGGGGAACGAGCGGGAGCCGAACTCCTCCTCGCCCTCGATGAAGAGCACGAGGCCGAGGTCGTGGTCGTCGCCCGCCACGCGGCGCAGGGCGCGCACGGCCGCGAGGTGCGAGACCACGCCGGCCTTGTCGTCGGCGGCACCGCGGCCGTACAGGCGGTCGCCGCGCACGGTCGGCTCGAACGGCGGCGTCTCCCACACCTCCTCGGCGCCCTGCGGCTGCACGTCGTGGTGGGCGTAGAGCAGCACGGTGGGCGCTCCGTTGCGGGCGGCCCGCGTCGCGAGGACGGCGGGCTGGCCGAGCCGGTCCGAGTCTCCGATCGTGGAGCTGCGGATCGAGACGTCGTCGAAGACGCCGGTCTCGCGGGCGAGCTCGGCGATCGCCTCGGCGCTGGCGGCGACGCGGGTGGCGTCGAAGCCGTCCCAGGAGACGGAGGGGATCCGGACGAGGCGCCCCAGCTCGGCGAGCGAGCGGGGCAGGTCGTCGAGCACGGCGGCGAGGACCGCCTCCTCGTCGGCGGGCAGGGTGGAGGACGGAGTCGGAGCGTCGTGAGCCATGGAGGTAATCTTAAGAGACCCTCGATTCCAAGGACGTTCCCCTGTGGCCAAGCACCCGATCGCACCCGACACCCCCGACGACGCCGACGTGACGGCCGTCGGGAAGGGCCGACCGACCCCGACGCGCCGCGAGCAGGAGCTCGCCCGCAAGCGTCCGCTGGTCGTCACCGACCGCAAGCAGGCCGCGCGCGACGCCCGCGTGAAGACCGCGGAGCTGCGCGAGCAGGCCCGTGTGGGCATGGCCGCCGGCGACCAGCGCTACCTGCCGGTGCGCGACAAGGGCCCGCAGCGCAAGTACGTCCGCGACTACGTGGACGCGCGCTTCAGCTTCGGCGAGTTCCTCATCCCGGTGATGGTCGTCGTCCTGCTGATCAGCTTCTTCCCGCAGCCCGAGCTCGCCTCGCTCACGCTGATCGTGCTGTGGGCGTTCTTCCTGCTCGCCGTTCTCGACTGCGTCCTGCTCGGCCGTCGCCTGAAGAAGAAGCTCGCCGAGCGCTTCGGCGGCGCCGACAAGGTCGAGAAGGGCATCCCGTGGTACGCCGCGATGCGCGCCCTCCAGCTGCGCGTGATGCGCCTCCCGAAGCCGCAGGTCAAGCGCGGGGCGTTCCCGGCCTGACCTCGTCGTCCCGGGCCTGAGCCGATCGGCGCGGGCCGCGTCGGGCGCGGAACCGCACCCGCTACGGACCCGGCCGCTACGCCGAGCGCAGCCGCGCGAGGCCGCGGTTGATCTGCCGGCCCCAGAGGGGACCGCGGAAGACGAACGCCGAGTAGCCCTGCACCAGGGTGGCGCCGGCGTCGAGGCGCTCCTGCACGTCCTCGGCGGTGTCCACTCCCCCGACGGAGATCACGCAGAACTCCGCGGGCACGACGCCGCGGATGACCCGCAGCACCTCGAGCGCGCGCACGGCGAGCGGAGCGCCGGACAGGCCGCCGGCTCCCGCGCGCTCGACGACGGCCCGCTCGGTGCGCAGGCCCTCGCGGGAGAGCGTCGTGTTCGTCGCGATGACGCCCGCGAGGCCCAGGCGCACGGCGAGCTCCGCGACGCGGACCACCTCGTCGTCCGAGAGGTCCGGCGCGATCTTGACGAGCAGCGGAGTCGTGTCCGCCGCCTCCGCGACCGCGGCGAGCAGCGGCTCGAGCTTGTCGATCTCCTGCAGGCCGCGCAGGCCCGGGGTGTTCGGCGAGCTGACGTTGACGACGAGGTAGTCGGCGAGCGGCGCGAGCATCCGCGCGCTGATGAGGTAGTCCTCGACGGCGTCGTCGACGTCGACCACCCGGCTCTTGCCGATGTTGACGCCGATGACGGGGCGTCCGCGTGCGCCGCGGAGGCGGGCGAGACGCCCGGCCGCCGCGCGGGCGCCGCGGTTGTTGAAGCCCATCCGGTTGATCAGCGCGCGGTCGGCGATCAGCCGGAAGAGCCGCGGGCGGTCGTTGCCGGGCTGGGCGCGAGCGGTGAGCGTGCCGACCTCGACGTGGCCGAAGCCGAGCGCGCCGAGGCCGAGCACGGCGGTCGCGTCCTTGTCGAAGCCGGCGGCGACGCCGAACGGGGTGGCGAAGCGCAGGCCGAGCGCCTCGACCGAGAGGTCGGCGCGCGGCACGGTCAGCCGGCGGACCAGCGGGCCCACGGGCCCGAGCGCCTGGATGACCGGGAAGGCGAGGTGGTGGGCGCGCTCGGGATCGAGGCGCTTGAGCACGGTGGAGAACAGCAGCGGGTACACGGCGGCGCTCACAGCTCGTCGGCGGTGTGCAGGGCGGCGGGGCGCTCGGCGCGCAGCAGCGCGATCGCCGACTCGAAGTCGTCGAGCGAGTCGAACGCCTGGTAGACGCTCGCGAAGCGCAGGTAGGCGACCTCGTCCAGCTCGCGCAGCGGCAGGAGGATCGCGAGTCCGATGTCGTTCGCGTCGATCTGCGAGGCGCCGGTGGAGCGGAGGTTCTCCTCCACCCGCTGGGCGAGCACGGCGAGATCGGTGTCGGTGACCGGGCGGCCCTGGCAGGCCTTCCGGACACCGCTGACGATCTTCTC
This sequence comes from Rathayibacter sp. VKM Ac-2804, assembly GCF_009866655.1. Classification (NCBI taxonomy): domain Bacteria; kingdom Bacillati; phylum Actinomycetota; class Actinomycetes; order Micrococcales; family Microbacteriaceae; genus Rathayibacter; species Rathayibacter sp. VKM Ac-2804. The sequence continues at coordinate 2,682,974 of NZ_CP047420.1, forward strand.
GCGGCTGAAGGGCTCGACCACTCCGCTGCGCTTGATCACGACGAGGCTCGCGGTCTCGGTGGTGGAGAAGCGGCGGCCGCAGGACGGGCACTGGCGGCGGCGGCGGATGGAGAGGCCGTCGTCGCTGGTGCGCGAGTCGATGACGCGGGAGTCGGGGTGACGGCAGAAGGGGCAGAACATCTCGGGTGCCTCTCGAGGTCAGGCGAAGCGGGCGTCGACGGCGTCGCCGTGCGCGGGCAGCGCCTCGGCGTCGCTCAGCGCGCGGATGTGCGGGGCGACCCGCTGCAGGGCGGCGCGGTCGTAGGAGACGAGCTGCTGCGGGCGGAGGAAGGTGTGCGCGCCGAGCCCGGAGGAGAAGCGCGCCTGCCCGAGGGTCGGCAGCACGTGGTTCGAGCCGGCGAGGTAGTCGCCGAGGCTGACCGGCGTCGTCGGGCCGAGGAAGACGGCGCCGGCGTCGTGGATCCGCTCGGCGGTCACCTCGGGATCGACGGTGTGCAGCTCGAGGTGCTCGGGACCGTAGGCGTCGCTGAAGGCGCAGGCGATCTCGAGGTCGTCGACGATCACGAGCGCCGACTGCGGGCCGGCGAGGGCGATGCCCACCCGCTCGGAGTGGTGGGTGCGCGCGGCCTGCTCGGCGATCTCGCGCTCGACGGCCTCGGCGAGGGCCGGGTCGTCGGTGACGAGGACGGCGGAGGCGGCCTCGTCGTGCTCGGCCTGGCTGACCAGGTCGGCGGCGATCAGGCGGGGGTCGGCGGTGGAGTCCGCGATGACGAGGATCTCGGTCGGTCCGGCCTCGGAGTCGATGCCGACCTGGCCGAGCACCTGGCGCTTGGCGGTGGTGACCCAGACGTTGCCGGGGCCGGTGATGATGCTGACGGGATCGAGGCCGAGGGAGTCGACGCCGTAGGCGAGGGCGGCGACCGCACCGGCCCCGCCCATCGCGTACACCTCGTCGACGCCGAGGAGTCCGGCGGCGGCGAGGATCGTCGGGTGCACGGAGCCGCCGAACGCCTTCTGCGGCGGCGAGGCGATCGCGACGGAGCCGACGCCGGCGGCCTGGGCGGGCACGGCGTTCATGATCACGCTCGAGGGGTAGACGGCCTTGCCGCCGGGGACGTAGAGGCCCGCGCGGCCGACGGGCTGCCAGCGCTGGGTCACGGTGGCGCCGTCGTCGAGAACGGTCGTGCGGGCCGGCGGGATCTGCGCGGCGCTGGCCTTGCGGACGCGGACGATCGCCTCCTCGAGGGCCGCGCGGATCGCGGGGTCGAGGTCGCGGACCGCGGCGGCGATGTCCTCGGCGGGGACGCGCAGGTGCGGCGGGCGGACGCCGTCGAGGCGCTCGGCCTGGTCGAGCAGCGCCTCGGCGCCGCGCGCGCGGACGTCGGCGATCAGCTCGGCGACGACGGGTCCGACGGAGGCGGAGGTGCCGGGGTTGCGCGGAACGAGGGCGAGGAGCTCGGCGGCGGACGGGCGCCGCCCCCGCAGATCGAGAGTCTGAATCATGGCCGCCCCAGCCTACCGGCCGCACTCGCGCGCTCCCCCGCGGGCGCCTCCCGCGCCGCCGACCGCGGGGACTCGATCCGTCGCCGGGTCTCGATGCGCCGCTGCGCGGCTACTCGACCAGCATGCACTGCGCGCGGCCCGAGGCGAACCGGCGATCCGCGTGCCGGCGGATCGCCGCAGCCGAACGCAGGACGCTCTGCAGAACGCGACCACCCGCACGAGCCGACCGCGGCGAGCCGGGCAGCGACCGGCTCGCACGAAGGCTCAGTAGAGGCAGTTGGGGCCGAGCAGGCTCTTCAGCTCGCCGAACAGGTCCGGGGTGATCCGGACCGGGAACGGCACCTCGAAGACGCGGGCCGTGTCGCCCTTGATCAGCTTGAGGCGGACCTCGGTGCGACCGGAGTGGCGGATGAGCACGTCGCTGAGCTGCGAGACCGTGTCGGTGGTCGCGCGCGACTCCGGCATCGAGACCGTGAGCGGGCCGGAGTCGCCGTCCTGGCTCATCTCGGGGGCGAAGAGGCTGAACGCGTGCAGGTTCATGCCGTCGTCGCGCATGCTGACGCGGCCGCGCACGACGACGATGGAGTCGTTCGTCAGCGCCGGGGCGAACTCCTGGTACGCCTTGCCCATGAACATGCAGGTGATCTCGCCGCCGAAGTCCTCGACCTGGATCATCCCGTACTGGTTGCCCGACGCCTTCGCCATCCGGTGCTGCACGCTCGTGACGAGTCCGGCGACGACCACCGTCTCGCCGTCGCCGATCGACTCCGAGACCAGCAGGTCGGCGATCGTCGTGCTGTAGTGCTTGGCCAGCTCCGTCTCGAGCCCGGCGAGCGGGTGGTCGGAGACGTAGAGGCCGAGCATGTCGCGCTCGAAGGCGAGCTTGTCCCGCTTGGCCCACTCCGGCCGGGTCGGCACCTGGATCGCGGCCTGCGGCTCGTCCCAGAGGCTGTCGAAGTCGAAGCCGACCTGGCCGTTGGCCTCGTTGCGCTTCTCGCCGACGGCGGCCTCGACCGCGTCCTCGTGCACCTCGACGAGCGCGCGCCGGGTCGAGCCGAGCGAGTCGAACGCGCCCGCCTTGATCAGCGACTCGATGGTGCGCTTGTTCGCCACCGGGAGCGGCACCTTGCGCAGGAAGTCGTGGAACGACTCGAAGCGCCCCTTCTCCTCCCGCGAGACGCGGATGCCCTCGACCACGTTGGTCCCGACGTTGCGCACGGCGCCGAGGCCGAAGCGGATGTCGGTGCCGACGGCGGTGAAGAAGCCGATCGACTCGTTCACGTCCGGCGGAAGCACCTTGATGCCCATCCGCCGGCACTCGTTGAGGTAGGCGGCCATCTTGTCCTTGGAGTCGCCGACGCTGGTGAGCAGCGCGGCCATGTACTCGGCGGGGTAGTGCGCCTTGAGGTACGCGGTCCAGTAGGAGATGACGCCGTAGGCGGCCGAGTGCGCCTTGTTGAACGCGTAGTCGGAGAAGGGCAGCAGGATGTCCCAGAGGGTCTTCACCGCGGCCATCGAGTAGCCGTTCGCGTTCATGCCGCCGGAGAAGCCCTCGAACTGCTTGTCCAGCTCGGACTTCTTCTTCTTGCCCATCGCGCGGCGGAGCAGGTCGGCCTGCGCGAGCGTGAAGCCCGCGAGCTTCTGCGCGATCGACATCACCTGCTCCTGGTAGACGATCAGTCCGTAGGTGCCGCCGAGCACCTCGGCGAGCGGCTCCTCGAGCTCCGGGTGGATCGGGGTGATCTCCTGCACGCCGTTCTTGCGCAGCGCGTAGTTGGTGTGCGAGTCGGCGCCCATCGGGCCCGGCCGGTAGAGCGCGAGGACCGCCGAGATGTCCTCGAAGTTGTCGGGCTTCATCAGGCGCAGCAGCCCGCGCATCGGCCCGCCGTCGAGCTGGAAGACGCCGAGGGTGTCGCCGCGCGCCAGCAGCTCGTAGGCGGCGGGGTCGTCGAGCTCGAGGTCCTCGAGGACGAGGTCCTCGCCGCGGTTGGCGCGGATGTTGTCGAGGGCGTCGTCGATGATGGTGAGGTTCCGCAGCCCCAGGAAGTCCATCTTGATCAGGCCGAGCGACTCGCAGGCGGGGTAGTCGAACTGCGTGACGATCTGGCCGTCCTGCTCCCGCTTCATGATCGGGATGATGTCCTTGAGCGGATCGCTCGACATGATCACGCCCGCGGCGTGCACGCCCCACTGCCGCTTGAGGTTCTCGAGGCCGAGCGCCGTCTCGAAGACGAGCTTCGCCTGCGGGTCCTCGGCGATGACGTTCCGGACGTCGAGCGCCTCCTTGTAGCGCGGGTGCTCCGGGTCGTTGATCCCGGTCAGGGGGATGTCCTTGCCCATGATCGCGGGCGGCATCGCCTTGGTGAGCTTCTCGCCCATCCCGAACGGGAAGCCGAGCACGCGGGAGGCGTCCTTGAGCGCCTGCTTCGCCTTGATCGTGCCGTAGGTGACGATCTGCGCGACGCGCTCGTCGCCGTACTTGTCGGTGACGTAGCGGATGACCTCGCCGCGGCGACGATCGTCGAAGTCGACGTCGAAGTCGGGCATCGAGACGCGGTCCGGGTTGAGGAAGCGCTCGAAGATCAGGCCGTGGCGCAGCGGGTCGAGGTCGGTGATCTTCATCGCGTAGGCGGCCATCGAGCCGGCTCCGGAGCCGCGACCCGGGCCGACGCGGATGCCGTTGCGCTTGGACCAGTTGATGAAGTCGGCGACGACGAGGAAGTAGCCCGGGAAGCCCATCTGCAGGATGACGCGGGTCTCGTAGTCGGCGCGGTCGCGCACCTCCTGCGAGACGCCGTCCGGGTAGCGCTCGTTCAGCCCGGCCTCGACCTCCTTGACGAACCAGCTGTCCTCGGTCTCGCCCTCGGGGACGGGGAAGCGCGGCATGTAGTTCGCGGACGTGTCGAACTGCACGTCGCAGCGCTCGGCGATCAGCAGCGTGTTGTCGCAGGCCTCGGGGTGGTCGCGGAAGACCTGGCGCATCTCGCGCGGCGACTTGAGGTAGAACTCGTCCGCGTCGAACTTGAAGCGCTTGGGGTCGTCGAGCGTGGTGCCGGACTGCACGCAGAGCAGCGCCGCGTGCGAGGTGGCGTCGTGCGCGTGGGTGTAGTGCAGGTCGTTCGTGGCCACCAGCGGCAGGTCGAGGTCCTTCGCGAGCCGGATCACGTCGCCGATGACGCGGCGCTCGATCTCGAGGCCGTGGTCCATGATCTCGGCGAAGTAGTTCTCCTTGCCGAAGATGTCGCGGTAGTCGGCCGCCGCCTGCCGCGCCTCCTTGTACTGCCCGAGGCGCAGGCGCGTCTGCACCTCGCCGCTCGGGCAGCCGGTGGTCGCGATGAGCCCCTCGGAGTGCTCGGCGAGGATCTCGCGGTCCATCCGGGGCTTGAAGTAGTAGCCCTCGATCGAGGCGCGCGAGGAGAGCCGGAAGAGGTTGTGCATGCCGGTCGTCGTCGAGCTCAGCAGCGTCATGTGCGTGTAGGCGCCGGAGCCGGACACGTCGTCGCCGCCGCCGTCGCCCCAGCGGATCCGGGTCTTGTCCGAGCGGTGCGTGCCGGGGGTGATGTAGGCCTCGGTGCCGATGATCGGCTTGATCCCGGCCGCGGTCGCGGTGCGCCAGAAGTCGAAGGCGCCGAACACGTTCCCGTGGTCGGTGACGGCGATCGCCGGCATACCCTCCTCCACCGCCGCGTCGATCAGCGGCTTGACCCGGGCGGCACCGTCGAGCATCGAGTACTCGCTGTGCACGTGCAGGTGGACGAAGGAATCGTTACTCGGCAAAGGATGCGCCTCCGACGGACTGCGGGCAGGGAGACCGAAAGTCTACCCGCGTCACTCCCCGCGGAGGACGCCCAGCGCGTGCGCGAGGTCGTCGGGATAGGTCGCCTCGAACTGCACCCACTCCCCCGTCCCCGGGTGCGCGAAGGCCAGCCGGACGGCGTCGAGCCACTGCCGGGTGAGGCCGAGGCGCTTGGAGAGCGTGGGGTCGGCTCCGTACATCGCGTCGCCCACGCAGGGGTGGCGCTGCGCGGCCATGTGCACGCGGATCTGGTGGGTGCGGCCCGTCTCCAGACGGATCTCGAGGAGCGAGGCGAACGGGAACGCCTCGATCGTCTCGTAGTGCGTGACCGACGGCTTGCCGTCGGCGCGGATCGCGAACTTCCAGTCCGAGGAGGGGTGGCGTCCGAGCGGCGCGTCGATCGTGCCGGTCAGCGGATCCGGGTGCCCCTGGACCACGGCGTGGTAGATCTTCTCGACCTGGCGGTCGTGGAAGGCGCGCTTGAGGTGGGTGTAGGCGCGCTCGGACTTCGCGACGACCATCAGTCCGCTCGTCCCGGCGTCGAGGCGGTGCACGATGCCCGCGCGCTCGGCGGCGCCGGATGTCGAGATCGTGAAGCCGGCGGCGGCGAGCGCGCCGAGGACGGTGGGGCCCTCCCAGCCGACGGCCGGGTGCGCTGCGACGCCGACCGGCTTGTCGATCACCACGATGTCGTCGTCGTCGTGGACGATGCCGAGCTCGGGGACCGCGATCGGGACGATGCGCGGCTCCTCGCGCGGGCTCCACTCGACGCTCAGCCAGGCACCCGCGGCGACGCGGTCGCTCTTGTCGAGCACCCGGCCGTCCGCCGTGACGCCGCCGGCGTCGATGACCTCGGCGGCGAAGGTCCGTGAGAAGCCGAGGAGCTTGCCCACGGCGGCGTCGGCGCGGAGACCGGCCAGGCCGTCGGGGACGGGCAGCGAGCGCGACTGCACCATCAGGCGCCGCCGCGCGGCTCGGACTCGACGGCCTCGGTGTCGTCCCTGTCCTCCGCGGCGGCCTGCTCGGCCTTCCGCGAGGTGCGCGTGCCGTCGAGGTTCACACCGCGCAAGCTGAGGACCACGAAGAGCCCCATCGCCGTGCAGATGGCGATGTCGGCGACGTTGTAGATCGCCGGCAGCAGCCACGGCGTGTAGAGGAAGTCGACGACGTGGCCCAGGCCGAACGACGGCTCGCGGAACAGGCGGTCGAACAGGTTGCCGAGCGTGCCGCCGAGCAGCAGGCCGAAGAACAGCGCCCAGGCCGTCGAGCGGATGCGCCGGGCGAACCAGATCACCGCCACGACCACGCACGCGGCGATGATCGAGAAGATCCAGGTGGAGCCGCTCGCGAGCGAGAACGCGGCCCCGGGGTTCTTCACGTAGTGCAGGATCAGCACGTCGCCGAGGACGTGGACGTCCTCGCCGAGGGTGAGCCGGGTGCTGACGAGGTGCTTCGCGGTCTGGTCGATCGCGAACACCGCGAGCGCAACGAGGCCGAGGGTGACAAGCACCCTCGGCCTGACGTTCGCTGCGGTGGTGCTACGCCCCAAAGCCGGGGAACGAGGACGACTCGGCCGACACCGGCTGGGTGTCGAGGTCGCGGAGCTGGCCCTCGATGTAGCTCTTCAGCTTCTGGCGGTACTCGCGCTCGAAGGTGCGGAGCTCGTCGATGCGGTGCTCGACCGTCGCGCGCTCCTCCTCGAGCTTCGCGACCTGGGCACGCTGCTTGGCCTCGGCCTCGGCGACGATGCGCGCGGCGGTGGCACGGCCCTCGGCGACGAGCGCGTCGCGCTTCTCGGCGCCCTCGCGGACGTGCTCCTCGTGGAGACGGCGCGCGAGCTGCAGGAGTCCGCTGGAGCTCTCGGCCTCGTCGACCGGAGCCGACTGCGAGGCGGCGGGAGCGGCCTGTGCGGGAGCCGGGGTGGGCTCCGGCTCGGGCTCGGGCTCGGCCTCGGGCTCGGGGGCCTCGTCGACCACGGGAGCGGGAGCCGGAGTGGAGGCCACGGGGGCGTCCATCGGCCGCGAGTCGCCCGAGGAGAGGCGCTGGCGCAGCTCCTCGTTCTCCTGGTTCAGGCGGCGGAGCTCCACGACGACCTCGTCGAGGAAGTCGTCGACCTCGTCCTGGTCGTATCCCTCGCGGAACTTGGTCGGCTGGAACCGCTTGTTGACAACATCTTCGGGAGTGAGCGCCATGGCTTTCCACCTTCGATTTCAAGTAGGTACACGTTCAAGAACGTTCGGCTGGAGCTAGCAACGACTAAAGCTAGCAACTGGGAGCGCGCGGCGCAGTGCGGGCACAGCGGAGCACGTCCGATCGACGCCAACGATACAGGGGCCGCCGGGGGCCCGCGCACCGCCGGGGATCAGACGCGCTGGAGCCAGGTGGCGATGTACATGCCCACGATCACGCAGAGCATGGTGAGACTCCAGCCGAAGTCCAGCGCGATCGGGCCGATCGAGACCGGCTTGATCACCCGGCGGAAGAAGGAGATCGGCGGGTCCGTGACCGTGTACACCGTCTCGGCAGCGACGAGTCCGACGCCGCGGGGGCGCCATTCACGACGGATCACCCGGACGAGATCGAGCACGAAGCGCGCCCACATCGCGAAGAAGTACAGCAGGAGGACGAAGTAGAGGACGCTCGCGAAGAGCGAGATGACGGAGCTCACCGAACGACAGGGCTCCCGGGATCAGGACTTCGCGAAGAACGACGCATCGGCGTCGCTCTCGGCGGAGGCCGAATCGCCCGCGACCGTGATGTGCGACGGGGAGAGGAGGAAGACCTTGCTCGTGACGCGCTCGATGCGCCCGTAGAGGCCCTGCGAGAGGCCGCTCGCGAAGTCGATCAGGCGGCGCGCGTCGGCGTCGCTCATCTGCGAGAGGTTGATGATGACGGGGATGCCGTCGCGGAAGTTCTCCGCGATGACCTGCGCGTCGCGGTACTGCTTGGGGTGGACGGTGAGGATCTCGTTCATCTCAGCGTGTGCCGTCGCCTTCGGGGTCTGGGGGGTGGGCTTGCGGAGCGGGGTGACCGTCGCGCGGGGCTGCTGCGGGGTCTGCTCGACCGGCGGGACCGGCTGCACCGGGGAGACCGGGGCGCGGTGAGCTGTCGCGGGAGCCGCCTCGACGGTCTCGGCACGCTCGTACTCGACCTCTTCGTCGGCGAGTCCGAGGTACACCATCGTCTTCTTCAGCGGGTTGGCCATCAGTGTCCTCCGTGTTGTCGTCGCACCCACAGCTGGGTCACGACGAGGCTACGGGCGGGCGGGCCGATTGCCGGTGATTGCCGACCCGATTCGCAGGTGTGTCGCACCCTCCGCGATCGCCTCGGCGAAGTCGTTCGACATGCCGGCCGAGATCGCGCTCGCCGCGGGGTCGATCGAGCGCACCCGCTCCGAGATCCCGCGCAGCCGCGCGAAGGCCGGGCGCGGCTCCTCGCCGAGCGGAGCGACGGCCATCACGCCGCGCAGGGCGAGCCCGCGAGCCGCGGCCAGGGCCTCCGCCAGCGGCTCGACCTCGTCGGGCGACGCTCCCCCGCGGTCGGGGTCGTCCGTCAGGTTCACCTGCAGGAAGACGTCGAGCGGCGACTGCCCGGGCTCCGGCACGCCGGTGTCGAGCAGCGGGACGAGCGCGAGCCGGTCGACCGAGTGGATCGAGCTCGCGTAGCGCCTCACCTGCCGCGCCTTCTTGCTCTGCAGCTGGCCGATGTAGTGCCAGCGCGCCGGAGTGCCGGCGAGCTCGGCCGACTTCTCCTGCGCCTCCTGGTGGCGGTTCTCCCCGAAGTCGGCGACGCCGAGCTCGAGCAGATCGCGCAGGAGGGCGACGGGGTGGTACTTGGTGACCACGATCGTGGTCAGCTCGGAGGGGTCGCGGCCGGCCGAGCGCGCGGCCTCGGCGACCTGCTCGGTCACCGAGGCCCAGCGCTCGGCCAGGTCGCGATCCACCACGGCGGCGACTACTTGAGGAAGTCGGGGATGTCGAGGTCGCTCTCGTCGTCGTCGAACGACGGGTCGGCGACGGGAGCCGGCGCGGCGACCGGCGTGCTCGACCAGATCGACCCGGCGGACGGAGCCGCGACCGGGGCCGGCGCGGGCTCGCTCGACGCCTCCGCGGGCAGGCTCTGCTGCGCGCGCGGCTGGGCGACGGCGGCCGGGCCGGTCGCGCCGGGCTCACCGCCGTCGAAGCCGGCCGCGATCACGGTCACGCGCACCTCGTCGCCGAGGGTGTCGTCGATGACCGCACCGAAGATGATGTTCGCCTCGGGATGCACCGCCTCCTGGACCAGGCGCGCCGCGTCGTTGATCTCGAAGATGCCGAGGTTCGACCCGCCCTGGATGGACAGCAGCACGCCGTGCGCGCCGTCGATGCTCGCCTCGAGCAGCGGGGACGCGACGGCCAGCTCGGCCGCCTTGATCGCCCTGTCCGCACCGCGCGAGGAGCCGATGCCCATCAGCGCGGAGCCGGCGCCCTGCATGACCGACTTCACGTCGGCGAAGTCGAGGTTGATCAGACCCGGCGTGGTGATCAGGTCGGTGATGCCCTGGACACCGGCGAGCAGGACCTGGTCGGCGGTGGCGAAGGCCTCGAGCATCGAGATGCCGCGGTCGCTGATCTCGAGCAGGCGGTCGTTCGGCACGACGATGAGGGTGTCGACCTCGTTCTTCAGGGTCGCGACACCCGCCTCGGCCTGGGTCTGGCGGCGCCGGCCCTCGAAGCCGAAGGGCTTCGTGACGACACCGATGGTGAGCGCGCCGATCGACTTGGCGATGCGCGCCACGACGGGCGCGCCGCCGGTGCCGGTGCCGCCGCCCTCGCCCGCGGTGACGAAGACCATGTCGGCGCCCGCGAGCACCTCCTCGATCTCCTCCGCGTGGTCCTCGGCGGCGCGGCGGCCGACCTCGGGGTCGGCGCCCGCGCCGAGTCCGCGGGTCAGCTCGCGGCCGACGTCGAGCTTGACGTCCGCGTCGCTGAGCAGGAGCGCCTGCGCGTCGGTGTTGATCGCGATGAACTCGACGCCGCGGAGGCCGAGCTCGATCATGCGGTTGACGGCGTTGACGCCGCCACCGCCGATGCCGACGACCTTGATCACGGCGAGGTAGTTCTGGTTTGAAGTCACGTGTCCGGCCTCCGGGCTGAACCTTAAACCTGTAGTTGAGGCTTAAAGTTATGCTGAGTATGCATTTGGGGTGTGGGGTCGACGGTAGGCGGAGTGCGCTCCGCCCCGCGCCAGACACGCCCGCAATCGGCAAAGAGCCGCGCGGATCCGTCCGGCGCGCCGCTCATCGCCGGGCGACGACGGCGGCCTGGGGCGAGGAGACGTCGTAGGAGGCGACGGTCGCCGGATCGGTCGCCGCCATCAGCTTCTCGAGGACGACCGCCTTGAGGGCCGAGTCGTCCGAGCCGCCCCAGAAGACGACCGCGCCGTCGGTGAGCGTCAGCGAGACGTCGTCCCCCGTGGTCGCCGCGGCCGAGGCGACCTGCCCCTCGAGCGACTCCGGCAGGGTCAGCAGCACCCGCGCCGTCGTGCGGAAGGCGGCGCCGGACGCCGAGCCGGTCGGCGTGCTGAGCAGCGGGTACCCCTCCTGGGCGGCCGGCGCGGTCTCGATGACGACGCCCGCCGGGTCGACGAGGTCGAACTCGGCCCCGTCGGCGATCACGCCGACAGGGGTCCGCTCGACGACGCTGACGATCAGGGTGCTGGGCGGCCGCGTCTGCACGGAGTAGCTCCGCACCAGGGGGTAGCTGCCGAGCACGCGCCCGACGGCGGCGCGGTCCACCAGCGTGAGCGGCACCCCGACCTGGTCCGAGAGCGAGTTCTGGATGTCCTGGGCGCTGACGCGCTGCGTGCCCGTGATCTCGATCGTCTTCACGGCCATCAGCGGCGAGTACGCCGCGACCGCGACGACCAGGGCGAGGAGGACCAGCGAGCCGGCCGTGACGAGGGCGATCGTGCGCCGGCGGCGGGCCCGACGGGTGAAGCGGCGGACCTCGCCGCGCTCGAAGCGCCGGCGCTCCCGCCCTGCCTTCGCGAGGGCGCGGCCCTCCGAGCCGGGCAGCACGAGGCGACGGAACGGGGTGCGTGGCGTCCGCTCCGGCTCAGCGGCCCCGGCGGAACGGGGCTTCGCGGGCTCGGCGCTCTCGGGCTTCGCCTTCTCGGGCGTCGTTCTTTCCGGCTTCGCTCTCTCGAGCCTCGCCTTCTCGGGCGTCGGAGCCGAGGCCTCCGGTACCGAGGGCGCTGCCTTCTCGGCCTTCTCCGCCCTCGCCGCCTTCTCCGCCTTCTCCGCCTTCAGGCGCTCGGCCTGCAGCTTCCCGGCCGCGCTGCGGGGCGCGGACGGCACGCGCAGCGGCGACGGCGTCGTGAGCCGGATCGGCTCGGTGGGGTGCTCGTCGCCACCGGACGGACGCCGATCCTCCGGACGAGGATCCGCGGGCGCGGGACCCACCGGACGTGCGGGCGCGGGACGCGCTCCACTCGGCGGCCGCACGCCGTCCGGCCGCTTCATCGTGCGACCGGCGCGACCTCGCTCGCGCCGAGCGACTCGAGCAGCTGGGGGATGATCCGGTAGACGTCGCCGCAGCCGAGCGTGATCACGAAGTCGCCCTCGCGCGCGATCTCGGCGGTGCGCCGGGCCGCGTCCTGCCAGTCGGCGAGGAACGAGACGTGCGACGGGTCGGCGAACCTCTCGCTGACGAGCGCCCCGGTGACGCCGGGCTCCGGGTCCTCGCGGGCGCCGTAGACGTCGAGGACGATGGTCTCGTCGGCGTGCTGCTCCAGCGCCTCGGCGAACTCGCGGGCGAAGAGCCGGGTGCGGCTGTAGAGGTGCGGCTGGTGCACGGCGATGATCCGGCCGGTGCCCACGACGGTCCTCGCGGCCGAGAGGGCGGCGGCGACCTCGGTGGGGTGGTGCGCGTAGTCGTCGTAGACGCTCACGCCGCGCACTGCGCCGTGCAGCTCGAAGCGGCGCTCGGTGCCGCCGAACCCGGAGATCGCGGCGAGTGCGGGCGCGGGCTCGAAGCCGAGACCGACGAGCACGGCGAAGGCGCCGGCCGCGTTGATCGCGTTGTGGCGGCCGGGGATGCGCAGCCGCGTCGTGTACCGGCGGCCCTCGTACTCGACGGTGAAGCCGACCGGGCCGACCAGCTCGAGGTCGACGACGCGGACGTCCGAGCCCTCGGCCTCGCCGAACGTCAGGACCTTCGGGCCGTCGATGCGGCGGGTCACGCTGACGGCGCCGGCGTCGTCGGAGGAGATCACGACCAGCTCGCGCGCACTCGAGGTGAAGGTGACGAACGCCTCCTCGAACGCCTCGAGCGAGCCGTAGTGGTCGAGGTGGTCCGGGTCGACGTTGGTGACCAGCGACACCGCGGTGTCGTAGAGCAGGAAGCTGCCGTCGGACTCGTCCGCCTCGACGACGAAGACCTCGCCGGAGCCGGCCGCGGAGGAGGTGCCGAGACCCTCGATGATGCCGCCGTTGACGAAGCTCGGGTCGGCGTCGAGACCGAGCAGACCGGTGACGATCATGCCGGTCGAGGTGGTCTTGCCGTGCGCGCCCGCGACGGCGACGAGGCGCTTGCCGCGGACCAGCCAGGCGAGCGCCTGCGAGCGGTGCAGGACGGGCAGGCCGCGCTCCTTCGCCAGCAGGTACTCGGGGTTGTCCGGCCAGAGCGCCGAGGTGACGACGACCGCCTCGGCGTCGCCGAGGTGGGCCGCGTCGTGCCCGATCGCGACGGGGATGCCGAGCTCGCGGAGCTGCTCGATCGGGTGCGACTCGCGCACGTCGGAGCCGGTGACGCGGTGACCGGCGCGGTGGAACAGCCGCGCGATCCCGCTCATCCCCGAGCCGCCGATGCCGATGAAGTGGACCGAGCCGAGCTCGTCGGGGACGGTGATGCCGAGGTCGGGCTTGATCACGGGGCTCTCGCTTTCGGATGGTCGGCGCGGCGTGCGGGGTGCAGCAGGCCGGACGAAGAAATCAGTTTAACCGCGGAGGGATCAGTGCGGACGGAGACCGGACCCGATGAGGTCGACCAGTCGGCCGGAACCGTCCCGCACGCCGACGGAGGCGGCGCGGCGGCCCATGTCCGCCAGTCGCGGGACGTCCTGCAGGAGCGGCACCAGGTCGCTCGCGACCCAGGCGGGCGTGAACGCCGCGTCCTCGACGAGGACCGCGCCGTCCGCGTCGACGACCCCGCGCGCGTTGAAGCGCTGCTCGCCGTTGCCGACCGGGTACGGGACGTAGACCGCGGGCAGCCCCAGCGCGCTGAGCTCGCTCACGGTGGCGGCTCCCGCGCGGGAGACGGCGGCGTCCGCGGCGGCGAGGGCGAGGTCCATCCGGTCGCAGTAGGCGAGGAGATGGTAGCCGGGGACGCCGGGGTCGGTGATCTCGGCGCGGTCGCCGGTGATGTGCAGCACCTGGAACCCGGTCGCGACGAGCGCGGCGGCACTCGCGTGCACGGTCGCGTTGATCCGCCGGGCGCCGAGCGAGCCGCCGGTGACGAGAAGGGTCCGGCGCGCGGGATCGAGACCGAAGGCGGCCATCGCCTCGTCGCGTGCGGCCGCGCGGTCCAGCTGCGCGATCTCGCGGCGCAGCGGCATGCCGACGACCTGCGCGTTCCGCAGCGGCGTGCCCTCGAAGGCGACGCCCACGAACGGCGTGAAGCGGGCGCCGAGCCGGTTGGCCAGGCCGGGCCGGGCGTTGGCCTCGTGCACCACGAACGGGACGCCGGCGCGGCGGGCCGCGAGGTAGGCGGGGGCGGCCGCGTAGCCGCCGAAGCCGACGACCGCGTCGATCCGGCGCTCGCGGAGGGTGCGGACGATGCCGTCGATCGTCGCGCGGAGGGCCGAGGGGAAGCGCAGGGCGGCGCCGTTCGGGCGGCGCGGGAAGGGCAGGCGCGGGATGACCGACAGCTCGTAGCCGCGCAGCGGGACGAGGCGGGCCTCGAGCCCCTCGGCGGTGCCGAGCACGAGGACCTCGTCGTGAGGGTTCCGCGCGCGGATCTCGTCGGCCGTGGCCAGCAGCGGATTGACGTGGCCGGCGGTGCCGCCGCCGGCCAGGAGGAACCGGGTCATCGGGCCGCGGCCTTCCGGGCGGCGCGCGCGGCGGCGCCGTCGCTCGGGGAGGTCTGGTTCCGCGCGAAGGAGAGCACGACGCCGATGGCGAGGAGCGAGCTGAGCAGGGCGGTGCCTCCGGAGGAGATCAGCGGCAGCGGCACTCCGAGCACCGGGAGCACTCCGAGCACCACCCCGATGTTGACGAACGCCTGGCCGATCAGCCAGACCATGACGGCACCGGTCGTGATGCGGACGAACGGGTCGGTGGACGCGTGGATGATGCGGAAGAACGCGATGGCGAGGACCACGAACAGCGCGAGGACCACGATCGCGCCGATCAGGCCGAGCTCCTCGCCGATGATCGCGAAGATGTAGTCGTTGTCGGCCGCGGGCAGCCAGGACCACTTGGCCTTGGAGTTGCCGAGGCCGACGCCGAAGATGCCGCCGGAGGCCATCGCCCAGGTGCCGTGCACGGGCTGCCAGCAGGAGGTCTCGTACTGCTCCGACCCCGAGCAGTCGCCGAGGAAGGACATGATCCGGGTCAGCCGGTTCTCGCTGGAGACCGCGAAGAGCACGGCGCCCACCGCGCCGACCAGCACGATCGGGACGAGCACCTTCATCTGCACGTTCGCGTAGAAGAGCGCGGCCAGCACGATGCCGGCGAGGATCAGGACGGTGCCGAGGTCGCCGCCGCCGAGGACGAGGCCGATCGAGCCGCCCGCGACGATCAGGACGGGCATCAGCGCGTCCTTCCAGTCCTTCGGACCGCGGTAGCGGCGCGCGAGCAGCAGACCGAGCCAGAGCGCGAGCGCGAGCTTGATGATCTCGGACGGCTGCATCGTGAAGCCGCCGATGCGGAGCCAGTTGCGGTTGCCGCCGACCTCCCAGCCCAGCGGGGAGAAGAGCACGAGCAGCTGCAGGAAGCAGCCGGCGCCGAGCAGGAGCGGCGTGGCCTTCTTCCAGAACCGGATCGGCACCCGCGAGACGACGAGCATCAGCGGCACGCCGAGCAGGGCGAACCCGCCCTGGCGGAAGAACCCGCCGAAGGAGTCGTCGCTGCGCACGTAGGACGTGACCGACGAGGAGGACAGCACCATGGTCAGGCCGAAGAGAACGAGGAACAGGGTGGTGCCGAAGAGCAGGAAGAAGTTGGGCGATCCCGAGGCGAGGACGCGGGCGAGAACGATGCGCGCGGTGCGGAGGCGACCGTGCTCCCGGCCCTGCTCGTCCCCGGGCGCCTCAGTGCGCGAGCGGCCCGGGCTGCGGTTCGTCGTCGGAGCGGTCATCGGCTCCCCCTCCCAGATACGTCGCCACGGCGGCCGCGAAGAAGCGGCCCCGCTCCGCGTAGTCGCGGAACTGGTCCATCGACGCCGCGGCGGGTGCGAGCAGGACGACGTCGCCCGTGCGGGCGAGCACCGCGGCGGCCTCGACGGCCGCCTGCATCACCGCCCCAGTGTCATCCGGGACCACCTCGGTCACGGGGAGGGCGGGCGCGTGTCGCCGGAATGCCTCGAGGACCTCCGCGCGGTCCGCGCCGATGACGACGGCACCGCGCAGCCGACCGGTGTGCGCGGCGACGAGCGCGTCGATATCGACGCCCTTCAGCAGCCCGCCGACGAGCCAGACCACGGACGGGTAGGCCCGGAGCGAGGCGTCGGCGGCGTGCGGATTCGTCGCCTTGGAGTCGTTCACCCACACCACGCCGGAGCTCTCCGCGACCACCTGGATGCGGTGGGCGTCGAGCTCGAAGGTCGCCAGAGCGCGGCGGACGGCGCCCGGCTCGATCCCGCAGGCCCGCGAGAGCGCCGCGGCCGCGAGCACGTTCTGCACGATGTGCGGGGCGGCGAGTCCGCGGGCGGCGAGCTCGTCGACCGTGGCGATCTCGATCGCGCTGGTGGCGCGGTCCTCGAGGAAGGCCCGGTCGCAGAGGATGCCGTCGACGACGCCGAAGTCGCTCGGCCCGGGGACGCCGAGGCCGAAGCCGATGGCGCGGGCGCCCTCGATCACCTCGGCGTCGACGACCATCTGCTCGGTGACGGCGTCGGCGCGGTTGTAGACGCAGGCGACCCGCGTGTTCGCGTAGACCTTCGCCTTCGCGTCGCGGTAGGCCTCGAAGGAGCCGTGCCAGTCCAGGTGGTCCTCGGCGATGTTGAGGCAGGCGCTCGCGAGCGGCTCGATCCGGCCCAGGTAGTGCAGCTGGTAGCTGGAGAGCTCCACCACCAGCACGTCGAAGCCCTGCGGATCGCGGACGGCGTCGAGCACCGGGATGCCGATGTTGCCGCACGGCGCCGCGCGCAGCCCGCCGGCGACGAGCATCGTCGCGGTGAGCTGGACGGTCGTGGTCTTGCCGTTGGTGCCGGTCACCAGCACCCAGTCGGCCGGAGTGCCGTCGGCCCGGACGACCTTGTCGCGCACGCGCCAGGCGAGCTCGACGTCGCCCCAGAGCGCGATGCCGGACTCCCCCGCCCACGCGACTATCGGGTGAGTCGGGGCGAAGCCGGGCGAGACCACCACGAGCTCGGGGGCGAACGACGCCAGCTCCTCCGGCACGCGGTCGAGCTGCTCGGCGCGGTGCAGGCGCGCGCCGATGACCTCGAGCAGGCGCTCCCGCTCCTCGTCGGCCCGGTCGGCCAGCACGAGGACCTCGGCGCCCAGCTCGGTCAAGGTGTCGGCGACGGAGAAGCCGGTGACGCCGAGCCCCAGCACTGCCACGCGGAGACCGCGCCAGTCGGAGTGCCAGCTGGTCAGGGAGTCGGGGCGGGCGGACTGCGCGGGATCGGTCATGCCAGGGAGAGCCATTCCAGGTAGAAGAGCCCGACGCCGGCCGCGACGAAGATGCCGGCGATGATCCAGAAGCGGACCACCACCGTGATCTCGGCCCAGCCCTTGAGCTCGAAGTGGTGGTGGAGGGGGCTCATCAGGAAGATGCGCTTGCCCCGGGTGAGCTTGAAGTAGATCCGCTGCACGATCACCGAGCCGGTGACGATCACGAACAGGCCGCCGATGAGGATGACGAGCAGCTCGGTGCGGGTGAGGATCGCGAGGGCGGCGAGCGCGCCGCCGAGGCCCAGCGAGCCGGTGTCGCCCATGAAGATCTGCGCGGGCGAGGTGTTCCACCAGAGGAAGCCCACGAGGGCGCCCGAGATCGCCGCCGCGATGATCGCGAGGTCGAACGGATCGCTCACCTGGTAGCACTTGTCGGCCACCTCGGGGTTCAGCTGCGCGTCGAAGCACCACTGGTTCGACTGCCAGAAGCCGATGATGACGTAGGAGCCGATCGCGAGGATCGACGAGCCGGTCGCCAGGCCGTCGAGTCCGTCCGCGACGTTGACGCCGTTGGACGTGCTCGTGACGATCACGCAGATCCAGAGCACGAACAGCCCGATGCCGATCCAGCCGAGCGTCGCGAAGTCGAACGGCAGGTCGCGGATGAACGAGATCGACGTCGAGGCCGGCGTCAGTCCGTTGGAGTCGCGGACCATGATCGCGATGACCGCGAAGGCCGCCGCGACGATGATCTGCCCGGCGATCTTCGCCCAGCCGCCGAGGCCGAGGCTGCGCTGGTTGCGGGTCTTCAGGAAGTCGTCGATGAAGCCGACGAAGCCGAGCCCCACCATCATGAACAGCACCAGCAGCGCCGACGGCGCGAGCGCCCGGTTGCCGAAGAGCGAGCCGAGGAAGTATCCCGCCACAGTGGCGATGATGATGACGATGCCGCCCATCGTCGCCGTGCCGTGCTTGACGTGGTGCGACTTCGGCCCGTCCTCGCGGATGAACTGCCCCCACTGGAGGCGGTGGAACAGCCGGATGAACAGCGGCGTCAGCAGCAGCGTGAAGGCGCCGGAGAAGGCTCCGGCCAGAAGGAGTGCTCTCATCGGTGGCGCTCTCCCAGTCGGTCGCCCAGGAATCGCAGCCCGGCGGAGTTGGACGACTTCACCAGGACGGTGTCGCCGCTCCGAAGATAGCCGTCGAGGAGGTCGTAGGCCTCGTCCGCGGTCTCGACGAAGACGGACTCGCCGCTCCAGGAGCCCTCGCGCTCGGCGGCGACGTGGATCCGCCGCGCCTTGGCGCCGACCACGACGATCTGCGCGATGTTGAGCCGGACGGCGAGCAGGCCCACGCGGTCGTGCTCCTCGTCGGCCCACTCCCCCAGCTCGCTCATCTCGCCGAGGACCGCGACGGTGCGCCCCTCGGGCTTCGCGATCTGGGCGAGGGTCCGCAGGGCGGCGGCGGTGGAGTCGGGGCTGGCGTTGTAGGCGTCGTTGACGACCGTGACGTCGGCGCCGCCGAGCACCTGCATGCGCCAGCGCTCGGCGAGGGTGACCGTGCCGAGGGCGTCGACGACCGCGTCGAGCGGGACGCCGACGGAGAGCGCCGCGGCGGTCGCGGCCAGCGCGTTCATCACGTGGTGCTCGCCGAGGACGCGGAGGAACAGCTCGGCGCGGGCGGCCTCGCGGCCCTCCCCTGCGGCGACCTCGATGGCGAACCGGGTGCCCTCGGCCGTCGGCTCGATGTCGACGGCGCGGACGTCGGCCTGCTCGCCGTGGCCGAACCACAGCACGCGGGCGGCGGTCCTCGCCTGCATGGAGGCGACGCGGCCGTCGTCGGCGTTGAGCACCGCGACGTCGTCCGCGGTGAGATCGGCGACCATCTCGGTCTTCGCCTCGAGCGTGCGCTCGATCCCGCCGAACTCGCCGGCGTGAGCGAGGCCCACCGCGAGGACGATCCCGACGTCGGGCTTGGCCATCCGGACGAGGCGGCGGATCTCGCCGACCGCGCTCGCACCCATCTCCGCGACCAGGTACCGCGTCGACGGCGACACCTTCAGCATCGTGATCGGCGCGCCGACCTCGTTGTTGAACGAGCCCTGCGGCGCGACGGTCTCGCCGTGGCGCTCGAGGATCGTGCGGAGCAGGTTCTTGGTGGTCGTCTTGCCGTTGGAGCCGGTGACGGCCAGGACGGTGAGGTTCCCGAGTGCGCGCACGCGGCGGACGACCTCGGTCGCGAGGGCGCCGAGCGCCTCGACGGAGTCGTCGACGAGCACCTGCGGCACGTCCAGGTCGAGCGGGCGCTCGACGATCAGCAGCGCGGCGCCGCGCTCGACGGCGACCGGAGCGAAGAGGTGGCCGTCGGTGTGCTCGCCGCGCTTGGCGACGAAGATCCCGCCGGGCGCGATCTCGCGGGAGTCGGTCTCGGTCGCGCCGTCGACGACGGTGCTCGCGTTCGCGGAGGAGCCGGCGAGGTGCAGCCGACCGGAGACGGCCGCGGCGATCTCGGTGAGGGTCAGGGCGATCATCTAGAGCCAGCCCGCCTCGCGCAGGGCCTGCCGGACGTCGTCTCTGGCCGAATACGGCATGTGCACTCCTGCAATCTCCTGGTGGTCCTCGTGGCCGGGTCCGGCGTAGAGGATTGCGTCGCCCTCGTCCGCGAGGGCGATGGCCGCCCGCACGGCGGCGCGCGGGTCGGGGATCTCGTGGATCTCCCGGCCGGGCACGGCCTCGGTCGCCGCGCCGACGAGGACGGCGCGGATCGCCGCCGGGTCCTCCCAGCGCGGGTGGAAGTCGGTCACGACGACGACGTCCGACAACTCGGCGGCGATGCGCCCCATGTCGGCCCGCTTGGTGGTGTCGCGGTCGCCGTCGGCGCCGAAGACCATGATCAGCCGTCCCGGCGTCAGCGCCCGCAGCGCCTCGAGCGCGTTGGAGAACGCGTCCGGGGTGTGGCCGTAGTCGACGTAGACGCGCGGGCCGCGGTCGCCGGAGACGCGCTCGGCGCGCCCCGGGATGTAGACGTCGAGCGCGCCCTCCTCGAGGGTGTGCGCGATCGCCTCGAGATCGAAGCCGGACTCGACGAGCATGACGATCGCGAGCGCGGCGTTCGCCGCCATGTACCAGCCGATCAGCGGGATGCGCACCACGACGGAGCGGTTCTCCGGCCCCTCGAGGTGGAAGGTCGTGCCGTCCGCTGTGCCCTCGACGACCGTCATCGACCAGTCGGCCGGCGTCGTCGGTGCGACACCGACGACCGGCGAGCTGGCGAGCGTGGTCACGGGGATGCGGCTGCGCTCGACGAGCTCGCGGCCCCAGCTGCTGTCGACGGTGACGACGCCGCGGCGGGCGCGGTCCGGTCCGAACAGGTCCGCCTTCGCCTCGAAGTACTGCGCCATGTCGGTGTAGTCGTCGAGGTGGTCGTGCGTGAGGTTGGTGAAGCCGACGACGTCGAAGACGAGGCCGTCGATCCGGTGGCGGGTGAGCGCCTGGGCGGACACCTCGATCGAGACCGCGCGGACGGCGGCCTCGCGCATGCGCGCCAGCAGCCCGTGCAGCTCGCTCGCCTCGGGGGTGGTGAGGGCGCTGACGACGGCCACGTCGCCGATCCGGCGCTCGGCGGTCGAGCTGAGCCCGGAGACGACGCCGAGGCGGCGCAGCAGCGCGTCGAGGAGGTAGACGACGCTGGTCTTGCCATTGGTGCCGGTCACGCCGAAGAGCGTCGGGGTGTCCTCGCGGGTGCGGTGGATCCAGGCGGCGACGGCGCCCAGGGCGGCCCGCGGATCGGGGGTGACCAGGACGGGCAGACCGCTGGCGGCGGCGAGCTCGGCGCCCTCGGGATCGGTCAGAACCGCGACCGCTCCTGCGGCGGCGGCACCGACGGCGAAGGCGGCGCCGTGCGCGGCGCGGCCGGCGACGCCGACGTAGAGGTCTCCCGGCTCGACGCAGCGCGAGTCGAGGGTGACCCCGCTGACCTCGACGCCCTCGACGCCGCGGACCGGGCCGAGCGAGAACTCGGCGACCAGCTGCGAGAGCGCGCGGGGCGCCGGGTGCTCGGGCCGGAGGGAGGTCTGCGGGCGAGTGTCGTGCAATGCCCGCCCTCTCTCTCCTGCTGGTGCTGTCTCTCGTGCCGGTGCTGTCTCTCGTGCCCGCGCCCGTGCTGGTTCTGGTCTGCTCGGTCGTGTCCCGGGGAGGGCGGTCACCACGTGGTGGGGTACTCCACCGGCGGGACCGTGGACGGCTCAACCCGGTTGGTCTTGAGCACCTGGGTCATGACCTGCTGGAACACGGGGGCCGTCGCCTGGGACGTGTTCATCTTAACCGGATCGGCGATGGTGACCGTCACGACGTACTCCGGGTCCTCCGCGGGCGCGAGGCCGGCCAGCGAGACGGTGTAGCTCGACGAGTAGCCGCCGTTGCCGTCCGGCTGCTGCGCGGTGCCCGTCTTGGTGGCGATGTTGTAGCCGTCGACGTGGATGTCGTTCGCGAGCCAGCCCTGGTTGTAGTGGGTCTGCAGCATGTCGACGACGTCCTTGGCCGCACCGGCGGAGACGACCTGGGTGCCGGTCGTGTCGGGCACGTCGATCACCGAGCCGTCGGGCGTGGTGCAGCCCTCGACCAGCTGCGCGGGCAGGCGGACGCCGCCGTTGCCGAGGGTCTGGTAGATGCCCGCGACCTGGACCGCGGTCGCCGAGACGCCCTGGCCGAACATGGTCGTGTAGTTCGTCTGGCCGTCCCAGTCGGCGGCGTCGGCGAGGAGACCGCCGGACTCGCCGGGGAAGTCGACGGCCGTCGAGGCGCCGAGGCCGAACTTCTTCAGGTAGTCGTAGCGCTGCGAGGCGGAGAGCTTGGAGCCCATCATCGCGATGCCGACGTTCGAGGAGTCCTTGAGGATGCCGGTCAGCGTGTAGTTCGTCGGCGTGTGCGCGAAGTCGTCGCTGAACGAGGCGCCGTCCTTCTCGAACGTGTCGGGGACGACGACCTGGCTGGTCGGGCTCGCGAGGCCCTGATCGATCAGCATCGCCGCGGTCATCGGCTTGAAGGTCGACCCGGGCTCGAACGGGCTCTGGAAGGCCCGCGAGCCGCGGTCGTCCGGCGCGCTGGCCGACACGTTGTTGGGGTCGACCGTCGGAGTCTCGGCGACGGTCAGGAGCTTGCCGGTCTTGACCTCCTGCACCACGACGATCCCGTAGCTGCCGCCCACCTCGGCCACGCGCTGAGCGAGCACCTGCTGCGAGTAGTACTGCAGATCGGCGTCGATGGTGAGCTCGAGCGTCCCGCCGTCGACCGCGGGGGTCTCGGCCACGGTGCTGCCGGGGATGCGGACGAAGTCGGCGCTGCGCTCGTAGCTCTCGGAGCCGTTGGCCCCGGCGAGGCAGGCGTTCTCGGCGTACTCCATGCCCTCCTGGGCGGCGCCGTCGCCGCCCACGTAGCCGACGAGGTTGCCCGCGACCGCGCCGTTCGGGTAGGTCCGGCCCTGCTGCGTCTCGAAGTAGGTCCACGGGATGTCGAGCGCGACGAGCTTCTGGTACGCCTCGAGGTCGAGCCCTTCGGAGAGGACCAGGTAGTTGGCCTTCGGGTCCTTCGCGACCGCGTCGCTCACCGCGGTTACGATCTGCGGGACGGTCTGCCCGGTGATCGCGCCGATCTCGGAGGCGGCCTGCTCGACGCTGACCACGACCTCCTGGCCGTCGGGCATCTCGCGGAGGAACTCCGCGACGTTCTTCGGCGAGGTCGTCAGCCGGTACCGCGTGGTGGCGTCGGCGAGCACCGTGCCGGAGCGGTCGACGATCGACCCGCGGGTGCCGTAGGTGATGACGCTGTTCGACTGGTTCTGCGCCGCCTCGTCGGTCAGCTCGTTGGCCCGGACGACCTGGATGTCGACCAGCTTGCCGATGAAGAGTCCGACGACGGCGGCGATGACGAGGAAGGTGACGGCGGTGCGTCGCCTGCTCGAACGGTGATGTCTCACGGCGCTAGGGGCCCTTCGGTGCGTGGTCGGAGCGGCTCAGTGCGTGCTCGAGTGGATCAGTGCGTGATCGGGGCGGGCAGCTCGCCCTGCAGCGGTGCGACGGCGGTCGCGGAGCCCGCGGCGGCAGCGGCCGCCGGCGGTGCGATCAGCGCGTTCGGCACCGCGGAGGCGGCCGCGGTGGTGCCGACCTCGCTCGCGGCGGCGGTGGCCGGGTCGCCCAGCACCGCGCCGTCGGAGAGGCGGAGGTAGACGGGAGCGGTGTTCGCCACCATGCCGAGACCCTGCGCGGCGGTGGCGAGGTTCTGCGGCGAGCTGAGCGTGTCGACCGCGTCCTGCTTCTCCGCGTTGCCCCGGGTCAACGTCTTCTGCTCGCCCTGCAGCGTCGCGATCTGGTACGCGCCCTCGGAGAGGCCGACGCTGACCAGCAGCTGGATCACGATGATCGCGAAGAGGCCGGCGACGGCGACGATCCCGTAGACGAGCTTCGGCCGGGCCTGGCGCTCGGGAGCGGGGACGGCCTCGATCCGGGGTCGCCGAGCCGGCTCGGCGGGCTGCGCCGGTCGTGCGGTGCTGCGGTCGATGACGGGGTCGATGACGGCGGTCGCGCTCATGCGGTGCTCCTGATCCTCTCGGCCGCGCGCAGACGCACGGGTGTCGCTCGGGGGTTGACGGCCTTCTCGTCGTCCGAGGCGAGCTCGGCGCCGCGGATGACGAGTCGGAACTCTGGTCGGTGCTCGGGCAGCTCCATCGGCAGGCCGACGGGCGCCGTGGACGAGGAGGCGGCCTGCAGGGCGCGCTTGACGATGCGGTCCTCGAGCGACTGGTACGCCTCGACGACGATGCGCCCGCCGACGGCGATCCGGCCGAGCGCGGCGGGGATCGCCCGCTCGAGCACGGAGAGCTCCTGGTTGACCTCGATGCGCAGCGCCTGGAAGACGCGCTTGGCCGGGTGGCCGTTGCGCTGGATCGCGACCGGGGTCGCCGCCTGGATGATCTCGACGAGCCGGCCGGAGCGCACGATCGGCGCCGACGCGCGCGCCTCGACGATCTTCTTCGCGTAGCGGGCCGCGAGCCGCTCCTCGCCGTACTCGTGGAAGATCCGCCGGAGCGCGATCTCGTCGTAGTCGGCCAGGATGCTCGCCGCGGTGAGCGGCGCCGTCGCGTCCATCCGCATGTCCAGCGGGGCGTCTTTGGAGTAGGAGAAGCCGCGCTCGGTCTCGTCGAGCTGCAGCGAGGACACGCCGAGGTCGAAGAGGGCCCCGTCGATCGTGTCGATGCCGAGCTCGTCGAGGACGTCGGGCAGCTCGTCGTAGACGGCGTGCACCAGGTCGACCCGGGCGGAGTGCGCGGCGAGCCGGGCGCCGGCGAGCTGGAGCGCCTCCTGGTCGCGGTCCAGACCGACGAGGTGCAGGCGCGGGAAGCGCTCGAGCAGCGCGAGCGAGTGCCCGCCCATGCCGAGCGTCGCGTCGACCAGCACGGCGCCGTCGCGCTCCAGCGCCGGAGCCAGCAGCTCGACGCAGCGCTCGAGCAGCACGGGGAGGTGCCGCTCCTCGGTCGGGCGCGCGTCGGCGCGGGTCGTGTCGTCGGGGCGCACGTCGGCGCGGTGCGCAGGGGTGCTCTCGGTGTTCTCTGCCATGGCGGTCCCGCCGTCCCGTTCCTGCCGTCCGATCCCCATCCAGCTCACGACCGGACACCGGGGAAGGTGCGTCCGGGCGCCGAGTGGCTGGGAGTCGCGCGGCAGGAGCTAGAACAGGCCGGGGATCACCTCCTCCTCGGTGTCGGAGAACACGGACTCCTGCTCGGTCAGGTAGCTGTCCCAGGCGTCCTGGGCCCAGATCTCGGCGCGATTGCCCGCACCGATGACGGTGAGGTCGCGGTCGAGACCGGCGTAGGCCCGCAGCGGCGCCGGGAGGGTGATGCGGTTCTGCTTGTCCGGCGTCTCGGCGCTGGCGCCGGAGAGGAACACGCGCAGGAAGTCGCGGGCCTGCTTGCTCGTGACGGGCGCCTGGCGGATCTTCTCGTGCATCGCCTCGAACTCGCGCTGGCTGAAGACGTAGAGGCACCGCTCCTGGCCGCGCGTGACGACGACTCCGGAGGAGAGCTCGTCGCGGAACTTGGCGGGAAGGATGACGCGGCCCTTCTCGTCGAGCTTGGGGGAATGAGTGCCGAGGAACAACGGACTGCCCCCACTTCTCTCCGGCCAAGGTTGGTGTGGGCCCCACAGTACTCCACTTCCCCCCACCCACAACCCTCCCGACCGTCCCGGCGCGCCGCGATCGGGCCGTCGATCCGCGCCGTTGCAGGGATCGGCCGCGGTGGAGCGCAGTGGAGGGCAATCGCACTCCCGGGGAGCGTCCGGGCACGAAAAAAGGGCCGATCCGTGAGGATCGACCCTGGGGTGGTGCGGGGTGGAGGACCCGCGCCGTGGAGCTCTAGGAGCGGCCGTCGCCGCGGTTGTCCCACCGGTCGTTCAGACGGTCCATGAAGTTGGACCCCTGGCCGCCGCTCGCCGAGCGCGGCTTCGAGGGCCGGCCCGCCTCGGGGATGCCGGACGTGGTGGAGCCGCCGGGTGCCGGACGCATCGCGACGACCACGCCCGCGAGCATCAGCGCGAAGCCTCCGACGCCCACGAGGGGCTGTCGGACGATGACGCCGGTGACGAGCACGCCGAGGCCGACGATGGCGAGGAGGATGCCGAGCACGAGGGCCCGGTAGTTGGTGCCGCCCCGGCCCTTGCTGACCGCCGCGACGAAGTCGGCGTCGTTCTGATAGAGATTGCGCTCCATCTCGTCGAGGAGCCGTTGCTCGTGTTCCGAAAGCGGCATCGGGACCCCTTCAGGGAGTGGCGTCGACCCGGCGGGGACGGCACCGAGGTGGGCGGGCGGTCTGCTCGACCGGGCTGGTGGCGCTTCAGTGTAGACCGAGGCCCGCCGAGGCGCCAGGCGCCATCGGTGCATAGGCTGGTCGGGTGAACCACAGCACTCGTCTGGTCGATCGCGTCCAGTTCCGAATCGATGAATTCCTCACCGGGCGCACGCCAATTCTGCGCTCCATCGGAGAGGACGTCTCCGCCCTCGGCGACCTTTCGCGGGACTTTCTCAGCGGGGGCAAGCGCTTCCGGGCGCGCTTCTGCGAGGCGGGCTGGACGGCGGTCTCCGCGGTGCCGAGCGACGTCCACCGGAGCGCGTCCGATCCGATCGCGCGCGTCGGCGCGAGCCTCGAGCTCTTCCACGCCGCGGCGCTCGTCCACGACGACGTGATCGACAACTCCGACACCCGCCGGGGGGCGCCGGCGGCGCACCGCCGGTTCTCCGCGCTGCACGAGGACGGCGGCTGGTCGGGCTCGGCGGACGAGTTCGGCCGCTCCTCCGCGATCCTGCTCGGCGACCTGCTGCTGGTCTGGTCGGACGAGATCTTCGCGGACGCCGAGTGGGCGCTCGAGGACCGCACCGCGGCGGCGCGGGCCCGCGCAGAGTTCAACCTGATGCGCACGGAGGTGACGCTGGGCCAGTACCTCGACATCCTCGAGGAGAGCGCGTGGGTCCGCCACCCTGAGCACGAGCACCTCGAGCGCTCGGAGCGCGTGGTGGTCTTCAAGAGCGCCAAGTACAGCATCGAGGCGCCGCTCGCCATCGGCGGCTCGCTCGGCGGCGGCGACGACGCCCAGATCGACGCGCTGCGCGGATTCGGCCTGCCGCTCGGCATCGCCTTCCAGCTGCGCGACGACGTCCTCGGCGTGTTCGGCGACCCGGTCGTGACGGGCAAGCCGGCGGGCGACGACCTCCGCGAGGGCAAGCGGACCGTGCTGCTCGGCCTCGCCCGCGCCGCGGCGTCGTCGAGCGAGCGCGACGAGCTCGACGCCGTCGTCGGCCGCACCGACGCGAGGGCCGACGACATCGCCCGGGCTCAGGAGATCGTCGCCGGCTCCGGAGCGCTCGACCGGCTCGAGGAGCGCATCGCCCGCGAGGTGGCGGCGGCCCTGGCCGTGCTGCCCGACGCCCCGCTGCGCGAGGAGGGCCTGGCGGAGCTGCGCGAGCTCGCCGACCGCGTCACCGCGCGCACGGCGTAGGACCTGAGGTCGCGGGCGGCTCAGCCCTGTCCGGTCAGGCCAGCGCCTGGGCGACGCGGCGCACCTCGGCCTTGCGGCCGGCGAGCAGCGCCTGCACGGGGCTGGTGCCGAGGCTGTCCTCGTCCGCGAGCAGCCAGTCGATCGCCTCGTCGTCCGAGAAGCCCTGGTCCGAGAGCAGGATCGCCGTGCCGCGGATCTCGCTCAGCGGCTCGCCGTCGCGGAGGAAGACGGAGGGGACTACGAGCCTGCCGTCGCGGCGCGTGCCGAGCAGGTGGCGCTCCTCGAGGAGGCGGCGCACCCGGCTGACGCCGAGACCGGTGACCTCGACCAGGTCGGGAACGGTCAGCCACTCGATCTCGGGAGTGGACGGGGAGGCGGAGGCAGCGGACGAGTCGGTCACCCGTCAAGAGTGCCACGAGCCGCCTCCGCGTTGCACGCCGGTTGTCCGGAGGGTCTTGCCTAGACTCGTCGCGTGACCACCAGCCAGCTCGACCCTCTCCTCGGCCGTCTCGTCGACGGCCGGTACGAGGTGCGCTCCCGCATCGCGCGGGGCGGCATGGCCACCGTCTACCTGGCGCACGACCAGCGCCTCGAGCGCCGGGTCGCCATCAAGGTCATGCACGGGCACCTCTCCGACGACGCGACGTTCAAGAACCGCTTCGTCCAGGAGGCGCGCTCCGCCGCGCGCCTGGCCCACCCGAACGTGGTCAGCGTCTTCGACCAGGGCCAGGACTCCGACATGGCCTACCTGGTGATGGAGTACCTCCCCGGCATCACCCTGCGCGACCTGCTCAAGGAGCGCGGACGGCTCACGGCCCAGCAGGTCGTCGACATCATGCACTCGGTGCTGTCCGGGCTCGCGGCCGCGCACCGGGCGGGGATCCTGCACCGCGACCTCAAGCCGGAGAACGTGCTGCTGGCCGACGACGGCCGGATCAAGATCGGCGACTTCGGCCTCGCTCGGGCCGCGAGCGCGAACACCGCGTCCGGTCAGGCGCTCCTCGGCACGATCGCCTACCTCTCCCCCGAGCTGGTGACCCGCGGCACCGCCGACACCCGCAGCGACATCTACGCCATCGGCATCATGATCTACGAGATGCTCACCGGCGAGCAGCCCTTCACGGGCGAGCAGCCGATGCAGATCGCCTACCAGCACGCCAACGACTCGGTCCCCTACCCCAGCGCGAAGGTGCCCTCGGTGCCGACCTCGCTCGACGAGCTCGTGCTCTGGGCGACCGAGCGGGACCCGGACATGCGCCCGCGCGACGCCGGCGTGATGCTGGCGCAGCTGCTCGAGGCCGAGCGCCTGATGGGCATCACGCCGACCGACCGCCGCGGCGCGGACACCCAGGCCGTCACCCCCCTTCCGGTGGCGGAGCCCGCCACCGCGCTGCTGTTCGACGAGGCCGTCACGGGGCACACCTCGGTGATCGAGGGACCGCCCGCGGAGCTCGAGCAGCGCGACGACGACGACGCGGTCGCCCGCCTCGCGACGAAGCGCCGCACGCGCCGCCGACGCGGCGTGCTGCTGACGGTGATCGTCCTGCTGCTCGCCCTCATCGGCGGCGGGACCGCCTGGTGGTACGGCGAGGGCCCCGGCGCGATCGTGAACGTGCCGGACGTGGTGAGCCGCTCGCAGGACGAGGCGACGGCCGCGCTGGTCAGCCAGGGCTTCGAGGTCTCGCCGCAGCAGGCGAACGACCTGACCGTCCCCGCCGGCACGGTGCTCAGCACCGATCCGCCCGGCGGCCAGGGACTGCACAAGGGCGACGTCGTCACCCTCGTCGTCTCGAGCGGCCCGCGGCAGCTGCCGGTGCCCGCGCTCGCCGGCGTCTCCGAGGAGGAGGCTAGGGCCGCGATCCAGGCGGCGCCGTTCACAGTCGGCGACGTCACCCGGATCTTCGACGCCGACGTCCCCGCCGGCGTCGTCGTCTCGGCGTCGCTGCCCGACGGCGGCGAGCTGCCCGCGACGATGTCCGAGACCAGCACGATCGCCATGGTCGTCAGCCTGGGCGCGATCCCGAACGTCGTCGGCCTCACGGTCGACGAGGCGACGGCGGCCGCGAAGGACGCCGGGCTCGCCCTCGACCGCGAGCGAGAGGACTGGAGCGACACGGTCGCGGCCGGAGTGGTCCTCACGCAGATCAATCCCGAGGCGCCGGCGACCACCGGCGACACCGTCTCCGTCGTCGTCTCGAAGGGCCCGCAGCCGGTCGCCGTCCCCAACGTCGTCGGGATGACCCGCGACCAGGCGAAGGCCGCGCTCAGCGCCGTCGACCTGAAGTGGAGCTACGGCCTGACCACCCCGCTGATCGACCAGGTGCCGGACGAGGTGACGAAGGTGACCAACCAGTCCGACAAGGAGGGCGCCCTCGTGCAGCGCGGCACGACGGTGCAGCTCTCGATCACGATCTCCATCTGACCGCGGAGCACTGCGGCCGAGCGCCGTCGGCACGCTGGTCGAGCAGCCCCGCAGGGGCGTATCGAGACCCGCCCGTCGGACGACGGTGGATCTCGATACGCCCGCTCCGCGGACTCCTCGATCAGCATGCAGGTGCCCGCTCCGCGGGCTCCTCGATCAGCACGCAGGTGCCCGCTCAGCGGGCTCCTCGATCAGCAGGGAGCGTCCGCCGGCGAGCAGCGCGCGGCTCAGCGCTGGCGCAGCTCCTCGGCCACCAGGAAGGCCAGCTCGAGCGACTGCATGTGGTTGAGGCGCGGGTCGCAGACCGACTCGTAGCGGGTGGCGAGGGTCGCCTCGTCGATGTGCTCCGAGCCGCCGAGGCACTCGGTGACGTCGTCGCCGGTGAGCTCGACGTGGATGCCGCCCGGGTGCGTCCCTGCGGCGCGGTGCGCCTCGAAGAAGCCCTTGACCTCGTCGACCACGTCGTCGAAGCGACGGGTCTTGTAGCCGGTGGGCGTCGTCAGGCCGTTGCCGTGCATCGGGTCGGTCACCCAGAGCGGCAGCGCATCGCTCGCCTTGACCGCCTCGAGCAGCGGCGGGAGGGCGTCGCGGATCTTCCCGGCGCCCATCCGCGTGATGAAGGTGAGGCGCCCGGGCTCGCGGTCCGGGTCGAGCTTGTCGATCAGCTCGAGCATCGTCTCGGGGGTCGTCGACGGGCCGAGCTTGACGCCGATCGGATTGCGGACGCGCGAGAGGAAGTCGACGTGCGCGCCGTCGAGTTCGCGGGTGCGCTCGCCGATCCAGATGAAGTGGCTGGAGGTGTTGTACGGCGTGCCGGTGCGCGAGTCGATCCGCGTCATCGGGCGCTCGTAGTCCATCAGCAGGCCCTCGTGGCCGGTGTAGAACTCGGTGCGCTTCATGCCCTCGAAGTCGGCGCCGCAGGCCACCATGAACTTCACCGCGCGGTCGATCTCGCGGGCGAGCTGCTCGTAGCGCTGGTTCTGCGGGTTCTCGGTGAAGCCCTTGTTCCAGTAGTGCACGAGGCGGAGGTCGGCGAAGCCGCCCTGGGTGAAGGCGCGGATGAGGTTCAGCGTCGAGGCGGCCGTGTGGTAGCCCTGGACGATCCGGCGCGGGTCGGCGGTGCGCGACTCCGGAGTGAAGTCGTAGCCGTTGACGATGTCGCCGCGGTAGGCGGGCAGCGTCACGTCGCCGCGGGTCTCGAGGTCGCTCGAGCGGGGCTTCGCGAACTGGCCGGCCATGCGGCCCATCTTGATGACGGGCATGCTCGCGCCGTAGGTCAGGACGACGGCCATCTGCAGCACGGTCTTCACCCGGTTGCGGATCTGGTCGGCGGTCGCGCCGGCGAAGGTCTCGGCGCAGTCGCCGCCCTGGAGTAGGAAGGCCTCGCCGCGGGCCGCGGCACCGAGGCGCTCGCGCAGCTGGTCGACCTCGCCCGCGAAGACGAGCGGGGGCAGCGCCGCGACCTCGGCGGACGCGGCGGCGACCGCGGCGGCGTCGGGCCAGTTCGGCTGCTGCTTGATCTCGAGCTCGCGCCAATAGTCCAGGCCGGCGACCACGGAGGGGGCGGCGAGGACGTACGGTTCGTTCGGATCGATGACCACGAGGGTTCCTGGTTCTGACGGGCGCGCGGCGCGCGCAGTGATCGCCGCCCGGTCGGACGGCGACGGTTGACGAGCTTATCGGCTCGGCGGGGCCTTCTCCGGAGGTGCGCCCAGCCGGGAAGCCCGGTGGAGCAGGCTCAGCGCAGCAGGGCCGCGCGCTTCTCCTTGACCGAGGTCGCGTAGACGTCGAGATACTCCTGGCCGCTGAGCGCCAGCAGCTCGTACATGATCTCGTCGGTGATCGAGCGGAGGATGAAGCGGTCGCCCTCCATGCCCTCGAAGCGGCTGAAGTCGAGCGGCTCGCCGAAGACGATGCCGATGCGGCCGAGCTTCGGCAGCCGGCTGCCGATCGGCATGATGCGGGCGGTGTCGATCATCGCCACCGGGATGACGGGCACCCGCGCCTCGAGGACCATCCGCGCGACGCCGGTGCGGCCGCGGTACATCCGCCCGTCGGGGCTGCGGGTGCCCTCGGGATAGATGCCGAGGGCCTCGCCGCCGGCCAGGACGCGGAGCCCGGTGTTGAGCGAGGCCTCCGAGGCCTTGCCGCCCGAGCGGTCGATCGGGAGCATGCCGGTGGCCGTGAAGAAGAGCTTCGTCGCCCAGCCCTTGAGGCCCTTGCCGGTGAAGTAGTCGCTCTTGGCGAGGAAGACCATGTTGCGCTCGATCACCAGCGGGAGGAACACCGAGTCGATGAAGGAGAGGTGGTTGCTCGCGAGGATGACGCCACCGGTCGCCGGGACGCGGTCGGCGCCGACCACCCAGGGCCGGAAGATCGTCTTGAGCAGGGGCCCCGCGACGATGTGCTTCATGAACCAGTAGAACAAGGGGCGCTCCTCAGCGGTCCGCGACCGGGGTCACAGCGAGCTCGCGTGCAGGCGGGCGAGGTCGGCGGCGCCGACGACCCCCGCGTCGTTGACGAGCTCCGCGATGCGGAACTCGGGCTCGGGGTGGTACCCCCGGGCGGGCAGGTTGTCGAGGTAGGCCTGGCGGATCGGATCGAGCAGCAGGTCGCCGGCCTGCGCCACTCCCCCGCCGATCACGAACATCTGCGGGTCGAGCACCGCGCTGAGACTCGCCGCGGCCTCGCCGAGCCAGTGGCCGAGCTGTCGCAGGGCCGCGAGGGCGCCCAGGTCGCCGGCGCTGATCAGCTCGGCGATGACGCCGCCGTCGAGCTCGCCGCCGTTCTTCGCGCGCGCATCGGCGATGCCCTGACCGATCCCGCCGGCGTCGGCCAGCTCGGCGGCGAAGCGCTGCAGCGCCCGGCCGGAGCCGTACTGCTCGATGCAGCCGCGGGCTCCGCAGCCGCAGGGCAGCCCGCCGGGAACGACCCGCATGTGGCCGATCTCCGCCGCCGCGCCGAAGCCGCCGCGCAGGAGCCGGTCGTTGATGACGATCGCGCCGCCGACGCCGGTGCCGATGGTGAGCATCAGCATGTCGCTGACGAGGCGTCCGGCGCCGTAGCGGAACTCGGCCCAGCCGGCCGCGTTGGCGTCGTTCTCGATGATGATCGGGAGGTCGATGCGCGCCGAGAGCTTCTCGCGGAAGGGCTCGTTGCGCCAGTTGATGTTGGGGGCGTAGTAGACGATCGACTGCGAGGCGTCGATGAAGCCGGCCGCGGCGACTCCCACGGCCGAGACGTCGCCGGCGGGGAGGCCCTCGCGCAGGCGCGCCACCATCTCGACGACGACGTCGACGATGAGCTCCGGGTGCCCGGCGGGCGTCGGCTGGCGGTCCTCGCGGACGATGCCGCCGAACTCGTCGACGAGCGCTCCCGCGATCTTCGTGCCGCCGATGTCGATACCGATCGCGTGCACGCGAACCGCCTTCCCCTCGCCTCCGGCGCCGCTGCGCCGCGGGTCCGCCCTGGAGCGGCGGCCACAACGAGTGTAGTGACCCGCCGAGAACCGACGTGCGGATCGTTATCCTGAGTGGATGCACAGTCGCGGAGCGCCGGTAGGCTGGACCCGACAATCATTCAGGTACCGAAGGAGTTGCCGTGGAGCAGTTCGATTCCCCCCTCGTGGTCGCGCCGGATCCGCAGGCCAACACGACGGCGCTGCTGCTCGACCGGGTGCGGGAGACCCCTGACCGAGCGCTCTTCGCCCTTCC
Organism: Rathayibacter sp. VKM Ac-2804; assembly: GCF_009866655.1. Classification (NCBI taxonomy): domain Bacteria; kingdom Bacillati; phylum Actinomycetota; class Actinomycetes; order Micrococcales; family Microbacteriaceae; genus Rathayibacter; species Rathayibacter sp. VKM Ac-2804. The sequence goes on from NZ_CP047420.1 coordinate 2,716,267, forward strand.
CGAGGGCGGCGGCTGGCGCGACGTCACCGCCCGCGAGTTCCTCGACCAGGTGACCGCGCTCGCGAAGGGCCTCGTCGCGGCCGGCATCGAGCCCGGCGACAAGGTCGGACTGATCTGCAAGACCCGCTACGAGTGGACGCTGATCGACTTCGCCGTGTGGTTCGCCGGCGGCGTCCTCGTGCCGGTCTACGAGACCTCCTCCCCCGCGCAGGTGCAGTGGAACCTGTCCGACTCCGGTGCGCACGCCGTCATCGTCGAGACGGCCGAGCACTTCGCCCGCTTCGACGAGATCCGCGCGGACCTCCCCGACGTCCGGCTCGCCTGGCAGATCGGTCTGGGCGACCTCGACAAGCTCGCCGCCCGCGGGGTCGACGTGCCCGACGCCGAGATCGAGCGCCGCCGCTCGCTCGCCACCGGCGCGGACGTCGCGACGATCATCTACACCTCCGGCTCGACCGGCCGGCCCAAGGGCTGCATCATCCGGCACTCCAACTTCGTCGAGCTCAGCCGCAACTCCGCGGTCGCGCTGACCGAGCTGATCCACCAGCCGGGCGCGTCGACGCTGCTCTTCATCACGACGGCGCACGTCTTCGCGCGCTTCATCGCCATCCTCTGCGTGCACGGCGGGGTGAAGGTGGGGCACCAGGCCGACACGAAGCAGCTGCTCCCCTCGCTCGGCTCGTTCAAGCCGACGTTCCTCCTGGCCGTGCCGCGGGTGTTCGAGAAGGTCTACAACTCGGCCGAGCAGAAGGCCGAGGCGGGTGGGAAGGGGAAGATCTTCCGCCGCGCGGCCGATGTCGCCGTCGCGCACTCGATCGCGGTCGAGGCGGGCTCGGTGCCGCTCGCGCTGAAGCTGCAGTTCCTGCTGTTCGATCGGCTCGTCTACTCGAAGCTGCGCACCGCGATGGGCGGCAACGTCCGCTACGCCGTGTCGGGCTCCGCTCCGCTCGGCGACCGGCTCGGTCACTTCTTCCACAGCCTCGGCATCAAGATCCTCGAGGGCTACGGACTCACCGAGACGACGGCGCCCGCGACGGTCAACCGGACAGAGCGCTTCAAGATCGGCTCCGTCGGCCCGGCGATGCCCGGCTGCTCGATCCGGATCGCCGCCGACGGCGAGATCCAGGTGCGCGGCATCGACGTCTTCGGCGGGTACTGGAACGACGAGAAGGCGACGGCCGAGGCCTTCGACGGCGAGTGGTTCAAGACCGGCGACCTCGGCTCGCTCGACGAGGAGGGCTACCTCCGGGTCACCGGGCGGAAGAAGGAGATCATCGTCACCGCCGGCGGCAAGAACGTCGCGCCGGCCGCGCTCGAGGACCCGATCCGCGCCAACCCGCTCGTCGGCCAGGTCGTCGTCGTCGGCGACCAGCGCCCGTTCATCGCGGCACTGGTGACCCTCGACCCCGAGATGCTGCCGACCTGGCTCGCGAACAACGGGCAGGACGCGACGCTCACGCTCGAGCAGGCGGCCGTGAACCCGGCGGTCCTCGCCGAGGTGCAGCGCGCCGTCGACGCCGCGAACGCCCGCGTCTCCCGCGCCGAGTCCATCCGCAAGTTCGTCATCCTGCCCACCGAGTTCACCGAGGCGAGCGGCCACCTCACCCCGAAGATGAGCATCAAGCGGAACGTCATCCTCGACGACTTCGCGGCGACGATCAGCAGCGTCTACAGCGCCGCCCCCGCCACAGAGGGCATCAGCCTCCGCTGACGACTCCGCCCACGCCGGCTCCGCGGGCTACTCGATCAGCATGATGCGCCAGCCAGCCAGAGGGCGATGGCCGAAGACCGAGCCGTATCCGGGAAAGCGCGTCCCAGCGCTTTCCCGTCGGCGGACGCACGACGCTCTGCGGAACGCGGCCACCTCTGAGAGCCGACCGCGCCGAGCCGGGCAGGGACCGGCTCGGAATCAGCGCAGCCGTATCCGGCGAAGCGCGTTACAGCGCTTCGCCGTCGGCGGACGCACGACGCTCTGCGGAACGCGCCCACCTCAGGAGGCCGACCGCGCCGAGCCGGGCAGGGACCGGCTCGGAAACGAACTCAGAACCAGGAGCTCTCGCGGACTTCCTTCATGGCGGCCCGCCGGTCGTCCTTGGAGAGGCGGTCGAGGTAGAGGCGGCCGTCGAGGTGGTCGCATTCGTGCTGGAGGGCCTGGGCCATCAGGCCGTCGCCCTCGAGGACGACCTCGTTGCCGTCGAGGTCGGTGCCGCGGACCTTGGCGTGCGGGTAGCGGATCGCGGGGTACCAGAGGTTCGGCACGGAGAGGCAGCCCTCGTCGACGGGCTCGGGCTCGCCGCTGAGCTCGACGATCTCGGGGTTGAGGATGTAGCCGACGACCCCGTCGACGTTGTAGCTGAACGCGCGGAGGTTGACACCGATCTGCGGTGCGGCGACGCCGGCGCGGCCGGGGGTGCGCACGCTGTCGACGAGGTCCTCGACCAGTCCGCGGATCCCGTCGTCGACGGTCTCGATCGGGGCGGACACCGTCTTCAGGACGGGATCGCCGAAGATGCGGATCTGGCGTTCGGTCATGCGGTGCGCTCCCTCAGTGCCTCCTCGGCGGAGAGGAGGGCGTTCTCGACGACTTCGCTCGCCGCGGGGTGCGGCCAGTACTGGCTGCGGGCGAGTCCGCGGATCCCGACCCCCGCACTGGCGGCCTGGACGAGCGGCTGAATGAGGATACTCGCCTGCGGGCCCATCAGGTGCGCGCCGAGCAGCTCGCCGTCGAGTCCGACGACGAGGGTGCAGACGCTGGAGTCGTCCTCCATGGCCCAGCCGTAGGCGGTGGAGCCGAACTTCTGGGTGACGGCGACGACGTCGATGCCGCGCTCCCCCGCCTCCCGCTCGGTGAGGCCGAAGTGCGCGATCTGCGGGTGCGCGAAGATCGCGCCGGGCACGGGCGCGAGGGTGTTCGAGAGCATCTCCTGCGGGTGCAGCAGGTTGTGCGCGACGAGCCGCGCCTCGTGGTTGGCGACGTGCTTGAGCTGCCACTCGGAGGAGACGTCGCCGAGCGCGAAGAGCCCGGGGACGACGCGGCCGCCGGAGAGGACGCGCTGCTCGTCGTCGACGACGACGCGGCCGTCGGGGTGCAGGTCGATGCCGACGGAGGCCGCGGCGATGGTGTCGCTGTTCGGGTCGCGCCCGGTGGCGACGAGGATCGTGTCGGTCTCGACGCGGGAGCCGTCGTCGAACGTGGTGACGAGCCCGCCTGGAGTGGCCTCGACGCTCTCGGCGGAGACGCCGGTGCGGACGTCCCAGCGCTCGCGCGCCAGCGCCGTGAAGCCGCGGGCGATGCCCTCGTCGAGCGAGCGGAGCAGCCGGTCGCCGCGGACCGCGACGGTGACCGCGGTGCCGAAGGCCGAGAAGATGTGCGCGAACTCGACCGCCACCGCGCCGCCGCCGAGGACGAGCATCCGCGCGGGGAGCTCGTCGATCCGCATGATCGAGTCGGAGTCGTGGATCCGCGGGTCGGGCTCGTAGGCCGCGAGGAGGGGGCGCGGACGCGAGCCCGCGGCGACCACGACCTGCGGGGCGCTGATCCGCAGACCGCTCGCGCTCACCAGCACGTGCGGCCGGACGCCGTCGCCGAGCGACTCGAAGCCGAAGCTCTCGCGCAGCACGGTGACGTTCTCGGAGCGGTTCGCCCGGTAGTCCAGCCCGCCGGCGCTGATCGCGTCGGTCCGTCCGAAGACGCGGTCGCGCACCTCGGCCCACTCGGGCCGGGCCACCCGGCCGTGCACGCCGACCCGGTCGCCCTGGTCGACGTCGGTCACGATGTCGGCGACGTGCACGAACATCTTCGTGGGGATGCAGCCGGCGTTGAGGCAGGTGCCGCCGAACCACTCGCCGTCGTCGAGGATCGCGACGCGGGAGCCGGCCCACTCGGGGCCGACGATCGAGTTGCCGGATCCGGCGCCGAGCACGATCAGGTCGAAGGCGAGGTCGTCGGCGATGCCGTCCACGACCGCCTCAGGCACGACGGACCGGGATGCCCTCGACGACGAGCGCGGCCAGCACGCGCGCCGCCTCCTGGGTCGCGGGGCGCAGCTGCTCCCACTTCACGACCGAGCCGGCGGCGAGCACCGGGTCGTACGGGATGCGGACGATGTCGCGCACCCGCGAGCGGAAGTGCGACTCGATCTCCTCGAGCTTCACCAGGCTGGTGCCCTGCGTCGCGGTGTTCAGCGCGACCACGGCGTTCCGGACGAGATCGCCGTAGCCGTTCGCGTCGAGCCAGGTGAGGGTCTCGGAGGCGAGGCGCGCCTCGTCGACGCTGCCGCCGGAGACGATCACCACGCTGTCCGCGCGCTGCAGCGTGGCGCGCATCACCGAGTGCACGATGCCGGTGCCGCAGTCGGTGAGCATGATCGAGTAGAAGCGCTCGACGAGGTCGGCGACGACGTTGTAGTCGTCCTCGTCGAAGGCCTCGGAGAGCTGCGGGTCGGTGTCGGAGGCGAGCACGTCGAGCCGGGTCTCGTCGCGCGAGACCATCGTGGAGAACTCGGTGAAGCCGGTGACTCCGGCGGCGCGGTTGACGACGTCGCGGACGGTGGAGCGGGTCTGCTTGGGGACGCGCTCGGCGAGAGTGCCGCGGTCGGGGTTGGCGTCGACCGCGATGATGCGGTCCTCGCGCGAGTCGGCGAGGGCCATGCCCAGGAGGGTGGTCACGGTCGTCTTGCCGACGCCGCCCTTGCGGGTCATCACCGGGACGAAGCGGGTGCCGCCCTCGAACTGGCGGCCGATCCGCTCGTCCATCGCCTTCCAGGCCTGGACCTTCGCGGAGTCGCCGAGGTTGACGGTGTGGAAGGTGAGGCTGTAGACGAAGCGGTTCCAGCCGCCGGTCGGCGCCGGCCGGGTCTTGCGGTTGACCTCGAGCAGGCGGTCCGGCGTGAGCATCGAGGCGGACTCGGGCGCCGACGACGTGCCGGCGGTGCCGGACTCGGCGCGGAGGCGGTCGCGGCGGGTTACCCCGGGACTCGACTCGGCGGCGGTGGCGACGGCGTCGGGCTCGCGCTCGGGCTCGGCGGCGGGCTCGGCCGGGCGCTGCTCGCCGCGGCCACGCGGTCGCTCGCCGGAGTCCTCGGGCAGCACGGACACCTCGTCGCGCGCGGCGATGCCGGCCGAGACGGGACGGACGGCGCCGGGGGCGTCGGGGATCCCGAGACGGCCGACGTCGACCGTGGGGTCCTCGACGGGCGCCGGGGCGCTCGACCGGCGCCGCGCGGGCGCCGGAGACTCGAGCCGGATGCCGTCCGGGATGCGGGTGGGAGCGGTGTCGCTCGCGCGCGGGGCGTACTGCTCGGAGTCCCGCGCCGCGTCGAGCGCCGTCCGAGGAGTCGGGCCGGTATCGAGATCGGGCTGGTCGTCGTTGCGCTCATCCATGCGAACGAGCCTCCTTCCGCTTGCCGTCAGTGTATCGGCGGGCCCGGCGGCGCGCCCCGGGCTGCGATCCCGGCCGCGAGCCTGCTAGGCGGCGGTCGGACCCGTGTGCAGGGAACGGTTAGGTTCTCCCACCCGAGGGAAAGTAAAGTACTCAGCCATGCATGTACTCAGCGTGAGCTCCCTCAAGGGCGGCGTCGGCAAGACCACCGTGACGCTCGGCCTTGCATCCGCGGCGTTCTCGAAGGGCCTGCGAACGCTGGTCGTCGACCTCGATCCGCAGTCCGACGTCTCGACCGGGATGGACATCAACGTCGCCGGTCACCTCAACATCGCGGACGTCCTCACGTCGCCCAAGGAGAAGATCGTCCGCTCGGCGATCGCGCCCTCCGGCTGGACGAAGGAGCGCCAGGGCACGATCGACGTCCTGATCGGCAGCCCCTCCGCGATCAACTTCGACGGCCCGCACCCCAGCATCCGCGACATCTGGAAGCTCGAGGAGGCGCTCGCGAGCGTCGAGGCCGACTACGACCTCGTGCTGATCGACTGCGCGCCCTCGCTCAACGCGCTCACCCGCACCGCCTGGGCCGCGAGCGACCGCGTCGCCGTCGTCACCGAGCCCGGTCTGTTCTCCGTGGCGGCCGCCGACCGCGCGCTGCGGGCGATCGAGGAGATCCGCCGCGGCCTGAGCCCGCGGCTGCAGCCGCTCGGCATCATCGTGAACCGCGCCCGCGTGCAGTCACTCGAGCACCAGTTCCGGATCAAGGAGCTGCGCGACATGTTCGGCCCGCTGGTCCTCAGCCCGCAGCTGCCCGAGCGCACGTCGCTCCAGCAGGCGCAGGGTGCCGCGAAGCCGGTGCACGTCTGGCCCGGCGAGAGCGCGCAGGAGATGGCGCACAACTTCGACCTGCTGCTCGACCGCGTCATCCGCACGGGGCGCATCGGCGAGCAGGCGGTGCCGGCGGCGACGAGCTAGCCGGCGAGGTCCGCGGACGGCGTCGCAGCTCCGGCTGCGGCGCCGTCGCTGTCTGCCGGGGCGGGTCCCGCCGGCATGGCGGCGTCGGACGGCGGGTCTGCAGGCGCGGCGTGGCGGGGACGGTGGGTCTCGATACGCCCCTTCGGGGCTACTCGACCAGCATGAGGGGCGCCGAGCGCGTGCTGCTCGACCAGCATGGGGGGCGCCGCGCGAGGGCTACTCGACCAGCATGCTGCGCGCGGTCGAGGGCGGGTCAGCCGACCTTGCGGGAGGCGCGGCGGCGGGCGAGCTCGTCGGCGGGGTCGACCGACTGGTGGTCGAGCTCGACGAGGCTGGTCTCGACCTCGCGGAGGACCTTGCCGACGGCGATGCCGAAGACGCCCTGGCCGCGGCTGAGGAGGTCGATGACCTCGTCGTTCGAGGTGCAGAGGTAGACGCTGGCGCCGTCGCTCATCAGCGTGGTCTGCGCGAGGTCGTCGACGCCGGACTCGCGGAGCTGGTTGACGGCGGTGCGGATCTGCTGCAGCGAGATGCCGGTGTCAAGGAGGCGCTTGACCAGCTTGAGCACGAGGATGTCGCGGAAGCCGTAGAGGCGCTGGGTGCCGGAGCCGGACGCGCCGCGCACCGTCGGCTCGACGAGCTCGGTGCGCGCCCAGTAGTCGAGCTGACGGTAGGTGATGCCGGCGGCCCGGGCGGCGACGGCGCCGCGGTAGCCCGCGTCAGCGTCGAGATCGGGCAGACCGTCGGTGAAGAGGACGAGGTCGCGCTGGCCGCTGACGTCGCGGCTGACTTCTCTCATCCCTGTGCCTTCCGGATACGAACGCCGGTCGCTCCGAACGCGCTCCCTAAGCTACCCACCCCGGGATGCCGAGTAAACGACATCCGCTCTTCCGGGAGGGCGTGTCGCCGGGCTCGGCCCCGCATCACGAGCGCGCGAGCCGTGAGAGCGCGCTGCGCACCATCGCCTCGCGGATGGTGCCGAGGTGCGCGGCGAGGCCGATCGCGTTCTCGGCGGCGCCGGCCGACCCGGAGGCCTCGCCGCGGCGGGCGCTCGAGGCGACGACGCTCTCGATGAGGGACATCTCGCGCTCGACGGCGATGCGCAGCGGGCGGAGGTGGCGCGGCTCGATGCCCGAGCGGCCGAGGTCGACGAGCGCCTTGAGCGTCGTGACCGCCTCCTCGCCGAAGACGTCGCCGCCGCGGACGAGACCGGCGGCGATCGCCTCGCGGACGAGCGCCGGGCTCGCGCCCGACTCGCTCGCGAGGCCGTCCCGGGTCAGCCGGGTGGCCGGGGCCAGCAGGGAGGGAGCGGCACCGCCCGCACCGGCGGGGAGGGACGGCTCACGGCCGGCGTCGACGTCGTCGAGGTAGCCGCGGATCACCTTGAGCGGCAGGTAGTGGTCGCGCTGCAGCGCGAGGATCATCCGCAGGCGCTCGACGTCTCCGGAGGAGAACTTGCGGTAGCCCGACTCGGTGCGGGCGGGTGACACGAGACCCTGCTCCTCGAGGAACCGGAGCTTCGACGGGGTGACGTCGGGGAACTCGGTGGTGAGGTGCGAGAGGACCTGGCCGATGCTCAGCAGAGCGGCCGAGCCGGACGGGAGTGCGCGGGCGGTCGAACGGCCCACGGCTACGCGTCCGGAGCGGCGACGAGGTCGGCGCGGGACGCGTAGAAGGTGAGGCGGAACTTGCCGACCTGCACCTCGGAGCCGTCGGTGAGGATCGCGGACTCGATCCGGACACCGTCGAAGTAGGTGCCGTTCAGCGAGCCCAGGTCGCGGACCTCGAACGAGGTGCCGCGGCGGACGAACTCGGCGTGACGGCGCGAGACCGTGACGTCGTCGAGGAAGATGCCCGCATCGGGGTGACGACCGACCGTCGTCGAGTCGGTGTCGAGCAGGAACCGGGCCCCGGTGTTGGGCCCCCGCCGCACGACGAGCAGCGCCGAGCCGGAGGGCAGGGCGCCGACGGCCTCGGCCTCCTCGCGGGACGCCCGGTTGTCGAGCGCCGCCAGCTGGGCGCCGATGTCGTCGGTGAACGTGAGGGTCGTCTCCGTCGACGGCTCGACGGGAACGGACGGATCTGCGGATGACGCTCCGCGCACGGACTCGACCAAGACGTACCTCCTCGCTATCCCCTCAGCGTATCGGAATCGGAGGGCCCGCCGGTCGCCGGGAACGCTCCGTCGACCCCCCGGACGAGGTCCCGGGTCTGCACGGCGTAGACGATCCCGGCCCACCAGTAGAGGAACGCCCCCCAGAGCGCGAAGGCCCAGGCGATCGGGAGCGACGCCGGCGCGAGCGCGGGGAACGCCTGGCCGAGCATGATCAGCGGCAGCGCGTAGAACAGGCAGAACGTGGCGAACTTGCCCAGGTGGTGCACCGGCAGCGGTCCGTAGCCGTGGTTCGCGAGGATCACGGCCAGCACCACGAGCATCAGATCGCGCGCCACCAGCACCGCCACGAGCCACCAGGGCACCAGCTCGCGGACGGCCAGGCCGATCACCGTCGCGAAGATGTAGAGGCGGTCGGCGGCCGGATCGAGGACAGCGCCCAGGCGCGTGATCTGGTCGAAGCGGCGCGCGATCCAGCCGTCGAGGTAGTCGGTGAGGCTGGAGAGCACGAGGGTCAGCAGGGCGAGCGCGTCCTCCCCCTCGACGATCAGCAGCAGGAAGACCGGCACCAGGGCGAGCCGCACCATGCTGAGGATGTTCGGGACCGTCCAGATGCGGTCCTCGGCCGCGCGCGTCATGCCGGGAGCCCTCCTCAGCGCTTGTCGCGCCAGACCCGCTCGAACGGGAGCCGCCACGCGTGCGGGGCGATCAGCTGGTGGATCGCGTTCGGACCCCACGAGCCGGGCGCGTAGAGGCGCACGGGCGGCGGATCCTGCAGCAGCGGCGCCGAGACCTCCCAGAGGCGCTCGATGCCCTCGGCCGTGGTGAACAGCGTGTGGTCGCCGCGCATCGCGTCGAGGATCAGCCGCTCGTAGGCCTCGAGGGCGTCGCCCGCGCGGTCGGTCTCCTGCAGCGCGAACTGCATGCTCAGCTTGTCGAGCCGCATGCCCGGCCCCGGGCGCTTGCCGTAGAAGGACAGAGACACCTTGGAGGCGTCGGCCAGATCGAAGGTGAGGTGGTCGGGGCCGTGGGCGCCGACTCCGGACCCCTGCGGGAACATGCTCTTCGGGGGCTCGCGGAAGGCGATGGAGATGATGCGCTGCCCCTCCGCCATCCGCTTGCCGGTGCGCAGGTAGAACGGGACGCCGGCCCAGCGCCAGTTGTCGATCTCGCACTTGAGGGCGACGAAGGTGTCGGTCTCCGAGTCGGGGGCGACGCCCGGCTCCTCGCGGTAGCCGATGTACTGCCCGCGGACGACGTTCTCGGGGTTGAGCAGCCGCATCGAGCGGAAGACCTTGTTCTTCTCCTCGCTGATCGCCTTCGGCTCGAGGGCGGTCGGCGGCTCCATCGCCATGAAGGCGAGGACCTGGAAGAGGTGGGTGACGACCATGTCCTTGTAGGCGCCGGTCGACTCGTAGAACTCGGCGCGGCGGTCGAGGGTGAGCTTCTCGGGGATGTCGATCTGGACGTGGTCGATGAAGTTGCGGTTCCAGATCGGCTCGAAGAGGCCGTTGGCGAAGCGGAAGGCGAGGATGTTCTGCGCGGGCTCCTTGCCGAGGAAGTGGTCGATCCGGAAGATCTGCTCCTCGTCGAAGGTCTCGTGCAGCTCGGCGTTGAGGACGACGGCGCTCTCGAGGTCGACGCCGAAGGGCTTCTCCATGATGATCCGCGAGCGCTCGACCAGGCCGGCCTCGGCGAGCATGCGGACGACCGAGAGGGCGGCGCGCGGCGGGACGCTGAGGTAGTGCAGGCGGCTGACGTCCGGGCCGAGCACCTTCTCGGCGTCGGTGACCGCCTTCGCCAGCGCCGCCGGGCCGGCGGACTGCGGCACGTAGCGGAGCTTGGAGGCGAACTCGTCCCACTGCGCGGGGGTCAGCGAGCGGCTGCCGAACTCGTCGTAGGCGAGCTTGGCGAAGGCGCGGAAGGACTCGTCGTCGTGCTCCTCGAGCGAGGTGCCGACGATCTGGAGGTCGGGCGCGAGCGAGGACAGCGCCAGGTGAGCCATGCCCGGGATGAGCTTGCGCCGGGACAGGTCGCCCACGGCACCGAAGAGGACGACGACGTGGGGGGCGGCCTGCTCGGTCTGGACGGCGGGGGTGGGAGGTGCAGCGGTCACGGTCACCCCTCGATCATTCCATTCCGCCGCGTGACAGTGGCGTCATCCGCCGGACACGCGCCGCCGCTAAGGTCGTGCCGTGCCTCCGATCTCCGACGCGCCAGCCGCGACCGCAGCACCCGCCTCCTCCGCCCCCACCGCCGACGGGACCGTCGCGCCGCCGATGGACGACCGCATCCGCGGCGACGTCCACCTGCTCGGCGAGCTCCTCGGCCAGGTGCTGCGGGAATCGGGCGACGACAGCCTCTACACCGACGTCGAGCAGCTCCGCGCCCTCACGATCGGCGCCTACGACAGCGGGCACCCGGACGAGCTGGCCGCGGCGGAGGAGTTCGTCGCGTCGCTGACCGCCGAGCGCGCGGAAGAGGTGGCCCGGGCCTTCACCTGCTACTTCCACCTCGTGAACGTGGCGGAGGAGTTCCACCGCGTGCGGGTGCTCCGCCGCCGCGACGCCGACGCCGGCACCCAGCTGCCCGAGGACTCGATCATCGCGTCGATGGCGACCCTGACCGCCGAGCTCGGCGAGGAGGAGGCGTTCGAGCGCCTCTCCCGCCTCGAGTTCCGCCCGGTCCTCACCGCGCACCCGACGGAGGCGCGCCGCCGGGCGATCTCCTCCACCATCCGCCGCATCAGCGCCCTGCTGGAACAGCGGGACGACCCGCGCACGGGCGGCGTCGTGCTGGTCGAGAACCGCCGGCGACTGCTCGCCGAGGTCGACACGCTCTGGCGCACGGCTCCGCTGCGCGAGTCGAAGCCCAGCCCGCTCGACGAGGTGCGCACCGCGATGAGCGTGTTCGACGAGTCGCTGTTCTCGGTGCTGCCGCGGGTCTACCGCCGGCTCGACGACGCGCTGCTCGGCGACGCCTCCGGGACCCGCACGCCGATCGCCCCCGCCTTCGTGCGCCTGGGCACCTGGATCGGCGGCGACCGCGACGGCAACCCGTTCGTCACCGCCGCGACCACCCTCGAGGCCGTGGACATCGCCGCCGAGCACGTGCTGATCGGCCTCGAGCGAGTCGCGCGCCGCGTCGGCCGCTCCCTCACGCTCGACGCCGGGACCACTCCCCCGTCCTCCGCCGTCGAGGCGCTCTGGGCGGAGGGCGTCGAGAAGGCGCCCGAGCTCGCGGCGGTCATCGCCGAGCGCTCGCCGAGCGAGACCCACCGCCGCGTCCTGCTGTTCATGGCCGACCGGCTCGCGGCGACCCGCTCCGGCGGCGCCCTGGCCTACGGCTCCGCGTCCGAGCTGCTGGCCGATCTGCGGACCCTGCAGGACTCGCTGGTCGAGGCGGGCGACGTCCGCTCGGCCTACGGCGACCTGCAGGACCTGCTCTGGCAGGTGGAGACCTTCGGCTTCCACCTCGCCGAGATCGAGGTGCGGCAGCACTCGAAGGTCCACCGCGAGACCCTCGCCGCGGTCCGCGCGGGCGGGGAGCTCGACGAGCGCAGCGTGGAGGTCCTCTCGGTCTACCGCGCGATCGCGACGATCCAGGAGCGCTTCGGCACCGACGCGGCCCGCCGCTACGTCGTCTCGTTCACGCAGTCGGCCGAGGACCTCAAGACGGTCTTCGACCTGGCCGAGGCGGCGACCGACGGGAAGCCGCCGATCATCGACGCGGTCCCGCTGTTCGAGACGTTCGCCGACCTGGACGCCTCCACGGACATCCTCGCCGAGATGATCCGGCTGCCCCAGGTGCGGGCGCGCCTCGCGGAGACCGGGAACCGGCTCGAGGTCATGCTCGGCTACTCCGATTCCTCGAAGGACGTCGGGCCGGTCTCGGCCACGCTCGCGCTCTACGACGCACAGGCGCGCATCGCGAAGTGGGCCGAGGACGAGGGCATCGTGCTCACGCTCTTCCACGGCCGCGGCGGCGCGCTCGGCCGCGGTGGCGGACCGGCGAACCGCGCGGTGCTCGCGCAGCCGCCCGGCTCGGTCGACGGCCGCTTCAAGCTGACGGAGCAGGGCGAGGTCATCTTCGCCCGCTACGGCAACCCGGACATCGCGACCCGGCACATCGAGCAGGTCGCCGGGGCGACGCTGCTCGCCTCCTCCCCCTCGATCGGCGACCGCAACGCCGGCGCCGCCGACCGCTTCCGCGACGTCGCCGCGACGATGGACCGCGAGTCGCGCCGCCGCTTCTTCGAGCTGGTGAAAGCCGACGGCTTCGCGCCCTGGTTCGCCCGGGTCACCCCGCAGGAGGAGGTCGGCCTGCTCGCGCTCGGCTCGCGACCGGCCCGCCGCGGTCTCTCGGTCGAGTCGCTCGAGGACCTCCGGGCGATCCCGTGGGTGTTCGCCTGGACGCAGGCCCGCGTCAACCTGACCGGCTGGTTCGGGCTCGGCAGCGCGCTCGAGGCGGTCGGCGACCTGGACGAGCTGCGCGAGGCGTACGCGACCTGGCCGCTGTTCACCACGATGATCGACAACGTCGAGATGTCGCTGGCGAAGACGGACGAGGGCATCGCCCGCCGCTACCTGGCGCTCGACTCCCGCGACGACCTCGCCGGTCTCGTGCTGGACGAGATGGAGCTCACCCGCCGCTGGGTGCTCTCGATCACGGGCGAGGAGAGCCTGCTCACCGGGCACCGCGTGCTCGGGCGGGCCGTGCGGCTGCGCACGCCCTACGTCAACGCGCTGTCGCTGCTGCAGCTTCGCGCGCTCCGGGCGCTGCGCACCGACCCGGGCGGCTCGGGGACCGAGCAGAACCAGCGGCTGCTGCTGCTGGCCGTCAACGGCGTGGCCGCGGGCCTGCAGAACACGGGCTGATCGGGCCCTCGCTCGAACGACGGAACCCCCGGCGGCCTGAGCGGCTGCCGGGGGTTCCGTCGTCGTGCGGGTCGTGCACGGGAGGCGGTGCGGATCAGATCTGCGCGCCGTGGTCGAACTGCTGGGGGGCGCCGGACTCCTGCGCGGCCTTCGCCTCGTCGTACTGCTTGCGGACGGCGACCATGTCGAGGCCGCGGACCTGCTCGAGCAGGGCGTCGAGAGCCGGAGCGGGGAGGGCGCCGGGCTGCGCCATCAGCGGGATGCCGTCGCGGTAGACGACGAGCGTCGGGATGGACGAGATGCCGTAGCTGCCGGCGAGCTGCTGCTGGTCCTCCGTGTCGACCTTCGCGAAGGTCACATCGGGGTTCTTCTCGCTGGTCGCCTCGAAGACGGGGGCGAACTGGCGGCACGGGCCGCACCACTCCGCCCAGAAGTCGATGAGGACGATGCCGTCGGAGACGGTCTGGTCGTGGGTGTCGAGAGTCATCGCTGTCGTGGCCATGAGGGATGCAACCGGCCCGATCCGCGCGCTATTCCCGGGCGGCGGGCGGGGCGGCGTCGAGCAGGTCGAGCAGGGTGCGCGGGCCGAGTGCCGCGGCGCCGAGCTCCTCGATGCGCGCGATCAGGCCGCGGTCGGCGGTGACGACGCGGGCGGAGGCGCCGAGCGCCGCGACGCGCTCGACGATCGCGTCGTCGCCCGATCCGGCGGCGTGCTCGACGCTCAGGCGCGCACGGGGAGCCGCCTGGACGGCCTCGGCGGTGCGCGCCCCTCGGGCATCGCCCTCGAGCACGACGGCGATCCGCGGCCAGACGGTGTCGGCGTCGACGGCGAACACCGATCCGGGGACGCCGAGGGTCGCGAGCCGCTGGAGTCCCGCGACCAGGCGCTCCGCGGCGCCGGCGCGGTCCCGCCACCAGCCGTCCGGGCGCGAGCCGACGACGTTGGCCGCGTCGACGACGAGGACGCACGGCTCGGTGTCGACGGTGCGCAGCTCCTGCCAGGAGCCGGCGAAGCCGGGGTGCAGCGGGAGCGCGTCGACCTCGGCCGGCGGGACCCAGCGCAGCTCCTGGCTCTCGGCGTCGGCGATCCTCGGCGCGAAGTGCTCGAGCGCCTGCGCGACGACGGTGGTGTAGCTCCACGGGCCGATCGTGACGACGCGGGAGAGGACGGGCACGACGATCCCGTCGGGCACTCCCGCCTCCTCGACGGATTCGCGCAGCGCGCCCTCGAAGGCGGTCTCCTCGGGGTGGCGGGCGCCGCCCGGCAGACCCCAGGTGTCGCCGAAGTGGCTCCAGGTGGCGCGGTGCTGGAGCAGGACGCGGCCGTCGGGGTCGCGCAGCAGCAGGCCGGCGGCGCCGAAGCGGCCCCAGAAGCGGCGCCCGTCGCCGATCTCGACCCACCCGTCGCCGAGCGCGGCGTCGAAGGGGTGGCGCGGAAGCGCTCCGCCGTCGGCCGGGCCGTCGCTCGTCATGCGCTCCAGCCTTCCACATCGCACCGGGCGCTCCGGACGGGGCGCCGCGTCGCGCGGATCCGGCCACCTGGCAGAATCGACGGATGCGCCGCTCGAGGATCCTCCTGCCCGCGACGCTGGCGTACCTCGGAGTGGTCGCGCTGATCACCCTGACTCCCGCTCCCTACCCGGCCGGTCAGCCGTCGGCGATCGTCCGCGCGATCATCGCGTTCCTCGCCTCGACGCAGGCGACCGCCTGGTTCACCTTCGACGTGGCCGAGTTCACGGCGAACGTGCTGATGTTCGCTCCGCTCGGCGCGCTGGTCGCGGCGCAGCTGCCGCGGCGGCGCCGGCTCCTCGCCGCGCCGATCGGCCTCGGCGTCTCGGTCCTGATCGAGACGATCCAGCTGCTCGCACTGCCCTCGCGCGTCGCGGACGTGCGCGACCTGATCTCCAACGGCACCGGTGCGCTCCTCGGGGCGCTGCTGGTCGTCGTCCTCGCCCGTCTCCCGCTCCGCCCCCGGAAGGACCGCACCGCCCATGCCCGCTGAGACCCTCGTCGTCCTCGCCCGCCCCTCGCTCGACGCTCCGGCGCACGACGGCCCTCCGGACGGCACGATCGACGTCACCGATCTCGGCTTCACCCGCGGTGACGGGATCTTCGAGACGATCAACCTGGTCGAGGGGCGGCTGCAGGCCCTCGACGCGCACCTGGACCGCTTCGAGCACTCGGCGCGGATGCTGGATCTGCCGCACCCGGACCGGACCGCGTGGCGCACGGCGATCGACGAGGCCGTCGATGCCCACCCGCGGGTGCCGGAGGCGATGGTGAAGACGATCCTGAGCCGCGGCGTCGAGGGCGACGGGCGGCCGACGGGCGTCGTCTTCGTGCAGACGAGTCCCGACTTCGGCCCGGCCCGGCGCGACGGCGTGCGGGTCGTGCTGCTCGATCGCGGGCTGCGCTCCGACGTCCAGCGCACCTCGCCCTGGCTCCTCGTCGGCGCGAAGACGCTCTCCTACGCCGTCAATCGCGCCGCCTCCCGCGAGGCCGTGCGGCGCGGAGCGGACGACGCGCTGTTCGTCTCGAGCGACGGGTTCCTGCTCGAGGGGCCGACCGCGAACCTGGTGCTGCTGACCGCGGGCGAGCTGGTCACTCCGCCGCCCAGCCTGGGACTGCTGCCGGGGACGACGCAGGCGGACCTCTTCGCGCTCGCCGGCGGGCTCGGGCTCGGCACCGCGGAGCGCCCGCTGCGGGCCGAGGACCTCGCGGCGGCGGAGGCGGCGTGGCTGGTCTCGAGCGCGCGGAACGCCGCGCCTATCCGCGCGGTGGACGCGCAGGAGCGCCGCGTCGACCACGAGCTCACTGCCCGGATCAACGCGGCGCTCCTCGCGCGCTAGCGGCGGCCGCTCGGAGCCGACCGCTCAGACCCGGCCGCTCAGACCTGGTCCTCGATGTCGGCCGTGCCGTGGTGCATGAGGCCGCCGCGGGTGTAGTCGAGCGCCGGGTCGGGGCTGCCCTGGACACGCTGGTCGGCCGCCTCGTCGTTGATCACGGCGGAGACGATGCCGCGCCAGTCGGTGCCCTCGGCGACCGCCTCGTCGGAGCCGACGCGGCGGGTGACGAAGACCGCCTCGCCCTCCTCGCCGCTGTGCGAGATGATCGCGAGGACGCCGACCGCGCGGCCCTCGGGGTGGCGGACCTGCCACTCCTCGTGGCCGGACGGCACCAGCGAGAACTCGAGCCCGGCGTGCGGGAACGGGCTCTCGCGCAGCTCGGACGGCGAGCCGCTGTGCTCGGGGGCGCCGCGGGTGGGGACGCCCTCGCCGGTGTCCTCGCCGTAGCTGTGGTACGTGCTCATGGTGAACCTCCTCGGTCGGCGGCCGGTCGGGCCGTCGGTCCTTCGTCGATGGGACTGCGCCCATCATGGCTTCGTAGACTGGACGGATGCAGATCCCGGTGACCGGCTCCGTCCGCGTGGACGCGTGGCTGTGGGCCGTCCGCGTGTACAAGACGCGCTCCGCCGCGACGACGGCCGCCCGGGCGGGTCACGTCCGGGTGAACGGCGAGCGGGCGAAGGCGGCGCAGACCGTGAGGGTCGGCGACGAGGTCCGGGCCCGGATCGGCGGCTTCGACCGGGAGCTGGTGGTCCGCGGCCTGATCGTGAAGCGGGTCGGCGCACCCGTCGCGGCCGAGTGCTTCGAGGACCGCACTCCCCCGCCGCCGCCGCGCGAGGCGGCCCCCGCGATCATCGAGCGCGACCGCGGCGCGGGCCGCCCGACCAAGCGCGATCGGCGCGAGATCGAGCGGCTCCGCGGGTTCTGACGGCGTGCTCCGCGCGACTCAGGGAGCCAGCGCGCGCGCCCGCTCGAGGAGGTCCTCCGCGACCTCGTCGAGGAAGCGCTGCTGCAGTGCGTCGCCGACCTGCACGAAGGCGATGTCGGTGAAGCCGGCCTCGATGAAGGGGACGACGCTCTGGGCCAGCTCGTCCAGGTCGGGACCGCAGGCGATCGACTCGGCGACGTCCTCGGGGCGAACGAACTGGCTGGCCCCCGCGAAGCCGGCCGGGGTCGGCAGGTCGGCGTTGACGGACCAGCCGCCGGCGAACCAGCGGAACTGCTCGTGCGCCAGGGCGACGCCCTGCTCCTTGTCGGGCGCCCAGCAGATCGGGATCTGCCCGATCGAGCGCGACGGGGCGGCGTCGGCGCCGCGGACGGCGGTCCACTGCGAGATCAGCTCGGCCTCGGGCTCGGTGGTGATCAGGTGGTCGCCGAGCGGGGCGAAGCGCTCGATCGACTTCTCGCCCGAGACGGCGAGTCCGATCCGCACGGCCTTGTCCGGGAGGTCCCAGATCCGGGCGGAGTCGACGCGGAAATAGTCGCCCTCCCACGTGACCAGCTCGCCGGTGTGCAGGGCGCGGATGATGTGCACCGCCTCCTCGAGCATGTCCTGGCGGGCGGCGACCGCGGGCCAGCCCTCGCCGACGACGTGCTCGTTGAGGTTCTCGCCCGAGCCGAGTCCGAGGAGGAAGCGGTCGTCGGAGAGGATCGCGAGGGTCGCGGCCTTCTGCGCGATCACCGCGGGGTGGTAGCGGATGGTCGGCGCGGTCACGTAGGTGGCGAGCTCGATGGTCGAGGTCGCCTGCGCGACGGCGCCGAGCATCGTCCAGGCGTAGGAGGCGTGCCCCTGCTCGGTCAGCCAGGGCGAGTAGTGGTCGCTCGAGACCGCGAACTCGAAGCCGTGGCGCTCCGCGTCGACCGCGTAGCCCACCAGCTGCTTCGGTCCGCTCTGCTCGGTCATCAGGGTGTAGCCGAATCGCACCATCGTCCGCCTCGTTCCGTTCGTCGTCGTCGCCGTGCCGGAGGGCAGGCGTCCATCGTTCGGCTCCATCGTCGGGCGGGGACGGGTGGCGCCGACAGCCCCTTGCCCGCCGGGCGGAGCCGGGCTAGCGGCGCCGCGCGTCAGACGAAGCGGACGCGGTTCTGGACGCGGGTGCGGACCTCGAAGGACTCGCCGTAGCCGCCGAGGCGGGGGTCGTCGGTGCCGGAGCGCAGCAGCTGCGGGAGGAGCGAGCGCCGGATCAGCACGTCGCCCGCGTGGCGGCCGCGCTCGACCTGCTCGTAGGGCTGCTCGAGCGCGTCGTCGGGGACGACGATCACGCTCGCGGAGAAGCGGACGCCGAGCTCGCGGCCGAGGCGGCGGGCGGCCTTCGCGAGCGAGGCGAGCGGCTTCTCGTCCTCGGCCAGACCCGCTCCCTCGACCTCGCCCTTGCGCAGGCGGACGGGCTCGCCCCAGTCGGCCGAGGTGAGGGCCAGGAGGCCGGACGGGCCGAGGACGAGGTGGTCGATCTTGACGCCGCCGTCGCCGACCGCGACGTCGTTCCAGATCGTGAAGGCGATGCCGAGGGCGCCGACCAGCGACGCGGTGGCCTCCTCGGCCTGCGCCTTCGCCAGCCAGGAGCGGACCTCGCGCGGGGCCGAGCGCACGAGCGCAGGGTCGAACGGGTCGTCGATCTCGACGCCGCGGCCGACCCACTCGCGAACGAGGCGGAGGTAGTACTCGCGGGCGGCGCCGCCCGGGTGGCCGTAGGAGCGGGCGCGCACCGAGGACGCGGTCTGCTGGCGGGGCGAGCCGGTGTAGGGCGCGTGCGAGGAGGCGCCCGGGGCGGCGGCCCCGCGGTCGTAGTCGCCGCGGGCGCCGGCGCTGCCGATGCGCTCCCAGGCGACCTGCACGGCGTGGAACGAGGCCGCGTCTCCCCCGGTGTCGGGGTGCGTCTCGCGGAGCAGGCGGCGGTAGGCGCGCTTGAGCTCGTCCTCCGACGCGCTCGCAGGGACGCCCAGCACCTCGTAGGGGGTGCGGGCGGCGTGGCTGTCTGGCATGGGCTTCCGGAGGGTCGGGGGCGGCGGGTGAACGCCCGGTCTCCGAGCATATCGACGCCGCCCGGGCGCCCGGTGGGAGCGCGCAGTGCGCGCGCTCCACAGCGCCCGGGGCCCGGCTGCGGGTCAGCGCTCGGCGAGCAGCTCGCGGACGCGCGGGATCACCTGCGTGCCGTAGAGCTCGATGTTGCGCATGATCGCGGCGTGCGGCAGGGTTCCGGCGCTGTACTTGAGATCGAAGCGGTCGATGCCCAGGGCGCCGACCGTGCTCGCGATCTTCCGGGCGACCGTCTCGGGAGAGCCGAGGTGGAGCGCGCCGTCGGGGCCGGCCTCCTCGGCGAAGCGCTCGCGGGTGAGCGGGGCCCAGCCGCGCTCGCGGCCGATCGAGTCGAGCATGCCCTTGTAGTGGCCGAAGTACAGCTCGTGCGCCTCCTCGTCGGTGTCGGCGATGAAGCCGGGCGAGTGCACGGCGACGGGCAGGCGCGGCTGATCGAGCTGGTCGAGGGCGCGGCCGAAGAGGTCGACGTAGGGGCGGAACCGGGCGGGAGCGCCGCCGATGATCGCGAGGACCAGCGGGAAGCCGAAGCGCGCGGCACGGACGACCGACTCGGGGCTGCCGCCGACGCCGATCCAGGTGCGCAGGCGGCGCTCGCCCTCCATCGTCGGGTAGACGCTCTGCTCGGTCAGCGCCGGGCGGACCGTGCCCTGCCAGGTGACGGGGCCGCCCTGGACGAGCTCGTGGAAGAGCTCGAGCTTCTCCTCGAAGAGGACCTCGTACTGGGAGAGGTCGAGACCGAAGAGCGGGAACGACTCGGTGAAGGAGCCGCGGCCGAGGATGACCTCGGCGCGGCCGTTCGAGAGGCCGTCGAGGGTGGCGAAGCGCTGGTAGACGCGCACGGGGTCGTCGGAGGAGAGCACGGTGACGGCGGAGCCGAGGTGGATGCGCTCGGTCTTCGCGGCGATCGCGGCGAGCACGACGTCGGGCGCGCTGACGGCGAAGTCGGCGCGGTGGTGCTCGCCCACGCCGAAGAAGTCGAGACCGACCGCGTCGGCGAGGACGCCCTCCTCGACCACGTCGCGCAGGACCTGGCCGTGCGACTGGAGCGTGCCGTCGGCCGCGGCCGTGACGTCACCGAAGGTGTCGACACCGAACTTGATTTCATGCGTACTCATGGACTTTGCAACCTCCGAGGGTCGGGGACTATTCCGGCCGCCACGGCCGGCTCGCGGTAGGCCAGCCCGAGCGACGCGACGGTGTCGTGCGCGTTCAGGCCGCTGGGATTCGGGAGGACCCAGAGCGGCGCCCCGGCGATCGGCTCCTCCTGGCGGCCCTGGCGGGCGCTCTTCCGGGCGAAGGCGGCGCGGTAGGCGGTGATGCCGACTATCGCGACGGCGGCGGGGCGGACCCGCTCGACCGTGCGGACCAGGCGCTCGGCGCCGGCGCGGAGCTCCTCGGGCGTGAGCTCGTGGGCGCGCGCGGTGGCCCGGGGCGCGAGGTTGGTGATGCCGACGCCGCGGTCGCTGAGCGCGCGGCGGTCCTCGGCGCTCATCCCCTCGGAGACGCGGAGCACGCGGTCGAGGATGCCGGCGGCCGCGAGGGCCGGGTAGAAGCGGTTGCCGGGGTGCGCGAAGTGCGCGCCGGTCGCGGCCGTCCAGAGTCCGGGGTTGATGCCGACGAAGAGGAGGCGGACGTCGCCGTGGAGCAGGTCCTCGACGGTGCGGTCGCGGTACGAGGCGAGCTCGGCGCGGGAGAACGGCATGCGGCCATCCTGCCGTGCGGGCCGCCTGCCCTGCGCCCCGCCTGCCTCGCGCGCTGGGCCGACGGTGGCAGCATGGGGGCATGACGAACGCATCGCAGGACCACCCGATTCAGCACGGCAGCGACGACGCACCCCTGGACGAGAAGCTCCGCGGCATCCTGCTGCAGGTCGCCGGCGACGCCGAGCTCCGACCCGAGGAGGACGTCGAGGCCCTGCTGCGCCAGCGCCTGCGCGACACGCGCATCGAGATCGCGGAGGAGCACATCGCGGGGCTGGCGAAGCGGATCCCTGGGCTGACGCAGCGCGGCGGCGGCGACCTGAGCCCCGGCGCGCACTGAGTTCCGACGTGCTGTGAGCGCGCCGCGTCACTCCGGGAGCGCCGGTCCCTTCCTGTGGTGGTCGAAGACGAGGCTCGTCCTCGTCGAGGCGACCGCCGGGTGCGCCGAGAGGTTCGACACCACGAAGTCGCGGATGTCGTTCGAGTCGCGCACGGCGACGTGCAGGAGGAAGTCCTCCGAACCGCCCAGGAAGAACAGCTGGACGACCTCGGGCAGCGCGCGGATCTCCTCGGCGAACCGCGTGATCGCCTGGCGCTGACCGGCGCGGATGTTGACGCTGATCAGCGCCTGCAGGGTCAGCCCCAGGGCCGCGGGGTCGAGCTCGGCGGTGAAGCCGGTGATGATGCCCCGATCCACGAGCGAGCGCACCCGCGAGACGCAGGTCGAGGGAGCGATGCCCGCCCTCTCGGCGAGGCGGCTGTTCGGCGTGCGCGCATCGGCGCGCAGCTGTCGGACGAGGGTGCGGTCGATCGGATCGAGATCGCCCAGGTCGTGCAGATCATGCGGTCTCACGGCGGCGCCGCCCTTCTCGATCGCGGATCCTGCGGCTCGCACTGCGAATACCGACGATCCTGCGGATGTTCTCCCGTTCGAAACATGATCTTCGCACGATAGGGGCAGTCCACCGCGAAGGAGCAGTCATGCGCATCGGCATCCCCACCGAGATCAAGAACAACGAGAACCGCGTCGCCGCCACGCCCGCCGGCGTGCACGAGCTCGTGCGGCGCGGGCACGAGGTGCTGGTCGAGGCGGGCGCCGGCCTGGGCTCGCGGGTCTCGGACGAGGACTTCGCTGCCGCCGGCGCCCGGATCGCCGCGGGGCCGGACGAGGTCTGGGGCGAGGCCGACCTGGTCCTCAAGGTCAAGGAGCCGATCGAGGCGGAGTACCCGCGGATGCGCTCCGGGCAGATCCTCTTCACCTACCTGCACCTCGCCGCCTCCCGCGCATGCACGGACGCGCTGCTCGCCGCCGGCACCACCGCGATCGCCTACGAGACGGTGCAGCTGCCGGATCGCCACCTGCCCCTCCTCTCGCCGATGAGCGAGGTCGCCGGGCGGCTCTCGATCACCGTCGGCGGCTACCACCTGATGCGCGCGGCCGGCGGGCGCGGCACCCTGCTCGGCGGGGTCCCTGGAACGCCGAAGGCGAAGGTCGTCGTCATCGGCGGCGGCGTGGCCGGGGAGCACGCGGCCGCGAACGCGCTCGGCATGGGCGCCGACGTCACCGTGGTGGACCTGTCGATCCCGCGGCTGCGCGAGCTCGAGGCGCGCTTCGACGGGCGAGTCCAGACCCGCGCCTCCTCGGCGTACGAGATCGCCGCGCAGGTGGCGGAGGCGGACCTGGTGATCGGGTCGGTGCTGATCCCCGGTGCGCGGGCGCCGAAGCTCGTCACGGACGAGATGGTGGCGACCATGAAGCCCGGATCGGTGCTGGTCGACATCGCGATCGACCAGGGCGGCTGCTTCGAGGGATCGCGGCCGACGACCCACGACGACCCGGTCTTCGCGGTGCACGACAGCGTCTACTACTGCGTCGCCAACATGCCCGGCGCGGTGCCCGAGACATCGACGCGGGCGCTGACCAACGCGACGCTCCCCTACGTCGTCGCCCTGGCGGATCGCGGCTGGAAGGCGGCGCTCGCGGCGGATCCGGCGCTCGCGAAGGGGCTCAGCACGCACGACGGGCAGGTCGTGAACGCGGCGGTCGCCGAGGCGTTCGGGCTGCCGGCGGCGAGCCTCGAGGCGCTGCTGAGCTAGGCGGCCTGCAGGCCGAGGGTCGCGACGATCTGCGCGATCTCGTCCTCTGGCGCTGCGGCGAGATCGACGGTGACGTGCCGCTCGTCGTCGCCGAGCGGCTCGAGGGCCTCGAACTGCGAGTCGAGCAGGGCGGGCGGCATGAAGTGGCCGGTGCGCGCGCCGAGGCGGTCGGCGATGAGCTCGCGCGTGCCGGCGAGGTGCACGAAGGCGAGGTCGTCGCGACGGAGGACGTCGCGGTAGCGCCGGCGCAGGGCGGAGCAGGTGACGACGACGGGGTCGCCGGCGCTGACGAGGGTGTCGATGCGGGCGGAGATCGTCTCGAGCCAGGGGGCGCGGTCCTCGTCGGTGAGGGGGGTGCCCTCGGCCATCTTCGCGACGTTCGCGGCGGGGTGCAGGTCGTCGCCCTCGACGAACGTCCAGCCGAGGCGATCGGCGAGCAGCCGGGCGATCGTGGACTTGCCACTGCCGGAGACGCCCATGACGACGAGGGCGCGGACGGGAGCGGCGGCGGAGGTGGCCGGTTCGATCATGGCTTCGATTATGTCGGACGAATAGCTGGCCGGGCGAGGCCCCCCGCCGGAATACTGAGGGCATGGACGGACCGCGCTCGCTGCACGAGGCGGTGCTCGACGAGCTGGGGGCGCAGATCGTGCAGGGGGCGCTCGCGCCGGGCAGCGTCTTCAGTGCCGACGAGCGGGCCGAGCGCCGCGGGGTGTCGCGCTCGGTGATGCGCGAGGCGGTGCGGGTGCTGGAGTCGCTCGGGCTGGTGGTGTCGCGGCGGCGGGCGGGCACGCGGGTGCAGCCTCCCGAGTGCTGGAACGCGCTGGATCCGCGGGTGATCGGCTGGAGCCTCGACGGACCGGACCGGCAGGCGCAGCTGCATCGGCTGAGCCAGCTGCGCCTCGGCGTGGAGCCGCTGGCCGCCCGGCTCGCGGCGGGGCAGGCGTCGAGCGAGCAGGCGGCCGCGCTCGTGGCGGCGGCGGGTGGGATGGCGGAGCACGCGCGGGCGGCGGACCGGGCGGCGTACCTCGCCTCCGACACCGCGTTCCACCGGACGCTGCTGGCCGCCTCGGGGAATCCGCTGCTCGCGCAGCTGGGCGATCTGGTCGCGGAGGTGCTCGCGGGGCGCACGCGGCATGCGCTGATGCCTCACGAGGCGGACTCGGAGGCGGTCCGGCTGCATCGGGCCGTAGCGGCAGCTGTGGTGGAGGGCGATGGCGGAGCGGCGGAGGCGGCGATGCGCGCGATCGTCGAGGAGGCGGACCGGGCGGTGCAGGCGGGGTGAGTGCGGGGGGCTGATGGTTGGCGGGGCGGGTCTCGATACGCCCTGCGGGCTACTCGACCAGCATGCAGGTCCGGTACTCCTGCGCGCTCGCCGCGCTGCGGCCCTCCATGCTGATCGAGTAGCCCTCGGGGAGGGCGTATCGAGATCCGCGAGCGCCAGAAGGACGACTCTGCAGACCCGTTCTGCTGGTGACGGTGGGTCTCGATACGCCCCTCCGGGGATACTCGACCAGCATGTTCTGCGGGCGTCTCTTCCGAGTGGATCCACCGCCGTCTGGTGGGTGGGTCTCGATACGCGCTGCGCGCTACTCGACCAGCATGCAGGACCAGCATTCCTGCATGCTCGCCGCGCTGCGGCGCTCCATGCTGATCGAGTAGGCCGCGGAGCGGGCGTATCGAGATCCACGAGCCCCAGAAGGACGAGTCTGCAGACCCGCCCTTCTGGGGACGGCGGGTCTCGATACGCCCCTGCGGGGCTACTCGACCAGCATGACGCGGCGCCGCCGCGTCCTTTCCCTCACCACTGAGACACGAAGCGGCTGAGGGCGCGCTTCGGAGAGGGGGCGGCCCATGCTGATCGATAGCCCTCGCAGAGAGCGTCTCGAGATCCACCCGCGTCAGAACGGTGCGGGTATGTCGTCGAAGCGAGGCTTCGGCGGCGGGTCCGGCGGGCGGCCCGGGAGCGGGGGTGGTCGGTTGCCGATCCGGCGGCCGGTCGGGCTCGTCCAGACGAGGGTTCCTCGGTGGTCGATCCGGTCGTAGCTCCACTGTTCGCCGTGCCGGACGTGGTGGTGGGACGTGCAGAGGCTCACGAGGTTCTCGAGGGAGGTCTCGCCGCCGTTGCGCCATTCGAGGGTGTGGTCGGCCTCGGCGGTCGAAGCGCGGCGGGTGCAGCCGGGGAAGCGGCAGGTCTGGTCGCGCAGCTGGAGGTGGAGGCGCATCCGGGCGGGCGGGAGGCGCTGAGTGCGGCCGACGGAGACGACGGCGCCGGTGTCCGGGTCGGTGAGGACTCGGGTGAACGAGGCGGCGGTGCGGATCAGCTCGCGCGCGACGTCCGCGGGGACGGGGCCGTAGCCGTCGAGGTCGGCGGGCGCGTCGTCGAGACCGACGGCGGTGGACGCCGCGAGGGTGAGGCGGACCTCGGCGCGGACTCCGGGAACGTAGGTCGGGTCGGGCCGGCGACCGACATCGGGAGTCGTCCCGGCGATTTCGCCGTCGCAGAGGAGGTCGACGGCCGCGTCGGCGCTGAGTTGCTGGAGGGTGCGCGGGTCGCCCTCGTCGCGGAGGATGCGGGCGACACGGCGGAGACGGTCGTAGGCGCCCGCCACTGCCGGCGCGGGAGCGTACAGGCAGAGCGTCGCCATGCCGTCGACGTCCGGGGTGACCCAGACCGCACGGTCCTCGCGGGCTCGGATGTGCCGCTCGGCGAGGGGCTGCTCGTGGAGCTCCTCGCGCCAGCGGACGAGGGCTCGGCGCAACTGCGTCGTCGTCATCGTGAGGGCGGCGTCGGCGGCGCGCTCGTCGAGTGCGGCGCGGGACTCGGCGGGGAGGCTGCTCGCGGTCGCGCAGATCGCCTCGGCGATCTCCCAGTAGATGCGGGCGCCGGCGAGCAGGGCGCGCGTGAGCGGGAGGTGCTCGATCAGCAGCTGCGCCTGCTCGAGGAGTCGCGAGGCGTCCCGCTCGGACAGGAGCATCGCGGCGGCGAGCTCGGCGCGGACGGAGCGCTCGAAGAGGTCCCGGCTCTCGCTGCGAGAGGCGCCGCGAGCGAAACGGTCCAGGCGGGCGAGGGCGGTGCGGTAGCCGTCGTAGACCTCCTCGGCGGCGGCGAGCTTCTCCGGGGCGGCGGCTCGGGTGCGAGCGGCGGCGCGGTCGAAGCAGGCCTGCACGTGGGCCAGCGCGTCGTCGTCCGCTCCGTGGTCTGTCATACGCGTATTGAATCAGGGACCACCGACATGGAGCACGGAGCCGGGGTCGGGTGGGGAGAACGGGGGCGGAAGGGGGCTGTGGAGGAGGCCTCGGGCCGCAGGTCCGGCGAGGGGGATCTCCTACGAAAGATCGCCTGATACGTATGAGAGAACCAAGCTGATCGAGTAGCCCGCACAGCGGGCGTATCGAGATCCACCACCGTCAGAACGCGGGTCTGCAGATCCGCCCTGCTGGTGCCGGAGGGTCTCGATACGCCCCTACGGGGCTACTCGACCAACATGACGCGGCGCAGCCGCGTCCTTTCCCTCACCACCGAGACGCGAAGCGGCTTCCGCGCTCGATACGCCCTGGGGGCTACTCGACCAGCATGCATGGTGAGCGCAAGGCAGCGGCGGCATGCGCGCGAACACCATGCGATGGGGGTCTCGATACGCCCTTCGGGCTACTCGACCAGCATGCACGGGGAGCGACGTACGGTGGTGGGTCTCGATACGCCCTTCGGGCTCCTCGACCAGCATGGGTCGAGCTGCTCCATCGGCGTGGCTCGGGGGCTCGATCGGCAGGGGCGGTGGGCTGCGAATCGGGTGGGGCGGGTTGCTGCGGGGGCGGGTGGAGCGCACAGTGGAGGGATGGTCGAGGGATACTCCTCCGCGCAGGTGCGGGCCGCCGAGGCGCCGCATCTGGCGCGTCGAGAGCCGCTGATGCAGCGGGCCGCGGACGGGCTCGCGCGCGAGCTGCGGGCCGCGCTCGGCACGCGGAAGGACCGACGCGGTGCGGGCAGCGTGCTCGTGCTGGTCGGGCCGGGGAACAACGGCGGGGACGCGCTCTACGCGGCGGCCGAGATCTCCTCCTCCGGCAGCGACGTGTCGCTCGTGCTGACCGCCGACCGGGTGCACCAGCGCGGGCTCGCCGTCGCGCTCGACGACGGCTGCGGCCGCGTCGCCGCCGACGACCCGGCCGCCCTCGCGGCGGCGGTCGCCCGGGCGGACGTGATCGTGGACGGGATCCTCGGCATCGGCACGGCGCAGCCGGCGCTGCGCGGGCGGCCGCGCGAGGTGGTGGCGACCGTGATCGAGGCGCTCGGACGCCGCGAGGACGCGCCCGTCGTGGTCGCCGTGGATCTGCCGAGCGGGATCGGGCCGGACGACGGCGCCGTGCCGGACGAGACCGTCCTGCCCGCCGACGTGACGGTGACGTTCGGCGCGATCAAGGCGGGGCTGCTGCTCGAGCCGGCGCGCTCCTACGTCGGGCGGATCCGGCTCGTGGACATCGGGCTCGGGCCCGACCTCGCCGGGGTCGAGCCGATCGTCAGGACGTAGGCGAGCGGATCGGGCCGGCGCAGGTCAGGACTGCGCGCCGCGGGTGAGCAGATGCGCCCGCTCGGGGTGCTGGTCGAACCACTGCCCGACGTACCAGCACATCGGCACGATGCTGCGGCCGCTCGACGCCTCGATGTCGTCGACGGCGAAGGCGACCAGCTCGCCGGCCAGCCCCTGGCCGCGGTGCGGCGGCGAGGTGAAGGAGCGCACGAGCGAGACGCTCTCGGCGTTCTCGTGGTAGTCGAGGACGCCGACGAGTGCGCCGTCCTGATGCAGTTCGTAGCGGGACGCGTGGTCCGCGCGGCGGAAGTCCTTGGCCATCTCCCCAGGGTAGGCCGCCTGCACGTCCGATGGTCGGACGGGTCAGGATCAGTCGCCGAGGAGCTCGCCGTCGACGTAGTACCAGCGGCCGTCCTCGCGGAGGAAGCGGCTGCGCTCGTGCACGAGACCCGGCCCCTCGGAGGAGCGGTAGGAGGCGCGGAACTCGACGAGCCCCTCCGCATCCGCCTCGCCGCCGAAGGAGGTGTCGACGATCTGCAGGCGCCGCCAGCGGACGTCGTCGTCGAGGTCGACGCGCTTCGGCCGGGTGGAGGGGTGCCAGCTGGAGAGCAGGTAGCCGGCGCTGCCGAGCACGTTCGCGCTGTAGCGGCTGCGCATCAGGCGCTCCGCGGTCGGCGACGGCGTCTCGCCGAGATGGGCGGGGCGGCAGCAGTCGGCGTAGTGGCGGCGGCTTCCGCACGGGCAGGCGTCGGCGGGGTGCATCCGGACAGTCTCGCAGGGCTCGGGACCCGCCACTCGTCCGCTACTCCCCCGCTCCCGCCACCAGCGACACCGCGAGCAGATCGCCCGTCGGCCCGGCGCCGACGGCGTGCAGCGAGAACTCGACCAGGCCGTCCTCGCCCGTGGACGGGGTGATCGCGTAGTCGGCCTCGATCTTCCCGTCGCGCGTGTGGACGGTGAGCGGCTCGCCCAGCGGGCGCCCGTCGATCCGGAGCTCGTGCTCGCCGCCGCCGTCGCGGAGCCGGACCCGGAGCACCGCGGCCCGCTGCTCCGGGTCGACGAGGGTGTAGCCGAACCAGCCGTCCGGGCCCTCGGCGCTGCGCCAGTGCCGGCCGTCAGCGCCGCCGGCCCGGCTGCGGTGCCCGACGAAGGCGTGGTCCGACTCGGGCTGCTGCTCGCCCGCGGTGACGGAGTCGATCACCGCGGCGGAGGCGTCGGCCTCGCGGTCGAGCGCGGCCAGCTCGACCCGGCGCGCGGCGGCGTCGGAGCCGGTCGGCCAGTAGAGCGTGTACCGGCTGTCGTGCAGTCCCGCGAACGGCTCGAGGCGCACCGGGCCGGCGTCGGTGGTCAGCTCGGCGGTCAGGGTCGCGCGGTCGAGGAGGGCGACGGCGCCGACTCCCCCGGTCACCACCGGGGTCGCGGCGAGGTCGCGGAGCGGGCCCGCGGCGACGTGCGCCATCCGCCGGCCGTCGGCGATCAGGCCGTCGAGGTCGGCGGCGTCGGTCCGTGCCGCGAGCACGACGGGGCCGTAGGAGAACGCGGACCAGGCGGAGCCGTCGGGCAGCGGCTCGGCGCGGAACGCGAGCGAGAAGCCGACCCGGATCTCGTGCCGGCCGGGCGCCAGGACCGCGGTGCGGACGACGCCGTCGACGGCTGCGGTGTCCAGCGCGGCTCCGTCGACCGTCACCGTCATCGACTCCGCCCAGGCCGGCCGGCGGAGGAGCACGGCGCCGGGGCGCTCCAGATGCACCGTGATCGTCGCGTCGTCCGCGTGCGGGAACGCGGTGTCGATCCGCGCGCGCAGGCCGTGCTCCGGGGAGTCGAGGGTCGAGGGCAGGTAGAGGGCGATCAGCAGGTCGTCGCCGTCGTGCGCGTCGTCACCGGCTCGGACATCGTCACCGACGAGGGCGTAGATCAGCTCGCCGTAGCGGGCGTGGTTCTCCAGTCCCGTGCCGACGCAGCACCACATGCCCTCGTGCGGCGCCGAGTAGATTCGGTAGTGCGCAGGCCGGAGCGGGGTGAAGTAGACGAAGCCGCCGTCCGGGTGCTGCGAGGAGAGCAGGTGGTTGTACTGCGCGCGCTCGACGTAGTCGAGATAGCGCTCGTCGCCGCTCGCCGCGAAGAGGACGCCGCTCAGCTCGATCATGTTGGCGGTGTTGCAGGTCTCGGGGCCCTCGCGGTCGAGGATCATCGGGGTGAAGTCGCTCGACCGGTGGAAGTGCTCGCGCACGCTGTTGCCGCCGATCGCGACCGTGCGCTCGCGGGTGACCTGCTCCCAGAAGAAGCGCGCGGCCGGCAGCAGCTCGCCGCCCAGGCGCGCGTAGCCGACGGCCTTGGGGATCTGGGTGTTCGCGTGCAGTCCGTCGAGCACGTCGCGGTGCTGGAGCAGCGGGTCGAGGAGCGCGCGGTGCGAGAAGCGCGCGGCCTCGGCGCGGTAGGCGGCGGCCCGCTCGGGGTCGGCGGCGGCCACCTGCTCCGCCAGATCGGCGAACGCCTCGTTCATCCCGCCGAACTCGGCGTGCAGCATCGCCTCGAACGCCTCGTCGTCGAGACCGGCGGACACGCCGAGCCACCAGTCGGCGAAGCGCACCGCCATCGCGAGCGCCCGCTCCGAGCCGCCGGAGGACGCGGCGTCGAGCAGTCCCGAGAGCGTCTTGTGCAGGTTGTAGAGCGGCACCCAGCGGCCGTTGAGGGTGAACAGGTCCGCGTCGACCTCGCCCCGCGCGAGCTCCTCCCCCAGCGCCCGCCCGCCGGGGACGCCGCCGAGGTAGCCGGTGCCGACCGCGTCCTGGGCCCGCTCGAACCCGTCGAGGAGGGTCTCCATCCGCTCGCGCGCGGCCTGGTCGCCGGTCGCCGCGAGCATCAGCGCGCTGGCCGAGAGCGCGTGCCCGCCGACGTGCCCGTCGAGCCCGTCCGACTCCCAGTTGCCGTAGCCCTCCGCCGCGGGCAGACCGGCCTCGCGCAGGAACGGTGCGAGCAGGCGGTCGGGGTCGAGCGCGAGGAGGTAGCGCAGGCCCGTGGCCTGGGCGTCGGCGAAGGCGCTCGGCAGCAGACGGACGGAGCGCAGCGGGAAGCGGCGGACGGTGCGGGGCAACGGGAGACCTCTCAGCCCTTGACGGCGCCCGCGACGAGACCGCGGACGTAGTACTTCTGGATGGCGGCGTAGAGCAGCAGGCACGGGATCATCAGCAGCACCGCGCCGGCGATGACGTAGCCGAAGTCGGTCTGGCCGAAGGCGCCGGAGGAGATGTTCTGGATGGCGACCGGCAGCGTGAAGAGGTCCTGCCGGGTGAGGAAGGTCAGCGCGCCGAGGAAGTCGCTCCAGGCGCCGAGGAAGGCGAAGAGGAAGACCGTCGCGACGCCCGGGACGATCATCGGCCGCAGCACCGAGAGGAGGATGCGGAACGGGCCGGCCCCGTCGATCCGCGCGGCCTCGGTCACCTCGCGCGGGATCTGCGCGAAGGAGTTCCGCATCAGGAAGACCCCGAACGGCAGGTTGAAGGTGAGGTAGAAGAGGATGATGCCGAGGTGGGTGTCGGTGAGGCCGAGCGCGTTCATCTCGAGGAAGAGCGGGGTCAGCACCGCCTGGAACGGCACCATCATCGTCAGCAGGATCAGCCCGAACGCGATGTTCGAGCCGCGGAACGGGAAGAGCACCAGCGCGTAGGCGGCGAAGGTGGTCACGACCACGCTGAGCACGGCGGTGCCGAGGGCGATGATCAGCGAGTTGACGACGTAGGTGCCCGCGCCGATCGAGCCGAGCAGGCCGGTGTAGTTGTCGAGGGTCAGGTTCGAGAAGGACTGCTCGGCGGCGGGCGCGACGATCTGCGCGCCGGGCTGGAACGAGCGCAGGATCGACCAGGCGACCGGCGCGACGAACGCGATCGAGACCAGCGTGCCGAGCACGACGTAGAGCAGGGTGCGGAAGCGGGCGGCGGGAGTGCTGCGGCGGGTGGGCATCAGTCGTCCTTCATCACTCGGAACTGGAGCAGCGTCAGCGCGGCCGCGATGACGACCACCACGAACGACAGCGCAGTGGCGTAGCCGACCTGCAGATCGCCGAAGGCCTTGTTGTAGACGTAGAGCATCACGGTGAGGGTGCCGGTGCCCGGCCCGCCGCCCGTGATCACGTAGAACTGGGTGAAGGCGAGGATCGCGCCGACGAAGCCGAGCACGCTGAGCAGGCCGAGGTAGCGCTTCACCAGCGGGACCGTCACCAGGAACTCCTGCTTCCAGCGGCCGGCGCCGTCGATCGCCGCGGACTCGTAGAGCGCGTCGTCGATGCCCTGCATGCCCGACATCAGGACGATCATGGTGAAGCCGGAGCCGACGTAGGCGCCGAGGAGGACGATGAGGGTGGTCGCGCTCGTCGCGTCGAGCAGCCAGGCGGTGGGCGCGTCGGTGAGGCCGACGGCCATCAGCACCTGGTCGAGCGCGCCGCTGTCGGGGCGGAACTCGAGCAGGGCGACGAAGCTCAGCGAGGTGAGGCCGATCACGTACGGCACGAAGACGGCGGTGCGGATGATCCCCGCCCCGCGCCGGTTGGAGCGGACCAGCACGGCGAGCAGGTAGCCGATGACGATGCCCAGCAGCGTCGAGACGACGGCGAACCCGAGCGTGTAGAGCACGGAGGCCCAGAACGTGGTGTCCGAGAAGGCGGTCGCGTAGTTGTCGAACCCGACGAAGCCGACGGTGCCGACCAGGGGCCAGTCCGTCACCGAGATCACCACGGCGAAGAGCAGCGGCACGACCACGAACACGACGACGAGGACGAGGGCGGGCAGGATCATCAGGAGCCCGGTGCGGGCGTCCTTCTTCCCGAGGGCGACGCTCATGCCTGGTTCACCTCCAGGACGCGGGCCGTCTCCTCCTGGCCGCGATCGAGGACCGCGTCGAGGTCCTCGTCGCCGAAGACCGCGCCGCGGAACATCGCGAGCCACGGGGACTGCACGGTGTTGGTGAGCTGGGTGTACAGGGTGGTCGGGGCGGCGAAGCCCTCGTTCATCCGCTCCATCCCGGGGACCATCAGCGGGAACTCGGCGGCGAAGCCGGTCTCGAGCACGTCGTCGCGCACCGGGTACCAGCCGAGCGCGGCGAGCCCGGACTGCTGCTCGAGTTCGGTGACGAAGCGCATGAAGTCCCAGGCCGCCTCGGGGTTCCGGGCGCCGCGCGGGATGGAGAGCACCGCGCCGCCGGAGAACTGCGAGACGCCGCCGTCGGGGCCGGGGAACGCGCTGACGCCGAGGTCGCCGAGGAACTCGGGGGTCGCTCCGCCGACGATCAGGTCGTAGGAGCCGGGGAAGAGGCCGACGGTGCCGTCGAGGAAGTCCTTGCCCCAGGCCGTGCCGCTGTCGGCGGAGGCGCCCGGCTGGGCGAGGCCCTCCTGCTCGAAGGTCCGGTACAGCTCGAGGGTGCGCCGCAGCGGCTCGTTGCCCGCGACGGTCGCGCGCTGGCGGCCGACGACGCCGTCGTAGAACGGACTCTCGTCGGCCCAGAAGTGCGGCTGGATCACGTAGCCGAGGATGCCGGCGGAGTTGCCGGTGAAGGTCACCCCGGAGACGCCGTCGAGCCGCTGGAGCGCGCGGGCGTGGGTGAGGTACTCGTCGAAGTCGGTCGGGCCCTGCTCCGGGTCGAGGCCGGCCTCCTCGTAGAGGCGCTTGTTCCAGAAGAGCTGCGAGACGTTGGAGAGGGCGGGCAGGCCGTAGACCCTGCCGTCGTAGGAGGCGACGTCGAGCAGCGGCCGGTTCAGCCGGTCGGCGTAGGGCAGCGCCTCGATCAGCGGGGTGAGGTCGGTCAGCGCCTCGTGGGAGCTGAAGACCGGCGTGGTGACCGAGTCGGGAGCGACGACGTCGGGCACCGCGTTCGCGCGGATGGCCGTCGCGAGCTTGGTGACCATCTGCCCCTCGGGGAGCACGGTCAGCTCGACCCGGACCGCGCTCTGCGCCGCGTGGTACTTCTCGACGATCGCCTGGGCCGGCGTGAAGGCGACGCTGCGGCACCAGAAGCGGATCGTGCCGCTCGGGGCGGCGGCGAACGAGGGCGCCGAGACGTCGGCCTCGGGCAGCACGGCGGAGCAGCCGGTCAGGCCGAGCGCGGCCGCGAGGCCGGCGCCGCCGAGGGCGAGCGCGCGCCGGCGGGTCAGGTCGGGCAGGTGCGGGTCGAGCAGGCGGAGAGGAGAGTGCATCGTCGGTCCCTCGTCGGTGGTCGGGTGCGTGCGGGCGGGTGCGGGCGGCGGGCGGGCGCCGGGTCAGGTGGAGTCGCGGACGATCAGCTGGCAGGGGTGCGCCTCGATCCCGGCGCGGGGGCGGCCGTCGATGGCCTCCAGCGCGCGGGCGCCGGCCGCCCGGCCGAGCTCCTCGAGATTCATGTCGACGGTGGTGAGGGCGGGGCGGGAGTTCATCGCCGCAGCGGCCCAGTTGTCGAAGCCGACGATCGCGACGTCGTGCGGGACGCTCACCCC
This sequence comes from Rathayibacter sp. VKM Ac-2804, assembly GCF_009866655.1. Taxonomy (NCBI): domain Bacteria; kingdom Bacillati; phylum Actinomycetota; class Actinomycetes; order Micrococcales; family Microbacteriaceae; genus Rathayibacter; species Rathayibacter sp. VKM Ac-2804. Next base: position 2,750,281 of record NZ_CP047420.1, read on the forward strand.
GGCCTCGCGCAGGCCGTCGGCGACGCCGCGGGCGATCTCGTCGCTCCCGCAGAGCACCGCGTCGACAGGCTCGACCCGCTGGCGCAGCATCTGCGCGGCCTGGCGTCCCCAGGTCTCGGTCCAGTTGCCGTAGAGCGAGCGGTCGCCGACCAGGCGCAGGCCGAAGGAGGGCGCGTGCTCCTGGACCGCCTCGGCGCGGATCCGGGCGGAGTAGTCGAGCCGGGGGCCGGCGACGTAGGCGATGTCGCGGCGGCCGAGCGCGGCGACGTGCTCGAGCGCGAGCAGGACGCCCTGGGTCTGGTCGACGACGACCGACATGTCGGCCGGATCGTCGGAGGAGCCCATCACGTAGACGATCGGCACGCTGGTCGCCGGCAGGGCCGGGCGCGGACCGGTGAGGTTGGTCATCACCACGATCGCGTCGACGCCGCGGGCGGCGAGGATCTCCACGCAGTGCCGCTCCCGCACCCGGTCGCCGCGGGAGTTGCTCAGCAGCACCGACGCCTGCTCGGCGGGGAAGGCGTCCTCGAGTCCCCACATCACCGGGATGCTGAAGCGGCCGATGTCGTCGGAGGTGACCAGGCCGATGGTGAGCACCCGCTGCTGGGGCGCCGGCCCGCTCGCGGCGGCCGGCAGCGCGAAGCCGAGCTCGGCCGCGGCGGCGAGGATCCGGCCGCGGGTGTCACCGCTGAGCTGGCCGCGGTTGTTCAGCGCCTTCGAGACGGTGCCGACGGAGACGCCGGTCGCCGCGGCGACGTCGCTGAGGGTGACGCGGCGGGCGGGGAAGCTCATCGTGGTCGTCCTCTTCTCGTCGTCGAGAGCGCGGGATGCGGTGACGGCCACCGTAGCTTGCGGCAACTTTCCGCGTCAAGGCAAAGGTTGCCGCTCCGTGCGGCGGCGTGCGCGGAGGTGTGCATCCCCTCCATGTCCGCGGCGCCGGGTTGAGCCGGGGCCGCGATCTCGGCATCGTGGCTCCCTCATCGATCACGGACGGAAGGAACGACCCGATGCTCACGCTCACCGACAACGCCAGCACCGTCGTCAAGACCATCACCGGTCAGACCGAGACCCCCGTCGAGGGCGGACTCCGCATCAGCGGCGACGACCTCGACGCCCGCAACTTCGCCGTCGCCGTCGCGCCGGCCCCGGAGACCACCGATGCGGTCGTGGAGCAGGACGGGGCGCGGGTCTTCCTCGACGTCGCCGCCTCCGTGGCCCTCGGCGACAAGGTGCTCGACGCGCAGGTGGACGAGGGCGGCTCCGTCACCTTCGGCATCACGCCGCAGGGCTGACGCTCCACCGCTCGAACGACGGAGGCCGCCCTCCCGCTGCTGCGGGGAGGGCGGCCTCCGTCGTTCCGGCGGCCCAGGACAGGTCGTTCCGGGCGGCTCAGGACAGGACGTCGCGGGTGGTGAAGCGCGCGATCGCCAGCGAGCCGAAGACGACGACGTAGGCGAGCTGCAGCAGCGCGTTCTCGCCGAACGAGCTCCAGGCGATCGGGTCGCGCAGCAGGTCGGCGAAGTCGAACCAGCGGTCGGTGAAGAGGAACGGGTGCAGGGCGTCGAGCTGCGAGAGCGAGCCGACGATCTGCGCCGCGATCGACACGACCACCGTCGCGGCCATCGCGCCGACCGGGACGTCGGTGAGCGTCGAGATGAACAGGCCGATCGCCGCCAGCCCGATCAGCGACAGCGCCGCGTACACGGCGATGGCGAGTGCGCGCCCGATCGCGTCGGCCAGCGGGACGGTGCTGCCGGAGAGCAGGGTGACCGGACCGGCCGGGAAGAGCGCCAGGCCGATCAGGATGCCGACGACCATCACGGTCAGCGCCGCGGCGAGGCAGAACGCGATCGCGGCGGCGAACTTGACCACGAGCAGCCGGATCCGGCCGACCGGGCTGACCAGCAGATAGCGCAGGGTGCCGAGCGACGCCTCCCCCGCGATCGCGTCCCCCGCGACGACGCCGACGGTCAGCGGCAGGAAGAGCGGGACGGCGACCGTGATCGCCGCGAAGCCGGTGAACAGGCCGTTGCCGGCGATCGCGCCGACGAAGGAGGGGCCGCCGCCGTCGCCGCCGGACAGCCGCACGGCGACCGCCAGCAGGATCGGGATGGCCGCGAGGGCCGCCAGCAGCGCCCACGTGCGCCGGCGGCGGAAGAGCAGGGCCAGCTCGGAGGCGAGCAGCGAGCCGATCCCGAGGCGGCGCGCCGGGCGGGCGGGGGCGGCGGGGGTGGCGGCGGTGCTCTCAGCGCTCGACATCGAAGCCCTCCCCGGTGAGCTGGACGAAGCGCTCCTCGAGCGAGGGGCGGCGGACGGAGAAGCCGCGAACGCGGACGCCCGCGGTGACGAGGGACGCGACCACGGACTCCGGGGCGGCGCTCGCGGGCATCGCCGCGACGACCAGCGGCGGATCGATCGGGTGCTCGGCAGGGACGAGCCGCGGCGCGAGCCCCAGCTCGACGAGGGCGCGCTGGGCGTCGACCACGTCGGGCGTGAGCAGCTCGAGCGAGGCCGCGTCGCCGCGGAGCTCGTCCAGGCCGCCCTGCGCGACGAGGCGGCCGGTGCGCATCACGGCGGCGTGGGTGCAGAGCTGCTCGATCTCGGCCAGCAGGTGGCTGGAGACGAGCACCGTCGTGCCGTCGGCGTTGAGGCTGCGCACGAGCGAGCGGACCTCGCGGGTGCCCTGCGGGTCGAGGCCGTTGGTCGGCTCGTCGAGGACGATCAGATCGCGCGGCGACAGCAGGGCGACGGCGATGCCGAGGCGCTGCTTCATCCCGAGCGAGTACGAGCCGACCTTCTTGCCGGCCGCAGCGGAGAGGCCGACGCGCGCGAGCGCCTCCTCCGCACGGCTGTCGCGGCTGCGCGAGGACGTGCCCGCCTCGGCGGCGTCGAAGCGGCGGAGGTTGGCGCGGCCGGAGAGGAACGGGTAGAAGCCCGGCCCCTCGACGAGCGCGCCCACGCGCGGCAGCACCTCGGCGGCGCTGCGCGGCATGGCGGAGCCCAGGACGGTGATGCTCCCCTCGGTCGGCGCGGCGAGAGCGAGCAGCATCCGGATGGTCGTGGTCTTGCCCGAGCCGTTGGGCCCGAGGAAGCCGAAGACGGCGCCGCGCGGGACGGCGAGGTCGAGACCCGACACCGCCTCCTGGCGCCCGAAGCGCTTGGTGAGGCCCCGGGTCTCGACCGCGAGCTCGCCGGTCGTCACCGACCGGCGGCCGCGGTGAGCGCGTCGACCGGGACGGCGCCTGCGAGGACGCGACCGTCGTCGGTGAAGAGGACCGTGAACAGGGCGGAGGAGAGCACGCGGCCGCCGTCGACGGCCGTGGTCACGGCGTCGAGCTGGGCGAGGGACTCGGAATCACCGGCGGGCAGCTCGACGATCGAGCCCCAGCCGGTGCCGGTGGTGGTGACGCCGGAGTCGCCCTCGGGCGCGGCCGGGACGCCGGCGGCGTCGGTGGGCGCGGTCGCCTCCTCGTGGACCGGGGCCTGCTTCTCGGTGACCTCGGCGCCGGCGGGCGGGGTGAAGGAGAACATCGAGGCGTCGGGCGCCGAGACGTCGATGCTCGTGTAGGCGACGCTGAAGGCGGGCGCGGTGCCGCCGACCGCCGTGACGGCCACGCCGAGGGGCAGGCCGGTCTCGCCGTCGATCGAGACGGTGACCGAGCCGACGAGGGTGCTGCCGCCCCGCGGGGTGAGCACGAGCTCGTACGCGTCGCGGCCGGCGACGCGCACGTCGGAGCCGACGGCGACGGTGGTCGTCGGGTCGATCGCGGCGAGCAGCTGCTCCGCGATCGAGGAGGGCGTGGGGACCTCGCCGGCCGGTGCGTCGGGCCGGGGGGCCTCGGCGCCGTCGCCGGTGGGCGGGAGCAGATGGGTGACGGCGTTCTCGGCGGAATCGTAGATCCAGACGCCGTCGGTCCTCGTGGCGACGACGTCGCGCTCGGCGAGGCGGTCGAGCACCTGGAGGCGCGCGCCCTGCTCGGCGTCGACGTAGACGCGGGCCTGGTGCGAGCCGGTCGCGAGCTCCATCAGCGCGCTGGTGGCCGAGGCGTCGTCCGCGCCCTGCGCACCGGAGCCGGTGCCGCCGAGAGCGGAGAGGTCGGGCAGGCCGAGGGCCGAGGTCTGCTGGACCTCGCCGGAGAAGGCGGTGGTGTCGCTCTCGGCGACGAAGGCGAGGAGATCGGTGGCGGACTTCTCCGGGAGGTCGCCGGCCGCGTTCGCGGACAGGGGCAGGGTGACGGCCGCGGCGACGACGACCAGGGGGACGACCGCAGCGGGGACCCAGCGCTTCCAAGAGGTGCTCATAGTGCTCGACGCTACGCCTCGAAACGCGGAGCCGCCTCCGAGTCGGGCGCCGTCACGGCGGACCGTCAGGCGATGCGGTCGGCCGACACGACGACGTTGTCGACGTAGTGCCCGTAGGAGTCGTCGAACACTCCCCCGCAGGTGATCAGCCGCAGCTGCGCCGTCGGGCTGGGACCGTAGACGTCCTCGGTCGGGAAGTCCTCCTTGGGCACCGAGACGGAGCCGGTGACCGAGAAGGTGCGGGTGCTGCCGTCCGAGAGGATCACGTCGACGGTGTCGCCGGGCACGAGGGCCGTGAGGTCGAGGAAGACGCCCGGGCCGATGCGCGAGTCGACGTGCCCCGCGATGACCGAGGGGCCGATGTCGCCGGGGACGACGCCGTCGCGGTACCAGCCCGCCTCGTCCACCTGCACGGGCGGCTGGATCCAGCCGGTCTCGTCGCGGGTGAGCGATTCGAGCGAGGAGTCGACGCCGATCGCGGGGATGACGACGCGCACCGGGGTGACCGCGGAGCGGGCGGGTGCCGCCGCGGCGACCGGGTTCTGCAGCGCGCCCGCGTCGCCCGGCGACGGGGTGGCCGGTGCGGTGGCGGCGGGCGCGGCCGAGGCCGTGGTCGTCGCAGCGGGTGCGGCGTCCTGCCCCGCGGCGGAGCAGCCGGCCAGGAGCAGGAGCGCCGCGAGGGCCGCCCCGCCCCGGCGAGGCGGCGCATCAGCTCGCTCGGCCGGTGCCGACCGAGGAGCGGCGCGCGATCAGGGCGAGGGCGCCGGCGACCGCGGCGAAGACGCCGAGGACCGACAGGACGCCGAGGAGTCCGTCGACCAGCGGCGCGGCGGTCGCGGAGTCGGCGGAGGCGACGTGCACGGCGGTGGCGCCGCCTCCGGTCTGGATGCCGCCCGTGGGCAGGTCGCCGATCGCGGCCGAGTCGAGCACGGGCGAGACGACGAGGCCGTTCGAGGCGTCGTCGAGGACGAAGAGCGAGGCGACGGAGCCGGGCGCGAGGTCGAGGTCGGCCGTCGCGGTCACGGCACCGGCCGAGAGGTCGAGGCTCCACGGGCCGGCGGGGACGCTAGTGTAGCCGGTGGCGGTGCCCTGCGCGGCTCCGGTCGCGAGCAGCGTGCCGGTCGTGGTGGCCACGTCCACCTGGCTGGCGGTGGTCGACGCCTGGACGACGCGGACGCGCGCCTGGCCGTCCGCGGGCGGGGTGAGGTCGTCGGTAAAGACGGTGGTGCGCAGGACGGCGTTGCGGCCGAGGGCGGCGACCGTCAGCGGGGTGCCGGCCGAGACGTCGACGGACTGCTCGATGACCGGGGCGGTGCCCTCGGGCGCATCGGAGGGAACCATCGCGACGACGTAGGTGCCGGGCTGCAGCGTCCAGTAGGGCGAGACCGCGCCGTAGGCCACGTCGTCCAGCTCGAAGGCCGCGCCGCCGCCGCCGAGGGCGGTCAGGGTCACGTCGACCGACTTGGTGTCGGGCGAGAGGTGCGCGACCCGCACCCAACCGGTCGCCGGCGGCGCCTCGGCCGCCGAGGCGGGCGCGGCGCCGAGAGCGGCGAGCGCGGACACCGCGGCGAGGGCGAGCGCGGCGCGCGCGAGACGGAGGGGGCGGATCGGGTTCATGGCGGGTCCTTCGGGTGGGGGCGTGCTACTGAGCGCCCGGGAGCAGCCCGGTCGGCTCATCGAGGTCGAGGGTGACGAGGAGACCCTCGGGGGTCGACTCGACGGACGTCGGGACGAAGTCGCCCGACTGGCTGCCGAGCCACGTGGTGGCGCTCTGGAGGGCGGCGACGTCGGCGGGGAGCGACGCGCCGTTGTAGCCGGACAGGATCATCCGGTGGCGGACGCCGTCGACCTCGTTCGCGCCGACGGGGAAGTCGACGACGGAGAGAGGAGTGAAGGCGAGCTGCTGGCCCAGCAGGAGCAGGAGGCGCGAGTCGACGCGACCCTCCTCGAGCAGGGTGCGGGCCGCGTCGGTCGTGGTCAGCGCGGGGTTGGCCGCGAGCTGGCCACCGGCCGAGGCGCGGGCGGCGGTGAGCACGGTGGCCGCGGCGGCGGCCTGGTCGGTGCCCTGGTCGAGGACCCGGCGCACCTCCACGGCGGTGTCGCCGCTGCCGAAGCTCGCGACGGTCTCGGAGTTGTCGAGCGCCGTCCCGGTCTCGCCGGTCGCGGTCGCCCGCAGGCTCGGCGTGGCGAGGATGTAGTCGGCCGCGCGCCAGGCGGAGTCGGGCGCCGCCGCGCTGAGCGTCGACTCCGAGACGACGGTGTCGCCGGGGAAGCCGGCGTCCGTCACGTCGCCGACGAGGTCGTCCTGCACGAGGAGCACCGAGGCGGGGTCGATCGTCTCGGCGACCCAGGAGACGGCGGCCTCGGTGGTGCCGGGAGCGGCGGCCGCGACGGGGCCCGCCCCGTCGCCGCCGTCTCCGCCGCCGTTCGTGATCAGCGGGACGGCGACGAGCGCGCCGCCGATCAGCAGCACGGCGGCGCCGATGCCGGCGCCGATCAGCACGGCCTTGCGGCGGGAGCGCGGGCGGCCCTCGTCGTCGGCCGGGTCGGCGGCGACGGGGGTGCCGTGCCATTGGTGGGCGGTCGCGGGCACCGGGGGCGCGAGGAAGGCGGGCGCGTCCTCGGTGTCGGTGTCGTCGATGTCGGCGCGGTCGCCGCGGCCGGGGAACGGGGCCGGAGCGAGGAACCGCTCGTCGAAGAGGTCGCGGGCGGGGTCCGCGGTGCGGTGCTGCGGCTCGGCGTGCTGCTCGGGCTCGGCGACGCGGTCGGGCCCGGCGAGGTGCTCGGGCTCCGGGTCGTGCGGGGGCTCCGGGTGGCGCTCCTCCTCGGCGGGCGCGGACCGGCGCGCGGGGTCGGGCAGGAGCAGGCCGAAGGCACCGCGGGGGCGGCCCTGCACCGGGACGAAGGACGCGGCGTTCGGGTGCGGGAATTCGAGGTGCTCGGTGTCGAGCTCGCAGATCTCGCCGATGACCGGCGCCGGCGCGGGGCCGGTGGCGCCGGTCGGGGCCAGGGCGAAGCCCCGGAGGAGCGCGGCGTCGACGATCGGCGCCGGCGGGGTGACAGCGACGGGGGGCGGCGGCTGGACCGCGGACGGCGCGGAGGTCGGCGGCTCGAAGAACAGCGCGTCGACGGGCTGCGGCTCGGCGGGCGGGGCCGCGGTCTCGGACTCCTCGGGCTCGGACTCCGCGGGCTCGCTCTCCTCGGGCTCGGACTCCTCGGGCTCGCTCTCCTCGGAGGCGAGCTCGACCGGCTGCTCGGCGAGGGGCGGGGCGACGACGGGCGGGGCCGGCCGCACCGGCGGCGCGGGGGGTGCGGGCGGACCGTCGAAGAACTGCGCGTCCACGGGCTGCGGCTCGAAGCGCGACGGCGTGGCCTCGGCGGCCTGCGGCTCCTCGACCTCCTCCGACGGCGCGAAGTCGCGCGGGAGGTCGATCATCGGCGACGGCGCGGCAGGAGCCGGGGCGGGCGGCGGTGGGCTGCGGAACGCGCTGTGCGATCCCCCGCCGCGCGGGGGGCGGGAGAGGTCGGGCACGAAGGAGGCGACCCCCGGATGGGGGAATTCGAGAGCATCCGCGTCGAGCTCGCAGTACTCGCCGATCGCGGGCGCGGGCACGTCGAAGACGCGCCCGGCATCCGCGTGCGCCGGAGGGGCGTGCTGCCCGAGGAGGGCGTCCCGGCGGGGAGCCTCCTCGTCGCGCGCCGGAGCCGGCAGGTACTCGGTCACGTCGGGTTCGACTCCGTACGGGGGTTCCCCTTCCCCGGGGGAGTCGCTGCGCCGCGAGCGCGAGAACAGCTGCCGGGCGGCCGAGACGGCGGTGCGCGCCATCAGCGGCGGCTCCGTCCGGCGTCGTTCCGACATTCGAGGGTCACAGCTCCTCTTCGGAGCGGACGCGCCGATCGGTCTGGTCTGGCGCGCGTTCCGGAGTGCTGTCCCCACATGCTCATGAGGCGCAGTCTTCCGTATTCGCTGGCGCGAAAGGTACCGGAGGTGGCGCTTGTGATCTGTTCGTCACGCGGTCGAGCCTGAGGAGGAGCCTCTGTGAGAGGGGTGCGCCGGGCCGGCCGCGGCGAGGATGATCGCAGGATGGACCTCCCGTTCCCCCTCCCCCTCGCCCCGATGCTCGCCAAGGCGGTCGCCGCCGTGCCCGCCCAGGACGCGGTGGCCGGCGGCTACTCCTACGAGCCGAAGTGGGACGGCTTCCGCGCGATCGTCTCCGTCTCCGGCGGGGAGTGCGAGATCGGCAGCCGCGGCTCCAAGCCGCTCACGCGCTACTTCCCCGAGCTGGTCGAGGCGTTCCTCCGGCTGCTCCCCGACGGCTGCGTCCTCGACGGCGAGATCGTGCTGGCGACCGGGCCGGCGGGCGCGCAGCGGTTGGACTGGGAGCTGCTCTCGCAGCGGATCCACCCGGCGGCCAGCCGCGTCGCGACGCTCGCGGCCGAGACTCCGGCGATGCTCGTCGCCTTCGACCTGCTCGCCGTGGACGGCCGGAGTCTGCTCGACGACCCGTACTCGGCGCGGCGGGAGGCGCTCGCCGCGCTGCTGGACGGCGTCGCTACGCCCGTGCACCTCGGCCGGACCACCGCCGACGAGGCGCTCGCCCGCGACTGGCTGGAGCGGTTCGAGGGCGCGGGGCTCGACGGCGTGATCGCCAAGCCGCTCGCGGCGCCCTACGCGACGGGCAAGCGGACCATGCTGAAGGTCAAGCACCACCGGACGGCCGATGTGATCGCGATCGGCTACCGGGAGCACACGTCCAAGCCCGGCCTCGGCTCGCTGCTGCTCGGCCTCCGCGACGCCGACGGGACGCTGCGGCAGGTGGGCGGCGCCTCGGCCTTCACCGACGCGCGGCGGGTCGAGCTGATCGACGAGCTCGCCGACGTCGTCGAGCGCGATGCGGACGGCGAGGCGGTGCGCGGCGACGGCGAGCGCAGCCGCTTCTCCGGGAGCCGCGACACCTCGTTCGTCCGGCTGCGACCCGAGCGGGTGCTCGAGGTGCGCTACGACCAGATGGAGGGGTCGAGGTTCCGGCACACGGTGCAGTTCGAGCGCTGGCGGCCGGACCGCGACGCGGACTCCTGCACCTTCGAGCAGCTGGAGACGCCGACCGCGTACGACCTGGGCGACGTGCTCGGCTGAGGCCTCCCGGCTACTCCTCCGACTCCTCCGCCGCCGGCTTCTTCGCGCGGCTGGGCTGCACGCGGGGCGGCTCCCCCGGCATCTTCGGGAAGTCGGGCGGGAACGGCAGCTCACCCAGGCCCGCGGAGAGGTCGCGCTCCCACCAGCCGAGCAGCACGTCGAGCCGGCCGGGCGCGTCGTGCATCCGGGCCCACAGGTCGCCGGTCGTGCTCAGGCGCTCGGGGACGGTGCGGATCGTGAAGGCGGTCGGATCGACGCCGTCCAGCTCCTCCCACTCCAGCGGGCACGAGACGGGCGCGTGCGCCAGCGGACGCGGGCTGTAGGCGCCGGCCATCGTGCGGTCGCGGTTGGCCTGGTTGAAGTCGACGAAGATCCGCTCGCCGCGCTCCTCCTTCCACCACGCCGTCGTGACCTGCTCCGGCATCCGCCGCTCGAGCTCGCGGGCGGCGGCGATGACGGCGTGCCGCACGTCGAGGAACTCGTGCTCGGCGACGATCGGCGCGAACACGTGCAGCCCGCGATTGCCCGAGGTCTTCACGAACGACTCCAGGCCCGCCTCGCGGAGCACCTCGCGGAGCGCGTGCGCCGCGACGACCGCGTCGGCGACGTCGGTGCCCGGCTGCGGGTCGAGGTCGATGCGGAGCTGGTCCGGACGGTCGCTGTCCTCGGCGCGCGACGCCCACGGGTGGAAGACGAGGGTGTTCATCTGCGCGGCCCAGACGGCGACGGCGGGCTCGTCGATCACGAGCTGCGGGTGCACGCGGCCGCTCGGATAGGTGACGGGGACGGAGCGGACGTACTCCGGAGCGCCCTTGGGCGGGTTCTTGGAGAAGAACTGGTCGCCGTCGATGCCGGAGGAGAAGCGCTGCAGCGAGATCGGCCGGTCGCCGTTCGCGGCGACGAACGCCTCGCCGACCGCGATCAGGTACTCCGCCACCTCGCGCTTGGTGATGCCGGGCTCCGGGAACAGCACGCGGCCCGGGCTGGAGAGGCGCACCTCCCGGTCGCCGTGCGGTCCGGGGACGGTGAGGACGACGGCGTCGCTGCTGGGCATGTCAGCGAGGCTAGCTGGCGCCGCCGCCGGGCGACAGGGGCCCGCCGGGGCGGCGGCGCAGGCGGATCGGGCCCTTCGCGCGCGACGGATCGACGATCTGCCCGCCCTGGACGATGTCGATCTCGCCGCGGTCGACGAGGCGGCGGGCGGCGCGGCGGACCGGCTCCATCAGCGGCCGCCACTCCTCTCCCCCGACGCGGCGGGCGACCTCGGACGGGCAGGCGGTGGAGGACGCGGCGCGCGCGAGGAGGACGGTGCGGATCTCCTCCTCGAGGCGCTGCTCCTCGGGGCCGACGCCGCGGCGGCGGCAGGCGTCGGAGCAGTAGCGGACGTTCTCCCAGTCGCGCGCCCACTTGGCGCGCCACTCGATCTCACGGCCGCAGGAGGCGCAGGTCTTGTTCTCGGGGCGGGTGCTCGACTCGCGGGGGCGGTGGGCCATGCTCACGAGTCTGCGCGCTGCGGGACGGGGGTGCCACGGGTTGCGCGGGGAGCGGACGCGGGGGCCGTGTGGCGGCGGGGGGCACGGTGGGGGTGGTCCGATCTGCAGGTGATCCGAGGGAAGCAGCACCCCCGTGCGCGGGTGGGAGGGCTCTCGCCGTCGCGTCGCCTGTAGATCGGACGGACGGTGCGGGCCTCGGGGAGGCGGAGGCGGGAGTGTCATACTCCGCAATGAGGCGAGCGGCCCCTGCCCGGTGCGACAGGCTGGAGGGGCTGCGCTGCGGCGCGAGGGCGGGCCCGTTCCGCGCCGCCACCCCGATCGATCTGGAGTCTCCGATGAGCCGTGAGAACCTCGCCACCACGTCCGAGTCCACGCCCGCGGGCGACCCGCGGCCGCACGCGGCCTTCGCCGGGCTCTCGCCCGCGGACTTCAAGCTCGCGTTCCGCAACCACGCCGCGGGGGTCGCGCTGATCACGGCCGATCCGGGGACCGGACCGGTCGCGCTCACCGCGACCTCGGTCTTCTCGGTGAGCGCGGAGCCGCCGCTGTTCGTCTTCTCGCTGTCGTCGGCCTCGTCCAGCTCGCCGGCCATCCAGGCGTCGGAGACCCTCGTCGTGCACCTGCTCGGAGCCGAGCAGCTCGACCTCGCCCGCCTCGGCTCGACCAGCGGCATCGACCGCTTCGCCGACACCTCGATCTGGTCGCGGCTGCCGACCGGCGAGCCGTACTTCCCCGGCGCGTCCGCGTGGATCCGCGGCACCGTCATCAACCGCATGGAGGCCGGCTCGTCGACCATCGTCGCCGTGCACGCCCTCGAGGCGCACGTCCCCGACGACTCCGACGCCACCGCGCCGCTGGTGTACCACAACCGCACGTGGCACCACCTCGGCGAGCACTCCCGCCTGGGCTGACGCCCGCGGGCGGCCGGCCCATTCCTCAAAAGTTGCGGTAGTCGAGCGCGACTACCGCAACTTCGGAGGAGTCGACGGCGGAGCCGACGCGCAAGGCCGCGAGCACGCAAAAAGTTGTCGTACTCGAGCGGCCACTACGACAACTCCTGCGGACCCGACGCGACGCAGGCGCACGCGGCGCCGGCGAGCAAGCAGAAGTTGCGGTAGCCGGGCGCGACTACCGCAACTTCTGAGGAGTCGGCGGCGCCGACCGCGGCCGCGGCCGTGAGTGCGCAGAAGTCGTCGTACTCGAGCGGCCGCTAGGACAAGTTCTGCGGAGTGAGCGGTGAGCGGGGCTCTCGGACGATGTTCTGGTCTCGGGTGGGTCTACTTGGAAGAGATGCATGCAGACATGCTGGTCGAGTAGCCCCGGCAGGGGCGTATCGAGACCCACCACCGCAAGGACGCCGGTCTCTTCCCCGCCCTGCGCTGGCGCCGAAGGCGCCCCCTCCGCTCGATACGCGCTCCGCGCTGCTCGACCGGCAGAGGGGGTGCGCTCCGCGCTGCTCGACCGGCAGAGGGGGTGCGCTCCGCGCTGCTCGACCGGCAGAGGGGGTGCGCTGCGCGCTGCTCGACCAGCAGGAGGGGGCTAGGCGTGCGGGCCCGTGGCGACGGGGCGGGCGGCCGTGTTCGACCACTGGGACCAGGAGCCGGGGTAGAGGGCGGGGGCGAAGCCGGCGAGGGTGAGGGCGACGGCGTCGGCGGCGGCGGTCACTCCGGAGCCGCAGTAGACGCCGACGGGGGCGTCCGAGCGGACGCCGATCGACTCGAAGCGCGTGCGCAGGGCGGCGCCGTCGAGGAAGCGGCCGTCGGCGTCGACGTTCTCCGTCGCGGGGGCGTTCCGGGCGCCGGGGATGTGGCCGGCGCGGGGGTCGATCGGCTCGACGTCGCCGCGGTAGCGCTCGGGGGCGCGGGCGTCGAGCAGCACGCCGGTGGACGGCAGCGCGGCGGCCTCGTCGATGTCGAGCACCGGCAGGGCGCCGTAGGCCAGCTCGACGTCGCCCGCGACCGGCGTCACGGGGCCGGCCTCGAGGGCACGACCCGAGCCGGTCCAGGCGCGCAGCGAGCCGTCGAGCAGGCGCACGTCGGCGACTCCGGCGGCGCGCAGCAGCCACCAGGCGCGCGCGGAGGAGAGGTTCTTCAGGTCGTCGTAGACCACGACGGCCTGCCCCTGGCGCAGTCCCCAGCCGCGCGCCGCCTCCTGCAGCGCCTCGATCGGGGGCAGCGGGTGGCGGCCGTCCTCGGGGGCGGCGTGCGCGGCGAGCTCGTGGTCGAGGTCGACGTACACGGCACCGGGGATGTGGCCCTCCGAGTACGCGGGGCGGCCGTCGGGCCGGTCGAGGCGCCAGCGCACGTCGAGGACGAGCGGGGGCTCGGGCGACGCGAGCGCCGCCTCCAGCTCGTCGGGGGTGACGAGCACGTCGGAGCGGAGGGTGGTGGTCATGTCGGTCCTCTCGAGGGGTGCGCTCACAGCGCGGTACCGGGATTCAGGATGCCCTGCGGATCGAAGACCCGCTGCACCGCGCGCTGCAGGGCGACGACGTCGGGGCCGAGCTCGCGGCGGGCCCAGTCGCGCTTGAGGGCGCCGACGCCGTGCTCGCCGCTGACGGTGCCGCCGAGCTCGAGGGCGAGGGCGAAGACGGCCTCGGCCGCGGCGTCGGCCTGGCGGCGGGACTGCTCGGAGTCGTCGCGCAAGCGGATGATCGGGTGCAGATTGCCGTCACCCGCGTGCGCGAAGACGTAGACGTCGGCGCCGGTGTCCGCGGCGATCGCGTGCACGCGGCGGATCGCCTCGGCGAGACGGGAGCGGGGCACGGCGATGTCCTCGATCAGCACGCGGCCGCGGGCCTCGATCGCGGGCAGGGCGTCGCGGCGGGCGCTCGCGAGGGCGAGCCCCTCGGCCGGGTCGAGGGTGGTCTCGACGCTGAGCGCGGTGGCGGCGAGCACCGCGCCCACCTCGGCGATCTCCTCGGCGGCGCCGAAGCCGTCGGTCTGCACCAGGAGGAAGGCGCCGCCGCGGCCGGCCAGGCTGGAGCCGCGCAGGGCGTCGATGGCTTCGAGCGTGCGGTCGTCGACCAGCTCGAGGACGCTCGGGCGCAGTCCGGCACGGGCGAGGGCGACGGCGGCCTCGGCGCCCGCGGCCACGTCGGCGAAGAACGCGGCGGCGGTCGCGGTCGCCCGCGGCCGGGGCAGCAGGCGGAGGGTCGCGCCGACCACCACGCCGAGACTGCCCTCGGAGCCGACGACGAGGGCGGTGAGGTCGAGGCCGACGACGCCCTTCACAGTGTCGCGGCCGAGGTGGACGAGCGAGCCGTCGGCCAGGACGACGTCGAGGGCGAGGACGGCGTCGCGCGTGACTCCGTACTTCGCGCCGCGCAGGCCGCCGGCGTTGGTGGCGATGGTGCCGCCGATCGTCGCGATCTCGACGCTGCCGGGGTCCGGGGCGTAGAGGAGGCCGTGCACGGCAGCGGCGCGGTCGAGGTCGGCGGTGATGACGCCCGGCTCGACCCGGGCGACGCCGTCGACGGGGTCGATCTCGAGGATGCGGTCCAGGCCCGAGACGTCGAGGACGAGGACGCCCTCCCCCGCGCTGGCGCCGCCGGCGAGTCCGGAGGCGGCGCCGCGGGTGACGACGGGGATGCCGTGGGCGGAGGCGCGCCGGAGCGCGGCGCGGACGTCGTCGACCGAGCGGGCGCGCACGACGCCGAGCGGGGTGCCGCCGGGCGACCAGCCGGAGCGGTCGGCGGTGGGGACGTCGCGCTCCAGGAGCACCGGAGCGGGGGCGAGCGCGCTCACTCCGCGAGCCGCTCGATGACGGGCGCGGCGACGGCCGACGCCTTCACCCGCTCGAGGAACAGGATCACCGTCGCCGCGGCCGAGCGGTGCGTCGCGTCGTTCAGCGCGTCGTGGCGGCCGTCGGCGAGCACGTGGATCTCGGCCCGTGGGGCGGTGCGGTAGACGGCGACCGCCTCCGCGAGCGGGCTGATCGCGTCGGCCGCGCCGTGCAGCGCGAGCAGCGGGACGGTGACGGCACTGGCGGCGACGGCGAGCAGCTCGGGCGGCAGGGCGGCGTCGCGCGCGGCGGAGTCGGTCTCGCGCTCGAGGACGCCGGCGTGGTTCGGGCAGGCGGTCCGCTCGCCGATCCCCCCGCCGCTCTCGGCGCGCACGGGCAGTCCGGCGAGGACGACGGCGTCGACGGGCTCCGTCGCGGCGAGCTCAAGGGCGACCGCCGCGCCGGCGTCGGAGCCGACGAGGACGAGCGGCGCGATGGTCGAGGGGTCGCGGAGGAGGGCGAGCGCGGCGTCCCGGACGCCGGCGGCCGTCGCGTCGCCGAGGGCGCGGACGCGGTACGCGTCGCGGGCGATGCGGGCGCCGAAGCGCTCGTAGACGGCGGGGGTCTCGCCGCGGCCGCCGAGGACGACCAGGGTGCCGCGCGGAGCGATGCCTTCGGGCTCGTCGAAGGCACGGGCGGCGCGCGCGGCGGTGGGCGGGTGGGTGAGGGTCATGGGAGGGACTCCTTGTTCGGGCGGGCGAGAGGGTGGGTGTTCGGAGGGAGGTGGGTCTCGATACGCCCCTGCGGGGCTACTCGACCAGCATGCAAGCGCCCCTGCGGGGCTACTCGACCAGCATGGAAGCGGCTTCGCGGGGGTGCTCGACCAGCCTGGACGCGGGATCGAGCGGGTCAGCGAGCAGGTCTGCGAGCGCGAGCGGCGCGACGGCCGCGGCGCGGCCGCGGAGGCCGAGCAGGAGCTGCAGGCGCTCGTTGACGGGGGCGGGCACGCCGGCGCGGCGGGCGAGCAGCACGATCTCGCCGGTGAGGTGGTCGATCTCGCTGCTCGTGCCACGGGCGGCGCTCTGCCAGGTGGACAGCCGGCCGGCGGTGTGACCGGGCACGGGATCGACGGCGAGGCGGGTGCCGTCGTCGGGGGCGACCGCCGGCCCGTTCGCGGCGAGGACGGCGCGCGCCTCCGCGACGAGCAGGTCGCGCGCGGCGGCGCGCTGCTCGGCCGGGCCCTCGAACAGGTCGAGGCCGTTGGCCGCGTTGACGAGCAGCTTGCGGGCCTTCCAGGCGCCGATGTCGGGCACGGCGCGGGCGGCGAAGCCGGCGCTCCGGAGGATCGCGGCGAACTCCTCCGCCCGCGGGTCGGCGGCGTCGGGGTGCCGGCCGATCCAGAGCACGCCGACGGTCGGGAAGGAGGGCGAGACGACCTCGCCGGGCACCAGGAAGCTCGCGGCGATGCCGATCGACACCCCGTAGACCGCGGCGAAGCGGCGCAGCGCGCTGTCCTCGGTGGCGAGTCCGTTCTGCAGGGTCAGCACCGGCAGCTCGGCGCCGGCCCCGCCCCCGGCGAGCGGCGTCCAGGCCCACTCGGCGAGCGCCGCCTCCGCGTCCTGCGCCTTCACCGCGAGCACGAGGACGTCGCCGCGCGCGGGCGCCGCCTCCGCCGGGCCAGCGGCGACGGGCAGCCGCACGATCTCCTCGCCCCCGGGCCGGCGCACGCGCAGCCCGTTCTCGCGGAGGAGCCGCAGGTGCTCCCCGCGCGCCACGAGCACGACCGGCTGCCCGGCCAGGTGCAGCTGCGCGGCGAGGACGGAGCCGACGGCCCCGCCGCCGATCACGAGGAAGCGGCCGCTCACGGGCGCACCGCCGCTCGGCCGGGGATCGCCGCGAGCAGGGTGCGGGTGTACTCCGCCGCGGGCGCGCCGAAGACGCGGGCGGTGGTGCCTGCCTCCTGCACCCGCCCGCGGTCGAGGACGACGACCTCGTGGGAGACCTCGGCGACGACGGCGAGGTCGTGCGAGACGAAGAGGTAGGCGACGCCGAGGTCGCGCTGCAGCTCGACCAGGAGCTCGAGGATCTGCGCCTGCACGGACACGTCCAGCGCGGAGACCGGCTCGTCGAGGAGCACGAGGTCCGGGCCGAGGGCGAGCGCGCGGGCGATCGCGACGCGCTGGCGCTGACCGCCGGAGAGCTCGGCCGGCAGCCGGGAGAGGAAGGAGCCGGGCAGCCCGACCCGGTCGAGCAGCTCGCGGGCGCGCTCCAGCCGCGAGGCGCGGTCGCCGATCCGGAAGGAGACCAGCGGCTCGACGACCGACTCCAGCACCGTGAAGCGCGGGTCGAGCGCGGCGGACGGGTTCTGCTGCACCAGCTGGATCCGCCGGCGCAGCGGCCGCCACTGCCGGTCGCTCGCCGCGGTGAGGTCCTCCCCCTCCACGAGCACCCGGCCGCTCGACGCCCGCTCGAGGCCGAGAGCGATCCGCAGCGCGGTCGTCTTGCCCGAGCCCGACTCCCCCACCAGCGCGAGGGTCTGCCCCGCGCGGATCGAGAAGGAGACGTCGTCGAGCGCGCGGTACGGCGGGCGGCGGCCCGGCAGCGCGAAGTCCTTGACGACGTTCTCGACCCGGACGATCTCCGGAGCGGGCTCGACGTGCTCGAAGCGCGGCACGAGCTCGCCGCCGAGTCCGGGCGCCGCCGCGAGCAGCTCGCGGGTGTACTCCTCCCTCGGCGCGACCAGGATCTGCGCGGGCGGGCCCTGCTCGACCACCTTGCCCTCCCGCAGCACGAGGACGCGGTCGGCCCGGTCGGCGGCGACGGCGAGGTCGTGGGTGATGATCAGCAGCGCGATGCCCTGCTCGCGGACGAGCGACTGCAGGTGGTCGAGCAGGCGCTTCTGCACGGTGACGTCGAGGGCCGAGGTCGGCTCGTCGGCGATGATCAGCCGCGGCCGGCCGGCCAGCGCGATCGCGATCAGCGCCCGCTGGCGCAGCCCGCCGGACAGCTCGTGCGGGTACTGCCGGGCGCGCAGCTCCGGATCGTCGATGCCCGACTGCCGCAGCGCCTCGAGCACCTCGGCGTCGACGGAGCGGCGGTCGACGCCGCGCAGGCGCACCGCCTCCGCCACCTGGGCGCCGATGCGCAGCGTCGGGTTCAGCCCGACCATCGGGTCCTGCGGGACGAGGCCGACGAACCGCCCGCGCAGGTGCCGGAGCCGCTTCTCCGCCGCGTGCGTCACGTCCTCGCCGGCGAGCGCGATCGACCCGCCGGTGATCCGGCCGCCGGAGGGCAGCAGGCCGAGCACAGCGTTCGCGGTCGTCGACTTGCCCGAGCCGGACTCGCCGACCACGGCGACGATCTCGCCGGGCGCGATCTCGAGCGAGACCTCGTGCACGACGGTGCGCTCGCCGTAGGCGACGCTGAGCCGGTCGAGCCGCACGAGCGGGCCGGCCGCGGCGGGGCCGGCCGCGGCGGACCCGGCGGCAACAACGGCGGCGCTCATCGCTGCACCTCCTCGAGGCTCTTGGCCACGTGGTTGAGCGCGAAGACGAGCAGCCCGACGAAGAGCCCCGGCAGCAGCGACAGCCACGGGCTCGTGACGAGGTAGTTGCGGCCGCTGGAGATCAGCGTCCCCCACTCCGCTGCGGGCGGCGCCGCGCCGAAGCCGAGGAAGCTCAGCGCGGCGATCGCGATGATCGCGGTGCCGAGATCGAGCACGGCCAGCACGGCGACCGGCCCCCAGGAGTTGGGCAGCACGTGCCGCACGAGCACGCGCAGCCGGCTCGCCCCTCCGGTGCGCGCGGCCTCGACGTAGGGCAGCGTGCGCACCCGGAGCACCTCGGCGCGGGTGGTGCGCGCGAAGCCGGGCAGGATGCCGATGCCCACGGCGAGCGCCACCGGCAGCGTGCCGAAGCCGATCGCCGTCACGATCGCCAGGGCGAGCAGCAGCCCGGGGATCGCGAGCAGCACATCCACGATCCGCATGATCACCGCGTCCACGACTCCGCCCGCGGAGCCGGAGACCACGCCGAGGGTCAGCCCGCCGACCAGGGCGATCGCGAGGGCGATCACCGTCGCCTGCACCGTCAGCGCGCCGCCGTGCAGGACCCGCGCGAAGAGGTCGCGGCCCAGTTCGTCGGTGCCGAAGAGGTGCGCGAGGCTCGGCGCCTGCAGCTTGTCGGTCGGCGCGGTCGCGGTCGGGTCGACGCCGGTGAAGAGCGCGGGAGCGATCGCCGAGGCCAGCACGAAGAGCACGAAGACCAGCGCCAGGACGAAGCCCGGGCGGCGCAGCAGCAGGCGGAGGATCCGCGCGCGGCGGGCGCCCCGGCCGTGCGCCGCGCGGGTGAGCGGCTCGGGGGCGACGAGCGCCTCGGGCCGGGTGAGTTCGAGAGTCATGGTCGGCTCGCCTTCGGTGTCGAGGTGATGCGCGGATCGAGGAGGGGGTAGAGCAGGTCGACCAGGAGGTTGATGCCGACGAACACGACGGCGGCCAGCACGACGATCGCCTGGACGACCGGCACGTCCTGGGTGAGCACCGACTCCTGGGCGAGCGTGCCGATGCCCTGCCGGGCGAAGATCGTCTCGGCGACGATCGCTCCCGTGACGGTGTTTCCGGCCAGGATCCCGAGGATCGTCAGCGTCGGCAGCGAGGCGTTGCGGAAGGCGTGCCGCCACTGCACCGCGCCGCGGGAGAGGCCCTTGGCGCGGGCCGTCGTGATGTACGCCTCCGCCTCGACGTCGGCGAAGCTGCGGATCAGCACCTGGGCGAGCATCGCCGAGGTCGGGATCGCCATGGTCACCGCGGGCAGGATCAGGCTCGCCGGGGTCGCGCTGCCGGTGGAGGGCAGCAGGTGCAGCGAGAAGGCGAAGAACTGGATGAGCAGCAGGCCGATCCAGAAGCCGGGGAACGCCACACCCGCGGAGGGCAGCCGGCCGAGCACCGTCTTCAGCGGCGCCCAGCGGACGTACGCCGCCAGGTAGGCGAGCACCGTGCCGCCGATCAGCGCGAGGCCGATCGCCAGGGCGCTGAGCTGCAGGGTGCCGGGCAGCTTCTCGGCGATCAGGTCGGTGACCGGGATCCCCTTGGTGATCGAGGTGCCGAAGTCGCCCCGCAGCGCATTGCCGAGCATCGTCGCGTACTGCTGCCAGACCGGCTGGTCCAGGCCGTAGCGCGCCTGGGCCTCGGCGAGCTGCTGCGGGGTGAGCGAATCCACCTCGACGTTGTTGGCCGAGAGCAGGAGCGCCAGCGGATCGCTCGGCAGCAGCCAGAGCACCGCGAAGGTCACGGTGTACGCGGCCCAGAGCACCAGCACCGCCTGGCCGAGCCGGCCGAGGAGGTAGGGGCCGAGGCCCGAGGGGGCCGAGCGGGTGCCCGGCCTCCCCGGTGCGATCCCCGGTGCCGCCGCCGGGGCCGAGGCCGAGCCGAGCGCGGTCACGGCTGGATCCAGGCGTCGGCGAAGTCGCCGAACGCCTCCGAGGTGAAGCGGAAGCCGTGCACCGCCGACGAGACGCCCGCCAGCTGGACCCGCTCGGCGAACGGGAAGACCAGTGCGTTGTCGATCAGGTAGTCCTGCAGCTCGCCGTAGACCTCGGCGCGGGCCGCGGTGTCGACCGTCTGCACGCCCTCGTCGAGCAGGGCCTGCACGGTCGCCGCCTGCTCGGCCTCGAGGCCGTTCGTCGCCTGCGCCTTCGAGCCGGCGTAGCGGGAGTCGATGATCCACTGGATCACGCCCGGGTCGGCCCGCGTGTAGTAGGTCGAGATCAGGTCGTAGTCGCCGCTGTTCAGCACGTCGGCGCGCTGGGCGTTGGTGATCACGTTCAGCTCGAGCTCGATGCCGACCTGCTTCAGCTGGTCCTGGATCAGCTGATCACCGGCGCCGAACTGGGTGACGATCGGCACCGACAGCGTGAGTCGCCGCCCGTCCTTCGAGCGGTAGCCGTCGTCGCCGAGCTCCCAGCCCGCCTCGTCCAGCAGCTCGCCCGCGCCCTCGGCGTCGAAGGCGAGCTTCGACGCCTCGTCTTCGTAGAACGGAGTCGTCGTGTTGTAGATGCTGGTCGCGGCCGGGTAACCGGCGCCGAAGACCGTCGTCGCGTAGGTCTCGCGGTCGATCGCCTTCTGCACGGCCTGCCGCACCCTCTCGTCCGAGAGGATCTTCCCCTCGGCGACGTTCGGGTAGTAGTTGCTCGCGGGGCCCGGCAGCGAGCGGCTCTCGACGGTGTCGCCGGAGCCGGTGATCACGGCCTGGTCGTTCTCCGAGATCGGGTTCCGCGGCCAGGCGATGTCGATCTCGTCGCTGGTCAGCTGCCCGACGCGGACGCTGTCCTCGGCGACGTAGCTGATGTCGATCCCGTCGAGGTGCGCCTCCCCCGTGTTCTCGCGCAGGGCCGAGCCCCAGGCGTACCCGTCGCGCTTGTCCAGCGTGATGCCGGTGCCGGGGGTGTAGCCGGTCAGCGTGAACGGGCCGGAGCCGACGATCCCGCCGAGGCAGCGCTCCTCGGGCGTCTTCTCGTAGGACGAGGCGGCGAGGATCGCCAGGTTGGTGGTCGAGGTGCCCTGCAGGAACGCGGCGTTGGGTGTGGAGAAGACGACCTTCACGGTGTCGATGTCCACCACCTCCGTGCCGGAGTAGCCGGCGAGGTAGACGCCGCCGTAGGCCGAGGGCAGCTGCCCGAGGGTGGCCTTGTCGTTGTCGAACGAGGTCTTCACGCTCTCCGCGGTGAAGGGCGTGCCGTCCGAGAAGGTGACGTCGGTGCGCAGGTCGAAGGTGTACTCGGTGCCCGCGTCGTTGACGCTCCAGTCGGTCGCGAGCCAGGGCTGGATCTCGCCGGTCTCCGGGTCCTGGTCGGTGAGCGAGTCGGCGACGTTGCGGATCACGGTGCGGTGCTCGATCCAGTAGGTCTGGAACGGGTCGACGCAGGAGAACGCGGCGTTGTCGGGGAAGAAGGCGAGCGAGAGCCGACCGCCGTCGACCGGGGTCGCGTCGTCGGCGGCAGTGCCCGCGCCCGAGGCGCCCGAGCAGGAGGAGAGGGCCAGCGCGGAGGCGAGGGCGAGCGCGGCGGCGGCGGTGCCCGATCGTCGGAGGGGGCGTGAGCGGTGGAACGTCATGGCGGTGGTCTCCCGTGCAGAGAAGTCGGAGTGCGGGGTGTCGGAGTGCGAGGGTGTCGGAGTGCGGGCTGTCTGAGCGCGGGCTGTCAGAGCGCGGCGGCAGCGAGTGAGCGCGTGCCGGCGGTCAGGAGGGCGGCGTCGTCCTGCGGCGGGTGCACCCGGGAGGCGAGGACGTCGCGGAGGTGCCGCTCGATCGGGTGGTGCCGGGTGAGTCCGGGGTTGCCGAGCGCGGCGACGGCCGTCTCGACCGCGGTGACGGCCGAGCGGGTGGCGAGCAGCTTGCCGACGACGAGGCGCTCGGCGGCGCGCGGATCGCCCGCGTCCACCCGCGCGGCCAGCGAGAGCAGCACCTCCTCGGCCTGCACCAGCTGCGCCTGGATCTCGCCGGCGACCGAGCGGATCCGCTCCGTGGTGGCGATCGGCCGGCCGAGCGAGGTCGGGACCCGCTCGTTCGCGAAGCGCACGAAGAAGCTCTGCGCCGCCCGCCCGACACCGACGTAGAGCGCCGCGACGGCGAGGCCGAAGCCGCCGGCCGCCCCGGCCTCGGGCGCGAGCTGCGAGCGGGGCGTGCCGCGGAAGTGCTCGAGCGGCAGGCGGACCTGCTCGTAGACCACGTCGTGCGTGCTCGAGGCCCGCTGGCCCAGGTGGTCCCAGGTCCGCTCGATCCGGACGCCGGGGGCGTCGCCGGGCACGATCGCGTGCGCGAGCTCGGGCTCGCCCGACGCCCCGCCGTGATCGACCGCCCAGACCAGGTGGTACGCGAGCCCCTCCGAGCCGGTGGCGAAGCCCTTGCGGCCCTCGAGCAGCCACCCGTCGCCGTCGCGGCGGATCGTCGTGGCGGGCAGGCCGCCCCGGGCCGGAGCGCCCCACTCGGGCTCGGCGCGCACCGCGTTGAGCAGCACGGGGCGCTCGGCGGAGTCGGCGAGCACCGAGCGGTAGAGCGCCTCGGGCCACAGCGCGGCGCGGTCCTGTGCGGCGTGCTGCAGCACGGTCATCGCCGAGATCAGCGCGACCGCCGGGTCGCCCTGGCCGAGCGCGCCGAAGACGCGGACGAGGTCGACGGTGGAGGCGGGCGTGCCGCCGTAGCGCGTGCCGACTCCGAGGGAGAGCAGTCCCGCCTCGTGCACGGCATGGATCCCCTGCCAGGGGAACTCGGCGGTGCGGTCGTAGTGCTCGGCGGTCTCGGCCAGGCGGGCGGTGACCCGGGCCAGCGCGCGGTCGGAGAGGTCGGGCGCGGGCAGGACGGGCGCGGGGAGCACCGTGGCGGGCGCTCCCGTGAGCAGCGTCACGCGATCGCCCCGGCGAGCTCGGCCTCGAGCGGCGGCTGCGCGACGATCTCGCCGCGGTGCCCGGTCGCCTCGCGGTGCGCGAGCTCCTCGCGGACCAGCGGGATGACGTACCGGCCGTAGTCGACCGCGTCGTTCAGGTTGTCGTAGCCGCGGATCGAGATCAGGTCGGCGCCGAGGTCGACGTAGTCGAGGATCGCCGCGGCGACCGTCTCCGGCGTGCCGACGAGCGCGGTGGACGCGCCGGCCGCCCCGGTGGCGGTCGCGGTCGGCGTCCAGAGCGCGCGGTCGTGCAGGTCCTTCCGCCGCGCGATGTCGAGCAGGCGCTGCGAGCCGACGTTCGCCGGGCCGGTGGCGCTCGGCGTCTGCACCCAGAGCCCCTTCTCGCCCTTGCGCGGGTTCGTCGTGCCGCCTCGGCTCTGCAGGATGCCGAGGATCCGGTGCGCCTTCTCCCAGGCGAGCTCCTCGGTCGGCGCGATGATCGGCCGGAAGGTGACCCAGGTGCGCGGGGTGTCGGTGCGGCCCGCGGCGAGCGCCGCGTCCGCGATCCGGTCGATCTGCTGCTGGGTGTCGGCCAGCGGCTCGCCCCACAGGCCGAAGACGTCCGCGAGCGCGCCGCCCTGGCGGTAGGCCTCGTCGCTCGAGCCGCCGACCGAGATCGGGATGGTGCCGCGCACCGGCCGCACCCGCGAGACGAAGTCCTCGAAGCGGTAGTACTCGCCCGCGTGGTCGAACGGCTCGGTCGCCGACCAGACCTTCCGGAGGATGCGGAGGTACTCCTCCTGCCGGGCGTAGCGCTCGGCCTTGCTCAGCCGGTCGCCCTCGCGGGCCTGCTCGTGGTCGTTCCCCCCTGCGATGAAGTGCACGACGGCCCGGCCGCCCGAGAGCTGGTCGAGGGTGGCGAGCGCCTTCGCCGCGACGGTCGGGTAGACCGTGTTGGGCCGGAGCGCGACGATCGGCTTCAGGTGCTCGGTGTACTGGGTGACCGCGGCTGCGATGGTGAACGGGTCGTGCCCGGCCGAGCCGTAGGGCACCAGCGTGTAGTCGAAGCCGCCGTCCTCGAGGATCCGGGAGTAGCGGCGCAGATAGGCGACGTCGATGGCCGGATCGGCGAGGCCGTTGACCTCGTTCGAGTGGTTGACGTTGATCGCGGAGATGAACTCGACGGTCATGGGAGGTCCTTTCGAGAGGGTGCGCGGGCGCACCGGGGAGGCGCGCGGGCACGCCGGAGGAGCGCGAGAGGGCGCGGAGAGAGGGACGCGCGGCGGCCGCGGAGGCGGGCGGAGGCGCGCAGAGGCCGGGACGGGAGCGGCTGGTGCCGGCCGTCGGGCGGAGGAGTCGGGCGGAGGAGTCGGGCGACGCGGAGGCGTCAGCGGGAGACCGGACAGGAACATCCGCGCACCGGCGCGAAGGGGTTCCCGTCCGAGGACATTCGAGCGCCGGGCATCCGACCGGCGGAGCCGATGACGCCGATGCTCCCGCGGCTCGCTGCACCGGTCGCGCCGAGGAACGCGGCGGCGGTGAGGGCGGGCGGGAAGGTCATGGCTCCGACGCTACGGCCGAGGTGCTCCGGGCGTCCAACGATGATTCCGGATGCGTTCCGATCGGCGATCCCGATCGTTGGTAACGATTCGTCACACCCGCGTCGGGCGGCCGGCGACGGTGGTCACACTCGCGCGCCCGCGGGCACCGCGACCGGCCGTGCCCGCACCGTGCCGAAGACCTCCGCGAGCGCGGCGAGGGCCGTGTCCTCCACGTCCGGGGCGAGGCCGCGCCGCGAGACCAGGCGGAGGTTGACCGAGCCCAGCGCCGGCAGATCGTGCCGCACGACGAGTCCCTCGGCGACCGTGCCGCGGTGCGCGGTCGGCAGCACCGCGACTCCGACACCCGCGCGGGCCGCCGCGATCACGCCCTCCGGCCCGGCCGACTCGGCGACCACCCGCACCTCGTGACCGAAGGCGCCGAGCTGCTGCAGAGCGCGCTGGCGCATCCCGCACGGCTCGGAGTAGGCGACGAGCGGGATCGGCGCGTCCTCCGGCGGCTGCCAGCCGGGTGCCGAGTACCAGTCGAGCGGGAGCGTCGCGACCTGGCGGCCCGGCAGGTCGCCGCCCACGCCGAGGATGACCGCGAGATCGACGACACCGCGGGCCACCGCCTCCGCCAGGTGGGTGGAGCGGTCGAGCGTGAAGGTGAGCGGCCGGTCGTCGAAGGCGCGGTGCAGCGTCTCGAGCAGGCGCGGCAGCAGCTGCTCCGCGGCCGGCTCGGTCAGGCCGAGGGCGAGCGGGTTCTCGCTCGCCGCGTCGAGCAGCTCCAGCGCGTCGTCGTGCACGGCGAGGATGCGCCGGGCCTGCACGAGGAGGCGCTCGCCGGCCGGTGTGAACCGAGTGCGCCGGCCGACCTTCTCGATGAAGGTGCGCTCGAGCCGCCGCTCGAGGGTGCGCACGTGCTGCGAGACCGTCGGCTGGCTGATGTGCAGGGCGACGGCCGCCCGCCCGAACCCGCCGCAGTCGGCGATCGCCACGAGCGTGCGCAGATGGACGATGTCGAGCGTCTCGGGCATCCCCCGACGCTACGCAGCCACCCGACCCGGGGCGACCGACGGCGCAACACGCGGACATCTCCCCTGCGCACGCGAACGGCCGAGGTCCCCGCTGCTGCGGAGCGCCCCGGCCGTCCCGTGCGAACGCCTCTCGGATCAGGCGCCGGAGATGCCCACGTACCCGTTCGGCTGCCAGTCCCAGAGCGCCCGGCCGTTGGCGCTGCGCACTACGAGGTTGCCGTCGTTCTGCATCGTCAGCACCGATCCCGGATTGCCGCCGGTCCCGGAGGACCACAGCGCTCGGCCCGAGGCGCTGTAGACGACCGCGTTGCCGTCGTTCTGCATCACGAAGCGGTTGCCCGCGCCGGAGGTCCCCGTGCTCCACAGGGCGACGTCGCCGGAGGGACTGCCGTAGTACACGACGACGTTGCCGTCGCTCTGCAGCACCGTGCGGACGTCCCCGCCTCGCGAGCGGAGGAACTGGCCGACGGAGAGCTGCGCGCCGGGCACCAGCGAGTCGCGGTACGCCGGGCTTCCGCCGTCGCTCGACCAGAGAGCGCGGAACGAGCTCGAGTAGAGCACCAGGTTGCCGTCGTTCTGGAGCACCAGCTGGGCGCCGTTGAAGCCGGACGTGCCGGTGAACCACACCGCCGCTCCGCCCTGATAGCTGACGAGGTCGCCCGACTCGAGAGCGAGCCGCGTGCCGCCGCTCGTCCCGGCACTCCAGCGGACCCCGCTCTGCCCGATGACGACGAGGTTGCCGTCGTTTTGGTAGACGGCGCGGTAGCGGCCGTCGGCGGAGGCGAGCGCCTGACCGCGGTCGAGCTGCCGACCCTCGACGAGGGTGGTCTCGCCGCGGCTCGCCCAGAGCGGTGCCGCCGTGGCGGAGTAGGAGACGAGGTTGCCGTCGGCCTGGATCGCGAGGAACGACGGCTCCCCGCGGCCGTTGCTGCCGCTGGCCCACAGCGCCGCGCCCTGCGCGGAGTAGATCACGATGTTTCCGTCGCGCTGCAGCGTGAGCAAGTTGCCGGCACCCGAGGTGCCACTGACCCAGAACGCCCCACCGTTCGGGTCGTAGACGACCGCGTTGCCGTCGGTCTGCATCACGAAGCGGAAGACGCCCTGGCTGCCGAGGTTCGACCGAAGCTCCTCACCGGCCTTCAGCGTCGCTCCGACGGCGAGCCGATCGCCGGTCGCGACGGCCGCGGCGGCGGCCTCCGTCGAGACCCGCGAGGCGGGAGCCGCGAGCGCCGGACCGGCGACGGCTCCGCAGGTCAGGGTGGTGGCGAGGACGACGGCCGCGAGGCGGCCTCGAGTGGACAGGATCATGTGGTTCCCCCGGTGGATCGATCGCCCGCGGCAGTGCGGGTCCGCTCATCCTGGCAGTCGCGCACGACGGCCCGCCGACGCCGTTCTCACGATCCGATCACGGCCGCACGACAACGCGGCCCCTCCCCCGACCCGCCCTGTCGGACGGTCGTGGAAGGGGCCGCGCGGGGGTGCGGATCAGTGCGCGAGCACCGGCTCCGCGGACGCTCCGGACGAGACCGCCAGGCCCGCCGAGCGGCGGCGGAACAGCAGCACCGAGAGCACCGCGCCGAGGGCGAAGAAGCCCGCTCCCCAGCCGTAGGCGACCGCATAGCTCTGCACCGCCGCCTCCGCCGCGGTGATCGCCGTGGTCGGGGTGTGCGTGAGGAGGTAGTCGGTGACCGCCGTGGCCGCGAGCGTGTTCAGCAGCGCGGTGCCGATCGAGCCGCCGACCTGCTGGCTGGTGTTGACCATCGCCGAGGCGACGCCGGCGAAGCGCATGTCGACTCCGCGGGTGGCGGTCTGCATCGAGCCGGGCATGATCGAGCCCATCGCGAAGCCGAGCACCATCAGCGCCGGCAGCACGTCGGCCGCGTAGCCGCTGTCGAGGTCGAGGCGGGTGAGCAGCAGCATGCCGACCACGCCGAGCAGCATGCCGAAGGTCACCATGATCTTCGGGCCGAAGCGCGGCAGGAGCAGGTTGGTCGAGAGCTGCGCGGCGAGCACGAGCATCCCGATCATCGGCAGGAACGACAGCCCGGTCTGGATCGGCGAGTAGCCGAGCGAGACCTGCAGGTAGTAGGTGACGAAGAGGAAGATCCCGAACATCCCCGCGCCGGCGATCAGCACCGAGAGGTACGCGGCGCCGCGGTCGCGGTCGAGCACGATCTGCAGCGGCAGCAGCGGGTGCTCGGTGCTGCGCTGGCGGAGGACGAAGCCGACGAGGAG
Source organism: Rathayibacter sp. VKM Ac-2804 (assembly GCF_009866655.1). NCBI lineage: Bacteria > Bacillati > Actinomycetota > Actinomycetes > Micrococcales > Microbacteriaceae > Rathayibacter > Rathayibacter sp. VKM Ac-2804. The sequence continues at coordinate 2,778,125 of NZ_CP047420.1, forward strand.
CACGACGGCCGCGGCGAGCGGCACCCAGGTCATCGGCGAGTCCCAGCCGTCGGTCTCCGCGTTGGCGAAGCCGAAGACCAGGCCGAAGAGGGCGGCCGAGACGAGGATCGTCCCGGGCACGTCGAGCCGCGGGCGCGGGCCGACCCGGTCGATCGTCGGCACGAAGACGATGGCGCCGATGACCGCGACGACCGCGATCACGACGTTGATGTAGAGGTTCCAGCGCCAGTCGAAGCTCTCGGTCAGCACGCCGCCGAGCAGGAGGCCGACCGCACCGCCGGCCCCGGCGATCGCGCCGAAGACGCCGAACGCGCGCGCCCGCTCCTTCGGGACGGTGAACGTGGTGGTGAGCACGGCGAGGGCGGTCGGCGCGAGGAGGGCGCCGAACACGCCCTGGAGCGCGCGGGCGGCGATGAGCAGCTCGAAGTTGGGGGCGGCACCGCCGAGCGCGGAGGCGATGGCGAACCCGATCAGGCCGATGATGAACGTGCGCTTGCGGCCGATCAGGTCGGAGAGGCGCCCGCCGAGCAGCAGGAGGCTGCCGAAGGCGAGCGAGTAGGCGGTGACGACCCACTGGCGGTCGCCGTCCGAGAAGCCGAGGTCGGCCTGGGCGGCGGGGAGGGCGATGTTCACGACGGTGGAGTCGAGGACGACCATGAGCTGGGCGAGCCCGACGGCGACGAGCGTCCACCAGCGGCGGGAGGACGGGGCCGGAACCGCGGGGGCGGCGGAGTCCGGCAGTGATGTGGTCTGCGACATGGAGGAGACCATATACGAGACTCGCTAGTTTCGGAACTGCGGAGTTCTTCAATTAGCATGGTGTTCACACGGGCCGTCTCGCGCGGCCCTCCCGAACCGATTGGAGAAGCCGCGATGACGCCGCCCACTCCCCCCGCCGCCACCTGCGACGCCCCGGCACGCCCCGGCCGCCGCCGCGACCCGAACCGCGACGGCGAGATCCTCACCGCCGCCCTCGACGTGCTCGCCGAGACCGGCTACGACGGCATGACGATCGACATGGTCGCCGCCCGCGCGAAGGCCGGCAAGGCCACGCTCTACCGCCGCTGGGAGTCGAAGGCCGAGCTCGTCCTCGAGGCCGTCGCCTGCCTGAAGGGCGCCGACCTCGACCAGGACGCGCTCCCCGACACCGGCACCCTGCGCGGCGACCTGGTCGCCCTGATCCGCCCGCGTGCGATCGAGGACGCCGAGCGCAAGCTCCGGATCATGTCCGGCGTCGTCGCGATGATCTCCAAGGCCCCGGAGCTCGCCGACGCCGTCCGCCAGGCCATCGTGGAGCCGCGCGCCCGCGCCAACCGCACGCTCCTGCGCCGCGCCATCGACCGCGGCGAGATCCCCGCCGACGTCGACGTCGACATGCTCGCCGTCCTGACCCCCTCGATGGTCTCCTACCGCGTGCTCCTGATGCGCGAGCCGGTCGACCGCGACTATTTGATCTCCCTGGTCGACAACGTGCTCCTCCCCGCGGTCGGCCTGCGCGCCGGAGTCCCCGCCGCCTGACCGCCCACGCCAGGCCTCGACCATGCTGATCGAGTAGCCCGCCCAGCGGTCGTCTCGAGATCCACCTCTGCCAGAAGCCGAGTCTGCAGACCCACCCGGCTGACGACGGCGGGTCTCGATACGCCCCTCCGGGCTACTCGACCATCATGTCTGGGCACTCTCGCATCCGCTCCTCGTCGCCGAGCCGCGAAGCGGCCTCCCCGCTCGGTCCGCCCGCGAGCCACTCGCCCCAGTGGAGTCCGGGTCGAGTGGACTCGAGACGGGGTCCGGCAGAGATACAGGGCACGGTGCGGGCCCACTCGGGAACGCCGACGGTTCCGAATGGACGCGAACCAGGGGCTACCCAGCGCTCGAAGCCCAGTGCGAGTCCGTTCGAGGATCAACCCCGATCGCGACACGACGAGCGAAGGCCCGCCTCCGATGGTCAGGAGACGGGCCTTCCAACTTCTTGACGAACTACTCGCAGGCGACGAGGTCTCCGTCGCGGTCGAGACCAGCGACGTCTCCGTAGTACGGGTAGTAGGTGTTGAACCACGCCTGTGCTGCTGCCTGCGACGAGAAGTCGTCGCAGTTGACGGCATTGCCCGGATTACCGGGCTGGCTCGGTCCGGGCGCGGGCGCCGGTCCCGGCTGAGGCGCCGGCGCGGGCGCCGGCTGGTTGCTCTGCCAGAGCGCGCGCCCGTCGGTCGAGTAGATGACCAGGTTGCCGTCGTTCTGCATGACCATGCGCGCACCGCCGTTGCCCGAGGTGCCCGACTGCCAGACGGCACGGCTCCCCGAATAGATGACGGCGTTGCCGTCGCCCTGCATGACGAGGCGGTTGCCCGCTCCGCTCGTTCCGGCGCTCCAGCGGGGGCCGCCGTTGCTGTAGACGACGAAGTTGCCGTCGCCCTGCATGATCGCCTCGCTGCTGCCGTTCGACGAGCGGAGGAGACGACCCGAGCCGAGCTCGTTGCCCGAGTTCAGCGTGTCGCTGATCACGGGTGCGGGCGGCGCCGGCGGCGTGTAGCTCGACCACACGGCGCGGTTGCCCGAGTAGATCACCAGGTTGCCGTCGTTCTGCATGACCATGCGCGCTCCCGGGTTGCCCGAGGTGCCCGACTGCCAGCGGACAGCACCGCCGGCCGAGTAGACGACCGCGTTGCCGTCGGTCTGCATCGCGAGGCGGTTGCCGCTGCCGGAGGTCCCGGTGGAGAAGCGGACCTCGCCGCCGCGGTAGACGACGAAGTTGCCGTCGCCCTGCATGGCGGCGCGCGAGCCTCCGTCGCTCGAGACGAGCTGCTGGCCGGAGCGAATCTCGCCGCCGCCGTTCAGCACGTCGCGGATCACGGGTGCCGGGGGCGCGGGCGGGGTGTAGCTCGACCACAGGGCACGGCCCGAGGCGGCGTAGATGACGAGGTTGCCGTCGTTCTGGATGACCATGCGCGCACCCGGGTTGCCCCCGGTGCCCGACTGCCAGCGCACGGCGCCGCCGGCGGAGTAGACGACCGCGTTGCCGTCGCCCTGCATCGCGAGGCGGTTGCCTGCGCCCGAGGTGCCGGCGCTCCAGCGCGCGGAGCCGTTGCTGTAGACGACGAAGTTGCCGTCGCCCTGCATGACCGCCCGCGAGCGCGAGTCGGTCGAGGTGATCTGCTGGTCCGCACGCAGCTCGGCGCCACCGCGGAGGGTGTCGCCGACGACGGCGGGCGGAGCGGCCTGGTAGGAGGTCGCCCAGGCGGGGGTGCCGTTGGTGCGGTAGACGACGAGGTTGCCGTCGTTCTGCATCACCAGGAACGCGCCGGGGTTGCCACCGGTGGCCGACTGCCAGAGCGCGCGGTTCGCCGTCGTGTAGACGACGAGGTTGCCGTCGGCCTGCATCGTGATGCGGTTGCCGGTGCCGGACGTGCCGGTGCTGAAGGTCGAGCGGCCCGCGGCGTCGTAGACGACCGCGTTGCCGTCGGTCTGCATCACGAAGCGGAACTGGCCGTTGCGCGAGACGATCCGCTGCCCGGCGGTGAGCGTCGAGTCGGAGGCGAGCCGGTCGGTCGCCGCGGCCGGGGGCTGCGTCGGAGTGGGGGTCGGCGTCGGCGTCCGCGTCGGGCGCGGGGTCGAGGTCGAGGTCGGGGTGGCGGTGGGCGTGGCCGTGGGAGTGACGGTCGGAGTGGCCGTCGGAGTCGGCGTCGCGGTGGGCGTCGGCTCGGGCGTCGCAGTCGGCGTCGGGGTCGGCTCGGGAGTCGGCTCCTGCGTCGGCGTCGGCGTCGGCTCGGTCGTCGGGGTGGGCGTCGGAGTCGGAGTGTCCGTCGGGTCCACCGTGGCGTAGGAGAGCGCGGACGCGGTCGGAGCGAGCGCCGCGGCACCTCCCGCTGCGAGGAGGCACGCGAGCGTGAGTGCTGCGAGGCGGCGGGCGGGGGGCTGTGGCATGAAGCGCCTTTCACAGTGCGGATGCAGAGGAGGCCCGCGCATCATCGAGCGGGCCAGGCGGAGCCTCCCACGCGCTCTCCCCGCCCGTCCATCCTTTTGGGTAGAACTACCCAACAGATGTCGCGCGAGCATGCGCCCCTCCGGGAACGCCGAAGGCCCGCCTCCGAGGAGACGGGCCTTCCTCTCTACGGACCTAGTAGCGGTAGTCCTCGCACGCGATGCCGTCCTTATCGCGGTCGAGAACGGCCGGGTCGCCGAAGGCACGATAGCGGTCGAACCAGACCTGAGCGTCGGCCTGAGAACCGAAGCTGTCGCAGTTCACCGCGTCGCCCGGGTTGCCGATAGGCGCGGGCGCGGGCGCCGGCTGGTTGCTCTGCCAGGCCGCGCGGTCGTCGACGGAGTAGATGACGAGGTTGCCGTCGTTCTGGATGACCATCCGCGGACCGAAGGTGCCCGCGGTGCCCGACTGCCAGAGCGCACGGCCGGACGCGGAGTAGACCACCGCGTTGCCGTCGCCCTGCATCACGAGACGGTTGCCCGCGCCCGACGTGCCGGCACTCCAGCGCGCGCTGCCGTTGCTGTAGACGACGAAGTTGCCGTCGTCCTGCAGGACTGCCTCACTGCGGCCGTCGGTCGAGCGGATGCTGCGGCCCTGGGTGAGCTCGCTACCGGCGAACAGGGTGTCGCTGGTCAGCACCGGCGGCGTGTAGCTCGACCACAGCGCGCGGTCGCCGGAGTAGATCACCAGGTTGCCGTCGTTCTGCATCACCAGTCGCGCGCCGGGGTTGCCGCCGGTACCCGACTGCCAGAGGGCCCGGCCCGACGCGGAGTAGACGACCGCGTTGCCGTCGGTCTGCATCGCGAGGCGGTTGCCCGCGCCCGAGGTGCCGGCCGAGAAGCTCACCTGGTCGCTTCGATAGACGACGAAGTTGCCGTCGCCCTGCATCGCGGCGCGCGAGCCGCCGTCGCTCGACACCAGCTCCTGACCGGCGCGGAGCTCGCCGCCGCCGCTCAGCACGTCCCGCACGACCGGCGCGGGGGGCGGGTTGCTCGACCACAGCGGACGGCCCGAGGCGGCGTAGATCACCAGATTGCCGTCGTTCTGCATCACCATGCGTGCCCCGGGGTTGCCCGCGGTACCCGACTGCCAGAGCGGAGCGCCGTAGTTCGCGTAGACGACCGCGTTGCCGTCGGACTGCATCACGAGGCGGTTCCCCGGCCCGGAGGTGGCGGCATTGAACCGCACCGCGCCGCCGCTGTAGACGACGAAGTTGCCGTCGGTCTGCATCGCCGCGCGGGAGCGGCCATCGGTCGAGACGAGCTCCTGACCGGCGCGCAGGTCGCTGCCGCTACTGAGGGTGTCGGCGACCGCGGGCGGCGCCTGGCCGTCGGACGAGGACCACGCGACGGAGTCGTCGGCCCGGAAGACGACGAGGTCGCCGTCGTCCTGCATGACCAGGAGCGCGCCCGGGTTTCCGCCAGTGCCCGTGCTCCAGACGGCCCGGCCGTCGGCGGCGTAGATCACGACGTTGCCGTCGGTCTGCATGTCGAGTCGGTCCCCGCGGCCCTGGGTCCCGGTGCTCCAGGTCGACCCCCTGTAGTCGTAGATCACGGCGTTGCCGTCGGTCTGCAGCACGAAGCGGTACTCGCCGCCCTCGGACGTGATGCTCTCGCCGCGCGCGAGGCTCTCGCCGCCGATGAGGGCGTTCGTGTACCGGACCGGCCCGCGCGCGACCGCGTCGTCGGAGGCGGACCCGGGGCGGAACGCCGTCGGGGCCTGAGTGGATGTCGGCTCGCTGCTGACGGTCGCGAGAGCGGAGGCGCCGGGCGCGATCGCGGCCGCACCTCCCGCGGCGAGCAGACAGGCGAGCGTGATCGCCGCGAGGCGGCGGGAAGGAGGCTGTGGCACGAGGAGCCTTTCGGAGTGCGGCGGTGCCCGCGCGTCGTCGAGCGGGTCAGTCGGACCCTCCCACGCCGCCGTGCGCCCGTCCATCCCCCCGTGCAGATCTATCCGACGATCGTCGCGCGAGCGTGCGCGTCACGAGCGGCCCCGCGAGTCTCCTAAAATCAGAGCCATGTCGAAGGTCTTGAACAGTCTGCCCGTGGGCGAGCGCGTCGGAATCGCATTCTCGGGAGGGCTCGACACATCGGTCGCGGTCGCCTGGATGCGCGAGAAGGGCGCGGTGCCCTGCACCTACACCGCCGACATCGGCCAGGCCGACGAGCCCGACATCGACAGCGTGCCCGCCCGCGCCGCGCAGTACGGCGCCGAGATCTCGCGCCTCGTCGACGCGAAGAGCGCCCTGGTCGAGGAGGGGCTCGTCGCGCTGCAGTGCGGCGCCTTCCACATCCGCTCCGGCGGCAAGACCTACTTCAACACCACTCCCCTGGGCCGCGCCGTCACCGGCACCCTGCTCGTCCGCGCGATGCGCGAGGACGGCGTCGACATCTGGGGCGACGGCTCCACCTACAAGGGCAACGACATCGAGCGGTTCTACCGCTACGGCCTGCTCGCCAACCCGCGCCTGCGCATCTACAAGCCCTGGCTCGACGTCCAGTTCGTCAACGAGCTCGGCGGCCGCACCGAGATGTCGGAGTGGCTGGTCGCCCGCGGCTTCCCCTACCGCGACGCCACCGAGAAGGCGTACAGCACCGACGCGAACATCTGGGGCGCCACCCACGAGGCCAAGCGCCTCGAGGAGCTCTCGAGCGGCATGGAGCTGGTCGAGCCGATCATGGGCGTCGCCGCCTGGCGCGAGGACGTCGAGATCGCCGCCGAGACGGTCAGCGTCCGCTTCGAGGCCGGCCGCCCGGTCGCGCTCAACGGCGTCGAGTACTCCGACCCGGTCGCCCTCGTCCTCGAGGCGAACGCGATCGGCGGACGCCACGGCCTGGGCAACTCCGACCAGATCGAGAACCGCATCATCGAGGCGAAGAGCCGCGGCATCTACGAGGCGCCCGGCATGGCCCTGCTGCACCTCACCTACGAGCGCCTGCTCAACGCGATCCACAACGAGGACACCATCGCGCAGTACCACTCGGAGGGCCGCCGCCTCGGCCGCCTGATGTACGAGGGCCGCTGGCTCGACCCGCAGTCGCTGATGCTGCGCGAGTCCATCCAGCGATGGGTCGGTTCCGCCGTCTCCGGCGAGGTCACCGTGCGCCTGCGCCGCGGCGACGACTACACGATCCTCGACACCACCGGCCCCGCGCTGAGCTACCACCCCGACAAGCTGTCGATGGAGCGCGTCGGCGACGCCGCCTTCGGCCCCGAGGACCGCATCGGCCAGCTGACCATGCGCAACCTCGACATCGCGGACTCCCGCTCGCGCCTCGAGCAGTACGCCGCCGCGGGCCTGGTCGGCGGCTCGACCGCCGAGCTGGTCGGCCACCTCGAGATCGGCGAGTCCGAGGCCATCACCGAGGGCAACGGCTCCGCCGCCGCCGACGCCCTCGGCCGCGCCACCGACCTCGCCTCCGAGGGCGCCGCCTTCGACGCCGGCACCGACTGACGCGCCACCCCTGAGGGCCGGCGGAGACTCCTCCGCCGGCCCTCCGTCGTGCGCGCCCTCCGCCGCACCACCTCCGGCACGCGGAACGCCCTCCGGCACGCCAAAACCCCCGGATTCCACGAGCCGGAGCACGAACAACGAGCCCAACACCCCGCGCTCCGACCTCCGGCCTCCGGCACGCGGAGATACCTCCGGCACTCCGGAACCGCCCGATTCGACGTGCCCGAAGCGGCTCCACGAGCCGAACGTCCACCCGGCCGACCGCGAGCACCGCCTCGAGCGCTGATCCCCGCCCACCGCCTACGCCCGCCGACCCCGCCACACCTCCGTGCAGACCGGCCGACGCCCGCCACCCTCCGTGCCGATCCGCCGACCCGCCGCGCCTCCATGCAGAGGGGTGGTCGCGGTGCCTCGTCGCGGCTCCTGGCTCGGGTCTGGCGGGCGCGCCGCAGGCGCGCGGGAAGGAGCCGCGACGAGGCACCGCGTCCACCCCGGCCGCGCCGAGCGCGACGTCGCGAAGCGACGAGCACGTCAGCAGTCGGCACCCGGGGTCGTCAGTCCCCCAGCACCAGCCCCAGCGCCGCCTCCGCCGTCGCCACCGACTGCCCCGGATCGACCCGCGCCAGCACCAGCGCCGTCACCAGCAGCGACACCAGCACCCCCGCCTGCCGCCCCCGCCACTGCGCCGACTCCCCCGGCCACCGCGCCGCCGCCCCTGCGAGCATCGCCCGCTGCAGCTCCGCCCGGTACTCCGCGATCACCTCGCGCACCGCGTCGTCGCGCGCGATCGGCGCCCCCGCCGCGTTGAGCAGGAGGCACCCGCTCTGCGCCGACACCGTCCGCGGATCGGCGAGCGCGTCCCGGAGCCCCGAGAAGTAGTCCTCGAGGGCCGTCGGAGAGACCTCGTCGCGGGTCAACGGCGCAAGCCGAGGCCGCACGATCTCGTCGAGGTAGCTCTGCACCGCCGCGTCGAAGAGCCCGCGCTTGCTGCCGAACGCGTGGTAGAGGCTGGAACGGCCGAGACCGGTCGCCGCCTCGAGCTCGGGCAGCGACGCCTCCTCGAAGCCGCGGTCCCAGAAGACGGTGCGCGCCGACCGGACCACCTGGTCGGTGTCGAAGCTCTGCGTGCGTCCCACGGCGACTCCCTTTGCTGACGACCCGGAACCGGCGGACTGTTGTGAACCGGTCGTTCCAGTATAGAGTGGGCCCGTTCGGTAGTGAACCGAGCGATACACAATTAGGAGGCCCCGCCGTGATCGTCATCGGACTCGTTCTCGCCGTCCTCGCGGCGCTGCTGCACGTCTACATCTTCGTGCTGGAGTCGCTGCTCTGGACGACCCCGCGCGCCCGCTCCACCTTCGGCACCACCGCCGGCGAGGCCGAGTCGACGAAGGAGCTCGCGTTCAATCAGGGCTTCTACAACCTGTTCCTCGCGATCGTCACGATCATCGGCGTGATCGTCCTCGCCTCTGGAGCGACCGCCGTCGGCGCCGCGCTCGTCTTCACCGGCACCGGATCGATGGTGGCCGCAGCGCTCGTGCTGCTGCTCTCGTCCCCCGGCAAGCGGCGCGCGGCGCTCACGCAGATGGCGCCCGGACTGCTCGCGGTCCTCGCGCTCGGCATCGGCCTCGCCGTCTCCTGATCCCCGCCCCCACGACCCCTCGGAAGGCTCCATGACCACCGTCACCAGTACCCAGATCCAGCTCGTCCGCCGCCCCGTCGGCTGGCCCGTCGCCGAGGACTTCCGCACCGCGCAGGTCGAGTACGACGAGCCCGCCGCCGGCGAGATCCGCGTCGAGAACGCCTTCCTCTCCGTCGACCCGTACATGCGCGGCCGGATGAACGACGTGAAGAGCTACACCCCGCCGTACGCGCTCGGCGAGACGATGAAAGGCGGCGCGATCGGCCGCGTCACCGTGTCGAGCGACCCCGACTTCCCCGTCGGCGCCGTCGTGCTGCACCAGCTCGGCTGGCGCGACATCGTGCAGGCCGAGACCTCGGCGTTCCGCGTCGTCCCCGAGATCCCCGGCGCCCCGCTGTCGCTGCGGCTCGGCGTCCTGGGCATGACGGGCCTCACCGCCTTCGTCGGCCTCACCACCATCGCGGGGCTGAAGGAGGGCGACACCGTCTTCGTCTCCGGCGCCGCGGGAGCCGTCGGCTCGGCCGCCGGCCAGATCGCGCGGCTGCTCGGCGCGAAGCGCGTCGTCGGCTCCGCAGGCTCGGCCGAGAAGGTCGCGCTGCTCACAGAGAAGTACGGCTACGACGCCGCGTTCGACTACCACGCCGGCCCCGTCCGCGAGCAGCTCGCCGCGGCGGCACCCGCGGGCATCGACGTGTACTTCGACAACGTCGGCGGCGACCACCTCGAGGCGGCGCTTGACGCCTTCAACGACGGCGGACGCGCGGCGCTCTGCGGCGCGATCGCGGGCTACAACAGCACCGAGAAGCCGGCCGGCCCGGACAACATGGCGAACATCATCACCCGTGCGCTGACGCTGCGCGGCTTCACGCTCGCGGCCTACCTCGACCACGCGCCGGAGTTCAACCGCCTGATGGGCGGCTGGTTCGCCGCCGGCGAGATCGCCTACGACGAGACCGTCGTCGACGGCATCGACCACGCGGTCGACGCCTTCCTCTCGATGATGCGCGGCGGCAACACCGGCAAGATGATCGTCCGCCTCTAGTGCGACGCCGAGGCGTCCCCGGACCGTCGAGACGTCCCGCTGCTGCGGGCTGTCTCGACCGTTCGGGGACGCCTCGCTCGGCCCATGCTGGTCGAGTAGCCGCGCAGCGAGACCCACCCACCGGACGACGCCGGATCTCGATACGCCCTCTCCGAGGGCTACTCGATCAGCATGAAGTGCGCGCGAACGCCGGTCAGCGCTTGACGGCGTCGATCTTCAGCATCTTCGCGATGACGGAGTCGAGCTCCGAGTCGTCGAAGATCTTCTTCCAGTCGTCCTTGATGAGCGCCTCGCGGCCGTAGCCCATGGCGATGTGGCACGCCTCGGAGAAGGGGTTGGAGCCGCGCAGGCCGTTGGTCAGCGCGATCCAGGTGTGGCCGTAGAGCATCGCGCGGGCGGCCTCGTAGGGCACGCCGACGCCGTTGACGGTCTCGTCGAGCGCCTCCTTGAGGAACTCGCCGACCATGCAGGCGATGGTCTCGACCAGGGTCGGCTCGAGCACGGCGAGCTGCTTGACGGTCACCCAGTGCACGGCGATGACGGGCGCGTAGATGGTCGAGATGACCTTCTCCGCGATCGCCCGCACGTCGTCGTCGGCGTCCTCGAGGGCCGCGACGACCTCCTGCGGTGCGGCGATGCCGCCGAACGTGTCGGCCCACTCCTCCGGCGTGGTGCGCTCGAGGAACACCGACGGGTGGCACGGGTGCGCCACGGCGTAGTGGATGTCCTCGCGCTTCGCGAGCAGCCCCGCGTAGGCGGCGGCCGGGTCGAGCGTGAGGATGATCGCGCCCGACTTCATCTGCGGGATCACGTCCTCCGACACCGCGCCGAGCACGACGTCCGGGACGGCGAGGATGACGACGTCGGCGTCCTTCACGGCGTCGGGGGTCGCGGTGATCTCGCGGCCGGCCTCGCGGGTGCGCTCCTGGCCGGCGGGCGAGGCCTCGCTGTAGAGGGCGTTGTAGTCCGACTTCTGCAGGTTGTTGGAGACCCGCATGCCCATCTTGCCGCCGGCGCCGATGACGGCGACGGTGAGGGCGGAGGCGGCGGTGCCCGGTGCGGTGGTGGCGGTGGTGTCGGTCATGAGTTCCTTCTCCTGAGCTGGTCGAGGGTAGTGCGGGTCCACTCGGCTTCGAGCCGGGTGGTGACGAGCGCCTGCTCCGCGGCGGGGACGGTGTCCTGCCAGGGGAGCCAGAACTCGATGATCTGGGTGATGCCGCGCTCCGCCGGCCGGAGCAGCACGAGCATGGCGTCGTAGTCGAGGCGGCCGTCGCCGAGCGCCGTGCCGGTGTAGACGAAGCCGACCCAGCCGGGATTGCGGCTGAAATCGAAGTCCTTCACGTGCCAGTTGGCGACGTACGGGGCGCAGCGGGCGGTGACGTCCTCCGGCAGCTCGAGGTTCGCGACGGTGTTCGCCGGGTCGAGGCAGATCCGGATCCGCGGGTGATCGAGCGTCGCGATCACGTCGACGAGGTCGGCCGTGCTCACCTGCTCGTAGGTCTCCAGGGCCAGCGTGACGCCGGCCTCCTCCAGCTCGGGCGCGATCTCGCGCAGGCGCCGCAGCGTCTCCTCGCGGTCCGGCCGGTCCTCCCCCGACGTCCACATGCTGCGCAGCAGCACGACGTCGAGCGCGCGCGCCAGGCGGAGCCAGCGGCGCAGGTGCGCGGGGTCGGTGCCGCGGGTGCCGAGCTCGAGCGCGACCCCCGCGGCGTCCGCGACCGCGCGCAGCGACGCGAGCTGCTCGTCCGAGTACTCCTCGAGAGCCGGCACGTCGCACAGCTGCAGCAGGTCCACGCCGAGCGCGGCGGTCTCGCGGACCATGTCCTCGACGCCGAGCGGCTTGGGGACGCGGTCGGAGGAGCGCCAGAAGAAGGCGTAGCTGCTCAGCCCGATCCGGCTCACGGGCGGACCCCCTCGGTGCCGCGGGCGAGGGCGAGCGCCTCGTCGAGGATCGCGCCGACCGCCTCGGGGTCGTGCGCGAAGCGGCCGAGGAACAGCCCGGGCACGCGGCCCTCGAGCGCGGTCAGGAGTCCGGGTCCGGCGCTGCCGCCGTAGATCACGCGACTGCCGGCGCGGCCGGGGAGCTCCGCGAGCGCCGCCTCGAGCGCGGTGACGACGCCGGCGATGAAGGCCGGCTCGGCGGGCTCGGGAGCGCCGATCGCCCAGACCGGCTCGTAGGCGGCGAGGATCGGGCCGTCTGCACCGGCCTCGTCCGCGTCGGCGAGGGCGGAGCCGATCTGCGCGAGCACGAGCTCGACGGCGTCCTCGACGGAGCCGTGCTCGGTCTCGCCGATGCAGAGCAGCGGGACGAGGTCGTTGCGGAACGCCGCCGCGACCTTCGCGCGCACGCGCTCGTCGTCGTCGCCGAAGAGCGCACGCCGCTCGGCATGCCCGATCTCGACCAGCCGGCAGCCGATCTCGCGCAGCTCCGCACCGCTCACCTCGCCGGTGAACGCTCCCGCGTCCTCCCAGAACAGGTCCTGGGCGCCGAGTGCGACGCCGGACTCCGCCGCGAGGGCGCCGACCGGCACCAGCGCGGGGAAGGTCGGCACGACGAACAGCTCGACGGCACCGGAGGCGGTCGCCTCGTGCGTCCGCGCGATCTCCGCGATGCGCTGCATCCACTCGAGCGTCCGCGCGTGGCCGAAGTACATCTTGAGGCTCACGCCGACGGTGAACGCCGGGGCGTCCCCGGCGGCGCGGCTCAGCACGAGCCGGCCGAGGCGGCGTCGTCCGCGACCGGGTTCCCGGCCTCGTACTCCTCGATCACGCGGACCTTCTCCGCGGAGGCGGAGGACGTGTCGAACTCGTAGCCGAGCCACTCCTTCGCGAGGCGGCGGGCCAGCTCGATGCCGACGACGCGCTGGCCCATGCAGAGCACCTGCGCGTCGTTGGAGAGGATCGAGCGCTCGACCGAGAACGAGTCGTGCGCGGTGACGGCGCGGATGCCGGCCACCTTGTTGGCGGCGATCGCGACGCCGAGCCCGGTGCCGCAGATCAGGATCGCGCGGTCGGCCTCGCCGCGGGCCACCATCTCGGCGGCCGCGATGGCGACGCTCGGGTAGGGCGTGTGCGACGAGGCGTCGACGCCGACGTCGACGACGGACGCGACGCGGGAGTCCTTCTCGAGGTCGGCCTTGACGATCTCCTTGTAGTCGAGACCGGCGTCGTCGGAGCCGACGACGAGGCGGAAGGGTGCGCTCATGGGTGTTCTCTCCTTGCTGGAAGCGGTCGTGGGGACGGAGTCGACGCTACGCGCCGGTGCCGACAGAGCCGGGGGCCGCGGCGAGCGGGGCGTCGTCCGAGCGCAGCACCGCGCCGATCGCGGTGACGATGAGCCCGAGCGAGTGCGCTCCCGCGTCGGGGGTGCCGAGGCTCTTCTCGGCGTGCGGCCGGGCGCGGCCCATCCTCGGCAGCAGCTGCGCGGTCGCGGCGGCGGCGGTCGTGCAGGCCTCGGCGGCGCGGGTCCAGGCCGCGGGCAGCTCCTCCCCCGCCGTGACGGCCTCGCCGAGGACATCGGCGAAGGGCACGAGCGAGTCGACCATCGTCTTGTCGCCCGGCGTCGCTCCGAAGCGGAGGATCGCCGCGCGGGCGCCGTCGACCCCCTCGACCACCGAGGCGGCCGTGGGCGCGGCGATGTCGCCGAGCGCCGAGCCGACCGCGGCGAGCGCGGCGCCCCAGAGCGCTCCGGAGGTGCCGCCGGCCCGGTCGGACCAGGCGTCACCCGCGTGGGCGAGCACGGTGCCCGCCCCGGCGCCGGCCTCGAGCGCGGCCCGGGCGGCGGCGACCGCTGCGTGCACACCGCGCTGCATGCCGATGCCGTGGTCGCCGTCGCCGGCGACCGCGTCGATCCGGCCGAGCTCGTCGGCGTTCTCGTCGATGGTGCTCCGCGTCGCGTCGAGGGCGGCGAGCACGGTGCGGGCGGCGTCGCGGGACTCCTCGCTCGCGTCGCCGATGACGACCGCGGCCGACTCCTGCTCGGTCACCGCGGCCTGCTCGGCCGCGCGGACGGAGCCCTTGCGGTAGGCGGGCGCCTCGGCCGGCGCGGCCCAGAGCCGCTCCAGCTCGTCGTCGACCCAGAAGAAGGTGAGCGAGACGCCGGCCATGTCGAAGCTCGTGACGAGCTCGCCGACCTCGGGCTCGAGGACCTCGAGGCCGCGCTCGCGCAGGCGACGCTCGACGCCGGCGTAGACGACGAACAGCTCCTCGTACTTCACCGAGCCGAGCCCGTTCAGCACGACGACCAGGCGCGAGCCCTCGGCCGCGTCGACGCCGTCGGGCAGCTCCTCGAGCAGCGACGAGACCAGCAGCTCGGCGAGACCGTCGGCCGTCGGCACGTCGTCCTCGCGGATGCCGGGCTCGCCGTGGATGCCCATGCCGACCGCCATCCGGCCCTCCGGCACGGTGAACAGCGGCTCGGACGCCCCGGGCAGCGAGCAGCCCGAGAACGCGACCCCGAAGGAGCGGGTGCGCTCGTTGGCGAGGCGCGCGATCCGCTCGACCTCGTCCAGAGAGGCACCCTCCTCCGCCGCGGCTCCGGCGACCTTGAAGACGGTCAGGTCGCCGGCGATCCCCCGGCGCTTGTGCTTCTCGGCGACGCTCGCGCTCGAGACGTCGTCCGTCACCGTGACGGTGCGGACGTCGATCCCCTCGTCGCGCAGGCGCCGCTCGGCCGCGTCGAAGTTCAGCACGTCGCCCGCGTAGTTGCCGTAGCTGAGCAGCACGCCGCCGCCGTGCTCGGCCGCCGCGGCGACCGAGTGCACCTGCTGCGCGGACGGCGAGGCGAAGAGATTGCCCATCGCCGCGCCGTGCGCGAGTCCCTGGCCGACGAGCCCGCCGAATGCCGGGTAGTGGCCGGAGCCGCCGCCCACCACGAGGGCGACCGAGCCGGGCGCGCTCACGGTCGAGCGCACCACGCCGCCCTGGACCCGCCGCACGAAGCGGCGGTTCGCGGCGACGAAGCCGTCGATCATCTCGTCGGCGAAGTCGGACGGGTCGTTGTAGAGCCGGGTCATCAGGGGTCCTGTTCGAGGAGGGGCGGCCAGCGTCGGGCGGTCAGCGGGTCGTGCGGGTGCTCAGTGCGCGATCACGTCGACGCTGGGGGCGTCGAGCGGTGCGTCCTTGTAGCGGCGGGCGAGGAGGGACATCAGCACCGCGGAGAGCAGCAGGAAGAAGCCGACGATGACCATCGGGACCTCGTAGCCGCCGGTCGCGTCCCGGAGGGCGCCGGTGATGTACGGGGCCGAGAACCCGGCCAGGTTGCCGATCGTGTTGATCAGCGCGATGCCGGCCGCGGCCGCCGCCCCGGTGAGGAACCGGGTCGGGAAGGTCCAGAAGTTGGGCAGGGCCGAGAAGATCGCCATCGCGGTGACGGTGATGACGGCGATCGTGGCCGCCGGCGAGCCGGCGAAGAGCGCGAGCGGGATGCTCAGGCCGCCGACGATCGCCGGGATCACGATGTGCCAGGTGCGGACGCCGCGGCGGGTGGCGTCGCGCGACCACAGGTAGAGGGCGATGGCCGCGGGCACGTAGGGGATCGCGGTGATCAGGCCCTTCTCGAAGATGCCGAAGGTGGTGCCGTACTGCTCCTGGAAGCCCTCGATGATCGTGGGCAGGAAGAAGGCGAGGGCGTAGAGGCCGTAGATGAAGCCGAAGTAGACGAAGCTCAGCATCCAGACGCGGCCGCTCTTGAAGGCGGAGGACATCTTGGGGTGCGTCGTGACGCCCTTGGTCTTCACGTCCTCCTCGCGCTGCAGCGCGGTGGTCAGCCAGACCTGCTCCTCGCGGGTCAGCCACTTCGCGTCGGAGGGCTTGTCCTTGAGGTAGAACCACGCGATGACACCCACGATGATCGCGGGCAGCGAGACGCCGAGGAACATGAAGCGCCAGCCCTCGAGGCCGAGGATGCCGTCCTGCTCGATCAGGAAGCCCGCGAGCGGGGCGCCGATGACCGTGGTGAGCGGCTGCGCCAGGTAGAAGAGCGCGAGGATCTTCGAGCGGTGCTTGGCCGGCACCCAGAGGCTGAGGAAGAGGATCGCGCCGGGGAAGAAGCCGGCTTCGGCGACCCCGAGCAGGAAGCGCAGGGCGACCAGCTGCTCGAAGTTCTGCACCCAGGTGAACAGCAGCGCGACGATGCCCCAGCTGACCATGATGCGGGCGAGCCAGCGGCGGGCGCCGAAGCGGTGCAGCGCGAGGTTGCTGGGCACCTCCAGCAGGATGTAGCCGATGAAGAAGACGCCCGAGGCGAAGCCGAACTGGGCCGCCGAGAGCGCGAGGTCGGCCTCCATGCCGTTCGGCGCGGCGAAGCCGATGGCCGTGCGGTCGAGGTAGTTGATGAAGAACATCAGGGCGACGAACGGCACGAGCCGGATCGACACCTTCCTGATGGCGCTCTTCTCGACGGCGGCGTCCGCCGTCGCGGTTCCGCCTGTGCGGGAGGGAAGGTCCACGTCGATCTCCTGATCCGTGTCAACGACTGTGTTGGGTGGTGCGATGTGGCTCAGGCCGCCTTCGGGGGAATTGGCTGACCGGTTGACCAATTAGAGGATGCCGTGCGGGGGTGGAGTTGTCAACCGGTTCCTCGGTCGCGTCGCTGCGGGCCGGTCGATGGCGCGGTTGCTACGGTCGGTGCATGCCGGCGTACCCCGAAGACGACCCGTCCCTCGTGCGCCTGGAGCTGCAGGTCCTCCCCCGCGGCACCGCCGTCGCCGAGGTCGCCAAGCAGCTCACCTCGCTGCTCACCCGCGGCGACCTCGTGCCCGGGTCCCGCCTCCCCCCGGAGCGCCAGCTCGCCGAGAGCCTCGGCGTCGGCCGGTCCGCGGTGCGGGAAGCACTCGCGGCGCTCGAGATCCTCGGCATCGTCACGGTGCGCCCCGGCTCCGGCACCTACCTGCGCGACAGCACCTCCGAGCTGCTGCCGACGACGCTGAGCTGGGGGCTGATGCTCTCGGCGGGGCGCACGGCCGAGCTGATCGAGGTGCGCAGTGGTCTGGAGGTGCAGGCCGCGATGCTGGCGGCGCTCCGCATCGACGACGAGGGACTGGCCAGGCTGCACGCGCACCTCGAGGCGATGGAGTCGCACCTCGACGACATCGCGGCCTTCGTCGAGGCCGACGTGCGCTTCCACCTGCAGATCGCCCTCAGCGCCGAGAACGTGGTGCTGCGCGACCTGCTGCAGACCATCCGCTCGCTGCTGCGCCTCTGGGTCGAGCGCGCGCTCAGCAGCCCGGAGCAGGCCCGCGACGCCTTCACCGAGCACCGTGCCGTGCTCGAGGCGATCGAGGCGCGCGACCCGGCCGCCGCCGCGCGCGCGATGGAGGCGCACATGAGCACGGCCTCGCGGAGACTGGCGGACACCGGGAGCTGATCCGCGGGCGCCGAACCGCCGCCGCCGATCGGGACGCCGCCGATCCGGGGGCAGCCGACCGCGCCCCGCAGTGGCAGACTCGGCCCATGAACGACCTCCTGCGCCGCGGTGCCGCGGCGGCCCTGAGCCTCGCCGCCGTCGGGCTCCTCGTGACCGGCTGCGCGGGGCGCGCCGACATCGCCTCCTCCACCTCGCCACTGCCGCGACCGAGCGCGACGGCGACGGCCTCGGCCACGCCGCCCGTCACACCCTCCGCGACGGCGACGGCCCCCGCGTCGACCGCTCCGACCGCGGAGCCGACCGTCGCACCGACGGCGGCTCCGGTGCCGGAGACCCCCGCCCCGGTGCCGGCCACCGAGCAGCCTCCCGCACCCGAGCCCGCGACCGCCCGCTGCGTCGGGAGCGACCTCTCGCTCGAGTACCGCGCCGATCCCGAGGCGTCCGGCGCGGGCAGCAGCGCCTTCGACCTGATCTTCACGAACACGACGGACCGGACCTGCACGCTCGCCGGCATCCCCGGGGTCTACGCCGCCGGGGCCGACGGCAGCCGCCTCGGCGCGGTCGCCTCCGCCGACGGCCCGAACCCGTCCGGCCTGCTCCCCCTCGCTCCGGCGGCCCAGGCGGACGTCCGGGTCGCCTGGCACGCCCCCGGCGCCTTCGGCTGCCCGACCGCGACGTCGGCCTTCCTGGTGGCCGAGGTGATCGACGCGGCCGACGCCGCCGTCCGCGCACCCGCCGCGATCGAGGTCTGCACGGACAGCACCGTGTACCTGGACGCCTCGACCTACACGCTGCTCGGCTGAACCGGAGCCCCAGCTCGTCGGGGCCGGGGCTCAGGTCCCGCGGAGGGCCGCGATCGGCTCGATCCGCGAGGCCCGCCGCGCCGGCACGCTGCCCGCCAGCAGCCCGATCAGGGCGCCCAGGAGCGCGCCGCCGAACGCGACGCCGGGGTCGAGCACCGGGGTCCACTGCTGGGCGACGGAGACCGAGAGCACCGCGAGGACACCGGTCGCCGCACCGACCAGCCCGCCGAGGAGGCCGATCACCGCCGACTCGACGACGAACTGCTGCGCGATCCTCCGCCGCGTGGCGCCGAGGGCACGCCGGAGGCCGATCTCGCCGACGCGCTCCATCACCGAGAGCGTGGTCACGTTGGCGATGCCGACGCCGCCTGCCAGCAGCACCACCACCGAGAGGATGAGGAACACCAGGTCGACGTCGGCGCGCACGTCGCCGGCGAGGTCCGATCGGCCGCCGGGCGCCGAGACGGAGACGGAGTCGGGGGCGTCGGGAGCGAGGGTCAGCGGTGCCTGCGCCGCGACCTGGGGCCCGGCTCCGATGTCGATGCGCGCCTGCAGGTCGCCCGGAGCCGCGAGCGCGAAGTCCGCCCGCGCGGTGCCCGTGGGGAGGACGACCGCGTCGAGCAGCTCGGCGCGCGCGTGGACGTCGGCGAAGAGCCCGAGGACCGAGTAGGCGACGCCGTCGATCAGGATCGAGGGCCGGGAGTCGACGCGCTCCACCCCGAGCCGCTCCGCCGCGCGGGCGCCGAGGACGACGACGCGGTCGGCGCGGGCGTCGTGGCCGGAGTCGAACATCCGCCCGGCGGTCACGTCGCCCTCCAGAGTGTCGAGGAGATCCGCGGAGGCGGCGAACAGCCGCGGCGGAGCGGCGGCGGGTGCCGACGGGTCGTTGACGGGCACCGCGGTGATGCTCGCCCCCTCGCGCAGCGACACCTCGCCCACGACCGCCGCCTGCTCGACACCGGCGAGGCGGCGGACGCGGTCGACGGCGTCCCAGGGCAGCCGCCCGGTGGCGACGCTGTCGCCGTTGGAGTTCTCCGCCTCGGCCGGCTGCACGACGACCTGGGTGGCGGCGAACGCGTCGAACCGGCGGGCGAGCTGGCCCGCGGTCGTCTGCGCGAAGCCGATCGTGGCGACGAGGGCGCCGATGCCGAGCACCGTGCCGAGGAGGGTCATCACCAGCCGGGCGGGTCGCGTCCCGATGTCCGAGGTCGCCTCGGCGAGCAGGTCGGCGGCGGTGAAGCGGTCGGCGCGGCGGACGGGCCGCAGGAGCGGAGACGTGCGCGCCGACCGGTGCCGCCGTCGCCCGAACCGGCTGCGGAGCGCCGCGCGCACCGCGCTCACGCCGTCACCTCCTGCATCCGTCCATCGGCGATGCGGAGGCAGCGGCGGGCCCGCCGCGCGACGGCGAGGTCGTGCGTGATCACGACGAGCGTGAGTCCGGTGTCCGTCAGGTCCTCGAAGAGCCGCATGACGTCCTCGGTGGTCGAGCCGTCCAGGTTCCCGGTGGGCTCGTCGGCGAGGAGGAGGCTCGGCCGCGCGACGACCGCTCGTGCCACGGCGACCCGCTGGCGCTCGCCGCCGGAGAGGATCGTCGGCAGGAAGCCGAGGCGGTGCCCGAGACCGACCCGGAGCAGGGCGTCCCGGGCCCGCGCCTCGCGGTCGGCGCGCGGGGTCCCGCTGTACAGCATCGGCAGCATCACGTTCTCGAGCACGGTCCGCCTCGGCAGCAGGTGGAAGGACTGGAACACGAACCCGATGCGCTGCGCGCGCACGGCCGCGCGGGTGTCCTCGTCCAGCGCCCCGGTCAGCGCACCGTCGAGGCGGTACTCGCCGACGCTGGGACGGTCGAGGAGACCGAGGATGTTCAGCATCGTCGACTTCCCGGAGCCGCTGGGGCCGACGATCGACACGTAGTCGCCCTCCTCGATCCGCAGGCTCACCCCCTTCAGCGCCTGCACCTCGGGCGGTCCGGGGAAGGAGCGCGTGACGTCCCGCAGCTCGACGAGCGGAGCGGTCACCGGCCGACCACGACCGGATCGCCCTCGTCGAGCGCCCCGTCCACCGGCGAGACCTCGACCGCTCCCTTCGCGGCGAGACCGGTGCTGACGACGACGAGGCGGGTGGGTGCGCCGGGGTCGCGCGGGTCGCCGTCGACGACCTCGACCCGGCTCTCGCCGCCGGAGCCCGCGGACAGCGCGGCGACCGGGACCGAGAGCACGGCGCCCTCCGTCGCGCCGACCGCGACCGTGACCTTGACGTTGGCGTCGCGCAGCTGCTCGATCTGCTCCGGCGAGAGCGGATCGGGGGTCAGCGTCACCGTCCAGCGCCCCTTGCCGTCCTTCGCGGGATCGACTCCCGAGACGACGGCGCCGTGGGAGGTGCGGTCCGGCAGCTCGAACGAGGCCTTCTGCCCGACCGAGAGCAGGCGTGCATCGGCCTCGGCGGCGGATCCGGAGAGCTCGAGCTGCGCGCCCGAGACGGTCATCGCCGCGCCCGACAGGACGCTGCCGCGCTTGGCGGTGACCTCGTCCACCCGCCGGGGCAGCGAGGTGAGGAACAGCACCTCGCCCGCGGGGAGCGCCGGCAGGACGGACTGGCGGGCCCGGGTGAGGTCCTCCTGCGCCTGCGTCACCTGGGACTGCGCCGACTCCACGGCGGCGCGCTGGGCGCCCGGATCGGTGCTCGCGCCCAGCTGGGCCCGCCTGAGCTCGGCGAGCCCGAGTGCGTCGTCGAGGTCCGCGATGCGGAGGGCGTCCGGCGGCTCGGCCGCGCGGGCGGCCTCCAGCTCGCGTCGAGCGCTGGCGACCGCGTTGTCGGCCTCGCGCACCTCGACCGGCGAGGAGCCCGCCCGAGCCGTGTCGAGATCCTTCTGCGCGGCGACGAGTCCCTGCTCCGCCGACCGCAGCGTCTCCTGGGCGGCGCGGACGACGTCCTCGCCGTCCTCCTGCGTCACGGGCGCCGCGTAGCCGGCCTGGGCGTAGAGCTCGGTGACCGCGTTCGCGGCCGTCTCGTCGAAGACGTCGTCGGCAGGGTCGCCGGCGTCGATCCCGAGACCGCGCAGCGCCGTCTTGAACTGCACCACATCGGGCCCGGACACCCCGAACCTCAGGGTCCGGTAGGCCGGCAGATCGCCGGGGAGGACGATGACGGGGCGGCCCGCGATCTCCAGGGCGATCGACAGCGGCGAGAGCTCGGCGCCGGCCGCGGGGACCTGACCGGTCACCACCGCGGCGCCCTGGATCGACGTCGTGTCGATGCTCACCTCGACCGCGTCCGCGTAGCGCACCTCGCCCCGGAGGGTGACGTCGTTGCTCAGCTCGCCGAACGCGACGGGCGCGGTGATCAGACCGGGGGCGGGCGGCTCCGCGTTCGCGGCGGCCTCGGCGGGCGACACCACGAGCCTCCCGACGAGCAGGCCCGCGACCAGGCTCAGGAGCGCGGCGGCGGCCACGATCCAGAGGACGCGGTTGCGCGAGACGACGGCGGCCAGAGCGGCGAACCGGCCCCGGCGAGTCCCCGCCTCGGTCTCGGCGCCGTCGGAGCCGTCGGCGGCTCCGGCGGCCGCGAGGAGGTCGAGCGGATCGGTCGGCGTCGGATCGGTCGGCGTCGGATCGGACGGCGTCGGACCGGACGGATCGGACGAGCCCGGGCGACGGGGGACGCGCATCTACTCGCCCTGCTCGGCGGCGGCCTTCAGCGCGTCCAGCTCGGTCCGGTGGTCGTCGATGAACTGCTGCTCCAGTGCGTCCTGGACCTTCTTGTGCACCGCCGTGTAGTCGGTCTTCTCCCGGCAGTCCAGGTCGGCGAGTGCGAGCTCGATCTCCTCGTCCTTCACGGCGACGAGCTTCGGATCGGTCGGCTCGATCCCTTGGTCGTCGGCTGACGCCCAGACCGCCGACGCCTTCTCGGTGATCGAGTTCACGGCGTCGAACCGGGTCGCGAAGCCCGGGTAGCCGGCATCGCTCAGGCAGGAGGACCAGGCCGCGTCGAGATCCGCCAGCTCGGGGACCGACGGCAGCTCCGAGTAGAACTCGGTCAGCGCGTCGAGCACCGGCTCGTGCTCCTCCCCGGAGGTCGGGTCCTCCTCCTCCAGCTCGTGCGAGGCGGCGCCGTAGCAGCCCGCCGTCGTCCAGTCGTACTCGTACGACTCGTCGTCGGAGGCGGCGACGTCCTCCGGCTCCGGCGGGCCGTGCAGCGCCTCGGAGAACGCCGCCTGCTCGGACTCCGAGAGGCTGTCGTAGTAGTCGGCGTTGGCGTCGACGTAGTCGTCCTCCGGCTCGGCCGAGTCGTAGCGGCCGGGAGAGTCGACGACGCCGTAGCCGTACTGCGCGACCCACCCGCGGTCGTCCGGCTCGTACGCGTCGTCGTCCGAGGAGTACGACGCGGACTGCACGCTCGGGGTGTACTCGAAGCCCGCCTCCTGCATGCACGTCGCGACGAGCTCCTCCCGCGCCCGGTCCTCCTCCCGGTACTTCTCCTCCTGCTCCTCGGGCGAGACGTCGCCGCCGTAGAGCGAGCCGAGGTAGTCCGTCAGCGGCGAGGTCGTCTCGTCGGTCCTCCCCTCGTCCGCCGGGGCGGAGCAGCCGGAGAGTGCCAGCAGACCGGACAGCGCCAGTGCGGACAGAGCCAGTGCGGACTGAGCGGCGGTCAGGTGGGCGCGGCGTCGGTGCTTCACGGAGGACCTCTCGATCAGGGGCGCGCGGCGCGGGCGGGGGTCCCGCGCTCGCGCGCCGCTGACGACGGTACCGACGGCTCCTCACCACTGTGTGGTCGGCACGGTCCTCTGTCGCCGCACGTCGGTCGAAGGCTGCGAGACGTCTGCGCCGGGTGCGACCGCGGCGCCCGGGACGTCGGCCTCGCTGGCCCCTACTCCGTCAGCAGTGCGCGCGCAGCGCCACCGGGCTCGAGCACGAACGCTTCTCTCCCCACCGTCCCGGCCGACTCCCAGTGCTCGATCCCGGCCGGATCGACCGCCACCGCGACGCCGCCCAGGTTGCCGAGCAGCACCACGCGGCCGCCCGGTGCGACCGCTCCGAGCGCGACCAGCCCCGGCGCGTCCACCTCGAGTCGCGGCGAGCCGACGAGGTCCGCCGCCCACTGGAGCACGGTGCCCGCCGGTGAGACGCCCGTCGCCGCGGCGATCCCGCGCGGGCCCCACTGCTCGAAGTAGGCGAGGGAGTCGACGGCCGGGACAGCGAGCGCGGCGAGACTGCCGACGACCCAGGCCGCCAGCTCGGGCGCGTGCTGGCGCTCGTCGGTCGCGCCCGGGACGGCCTCCGGACCGTAGCCGGAGCGGTCGATGTCGGCGGCGCCGGGGTCGAACGGCGACGTCGACACGGCGTTCATCCGCGCACCGAGGGTGATCGGCCCGAGGTGCAGGCGGCGGCCGTCCGCGATCGCCGCCGCGTCGCGGACCACCGTGCGCTGCACGGCGATCGACTCGACGAGCTGGTGGCCCGACCGGTCGTGCATGAACGGGGTGATGCTGAAGGCGAGCGGTGCGTCCACCTTCGCGAGCGCATCGGCACCGCGGTTGAGCTCGGTGAAGTGCGAGCGGACGCCGCCGACGACCTCGATGCCGCGCTCGGCCGCCACCCGGCGTCCCTCCGCGAGCAGCTCGGGCGTGCTGCGGTGGCCCCGGGCGGCGAAGACCCCGAGCCGGGCGAGCGGCGCGTCGCCGAGCTCGTCGAGGACCGCGCGGACGTCGCCGGGAAGGGCGGCGACGATGCGCAGGTCGATCGGTCGTCCGCCGGCGTCCTCGATCGCGCGCTGCAGGGCGCGACGCCAGCCGGCCCAGCGGACGTCGCACTCGACCAGCAGGGCGAGCGGAGGCCGGGCGTCGGGCCGGAGGGCGGTCGGCGCACTCGCGGCCGAGGTGCGGATCTCGGGCAGCGGGTGGCCGGCGCCACCCGCGCGGAGGGTGCAGACGGTCGCGGTCGCCTCGTCGGCAGCGGTCGGCGTCGCACCGGCGCAGTCGATCCGCAGGCTCTGCCGGACGACCTCCCCAGCGGCGACCGCCACCGGGAACGGGAGGCTCAGCGGCGTCGAGTAGGTCTTGTACGACGCGTCGGTCCAGTTCCGCTGGTCCTCCGTCTCGAACACGTCGCCCTCGAGGGTCAGCTCGACGGGGACTCCGTCGGCGGTCCAGGCGAGTCCGGCGAGGTCCTGCGCGGGCTGGTGCGGCGCGATCCGGTCGGGGAAGGCGACGCGCTCGGCGCTGCCGTCCGGGTGGCGCACCTCCAGAGGCGCTCCGGCGCTCTCGACGCCGTGCAGCACGATCAGCCCCAGGCGGTTGCGGAGGAAGGGGGTGCTCGCGCGCGCCTCGAGCTCGACCGAGAGCGAGTCGTCGGAGAACGCGGCGCGCAGGGCCCACGCGACATGCGCCTCGCCCTGGGCGCTCTCGCCGTCGACGACCAGCGCGCCGCCCTCGACGTCGAGGGCCGCGCGGACGGTCCCGAACGTCCCCCAGTCCTCGTCTCGGACGACGACGCGGACCCCGCGGAGGATCCGCGCCGCCCCGAAGCGGATGTCGTCCAGGCGGCCGTCCGAGTACCGGAGCGACCACGGACCGCAGTGCACCGTCCGCTCGTCGCGCTCCGCCGCCTGGAGGAGCCCGGCGGGGACCGACGGCGGGGACGGCCGGATCTCGATCGCGGCCACGATCAGAGGGTGGTCATGCCGCCGTCGACGCGGAAGAGAGCGCCGGTGGCGTAGCTCGACTCGTCGCTGGCGAGGTAGACCATGATGCCCTCCACGTCCGCGGCGCAGCCGGGGCGGCCGAGCGGGATGCGCGAGGTGATCGCCGCGCGGGCCTCGGCGTCGCCGGAGATGGCGGTCACCAGCGGGGTCTCGGTGTAGCCGGGGACGACCGTGTTGACGCGGATCCCCTCCCCCGCGTAGGCCGCCGCGACGGTGCGGGCGAGGCCGTGTATGCCGGCCTTGGAGCTGCTGTAGGCGGTGAAGTCCTGACCCTCGCCGTTGAGCCCGGTCGGGCTGCCGGTGAGGACGATCGAGCCGCCGCGGCCGAGGAGCGCGCGGACGGCGTGCTTGACGGTGAGGAAGGTGCCGGTGAGGTTGATGTCGATCGTGCGGCGCCAGACGTCGAGGTCGAGGTCGGCGATCTTCGCGTCCTGCCCGAACAGCTGCACCCCCGCGTTCGCGACGACCACGTCGACCGCGAAGCCGTCGGCGGCCAGACGGGCGAAGGCCTGCTCGACGCTGCTCTCGTCCGAGACGTCGAGCTGGACGGCGACGGCGTCCGGGAAGGCGGCCGCCGCGTCCTGCGCTGCCGCGAGGTCGCGATCCGTGAAGGCGACCCGGGCGCCCTCGCGTGCGAAGCGCTCCGCCACGGCCCGGCCGATGCCGGAGCCGGCTCCGGTGACGAGGGCGGTCTTGCCAGTGAGGCGTCCGGTCATGCGTGCTCTCCTTCGAGTCGATCTCGTCCGATCATAGGAGGCGAACCGGTTGACCGCCTAGAGCTCTCCTGCCCGATGCTCGCGCCACGCGCGACCCCTTGACCCGGCCCGGTCCAGCCGCGACGCTCGCTCTACACGTTCCGCACCACCCCACCCCTCCCGGAGGTCCCCATGAAGGTCGGCTCGCTCGTTCTCCGTCTCACCGTCGGCGGTCTGTTCATCGGACATGGTCTGCAGAAGCTCCGCGGCTCGTTCGACGGGCCCGGTCTCGACGGCACCGAGCAGATGATGGAGAGCCTCGAGCTGCACCCCGCTCGCCGCAACGCGGTCGCGGCCGCGGTCACCGAGACCGCCGGCGGCGCCGCGCTCGCCCTGGGCCTCGCGACGCCCGTCGCGGCGGCCGGGCTCATCGCGACCATGGTGACGGCCGTCCGCAAGGTGCACTGGTCCAACGGGCTCTGGAACAGCGGCGGAGGCTGGGAGTACAACGGCCTGCTCGCTGCCGCCGCGACCGCGATCGTGGCCGACGGCCCGGGTGCGCTCTCCTTCGACGGGCTGGTCGGGAAGCGGAAGTGGGGCGCCGGCTGGGCCCTCTTCGCCCTCGTCGCCGGCGCCGCCGCCTCCACCGTCGTGATCGAGGCCGGACGCCGCGCCAAGGCCGCCGACGTCGAGGGCACCGCCGGCGAGACCCTCACCGCCCCGGACTCCCCCACGGCGTCGAGCGACACCGCCTCCTGACGACTGCTCTCCCGAGCACCCGCGCAGCCGCACAGATGGTGATCGAGCAGCCCGCGAAGCGGGCGCGTCGAGATCCGCCGTCCTCCGAAGGAGTGTCTGCAGACCCTTCCTCGTGGAGGAGCCGGGTCTCGATACGCCCCTGCGGAGCTGCTCGACCAGCATCAGGAGGCCGATGCGAGGCGTCGAGCGGTCCCCTGTCAGCGGGGCCTCGACGGGGATCCCCCTGCTGGTCGAGCATCGGTCCGGAGGACGGCGCATCGAGACCCGGCCCCCGGCACCGCCGACCGCTAGCGTCGAGGCGTGACCGCCTCCACTCCTCCCGCCGTCCGTCAGCTGCGCCTGGTCGTCCAGGTGGACGACGTCGACGCCGCGCTCCGCTTCTACCGCGACACCCTCGGCCTGACCGAGCGCGCGGCCTTCGAGGGCGACGGCGATGCCCGCGTCGCGATCCTCGAGGCGGGCGTCGCCACGCTCGAGCTGGCGAACGCGCCGCAGGTCCGCATGATCGACCGTATCGAGGCGGAGGGTGAGACGAGCGACCCTCTCCGCGTCGCGTTCGAGGTCGACGACGCCGCCACCATCACCTCGGCCCTCGCCGGCGCGGGCGCCGAGCTCGTCGCCGACCCTCGGGAGACGCCGTGGCACTCGCTCAACTCCCGCCTGCGCGCGCCCGACGGCCTCCAGCTGACACTGTTCGAAGAGCTCGGCTCGGCTCCTGAGGACGACGCGGCCGACGACCTCGTCCTCTGGCAGCGCGCCGTCGACCGGCTCGACGGCCTGGACGATCCGGACGGGGTCGTCGAGCGGATGCGCGTCCTCGCCGCGCGCTACCCCGGCACCGACGGCGTCGCGCACTTCGAGCTCGGCGGCGCCCTCGACAGCGCCGGACACGAGGCGGAGGCGGCCGAGGAGTACGAGCGCGCGGTCGCCTCCGGTCTCGACGGCGAGCGCCTCGCCCGGCTGAGCATCCAGTACGCCTCGACCCTGCGGAATCTCGGCCGGATCGATGAGGCGATCGCCCTCCTCTCCGAGACCGAGCCGCACCCGTCCATCGGGGCGGCCCGCCAGGTCTTCCTCGCGCTGGCCCTGCACAGCGCCGGTCGCACAGACGAGGCGCTGCGCACCGCCCTCGAGGCACTGGCACCCGCCCTGCCGCGCTACCGGCGCTCGGTCGCCGCCTACGCCGCCGACCTCACCGACTCGGCGCCGCAGGACTGAGACGACGCGGCAGGACGGAGAGGACGCACGCCGGAGACCTCGGCAGCCGCCCCGCTCACTCCGCGAGCAGCGCGTCGATCTGCCCCATCGCCTGGTTCATGCCCTCCTCCATCCCCATCTGCACCATCTGCTCGAGCTGCTCGAGGGTCTCGAAGGAGGAGCGGACGGTCATCCGGGTGCGTCCGTCCACCTCGACGAGGGTGACGACGGCGTGGGTGACCCCCATCGAGTCGTCCGGACGCCCCTCCGCATCGGCGAAGCCGTCGTCGAACTCGAACCGCGTCGGCTCCTCCACCTTCGTCACCACCCAGTAGCCGCGGGCCTTCTCGCCGTCCGGCCCTGTCATCACGTAGCTGCTGCGCGCGCCCTCGGTCGCCTCATGCGTCTCGAAGGTGGCAGGCCAGGTCGGCGGACCCCACCAGCGCTCGAGCTGCCGCGGGTCCACCCAGATCCGCCAGACCCGTTCGACGGGCGCCTCGAACTCGGCGGTGATGGTCATGGTCAGGTTCTCGATGTCCTTGACGGACTCCACGACGGTCATCGTGCACGTCCCTTCCTTCGATCCTCCGGTGGTCGCACCTCGTCCTCGGCGAGGACGTCGGCGATGCGGTCGACGCGGTCGCGCCAGAGCTGCTCGTAGGCCTCGAGGAGTCGCGCCGCCCTTCTGAGCGAGGCGACCTCTCCGCGCACGAGCTGCTCCCGTCCGCTCCGGCGCTTGCGGACGAGCTCCGCCCGCTCCAGCACGGCGACGTGCTTCTGCACAGCGGCGAACGACATCTCGTAGCGCGCCGCGAGTGCCGACACCGACTGCTCCGCTTCCAGCACCCGGGCGACGATGTCGCGACGCGTCCCGTCCGCCAGCGCCCGGAACAGGCGGTCGACCTCGATCCCGTCCTCCACATGCACAACCATTTGGTTGCACATTAGTCCTCCGATGCGCCCCGGGGAAGCACCGCGTTCCGCCGATCCTGACGGATGTGCCGATCAGCGCGCTCGAGGACGTGCCGCCGCGCGATCCAGTGAACGGGCGGCCCCGTCGAGCACCCAGTCGGGAACGGCTCGGATCTCGAACACGGACCAGTGGAGCTTCGCCATCGAGTAGTGCGGATCGATCCGGAGAGCTTCCTCCAGGTGCCGGGCGGCGACCGAGGAGACGCCGAGCGCCCACCAGCACCAGGCGAGGACGGTCAGCACCGGAGGACGAGCCTCGACGGGCGCGAGCGCAGCCGCCCGGGCGAGCCGACCCGCCGCGCGCTCGGTCCGCTCGGGATCCGGGCCGGGGCCCGTCCCCATCATCAGCGACGCGGAGACCAGGTCGTGCGCATCCTCGAGCCCCGCGTGGATGTCGCCCTCGACGAGCTCGTCCATCGTCCGGCCGGTGCGCGCCTGCTCCCCTTCGAGCCGCCTCTGACGCCGCCGCTCCTCGAACGCCGCCTCGCTGCCGAGCGCGATCTGCAGGGTCGTCTGATCGCGCAGCGGCGGGGACTGCAGCACCCGGATGATCGTCGCCTCCTGACGCGGGGCGGGAGGACCGTGCAGCCAGCGCTCGACCAGCCCGATCACGTCGAGCGCGCCCGCGGCGGGACGGCGCACGATCGCGGCGACGGCCGCGCGATCGGCGTCGGAGACCGTCGGCAGTGCGGCGAGCGCCGACACGTCCAGCGGCTCGGGAGCCGCCGCGCGGGCGAGGACACCGGTCTCGCTCCCCTCGATCTCGGCGAGCGGGCGCGGCGCGCGCGTCTCCTCGGCCGAGGTGTAGCGTCCCCACCCGTCGGCGGCGACGCAGGCCACGTCGACGATCCCGAGGTCGGTCCGCTCCAGCCTCCGCAGGACGGCGCGACCGAGATCGAGCAGCGGGATGCCGCGCGCACTCTCGTAGCTCCGCCGTGTGTAGACGATCGCGAGCACCGCGGTGGCCCGCGGGATCGACGCGGTGAAGCGCACGCACCTGCCCGCCAGCTGGTCGATCTCGGCGCGGCGCAGGCGCTCGGGGATCGGGAAGCGGAAGCCGCCGCCGCTCCGGTTCCCGAGGAACGGGACGACCACGAGGGCCTCCTCCGGATGGAGGCCGATCATCGATGGAACGGCGGCGAGGAGGTCGGGAAGCCCGCTCACACAGAGGAGCTCCGGCTCCCGGGAGGGGCTGTGGCGGGCGGTGGCGAGGCGATCGGTGCGAGTCATGACGGACACTGTCGTCCTCGCCGCGGCGGCCGCGGCGGCGGGGCCGCGGATCCGTGGAGAGCCGCGGCATCTCCTCCGCTGTGGAGGGGACCGATTCAGCGCGAGGCCGCGGCGTGCATCCGCTCGAGAGCCGCGCGCACCGCCGCGCGCGTGCCCGGATCCCCCTCTATCCGGTGCTCCACACCCTCCGGGATCCACACCAGCGCCGCGAGCAGACCGGCCACCGTCTCCGCCTCCACCGGCCACCGCGTCCACCGACCGTCGAGCGCCGCCGCTCCTGCCGACCACCGCCCGAAGACCCGCACCATCTCCTCGAGCGGCAGCGCCAGATCGACGGTCAGCTCGTAGCGCGTCGTCCGTCCGGTCGAGGCCGCGAACGCCGCGGCGCCGTCCTCCGGGAGCCTCCTGGGCTCGAAGTGCACGCGCGTCTCGAGGAGCCGGCTCACCCGGTCGAGCCGGAACGTCCGCCAGTCCTCGCGCTGCCGGTCCCAGCCGACCAGCACCCAGGTGCGGCGGGTGGACACGACCGCGTGCGGCTCGACGACGCGGTCGGTCTCCGCTCCGTCCGCCGCGACGTAGTGGAAGCGGAGCCGCTCGTGGTCGCGGCAGGCCAGCGCGATCCGCCCGAGGATCTCCGGCGGGATCGACGCGGTGCGCGGCCTCACGGAGCGGAGCACGCCGCCGACCGCGTTGACCCGCTCGCGCAGGGCCCCCGGCAGCACCTGCTCGAACTTCGCCAGGGCGCTCAGCGTCGTGCGCTCGCCGTCGGCGAGCCCCTCGTCCGCCGCGAGCCGCAGCCCGACCGCGACGGCCACGGCCTCGTCGTCACTGAGGAGCAGCGGAGGCACGCGAGTCCCCGCCTCGAGCCGGTAGCCGCCGAGCGCGCCGCGGGTCGCCGCCACCGTGTAGCCCAGCTCGCGCAGCCGCTCGACGTCGCGGCGCAGCGTCCGCTCCGTCACGCCGAGCCGCGCGGCGAGGACCGGCCCCGACCACTGCCGGTGGGTCTGCAGCAGGTCGAGCAGAGCGAGTGCGCGGGAGGTGGTCGCAGCCATGACGCCATCCTGCTCCGGAATCAGGACGAGAACCGGCCTGATGCCGCTCTAGCGTCGTCCCCGAGAGCCCGGCCGGGCGCCCCGAAGACCCGAAGAAGGAGAGACACCATGGACATGAAGCTCGAGCTCGTCGCTGTCCCTGTGACCGACGTCGATCGCGCGAAGCAGTTCTACGTCGAGCGGATCGGCTTCAACGCCGACCACGACCACACGGTGCACGAGGGCCTGCGCTTCGTGCAGCTGACGCCACCCGGCTCGGCCTGCTCGATCGTCCTCGGCATCGGCGTCACCGAGATGGCGCCCGGCTCGCAGAAGGGCCTGCAGATGGTCGTCGCGGACGCGGCGACGGCCCGCGAGGAGCTGCTGGCCCGGGGTGCGGAGGTGTCCGAGGTCGACTCGCAGCCCTGGGGCGAGTTCGTGTACTTCGCCGATCCCGACGGCAACACCTGGGCGCTGCAGCAGATCGTGATCCCCGATCTCTCCTCGGTCCGATGACCCCCTCGTCCGATGGCCCTGTCGCCGGCCCGATCGGATTCTGAGACGATCCGCGCCCACCCGACACTGTCAGAGTGAGAGGGAAGGAGGTCCGCGGATGACGCCCACGCAGGAGAGCACGCCTCTCGGGGGAACGACGGCTGCTCCGGTGTCGGGGACGCCGTCCGAGGAGACCGACGCGGCGCTCGTCCGCCGTGCGGCCGCGGGCAGCGAGCTCGCCTTCCGCACCCTCTACCGCGCCTACGTCCGCCCTGTCTACTGGCTCGCCCACGGCGTCCTCCGCGACCCCCGCGACGCGGAGGACGTCACCCAGGAGACTTTCGTCCTCGCCTGGAGCCGGCTCGGCGGGCTCGAGCTGGTCAGCGACTCCCTGCTCCCCTGGCTCGCGACGATCTGCCGCTTCCAGGCGGCCAACCGTCTGCGCTCCCGCCGCAGCGACCGGGAGCAGACCGTCGAGGCCGACGACGAGACGCCCTCCCCGCAGGACCTCGAGCAGCAGATCGTCACCGCCGCGCTCGCCGAGGCGATCCTCCGCGAGACGGCCGGGCTCGCCGAGCTCGATCGCGCGATCTTCCGCCTCTGCGCGACGGAGGGCCGCGGGTACGAGGAGGCCGCGCTCACCCTCGGCGTCTCGCACGCCACCGTCCGCAACCGCCTGTCCCGTGTCCGCCGACGCCTCCGCCTGGTGGTCGACGACTTCCGAGGAGCCGAGACGTCATGATCGAACCCACCGATGCGCGGAGCCGCGGGATCCAGTCCGCCGATCTTCCCGGCCCGGATCCTCAGGTGCCCGATCGTCCAGCGCCCGAGCTCGACGCCCTCGACGACGACCGCGTCTCGGCACTCGAGGCGCGCGTCTTCCGCTCCATCGGCGCCGCACGGCGCGAGCGGGGAGCTCGTCGGCGCCGCGTCGCGACGATCGGGAGCGTCGCCGCGGGTCTCCTCCTGCTGGCCGTCGTGGTCGGCCCGCTGGTCGGAGGCGGCGCCGGAGCGGGGTCCGCCTCGAGCGCGGCAGGGTCCTCGAGCGAGGAGCGAGGAGCCGACTCCGGACAGTCGGGTGCGGAATCCGCACCGCAGTTCGCCGACGGCTCCGCACAGGGCTCCGCGGAGGCACCGGGCGACTCGTCCGCCGAGGCGACGGGCCGGGAGGTCGTCTCGACGGCGAGCGCGACGCTCGAGGCCGGCTCCGTCGCCGACGCGATCGCCGCGCTCAGCGCGACCGCCACCGAGCTCGGCGGGTACGTCGAGAGCTCCAGCACGGGCTCCAGCGCCTCTGGATCAGCGGTCGGCGTCGATCCGGCGATCGACCCGTACCGCCCCGCGCCGCTCCCCGAGGGCGCGGGAACCGTCTTGATCCGCGTCCCCGCCGACCGGCTCGCCGAGGCCCGCGACTCGCTGGCCACCCTCGGCGCGATGACCGGCTCGTCGATCGACCGGCGCGACGTGACCACCCAGGCGATCGACCTCCGCGCTCAGGTCGACGCCGCCCAGGCCTCCGTCGACCGGCTGACCGAGCTGATCGCCCAGGCCAGCAGCCTCACCGACCTCCTCGCGGCGGAGTCCGCCCTCGCCGATCGTCAGGCGTCGCTCGAGTCCGCCGAGCAGCAGCTCGCCGCCCTGGAGGCACAGGTGTCGCTGGCGACCCTCACGGTCACCGTCCTTCCGGAGTCGTCGCCCGTCACGGCCGAGCCCACCGGCTTCCTCGACGGCCTCCTCGCCGGCTGGAGCGGGCTGGTCGCGGCGGCGAACGGTGCCCTGGTCGGCATCGGCTTCCTCCTCCCCTGGCTCGTCGTCGTCGCAGCGATAGCCCTCCTCGTGGTGGCCGTCCGCCGACGCCGCGGGCCGCCCACCGGCGCGGCGGAAGCCGGCGGGCCGCCGGCCGGGCGTTCGCGACCGGCAGCGGGCGAGGGACACGGCGGAAGCACGGGCAGTGGTGAGTGAGCGCGCGCTGACCGACGACGTCGCTCGAGCTGCGATCGACCTTCCGGTGACACCTCTTGAGGTCTGGCGTCTGCTCGTCGACCGGTCGGCCTGGTGGCCCGAGCTCGCGTTCGACGCGGTGTCCGGGTCTCCGCTTCGCGAGACCTGGACGGAGGACGGACGCACCTTCGAGGCGCTCGGCCGTGTCGTCGCCGTGGATCCTCCGAGGCACCTGTCCTTCGAGTGGACCGAGCCCGGCTGGAGTGCCCTCCTGACGGTCGCGATCACCGTGGAGCCGGCCGCAGCAGGAGCGGCGGTGACCGTGACCGAGCAGGGCTTCATCAGAATCGGCGCAGAGGAAGGGCTCCGACTCGAGCACGAGGCGGGATGGCAGCAGCATCTCGTTCGCCTGCGAGGCGCCTCCATCGAGGCTGCGCGCTCGCGACGCGGCCCGCAGCGCTGAGAGCGGGATCAGCCGCGCAGCACCTTCGCCATCGCCTTGCCCTTCGCCAGCTCGTCGACCAGCTTGTCCAGCCAGCGGATCCTCTGCATCAGCGGATCCTCGATGCTCTCGACGCGCACGCCGCAGACCACGCCCGTGATCAGCGCGGTGCTCGGATTCATCGGCGCGGCAGCGAAGAAGTCCTCGAAGGTCGTCCCGGCGTCCAGGTGTCGGCGAAGCTCGTCGTCCGAGAAGCCCGTCAGCCAGACGATGACCTCGTCGACCTCCGCCCTCGTCCGCCCCTTCCGCTCGGCCTTCGCCACGTAGTGCGGGTACACGGAGGCGACGCTCGTCGTGAAGATCCGGTGCATGCGTCGAAGGCTAGCCCCGCACTCCCGAGAGCGCACCACGCAGATCCCCTGCCTCATCGCCCGTACCCGGGCGGCGTGGAGCGCAGCCGCGCCCGACGAGCGCGACTGCTCGCACAACCCGCCAAAGCAGCCGTTCGCCGTCACCGATGCGCTACGCCGCGGGATGCCGCCGGAGGCTTGCAGCGCTCCCCGAGCCCGATCCTCCGACTCCCGTGAGGGGCAGCTCCGGGACCATCACCCACGTGGTCTTCACCCACCGACGAGAGGTCGCACCATCATGCTCGAGGAGCACACCGGCGACCGGGACGAAACCGACTCCGCTCGAACACCGGGAGTCGCCCGACGATCCGCTCTCGCCGCCGCGTGGTCGACGCCCGTCGTCGCCGCCTGCGCGGCGGCACCCGGAGCGGCGGCGTCCGTCTCCCCACCCGTCGTCCTCCCGGGCGGCACCGGTGGCAGGAGAGCCCTATCCCTTTCTCTTCTCCGACAGCCGCAGCCCTCTCACGTCACGGTGGCGGTCACCCGGGGCCCCGTCTTCACCGGACCGCCCGCTCCCGGGACGATCAGTACTCGAGCAACGGACGAGCTCGCGACGGACTGACCGCGGCACCGCCGCAGGAGCGCCACCCGGCATCGGCGAGGACTGACGCCGCGGCCCGCCGCGCCGCTAGTCTCCCGGAGTGCCGTCGCGTCGCGAATCGCTGCACACCGCGTCACCTCACCAGAGAGAACCACCGTGAGCCTCCTCCGCACCAAGTCCGTCGAGCAGTCCATCGCCGACACCGACGAGCCCGAGACCCGCCTCAAGAAGTCGCTGAGCGCCCTCGACCTCACCGTCTTCGGCGTCGGAGTCGTGATCGGCGCCGGCATCTTCACGCTCACCGGCCGCGCCGCGCACGACATCGCCGGCCCCGCGATCGTGCTGAGCTTCGTCGTCGCCGCCTTCGCCTGCGCGCTCGCGGCCATGTGCTACGCGGAGTTCGCCTCCACGGTGCCGGTCTCCGGCTCCGCCTACACGTTCTCCTACGCCTCGCTCGGCGAGCTCTTCGCCTGGATCATCGGCTGGGATCTGATCCTCGAGCTGTTCCTCGGAGCGAGCGTGGTCGCCCAGGGCTGGAGTGCCTATCTGGGCTCCTTCCTCGGGCAGCTCGGCATCGTCCTGCCGGAGGCGATCTCCTACGGCGGCGTCGTCGACGTCCCCGCGATCCTGCTGGTGCTCGTGCTCGGCGCCCTGATGACCTTCGGCATCAAGGAGTCCCTGCGCGTCAACCTGGTGCTGGTCGCCGTGAAGCTCTTCATCGTGCTGTTCGTCATCATCGCCGGGCTGCAGTTCATCAACGCGAGCAACTACTCGCCGTTCATCCCGCCCGCGGAGGCGTCGCAGGCCGCGTCCGGCCTCGCCCAGCCGCTGCTGCAATTCCTCTCCGGCATCGAGCCGGCGACCTTCGGAGTCGGCGGCATCATCGCCGGCGCCTCGCTGGTCTTCTTCGCCTACATCGGCTTCGACGTCGTCGCGACCACCGCCGAGGAGACCCGCAACCCGCAGCGCGACATGCCCATCGGCATCATCGCCTCGCTGATCATCTGCACCGTGCTCTACTGCGCCGTCGCCCTCGTCGTCACCGGCATGGTCCCCTACCGCGAGCTCGACCCCTCCGCCGCCCTGGCGAACGCCTTCGCCTACCACGGCCAGACCTGGATGGCGACGGTCATCTCCGCCGGCGCCGTCGCCGGCCTCACCACCGTCGTGCTGACCCTCCTCATCGGAGCCACCCGCATCATCTTCGCGATGTCGCGGGACGGCCTTCTCCCCCAGCGCCTCGCGAAGGTGCACCCCCGCCTGCGCACCCCGTGGGTCACCTCCGTCGTCGTCACGATCATCGTCGCCCTGCTGGCTGGCCTGACCCCGATCGGCGTCCTCGAGGAGATGGTCAACATCGGCACCCTCTCCGCCTTCGTCCTGGTCTCCGTCGGCGTCATCGTCCTCCGCCGCAAGCGCCCCGAACTCAAGCGCGGCTTCCGCGTCCCGCTCAACCCCTGGCTCCCCGGCCTCTCCGCCCTGATCTGCACCTACCTGATGCTCAACCTCTCCATCGAGACCTGGCTCCGCTTCCTGATCTGGCTGGCCATCGGCTTCGCGATCTACTTCGCCTACTCCCGCTCCCACGCGAAGCTCGGACGCTAGACGAGCACTCCTTCGCCCCGCCGGCGATCCGGGGAACGACTGCTGACCTCGATTGCCACAGCACGCATCGAACCGCACCGGATAGGTCGTCGCCAGCCAGGATGCATGACGCGACAGCGGGGGCCGCGACGGTGAGCGACTGTGAGGATGTCCGGATGAACGTCGCATGCGCTGCACATCTGGATGAACTCGCTGGCCAGGCCGGCGCATGCGGGTCCGGTGCCCAACGCTTTGCCTCGAGAACGCGATGACCAGCCAAGAAGGAATCGGGTCCGACAGGTCCGCGCGGATCGAGTTCGAGGACCTCGCACACAGCGTCGTGGAGACATTCCTCAGCGAGATCGCCCGACGGATGGTGCTGACCGGCGAGGTCGATCCGGCGGTGACGAGTCCGTCCGATGTCTACGGACTCGCGATGTCGCGTCTGAGGGAGCACTTCGAGGCAGGTGCCGGCTTCACGTTCACCATCGATCACCGGTCCTCGACGCTCGAGTACGCCCGCAACTTCTCCCTCGAGGGCAGGGACGAGTACTCGTTGGTCTTCTACGGCCTCTACATCGAACACACAGTGAACCTCGCCATTCGCGACCGTGCGATCCAGCTCGGTCTCACAGAGAACGAGGCAATAGATCTCATGCGGCGCTCACTTCCCGAGAAGACCGGGCTGACCTGGAAGCGTCTGTTCGACGAGGATTTCCCGCAGCAGTTGCGTGCCGACATCGTGACGGTCGCGAACCGAAGGAACGCGTTCGCTCACTACGAATGGCAGAACGACACGAGCTTGAAGCTGCTGCCGGCGGCCGTGGCAGCTCGACGCAAGACTGCCTTCGACGCAGCAGAGCGAGCTGCGGTCGAGCTCGACGCCTACAGAGCACGACTCTTCGGAGTGAACGGCGTCGATCTCGACGACTGGTTCCGCGAGCGGGAGGAGTCGCAGAGCTGAAGGCTCGCACCCTCCCCACTCACCGCTCCGATCCCTTCACCATTCCGCTGTCCTCACCACAGCGAGTCGGCGGCAGGATGCTCCCGACCCAGTTCACCGAAGTCTTGAACCCCCGCTGATCAGGGCCGTCTGCGGCTCTGGGCACCCGCGGAGTCGGACGTCCGCCGTAGGGTGCAGTCATGCCCCGCTCCATGGCCGACCTCGACTTCCGCCGACAGCAGTGGGAGCAGCGCTACGCATCCCACGTCGCGCCGATCAACCGCTGGATCGACGAGCTGCGCAATCCCTACGAGCGCGGCTGGCTCCCCTACGTCGCACCCCTCCACGGCGGCACCGAGGCGCGAGTGTTGAGCATCCTGCGCGATCCCGGCCCCGGCACTCGGGACGGCGCCGGCAGCGGCTTCCTCTGCACCGAGAACGACGACGGCTCCGCCGAGCTGATGTCGCGACTCCTCACGGACGTCGGACTGTCGCCGTTCGACCTTCTGCCCTGGAACGCCTACCCCTGGTACATCGGCAAGGCGCCGACCGCTGATCAGCTCGACGCGGGGATCCCGACGGTCCTGCACCTGCTCGACCTCGCGCCGAGCATCCAGGTCGTCCTGCTGCAGGGCGCCGATGCCGACCACGGCTGGCGTCGTCTGCTCCGCCTGCACCCCGGCATCGAGCGCGAGCGCGGCCTGGCCGTGGTGCGCACGTTCCACCCCTCGCCGCAGGCCCTCTTCACGAAGGACCCCGCCGAGCGGGCGGCGCGGGCGGCTCGACGCGAAGCCGCCTTCGCAGAGGTCGCGGCCCTCCTGCGCTGAGCGGCCGCGTCACGCTCGCGAGGCGTCCGGAGGAACGACGAAGCCCTGACGAGAAGATGCTCTCATCAGGGCTTTCTGTCGGGCTGACAGGATTTGAACCTGCGACCCCTTGACCCCCAGTCAAGTGCGCTACCAAGCTGCGCCACAGCCCGTGGCAGTCCGGACCGAGGCCCGGGCAACTCGACTACCTTAGCGGATCGCGAGGCCGAGAGTGAAAACGAGCGTCGCCACGCGCACGTAGAATCTCGGGGGCGGTGGCCACCGGGTGGACCGGCCGGCAGGACCCGTCACAGGAGGCAGCAGCAGTGGACGCGCGGCAGAAGCGATCGCAGGTGGCCCTGCACCGAGCCATCATCGATCTGGCGACTGCCAGGGAGGTCTCGAGCCTCACGGTCTCCGAGATCACCGACCGCGCCGGCGTCAACCGCTCCACCTTCTACGCGCACGCCACCTCGGCCGCCGAGCTGCTCTGTGCGGCTCTCGCCGCCGAGCTCGACGCGATCCGCGACGAGTATCTCGACACCCTTCGCGCGGGAGCGGCGACCGACGCGACCATCCGGCAGGGCACGGCGCGGATCCTCGGACACCTCGAGGCGCGCCGCGACCTGTACCTGCGGGCGTTCGACGCTCCCGGCGGCGACTCCGGCGTCCGGGCGATGCTCGCGCTGCACTTCCGCGCCGCCGTGCTCGCCACCCTCGAGACCGGCACGCTCCAGCTGCCCGACGGCGACGACATCACCCCGTTCCTCGCGGACGGCACCGCCTCGTTCCTCGCCGCCGGCTCGACCGGACTCATGGAGGCGTGGCTGCGCCTCCCCGCCCCGCGCACCCCGGAGACCTACCTCACGGCGTACCGCCGCCTGCTGCCGTCCTGGTGGCCGTTCGCGACCCAGGACTGACGTCCGCGGGCATCGCTCCGTCACGAGCGGTCGGTCAGCGCGCGGAGCACGACCCTACGTGACCGATCGATCGCCGCACGCACGGGCTCAGGTGGATCTCGATACGCCCGCGCCGCGGGCTACTCGATCAGCATGGTGCACCCCACCATCCGCACGCCCCGCAGCGGCCGGCCCCCTTGCTGGTCGAGTAGCCCCGCAGGGGCGTTTCGAGACCACCGACCGTCAGCAGCCCTCGCGGCAGACCTCCGGCACGCAGAACGACGAGCCGAAGCCGCCGAAGCAGGAGGTGTCAGCGCGCGCGCTTCTCCCGCACGCGCATGTTGACGTTCACCGGCGAGCCCTGGAAGCCGTAGATCTCGCGCAGGCGGCGCGCGATGTAGCGGCGGTAGCCCGGGTCGAGGAAACCGGTGGTGAACAGCACGAATGTCGGCGGGCGCGAGGACGCCTGGGTGCCGAACAGCACGCGGGGCTGCTTGCCGCCGCGCAGGGGGTGCGGGTGCGCCGCGGTGAGCTCGGCGAGGAACGCGTTGAACTTGCCGGTCGGGATGCGGGTGTCCCAGGACTCGAGGGCGAGCTCGAGCGCGGGCACGAGCTTCTCGAGGTGACGCCCGGTCTTCGCGGAGATGTTGACGCGCGGCGCCCACGCCACGTGCGCGAGGTCCTTCTCGATCTCGCGCTCGAGGTAGCGGCGGCGCTCGTCGTCCAGGAGGTCCCACTTGTTGAACGCGAGCACGAGCGCGCGGCCCGACTCGAGCACCAGGTCGATGATGCGGACGTCCTGCTCCGAGATCGGCTCGGAGACGTCGATCACGACGACCGCCACCTCCGCCTTCTCGAGCGCGGTCGACGTGCGCAGCGACGCGTAGAAGTCGGCGCCCTGCTGCAGGTGCACGCGGCGGCGGATGCCGGCGGTGTCGACGAAGCGCCAGATCTTGCCGGCGATCTCGACCTGCTCGTCGACCGGGTCGCGGGTGGTTCCGGCCAGCTCGTTGACGACGACCCGCTCCTCCCCCGCGGCCTTGTTCAGCAGGCTCGACTTGCCGACGTTCGGGCGGCCGAGGATCGCGACGCGGCGCGGGCCGCCGACCTCGCGCTTGGCGACGAGCGACTCGAGCGGCAGCTTCTCCAGCACCGTGTCGAGCAGGTCGGCGACGCCGCGGCCGTGCACGGCCGAGACCGGGTACGGCTCGCCGAGGCCGAGCGACCACAGCGAGGCGGCGTTCGGCTCCTGGCGCACGTCGTCGACCTTGTTGGCCGCGAGGAAGACGGGCTTCTTCGTCTTGCGGAGCAGCTTGACCACGTGCTCGTCGGTCGCGGTCGCACCGACGTTCGCGTCGACGACGAAGATGACGGCGTCGGCGAGGTCGATCGCGATCTCGGCCTGCATCGCGACGGAGGCGTCGATGCCGCGGGCGTCGGGCTCCCAGCCGCCGGTGTCCACGATCGTGAACTGGCGGTCGATCCACTCTGCCTTGTACGAGACGCGGTCGCGGGTGACGCCGGGGGTGTCCTCCACGACGGCCTCGCGGCGGCCGAGGATGCGGTTGACCAGCGCCGACTTGCCGACGTTGGGACGGCCGACGATCGCCACGACCGGCAGCGCCGGGAGGTAGCGGACCTCGTCGGGGTCCTCGCTCGCGTACTCGAGGAGGTCGCGGTCCTCCTCGTCGAGGTCGTAGTCCTCGAGTCCGCTGCGCAGCGCCTGGGCGCGCGAGGAGGCGAGCTGCTCGTCGAGATCGCCGAGGCGCTCGACGAGGTCGTCGTCTCCGAAGTTCAGCTCGTCGTCACCGACGTGCGTGTCCTGTGCCATGATCGGCCCTTGCTCTCGAAGTTCGGACCTCGGCGATGACCGCATCGACGGTCTGCTCGAAGTCGAGGTGAGTGGAGTCGAGAAGAGTGACTCCGTCTGCGGCGTTCATGAAGTCCACCACCTGGGAGTCGGCGCGGTCCCTGGACCGCAGTGCCTGACCCGTCGCTTCAGCGGATTGCGTGGTGACTTCGCGCGAACGCCTCGCCATCCTAGCCTCTTCGCTCGCCGTCAGGAGGATCCGCACCCCGGCGGTCGGCGCCACGACCGTCGTGATGTCGCGCCCCTCGACGATGATGCCGGCCTTGCGGGTCTCGCCGATGATGCGGCGGAACAGCAGCGTGATCCTCCGGCGCACCTCCGGGACCTTCGCGACGGCGGACACCTGACCGGTCACGCGGGGCTCGCGGATCGCCGCGGTGACCTCGGTCCGGCCGACCCAGACCGAGTACGACTCGGGGTCAGTGCCGATGGAGTAGTCGAAGCCGTCGAGCGCGTCGACGATCGCGTTCTCGTCGGCGAAGTCGAGCCCGGTGTCGAGCCCGTGCCAGGCGAGCGCGCGGTACGCGGCACCGGTGTCGAGGAACTCGAAGTCGAGGCGGCGGGCGGCCTCGCGCGAGACGCTCGACTTGCCGCTGCCGGCCGGGCCGTCGATCGCGACGACGACCGCGTCGCCGAAGTCGGGTGCGTCGTCGGTGCGGGCGCCGCTCTCGCGCTCGGGCGCGGCTCCCCCGTCCTCCGGGATGCTCTGCTGCGCGCGACGGGCGGGCGTCATGCGGTTCAGGCCGCCCTCCTGCCTGTTCTGCTCCGTGCTCATCCGGCGATCCTCCAGCCGCGTGCGGTCAGTTCCTCGGTCAGCGGGCCGACGGCCTCCGGCACCACCGAGATCTCGGCGAGGCCCACGCGGCGCCCCTCCGCATGCTCGAGGCGCACGTCCTCCAGGTTGACCCCGGCCTCGCCGATCTCGACGAACAGCCGGGCGAGAGTGCCCGGGATGTCGTCGACGAGGACGATCAGGGTGGAGAAGCGCTGGTCCTGGCCGTGCTTGCCGGGCAGGCGGGCGACGCCGGCGTTGCCCGCGGCGAGGTGCTCGGCGAGCAGTCGGCGGGCGCCCGGCGCGTCGAGGTCGCGCAGGGCGTCGGCGACCGCGGCGACGTCGTCGCGGAAGGCGTCGAGCACGGCGACCACGTGCTCGCGGTTCGCACCGAGGATCTGCACCCACAGCTCCGGGGCGGACGCGGCGAGCCGCGAGACGTCGCGCACGCCCTGGCCCGCGAGCCGCAGGGCGTCGTTGGGCGCGTCGACGAGGCGCTGCCCGAGCAGGGACGAGATCACCTGGGGTGCGTGCGAGACGAGGCCGACCGAGCGGTCGTGCTCCTCCGGGCCCATCTCGATGATGGAGCCGCCGAGGTCGAGCGCGAGCGCCTCGACCCGGGCGAGCGCGTCGGGCGGCGTCTCGCCGTCCCGGCAGATCACCCAGGGACGGCCGACGAAGAGGTCGCCGCGGGCCGCGACCGGGCCGCCGCGCTCGCGGCCGGCCATCGGGTGCGAGCCGATGTAACGGCTGAGGTCGAGCCCCCGGGCGCGCAGCTCGCGCAGCGGCTGCATTTTGACGCTGGCGACATCGGTGACGACGGCCTCGGGGAAGGCGGCCAGCTCACGCTCGACGACGCCGGCGACGACGTCCGGCGGCACGCACACCACGATCAGCACGGGCCGGTCGGCGGCGGAGGCGGCGCGGCCGGCCCCGTAGTCGATGGCGAGCGAGAGGCTGGCCGGCGAGGCGTCGTCGAGGACGACGTCGACCCCGCGCGAGGCGAGGCCCAGACCGATCGACGCGCCGAGCAGGCCGGAGCCGACCACCCGCACCGTCCCCGTCGTCCGCATCGCGGGCGGGGCGGGGTGCAGGAGCTCGTTCACCCCGACAGCCTACCGATCAGGCCGACGCCGCTTGTCCTGGCCGCTGCGCCGCACACCGGAGTCGGGTCGCTCGGCGCCGTTCGCGGAGGGGCGTCGCCGGTCCTGCGGCGGCGTCGCGCGGTCGTCGGAGCGCAGTGCGTCGGACGGACGCTCGCGCGGCCGCTCGTCGCGGCGACGCTCGTCGGAGCGACGATCACCGCGGTCGTCGGTGCGGCGCTCAGACCGCTCCTCGGAGCGGCGCACCGGGCGGTCGTCCGATCGACGCTCGGGACGCTCCTCGGACCGACGCACGGGGCGGTCGTCCGAACGGCGCTCAGGCCGGTCCTCCGACCGACGCACGGGGCGGTCGTCCGAACGGCGCTCAGTCCGGTCCTCCGACCGACGCACGGGCCGGTCCTCGGATCGCCGGACGGGCCGGTCGTCCGATCGACGGACGGGCCGGTCGTCGGAGCGACGCTCAGGCCGCTCCTCGGACCGACGCACGGGACGCTCCTCCGAGCGCCGCACCGAGCGCTCCTCTGTCCGCCGCTCCCCGCGCCCCTCGGTCCCCCGGTCGTCCGCCGTCTGCGGCCGCGGGCGCCGCGCGCCCGCGCTCGCCTGGCGCGTCGGCTCCGGCTTCTCCACCGGCGCCTCGCCGCCCTGCCGCGAGATGGTCAGCAGCGCACCGAGCTCGTCGCGGGTCAGGTCGCGCAGGT
This sequence comes from Rathayibacter sp. VKM Ac-2804, assembly GCF_009866655.1. Lineage (NCBI taxonomy): Bacteria > Bacillati > Actinomycetota > Actinomycetes > Micrococcales > Microbacteriaceae > Rathayibacter > Rathayibacter sp. VKM Ac-2804. Next base: position 2,821,495 of record NZ_CP047420.1, read on the forward strand.
CGCCCGAGCGCAGCGAGCCCAGGTGCAGCGGGCCGAACTGCCGGCGCACCAGCTCGAGTACGGGGTGCCCGACCGCGGCCATCATCCGTCGGACGACGCGGTTGCGACCGGAGTGCAGCGTGATCTCCACGAGCGACGCGTTCGAGCGCCCCTCCGGCCGGCCGAGCAGCCGCGCCTTGTCGGCCGCGACCGTGCCGTCCTCCAGCTCGACGCCGGCGGTCAGCGCCGCGATGGTCTGCGGCAGCACCTGCCCGTGCACCTTCGCGATGTAGGTCTTGGTCACCCCGAACGACGGGTGCGCGAGCACGTGCGCCAGCTCGCCGTCGTTGGTCAGGACCAGGAGCCCCGAGGTCTCGGAGTCGAGGCGGCCGACGTTGAACAGGCGCTCCTCGAAGTTCTGCGTGTAGGTCCGGAGGTCCGGTCGGCCGTTCTCGTCCGACAGCGAGCTGACCACGCCGACCGGCTTGTTCAGCATCACGTAGCGCCGCGAGGTGTCCAGCTGCACGGCGACGCCGTCGACCTCGATCCGGTCGTTCTCGGGATCGATGCGGCGGCCGAGCTCGCTCGCGACCTCGCCGTTCACCCGGATCCGCCGCGCGACGATCATCTCCTCGACGACGCGGCGGGAGGCGACCCCCGCGGCCGCGAGGACCTTCTGCAGTCGTTCGCCCTCGGGCAATTCAGGCGCGCTCATCGAATCCGTTCCGTCCGTCGCTCAGTAGGGGGGAGATCTTCGGCAGCTCGTCGAGCGAGGCGAGGCCGAGATGGACGAGCAGCTGCTCGGTGGTGCCGTAGAGGACCGCGCCGGTCTCGGGGTCGCTGCCGACCTCCGCGATCAGGCCGCGGCCGAGGAGGGTGCGCGCGACGGAGTCGACGTTGACCGCGCGGATCTGGGCGACCTGGCCGCGGGAGATCGGCTGCTTGTAGGCGATCACCGCGAGCGTCTCGAGGGCGGCCTGCGACAGCTTCGTCGGGTTCTGGGTCAGCACGAAGTCCGAGACGACGGAGTCGTACTCGCGGCGCACGTAGACCCGCCAGCCGCCGCCGACCTCGCGCAGCTCGAAGCCGCGGCGGATGCCGCCGTCCGCGCCGTCGAAGTCCGCGGCGAGGCGCTCGACCGACTGCCGGACGACCGGGATCGGCCGGGAGAGCGCTGTGGCGAGCGCGGCGAGCGACTGCGGCTCGTCCGCGATCATCAGGATCGCCTCGACGGCGCGGTCGATCTCGAACGCGACGGTGCCGGGGCCCGCGACGCCCGCGGAGTCGGTGGTCGCGGATTCACTGGTCATAGTCGGCCCCCAGGTGCGCGAGGCTCGCGTCGGACCAGTTCTCGGCCACCCACTGCAGGGTCAGCTCGCCGAGCGGCTCCGGCTGCTCGAACGCGATCGCGGCGTGCCGGTAGAGCTCGAGCACGGCGATGAAGCGCGCCACGATCACGCCCTTCTCGTCCGCGTCGGCGACGAGCTCGCGGAAGGTCGCCGTCGTCCGCTCGCGCAGCACGGCCACGATGTACGCGGCCTGCTCCCGGATGCTGATCAGCGGGGCGTGCAGGTGGTCGAGGCCGACGGTCGGGATCTCGCGCGGCGCGAGCGCGAAGGCGGCCAGCGCCGCGAAGTCCTCCGGCGAGAGCGTCCAGACCAGCTCCGGCTTCTTCGCGCGGAACTCCTCCTCGAGCGGCACCTGGCGCACGTGCCGACCGGTCTCGGCGTCGATCCGCTCGGCGAACCACGCCGACACCTGCTTGAAGGCGCGGTACTGCAGGAGCCGGGCGAAGAGCAGGTCGCGCGCCTCGAGCATCGCGGCGTCCTCCGCGTCGACCAGCTCGCCCTGCGGCAGGAGCCCGGCGATCTTGAGGTCGAGCAGGGTCGCCGCGACGACCAGGAACTCCGAGGCTCGGTCGAGCCCTTCCGCCGTGTCGATGCCGTGCAGGTAGGAGAGGAATTCGTCCGTCACCGCGCTCAGCGCGATCTCGGTGATGTCGACCTGCTGCTTCGCGATCAGGCTCAGCAGGAGGTCGAAGGGCCCCTCGAAGTTCGACAGCGCGACGGTGAAGCCGCGGGAGACGGGGGCGGTGTCCGCCTCCTGGTCGAGCAGGAGCGCCTCAGGCGACCGCGCCACGCGAGATCAGCTCCCTGGCGAGCTTGCGGTACGCCTTCGCCGCGTTGTGCTCCGGCGCGAACGTGGTGATCGGCACCCCCGACACGCTCGCGTCGGGGAACTTCACCGTGCGTCCGATCACCGTCTCGAGCACGCTGTCGCCGAAGGCGTCGACGACCCGGTCGAGCACCTCCCGCGAGTGCAGCGTGCGCGAGTCGTACATGGTGGGCAGGATGCCGTCGAGCTCGATCACCGGGTTGAGTCGGTCGCGGACCTTGTCGATCGTCTCGATCAGCAGCGCGACGCCGCGCAGGGCGAAGAACTCGCACTCGAGCGGGATGAGCACGCCGTGACTCGCGGTCAGCGCGTTCACGGTGAGCAGGCCCAGCGACGGCTGGCAGTCGATCAGGATCACGTCGTAGTCGGCGCTGACCTTGCGCAGCACCCGGGCGAGGATCGTCTCGCGGGCGACCTCGTTGACGAGGTGCACCTCCGCGGCGGAGAGGTCGATGTTGGCGGGGATGATGTCGAGGCCCGGGACGCGGGTCGGGCGGATGGCCTCGCTCGGGTCCTTGACGGTGCCCAGCAGCAGGTCGTAGATCGTGATCGCGTCGTAGGTGGCGACGCCGAGACCGGCGGACAGCGCGCCCTGCGGGTCGAAGTCGATGGCCAGCACGCGGCGGCCGTACTCGGCGAGCGTCGCGCCCAGGTTGATGGTCGTCGTCGTCTTGCCGACGCCGCCCTTCTGGTTGCAGAGCGAGATGATGCGCGCGGGCCCGTGCCCGGTCAGCTCCACCGGAAGCGGGAACTCGCGCAGGGGCCGGCCGGTCGGGCCGAGCGTCGGGGCTTCGAGACCGGTGAGCTCGGCCTTGTCGTCCGTCTTGCGTGTCACCTGCGTCGCCTCGCTTCCCGTGTCGGCGTGCGCTCCCGCGCGGCCTCCGTCGAGTGTACCGGCGGCCGTGCCCCTCCCCGCGGCGCCCCGCCCATGCTGATCGAGTAGCCGCGCAGCGGCGTATCGAGACCCGCCCCGTCAGCGCCGCGCCCGCGGGTGCGCCGTCGTGTACACGTCGCGCAGCGTGTCCGCCGTCACCAGCGTGTAGATCTGCGTCGTCGCCACCGAGGCGTGGCCGAGCAGCTCCTGCACCACCCGCACGTCCGCGCCGCCCGCGAGCAGGTGCGTCGCGAAGGAGTGCCGGAACGTGTGCGGCGAGATCTCCCGATCCAGCCCCGCCTTCTCGGCGACCGCGCGGATCACCAGCCACGCGCTCTGCCGCGACAGCCGGCTCCCGCGCACCCCGAGGAACAGCGCCGGCGTCGCCCGCCCGCGCCGCGACAGCTCGGGCCGTGCCCGCACCAGGTAGTCCTGCACCGCCTCGCGCGCGAAGCCGCCCAGCGGCACCATCCGCTGCTTCGAGCCCTTGCCGGTCAGCCGCACCACCTCCGAGTCGACGACGTCGTCGACGCTCAGGTCCACCGCCTCCGAAATGCGCGCCCCCGTGGCGTAGAGCAGCTCCAGCAGCGCCCGATCGCGCAGCTCCGACAGCTCCTCGCCCCGGGCCGCCTCGAGCAGCGACGCCATCTGCTCGACCGTGATCGCCTTGGGCAGCGTCATCGGCAGCTTCGGCGGCACCACGTCGTGGGCGACGTCGTCGGCGACGTGTCCCTCCTCCAGCGCAAAGCGGTGCAGCCCGCGCACGCTCGAGAGGATCCGCGCCCGCGAGCTCGCCGCCAGCGGCCGCTCGGCGCGCGCCGCCAGCCAGGACGCGAACGCCCCCACGTCGGAGCGCCGCAGCGCCGCGAGATCCGAGACCCCGCGCTCCTCCAGCCAGCCGAGGTACAGCCCCAGATCGCGCCGGTACGCCGCGATCGTGTGCGCCGAGAGTCCGCGCTCGACGCTCGCCTGCCGAAGGAAGGCGTCGGCGATCGCGGGCGGGGTCACCCCCGGCGGACCCGCGGGTGCCGCGTCCACGGCGAGGAGGCGTCGCCGAGCCCGGCCCAGCCGCGCGCGCGGAAGGCGTGCGCCGCGAGGACCGCGATGCACAGCGACGGGTTCTGCACCCGCCGCGAGAGCACGGCGTCGACGGCCTCGTCGAGCGCGACCCAGCGCAGCTCCATGTCGGCCTCCTCCGCCTCGCGCTCGAAGGCGGCGTCGGTGGCGGAGAGGTCCCGCGCCAGGTAGATGCGGATCACCTCGTCGCTGCCGCCGGGCGAGGTGGCGAACTCCGAGAGCAGGTCCCAGCGGCCGGCCCGCAGGTCGGTCTCCTCCCCCAGCTCGCGCTGCGCGGCGACGAGGGCGTCCTCCCCCTCGATGTCGAGGAGGCCGGCCGGGATCTCCCACTCGCGGGTGCGCACGGGGTGGCGGTACTGCTTGATCAGCGCGACGCGGTCCTCCTCGTCCAGCGCGAGCACCGCGACGGCGCCCGTGTGGTCGAGGAACTCGCGGCGCAGCTCGCCGTCGCCGTAGCGGAAGGTCTCGGCGCGGACGCCCCAGACCATGCCGTCGAAGACGCGCTCGCTGGTGAGGATCTCGGGCTCGACCAGCTCGTCCGAGAGCGGTCCGTTCGTGTGGAGCTCGGGCGCGTCAGTCATCGGAGCCGGCCTCCGAGGCCGGGAACAGTCGCGACGCCTCCTGGCGCTCCAGCGCCGCGGTCACGAGCCCCTTGAACAGCGGGTGGGCGTTGTTCGGCCGCGAGCGCAGCTCGGGGTGCGCCTGCGTGCCGACGTAGAACGGGTGCTTCTCCCGCGGCAGCTCGACGTACTCGACGAGGCTGCCGTCCGGCGAGGTCCCGGAGAACCACAGCCCGGCCTCGGCGATGCGGTCGCGGTAGCCGTTGTTCACCTCGTAGCGGTGGCGGTGGCGCTCCGCCGCCTGCGGCGCTCCGTACACGTCGGCGACGATGGAGCCCTCGGCGAGATCGGCCGTGTAGAGCCCGAGCCGCATCGTGCCGCCCATGTCGCCGGCGGCGAGGATCTCGACCTGCTCGGCCATCGTGGCGATGACGGGGAACTCGGTCTCCGGGTCGAACTCGGACGAGGACGCGCCCTCGAGCCCGGCCTCGTTCCGCGCGTACTCGATCACCATGCACTGCAGCCCCAGGCACAGCCCCAGGGTCGGGATGCCGTTCTCCCGGGCGAAGCGCAGCGCGCCGAGCTTGCCCTCGATCCCGCGGATGCCGAAGCCGCCGGGGACGCAGATGCCGTCGAGCTCCGACAGCGTCTTCGCCGCCGCTTCCGGGTCCTCGAGTCCATCGGAGGCGATCCAGCGGATCGCGACCTTGGTCTGCTGCGCGAAGCCGCCGGCCCGCAGCGCCTCGGTCACCGAGAGGTAGGCGTCGGGCAGGTCGATGTACTTGCCGACCAGGCCGATGGTCACCTCGTGCTTGGGCTCGTGCACGGCCTCGAGCAGCTGCGACCAGCCGTCCCAGACGACCTCGCCGGCCGACAGGTCGAGCTGGTCGATGATGTACGAGTCGAGTCCCTGCTCGTTGAGCATCGAGGGGATCTCGTAGATGGAGGCCACGTCCTTCGCATTGACGACGGCCTGCTCGTCGACGTCGCACATCAGCGCGATCTTGCGCTTGTTCGACTCCGACACCGGCCGATCGCTGCGCAGCACGAGCGCGTCCGGCTGGATGCCGATCGAGCGCAGCGCGGCGACGGAGTGCTGGGTCGGCTTGGTCTTCTGCTCCCCGGACGCGCCCATGAAGGGCACGAGCGAGACGTGCACGAAGAAGACGTTGCGGCGGCCGAGCTCGTGGCGCACCTGGCGGGCCGACTCGATGAACGGCTGCGACTCGATGTCGCCGACGGTGCCGCCGATCTCGGTGATGATCACGTCGGGCTGCGGGTCGTCCTCGGCCTGCAGGCGCATCCGGCGCTTGATCTCGTCGGTGATGTGCGGGATGACCTGGACGGTGTCGCCGAGATATTCGCCCGCCCGCTCGCGCGCGATGACGCGCGAGTAGATCTGACCGGTGGTGACGTTCGCCGCCTGGTTGAGGTTGATGTCGAGGAAGCGCTCGTAGTGCCCGATGTCGAGGTCGGTCTCCGCGCCGTCGTCGGTCACGAAGACCTCGCCGTGCTGGAACGGGTTCATCGTCCCGGGATCCACGTTGAGGTACGGGTCGAGCTTCTGCATCACGACGCGCAGTCCGCGCGCGGTGAGCAGGTTGCCGAGGCTGGCGGCCGTCAGGCCCTTGCCGAGCGAGGAGACGACGCCGCCCGTGACGAAGATGTGCTTCGTGACCTTCGCGGGGGCGGTGTCGCGCCCGGCCGCAGAAGTGTCGGAAGAGGAAGAGGAAAGGCCCGAGTTCGAATTGTCCACCACGGGGTTCCACCGTAACAGCAGAACCGGGCCCGAGCGCCGCCCCGGCCGATTTCGCACCGGTCGGGGGGCGGCGCTCCGGCCGCGCTCAGCGGCGGCGGCTCGATTCGAGCAGCTCCCGCGCGTGCGCCAGGGCGTTCTCGGAGTCGGTCAGACCGGACAGCAGGCGCGCCATCTCGGACACCCGCTGCTCGGCGTCCAGCTGGGTCACCGCGCTCGAGGTGACCGAGCCGTCCGAGCCCTTCTCGACCCGGAGGTGGTTGGTGGCGAACGCCGCGACCTGGGCCAGGTGCGTCACCACGATGACCTGCGACGTCTCGGCGAGCCGAGCGAGTCGGCGCCCGATCTCGATCGCGGCCGCGCCGCCGACCCCCGCGTCGACCTCGTCGAAGACGAAGGTCGGCACCGGATCGTTCGCCGCCACCACGACCTCGATCGCGAGCATCACCCGCGAGAGCTCTCCCCCGGAGGCGCCCTTCGCCAGCGCGCGCGGAGTGGCGCCGGTGTGCGGCTGCAGCAGCATCTCCACCGTGTCGCGTCCGTGCACCGTCGGCTCGTTCGCGCTGCCGACCTGCACGTGCAGGCGGGCGTCCGCCATGGCCAGGGCGGTCAGCTCGTCGCTGACGCGCGCGCCCAGCTCGGCGGCGGCGGCGGTCCGGAGCTCGGTGAGCCGGTCCGCGAGCCGCTCGACCAGATCGGCGTCCGCGGCCGTGTCGGCCTCGAGGGCCGCGATCCGCTCGTCGTCGCCGTCGAGCTCGAGCAGGCGCAGGCCGGAGGAGTCGACCAGGTCGAGCACGTCGTCCAGCGTGGGCCCGTAGGTGCGCGCGAGTGCCGAGAGCTCCGCCCGGCGGTTCTCGATCAGCTCCAGGTCGTGCGCGCCGTCGAGGTCGAGCTCGGCGAGGTAGGAGGAGAGGCCGGCTGCGACGTCGCCGAGCAGCACCGACGCCTCGCCGAGGGTCTGCGTGAGCGGCTCCAGCGCAGCATCGTGCTCGGCGGCGCGCTCGAGCACCCGGCGCGCGATCTCGACGAGTCCGAGGGCGTCCCGGCCGTCGAGCTCCTCCGAGGACACGGCCTCGCGGGCCTCGCCCGCGGCGATGCGCAGCTGCTCGATGCTGCCGAGCCGCTCGGACTGCGTCGAGAGCTCGACGTCCTCACCGCGCTGCGGGGCGACCACCTCGATCTCGGCGAGGGCGCTGCGGAGCCGCTCCGCCTCGCGTGCCCGCGATTCGCGCGCCGTGGTCAGCTCGTCGAGCTCCTCGCGGTTGGCCCGCCAGCGCTCGAAGGCGCTCGCGTAGTCGCGCAGGGCCTCTCCCAGCTCGGGTCCGCCGAAGCGGTCGAGCGCGTCGCGCTGTGCGGCGGCCGAGCGGAGCCGGATCTGATCGGACTGCCCGTGCACGACGACCAGCTGGTCCGCGAGCTCGCTGAGCACGCTGACCGGTGCACTGCGGCCGCCGACGACGGCGCGGCCGCGCCCCTCGGCCGACACCGAGCGGGCGAGCAGCAGCTCCGGGCCGTCGAGGTCGCCGCCGGCGTCGTGGACGCGGTCCGCGACCGCGCCCTCCTCGGGTACGAGCCAGCGGCCCGACACCCAGGCCTGCTTGCTGCCGGAGCGGACGGCGGACGCGTCGGAGCGCGCGCCGAGCACGAGGCCCAGGGCGGTCACGACCATGGTCTTGCCCGCACCGGTCTCGCCGGTGACGGCGGTGAATCCCGGTCCGAGCGGGAGGGTCGCCTCGGCGATGACACCGAGGTCGCGGATCTGCAGCTCTTCGAGCATGCGGCTACTCCGTCTCCACCGACCCCCGCCATCCGCGGATGGGGAGACCGAACTTCTGCACGAGGCGATCGGTGAACGGGGCGTCGTGCAGGCGTGCGAAGCGCACCGGCACGGGCGACCGGCGGTAGATCACCCGCGCCCCGGGCGGAAGCTCGTAGGTGCGCCGGCCGTCGGCCCACAGCACGCCGACACCGTCGGTGCGCTCCTTCACCTCGACCGCGAGGCTGGAGTCCGGCCCCACGACGAGCGGGCGGGCGAACAGCGCGTGCGCACTGAGCGGCACGAGCAGCATCGCCTCGAGGGTGGGCCAGACGACGGGACCGCCACCGGAGAAGGCGTAGGCGGTCGAGCCGGTGGGCGTCGACACGACGATCCCGTCGCAGCCGAAGCTGGAGAGCGGGCGGCCGTCGACGCCGACCATCACCTCGAGCATCCGCTCGCGGCTGCCCTTCTCGACGGTCGCCTCGTTGAGCGCCCACGTCTCGTAGACGACCGCGTCGTCGATCTTGACGCGCACCTGCAGCGTCATCCGCTCCTCGACGGCGTAGTCGCCGTCCAGAGCACGGGCGACCGCGTCGTCGAGGTCGTCTCGCTCGCTCTCGGCGAGGAAGCCGACATGGCCGAGGTTCACGCCGAGAAGCGGGGCCGTCCCGGTCCGCACGATCTCGGCGGCACGCAGAATGGTGCCGTCTCCGCCCAGGACGAAGACCAGCTCGATCTCCTCCAGCGGGACGTCGACGCCGAGCACGGCGACGTCGCTCAGCTCGGGAGCGTTCCGGACGATGTCGCCCTTGTCGTCGGCGCAGAGCACGGGCCGGGCACCGGACCCGCGGAGGCGCCCGACCACGAGGATCGCCGCGTCGAGGGAGTCCGCCCGTCCGGTATGGGCGATGACGAGGATGTTGCGCTCGCCAGGAGGGGACTGCATCGAGTGGGTGTCCTTCGGGTCGATCGACGGCGGCGGACACGATCGCGTCATCCGAGGGTGAGCGCGGTGACCGCGTCCCTCCATTCTGTCGGAATCGTTCCGCGGTCGCGGTGGAGGTGCACCAGATACTCCTGATTCCCAGCGCCACCCGGGAGCGGCGAGGCGATCAGGCCGACGACTCCGAGCCCCGCGTCCCACGCGGACCACAGCACGTCCGAGAGCGCCTCGCGCCGGAGCTCGGGATCGCGGACGATCCCCTCCTTGATGCCCAGGCGCCCCACCTCGAACTGCGGCTTCACCAGCACGACGAAGTCGGCGGTCCGCGCGACGGATGCGGCGACGGCCGGGAGCACCATCGACAGGGAGATGAAGGAGACGTCGGCGACGACGAGGTCCGGGACGGTGTCGGATCCTGCGGCTGCTGCGAGCGACGTCGCCGTCATCTCACGCGCATTGAAGCCCTCGACGACGTGCACTCGCTCATCCGATCGGATCCGAGGAGCCAGCTGCCCGTGTCCGACATCGAGCGCGATCACCGACGCGACTCCGCGTTCCAGGAGGACCTGGGAGAAGCCGCCCGTGGAGGCGCCGACGTCGAGCGCGTCCGACCCCTCCACCTCCACCGTGGGGAAGGCGTCCAGTGCGGCGATCAGCTTGTGTGCCGCCCGGCTGACGTAGTGATCGAGGGAGGCCACCGCGATCTCCTGGTCCGGACGCACTCGGATCGACGGCTTGAGCGCCGGCGCACCGTCCACCGTGACGACGCCGTCGGCGATCAGCCGCGCCGCATGCACTCGCGACCGCGCGATGCCCCTGGTGGCGAGGGCGGTGTCGAGACGCTGATCCTCGATGTCGCTCATCGGGCGGAGTCCCCGCCCTCGAGCCGGACGCGCAGCTGCTCCTGCAGTTCCGCATAGGCGGCCGCCCGGGATTGCAGGGGCGACTGCTCGATGTCATCGAGACGATCGCCGACCTCGACGCGCTCGCTTCCGGATGCGCGGTCCTCGGACATCGTCACTCCTCACGGCGCCGCGTCGAGCGGCTGGCGGCTCTCGTGGAGAACCTCTGGTTAAACAGCGATGGCCACCCATCTCTGGGTGGCCATCGTAAATTAGTGTCCGGCGGTGTCCTACTCTCCCACAGGGTCCCCCCTGCAGTACCATCGGCGCTGAGAGTCTTAGCTTCCGGGTTCGGAATGTGACCGGGCGTTTCCCTCTCGCTATGGCCGCCGTAACCCTCTCAGACACAGCCACCCGCCGAGGCGTGGTGGTGGTCAAATCTGGGTCACACGTCATGCGTGTGTTCTGTTGTCCGCCCCGAAGGTGCGGTATGCAGGTCGTGTCTTTGCGAACACGACCCGCGGTATGGAGCCCGTATTCTGGGAACCACAAAGTGGACGCAAGCAATCTCTGACCACTCCTACCAGCCTTTACAACGGTATGAGTGTAGTGATTATCAAGTTATCGGCTTATTAGTACCGGTCAGCTCCGACAGTCTTTAGTCCTGTCTTCCACATCCGGCCTATCAACCCAGTCGTCTGGCTGGGAGCCTCTCCCCCGAAGGGATGGAAATCTCATCTCGAAGCCGGCTTCCCGCTTAGATGCTTTCAGCGGTTATCCGTTCCGAACGTAGCTAATCAGCGGTGCTCCTGGCGGAACAACTGACACACCAGAGGTTCGTCCATCCCGGTCCTCTCGTACTAGGGATAGATCTTCTCAAATTTCCTGCGCGCGCAGCGGATAGGGACCGAACTGTCTCACGACGTTCTAAACCCAGCTCGCGTACCGCTTTAATGGGCGAACAGCCCAACCCTTGGGACCTACTCCAGCCCCAGGATGCGACGAGCCGACATCGAGGTGCCAAACCATGCCGTCGATATGGACTCTTGGGCAAGATCAGCCTGTTATCCCCGAGGTACCTTTTATCCGTTGAGCGACAGCGCTTCCACAAGCCACTGCCGGATCACTAGTCCCGACTTTCGTCCCTGCTCGACTTGTCAGTCTCACAGTCAAGCTCCCTTGTGCACTTACACTCGACACCTGATTGCCAACCAGGTTGAGGGAACCTTTGGGCGCCTCCGTTACTCTTTAGGAGGCAACCGCCCCAGTTAAACTACCCATCAGGCACTGTCCCTGAACCCGATTAGGGTCCGAAGTTAGATATCCAGAGTGACCAGAGTGGTATTTCAACAATGACTCCACGAACACTAGCGTGCCCGCTTCACAGTCTCCCACCTATCCTACACAAGCCACACCGAACACCAATACCAAACTATAGTAAAGGTCACGGGGTCTTTCCGTCCTGCTGCGCGTAACGAGCATCTTTACTCGTAATGCAATTTCGCCGAGTTCGCGGTTGAGACAGCTGGGAAGTCGTTACGCCATTCGTGCAGGTCGGAACTTACCCGACAAGGAATTTCGCTACCTTAGGATGGTTATAGTTACCACCGCCGTTTACTGGGGCTTAAATTCTCAGCTTCGCCTTGCGGCTAACCGTTCCTCTTAACCTTCCAGCACCGGGCAGGCGTCAGTCCGTATACATCGTCTTGCGACTTAGCACGGACCTGTGTTTTTAGTAAACAGTCGCTTCCCACTGGTCTCTGCGGCCATCGAACGCTCCCGGAGCAAGTCCGTTCACGCCTCAGGCCCCCCTTCTCCCGAAGTTACGGGGGCATTTTGCCGAGTTCCTTAACCACGATTCTCTCGATCTCCTTAGTATTCTCTACCTGACCACCTGAGTCGGTTTGGGGTACGGGCAGCTAGAACCTCGCGTCGATGCTTTTCTTGGCAGCATAGGATCACCGATTTCGACTTGCGTCTACCCATCAGATCTCAGGCTGTATGAACGACGGATTTGCCTATCGTTCGCCCTACATCCTTAGACCGGGACAACCATCGCCCGGCTCGGCTACCTTCCTGCGTCACACCTGTTAATACGCTAAACGCACCAGCACGGGTTCGTACGCTAGGCCCAACGCTTCACCCCGAAGGGATCCATCAAAGGGATTCAGATACTTAGCACTACTGGATTGTCTTGGGCGGTTCTTCGCCGGTACGGGAATATCAACCCGTTGTCCATCGACTACGCCTGTCGGCCTCGCCTTAGGTCCCGACTTACCCAGGGAAGATTAGCTTGACCCTGGAACCCTTGGTCTTCCGGAGGACGGGTTTCTCACCCGTCTTTCGCTACTCATGCCTGCATTCTCACTCGTGTGGCGTCCACGGCTGGTTCACACCGCCGCTTCACTCGCCACACGACGCTCTCCTACCCATCAACACGGCTGGACCACGAAGGCCTACCACTAATGTCAATGCCACAACTTCGGTGGCGTGCTTGAGCCCCGTTACATTGTCGGCGCGGAATCACTTGACCAGTGAGCTATTACGCACTCTTTCAAGGGTGGCTGCTTCTAAGCCAACCTCCTGGTTGTCTGTGCAACTCCACATCCTTTCCCACTTAGCACGCGCTTAGGGACCTTAGTTGGTGGTCTGGGTTGTTTCCCTCTCGACTATGAAGCTTATCCCCCACAGTCTCACTGCTGCGCTCTCACTTACCGGCATTCGGAGTTTGGCTGACGTCAGTAAGCTTTTGGGCCCCATCGGCCATCCAGTAGCTCTACCTCCGGCAAGAAACACGCAACGCTGCACCTAAATGCATTTCGGAGAGAACCAGCTATCACGAAGTTTGATTGGCCTTTCACCCCTATCCACAGCTCATCCCCTCCATTTTCAACTGAAGTGGGTTCGGTCCTCCACGACGTCTTACCGTCGCTTCAACCTGGCCATGGATAGATCACTTCGCTTCGGGTCTAGACCCTGCGACTGAATCGCCCTATTCGGACTCGCTTTCGCTACGGCTGCCCCACACGGGTTAACCTCGCCACAGAGCACTAACTCGCAGGCTCATTCTTCAAAAGGCACGCCGTCACCCCAACATGGGAGCTCCGACGGTTTGTAAGCAAACGGTTTCAGGTACTATTTCACTCCCCTCCCGGGGTACTTTTCACCTTTCCCTCACGGTACTTGTCCGCTATCGGTCATCTGGGAGTATTTAGGCTTATCAGGTGGTCCTGACAGATTCACACGGGATTTCTCGGGCCCCGTGCTACTTGGGATACTCTTCACGCCATAACACCATTTCGACTACGGGGCTCGCACCCGCTCTGGCCAGGCATTCAAACCTGTTCGTCTATGATGCGCTGTAACGTTCAGTGCTCGGCAGAACACAACGAAAAGTCCCACAACCCCGACCATGCAACCCCTGCCGGGTATCACACATGATTCGGTTTAGCCTCTTCCGCGTTCGCTCGCCACTACTGACGGAATCACTGTTGTTTTCTCTTCCTGTGGGTACTGAGATGTTTCACTTCCCCACGTTCCCTCTACCCGCCCTATATATTCAGGCGGGAGTCACCAGGTCACCACAAGGGGCCTGGCGGGGTTTCCCCATTCGGAAATCCTCGGATCACAGCTCGTTTATCAGCTCCCCGAGGCTTATCGCAGATTACGACGTCCTTCTTCGGCTCCAGATGCCAAGGCATTCACCGTTTGCTCTTAAAAACTTGAAAATCACATGAGTTTAAGAAACCACAACTCGAAAAGTTGCAGATCCAATGATTGGCAAGAACACAACCCGAAGGCTGCTCCTTGCGAATCTTGTCGACCCGAACAACCCGCAAAGGCTGCCCGAGTCTAAGATGCTCGCGTCCACTGTGTAGTTCTCAAAATACGGGCGGTATCCCTCCCCCACACACCCAGGCGTGGAAAAAGGATCCAGGAGAGTCGAGATCCAGCCACTCCCCGAAGGAAGCAGCCGGCCCGGTCCCTCAGGACCCAACAGCGTGCATGTGCAGTAGCCCACCCGCTCGTGCGTTCCCAACCCGAAGGCTGTACTGACACGAGACGAATCTCTTCCTGCACCCAGTTCAATGTTCCACCCATGAGCTACCAGCAAAGACATTCGCTTTGATCTGGCGCCTGGAACAACCTCTACGTTCAAGAACGCATGGTGTCCAGATGCTCCTTAGAAAGGAGGTGATCCAGCCGCACCTTCCGGTACGGCTACCTTGTTACGACTTAGTCCTAATCACCGATCCCACCTTCGACAGCTCCCTCCTTGCGGTTAGGCCACTGGCTTCGGGTGTTACCGACTTTCATGACTTGACGGGCGGTGTGTACAAGGCCCGGGAACGTATTCACCGCAGCGTTGCTGATCTGCGATTACTAGCGACTCCGACTTCATGAGGTCGAGTTGCAGACCTCAATCCGAACTGAGACCGGCTTTTTGGGATTCGCTCCACCTTACGGTATCGCAGCCCTTTGTACCGGCCATTGTAGCATGCGTGAAGCCCAAGACATAAGGGGCATGATGATTTGACGTCATCCCCACCTTCCTCCGAGTTGACCCCGGCAGTCTCCTATGAGTTCCCACCATGACGTGCTGGCAACATAGAACGAGGGTTGCGCTCGTTGCGGGACTTAACCCAACATCTCACGACACGAGCTGACGACAACCATGCACCACCTGTATACCGACCTTGCGGGGCAACCATTTCTGGAAGTTTCCGGTATATGTCAAGCCTTGGTAAGGTTCTTCGCGTTGCATCGAATTAATCCGCATGCTCCGCCGCTTGTGCGGGCCCCCGTCAATTCCTTTGAGTTTTAGCCTTGCGGCCGTACTCCCCAGGCGGGGAACTTAATGCGTTAGCTGCGACACGGAGACCGTGGAAAGGTCCCCACATCTAGTTCCCAACGTTTACGGCGTGGACTACCAGGGTATCTAATCCTGTTCGCTCCCCACGCTTTCGCTCCTCAGCGTCAGTAACGGCCCAGAGAACTGCCTTCGCCATCGGTGTTCCTCCTGATATCTGCGCATTCCACCGCTACACCAGGAATTCCATTCTCCCCTACCGCACTCTAGTCTGCCCGTACCCACTGCAGGCCCGAGGTTGAGCCTCGGGTTTTCACAGCAGACGCGACAAACCGCCTACGAGCTCTTTACGCCCAATAATTCCGGACAACGCTTGCACCCTACGTATTACCGCGGCTGCTGGCACGTAGTTAGCCGGTGCTTTTTCTGCAGGTACCGTCAAGCCGAAGCCCTTCTTCCCTACTAAAAGAGGTTTACAACCCGAAGGCCGTCATCCCCCACGCGGCGTTGCTGCATCAGGCTTTCGCCCATTGTGCAATATTCCCCACTGCTGCCTCCCGTAGGAGTCTGGGCCGTGTCTCAGTCCCAGTGTGGCCGGTCACCCTCTCAGGCCGGCTACCCGTCGTCGGCTTGGTGAGCCATTACCTCACCAACTACCTGATAGGCCGCGAGTCCATCCTTGACCGAAAAACTTTCCACCCGCACCCGATGCCGGGGCAGGTCGTATCCGGTATTAGACGCCGTTTCCAGCGCTTATCCCAGAGTCAAGGGCAGGTTACTCACGTGTTACTCACCCGTTCGCCACTAATCCACCCAGCAAGCTGGGCTTCATCGTTCGACTTGCATGTGTTAAGCACGCCGCCAGCGTTCGTCCTGAGCCAGGATCAAACTCTCCGTAAAAAAATTACGAACACCAACCCCGAAAGGAAGGCACTCAAGTTTGACCTCTAGCAAATAAGACATCATTACTGACATCAATTTCCAAAGGAACCCAACCGGATCACAAGACCCGGACGGGGTTATAAATTTGGCATTGAACATAGTGCACGCTGTTGAGTTCTCAAGAATCGGACACATCCCGCCTCCACACCTGAAGAGGTGCTTCACAACGGAAGTGATCGAAGATGTTGTACCGAGAGCCGGCCTGATTCAGGCGGGACGTTCGATTTGTTCGTGTCGCCGAGACCGGGTAGGCTTATCAGAACCGAAGTCCCGATCGCCTCCGTGGCAACTCGACTAACTTAGCACATCCGCAGGCCGTGTCAAGTCGGCGTCTTCGTGATGCTCGGCGTCGGATCCGGAGATCGTCTCGCCGTCATCGTGCGCAGCCGAGGCCGTGCACCGAAGCCGAGGACCTGGGTCCCGCGGAGGCTTTGCATCTTACGCTCGCGATCCTCCGCCATCAAGAGACGAATCTCTAACAGGCTTGGGAGCGAGGGGATGGTCATCGCTTGAGGGGGGCCGGCGGGTCACGATGCTCTGCATCCGACTCTCGCTGTCCGCTCCTTTGGGCTGACGAGGAGTTACATTACGTCGAGGTTTCGCGGCCCTGCAAATCGCTCGTCGCCCGGGCGTGTCGCGATCCGGGCTCCTCGCGGGGCGGATCGGACTCCCGTCAGGAGATGAAGGCGCCGGCGAAGCTCTTCTTGCCGCGGCGCAGCACGGCGATCCCGTCGATCAGCGGGAGGTCGCCGAGCACGGCGGCGTCGTCCGACACCGCGGTGTTGTTCACCGAGAGACCGCCCTGGCCGATCGCCCGGCGGGCCTCGCCGAGACTCGCGACGAGTCCGGCCTCCACGAAGGCCTGCACCACCGGGGTCGACGCGGTCGCCTCGACCGTCGTCACCGCCTGGAGCGCCCCCCGCAGGATCCCCGCGTCGATGCCCTCCAGCGACCCGCGACCGAAGAGCGCCGAGGAGGCCGCGATCACCGAGGCCGTCACCGCCTCCCCGTGCACGAGAGTGGTGACCTCGCTCGCGAGCGCGCGCTGCGCCTCCCGCTTGAACGGTGCTTCCACACTCGCCTGCTCGAGCCGCTCGATCTCGGTGCGCGGCAGGTAGGTGAAGGTCTTCAGCCGGGCCGCCACGTCGCGGTCGTCGGTGTTGAGCCAGAACTGGTAGAACGCGTACGGGCTGGTGAGCGACGGGTCGAGCCAGACGGCGTTGCCCTCGCTCTTGCCGAACTTCGTCCCGTCGGAGTTCATCACCAGCGGCGTCCCGATGGCGTGCACCGAGACCCCCTCCGTCCGGTGGATCAGATCGGTCCCGCTGGTGAGGTTGCCCCACTGGTCGCTGCCACCCGTCTGCAGGACGCAGCCGTACTGGCGGTAGAGCTCGAGGTAGTCCAGTCCCTGCAGGATCTGGTAGCTGAACTCGGTGTAGCTGATCCCCGCGTCGGAGTTCAGGCGTGCACTGACCGCGTCCTTCTTGAGCATCGTGCCCACGCGGAAGTGCTTGCCGATCTCCCGGAGGAAGTCGATTGCCGACATCGGCGCCGTCCAGTCCAGGTTGTTCACCAGCCGCAGCGGGTTCTCCCCCTCGGTCGAGAGGAACCGCGACACCTGCGCCTGCAGGCGGGACACCCACTCGACCACCGTCTCGCGGGAGTTGAGCGTCCGCTCCGCCGTCGGCCGCGGATCTCCGATGAGGCCCGTCGATCCGCCGACGAGACCGAGGGGCCGGTGCCCGGCGAGCTGGAGCCGGCGGAGCACGATCAGCTGCACCAGGTTGCCCAGGTGCAGGCTCGGCGCGGTCGGGTCGAAGCCGCAGTAGTAGGTGATCGGGTCTCCGGCGAGGAGCTCGCGCAGCGCTGCCGCGTCGGTCGACACGTGGATCGCGCCACGCCAGACGAGCTCGTCCCAGACGTTCTCGAACGAGGGATCGAGCGACGGGATGGTCGCGGATCCGCGGGAGTCCTGATCGGTCACCCGTCCAGGGTAGCGCGAGGCCGACGGCGCGCTCAGCGCGGGATCAAGTCCGGGAGCTTGATCTCGAGGCATCAAGCCCTGATACTTGATCGAGGAGGTCATCGTGTTCGTCATCACCGCCGATCAACGCGACAGTCGTCACGACGACGACCGGGTCGAGCAGGCGATCACCGCTCTGCTCGAATCGGAGGCGTCGTCCTTCGTGCTCCCTCCCGAGCGCACCGCGGGCGACGAGTTCCAGTTCGTGCTCGACCGCGCCGAGGCCGTCGTGTCCGTGGTCCTCGCGCTCCACCGCTCCGGGCACTGGAGCATCGGCCTCGGCATCGGCGCGATCGAGCGGCCGCTGCCCCGGACCACCCGTGCCGCCCGCGGAGCGGCGTACTTCGCGGCGCGTCGCGCGGTCGAGGCGGCGAAGGGACGGGCGACCCGCTTCTCCCTCGACCCCGACTCCCCCGGCGCGGACCACGCCGGCGCCGACTCCCCCGAGGACGCCTTCCCCTCGGTCGGCGACGCCCAGGCTCTGTTCGATCCGCTGCTCCACCTCCGGGACTCGCGGACCCCGGCCGGCTGGGAGATCGTCGACCTCCTGGACGCGGGGCTCTCGCAGAAGGAGGCGGCCGAGCGTCTCGCCGTCTCCCCCCAGGCGGTCAGCCTCCGGGTGCGGACCGCGAGCGCGCGCGCCGACGGACCGGCACGGGACGCCCTCGCCCGGCTGCTGACGGTGGTCGACCGTACGCTCGACCCCGACGCGGCGGCGAGCGCCGACCCGTCGGCGCAGGGCTCCACTGAGACCAGCGCCCCTTCCGCTTCCGCACCCGCTTCCGAGAGGACACCCCGATGACGGCACTCCGCACCGCACTGCCCGAGACCTTCGCCGTCGCCGCCCAGTCCGCCTCCTGGACCGGCGTGCTCCTGGTGCTCCTGGCCGGAGTCGCGGGCGCCGTCCTCGCGGTGCGCCTGCGCCGCCCCTCGCTCGGCTGGATCAGCATCGGCGCCGCGGCCGCCGCCTTCCTGCTGACCGGCGTGGCCGGTGCCTCCGCTCCCCCGGCGCTCGCTCTCGCCGTCGTGGTGCTCGCCTTCGCACTCGCGGTCCTCGGCGGCGGGCCGGTGGTCCTGCTCACCCTCGATCTCGCGACCACCGACTCCCGCAGCGGCGCGCACGGCGGCATCATGATCGCCGCCGCTCAGCGCCCCGGCACCCCCGGGGTCGCTCCGTCCGCGATCGGCCAGCCGATCGAGGTGCTGCGCGGCGGCACCACCATCGGCGTGCTCGAGCGGATCGCCACCGCCGGCGCCCTGCTCAGCGGTCTGCCGGAGGGCGTCGCCGTGATCGTCGCCGTCAAGGGCGTCGGCCGCTTCAGCGAGCTGGCGTCCCCGGAGGCACGCGAGCGCTTCATCATCGGCACGCTCGCCAGCCTCGCCTGGTCCGCAGCGCTCGGGATCCTCGCGCGCCTCTACCTCGCGGGCTGACCGCCGCCCGACTCCGCGCGACGGCGGACGACCGCACGCCGGTACGGCGAGACCGTCGGGTCGCCGGAGATCGAGAACCGCCAGGGGAAGGCGTCGCCCCCTCCTTCGCCGGAGACCCCGGTGCGCGCGGACGCCTCGATCGCCACCGGCGCCTCGCGCGGCAGCAGCTCGAAGGCCGCCGACATCGGATCGCCCGACTCCGCGAGGGTCACCCCGAGCGCCTTCGCGAGCCGCGCCGGACCGCGGGCGAGGTCCCTCGGGCGGACCGGACCTCGGCGGAGCAGCGCGAGCTCCTCCCCCGCGACGATCTCGCCGGCGCGCAGCAGCACCGCCGACGCCGTGCCCGCCGGCGAGCAGACCAGGTTCACGCAGGTGTGCATGCCGTAGCTGAAGTACGCGTAGACCGTGCCCGGCTCGTCGAACATCGGCGCGTTCCGCGGCGACCGGCGCCGGTGCGCGTGCGATCCGGGGTCCTCGCCGAGTCCGAGGTACGCCTCGACCTCGGTCAGCCGGACGCCGACGACGCCCTCGTCGGTGCGGTGCAGCAGCACCGCTCCGAGCAGATCGGGAGCGACCTCGAGGGCCGAGCGCGACAGGTCGATCGGCTGCGGCATCCCTAGAAGAAGCTCTGGCCCGAGACCACGGTGACGATGATCACCGCGATGATCACGACCCCCGCGACGACGACGAGGGTCCGCTGCTGCCACGGCGGCAGCGGCGGACGGCCGTCGTCGCCGGGCGGACCCTGAAGGGTCACGACGCGTCCCCGCGGAGGGCGGATCGGACGACCCGCACGCGCTCGGTCAGCTGCGCGAGCTGCTCGGCCACGCGGTCGGGTGCGGTGCCGCCGACGCCGTCGCGGCTGGCGACCGAGCCCTCGATGCTGAGCACCGAGCGGACGTCGGGCGTCAGCAGCGGCGATACCGAGCGCAGCGCCTCGTCGTCGAGGTCCTCGAGGCCGAGGCCGCGCGTCTCGGCGAGCTTGACCAGCTCGCCGGTGATCTCGTGCGCGTCTCGAAACGGCACGTGCTTCTTCACCAGCCACTCGGCGACGTCGGTCGCGAGCGAGAAGCCCTGCGGGGCGAGCTCGGCCATCCGGTCGGTGTGGAAGGTCAGCGTGGCGATCATCCCGCTGAACGCGGGGAGGAGCACCTCGAGCGTGGTCACCGAGTCGAAGACCGGCTCCTTGTCCTCCTGCAGGTCGCGGTTGTACGCGAGCGGGAGCGCCTTCAGCGTCGCGAGCAGGCCTGTCAGGTTGCCGAGCAGCCGACCCGCCTTGCCGCGGGCGAGCTCGGCGATGTCGGGGTTCTTCTTCTGCGGCATGATCGACGACCCGGTCGAGTAGCCGTCGTCGAGGGTGACGAAGGCGAACTCGCGCGTGTTCCAGAGGATGATCTCCTCCGCGATCCGCGAGACGTCGATGCCGATCATCGCGCTCACGAAGGCGAACTCGGCGACGAGGTCGCGGCTCGCGGTGCCGTCGATCGAGTTGGGCACGCTCGCGGCGAAGCCGAGCTCGCGCGCGACCGCCCCCGCGTCGAGTCCGAGGGTCGAGCCGGCGAGCGCACCGGAGCCGTACGGCGACACGTCGGCACGGACCGCCCAGTCGCGGAGGCGCTCGAGGTCGCGCAGCAGCGCCCAGGCGTGCGCGAGCAGGTGGTGCGCGAGCAGGACCGGCTGCGCGTGCTGCAGATGCGTGCGGCCCGGCATGATCGCCGCGGGGTGCGCCGACGCCTGCGCGGCGATCGCATCGATCAGCTGCACCACCAGCTCGGCGATGACCGCGGCGTGGTCGCGGAGGTACATCCGCACGAAGGTCGCGATCTGGTCGTTGCGCGAGCGCCCGGCGCGCAGCTTGCCGCCGAGCTCCGGGCCCGCCTCGAGCATCAGGCCGCGCTCGAGCGCTCCGTGCACGTCCTCGTCGGCGTCGTCCGCGGTGAAGCGGCCCTCGACCACCGCTGAGCGCAGGCGCTCGAGCGCGTCGAGCATCCCGGTCAGCTCGGCGTCGTCGAGGTAGCCGGCGGTCGCGAGGGCACGGGCGTGCGCGCGGGAGCCTGCGATGTCGTACTCGGCGAGCTGCCAGTCGAAGTGCGTCGACTTCGAGAGCGCGGCCAGCTCGGGTGACGGGCCGCCGGCGAACCGGCCTCCCCAGAGCGCGCCGGCCTCGCCCGCGCGGGCGGAGGGTCGTTCCGTCATGGTTCTCCTCGGGGTCGGCTGTCGAGTCTACTGAGCGGCGTCGGGGGTGCCGGCGCGCTCGAGGAGCCAGACCAGCAGGGCCTTCTGGGCGTGCAGGCGGTTCTCCGCCTCATCCCAGATCACGCTCTGCGGCCCGTCGATGACCTCGGCGGTCACCTCGTAGCCGCGGTCGGCGGGCAGGCAGTGCAGGAAGAGCGCGTCGGAGGCGGCGGCCGCCATCGTGTCGGAGTCGACCCGGTAGTCGCGGAAGGTGGCGACCCGTGCGGCCTTCTCCTCCTCCTTGCCCATCGAGACCCAGGTGTCGGTGATCACGATGTCCGAGCCGGCGGCACCCGCGGCCGGGTCGGTCGTGGTGGTGGCCGAGCCGCCGGTGGTGGCCGCGATGCGCTGGGCGTCCGCGAGCACGGCCGGGTCGGGAGCGTAGTCCGCGGGCGAGACGATCCGGACGTGCATCCCCGCCGTCGCGCCGGCCAGCAGGTAGGAGTGCGCCATGTTGCTCGCGCCGTCGCCGAAGAAGGTCAGCGTGAGCCCGGCGAGGCGACCGCGGTGCTCGCGGATCGTCAGCAGGTCGGCGAGCAGCTGGCAGGGGTGGAACTCGTCCGAGAGCGCGTTGACGACGGGGACGCGGGTGCCCGCCGCCATCTCCTCCAGCCCGGACTGCGCGTAGGTGCGCCAGACGATGGCCGCGACCTGGCGCTCGAGCACGCGCGCGGTGTCCGACGCGGTCTCCTTGCCGCCGAGCTGGCTGCTCGCGGTCGAGATGATCAGCGGGCTTCCGCCGAGATCGGCGATGCCGACGGCGAAGGACACCCGGGTGCGGGTGGAGGACTTGTCGAAGATGACCGCGACGGTCTGCGGGCCGGCGAGCGGGGTGCGCGAGAAGCGGTCGCGCTTGAGCTCGAGGGCGAGGTCGAGGATCTCGGCCTGCTCGGCGGGGGTGATGTCGTCGTCGCGGAGGAAGTGGCGGGTCACGGCTGCGGTTCGCTTTCGATCGGGGAAGGAGGTCGGGTCGTTCAGGCGTCGAGCGCCTGCACCGCGCGGCCGAAGCGGGCGACGAACTCGTCGACGTCGGCGGCGGTGATGATCAGGGGCGGCGCGATCCGGATGCTGGACTCGTTCGGCGCGTTGACGATGAGTCCCTCCGCCATCGCGGTGGCCGCGAGCCGGGCGGCGACGGGTTCGCTGAGCGCGATGCCGAGCAGAAGACCGGCGCCACGCACGCCGGCGATCAGCGGTGAGCCGAGGCCGAGCACGCCCCCGGTCAGCTGCGCGCCGCGCTCCCGGGCGTTCCGGAGCAGATCGGCGCGCTCGATCTCGCCGATCACCGCGCCGGCGACCGCGGTCGCGAGCGGGTTGCCGCCGAAGGTGCTGCCGTGGTGGCCCTTCTGCAGCAGCTCGGAGGCCGCGCCGAAGGTGACCAGGGCGCCGACCGGGAAGCCGCCGCCGAGGCCCTTGGCCAAGGTGATCGCGTCGGGCAGGATGCCGGCCCGCTGGTAGGCGAACCAGCTGCCGGTGCGGCCGATCCCGGTCTGGATCTCGTCGACGATCAGCAGGACACCGTGCTCGAGCGTGAGCTCACGGGCACGCTCCAGGAAGCCGTCCGGCAGCGGGATGACGCCCGCCTCACCCTGGATCGGCTCGACGATCAGCGCGGCGACCGACTCGTCGATCGCGGCCTCGAGGGCCTCGATCGTCGCCTCGACGTGCTCCACTCCACCGGGCATCGGCTCGAACGGCGCGCGCATCGCGGCCTTGCCGGTCATCGCCAGGGCGCCCATCGTGCGCCCGTGGAAGGCGTTCTGCAGCGCCAGGATGCGGTGCCGGCCGCCGGCCCCGTGCAGGCGGGCGAGCTTGAAGGCCGCCTCGTTCGCCTCGGTGCCGGAGTTCGCGAAGTAGACGCGGCCCGCCTCGCCCGCGCCGGTGAGCTCGCGGAGCTTCTCGGCCAGCCGGATCTGCGGGGCGGTGGCGAAATAGTTGGAGACGTGCGCGAGCGCGCCGGCCTGGGAGGTCACGGCCTCGACGAAGACCGGGTGCGCATGGCCGAGGGAGTTCACGGCGATCCCGCCGAGGAAGTCGAGGTACTCGCGGCCGTCGACGTCCCAGACCCGGCAGCCCTCACCGCGCTCGAGCACGGCGAGCGGGGCGGCGAAGGTCTGCATCATCGCGGCGGCGTAGCGGTCGCGCGCCTCGGCGGTGCGGTCGGAGGCGGCCTCCACGGCCGGTGCGGAGGAAGGCACTTCGGGCGCGGAGGCGCTGGTAGCGGTGTCGGTGGACATGTCGAGCCTTTCGAGCAGAAGCGGTCCGGCCGGGAGGGCCGTCGGTGCGCGCACCCGGTCGGGGTGGCGCTCGGAGCCGGGGCCGCTGGTGGTCAGCGGCCCGACGTTCGCTCCCGGTCGCGAGGATCGGCTGAGGCGACGACCTCGGTGCCGACGCCCTCGGAGGTGAAGACCTCGAGCAGCATCGAGTGCGGGACGCGGCCGTCGATGATCGCGGCCTTCGGCACCCCGCCGAGCACCGCGTCGAGGCACGCCGTCATCTTGGGGATCATCCCCGACTCGAGCGAGGGCAGCAGGGCCGCGAGCTCGTCGGAGGCGATGTGCGACACGAGGGAGTCGCGGTCGGGCCAGTCGGCGTACAGCCCGGGGACGTCGGTGAGGATCACGAGCTTCTCGGCGCCGACGGCGACGGCGAGCGCTGCCGCGGCGGCGTCGGCGTTCACGTTCAGCGACTGCGTCGGGTCGTCGGAGTCGGGCGCGATCGAGGAGACGACCGGGATCCGGCCGGCGTCGAGCTGGGCGAGGACGGCGGCGGGATCGACGGAGATCACGTCGCCGACGAGGCCCAGGTCGTGCTCGACCCCGTCCAACACGACGCCGCGACGACGGCCGACGAAGAGCCCGGCGTCCTCACCGGAGATCCCGGCGGCCAGCGGCCCGTGCTCGTTGATCCGCCGGACGATGTCGCGGCTGATGCTGCCGGTGAGCACCATCCGCACGACGTCCATCGCCTCGGGACTGGTCACCCGGTAGCCGCCGCGGAACTCGCTGGCGATGCCGAGCCGGTCGAGCATCGCCGAGATCTGCGGGCCGCCGCCGTGCACGACGACCGGACGGATGCCGGCGTAGTGCAGGTAGACGATGTCCTGCGCGAAGGCGCGCTGGAGCTCCTCCGACACCATGGCGTTGCCGCCGAACTTGATCACCATCGTCCTGCCGTGGAACCGCTGCAGCCAGGGCAGCGATTCGATCAGGGTGCCGGCCTTGACGGCCACGGCGTCGCGCAGCGCGAGGGTCTCGGCCTCGGTCGGATCGTCGGTGCTCACCGGGTTCTCGGCGCTCATCAGCTGGAGTACGCCGAGTTCTCGTGGACGTAGTCGTGGGTGAGGTCGTTGGTCCAGATCGTCGCCGTGGCGTCCCCGGCGTGCAGATCGATGTCGACCGAGACCTTGCGCGGGGCGAGGTCGACCAGGTCGCGGCTCTCGTCGGGTTCGCCGGCCCGGCAGACCTGCACGCCGTTCATCGCGACATCGATCCCGTAGGGATCGAACTGCGCGTCGGTGGTGCCGACCGCGGCCAGCACCCGGCCCCAGTTCGGGTCGTTGCCGAAGATCGCGGCCTTGAAGAGGTTGCTCCGCGAGACCGCGCGGGCGACGACGACGGCCTCGTCCTCGGTCGCGGCGTTCAGCACGCGGATCGCCACGTCGTGCGCGGCCCCCTCGGCGTCGGCCTGGAGCTGGAGCGTGAGATCGCGGCAGACGTCGGTGAGCGCGGCGGTGAAGTCGGCGTGCTCGGGAGTCGCACCGCTCGCGCCACTGGCGAGCAGCGCGACGGTGTCGTTCGTCGACATGCAGCCGTCGGAGTCGAGGCGGTCGAAGGTGACCCGGGTCGCCGCGCGGAGCGCGGTGTCGAGCTCGGCGGAGTCGAGGACCGCATCGGTCGTGATCACCACGAGCATCGTCGCGAGCCCCGGCGCGAGCATCCCGGCGCCCTTGGCCATTCCGCCGACGGTCCAGCCCTGCTCGGAGCGGACGCTCGCCTGCTTCGGCACGGTGTCGGTCGTCATGATCGCGCGGGCCGCCGCCTCGCCGGCCTCGGGGCCGGTCGCGCCGGGGAGCGCGGCCGACGCCTCGGTCACCCCGGCCGTGAGCTTGCCGAGGTCGAGCTGGTCGCCGATGAGGCCGGTGGAGCAGACCAGCACGTCGCCCGCGGAGACGCCCAGGCTCCCGGCCACGGCCTCGGCCGTGCCGTGGGTGACCTGGAAGCCCGCGGCACCGGTGTAGCAGTTGGCCCCGCCGGAGTTGAGCACGATCGCCGAGACGACGCCGTCGCGCATCACCTGCTCGCTCCAGAGCACCGGATTCGCCTTGCAGCGGTTGCTGGTGAAGACCGTCGCCGCGTTCTGCAGCGGACCGAGGTTGTGCACGAGGGCGAGGTCGCGGGCGCCGGTCGACTTCAGGCCGGCGACGACCCCGGCCGCGGCGAATCCGGCTGCGGCGGTGATGCTCACGGCGCCACTCCGTTCGTGCTCAGGCCGAGGGTCTCGGGGAGGCCCAGGGCGATGTTGGTCGACTGGATCGCGGCGCCGGCGGTGCCCTTGACGAGGTTGTCGAGGGCGGTGATCACGACGACGCGGCCGGCGCGCTCGTCCACGGCGAGGCCGATCAGCGCGGTGTTGGCGCCGACGGTGTCCGCGGTGCGCGGGAAGGCCCCCTCCGGCAGCAGCTGGACGAAGGGCTCGTCGGCGTAGGCCGACTCCCAGGCCTCGCGCACGTCTCGCGCGGAGACCCCCGGTGCGAGGCGCGCGGTCGAGGTCGCGAGGATGCCGCGCGACATCGGCACCAGGATCGGCGTGAACGAGATCGAGACGGGGCCGGCACCGGCGAGCGCGAGGTTCTGCCGGATCTCCGGGTTGTGGCGGTGCCCGCCGCCGATGCCGTAGGCGTGGGCGGAGCCGAGCAGCTCGCTCGCCAGCAGGTCGGTGCGCAGGCTCTTGCCGGCACCGGACGGGCCGACCGCGAGGACGGAGACGAGGTCGGCGGCCTCGATCACGCCGGCGTGCAGGCCCGGCGCGAGGCCGAGCGTGATGGCGGTGACGTTGCAGCCCGGCACGGCGATGCGGCGGACCCCCGCCAGCACGTCGCGCTGCCGGCCGGAGCCGGCCAGCATCAGCTCGGGCAGGCCGTAGGGCCAGGCGCCGGCGAAGTCGCCGCCGTAGTACTCCGCCCAGTCCTGCTCGTCCGTCAGCCGGTGGTCGGCGCCGCAGTCGACGACGAGGACGTTATCGGGGAGCGTCGCGGTGATCTCGCCGGACTTGCCGTGCGGCAGGGCGAGGAAGACGACGTCGTGGCCCGCCAGGTTCTCGGTCGTCGTGTCGACGAGCTCGAGTCGGCGCAGCGAGCGCAGGTGCGGCTGCACCGCGGCGAGGGGCTGGCCGGCGTTCGAGTGCGCCGTGACCGTGCGCACCTCGAACTCGGGGTGATCGGCGAGCAGGCGGAGCAGCTCGCCGCCCGCGTACCCGCTCGCTCCGGCCACCGCCACGGAAAAAGTCATGCCCGAGAGCCTAGTCGCTGGCGGGACCCGCCCTCGCCCGATCGCGACGGGCGGCCGCCGGCCGGAACCGGCGGCCGTCCGCTCACTCGCGCGGCGACGCGCCGAAGCGCTCGGCGGCGAGCGCGGTGCCGCTCTCCTTCGCCGAGCTGGCCTCGGCGGCGGTCAGGGTGCGGTCGGCGGCGCGGAAGCGCAGCGCGAAGGTGAGCGACTTCGAGCCCTCGGGGACGCCCGCGCCGCGGTAGTCGTCGACCAGGCGGATCGCCTCGAGCAGCTCGCCGGCTCCCTCCGCCACGGCGGCCTGCAGGTCGGCCGCCGGGACGGCCACGGGGACGACCAGCGAGAGGTCCTGGGTCGCCGCGGGGAGCGCGCCGACCGGGCGCGCGACGACGAGGCGGCCGGCGCGGGCGATCAGCGGATCGAGGTCGAGCTCGACCACCGCCACGCGGTGCGGCAGGTCGAGGTCGTCGGCGAGCGACGGGAGCAGCTCACCGGCGTGGCCGACCACGGCGCCGTCGAGCAGCACCTCGGCCGTGCGTCCCGGGTGCAGGGCGGCGTGCGAGCCCTGCCGGATCTGCAGCTCCGCGCCCGCGGCGGCCGCGACGTCGCGCACGACGTCGAGTGCGTCGCGCCAGTCGAAGTCACGCGCGGCGACGCCGGGCTGGCGCTCGAGGGCCGAGCCCGTCAGCAGCGCGGCGACGTGCAGCGGCTGGCGCGGGATCCCCGCGTTCAGCGCCGCCTCGACCTCCGCGGACGGACGCGCGCCGGCGAGGGGCAGGCCCGCGGAGCCGAACGGACGGTCGCCCTGCGGCAGGAAGACCGAGCCCATCTCGTAGACGGCCAGGTCGACGAGGCCGCGCGAGCGGTTGCGCGCCGCGACCTGCACGAGTCCGGGCAGGAGAGAGAGCCGCAGCTGCCCCGCGGTCGCGTCCAGCGGATTCGCCAGCGAGACCTGCTGCACCGGCTCGCCGTCGACGGAGCCGAAGCGGTCGTTGATCGAGCGGGAGAGGAACGGGTAGGACAGCACCTCGGTGAGCCCGGCGGCCGCGAGCGACTGCGCGACCGTGCGGCGCAGGCGCTGCCCGGGCGTGAGGCCGCGGCCGGGAGGCGCCACGGGGAGGATCGACGGGATGCGGTCGTAGCCGGTGATCCGGGCGACCTCCTCCGCGAGGGTGGAGCGGTCGGTCAGGTCGGGCCGCCAGCTCGGCGGAGTGACGAGCAGACCCGCTCCCCCGGCCTCGACGCTCGCGCCGATCTCCACGAGGGCGCCGCGGATCTCCTCGGGCGTGTACTCGAGGCCGATCAGGCCGGAGATGTAGCCGTCGGGCAGCTCGATCGTCTCAGCCGCGCCCGCGTCGGCGAGCACCGAGCCGAGCTCGTCCGCGGTGCCGCCCGCGAGCTCGACCAGCAGCTGCACCGCGCGCGCGGCGGCGACCGGCGCGACCAGCGGGTCCACGCCGCGCTCGAAGCGGCGCGACGCCTCGCTCGGCAGCTTGTGCCGGCGGGCCGTGCGCGCGATCGAGACCGGGTCGAAGTTCGCGGCCTCGATCAGGACGTCGGCGGTCGTGTCGGTGATCTCGGTGCGGGCGCCGCCCATCACGCCGGCGAGCCCGATCGGACCGCCGTCGTCCGTGATCAGGAGGTCCTCGTGGTGCAGGCGGCGGGTCTGGCCGTCGAGCGTCTCGAGCGTCTCACCGGCGCGGGCGCGGCGGACGACGATGCCGCCCTCCAGGCGCTCGAGGTCGTAGCCGTGCAGCGGCTGCCCGAGCTCGAACATGACGTAGTTGGTGATGTCGACGACCAGCGAGATCGAGCGCACGCCGGCCAGGCGCAGTCGCGCGATCATCCACGGCGGCGTCGGCAGCGAGGGATCGATGCCGCGGACGACGCGGGTGACGAAGACGGACGAGCCGACGCGGCCGCGGATCGAAGCCTCGTCCTCGACCGCGACGGGGAAGACGGGCGCGGACTCGAGCCGCTCGGGCGCGGTGATCGCGAGCGCGGGGTCGCGGAAGGCGGCGCCGGTCGCGTGGGCGTACTCGCGGGCGATGCCGCGGATCGAGAAGGCGTAGCCGCGATCCGGGGTCACATTGACCTCGACCGCGGCGTCGTCGAGCCCGAGGAGCGCGATGGCGTCGGTGCCGACCTCGGGGTCGATGCCGAGGCTCGCCAGGCGGAGGATGCCCTCGTGGTCGTCGCCGAGGCCGAGCTCGCGGGTGGACGCGATCATCCCGTCGGAGACGTGCCCGTAGGTCTTCCGCGCCGAGATCGGGAACGGCCCGGGCAGCACGGCTCCGGGCAGCGAGACCACCACCTTGTCGCCGGCCGCGAAGTTGTGCGCACCGCAGACGATGCCGCGGACGTCGTCGCCGCCGTCGGCCGCGCGCTCCCCCTCGGGCGCGACGCGGACGGTGCACCAGTTGATGGTCTTGCCGTTCTTCTGCGGCTCGGGGACGAGGTCGAGGACCTCGCCGACCACGACGGGGCCGGAGACGTCGAAACGGTGGACGTCCTCCTCCTCCAGGCCGACCGACACGAGCGCCGCGTGCACGGCCTCGGTCGTGACGCCCTGCTCGAGGTCGACGTACTCGCCCAGCCAGCTCAGCGGGATGCGCATCAGATCACCATCCCGTACTGCTTGCTGAAGCGAACGTCGCCCTCGACCATGTCGCGCATGTCCTTCACGTCGTTGCGGAACATCAGGGTCCGCTCGATCCCCATCCCGAAGGCGAAGCCGGAGTACTCGTCCGGGTCGATGCCGACGGAGCGCAGGACGTTCGGGTTCACCATCCCGCAGCCGCCCCACTCGATCCAGCGGGCACCGCCGACGAAGGTGGGGTGCCAGATGTCGAGCTCGGCGCTCGGCTCGGTGAAGGGGAAGTAGTTGGGGCGCAGGCGGATCTTCGCCTCGTCGCCGAACAGGAGACGGGCGACGTGCTCGAGCGTGCCGCGCAGATGCGCCATCGTCAGACCGCGGTCGACGGCGAGGCCCTCGAACTGCGTGAAGACCGGGGTGTGCGTGGCGTCGAGCTCGTCGGTGCGGTAGACGCGGCCGGGCGCGATCACGTAGATCGGCGGGGTGCGCTCGAGCATCGAGCGGATCTGCACCGGCGAGGTGTGGGTGCGCAGCACGAGGTGCGACTCGACCGGATCGACGAAGAAGGTGTCCTGCATCGCGCGGGCCGGGTGGTCCTCGTCGAAGTTGAGGGCGTCGAAGTTGAACCACTCGTTCTCGAGCTCCGGTCCCTCCGCGATCTCCCAGCCCATGCCGACGAACACGTCGGCGATCGACTCCTGCAGGAGCGAGAGGGGGTGGCGGGCGCCCTGGCGCACGAAGCTGGCGCCGGCGGTGACGTCGACGCGCTCGGCGTCGAGCGCCGCGGCCTGCTCGGCCTCGACGAGCTCCGCCTCGCGCTCGGCGTACGCGTCGCCGACCTGCTTGCGGGCGCCGCCCACGAGCTTGCCGGACGCCGCCTTGAACTCCGGCGGCACGGAGCGCATCAGCGCGTTCAATCGGGCGAGGGCCGAGCCCTCGCCGAGGTGGGCGGTGCGGGCCGCCTTCAGAGCGGCGGAATCGGCGGCCGCGCGGATCGCGGTGAGCGCCTCCGCGGTCGCCGCCGAGACGGCCTCGTCGGTGATCGGGTTGCTGTCAGACACGATCCCCCAGTGTAGGGATGCCTCGCGCGGCCCGCTCGCCCGGGCGGGCGGACGTCTGTGCCCGTCAGCGCGGCCGATCCCGGATCCGGCCGGTCTCCATGCTGATCGAGTAGCCCGCGGCGCGGGCGTATGGAGATCCGCCCGAGCCAGAACCGGCGGCCGCCAGTCCTCCTCGCGGAGCGGTGGGTCTCGATACGCCCCTGCGGGGCTACTCGACCAGCATGTGCACGGATATCGAACAGGAACCCTGCAGATCGCCGACCGCCCGCAAGGCGAACGTGTGAATCGCGTGCCAGCGATTCGCGCTAGGCGGACGCAGGACGCTCTGCGGAACGCGACCGTCTCAGAGAGCCGAGTGCGGTCGACATCGCCGCGGACGATGCCGACGACTCGACACCGAATCGCGTGACAGCGATTCGCGCCTGCCGGACGCGCGACGCTCTGCAGGTCGCGACCGCCTCGGCAGCCGACCGCGGTGGGGATCGCCGCAGGCGATTCCCACAATCGGGTTCAGTCCTGCGCGGCGAGCAGGGCGGTGTCGGTGGTCGCGCGGGCCGCCGGGTGGCCGGTGCCCTTGCGGCCGCCGTTCTTCGTGCGGATCTCGACCCACTTGGCGATGCCGGAGAGGATCAGGCAGATGCCGATGTAGATGGCGCCGACCACGATGGCCGCGGGGATGATCGGGCTGTCCAGGCTCGGCTGGTTGCCGAGGTAGCGGGCGTAGTAGAGCAGCTCGTTGTAGGTGATGATCGAGCCGAGCGCCGTGTCCTTGAGGGCGACGACGAGCTGGGCGATGATCACGGGCAGCATCGAGCGGATCGCCTGCGGGAAGAGGATGAGGCGCATGACGCCCGCCTTGCGCAGGCCGATCGCGTAGCCCGCCTCCTTCTGGCCGCGCGGGAGGGCCTCGATGCCGGCGCGGAAGATCTCGGAGAAGACGGAGCCGTTGTAGAGCGTCAGTGCGATGACCACGGCGAGGTACGGCGTCAGCTTGAGGCCGACGAACGGGAGCCCGTAGTACATCAGCATCATCAGGATGAGGACCGGGATGGCGCGGAACAGCTCGATGAAGAGCGTGACCGGGATGTTGATCCAGCGGCGGTCGGAGAGACGGCCGATCGCCAGCAGCAGGCCGAGCACGATGCTCGCGACGCCGGCTGTGGCGAAGGCGGCGAGCGTCTGCCCGAGCGCCGCGCCGATGCTCTGCCAGACCAGCGGGTAGCCGAACGCGCGCCACTTGGCCGCGGAGAACTGCCCGGACTCGGCGAACCGCCAGAGCACGAAGGCCAGCAGGGCGACGAGGACGAGCAGGACGACGGCGCCCATGACGCGGTTGCGGGCGACCGCACGGGGTCCGGGGTTGTCGAAGAGGACGGAGCTCATCGGGCGACCCTCCACTTCTTCTCGAGCTGGCGTTGGAGGAGGGAGAGCCCGGTGACGAGGATCACGAAGGCGAGCGCCACCCAGAGCACGACGATGAGGCTGTTCTCGCCGCGCTCGTTGAGCACGCGGACGATCGTCCCGGCCTCGGCGACCGAGAAGCCGGCGGCGACGGTGGTGTTCTTGAGGAGGGCGATCAGCACGCTCATCAGCGGCGGGATGACCGAGCGGAACGCCTGCGGCAGCACCACCTGGGTCATCGTGAGGCCGAAGTCGAGGCCGATCGCGCGGGCCGCCTCGGCCTGGCCGATCGGCACGGTGTTGATGCCGGAGCGGAGCACCTCGGCCACGTAGGTCGCCGTGTAGATGCTCAGCGCGGTGATCGCGAGGTTCGTATAGCCGACGTCCGGCAGGTCGAGCTTGGGATAGCCGAAGGCGAAGAAGAACATCAGCAGCGTCAGCGGCGTGTTCCGGATGGTGTTGACGTAGACGGTGCCGACCGCTCGCGCGATCGGGACGGGCGAGACGCGCATCGCTCCGACCACGGTGCCGAGGAGGAGGGCGAAGACGAGCGACACGACGAACAGCAGCAGGGTGTTGCCGAACGCGGGGACGAACACGTCGAGGTTGTTCAGGAGAACATCCATGCTGCGTGCCCTTTCATCGGAGAGGTGGAAGCGGTCGCCGGTGCGGCGTGGAGCAGGAGAGGTCCCGGGGCGATGCGCGACGCGCCGCCCCGGGACTCCTCAGGGGTGACGGCCTAGTAGGCGTCGACCGCGGGCTGCTCGACCGTGGTGCCGGACTGGCCGAGGGTCTCGTCGTAGATCGTGCTCCAGGTGTCACCGCCGTCGGTCAGCATCTCGTTGATGAACCCGCGCAGGGCGGTGTCGTCCTTCGCGAGGCCGATGCCGTAGAGCTCGGTGCTGAAGGGCTCGCCGACGACCTTCAGCTCGTCGGGCTTCTGCGCGGCGTAGCCGATCAGGATCGCGCCGTCGGTGGTCACCGCGTCGACCTGGCCGTCGGCCAGGGCGTCGACGCACTGCGAGTAGGTGTCGAACTCGACGGGCGGGACCTCGGGGTAGTTCGCGCGGATGTTCTGGATCGGGGTCGAGCCGGTCGCGGAGCACACGGTGGTGTCGGCCGAGAGGTCGTCCGGCCCGGTGATCGTGTCGTTGTCCGCGGCGACGAGCAGCTGCTGCCCGGTCTCGAAGTAGGGTCCGGCGAAGCCGACCTGCTCCTTGCGCTTGTCGGTGATCGAGTAGGTGCCGACGTAGTAGTCGATGTCGCCGTTCACGATCGAGGCCTCGCGGTTGGCCGAGGGGATCGGCTGGTAGTCGATCTGCTCCTCGGAGAAGCCGAGCGACGCGGCGACCCACTTCGCGATCTCGATGTCGAAGCCGGAGCGCTCACCGGTCGCGGCGTCGAGGTAGCCCAGACCGGGCTGGTCCTCCTTGACGCCGATGGTCACGGTGTCGTCCGCCGACATGGCGTCGAAGGTCGGGCTGCCCTCGAGGGTGACGTCGGTGGCGACCTCGTAGGCCGCTCCGCTCCCCTCGGAGCCGGAGTCGGAGCCGGTGCCGGTCCCGGAGTCACCGGCGCAGCCGGCGAGGGTGAGGGCCGCTGCGGCGAGTCCCGCGGTCATGAACATGAGCTTGGTGCGCATGATCGTCCTTCCTGGGGTGTGGCCCGCTGGAGCGGGCGATGTCCGGTCGCTCCCGGGGGTTCGGGGGGCGACCTGTCGAACGGCGGCCGGGGCGGGATCCGCCACGGCGCCGGTGACCTAGTGGGTGATCAGCTTCGAGAGGAAGTCCTTGGCCCGGTCGGTGCGCGGGGCGGTGAAGAACGACTCGGGGTCGGTGTCCTCGAGGATCTCGCCGTCGGACATGAAGACGACCCGGTGGGCGGCCTTCCGGGCGAAGCCCATCTCGTGGGTGACGACGATCATCGTCATGCCCTCCTCGGCGAGGCCGACCATGACGTCGAGGACCTCGTTGATCATCTCCGGGTCGAGTGCCGAGGTCGGCTCGTCGAAGAGCATCACCTTCGGCTTCATCGCCAGGGCGCGGGCGATGGCCACGCGCTGCTGCTGACCGCCGGAGAGCTGGGCGGGCGTCTTGCCCGCCTGGTGCCCGACGCCGACGCGGTCGAGCAGCGCCTGCGCCTCCGCCTCGGCCGCCTTCCGCGAGAGCTTGCGGACCTTGATCGGCCCGAGCGTGACGTTCTCGAGGATCGTCTTGTGCGCGAAGAGGTTGAACGACTGGAAGACCATGCCGACGTCGGCGCGCAGCGCGGCGAGCCCCTTGCCCTCCTCCGGCAGCGT
The DNA here is from genome assembly GCF_009866655.1 of Rathayibacter sp. VKM Ac-2804. NCBI lineage: Bacteria > Bacillati > Actinomycetota > Actinomycetes > Micrococcales > Microbacteriaceae > Rathayibacter > Rathayibacter sp. VKM Ac-2804. The sequence continues at coordinate 2,855,765 of NZ_CP047420.1, forward strand.
TTGACCGTCGATCGAGATCGTGCCGCCGGAGATCGTCTCCAGGCGATTGATCGTGCGGCAGAGCGTCGACTTGCCCGACCCGGAGGGACCGAGGACCACGACCACCTCGCCGCGGTTGATCGTCAGATCGATGTCCTTCAGCGCCTGGAACTCGCCGTAGTGCTTCTGAACCCCGTCGAGGACGACGAGGGGCTCGCGGGCGGCAGCGGACGATCGCCCGGCCTGGGAGGGTGCTTCCATTCCGTCAGAGAATCACACGGGCATGGGCGGGTCAAATCATGAGCGGATTCTTAACCGGAGCGCAACAACTCAGGCTCGCTCCCAGCCTCGCACCACGCCGAGGTGGTGTTCTCTCAGTCCGGGGCTGAAACGTCTCAGACTGCTGACGCGCAGACGCGTCAGGAGCGGAGCGCGAAGGCGCTCTCGTAGAGGCAGACCGAGGCGGCGGTGGCGAGGTTGAGCGACTCCGCGGCGCCGTAGATCGGCACGGCGACGACACCGTCCATCAGCTCGAGCGACTCGTCCTCGAGGCCGCGCGCCTCGTTGCCGAAGACCCACACCGTGGGCTGCGCGAGGTCGCCCCTGGCGCGCACGTCGAGCAGGCCCTCGCCCTTCACATCGGCCGCGACGGCCCTGAGCCCGGCGGAGCGCAGCCGCTGCAGCACGTCGGGCAGTTCGGCGCCGACCGCGACGGGCAGGTGGAACAGCGAGCCCATGGTGGAGCGGACGACCTTCGGGTTGTAGAGGTCGACGGAGCGGCCGGTCAGCACGACGGCGTCGGCGCCCGCGGCGTCGGCCGCGCGGATGATCGTGCCGAGGTTGCCCGGGTCGCGGACCTCCTCCAGCACGGCGACGAGGCGCGGCTCGGAGGCGACGACGTCCTTGAGCGACGTCGGGAACTGCCGGCAGACGGCCACGAAGCCCTGCGGCGTGACGGTGTCGGCCATCGAGTCGAGGACGTCCTCGGTCACGTACTCGATCTCGACCTCGGCCTCCTCGGCCGCGGCGACGATCTCGGGGTGGCGCTCGAGCGCGGTGGGGGTCGCGAACGACTCCATCAGCAGCTCGGGACGGTAGCGGAGCGCCTCGGACATGGCCTGCGGGCCCTCGAGGAGGAAGAGCCCCGACTCCTGCCGTGCCGGACGCCGGGTGAGCTTGGCGACGGAGCGGACACGGGGAGAACGGGGGTTGTCGAGCATGCGGCGAGCCTATCGGCGCTCCGTCGCGGGGCCCGGTCGACACGTCGCCCGCCCGGAAGGCGAGCTGAGGGAACGAGGACCCGCGGGAACGACGAAGGGGGCCGCGCCTCTCGGCGTGGCCCCCTTCGGAGACGTGCTGCGGACTACGCGGCCTTCGGGGCCGAGGTGTCGGCGGGCAGGGCGGCCTTCGCGCTCGCCACGAGGGCGGTGAAGGTCGCCGGCTCGGTGATCGCGAGGTCGGCGAGGATGCGGCGGTCGACCTGGATGCCGGCCAGGGCGAGGCCCTGGATGAAGCGGTTGTAGGTCAGGCCGTTCGCGCGGGACGCGGCGTTGATGCGCTGGATCCAGAGGCGGCGGAACTCGCCCTTCTTCGCGCGGCGGTCGCGGTACGAGTAGACGAGGGAGTGGGTGACCTGCTCCTTGGCCTTGCGGTACAGACGCGAGCGCTGGCCGCGGTAGCCCTTGGCGCGCTCGAGGATGACGCGACGCTTCTTGTGGGCGTTGACCGCCCTCTTGACTCTTGCCATTTCTCTTTCTTCCTTACGATCCGGGTCGGTTGTCGAGGACTACGACGGCAGCGGGCTGCCGTGGTGGTCGACTACAGGCCGAGAAGCTTCTTGGCGACCTTGGCGTCCTGCGGGGCGAGGACCTGGTCCTGGTTCAGGCGACGGGTGCGGACGCTGGACTTCGACTCCAGGTTGTGACGCATACCGGCCTGCTGCTTCATGAGCTTGCCGGAGCCCGTGACCTTGAAACGCTTCTTGGCACCCGAGTGGGTCTTCATCTTGGGCATGTTCTCTCCTTGTCGACGTCGCACGCGCACTCGGCGGGCGAAACTGGTGCCCCGCGAGCGGGGCGTCCACCGGCCCCGAGGACGGGGCGGCGAAGTATCAGACGGATTCGGACTCGGCCGTTTCCTCTTCGGGGGTGTTGGCCTCGCGACGAGCGGCGCGGACGGCGTTCGCCTCGGCCTTCGCCTCGGACTTGTTCTTCAGCGGGCCGATGACCATCACCATGTTGCGACCGTCGATGGTCGGGGTGGACTCGACCTGGCCGAACTCGGACACGTCCTCCGCGAAGCGCTGCAGGAGTCGCACGCCCATCTCGGGGCGGGACTGCTCGCGACCGCGGAACAGGATCATGGCCTTGACCTTGTCGCCGGCCTTCAGGAAGCCCTCGGCGCGCTTGCGCTTGGTCTCGTAGTCGTGCTTGTCGATCTTCAGGCGGAAGCGGACCTCCTTGAGGATCGTGTTCGCCTGGTTGCGACGGGCTTCCTTGAGCTTCTGGGCCTGCTCGTACTTGAACTTCCCGTAGTCCATGATCTTGGCGACGGGAGGCTTGGAGTTGGGAGCAACCTCGACCAGATCCAGGTCTGCGTCCTGCGCGAGTCGCAGGGCGACCTCGATTTTCACGACGCCGACCTGTTCTCCGGCGGGACCCACGAGGCGGACCTCGGGGACGCGGATTCGGTCGTTGGTACGGGGATCGCTGATTGCGTTTCTCCTCTGATCTCGGTGAGTTGCTGCTCTGCGGCCGGAGTGTTCGTCCGGCGCATCCCGAGAGAGGTGATTCCCTGTGCGAAGCGCGTCTACCGCGCTGCGCTGCACCCTTCGACGCGCTCCCCGAGACGTGTCTCGAGGACCGCAGCCCTGCCCCCGTTGCCGGAGGCGGAGTGCTTCTGACCCGGTAACCTAGTGAAGCGGTCAAGCGCGGGTGGGAGAATCTCCACTTTCGAACCGAGGACATGCCTCGGAGCCCGCATCACCATAGCAGACTTCCGGCCGGAAGGGCAGCAGGCGGCATCCGCCACTCCCCCTCCACCGCGGGCGCCCCGCTCCAGCACCGCCTCGGGGCACCCGCGTGCGCCGGTCCCACCGAACGAAGGACCCATGGCTCAGCACGACGACGACTACGCCCGACGGTTCGGCGACGACTCCTCCGATGTGGAGGCCGCCCGCGACATCGCCGAGGTGCCTGCGGTCGAGATCATCACGACCGCCGCGGTGCACCTGATGAGCGCCGCCGCCGTGAAGTGCGGTCTCGCCGATGAGCCGGGCGCCCAGGTCGACCTCGACGAGGCGCGCAAGCTGATCAACGCCCTCGCCGGCCTCGTCACCGCTGGGGCGCCCGACATCAGCGACATGCACGCGCGCAGCCTGCGCGACGGGCTCCGGACGCTGCAGCTCGCCTTCCGCGAGGCCTCGCCGATCGCCGACCCGATCGGCAAGGGCCCGGGCGAGAAGTGGACCGGCCCGGTCACCTGAGCCCGGAGGGCCGGCTCAGGCGGCGGGAGCGGACGCCAGCTGGAGGGTCATCGAGTCGACCCTCGCGGCGACGATCTCGTCGGCGGCCCAGCGCTCGCCCAGCCGCGCGACCAGCGCTCCGAGCGCCGCACGATCGAGACCGGGCTGCAGCTCCAGCACGATGACCAGCTCCGGACCGGTGAGCCGCTGACCGGGATCGCCCGGCCGCACGTCGAGCGAGACGACGGCGTCCTCCGCGGCGGCACCGGCGCGCAGAGCGGCCAGGACCTCCGGATCGGCCGGGCTCGGCCGCCACGGCGACCCCTCGGCGATCGCCCAGAGCGCGGGGCGGCGGACGGCGAACTCGTGCGGCGAAGCGGGGTCGAGGACCATCAGCTCGGTCTCCTCCGCCACCGCGGCCAGCGCCGCCCGCCGTCCGTCGACGGGGACGGGACGTGCGAGCCGGTCCCAGCGGCGCATCGCCTCGACGTCGCTGAAGACCGGGAGCACGGTCCGGCCGTCTGGACCCGCGACCGTCACGATCGACAGCTCCTGCGACTTGTCGGCGCGCAGGCCCGCGACGCCCTCGGCCTCCTCGCCGAGCTTCGCGACCAGGGGGATGAGCAGGCGCGACTCGCGCAACGCGTCGACCACCGCCTCCGGGCCCGCGTCGCCCGCGCCGAACGCGCGCAGCGCGCGGACCAGGCCCTCGGGTGCGCTGCCGTCGTCGTCGGTCGACGCGCTCTGCTCGAAGTGGCGGCCGGCCCACGGGGTGCCGGCCGAGTCGCTCAGGTGCGCGGGGAGCGCGCGTCCCTCACCCGAGGACGAGCCGGTCACTCGGAGGCGACGTCGAGCGCCTCGGCGAGCGTGAAGGCGCCGGCGTAGAGCGCCTTGCCGACGATCGCGCCCTCGAGGCCCTGCGGGACGAGGTCGCGCAGCGCCGCGATGTCGTCGAGGTTCGAGATGCCGCCCGAGGCGATGACGGGGCGGTGCGTGCGGGCCATGACCTGCTCGAGCAGCTCGAGGTTGGGTCCCTTGAGGGTGCCGTCCTTCGTCACGTCGGTGACGACGTAGCGGGTGCAGCCGGCCTCCTCGAGGCGCTCGAGGACCTGCCAGAGGTCGCCGCCCTCCTTCGTCCAGCCGCGGGCCGCGAGGGTGGTGCCGCGCACGTCGAGACCGACCGCGATCTGGTCGCCGTACTGCGCGATGACGCTGGCGGCCCACTCCGGGTTCTCCAGCGCGGCGGTGCCGAGGTTGATGCGCTTCGCACCGGCGTTCAGCGCCGACTCGAGGCTGCGGTCGTCGCGGATGCCGCCGGAGAGCTCGACGTTGACGCCCTTCACCTGGCGGATGACCTTCTTCATGATGCCGTGGTTGTCGCCGCGGCCGAAGGCCGCGTCGAGGTCGACGAGGTGGATCCACTCGGCGCCCTGGTCGGCCCAGTCGCCGGCCGCGTCGATCGGGTCGCCGTAGTTGGTCTCGGTGCCCGCCTCGCCCTGCGTCAGGCGGACGGCCTTGCCGCCGGCCACGTCGATCGCGGGGAGAAGGACCAGGCCCGGGGCCTTGGTGAACTCGCTCATCGTCATCCTCAGTCTCGGAGCTGGTGCGGCCGGGGCGCCTGGGGCGCCGCCGACCACCGGCCGATCCTAGTTCGTGCGGAGCCCGCCCAGCCAATTCGAGAGCAGCCGCAGGCCCGCGGCGCCGGACTTCTCCGGGTGGAACTGCGTCGCGGAGAGCGGCCCGTTCTCGACGGCCGCGATGAACGGACCGCCGTGGTCGGCCCAGGTGACCGCAGGACGCGGGAACGGGGGCATGACGTCCAGCGTCCACTCCCGGGCGCCGTAGGAGTGCACGAAGTAGAAGCGCTCGTCCTCGATGCCGTCGAACAGGCGGGAGCCCGCCGGCACGTCGACGGTGTTCCAGCCCATGTGCGGCACGACCTCGGCGGGCAGCAGGTCGACCGTCCCCGGCCACTCCCCCAGGCCCTCGCTCTCGACACCGCGCTCGACGCCGCGCTCGAAGAGCACCTGCATCCCCACGCAGATCCCGAGCACCGGGCGGCCGCCGGCGAGGCGCTTCTCGATGATCTCGCCGCCGCGCGCCGCCGTCAGTGCCGACATCACCGCGCTGAAGGCGCCGACCCCCGGGACGAGGAGTCCGTCGGCCTCGAGGGCGCGGGTGCGGTTCGAGGTCAGCTCGACGTCGGCGCCCGCGAGCTCGAGCGCCTTGACGGCCGAGTGGACGTTGCCGGAGCCGTAGTCGTAGACGACGACGGACGGCCGGGCGCCGGTCACAGGGCGCCCTTCGTCGAGGGCACTCCGGCGACCAGCGGGTCGAAGGCCTTGGCCTGGCGGAACGCCCGGGCGAACGCCTTGAACTCGGCCTCGGCGATGTGGTGCGGGTCGCGGCCGCCGAGCACCGTGACGTGCACGGTCAGGCCGGCGTTGAAGGCGATCGCCTCGAAGACGTGGCGGACCATCGATCCGGTGAAGTGGCCGCCGATCAGGTGCAGCGCGAAGCCCTCGGGCTCGCCGCCGTGCACGAGGTAGGGGCGGCCGGAGATGTCGACGACCGCCTGGACGAGCGCCTCGTCGAGCGGCACGAGGGCGTCGCCGAAGCGGGAGATGCCGGCCTTGTCGCCGAGCGCCTGCTTGATCGCGGTGCCGAGCACGATGCCGATGTCCTCGGCGGTGTGGTGGATGTCGATCTCGATGTCGCCGGTCGCGCGGACGGTCAGGTCGGTCAGCGAGTGCTTCGCGAACGCCGTCAGCAGGTGGTCGAAGAAGGGCACGCCCGTGGAGAGGTCCGCGACACCGGTGCCGTCGAGGTCGATCGACAGCTCGATGCTCGACTCGCTGGTGGCACGACGGAGGGAGGCGGTGCGCCCGGGAGCGGCGCTCGAGGAGGTCATGGTCTCCAGTGTATTCGGGGTGCCGCCGCCCCTCCGAGCGGCTACTCGCGGGCCAGGGCGACCGCGGGGTCCGCCTCAGGGGCGGGCAGCGCGGCGACCGCCTCGAGGAAGGCGGTGGTCTCCGCCTCGGTTCCCGCGCTCACCCGTAGGTGGTGCGGGATCCCGACGTCGCGGATCAGGATGCCGCGGGCGAGGAGCGCCTCGAACATCGCTCCGGGGTCGGCGACGCCGCCGAAGAGGACGAAGTTGCTGCCGGTCTCGTGCGGGGTGTAGCCGAGCTCGCGCAGTCCGTCGATCATCCGGTCGCGCTGGACGATGATCTCGCCCACCATCGCGAGCATCTCGTCGGCGTGGGCGAGCGCCGCGGTGGCGGCCGCCTGGGTCAATGCGGAGAGGTGGTACGGCAGGCGCACCAGGCGGAGGGCGTCGACGACGGCCGGGTCGGCGGCGAGGTAGCCGAGGCGGACGCCGGCGAAGGCGAAGGCCTTGCTCATCGTGCGGGAGACGAGCAGGCGCGGGCGGCCCTCGAGCAGGCTGAGGGCGGTCGGCGCCTCGCGACCGGCGAACTCCGCGTAGGCCTCGTCGACGACGACGATGCCGTCGGTCGCGTCGTACAGCGCGGCGATCGTCTCGAGGTCGAGCGGCGTGCCGGTGGGGTTGTTCGGGGCGCAGAGGAAGACGATGTCCGGGCGCTCCCGGCGCACCGCGTCGGCGGCGTGGGCGGCGGACACCCGGAAGTCGGCCTCGCGGTCGACGCTGATCCAGCGGGTGCCGCTGCCGGAGGCGAGGATCGAGTACATCGAGTAGGTCGGCGAGAACCCGAGCAGCGAGCGGCCGGGGCCGCCGAAGGCCTGCAGGACGTGCTGGAGGACCTCGTTCGAGCCGTTGGCGGCCCAGATCGAGTCGGCCGTCAGGCCGTGGCCGAGGTAGCCGGCCAGCGAGTCGCGCAGCTCGCGGAACTCGCGGTCGGGGTAGCGGTTCACCGTCCGGAGGGCGACGGACACCCGCTCGACGATGTCGGCGATGACGTCGTCGGGGACCGGGTGGGTGTTCTCGTTGACGTTGAGAGCCACGGGGACGACGGCCTGCGGAGCGCCGTAGGGCTGCTGACCGCGCAGGTCGTCGCGGAGGGGGAGATCGTCGAGAGTCGTCACCCCGGAATGGTACCGGGGAGCTCGACGCGCTCGATCAGCCCGCGATCTCGTACTGCGCGGGGATGGCGAGGCGCTGACCGGGCTCGAGGCCGGCGTTCGCCAGCTGGTTGAGCGACTGGATGTCGTAGACGACGTCGCGCGGGTCGGACTGCGGCGCGAGCTCCTCCGCGAGGGACCAGAGGGACTCGCCGGCGCGGACGGTGACGTACTGGAACTCGATGTCGGCGCTCTCGCCCGAGGCGACGGCTCCGCCGCCGTTGAGGCCGAAGACGAAGGCTCCGGCGACGAGCGGCAGGGCGCCGAGGGTCGCGAGCACGGCGCGGCCGCGACGGGTCAGGCGCAGCCGGGTGCGCGCACCGGGCTGCTCGGCAGCAGTGACGTGCTGTGCGGGAGTCTGGTGCAACGCGGTGGTGGAGAGCTGTGCGGTCATGGTGATCGCTCCTTTCAGCAGGGGTTCGGGCCGGGTCCTCGGCCGGGAGGACCCGGTCCGAACCTCTGTTCCGAATATATCTTCGAATACCGCGTCGGGCAAGGCCCGGTCGCGCCGCATCCGTTGCTGGATCGCGCGACACACTCGAACGAATGTTTCGAACGCGGATCCCCGCCGGATACAGTTTCGAGAGTCCGCAGTCAGTACAGCAGCGACCACCGACATCGGTGCTCGACTCGGGCGGAGAGGGCGCGCACGCGGCGTGCGCACCGAGAGAGGGACGATCGTGAGCGACGCGCAGACGGCCGGAGCGAAGCCGGCCAGGACGACGACTCCGGCGCCGAAGGCGAAGGCGGCGGCCAAGCCCGCGGCCGGCCGCCGCCGGAAGAACCTCAGCGCGAAGCAGCTCGCGATCCTCGACGCCATCCAGCGCTCGGTGTCCAGCCGCGGCTATCCGCCGAGCATGCGCGAGATCGGCGACGCCGTCGGGCTCGCCTCGCTCTCCAGCGTCACGCACCAGCTCAACCAGCTCGAGCTCAGCGGCTACCTGCGCCGCGACCCCAACCGCCCCCGCGCGCTCGAGATCCTCATCGACGTGCCGAGCTCCACCGAGGACGACGGCTCGTTCGAGTCGACGGCGACGGTCGCCGACGCGGCGATGGTGCCGCTCGTCGGCCGGATCGCGGCCGGCGTGCCGATCATGGCGGACCAGCAGATCGACGAGGTCTTCCCGCTCCCCCGCCAGCTGGTCGGCAAGGGCGAGCTCTTCATGCTCAAGGTGGTCGGCGAGTCGATGATCGACGCGGCCATCTGCGACGGCGACTGGGTCGTCGTCCGCTCGCAGCGCACCGCGGAGAACGGCGAGATCGTGGCGGCGATGCTCGACGGCGAGGCGACCGTCAAGGTGCTGCGCCAGCGCGACGGCCACACCTGGCTGCTCCCCCGCAACTCCAACTTCGAGCCTATCCTCGGCGACGAGGCCGAGGTCCTCGGCAAGATCGTCGCGGTGCTCCGCTCGGTCTGACGCGGCGGCGCAGCACGCGCAGGAGGGGCGGACGGCATCGAGCCGTCCGCCCATCCTGCGTCTCCGGGCCTGGCAGCCCGAGGGTCTAGCGGGCGGCGTCCTCCAGCAGCGACCGGCGCGCGGCCGTCGCCGCGCTCACCAGATTCCGCAGCGACGCGACCGTCTCGTCGTAGCCGCGGGTCTTGAGTCCGCAGTCCGGGTTGATCCAGAGCTGCCGGGCGGGGATCCCGTCGAGCGCGGTGCGCACGAGCTCGGCGACCTCCTCCTCGCCGGGCACGCGCGGCGAGTGGATGTCCCAGACGCCGGGGCCGATCCCGCGGGCGAAGCCGGACCGCTCGATGTCGGCGACGACCTCCATCCGCGAGCGCGCCGCCTCGATGCTCGTGACATCGGCGTCGAGCCGGTCGATCGCGTCGATGACGACGCCGAACTCCGAATAGCAGAGGTGGGTGTGGATCTGCGTCGCCGTCGCTGCCCCCGCGGTCGCCAGGCGGAACGAGCCGACCGACCACTCGAGGTACGCCGGCTGGTTGTCCTTCTCGAGCGGCAGCAGCTCGCGCAGCGCCGGCTCGTCCACCTGCACGATGCGGATGCCGGCGGCCTCGAGGTCCGCGATCTCGTCGCGGAGGCTCAGCGCCACCTGCTCGGCCGTCTCCTTCAGCGGCTGGTCGTCGCGGACGAACGACCAGGCGAGGATCGTGACCGGCCCGGTCAGCATCCCCTTCACCGGGCGGTCGGTCAGCGACTGGGTGAAGCTCGACCACTCGACGGTGATCGGCGCGGGGCGCGAGACGTCGCCCCACAGCAGCGACGGCCGCGTGCAGCGGCTGCCGTAGGACTGCACCCAGCCGTTGCGGGTCACCGCGAAGCCGTCGAGGTTCTCGGCGAAGTACTGCACCATGTCGTTGCGCTCGGGCTCACCGTGCACGAGGACGTCGAGACCGATCTCCTCCTGCAGGCGCACGACCCGCTCGATCTCGTCGCGCATGCGGGTCGCGTACTGCTCCTCGGTCAGATCGCCCCTGACCACGGCGGCTCGCGCCGTGCGGATCTCGCGGGTCTGCGGGAACGAGCCGATGGTCGTCGTCGGCAGCGGCGGCAGGCCGAGGGTCTCCTCCTGCGCCGCGAGACGCTCGTCGTAGGACGCGCGCCGGTAGTCCTCCGGCCGGAGGGCCGCGGCTCGCGTGCGGACGGCGCCGTCGCGGACACCGGGCGCCGAGCGCCGGTCCTCGCGGGCGGCGGTCGCGGCGCGCAGCTCGGGCTCGATCGCGTCCCGGCCGGAGTCGAGCCCGCGGGCGAGCGCGGCGACCTGCTGCACCTTCTGGTCGGCGAAGGCCAGCCAGGTGACCAGGCGCTCGTCGAGATCGGGCTCGTCGGTCACGTCGTGCGGCAGGTGGAAGAGCGAGGTGGAGCTGGAGACGGCGACGCGCGAGGTCAGCGAGCGCAGCGCCTCCGCCTTCGCGAACGCCGCGGCGAGATCGCCCCGCCAGACGTTGTGCCCGTCGACGACCCCCGCGACGAGCACGGTGCCCTCGAGCCCGGGAGTCGTCGCCGGCGTAGCGCCTTTCACGAGGTCGACGCCGATCGCCTCGATCTCCGCCGCCGCGAGGACGGGCAGCGCGTCGCCGAGGTCGCCGTACGGTGCTGCGACGAACAGGGCCGGCCGATCCGCCGCTCCGCCCAGCACCCGATAGGCCTCCTCGGTGGCGGCGAGCACGCGGGCGCGATCGACCTCGATCGACTCCGACACCAGCGCCGGCTCGTCCAGCTGCACCCACTCCGCCCCCGCCGCACGCAGGCGGGCCAGCAGCTCGGTGTAGACGGGCAGCAGGTCGGCCAGGCGCGACAGCGGCTCGAAGCCGGCCGGGGCCGACTCGCTCGGCTTGGCGAGCAGGAGGTAGGTCACCGGCCCGACCAGGACGGGCCGCGTCGTGAAGCCGGCCTCCCGCGCTTCCGCCACCTCCCGGATCCGGCGGGTGTCGGCGAGCGAGAAGACCGTCTCGGGACCGATCTCGGGCACCAGGTAGTGATAGTTGGAGTCGAACCACTTGGTCATCTCGAGCGGCGCGCGCTCGCCGTCGCCGCGGGCGAGCGTGAAGGAGCCGGCCAGGTCGACCGCGCCGTCGATGACGAGATCGGCGAAGCGCTCCGGGATCGCGCCGACGGCGAGCGTGGTGTCGAGGACCTGGTCGTAGAAGGAGTGCGCCTCCGGGATCGACGAGTCGTCGCGGCCGAGGCCGAGGGCCACCAGACGCTGCCGGGTCGCGGTGCGCAGCCGGGCGGCCGCGGCCTCCAGCTCGGCGGCGTCGATCGTGCCGGCCCAGAAGGCCTCGACCGCCTTCTTCAGCTCGCGGCGGCGCCCGATGCGCGGGTAGCCCAGAACGGTTCCGGTCGGGAAGGCGGGTGCGGTCGTGCTCATGATGATCTCTCCGTGCTCGGGGTCGGGTCTGGGTCAGGGCGTGCGGGCGGGCGTGGGCGCGTCCGTGGACGGCTCGGCGGCGGGCAGGAGCCCGCTCTCCGCGAGGACCTCCAGCACCGCTTCGTGCCGGTTGAAGGCGTAGAGGTGCACGGCGGGGGCGCCGCCGTCGACGAGGGTGCGGACCATCGCCGCAGCGTGCTCGACGCCGATGCGGATCCGAGCGTCGTCGTCGGGCTCGACGTCGAGGGCGATCGCGAGGTCGGCGGGCAGGTCCTCCCCGCTGAGCTCGAGCATCCGGCGCAGGCGCTCCGGACTGGTCACCGGCATCACCCCCGGGATGATCGGCATGGTCACCCCGGCCGCGCGGGCGCGCTCGACGAAGCGCAGGTAGTCGGCGGGGTGGAAGAAGAGCTGGGTGATCGCGAAGGCCGCCCCCGCCGCCTCCTTCGCCAGCAGCGCGTCGATGTCCTGCGACCGGGAGCGCGAGCGCGGGTGCCCGTTCGGGAACGCGGCGACCGCCACCTGCGCACGCGGCCGGCGGGCGACGTCGACCCGCTGGGCGTTCGGCAGCACCGTCACCGCGCCGTAGGGCTCGCGCTCGGCCTGCACCCGGTGGATCAGCTGCACCAGCTCGGCCGCGCTGCCCAGCTCGCCGAGGAACGGCGCGTCCTCGGCGGCGTCCGTCGGCGGGTCGCCGCGCAGAGCCAGGAAGCGGGTGACGCCCGCCTCGAGGAACTCGTGCACGAGGCGGTTCGCCTCGGCGTGCGTCGAGCCGACGCAGGTGAGGTGCGCCAGGGGCTCCGCCGCGGTGTGCTCGCGGAGGTAGCGGAGGATGTCGAGCGACGCGCTGCGCGAGGAGCCGCCGGCGCCGTAGGTCACCGAGACGAAGGACGGCCGGACGGCCGCGAGCCGGTCGACGGTGCGCTCGAGCGCGCGGGCTCCGGTGGCGGTCCGCGCCGGGTAGATCTCGAAGGAGAACGGGACGGCCCGACAGTGGCTCTCCGGAGCGGTCTCCGAGTGGTTCGTCAGCACGGCACAGCCCTCCGTTCCTCGACGCGGCCGGGACGTCCGGCCGCGATGACGCGGTCTGGGCGGGTGCCGGGCTCGGCTGTCGCTCACAGCGCCGGGTGGCGCCTCGTCGTCCACAGTAGGAACGGGCGCCCGGCACGTCGAGGAGCGTGACGGGATGTGACCGGGCGTGACGCCGCGTGTCGCCGGAGGTGGCGGCCGACGCCCGGGACACACGACGAAGCGCCCGCCGGCACGGGGTGATCCGTGCCGATGGGCGCTCCGACGTCGGTGCTACGCCTCGACGGCCGCGGCCGGAGCCGCGAACTCGCCGAGCGAGCCGGCGAGGTCCTCGTGCACGAGCGCGTGGACGTGAGTGCCGCCCTCGACGTACTGCGTCGAGAGGATCCGCCCGTTGCGGTGCAGCGAGGAGACCACGTCGCCGCGGTCGTACGGCACGAGCAGGTCGATCTCGATCTGCGGCTCGGGCAGGATCTCGGCGATGCGCGCCTGGAGCTCGTCCATCCCCTCGCCGCTGCGGGCGGACACGAAGACCGCGCCGGGAGCGAGACCGCGCAGCACGAGCCGCTGCCCCTCGTCGACGAGATCGGACTTGTTGAACGCGATGATCTCGGGGATCCCGCGCGCGCCCACCTCGCCGATGACGTCGCGGACGGTCGCGATCTGCCCCGCGGGGTCCGGGTGCGAGGCGTCGACGACGTGGACGATGACGTCCGAGTCGGCGACCTCCTCCAGCGTCGAGCGGAAGGCCTCGACCAGCTGGTGCGGCAGGGCACGCACGAAGCCGACGGTGTCGGCGAGCGTGTAGCCGCGCCCGTCCGGGGTCTCGGACTTGCGGATCGTCGCATCGAGGGTCGCGAAGAGCGAGTTCTCGACGAGCACGCCCGCGTGCGTCATCCGGTTGAGCAGGCTGGACTTGCCGGCGTTGGTGTAGCCGGCGATGGCGACCGACGGCACGGCGTTGCGCTTGCGGTTGGCGCGCTTCGCCTCGCGGGCGGGCTTCATCGCGGTGATCTGCTTGCGCAGGCGCGCCATGCGGGTGTGGATGCGACGGCGGTCGAGCTCGATCTTCGTCTCACCCGGTCCGCGGGAGCCCATGCCGGCGCCCGCGCCCACCTGGCCACCGGCCTGGCGGGACATCGATTCGCCCCAGCCGCGCAGGCGCGGCAGCAGGTACTCGAGCTGCGCGAGCTCGACCTGCGCCTTGCCCTCGCGGCTCGTGGCGTGCTGGCTGAAGATGTCGAGGATGACGGCCGTGCGGTCGATGACCTTGACCTTCACCACGTCCTCCAGCGAGCGGCGCTGGCTCGGGGCCAGCTCGGTGTCGGCGACGACCGTGTCCGCGCCGAGCGCGGCGACGAGGCCGGCCAGCTCCTCGGCCTTGCCCTTGCCCAGGTAGGTGCTGGGGTCGGGATGCGGCCGGCGCTGCAGCAGTCCGTCGAGGACGGTCGCTCCCGCGGTCTCGGCCAGGGCGGCGAGCTCGTGCAGCGAGTTCTCCGCGTCCTCGATCGAGCCCTGCGAGTAGACGCCGATCAGCACCACGTTCTCGAGGCGCAGCTGGCGGTACTCGACCTCGGTGACGTCCTCGAGCTCGGTGGACAGTCCGGCGACGCGCCGCAGCGCCTGCCGATCGGCACGGTCGAACTGGTCGCCGTCACTGCTCTGCTCGCCGTCGCGCTCGACGTCCTGCCCATCGCTCTGCAGCGCCTGGGCTCCGCCCGCGACGAACCGCGAATATCCCGACGAACGCGACTGCGCGTTCGCCAGGACCCGCGAGACGACGTCCACGGCCTCGGTCGTGTCGGTCTCGTTCAGGTCTTCCGTCATCCGGATAACACTAACTCCTCAGCTGTTGATAAGTTCACTTTTCATGGCCGCCGAGCACTACTTCACGAGCACTCCCGACGGCGACCTCCGACCCCGCAGGATCAGCGCGCGGATCGCCGGCCGCGACCTCGAGGTCACGACCGCCGGCGGGGTGTTCAGCCCCGGCCACGTCGATCTCGGCACCCGGGTCCTGCTGGACGCGGTCCCCGACGCCCCCGCGAGCGGGGACCTCCTGGATCTCGGCTGCGGCTGGGGACCGATCTCGCTCGCCCTGGCGCTCGGCTCCCCCGACGCCCGGGTGTGGGCGGTCGACGTCAACCAGCGGGCGCTCGAGCTCGTCCGCCGCAACTGCGCAGAACTCGGTGTCTCCAATGTCAACGCGGTGCTGCCCGAGGATGTTCCCGAGGACGTCCGCTTCGCCGCGATCTGGTCGAACCCGCCGATCCGGGTGGGCAAGGCCGAGCTGCACGCGCTGCTCGAGCGCTGGCTCCCCCGCCTCGAGCCCGACGCGGAGTCCTGGCTCGTCGTGCAGCGCAACCTCGGCGCCGACTCGCTGCTCACGTGGCTGACCGAGACGTTCGAGGGCCGGCTCGACGTCGACCGGATCTCCTCGGCCAAGGGCTTCCGGGTCATCCGGACCACGCGCACGGCCTGACCGCCTGAGACTTCCCGTTCGCCGGACCGGGCCAGTGCCGCGCTGGTCGATCGGTCCCGCGCTAGTCGATCCGGATCGTGCCGGTGTAGACGAGATCGGCCGGGCCGGACAGGCCGACGTGCTCGCCCTCCTCGGTCGGGAACATCGTCACGCCCAGCGTCCCGCCGGGGACCTCGACGCGCCAGGACTGCGGTGCGCGCGCACCGGCCCAGTAGCGGACCGCGAGGGCCGCAGCGGCGGCGCCTGTGCCGCAGCTCAGCGTCTCACCGCTGCCGCGCTCGTGCACGCGCATCCGGATCCGGCCGATGCCGTCGTGCACCAGGGGCTCACCGGGCACGACGAACTCGACGTTCGCCCCGTCGGCCGGCTCAGGCTCGATCTGCGGGATGTAGCTGAGGTCGGCCTCGTCGAGCTCCTCGTCGTTGCTCAGCGCCACCACGATGTGCGGGTTGCCGAGGTCGAGGCCGAGACCGGGGCGCGGCACCTTCAGCTCCTTGGCGCGGACGAGCGGCTCGCCGCCCGCGAGCTCCCAGCGACCGAGATCGACCTGGAAGCCGGCGCCGCTGCGGGTCACGTCGCGGACCCCGGCGCGAGTGCCGATCGGGAGGGTGTCGCCCTGCTCGAGCGTCGCGAGACCGCCGGCGAGCAGGAACGCGGCGTAGACGCGGATGCCGTTGCCGCACATCTCGGCGATCGAGCCGTCGGCGTTGCGGTAGTCCATGAACCACTCGGCCTCCGGCTCCTGCTCGAGGGCGGCCGCGCCGTCGGCCAGGGAGCGCGAGCGGACCGCGCGGATGATGCCGTCGGCGCCGACGCCGAAGTGGCGGTCGCAGATCATCGCGATCTGCGCGGGCGACAGGTCGACCTCACCGTCCGGGTCGCTGAAGAGCACGAAGTCGTTGCCGGTGCCCTGGCCCTTGGTGAAGTGCAGCTCGATCGTCATGGCGGACAGCCTAGCGAGGCGCCGGAGCGCCGACCTGGGCGAGCGCGAGCGCCCGCTCGACGAGGTCCGGAGCGTCGAACGGCAGCCAGTGCGCCGCCTGATAGCGGCGGAACCAGCTGTTCTGCCGGCGCGCGTAGCGGCGGGTCAGCGCCTGGGTGGAGGCGATCGCCTGCTCCTGGGTCAGCTCGCCGGCGCGCTGCGCGAGGGCCTGGGCGTAGCCGATGGCGCGGCTCGCTGTGACGCCGCGCTCGATGCCCAGCGGCACGAGGCGCTCGACCTCGTCGAGCATGCCGCCCGCCCACATCCGCTCCACGCGGTGGTCGAGGCGCTCGACGAGGACCTCGCGCGGCGCGGACAGGGCGAGGACCGTGCTCGGCCGCCACGGCACAGGGGTGTCCGACATCAGTGCACTGTTCGGCGAGCCGGTGAGCTCGGTGATCTCGAGGGCGCGCACGATCCGGCGGACGTTGTGCGGGCCGATCCGCGCGGCGACCTCGGCGTCGACGGAGCGGAGGCGCTCGAAGAGCACGGCGCAGCCCTCGCGCTCGGCCGTCTCCTCCAGGGAGCGCCGGATCGCGGGGTCGGTGCCGGCGAAGGAGAACTCGAAGATCACGCTCGACACGTAGAGGCCGGAGCCGCCGACGAGGATCGGGGTCGCACCGCGCGCCAGGACGTCGTCGACGACGGCGCGCGCCTCGGCCTGGTAGCGGGCGACGGACGCGTCCTCGGTGACGTCGAGCACGTCGAGCAGGTGGTGCGGCACGTCCTGCCGCTCCTCCGGCGGGAGCTTCGCGGTCCCGATGTCCATGCCGCGATAGAGCTGCATGGCGTCGGCGTTGACGACCTCGGCGGCGCCGCCCGACGCGCGGATCGCGGCGGCGAGAGCGAGCGAGAGGTCCGACTTGCCGGTGCCCGTGGCGCCGACGACGGTGAGGAGGGCGGGCGCCGCCCGCTCAGCGCTCGCCATCGAGGGTGTCGTAGATCGGAGTGGTCAGCGTCTCCGGCGCAGCCGGCGTGATCGGGCGGAGCCGGAGCGAGGGCAGGCCGAGCGAGACCTTCGGCGCGCCGGTGGCACCCGGCGCGGAGGGGACGCCGCAGGAC
The DNA here is from genome assembly GCF_009866655.1 of Rathayibacter sp. VKM Ac-2804. Classification (NCBI taxonomy): domain Bacteria; kingdom Bacillati; phylum Actinomycetota; class Actinomycetes; order Micrococcales; family Microbacteriaceae; genus Rathayibacter; species Rathayibacter sp. VKM Ac-2804. The sequence goes on from NZ_CP047420.1 coordinate 2,872,700, forward strand.
TCCGTCTGCGCTCGGTCCCAGGCGTCGCCGGCCCGGGTGCGGCGGACCTGCAGCGGTGCGCCGTCCACCGAGTCCGCGATCAGGTAGAAGGGCGCGGCGCGGGTGACCTCGACGCTGACGACGTCGCCGGGGCGCGGCTGCTCGGAGCCGGCCGGGACGTCGAAGTGGACGAGCCGGCTGTCCTCAGCACGCCCGCTGAGGCGGTGCGTCTCGCTGTCGCGGCGGCCCTCGCCCGTCGCGACGAGCACCTCGACCCGGCGCCCGACGACCGCGCGGTTCTCGCTCTCGCTGATCGAGTCCTGCAGGGCGGCCAGGCGCTCGAAGCGCTCCTGCACGACGGCCTTCGGGATCTGATCGGGCAGCGTCGCCGCGGGCGTCCCCGGGCGGATCGAGTACTGGAAGGTGAATGCGGAGGCGAAACGCGCCGCTTCGACCACGCGCACGGTGTCCTGGAAGTCGGCCTCGGTCTCACCGGGGAAGCCGACGATGATGTCGGTGCTGATCGCGGCGTGCGGGATGCGGTCGCGCACGCGGTCCAGGATGCCGAGGAAGCGCTCGGAGCGGTAGGAGCGGCGCATCGCCTTGAGGACGCGGTCGGAACCGGACTGCAGCGGCATGTGCAGCTGCGGCATGACGGCCGGCGTCTCGGCCATGGCGTCGATGACGTCGTCGGTGAACGCCGCCGGGTGCGGACTGGTGAAGCGGATCCGCTCCAGGCCCTCGATCGTGCCGGCGGCGCGGAGGAGCTTCGAGAAGGCCTGCCGGTCGCCGAACTCGACGCCGTAGGAGTTCACGTTCTGCCCGAGGAGGGTGACCTCGATCGCGCCGTCGTCGACGAGCGCCTGGATCTCGGCGAGCACGTCGCCCGGACGGCGGTCCTTCTCCTTGCCGCGCAGCGAGGGGACGATGCAGAACGTGCAGGTGTTGTTGCAGCCGACCGAGATCGACACCCAGCCGCTGTAGGTCGAGTCGCGCTTGGTCGGCAGCGTGGAGGGGAACACGTCGAGCGATTCGAGGATCTCGAGCTGGGCCTCGTCGTTGTGCCGCGCCCGCTCGAGCAGGCTCGGCAGAGCGCCCATGTTGTGCGTGCCGAAGACGACGTCGACCCACGGTGCCTTCTCGAGGATGACGTTCTTGTCCTTCTGCGCGAGGCAGCCGCCGACCGCGATCTGCATGCCCGCGTGCCGGCGCTTCACCGAGGCGAGATGGCCCAGGTTGCCGTAGAGCTTGTTGTCCGCGTTCTCGCGCACGGCGCAGGTGTTGATGACGACGATGTCGGCCTCGGCGCCGTCGGCCGAGACGTAGCCGGCCGCCTCGAGCGAGCCGCTGAGCCGCTCGGAGTCGTGGACGTTCATCTGGCAGCCGAAGGTGCGGACCTCGTAGGTCCTCGGCCGCGCATCGACGAGGGGGGAGGTGACCGGACCGAGCGTGCTCATGGTGTGCGATTCTACGCGCCGCTCCGGCCGCCTCTCGGCGACCGGGCGGCGGACCCGCTCAGCGGAAGCGGACGCTCGAGCCGGGCTTGCGCACCGTCTCGCGGACGACGCGCTGGACGAGCGCGCCGGCGTAGCCGCGACGTGCCAGGAAGCCCGTCAGGCGGCGCTCCGCCACCTCGTCGGACAGCGAGCGGAGGCTCGGCAGGCGCTTGCGCGCGAGCTCCATCGCCGTGCGGTACTCGTCGTCGCCGTCGAACTCGTCGAGCGCGGTCGCGATCGCGTCGGGGTCGAGCTTGCGAGCGCGCAGCTCCTGCATGATCGACGAGCGCCCGAGCTTCTTGCGCTCGCGCAGCTGGAGGACCAGCGACTCCGCCATCTTGTAGTCGTCGAGGTAGCCGAAGCGGGTGAAGCGCTCGAGGATGTCGAGAGCGTCCTTCTCGGCGACGCCCTCGGTGTAGAGACGGGCCTCGACCTCGGCGACCGAGAGGCTCTTGCGCGAGAGCCCGCGCACGATGCGGTCCGCGATCTGCTCGGGATCGGGCTCCTCGGGGACGTCGTCCGCGAAGGAGTCCTCCTCGGCCGACTCGTCCTCGAGCGGGTCAACCGCCGGCGCATCGGCGCCCCGACCGGTGCGCCCGGGCACCGGTGCCGGCGCGGCGTCCCGGCGCGCGACATGCGCCGACAGCTCGGCGATCGCGTCCACGGCCGTCTCGGCCTGCTCGGCGTCCGCGCCGTCGTCCTTCACCCAGGGGAGGAAGGCCACGGGCCGACCCTGTGCCCCCTCCGCGGCCTTCTCCCCCACGGGCTAGGCGCCCTTGCGGACGGGCGGCTTGGTCTCGCGGACCGGCTGCTTGGTCTCGATCGCGACCGGAGCGGCGTCGACCACCGCGTTCGGGTCGGCGACGACGCCGAGCTTGATCAGGATGCGCTTCTCGATCTCGGCCGCGATGTCGGGGTTGTCGATGAGGAACTGGCGCGCCTTCTCCTTGCCCTGGCCGAGCTGGTCGCCGTCGTAGGTGTACCAGGCGCCCGACTTGCGGACGATCTCGTGCTCGACACCGAAGTCGATCAGGCTGCCCTCGCGGGAGATGCCGATGCCGTAGAGGATGTCGAACTCGGCCTGCTTGAACGGCGGCGCCATCTTGTTCTTGACGACCTTGACGCGGGTGCGGTTCCCGACCGCGTCGGTGCCGTCCTTCAGCGTCTCGATGCGGCGGATGTCGAGGCGGACCGAGGCGTAGAACTTGAGCGCCTTGCCGCCCGCGGTGGTCTCGGGGCTGCCGAAGAAGACGCCGATCTTCTCGCGGAGCTGGTTGATGAAGATCATCGTGGTGTTCGTGGTGTTGAGGCCACCGGTCAGCTTGCGCAGCGCCTGCGACATCAGGCGCGCCTGGAGGCCGACGTGCGAGTCGCCCATCTCGCCCTCGATCTCGGCGCGCGGCACGAGGGCCGCCACGGAGTCGATGACGATGAGGTCGATGGAGCCGGAGCGCACGAGCATGTCGGCGATCTCGAGCGCCTGCTCACCCGTGTCGGGCTGGGAGACGAGCAGCGAGTCGATGTCGACGCCGAGCTTCTTCGCGTACTCGGGGTCGAGCGCGTGCTCCGCGTCGATGAAGGCCGCGATGCCGCCGTTGCGCTGGGCGTTGGCGATCGCGTGCAGGGTCAGCGTGGTCTTTCCCGAGGACTCGGGGCCGTAGATCTCGACGATGCGGCCGCGCGGGAGTCCGCCGATCCCGAGCGCGACGTCGAGCGCGATCGAACCGGTCTGGATCACCTCGACCGGGGCTCGGTCGTCGCTGCCGAGGCGCATGACGGCGCCCTTGCCGAACTGGCGGTCGATCTGGGCGAGTGCTGTCTCGAGGGACTTCTCGCGGTCTGAGGAACTGGGCATGGCCGTCTCGCTCTCGTGTCGTGGTGGTATCGCCTACAGGCTGTCGTGTCGTACCGGAACCGTTCGCGGGCGAGTGCCCCTGAATGCGGTCCCGGCCGGTTGCGACAAGGCGGTGAAGCAGTCCGAATGACTGATGTCGACGGTAGGCCCGACCACCGACATCGGTGGCGAGCCGGACCTCTTCCGTGGAGACGGAGGCGATCCTGCTTCTGGTGAGGAGCTTAGACCCGTTCGAACAGGGATTCGAGGGTGGCACGCCCGGCGTGTCGAACACGACTTCGGCCGTGCGGCGACGGCGCGGGTCAGCGCATGCTCAGCGCCGGCGCTTCGCCGGGTCGATCCCGTGCCAGCGGCCCTCGGGGACGTCGTTGGCACGGCAGAGCGCGATCCAGACCTCGCGGGGCTCCGCGCCGTCGCGGAGCGCCTTCTGCGCCGTCCGGCCGCCGAGCTCGGTCAGCACGAGATCGGACACGAGCACGCGCGCGTAGGCGGCGCCGAACTCGTCGTCGACCAGCTGCTGGAACTCGCTCAGGCGCATGCGTCCACGGTAACAAGCCGCGCCGGGGTGGGAGGCGAGCGAGCGGGAGCGGGCGGCCCCCGGGAACGACGAAGGGCGCCGGAGCCGGAGCTCGGGCGCCCTTCGCGAGGTGCGGGTGCGGTGGGTGGGAAGGGGACGGGCCCGCTACTGCGAGACGAGGTCCGCGTCGAATCCGGCGACCATGTCGGCCGGGATGGTGTCGGGGATCGTGTCGATCCCCTCGATGACCGCGAGACGGTCGCCGACCTCGCGCATGATCACCGAGATCGGGGTGTCGAGCGCATCGGCCACCGAGGCGAGGATCTCGGACGACGCCTCCTTCTGACCGCGCTCGACCTCGCTGAGGTAGCCGAGAGCGACACTCGCCTTGCTCGCCACCTGGCGCAGGGTGCGACCTTTCTGCAGGCGAAAGTCCCTGAGGACATCGCCGATCTCCTGACGAACTAGAACCACTGGACCCTCCTTCTCCACGTCAACCGCTTCTCGCGCACCGATTCGAGAGATGCGAGAGCATCGGATTCGAAGGGGATGTGTACGAGAGAGCCGGATAGCTGTTCACTACCCGGCTCGTGTGAGTCGACTCTAATACCGGATGACTGGACTTTGCGTGTGAGCGACGTCAGATGTAACCGGGCCGAAACCCTGTGCATTCCACGATTCCGCGCCGCTTCCTGGGCTTCCGCTGTCAGGGCGACGACGCGACGAGCTCCTGGGCCAGCGCGAGCGCCGCGGCGACGGACGCGGCGCGGATCCCGGCCCGTCCGCCGTCGAAGCGGTGCTCGCGCACCAGCTCGGCGTCGTCCAGGACGGCGGCGACGAACACGGTGCCGACGGCGGCCCCGCCCTGCGGCTCCGGGCCGGCGACCCCGGTCGTCGCGATCCCGACGGTCCGCGACCCCGCCTCCCCGAGCCGCCGGGCGGCGCCGCGCGCCATCTGCACGGCGACGACCGGGTGGACGGGTCCCTCCCGGTCGAGCAGCTCCGCGTCGACGCCGAGCAGGCGGTGCTTGAGGTCGGTCGCGTAGGACACCACTCCCCCGCGGTAGACGGCGGAGGCGCCGGGCACCTCGACGAGCGCGGAGCTCAGCGCCCCGCCGGTCAGCGACTCCGCGACCGCCAGCGCGAGACCGCGCCGCCGGAGCTCCGAGAGCAGCGCCTCGGCGGTCATCGCCGGCCGCGCGCGGCGCGGCTCTGGCGCGCCGCGTCGGCGAGGTAGTCGATGCCCGTGACGACGGTGAGGATCACCGCGGCCGTCATCGTGACCCCGTTCAGCCAGTGCACCCACTCGCCGAGGAAGGTCCAGAGCGGCAGGAGCGCGAGCGAGATCGCGACGGACTGCACGATCGTCTTCAGCTTGCCGCCGCGGGACGCCGGGATCACGCGGTCGGAGAGGACGGCCATCCGGAAGACCGTGATGCCGATCTCGCGGACCAGGATGACGATCGTGACCCACCAGGGCAGCTCGGCGAGGATCGAGAGCCCGACCAGCGCCGCTCCGGTGAGCACCTTGTCGGCGATCGGGTCGAGCAGCTTGCCGAGGTCGGTGACCAGCCCGCGGCTGCGCGCGATGTGGCCGTCGATCCCGTCGGTCGCGATCGCGACGATGAAGAGCAGCGCCGCGGCGATGCGCACGCCGCCGTCCTCGCCGCCGTCGGCCAGGAGGAGCCAGAAGAACACCGGGGCGAGCAGGATGCGCACCACGGTGATCGCGTTGGGCAGGTTCCAGTTGCTCGGGGCGGCGCCGGCCTGCGCGGTGGGGCTGGTCATCGGAGTCCGCCGTTCCTCGTGGTCGGTCGATTCGGCGGGACGCTCGTGCTCGTCGAGGTCATCGCTCAGTCCCGCCCGGTGAGCGCCCAGGCGTCGTCGTCGGAGCCCTCGTCGTCGTCGTGGTAGTCGGTCGCGACCGGGCCGGAGGGCTCGGCCAGCGGGTCGGCGTAGGCGTCGGGCGCGGTCGGCGACGGCGCGGCGGCGTGCTCGCCGGGCTCGTCGCCGCGCATCCGCGAGAGCACCCCCGGCAGCTGCTCGGCGGTCACCAGCACGTCGCGCGCCTTCGAGCCCTCGGAGGGGCCGACGACCTCGCGCGATTCGAGCAGGTCCATCAGGCGGCCGGCCTTGGCGAACCCGACGCGGAGCTTGCGCTGCAGCATCGAGGTCGAGCCGAACTGGGTGCTGACCACGAGCTCGGCCGCCGCCATCAGCAGCTCGAGGTCGTCGCCGATGTCGGAGTCGATCTCCTTCCGCTGCGCCTGCACCGTGATGTCCTGGCGGTACTCGGGCTGCGCCTGGCGGGTGACGTGCTCGACGACCTTGGCGATCTCCTCCTCGCGCACCCAGGCGCCCTGGACGCGCATCGGCTTGTTCGTGCCCATCGGCAGGAACAGGCCGTCGCCCTGGCCGATGAGCTTGTCGGCGCCCGGCTGGTCGAGGATGACGCGGGAGTCGGTGACGCTCGTCACGGCGAAGGCCAGGCGGCTGGGCACGTTCGCCTTGATCAGGCCGGTGACGACGTCGACGCTCGGGCGCTGGGTGGCGAGCACGAGATGGATGCCGGAGGCGCGGGCCAGCTGGGTGATGCGGACGATCGAGTCCTCGACGTCGCGCGGGGCGACCATCATCAGGTCGGCGAGCTCGTCCACGACGACCAGGAGGTAGGGGTAGGGCCGGAGGACGCGGTTGCTGCCCGCGGGGAGCTTGATCTCGCCGCTGCGCACCGCCGCGTTGAAGTCGTCGATGTGCCGGTAGCCGAACGACGCGAGGTCGTCGTAGCGCATGTCCATCTCCTTCACGACCCACTGGAGCGCCTCGGCGGCCTTCTTGGGGTTCGTGATGATGGGCGTGATCAGGTGCGGGACGCCGCCGTAGATCGTGAGCTCGACGCGCTTGGGGTCGATCAGCACCATCCGGACGTCCTGCGGGCTCGCGCGCATCAGCAGGCTCGTGATCATCGAGTTCACGAAGCTGGACTTGCCGGAGCCGGTCGAGCCGGCGACCAGGAGGTGCGGCATCTTGGCGAGGTTGGCCACCACGTAGCCGCCCTCGACGTCCTTGCCGACGCCGATCGTCATCGGGTGGGTGGACGTCGTCGAGGCGGCGGAGCGCAGGACGTCGCCGAGCGAGACGATCTCGCGGTCGGTGTTCGGGATCTCGACGCCGATCGCGCTCTTGCCCGGGATGGGCGAGAGGATCCGCACCTCGTTGCTGGCGACCGCGTAGGAGAGGTTCTTGCTCAGGGCCGTGACGCGCTCGACCTTGACGCCCGGGCCGAGCTCGATCTCGTAGCGGGTGACCGTCGGGCCGCGGGAGAAGCCGGTGACCGTCGCATCCACGTTGAACTGCTGCAGGACCTCGGTGAGCGCGCGCACCATCTCGTCGTTCGCGGCCGAGCGGGCCTTCGACGGCGTGCCGGTGGAGAGGGCGGACGCGGACGGCAGTCGGTACGGGGTGTCCTCCTCGAAGGAGGAGTCGAAGTCGGCGGTCGGGTCGGCGGCGACCGGGGCGATCGGGCCGGTCTCGATCACCGGCGGCAGCGGGACGGCGGGGGCGACGTCGAGGTCGTCGAGCGCGATCACGCCCGTCGCGTCGTCGTCCACCACGCCCAGCGGGATGCGGGTGGTCGCGCTCTGATCGTGGCGGGCCAGGGCGGCCTCTGCCGACTCGGCCTCGGAGATCACCTCGGTGGCGTAGGAGCGGGTGGGCGGGTCGGCCGGCTCGTCGCGGTCTGCGGTCGTCGGCTCCTCGAGCGCGGTGTCGAAGCCCTTCGCGCGGCCTCGGCCCTTCCGGCCCTTCGGCGCCTCGTCCTCGTCGCCGAGCGCATCGATCGGCAGCTCGGCCTGGACGGTCGGCTCGTCCTCGCGACCGGAGTCGGTGCGGCGCCACCAGGGCAGCTCGCCGCCGTCCTCCTGCTCGTCGTCGGCCTTCTCGCCCTCGGCCTTCGCGGCCGCCTTGCTCGCGGCCTTCTCGGCCTTCAGGCGCGCGCGCTCCTCGTCGTCGAGGACGGGGGCGCCGAAGAGGTAGCCGTAGAGCTCGCGCGAGCGGACCGCGATCCGGTTCGGCGGGGTCTTGGTGATGATGAAGAGCGAGAGCAGGACGACCAGGGAGAGCAGCACCGTGGCGCCGGGCACGGTCGCGAGCGCCACGAGAGGCGCTCCGACGAGCCAGCCGAGGACACCGCCGGCCGCGGCCATCTGCTCGATGCCCGACCCCGGCGCCGGAGCACCCAGGTGCGCGTGGCAGAGCCCGGCGGAGGAGATCAGCAGGACGGCGAGGCCCACGCCGATGCGCCCGTTGTCGTCGACGGAGCGCGGGTGCCGGAACAGCCAGAGCGAGAACAGCAGCAGCACGACCGGCAGGACGTAGGCGACGCGGCCGAACAGGCCGCCGAAGCTCCAGGCGTCGAGCACGAGGGCGACCGGATCGGTGGCGAGGAACCACTCCACCACCGCGCCGGCGACGGCGAGCAGCAGGAGCAGGAAGGGGACGCCGTCGCGGCGCTCCTCCTTCGCGAGGCGCTCGGGACCGAGGGCGCGCGCAGCGCCGCCGGCCAGGTGCGCGAGCGCCATCCAGACGGTGACGAGCGGGTTGGTGCGCGGAGCCGAGCTGAACGCGACCGTGCTCTTCTCGGACGATCCCCGCCCGGAGCCGCGGCCGGAGCGCGGAGTGCTCGAGCGCGCGGGGGCGCTCGCCTTCGCGCGGGAGGTCGTCTTCGGAGTCGTCGCCATAGGGCCACCGTACCCGCCGCCTCCGTCATCGCCGCGGACCCGCGCCGGGCGGGCTGAGGCCGTGACCGGCCCGTGCCCGGCCGCCGCCGGGTCCGCTCAGCGCAGGGTCGCGACCATCGTCTCCGCGTCGCCGCGGTCCTCGACCGCGCTGAAGCCCTCGCTCCGGTAGAGCCGGCGGGCGAAGTTGTCCGTCGAGACGTTCAGCGAGATCCGGGCGTAGCCCGCGGCCCGCGCCTGCCCCAGGGCGGCGCGCAGCAGGCCGCGGCCGATGCCCTGCGCACGCCAGACCGGGCGCACCCCGAGGGTCAGCTCGGGCACGCCGGGGGCGACGAAGCCGCGGCCCGGCGTGGTGGCGCTGAAGAGGCGGAACCAGCAGGCGCCGATCCGCTCGCCGTCGGCGGTCTCGGCGACGGAGCCGAGATCGCCCGGCCGGGGCCAGCCCGCGACGTACCGGCGGGTCGACTCCTCCTCGAGGACGTCGATGCGGGTGCGGGCGGTCGTCCAGTTCCAGTTCGCCGCCTCGACGAGCATGTCGGCGAGGAAGGGGGCGTCCTCGCGGCGGGCGGGGCGGATCGAGTGCTCCATGCGCGGTCTCCGTGGGGGCTCGGGTCTGGCATGAGGTGCGGACGGGGGCGCCCGCGAACGGGCGGTGGAGCGGGAGCGGGCCGGCGCGTCGGGGGTGCGCCGTCCGGCGGATCAGGCCTCGATGACGAGGGGCACGATCATCGGGCGGCGGCGGTAGGTCGTGTTCACCCAGCGGCCGACGACGCGGCGGATGCTCTGCGAGAGCGCGTGCTGATCGCTCACTCCGCTCTGCACCGCCTCCTCGAGGGCCTTCGCGATGCGCGGCTTCACATCGTCGAAGACGCGGTCGTCCTCCGCGAAGCCCTTGGCGTGGATCTCGGGACCGACCACGATCCGGCCGGTGCCGGCCTCCACCACCACGATGATGGAGATGAAGCCCTCCTCGCTGAGGATCCGGCGGTCCTTGAGGTCGGCGTCGGTGATCTCGCCGACGGACGAGCCGTCGACGTAGACGAAGCCGAGGTCGAGCTGACCGGCCACGGTCACCACGCCGTCGAGGAGGTCGAGGACCGTGCCGTCCTCGGCGATGATCGTGTTCTCCTCCGCGATGCCGGTGGCCTGGGCGAGCTTCGCGTTCGCGACCAGGTGGCGGTACTCGCCGTGCACCGGCAGCACGTTCAGCGGCTTGAGGATGTTGTAGCAGTAGATCAGCTCACCGGCGGCGGCGTGACCCGAGACGTGCACCTTCGCGTTGCCCTTGTGCACGACCGTCGCGCCCAGCTTCGTCAGCCCGTTGATCACGCGGTAGACGGCGTTCTCGTTCCCGGGGATGAGGCTCGACGCGAGGATGACGGTGTCGCCCTCGCCGGGCTGGATCTGGTGGTCGAGGTTCGCCATCCGGCTGAGCACCGCCATCGGCTCGCCCTGCGAGCCGGTCGACATGTAGACGATCCGGTCCTCGGGGATGTCGCCGGCCTTCTTGACGTCGATCAGGACGCCCTCCGGCACCCTGAGGTACCCCAGGGTGGCGGCGATGCCCATGTTGCGCACCATCGAGCGGCCGAGCAGCGCCACGCGGCGCCCGTTGGCGTGCGCGGCGTCGAGCACCTGCTGCACCCGGTGCACGTGGCTGGAGAAGCTCGCCACGATCACCCGGCGGGTCGCCTTCGCGATCACGCTCTCGATGACCGGGCCGATGTCGCGCTCGTTCGGCGTGAAGCCGGGCACGTCGGCGTTGGTGGAGTCGACCATGAACAGGTCGATGCCCTCCTCGCCGAGGCGGGCGAACGCGCGGAGGTCGGTGATGCGGCCGTCGAGCGGGAGCTGGTCCATCTTGAAGTCGCCGGTGTGCAGCACCGAGCCCGCGTCGGTGATGATCGCGACCGCGAGCGCGTCCGGGATGGAGTGGTTGACCGCCACGAACTCGAGCTCGAAAGGGCCGAGGTTCTCGACGTCGCCCTCCTTCACCGCGAGCGTGTACGGCTTGATCCGGTGCTCCTTCAGCTTCGCCTCGACCAGCGCGAGCGTCAGGGTCGAGCCGATCAGCGGGATGTCCCGCTTGAGCTTGAGGAGGTAGGGGACGGCGCCGATGTGGTCCTCGTGGCCGTGGGTCAGCACGACGCCGACGATGTCGTCGAGGCGGTCCTTGATCGGGGTGAAGTCGGGGAGGATCAGGTCGACGCCCGGCTGGTTCTCCTCCGGGAAGAGCACGCCGCAGTCGACCACGAGGATCTTGCCGTCGATCTCGAAGACCGTCATGTTGCGGCCGATCTCGCCGAGGCCGCCGAGCGGGATGATCCGCAGCGTGCCCGCCTCGAGCGCGGCAGGAGTGATCACGGGACTGGGCATGCGCCCTCCTCTTCCTCGGTCGGGAGTCGTCCGTGCCGCTCGTGCGGCGTCAGCGTGTGGTGCCGGCGACCTTCGGCAGCGCGCCGCCCGCGGCGGCGTTGCGGTCGGGCCGGAAGTTGCGGAAGTCGACGCCGGGGATGTCGCGGACGAGGCCGAGCTCGTCCTCGATCAGGGCGGCCTCCGACTCCTCGGGGCCGACGAGCGGCAGGCGAACGCGGGGCGAGGAGATGCGGCCGAGCCCGTGCAGGATGTACTTCGCCGCGACGGTGCCGGGGACGTGGGTCATCACGGCGCGCACGAGCGGCTCGAGCTGCTGGTGCGCGAGCGTGGCGGCCTTGAGGTCGCCGGAGTTCACGGCGTCCACGATGGTGCGGTAGGGCGAGGCGGCGATGTTGGCGGTGACGCCGATCAGGCCGGTGGCGCCGATCGCCAGCTCGGGCAGGACGTTGGCGTCGTCGCCGCAGAAGTACATCAGGTCGGTCTGGTTGAGGACGCGGCTGACCTCCGAGAGATCGCCCTTGGCGTCCTTCACGGCGAGGATGTTGGGGTGCTTGGCCGCGCGGAGGATCGTCTCGTAGCGGATGGGCACGCCGGTGCGGCCGGGGATGTCGTAGAGGATGACCGGGAGGTCGGTCGCGTCGGCGATCATCCGGAAGTGCGTGAGGATGCCGGCCTGGGTGGGCTTGTTGTAGTAGGGCGTGACGATCATGTTGCCGTCGGCGCCGGCCTTCTCGCTCTGCCGCGCGAGCTGCATCGCGTGCGCGGTCTCGTTGGAGCCGCCGCCGGTGATGATCTTCGCGCGGCCCGCGGCGACGGACTTGCCGACCTCGACGAGGCGGATCTTCTCCGGGTCGGTGAGGGTGCTGGTCTCGCCGGTGGTGCCGGTGACGACGATGCCGTCGGCGCCCTTCGAGATGCAGTCGTCGATGTGCTTCTCGACGCCGGGCCAGTCGACCTCGCCGTCGGCGGTGAACGGGGTGACCAGGGCGACCAGGACCTGGCCGAAAGGATTCTCCGGAGTTGACACGAGCCCAGGGTATCGGGTCGGCGGTCGCGGGCCGGAGCGGGCGCCGCCCTCCCCCGCTGATCGAGGAGCTCGGACCCGTCCTGGTGAGGACGGTGGGTCTCGATACGCCCCTCCGGGGCTGCTCGACCAGCATGAATCGCCGGCCCTTCGGGGCTACTCGACCAGCATGGATGCGGGGCTAGGGGGCGACGCGGCCGTTCGCGGTGAAGGCGGCGGCGGTGAGGGGCATCAGCTGCTCGAAGTGCTGCTCCATCTGCTCGGCGGCCATCTCGATCTCGCGCTGCGGGAAGGAGGGGAACGTCGAGTCCTCGCGCTTGGTGCGGAGGGAGAGGAAGTTCATCAGCGAGCGGGCGTTCAGCGTCACGTACATCGAGGAGTAGATGTTGAGCGGGAGGACGATGCGGGCGACCTCGCGGGCGACGCCCTCGCGCAGCATCCGCTGGTACGCCTCGAAGGCCTGGGTGCTGGCGCGACGGGTCTCGGCGACGACGAGCTCGGTCTGCTCCGGGGTGCCGGGCTCGAAGGAGTAGGCGCCGGGCTTGCCCACCTGGACGAGGTTGCGCTGGGGTCCGGGCACGTAGAAGACCGGGCGGAGCTCGCGGTAGCGGCCCGACTCCTCGTTGTAGGAGGCGATGCGGTGCCGCATGAACTCGCGGAAGACGAAGATCGGCGCCTGCACGTAGAAGGTCATCGAGTTGTGCTCGAAGGGCGAGCCGTGGCGGTCGCGCATCAGGTAGTTGATCAGTCCGCGGTCGCGCTTGCCTTGCAGCTCGGCGTCCGCCGACTCCTCGTCGAGGGCGGCCGAGAGGGTCTTCTCGCCCTGCGTCGAGACGCGGGCGGCGAAGAGCACGTCGGAGTCGTGGGCACTGGAGCGGACGAGCTCGACCACGACGTCGGAGCGGAAAACGGGGCTGTCGGGTTCGCTCTGCTCGGTCACGGCTTCGACGATAGAGCACGGTCCGTCGACGCAGAGCGCAATGAACGAGCGTGCAGGGCGTCCGGCGCCTAGCGTGATCGCGTGGACCCTCTCCAGATCGCGGCCGCTCTGCTGGGCCTCGTCGTGCTCGGGACCGCCCTCGGGCTGCTGCGCCGGCGCGCGGCCGGGCGTGTCCGCGCGCGGCCCGCCGCCTCCGCCGAGCGGATCGATCCGGCCGCGCTGGTCGACGGCGCGGTCCTCGGCCCGCGAGCGACGATCGTGCAGTTCTCCACCGAGTACTGCGCCCGCTGCCCGGCGGTGCACCGGATGCTCGCGGACGTCTCCGCCGGTCGCGAGGGCGTCGTGCACCTCGACGTCGACCTCACGCGCCGAGCGGACCTCGCCGATCGCTTCCGCATCCTGCAGACCCCGACCCTGCTCGTGCTCGACGCCGACGGGGTGGCCCGCAGCCGCATCGCCGGCGCTCCGGCCCGGGCCGTCGTCCTCGCCGAGCTCGACCGACTGGAGACAGCATGACCACCGCCCCGCCCGCCGGCTCCGTCGATCCGCGCGGACCGCGCTTCGCCGCCTCCGTCACCGCCGTGCTGCTGCTCGCTGCCGTGGGGCTCGGGCTCGCGGCGCCGGCGCCGGCGGACTCCGTCACCCGGCTCGTCCAGCCCGGCTTCCTGCTGCTGGCGGTCCTCGCGGCGCTGTTCGCCTGGTCGGCCTCCCGCGGTGTCGCCTCGGGGCCCTGGGCGGTCGTCTTCCGCCGCCTCATCCGGCCCCGCCTCGCTCCGCCGACGGAGTGGGAGGACGCCCGCCCGCCGCGCTTCGCCCAGCTGGTCGGGCTGCTCGTCACCGCCGCGGGAGTCGTCCTGCACCTCGCCGGAGTGCCGGGCGCGGTCCCCGTCACCGCCGCGATCGCCTTCCTCGCCGCCTTCCTCAACGCGGCGTTCGGCCTCTGCCTGGGCTGCGAGCTCTACCTGCTCCTGGTGCGCGCCGGGGTCCTCGGCCGCACGGCCGGCTCCCGGGCCTGAGGCCCTAGGCTGAATCCCGCTTCGCGGGCGGCCCGCGACGGGCCTCGGGAGGCACCATGAGCGATTCGACCGCACGGCACTCGGACCAGGACGGCACCGGCAGCTCCGGCGACTCCCCCCGGCGCTCCACCCGGACCGCGGCACCGCGATCGGCGGTCCGGCCCGGCGACGTGCCGAGCCCGGCCACCGCCCCGCGCACGCAGGAGGAGCCGCCTCGGGCCCTGCGGGTGCTGATCTCGGGTGCGAGCGGGATGATCGGCTCGGAGCTCGTGCGCCAGCTGCGCGCGGACGGGCACCAGATCTTCCGCCTCGTCCGCCACGCTCCGACCAGCCCGGACGAGTTCCACTGGGCACCCGCCTCGCACATGCTCGACTTCAGCGTGCTCGACCGCGTCGACGCCGTGATCAACCTCTCGGGCGCTTCGATCAGCCGGCTGCCGTGGACGTCCTCCTACAAGCGGGAGATCCTCGACTCGCGGGTGCAGGCCACCCAGACCATCACCGACGCGATGCGGATGGCCTCCACTCCCCCATCGATCCTGCTCAACGCCTCCGCGGTCGGCTACTACGGCGACCGGCCGGGCGAGGAGCTGACCGAGGAGTCCGCGCGCGGCGAGGGGTTCCTCGCCGACGTCGTCGAGCGCTGGGAGCAGGCGGCGCTGCTCGCTCCCGAGACCGCGCGCGTCGTGACGGTGCGCACCGGGCTCGTCCTCGGGAACGGCGGCGCTCTGAAGCCGCTGCTGCCGCTGACGAAGCTGGGGTTGAGCGGCCCGCTGGGCGGGGGCCGGCAGTACTGGCCGTGGATCAGCCACTACGACGAGGCCGCCGCCATCCGGCACCTGCTGACCTCGTCGCTGTCCGGCCCGGTCAACCTCGCGGGGCCCGAGGCCGCGACGGCGAACGAGGTCATGAGCACACTGGCCGAGCTGCTGCACCGGCCCTTCAAGCTGCCGGTGCCGGAGAAGATCATCGAGCTCGCGCTGCGCGACGCCGGACACGAGCTGCTGCTCTCGAGCCAGCGGCTGGTGCCCCAGCGGCTGCTCGACGACGGCTTCGTCTTCCGCCACCGCACGGTGGCCGAGGCGCTGCAGGCGGTGCTGGCGGACTGAGCGGCGCCGCTCAGGCGGGCTGCTCGTGCTCCAGGGCGATCGAGCGGCGGATCGCCCCGCGGGCCCGCTTGCGGTCGCCGCTGGCGTCGTAGGCGAGGCCGAGCCGGTACCAGGCGCGCCAGCTCTCGGGGTTCTCGTCGACGTCGGCCGCGTAGCGCGGGAAGAGCGCGTCGGCCTCCGCGCGATCGAGCCGGCCGGTGGCGCTGGACTCGAGCACCTCGGACGGCAGGGCGTCCTCCGCCTCGAGGCGACGGGCGAGCTTCTCGGCGCGGACGCCGAACGCGACCTCGCGCACGAGGCCCCAGACGCCGACTCCGCCGAGGATGAGCAGACCGACGCCCATGACGACGCCCGGCACGGTCCCCGCGGCGAAGGCGACGAACGAGTACTGCAGGCAGACGAAGAGGTACAGCGCGAGGAGGACGGCCATCAGGCCGACGCCGATGCGGGTCCTCACGGGGTGCTCGTCGCGGCCGCGGCCTGGCCGGACGGCGCGTCGTCGCTGATCGCCGGCTCCTCGCGGACCTGCTCGGCCAGGGGCGCGGCGTCGAAGGCCGCGCGGAGGTCGATCAGCGCATCGAGGCCGACGACGACGCCGGTGGTGCTGCGGACGGCGTCGAGGGCGCGGAGGATGCCCGCCTCGTAGGACGCGGACGACGTGGTGTCGTGCCGGATGGTGACCGTCTCGCCGGTGCCGCCGAAGACGACCTCCTGGCGGGCCTCGACGCCGGGCAGCCGGAGGCTGTGCACAGGGACGCTCGCCACCTGCTGGCCGCGGGCGCGCTGGTCGGTGTGCGGCGCCTGGACGGGGCCCAGCTCGGCGCGGGCGCGCAGCAGCAGCTCGGCGGTGCGCACGGCGGTGCCGGAGGGCGAGTCGACCTTGCGGGCGCCGTGGGTCTCGATGATCTCGACCGCGTCGAAGAAGCGCGCCGCCACCGTGGAGAGCGCGGTGGCGAGGACGGAGCCGAGCGAGAAGTTGGGGATGATCACGACGCCGGCGCCGGGCTGGGCGTCGACGCTGCGGCGGAGCGCCGCGATGCGGTCGCCGGTCCAGCCGGAGGTGCCGACGAGCACCTTCCTGCCGTTGGCGACGGCGAGATCGACGATCTGCTGGCTGACCGCGGGGAGCGTCATGTCGACGACGACGTCCGCCGCGAGCATCTCGCGCGGGTCGCTGCGCGAGCCGAGCCGGGCGACGAGGTCGAACTCCTCCGAGGCCTCGAGGAGCGAGCAGGTGAGGGAGCCGAGTTTGCCGGTTGCACCGACGACGGCGACGGAGGTGGTCACCGTGCCAGCCTAACGACCGCGGCTGAGGGGGTGGATCTCGATGCGCCCGCTGCGCGGGCTGCTCGATCAGCATCGAGAGGCCGACAGCTCCGATTCCATGCTGGTCGAGTAGCCCCGGAGGGGCGTATCGAGACCCACCGTCGCCAGCACGGCGGATCTGCAGTCTTCTGCTCTGACGCTGGTGGATCTCGAGACGCCCGCTGCGCGGGCGTCTCGATCAGCATGCAGGCGGCGTCAGTAGGACTGGGCCTCGGGGAGGCCGGTGCGCAGCTCCACGGGGAGGTGGGCGAGGTCGTTGTGCACGACGAGGACCGGGGGCTTGCGGGAGCGGACGCGGATGATCGTGAGGCCGCAGTTGGCCTGGTTGACGCCCAGCCAGCGCCAGTCGGGCGCGTCGAAGACGTGCCGGACGAACCAGCCGATGACGAAGTTGTGGGTGATCAGCAGGTCGTGGCGGTCCTCGCGGGAGGGGGCGAGGAACTCGGCCACCGCGTCCTGCATCTGCGCGTGCCCGGCGTCGATCTCGGCCGGGGTGACGCTGCCGAAGAACGGCTCGAAGGCGCGCGGCATGTCCGGGGTCGGGCCGGAGGGGATGCAGTCGAACAGCAGCGAGGACGGCTCGATCGACAGACCCGGCAGGACCGCCCGGAACCGCGCGGCGGTCTCCTCCGCCCGGCGCAGCGGCGAGTGCCAGGCGCCGGTGAAGGGGACGCCGCCGAGCCGCTCGGCGATGAGCCGGGCCTGGCGCTCGCCCCGGGCCGACAGCGGGCCGTCGGGCATGCCGTGCTCGGCGTCCTGCTGCTCGCCGTGGCGGACGAGGTAGATGTAGTGGGACACGGAGGTCCTCCCTGGTGCGGCGCGACGGTGCGCGGTCAGCGGGCGTTCGTGGAGCGGATCAGGCCGCGGGAGTGGTCTCGATCTCGGCGATGCCGGCGAAGGTCGACTCGTCGACAGCCCCGACGGCCGAGATCGACGACGGCCCCCTGGCCAAGTCTGCCGCGAGTGCCTGGACGTCCTCCGCGCCGACGAGGGCGAGTCGGCGCAGGCTCTCGTCGAGGTCGACGAACTCGCCGAAGGTCAGCTCGGAGCGCCCGAGGCGGGACATGCGGGTGTCCGAGTCCTCGAGGGCGAGGGCCGCCGCACCGGAGAGCTGGCCGCGGGCCCGGGCCAGCTCGTCGGCGGTGACGCCGTGCTCGGCGAGCCGGATGAACTCGGCCAGCAGCAGCTCGGCGACGGTGCCCGCCTTCGACGGCGTGCAGGCCGCGTAGAGGCCGAAGAGACCCGCATCGGAGTAGGACGGGGCGAAGGAGTAGACGGAGTAGGCGAGGCCGCGCTTCTCGCGCACCTCCTGGAAGAGGCGCGAGGACATTCCGCCGCCGAGGATCGAGTTCAGCACGCCCATCGTCATCCGGCGGTCGTCCGCGGCGGCCAGCCCCGGGAAGCCGATCAGCAGATTGGCCTGCTCGGTCGGGCGGTGCGTGATCGAGAGCGGGGTGCCGCGGCGGAAGGCCGCCGAGCCGCCGACGCGGCGCTCGACCGGCGCGGACGGGGTGCTCAGGTCCCAGCCGTCGGCGGCGAGGACGCGCTCGAGCTGGGCGACGAGCACCTCGTGGTCGACCGCTCCCGCGACCGTGACGACGAGGTCGCGCGGGCGGTAGGCGGCGCGGTAGTGCGCCCAGACGGCGTCTCGGGTGGCCTCGCCGATGATCGCGGGCGTCCCGCCGATCGGGCGCCCCAGCGGGTGGTCGCCGAAGACGGCCTCGAAGAGCCGCTCGCTGGCGACGTCGGCCGGGTCGTCGTCCGCCATCGCGAGCTCCTCGAGGATGACGCCCCGCTCGGTCTCGAACTCGGCCGGGTCGAGCAGGCTCGAGGTGACCATGTCGCCGATGACCTCGACCGCCATCGGCAGGTCGCGGTCCTGCACCTTGGCGTAGTAGCAGGTGTACTCCTTGGCGGTCAGCGCGTTGTGCTCGCCGCCGACCGAGTCGAAGGCCACGGCGATGTCGAGCGCCGACCGGGTGCCCGTGCCCTTGAAGAGCAGGTGCTCGAGGAAGTGCGTGGAGCCGAAGTTGGAGGGCACGGCGGGCCGGCCGTCGACCGCGGGCAGGGCCGGCGCCTCGTCGCGCGAGCCGGCCGCGACCCAGAAGCCGATCGTCGCGCTGCGCGCTCCGGGCATCGACTCGCTCAGGATGCGGACACCGCTGGAGAGGACCGACCGGCGGACCAGCGAGCCGCCGGCGGCTCCGATGGTCGTCTCCGGCTGTTCGAGAGGGAGTGCGACGCCGTGGTTCATCCGGCACAGCCTAGGCCACCCGCCCGGGGTGATCCCTGCGCAGCCCGTCAGCGGCGGGCGCGCTCCAGGGCCGCCAGGTGGCCGTCGTCGAGCTCGAGCGAGACGGCGCGGACGAGGGCGTCGACCTCGGCCGGGGAGCGCGGGGCGACGGCGGCCGCGGTCACTCCGGGCCGGGAGAGCAGCCAGGCCAGCGCGACGGCCGCGGGGGCGGCCGAGAGCTCGGCGCCGATGGCGTCGAGGGCGACCAGCACGCGCCTGCCCCGCCGACCGATGTGGGCGGCGGCGAGAGCGCCGTCGGGGAGCCTGCCGAGCTGCCTGCGGCCGCGCGCGACGCCGTCGAGGAAGCCGTGCGCCAGCGGCGCCGTGCAGAGGAGCGAGAGGCCCTGACCGGCCGCGACCAGACCGACGTCGCCGTCTGCGCGAGAGCTCTCGAGCAGGCTGTAGGGCAGCTCGACGCCGGCGAACCGGGGGTGGCCGTGACCGGCGAGCACGCGCGCCTCGAAGAGCTCCTCAGCCGCGAAGCCCGAGGCGACGGCGGTGCCGACGAGACCGCGGGCGAGCAGCACCTCGACCGCGCTGAGCAGCTCGTCGAGCCGGCCGGCGCCGTCGGAGCGGACGGCCAGGACGTCGAGGCGCTCGGCGCCGAGCCGTCGCAGCGACTCCTCGACCCGGGTCACCAGGGCGCGCGGGGTGGCGGCCTCGGCGGGGGGCGCGCCGAAGCGGCCGAGCAGCCGGAACCGGTCGCGGTCGCGGTGACCGGCCAGCCAGCCGCCGATCCGGTCCTCCGCGGCGGCGGGAGCGGCGGTGTCGGCGACGACGACCCCGTCGCCGCCCCAGGCCGCGAAGCGCTCGAGCAGCTCGGGCCCGCCGAGGTCGTGACGAGCGAGCACGACGGCGTCGAGGACGAGCGGGAACAGGGTCTCGGCGGTGCCGCCGAGAGTGCGCTTGAGCGAGGCGGGAGCCACGACGGGACGGGTGTCCGCCAGTGGCGGACGGAGAGCGGTGCCGCGCGGACTCCGCGCGGCCGACACGGCCTTCACCCTCGCCACTCGCCCACTCCCCCGCGGCGGTCCGGGTCCGCCAGCACCGAGAGTATCCGAGCGCGGTCGGCGCCCCGCGGGGCGCTCGGGAACGCTTAACCCGATCGTTACACGGTGTTCCCCGGCGGGCTCCCGGGGGTCGCTCGCGCCGGTGCGGCGACCGCGTCCGAGTCGGTGGCGGCGGCTAGATTCGGGCCATGGAGCCCCTCACCCCGACCCCCGCGACGCCCTGGTGGACGAGCGCGGTCGTCTACCAGATCTACCCCCGCTCGTTCGCCGATTCGAACGGCGACGGGATCGGCGACCTCGGCGGCATCCGCGCGCACCTCGACCACCTCGCCGACCTCGGCGTGGACGTCGTCTGGCTGTCGCCGGTCTACCCGTCGCCGCAGCACGACAACGGCTACGACATCTCGGACTACCAGGACATCGATCCCCTGTTCGGCTCGCTCGAGGAGTTCGACCTGCTGCTCGCCGAGGCGCACGAGCGCGGGATCAAGCTGGTGATGGACCTCGTGGTGAACCACACCAGCGACGAGCACGCCTGGTTCGTGCAGTCGCGCTCCTCGCAGGAGGACGCGAAGCGCGACTGGTACTGGTGGCGCCGCGGGCGGGAGACGGCCGGGCAGGAGTCCGCGCCGATCGAGCCGGACGCCGAGCTCGAGGCGACCGCGGACGCGGGCCTCGACGTCGCCGAGCCCAACGGCTGGCGCTCCTACTTCTCCGGGCCGGCCTGGACGCTCGACCCGGCGACGGACGAGTACTTCCTGCACCTCTTCGCGGTGCAGCAGCCCGACCTCAACTGGGAGAACCCGGAGGTCCGGCACGCGGTGCACGCGATGATGAACTGGTGGCTCGACCGCGGGGTCGACGGCTTCCGGATGGACGTCATCAACCTCGTCTCGAAGGACGTCGACCAGATCGACGGCGAGGGCGGCGGCTCCGGGATCGTCGGCGGGGTCGGTCCCCGGCTGCACGAGTACCTCCGCGAGATGAACGAGGCGGTGTTCGCCGGGCGCGACGCCGCGCTGATGACGGTCGGCGAGATGCCGGGCGTCACCCTCGAGGAGGCGGTGCTCGTCACCGACCCGGAGCGGCGCGAGCTCGACATGGTCTTCCAGTTCGAGCACGTCGGGATCGACCACGGCGTCGACAAGTTCCACCCGGTTCCGCTCGATCTCGTCGCGCTGAAGGCGAATCTCGCCCGCTGGCAGGACGGGCTCGCGGAACGCGGCTGGAACAGCCTCTACCTCGGGAACCACGACCAGCCCCGGCTCGTCTCGCGCTTCGGCGACGACGGCGCCCGGCGCTACGAGTCGGCCACGCTCTGGGCGACGCTCCTGCACCTGCAGCGCGGCACGCCGTACATCTACCAGGGCGATGAGATCGGCATGACCAACGTGCCGTTCGCCGGCATCGAGGACTTCCGCGACGTCGAGTCGCTGAACTACTACGCCGAGGCGGTCGAGGAGCGCGGCGAGGACGCGGAGCAGGTGCTCGCGGGGCTCCGCGCGCAGAGCCGCGACAACGCGCGGACGCCGGTGCAGTGGGACGGCGGACCGCAGGCCGGCTTCACGACCGGCGAGCCGTGGATCCCGGTGAACCCGAACCACGTCGAGGTGAACGTGGCGGCCGACCGCGCCGCGGAGCGCTCGGTCTTCGAGTACTACCGGGCGCTGATCGCGCTGCGGCACGAGGACGAGACGGTGCGGCTCGGCCGCTTCGCCCTGCTCGAGCCGGAGCACCCGACGCTGTTCGCGTACACCCGCACCGGGGCGAGCGAGCTGCTCGTGGTCGGCAACGTGTCGGGCGAGCCGCTCGAGGTCGCGCTGCTCGAGGAGTGGGCCGGCGCCGAGACGGTGCTCGGCAACGTCGCCGGGGCGTCGGGGTCGACGCTCGGGCCGTGGGAGGCGCGGATCCTGCGTCGCTGACGCTCGGCCCGGCCGCGCCCCAGCTCTCGCGGGGCACGGCCGGGCCGTCCTTCGGCGCCGGTCAGGCGGAGGCGCGGTCGAGCTGGGCGATCTCGCTGCGGGTGATCGGCAGCGTCGCGGCGCCGAAGATCGACGCGAGCTCCTCGGCGCCGCGGGCGCGCACGATGACGGCCGAGACCTCCTGGTGCGCGAGCACCCAGGCGAGCGCGGCGGTGCCGGGGTTGCTGCCGTGCGCCTCCGCGACCTCGTCGAGCGCCGCGAGCACCTTGTTGCCGTGCCGGCCGACGTAGTCGAGCGCGGCCTCGAACATGACCGACTCGGGCTCGTCCGAGCGGTGGCGCAGCCTGCCGGTGAGGTAGCCGCTCGCGAGCGGCAGGCGCGCGAGGGTGCCGAGACCCTGGCGGAGCACCTCGGGGGCGACGTCGGCCTCGTACTGCTTGCGCTCCATCAGGTTGTACTCGGCGATCACCGCGGTGAAGGCGGGTAGGCCGAGCTCGCGGGCCGCCTCCTCCGCCTCCGCCAGGGCGGCGCCGCTGAAGTGCGCCGCGCCGAGGGCGCCGACCGAGCCGTCCGCGATGAACGGGGCGACGGCCGCGAGGCTCTCCGCGATCGGGACCTCCGGGTCCTCGCTGTCGAAGGAGAGCAGATCGATCCGGGTGCCGAGCCGCTCGAGGCTGCCCTCGATCGCGATCCGCACGTCCTCGGCGGCGAGACCGGGCGCGTCGGGGTGCCGGCCGACCTTCGTGGCGACGAGCAGCTCGTCCCGCCGGCCGCTCTGCTCGAGCCAGCGGCCGATCATGTACTCGCTGCGTCCGGTGGCGTAGTGGTCGGCGGTGGAGATCAGGGTGCCGCCGAGCTGCGCGAACGCGTCGAGCACCTCGGTGGTCTCGTCGATGCTCGCGGCCCAGCCGAAGACGGAGCCGTCGAGGGCGACCGGGTGCACGGGCAGACCGGTGGCTCCGAGGAGGCGGGGCGGAAGGGGCGTCTCCGGCGCGAGGGCCGGGGGCGTCGAGTCGGTCACGGGGTCCTCCGGTCGGGGCGGTGCGACGGCACGGTCCCGCCACCGTACCCCACGGACGACAGGCGGCCGGCCCACCGGAGGTGCGGCCGGACCCCGGGAACGACGGACGCCCGCCCCACGCGAGTGGGACGGGCGTCGGTCGCGCGGGAGGGATCAGCTCTCGGCGGGGACCTCGACGGGCGCCTCGGCGTCCTCGGCCACGACGGGCGCGAGGGACAGCTTGCCGCGGTCGTCGATCTTGGTGATCGAGACGAGCAGCTTCTGGCCAACTCCGAGGACGTCCTCGACGTTCTCGACGCGCTTGCCACCGGCGAGCTTGCGGACCTCGCTGATGTGCAGCAGGCCGTCCTTGCCGGGGAGGAGCGAGACGAACGCGCCGAAGGTCGCGATCTTGACGACGGTTCCGAGGAACTGCTCGCCGACCTCGGGGTTGGTCGGGTTCGCGATGGCGTTGACCTGGGCGCGAGCGGCCTCGGCCGACGGTCCGTCGACGGCGCCGATGTAGACGGTGCCGTCCTCCTCGATGGAGATGTCGGCGCCGGTCTCGTCCTGGATCGCGTTGATCGTCTTGCCCTTGGGGCCGATCAGCTCGCCGATCTTGTCGACGGGGATCTGGACCGAGATCACGCGGGGCGCGGTCGGGGCCATCTCGTCGGGCTGGTCGATGGCCGCCGTGAGCACCGCGAGGATCGTGGTGCGGGCGTCCTTGGCCTGCTTGAGCGCGGCGTCGAGGACCGACGACGGGATGCCGTCGAGCTTCGTGTCGAGCTGGATGGCCGTGACGTACTCGGAGGTGCCGGCGACCTTGAAGTCCATGTCGCCGAGCGCGTCCTCGGCGCCCAGGATGTCGGTCAGCGCCGCGTAGCGGGTGTGACCGTCGACCACGTCGGAGACGAGGCCCATCGCGATGCCCGCGACCGGGGCGCGCAGCGGCACACCGGCGTTGAGGAGCGACAGGGTCGACGCGCAGACGGAGCCCATCGAGGTGGAGCCGTTGGAGCTGAGCGCCTCGGACACCTGGCGGATCGCGTAGGGGAACTCCTCGCGGCTCGGCAGCACCGGCACGAGGGCGCGCTCGGCGAGGAAGCCGTGCCCGATCTCGCGACGCTTCGGCGACCCGACGCGGCCGGTCTCACCGGTCGAGTAGGGCGGGAAGTTGTAGTGGTGCAGGTAGCGCTTCTTGGTGACGGGCGACAGCGAGTCGATCTGCTGCTCCATCTTGAGCATGTTCAGCGTGGTGACGCCCAGGATCTGGGTCTCGCCGCGCTGGAAGATCGCCGAGCCGTGGACGCGCGGGATGACCTGCACCTCGGCGTCGAGCGGACGGATGTCGGCCAGGCCGCGGCCGTCGATGCGGACGCCGTCGCGGAGGATGCGGCCGCGGACGACCACCTTCGTGACGGACTTGTACGCGGCGCCGACCTGCGAGTAGGCCTCGGCGGAGAGCTGACCGGACGCGATGCGCTCGGCGATCTGCTCCTTGACCCGGGCCTTGAGCGCGTCGTCGGCGTCCTGACGCTCGACCTTGTCGGCGATCTGGTAGACGCGGACGAGCTCGTCGTAGCTGAGCTCGGCGACGTTGTCGTAGGTCTCCTGCGCGTAGGGCAGGAAGACCGGGTAGTCCTTGACCGGCTTCGCGGTCTCGGCGGCCAGCTTCGACTGCGCCTCGACGAGCGCGCGGAGGAAGGGCTTGGCGGCCTCGAGGCCCTGGGCGACGACGGCCTCGTCGGGCTTGGTGGCGCCCGCCTTGATGAGGTTCCACGAGACGTCGGTGGCCTCGGCCTCGACCATCATGATGGCGACGTCCGAGGAGCCGTCCTCGTTGGTGACGACGCGGCCCGCGACGGTGAGGTCGAAGACAGCGTTCTCGAGCTGCGAGGCCTTGGGGAAGGCGACCCACTGGTCGTTGCCGGAGCCGTCGGACATGAGCGCGAGGCGCACACCGGCGACGGGGCCCGAGAAGGGCAGGCCGGAGATCTGGGTCGAGGCGCTCGCGGCGTTGATCGCGAGGGCGTCGTAGAACTCGTCGGGCGCGATGCTGAGGACCGTGATGACGATCTGGACCTCGTTGCGCAGGCCCTCGACGAACGAGGGGCGCAGCGGCCGGTCGATCAGACGGCAGACCAGGATCGCCTCGGTGGAGGGGCGGCCCTCGCGGCGGAAGAACGAGCCGGGGATCTTGCCGGCGGCGTAGGAGCGCTCCTCGACGTCGACGGTCAGCGGGAAGAAGTCGAAGTTGTCCTTAGGGTTCTTCGACGCCGAGGTGGCCGAGAGGAGCATGGTGTCCTCGTCGAGGTACGCGGCGACCGCGCCCTGAGCCTGCTGCGCGAGGCGGCCGGTCTCGAAGCGGACGGTGCGGGTGCCGTACGAGCCGTTGTCGAGAACGGCTTCGGCGAATGTGATTTCAGGACCTTCCAAGAGGTCTGTCTCCTTAACGTCTGCAACGGCACCCCTCTGGGCGCCGGCGTTCGTCGGAGCGGCATGACGGTCAGGAATCGCACGCGATCCCACGGCAGGGCTTCGCGCCGTGCCGTCGTGTGGAGGGCGTTCGTGCTGGCCACCAGTAGAAGGGCTCCGGGTCTGCCCGACATCGTCCACTGCGCTGCAGCAGTGCGTGATGTCGCGAACCGGGACTCCACCACCGAGGACCAGCTTCCTGCCGGCCTGCTCCGTGGTTCGAACCCGATGACGACCGGCGGTCGCTCCCGGATTCGGAACCGGTTCATGCTATCAGTGCGGGCACCGATCGACCAGGAACCGCGGATCCGCCGCGCGGCTCCGGGCCGGGACCGCGGCCGCGCGACTACCAGATCGTGCCGGCCCCGACGGTGATCGCCGCGAGCATCAGCGCGCCGAGCACGAGGCCGACGACGGCCCGGGTGACGCCCGCGCCCCGCCGCGCGCCGCCCTTGACGAGGCCGACGACACCGAGGACGACGGCGAGCACGTCGAGCGGACCGCCGAGCAGGAGACCGATGAACAGCGGGATCGGAGTGAGGAGCACGCCGAGGATCCCGAGCACGAGCGACGCGGTCGCGGCGGCGTTGCCGACGGCGGGTGCCGCGGGCGCCAGTGGTGCGAGGTGGCCGGTCCAGGCCCGGCCGTCCCAGTAGCGCTGCGTGTTCACCTGACCGGGGTCCGGATACCAGCCGGGCGGCGGACCGGCGGGGGCGGGGCTGCCCCAGAACTCCGCCGGGGACGACGATCCCTGCGGCCGCGCGTCGTCAGCCACGGGTCTCGTGCATCAGCAGTTGAACGCGCAGGCCGCCCTTGCCCTTCACGATCCGGGCGGGGATGCGCGGCTGCTTGCCCGCCTCGGTGAGCCGGGCCAGGGCCGCCTCGACGACGTTCTCGAGACCGCGGGGCACGTAGCCGACCAGATCGCTCGGCCGGTGGTTCGCGAAGAGGCGGACCGGCATCGGCGCGTCGGTGCGCTCCTCCTCGATCGTGCGGCGCGGGATGACCGCCGTGATCTCCTCCTCGCCGAGGGCGTGCACGCGGGCCAGCTCGTCCTGGTGCGGGAGCGAGTCGGCGATGCCGAGGAGGGTGTCACCGCGCTTGGACTTGGGGCGCAGCTCGTAGTCGTAGTCGTCGAGCTTGCCCGAGCCGCGGTCGCCGGCGGGCAGGGGGTCGGAGTCGGAGCGGCCGAACGAGAAGAGCTTCATGACTCCATCATGGAGCGCCGGGGCCGCCCGTGTCGCGGCGCGCGCCCCTGCCCGGTCGCCGCAGCCCGGCCGCCGCGCTCAGGCCGCCGAGCGCAGCATCCGCGCGATCGCCACCAGCACCAGCGCGAGCACGATCGCCACGAAGCCGACGAGCACCGGGACCGCCGGGAGGACGGAGAGCGCCGCTCCGATCAGGAGCACCGGGACCGCGAGCCCGACGTAGGAGGCGAGGAACATCCCGGCGAGGACCTCGCCGCGGGTCTCGTCGGAGGCGAGCGAGCCGGCGACCCCGAGGGCCAGGCGGAAGATCAGGCCGACGCCGGCCCCGGCGATCACGCCGCCGCCGATGAAGGCGGGCAGCACGACGGCGACGGCGCCCCAGGCGACGAGGGCGAGCCCGACGGCGAGGGCCGCGGCGGAGAGGAGCAGCGCGCGGCGGACGGGCAGACGGGCGGCGGTCAGCTGGGCGACGGCGCCGGCCGCGAAGACGCCGAACGAGACGACGCCCGCGACGAGGTGCGAGGTCTCGCCGAAGCGGCCGGCCAGGAAGGTCGGCGCGAGCGAGGTGAACAGGCCGAAGACCGCGAAGCCGGCGAACGCACCCACGGCGGCCGAGAGGAAGGTGCCGCGCGAGGCGGCGGGCACGGCGAGCCGCTGCGGCCGGTAGGCGGGCAGCTCCTCCCGGCGCTCGACGGTCTCGGGGACGAGGGCGACCGCGATCCCGAGCACGACCAGCAGCACGAGGAAGACCTCGTAGGGCACGACCAGCGGGCGGTCGACGGTCACGGCGAGGACGCCGCCGATCAGCGGGCCGAGGGCGAGACCGCCGACGTTGACGAGGGTCGAGACGGCGCGCGAGGCGCCGGGGCCCTCCTCCGGCCGGGCGATCGCGCGGAGCTCGGAGAGGTGCGCGGTCGCGGTCGCCGTCAGCGCGCCGACGCCGATGCCGGTGAGCAGCCGCGCCACGATCAGCCCGGGCACGTCGGGCCAGAGCAGGAAGACGATGCTCGCCAGCACCTCGACGAGGATCGCGGCGAGCAGGATGCGGCGCCGGCCGAGCCAGTCGCTCACGTGACCCGCCAGGAACAGGCTGGCGACCACTCCCACGGCGTAGGCCGCGAAGATCACCGTCACGACGAAGGCGGGGAAGCCGTCGCGCTGCTGGTAGATCGCGTAGAGCGGGGTCGGCACGGTGGAGAAGGCCATCACCGAGAGGAAGGCGACCGCGATCACCCAGAAGCCGAGGTGGTGCCCCAGCTCGGGGCGGCGCGAGGAGGACGAGGTGCGGGCGGCGGTGCGCTCGGCGGGGATTCCGGTGGTCGGCATGCGCCCAGAGTGCTCCTGTCGATCGTCCACGTCCAACGGAGGATCCTGGACGCATTGATCGCCGAAGCCGCACAATGAGGCATGGACGACCGCCAGCTCGCCGCCTTCGTCGCCGTCGCGGAGGAGCTCAGCTTCACCCGCGCGGCGGCCCGTCTCTACGTCGTGCAGTCCACCCTGTCGGCGACGATCCGCGCGCTGGAGCAGGACCTCGGGGCGCCGCTGTTCACCCGGTCGACGCGGCGCGTCGCGCTCACCGCCGTCGGCGAGGCGCTGCTGCCGTCGGCGCGCGCGGCGATCGACAGCGTCGACCGGATGCGCTCGCTCGCCGCGGAGGACGCGGCGGGGCTGCGCGGCCGGGTCCGGGTCGGCACCTTCTCCGCGCTCGACATCCTCGATCTGCCGGGCGCCCTCGGTGCGTTCCGGCGCCGGCATCCGCTCGTCGACCTGCTGCTGCGCACCTCGCCGAGCGGATCGACGGGGCTGGCGGAGGACCTCCGCCGCGGCCGGCTCGACGTGGCGCTGCTCGCCCTGCCGGTGGCCGAGCTGGAGGACCTCGCCGTGACGACCGTCGTCCGGGACGGCTACGTGCTGCTGATCGACAGCGCCGATCCGCTGGCGCGGCTGGCGCGGCCCTCCCCCGCGGACCTCGACGGCGCCGCGTTCATCGACACCCCGGCCGGCTTCGGCAACCGCGTCAGCGTCGACCGGGCCTTCCGCGCGGCCGGAGCGACGCGGCGGGTCGCCACCGAGGTCGCCGACCTGCCCGCGATCCCGCGCTTCGTCCAGGCCGGTCTCGGGCCGGCGGTGGTCCCGCGCTCGGGCATCGCACCGCTGGCCGGGGTGACCGCGATCGAGCTGGACTGGCCCGGACTGGTGTGGGAGGTCTCGGTCTGCAGTCCGCCGCACGCGTCCGCGGCCGTGCAGGCGCTCGTCGCCCTGCTGGCCGAGCGGGCCGAGCCGGTCTGAGCACGGCGCGCTCGAGCCGTCCGCTCGCGCGCGGCGCTCAGTCGCCCGCCTGCGGTCCGCTCTCCCGCAGCGGTCCGCGGACGATCGAGTCGCCGGAGTGCTGCGGGTCGCCGTCGTCGGGCTCCTGGGAGATGTCGACGAGCGAGTACTCGGCGAGGTCGATGTCGGCCGGCACCGTGAAGCGGCCGTCCGCGCCGTCCAGCACCCCGAGTCCGACGAGTCCGGTGGCGTCCGCCGCGATCAGCCAGACCTCGCGGTAGGAGTCGGCCGCGCCCTCCGCGTCGAGGTGCACGACGAGCTGCCGCTCGCCGTCGGCGTCCTCGAGCTCGGCGCTGCCGCTGGCGCCCTGCCAGTCGGGGAAGGCCGCGAGATCGGCGCGCGCGACGACGACCGCTTCGGTGCTCCGCGACGCCTGCAGCCAGACGCCGCCGACGACGCCGACGGCGAGAGCCGCGAGCGCGGCGAGCGCCGCGGGGAGGAGCCGGCGGGAGCGCGGTCGGCGTCGCGACGGCGTGTGGCGGCCGACCGGAAGCGCGGTCACCGGAGCGATCGGGGCCTCCGCAGTCGTCCCCAGCGCCAGCTCCCCGCGGATGCGGTCCCAGACCTCGGCCGGCGGGCTCTCGAGCACCAGCGAGCGGCTCTGCCGGCCGAGACCGGCGGCGTGGCCGAGCTCGACCAGCTGCTGGGCGCACTCGGGGCACGCCTCGAGGTGGGCGGCGGCGTCGGCGGAGGAGTCCTCGCCGAGGGCGAGGAGGGCGAGCTCGTCGGGATCGAGATGCGTCATGGGCTGCTCACCTCCAATCGGGAGCGGAGTCTGTCGAGACTGCGGCGGATGTGGCTCTTGACGGTGCCGAGCGGCAGGCCTGTCCGCTCGGCGATCTCGGTGTGGGTCAGATCGTCGTAGAAGGCGAGGCTCATCACCCGCCGCGGGACGGGGTCGAGGCGGGCGAGCTCGTCGGCGACCAGGACCCGCTCCTCGAGATCGACCGCCGGTTCGCCCTCGTCGACCGGGGCGACCGCGACCAGCGCGGCGGTGAGCCGGCGCTCGCGCGAGCGGTTCTCGTGGGCGTCCGCGATGCGCTTGCGCGAGATCCCGACCAGCCAGGCGCCGAGCACCGCTCGGCCCGGGTCGAAGCTGCCGCGCCCGGTCCATGCGGAGACGAACACGCGCTGGACCACGTCCTCCGCGTCGCCGCGGTCGCCTAGCGAGCGCAGCGCGAGAGTGAAGACGAGCGGGGACCACCGGGAGTAGGCCTCGGCGAGCGCGGACTCCTCCCCCGCCGCGAACCGGAGCCCGAGGCGCTGGACGAGGGCGCGCTCGTCGGCGGCCTCGTCGTCGGGCTCGCGCGTCTGGGCGTCGATCTGGGGGGTCCTCCTGGAGTGGGGGCGGCACCGGGGCGGAGGAGCCGGTGGCTCGACGGCGCGGGGTGCTGCGGCGATGCTCATGCTACGGCGCGCTCTCACTCGGAGCACAGGGGTGGTCGAGCACGGTCATCGTCGGGCGGTCAGGTCGCGGGGGTCGCGGTGACGACCACGTTGCTGAGGTAGTGCCGGGTGTCGTAGTCGAAATCGCCGCCGCAGGTGATCAGGACGAGCCGCGCGGGGCCGTCCTGGACGAAGACGGTGGAGAGGTCGACGGTGGTCTTCTCGGTCGTCTCGACCGTGTCCACGGTGTAGACGCGCTGGACGCCGTCCTCCCCCATCAGGCCGATCCGCTGGCCGGGCTGCGCCTGCTTCAGCTCGGCGAACGGGCCGAGCCCGTAGGTGAGCGAGTCGACGTGGGCGGCGATCACGGTCGTGCCCTCGCCGGCGTCGAGCCCGCGGCCGAAGCGGTACCAGCCGGCGACATCGGTGTCGGGCACCAGCTCCATGGTGCCGTCGTCCGCGACCCCCACCGGCTGCACCGGCATGTCGATCGGCAGGCCGTCGACGACCAGGCGGGTCGGCGCGAGCACGACCGGCGCGGGAGTGGCGCCGAGCCGCGCGTCGGCGACGGGGACGTCGGGCACCGCCGCGGCGGGCGGAGTGGGAGTGCTGGAGGGGATCGCGGCCGGCGTCGACGTCAGGACCGGCGCACTCGCGTCAGGGGCGGGCACGACCCCGACCGCCTGTGCCGAGCAGCCGCCGAGGCCGAGGCCGACCGCGATCGAGCCGACCACGAGGAGAGCACGCGGCAGACGGGGGGTCCTGCTCATCGTGTCCTCCTCTCCTCGTGGTCGGCGGCCGGCCCGGGTGCGGGGCACGCCGGGCCGGCGGTCTTCAGTGCCGGTCAGCGACCGGCGGTCGTGCGCATCGGTCAGCGACCGGCGACGGCCTTGCGGCGGCCGATCAGCGCGGCGCCGATCAGCGCGAGCGAGGCGAGCGCGGCAGCGCCCCACCAGCCGGCGGCGGCGTCGGTGCGGTTGTCGGCCGCGAGGCCGGCCTCACCCGCGGGCACACCCGACGGCGAGGAGTGCAGACCGCCGATGGTCTGCGTCGCGAGGGCGAGGTTGCCCTTCTCCAGGCTGCCCCAGGCGTAGACGATCGTGTTGACGCCCTCCTGGACCTGGACGTCGGCCGGGCCGATGACCGGAGCGGTGGTCCCGGTCGCGGCGACCACGGTCGAGATCGTGGCCGGAGCGAGGTTGAGGATCCCCTCGTTCGGGTTGGTCACGTTCGTCAGCACGGGCGAGCCGCCGGCGAGGATGTCCACGGCGGGCGCCGCGGCGATGTGGCGGACCGTGAGGCGACCCTCTCCGGCCGCGGTGGCCGAGATGTCGTTCGGGAACAGCGTCGCGGTGGGGGTGTTGTCGGGCTTCAGGTGCGCGGCGACGGTGTAGCTCTTGCCTGCCTCGAGGGCGAGGTCGACCGGGCCGATGACCGGGGCGCTCGCGTCCGCGGCGTCGGCGGCGGTGATCGCCACGGTGTAGGTGCCGGTGGGGAGATCGAGCGGGCCGGCCAGGGCACCGGGCGCGAAGTCGTCGAGCGTCAGTGCTCCGTTGACGTACACGTCGACCGGGGTGTCGGGGACCGCGTGCAGCACGTAGAGGTCGGCCGAGTCGGCGTCGGCGGCGCTCGCAGGAGCGGCGGCGAGACCGGCGACGGCGAGGGTGCCGAGGCACGCTCCGGCGAGCAGGCGGTGGGTGAGGCGGGAGGTGGTCACGGTGTTCCTCTTTCACGATGGGACCCGCGGACGGGTCGGTGGGTTCTCGAGAAGGGCCTTCACCACTACTTCCGGCCGAGGGGCCTCCGCGGATGCACCTCTCCGGAGATTTCTCGAGGGAATTCCGGCGGCGGGTCCGCGCGCCTCGCTCCGCCCCTGGTCAGAGCCCGGTTCCGGGTCTAGCCTCCGAGCAGAGGGAGTCCCGCATGGTGCGTCGAGGCACGGTGGCGTCCGCGCTCGATCGGGTGCGGCGGGGTGGAGTGCGGCCGGATCGCTCCGTCGCCGCCGGGCGCCGGCGCGACTCCCCCGGTCGGCTCCTCGGCGCGACCGTCGCCTCCGCCGCGGCGATCGCGGTGCTCGCGCTCGCCCTCGCCGTTCTCGCTCCGCTCGCCGGGCTGCCCTCCGCGGCCGGCGGGACGACCGGGCCGTGCGACGAGCCGCGCGAGCTGCTCGCCGCCTCCTCCGTGCTCGACCGCGAGGGCGAGGCGCTGGCCGGGCACCTGCTGGCCTGCGCCGACGCCGACCACCGGAGTCTGACGATCCACAACGACACCCCCGTCGTCTGGGTGCTGAGCGATCCCGGGGTGCGCGGGGTGGTCGGTCAGAACGATCCGCGCCGCGACGCCGGGGTCACCGGTCTGCTGAGCGCGTACTCCGCTCGGATCGGCCGCGGCCTGGTGCTCCCTCCGGGAGCGTCCGCCGCGATCTCGGCCGGTCCGGGCCGGCTGGCGCCACGACCGGACGAGGCGGCGACCCGGCTCTTCCTCGCGCTGACGGCGATCGTCGGCGCCCAGGATCAGGTGCGCGCCACCGAGCCGGCGCGAGCGCCGCGGAGCGTGGTCCGGACGGCGGCGCTGACCTGCGCGCTCGCGCTCGTGCGGGACGGCGCCGCCATTGGCGCCGCGTCGATCACGCGGGCGGCCGGCGAGCCCGCCTGCTCGGACGCGTGGCAGCGAGCGCAGGCGAAGGCCCTCGACGATCGGTGGAGTCTCCCCGGGCTCGCCGATGCCCTGGCGCTGCCCGGACGGCCCGAGGCGGACGCCGCGCTCGCCCGGTCGGCGGCCGACTGGTTCGCGGCGGCGGACGGCTTCTCCTGGGGCGGGGTGGACCGCCCGGAGCGCCTGGACTGAGCACGCCGCCGGGGCGGGCAGTGCCGGGGCGCACGGTGCCCGGGAACGCGGTGCCCGGGAACGCGGAACGGGCCGCCCTCCCGGAGGAGAGCGGCCCGTTCAGAAGAAGATCGCGGTGTCATCGAGACTCCGCGCTCGACCCGGTGAGGGGAGGAGCGGAGAGGACTATCGACGGAGGCCGAGACGCTCGATCAGCGAGCGGTAGCGGCTGATGTCCACGTCCGACAGGTAGCCGAGGAGTCGACGGCGCTGACCCACGAGCAGCAGCAGACCACGACGCGAGTGGTGGTCGTGCTTGTGCTCCTTGAGGTGCTCGGTGAGGTCCTTGATCCGCTTGGTCAGGACGGCCACCTGCACCTCGGGGGATCCGGTGTCACCGGGGTGGGTCGCGTACTCTTCGATGATCGCCTTCTTGACGTCTGCTTCGAGTGCCATGAATGGGATCCCCTCTCTCTCGTTGCGCGGTGCCCAGCGCCTGATGCGTGGGCTCTCTTGATCCGCGGCCGTTGGACGGCAACCTCAGGAGCTTACCAGAGCGCGGGGGCGACGGGCGAGAGGGGCGTCGGGCGGATCAGGACGGTCGGATCAGGCGCCGACGGCCCGGTTCCAGAGCTCGACGAGCCACGGCGAGACGAGCAGCTCCCAGCCGAGGAGGACGAGGACGTTGAGCACCACCCCGATCCAGCCGGCGATCGGCGGCCGACCCTCGCGGCGCCGCGCGCGGATCGAGGAGACGCCGAGCAGCACTCCGACGAGCAGGAGCGCGTGGATGATCGCGGTGTAGAGGACGCCGACGAGCAGATCGCTGACGGCCTGGTCGCCGGGGTAGGCGCCGAGCGAGATGATCGCGTACCAGACGAAGAACGCGATCGGAACGACGACGAGCGCGAGGAGGATGGACGCCGTCGCGGCGCCGTAGCGGCGGCGGAAGGCGGCGAAGCGGCCCCCGGAGGCGGCGGCGCTCGCGCTCGCGGGACGGGTCCGGGGCGCGGCGCGGGGGCGGCGGCGCGGCGCGCGGGGGCGGCTCCGGCGACGCGCGACGCGGTGCTGCGCGGGCGTCGGGGCGCGCCGTCGGATGACGTGCTCATCCCCCTACCCTAGGGTCTCCGCCTCCGCGGCTCCGTGCGCGCGCGTCCGGTGCGGGACGAGCGCGGAGGGGCGAGAATGGAGCGAGTGAGCCAGCCCTCCTCCGCGCCGCGGCGCAGCCACGTCGTCGACCTCTCCCCTCTCCGCGAGTCCCCCGCCTTCGCGCGCCTCTGGGCGGGCAACGTGATCTCCGGCATCGGCGGGCAGATGACGATCGTCGCCGTGGGTCTGCACATCTACGCGCTGACCGGGTCGACGCTCGCCGTCGCGATGGTCGGCGTGGTGGCGCTGGTGCCCACCGTGATCGCCGGGCTCTACGGCGGGATGCTCGCCGACGCCTTCGACCGGCGGCTGGTGCTGCTGCTCTCGGCGATCGTCGCCTGGGGCTCGACCGCCGTCATCGCGGCGCTCGCCTGGCTCGGCGCCGAGACGCCGCTGACCCTCTACGCGCTGACGGCGGTCAACGCCGTGGCGACGACCATCATCGGTGCGACCCGGATGACCGTCGCGCCGCGCCTGCTCCGGCTCGAGCTGGTGCCGGCCGCGGCGGCGCTCGGCGGCATCGCGGGCGGCGTGGAGGTGACCGTGGGGCCGGCGCTCGCGGGCGTGCTGGTCGCCTCCTCCGGCTTCGCGGTCACCTACACGATCGACGTCGTGCTCTTCCTCGCGGCGTTCCTCGGCATCGCCGGGCTGCCCGCGCTGGTGCCCGAGGGCGAGCGGCAGCGGCCGGGCCTGGAGTCGCTGCGCTACGGACTGCGCTTCCTCCGCGGGGCGCCGAACACCCGACTGTCGTTCCTCGTCGACATCGTGGCGATGACGTTCGGGCAGCCGCGGGTGGTCTTCCCGGCGGCGGCCGCGCTGCTGCTGGGCGGCGGAGCGGTGACGGTCGGCTTCCTCACCGCGGCGTACGCGGTCGGCGCACTGCTCAGCAGCGTCTTCTCGGGGCGGCTGACCGGCGTGCGGAGCCAGGGGCTCGCGATGGGCCGGTCGATCCAGGCGTACGGGGTGCTGATCGTCGGCTTCGGCGCGGTGCTGCTGGTGGCGGAGCTGACGGCGCACGACGCGTCGGAGCCGAACCTCGGCCTGATCGCGGCCGCCTCGGTCGCACTCGCCGGGGCGGGTGCGGCCGACAACGTCAGCTCGATCTTCCGGCAGACGATGCTGCAGACGGCGGTGCCGGACAACATGCGCGGGCGGCTGCAGGGCGTCTTCATCGTGGTCGTCACGGGCGGGCCGCGGGTCGGCGACCTCTACACGGGGCTGCTGGCCTCGCTCGCGCTGCTCTGGCTGCCGCCGCTGGCCGGCGGGCTGGCGATCGTCCTGATCCTGGCGGCGGTGCTGAGGCTCAGCCCGGGCTTCCGGCGCTACGACGCGCTGCACCCGGTGGCCTGAAGCACGTGGCGGAGTGACCGCGCCGCCGCCCGCTGGGGGCGAGCGGCGCGGTCGAGAGGTCACTCCCCGGCGTAGGCGCCGGCGGCGTTGCCGTCGGTGAGGTCGTCCGAGACCTCGCCGCTGTCGTCGTCGCGTCCCTCGACGCGGACGGGGCGGTAGACGTGGAAGCCGTCGATCTCGCCGTCGAGCTCCCAGACCACCTCGACCTCCTCGCCGTCGATGTCGGCGACGCGGGTGAGGGAGCGCTGCGGGGAGCCGTCGATGAGTTCGAGGCGGATGCTCTCCTGCTCCGCGCCGCTGTCGAGCATGGCCGTGTACGTGGTGGTGTCCATGCCTCGACGCTAGACAGGCCGCGCGCGCGCTCGCCACCCCTTGCGGCGTCCGCGCTTCCGCGTAGCGTCGGGGCCATGACCGACACCTCCATCACCCCCGCCACGGACGACGACCGCGCTCAGATCACCGAGATCGTGAAGAGCGCGAAGATCGGACTCCTCACCACCGTCAACGGGACCGGGCAGCTCGTCAGCCGGCCGCTCGCCGCGCAGGACGTCGACTTCGACGGCGAGCTCTGGTTCTTCACCCAGGATCCGTCGGCGAAGGTCGACGACATCCGCGCCAACCCGAGCGTGAACGTCGCGTTCGAGTCGAAGAAGGGCTACCTCTCGGTGGCCGGCTCCGCCACAGTCGTGCACGACCCGGCCAAGGTGGACGAGCTGTGGTCGCCCTCGGTCTCGGCCTGGTTCCCCGACGGCAAGGACGACCCGAGCGTCGCGCTGCTGCGCGTCTCGGCCGAGACCGTCGAGCTCTGGGTGACCGACTCCCCCGCGCCCGTCGTGCTCTTCAAGGTCGCCAAGGCGGCCGTCACCGGCGGCCAGCCCGACATCGGCGAGAACCGCACCGTCTCCTTCGAGTAGCCGCGCGCCCCTCCCCTCCCGCGAGATGCCAGTTGTGCACGCCTTTCACGGCGTGTCGCGCTCATAAGTGGCATCTCGCGGAGGGAGGCAGAGCTCAGGGGCCGCCGAAGCGCTCGGTGCGGATGCGGGCGGGGTCGTGGCCCTGGGCGACCAGGGCCGTCGCGACGGCCTCGACGAAGGCGGTGGGACCGCAGACGTAGACCGTCGGCTCCTCGGAGGCGGCAATCGTCGTCGCGGCGAGCAGGTCGGGGGTGAGCCGGCCCGCGGGCCGAGCGGCGCCGGGCGGGGCGACGCGGGTGTAGACGAGCTCGGTCTCGACGCCGCCGCGGTCGCGGGGCAGCTCGCCGAGCATCCGGAGGTCGTCGCGGTAGTAGGCGAAGACGCTCGAGCGGACCGAGTAGAGCAGGCGCATCGGGGCGCCGCTGCCGACGCGGCCGTGCTCGCGGGCCATCGTCATCAGCGGGACCAGCCCGCTGCCGCCCGCGATCAGCTGCACCGGCTCGGTCTGCTCGGGCTGCCAGACGAACCAGCCGCCGATCGGGCCGCGCACCTCGAGCCGGTCGCCGGCTTCCAGGCCCTCGACCAGGTACGGCGAGACCTCGCCGTCGTCGAGGCGCTCGACGGCCAGCTCGACGCGGTCGCCGTCGGAGGGCGCGCCGATCGAGTAGGAGCGGCTCGCCTGGTAGCCGTCGGGCGCGGTGAGCCGAACGTCGAGGTGCTGCCCGGCGAGGTGCCCGGGCCAGCCCGGGACGCGGAGCGCGATCAGGCGCGAGGTCGGAGTGAGCGGCAGGACCGACTCGGTCACCGCCTCCGTCCAGATCACCAGTAGCGCTCCTCCTTCCAGGGATCGCCGTGCATGTGATAGCCGTTCTGCTCCCAGAAGCCGGGCTCGTCGCCCGGCATGAGGCGGAGGCTGCGCACCCACTTCGCGCTCTTCCAGAGGTAGAGGTGCGGCACGAGCAGCCGCGCCGGGCCGCCGTGCTCGGCCGCGAGCGGCGCACCCTCGAACTCGGTCGCGATCCAGGCCTTGCCGCCGCGGATCTCCGAGAGCGGCAGGTTGGTCGTATAGCCGCCGTAGCTCTGCGCCATCACGAAGCCGGCGTCGCTCTCGATGCCCTCGAGCAGGAGGTCGACCGAGACACCGCGCCAGTTCGTGCCGAGCTTCGACCAGCGCGTGACGCAGTGGATGTCCGTGTGGATGTCCTCGCGGGGCAGCGCGGCGAACTCGTCGGCCGTCCAGCGGCGCACTCCCGCCGGGCCCGCGTCGATCGAGAAGGCCCATTCGTGGATGTTCGGGGTCGGCCCGATGGAGAGGACGGGGAAGCCCTTCTCCAGGTACTGCCCCGGCGGGACGTCCGGGTTCTGCTCGCGCTTCCCGAAGAAGCCCCGCGTGATGATGCCCATGTCCGCCTCGAGTCCTCGGGTGCGCCCCGGTCCGTGGATGCCGCTCGTCGCTCGCCAGGCTAGCGCGCGGGGCCCCGCTACCGCATCGGAGGGCGAGCGGCGAGCCCGCGACCGTGTCGGAGGTGGATGCGAGGATCGGGCCATGAGCAGAACAGTCGTGCCGCCGTATCTCCTCGTCCGCATCGCCCGACTCGACGACCCGGCCTTCGCCCGGGCCGCGCGGGCGGCCAGCCGCTCGCTCGAGCAGGACGTTCCCTTCCGTCGCGTCCGGCCGGGAGAGCCCTCCCCCGGTCGCTCGACCGCCACCGCGTCGCCGGTCCCCCGCGCGGAGCGGGTCGCCGCCCTCCAGCGAACCATCTCGGACGCGCAGTCGACCGAGACCCTGCCCGGCACCGTCGTGCGCACCGAGGGCGCTCCCGCCACCGGCGACGCCGCGGCGGACGAGGCCTACGACGGGCTCGGCGCGATGTCCGAGTTCCTCCAGCAGGCCTTCGGCCGCGACTCGATCGACGACGCCTGGCTGCCGCTGGACGCGACGGTGCACTTCGGCGAGGACTACGACAACGCCTTCTGGGACGGCTCGCGGATGGTCTTCGGCGACGGCGACGGCCAGGTCTTCCGCCGCTTCACGGTCTCGCAGAGCGTGATCGGCCACGAGCTGGCGCACGGGATCACCGAGTACACCGCGAACCTCGTCTACCGCGGGCAGTCGGGCGCGCTCAACGAGTCGATCTCCGACGTCTTCGGCGCGATGCTCGAGCAGTTCGGCGCCGGGCAGAGCGCGGAGGACGCGAGCTGGCTCATCGGCGAGGGCCTCTTCACGGACGAGGTGCAGGGCACCGCGCTGCGCTCGATGATCGCGCCGGGCACGGCCTACGACGACGACGTGCTCGGGAAGGACCCGCAGCCCGGCTCGATGGCCGACTACGTCGACACCGAGGACGACAACGGCGGGGTGCACATCAACTCCGGCATCCCCAACCGCGCGTTCGCGGTCGCGGCGATCGAGCTGGGCGGGCCCTCCTGGGAGCGCGCGGGGCCGGTCTGGTACGACGTGCTGACCGGCGGCGTGCTCACGGCGACGGCGGACTTCGAGGGCTTCGCGGCGCTGACCGTCGCCGCGGCGGCCGAGCGCTTCGGCGCGGGCTCCGAGGTCGAGGCGGCGGTCCGCACCGGCTGGACGACGGTGGGGGTCGAGCTGCCGGCGGCCTGAGGACGGCGTCGGGTGGTCTCGATACGCCACTCCGGGGCTACTCGACCAGCATGCTGCGGTTGCTCCGCGAGCCCACTCGACAAGCATGATGCGGCTGCCCCACGAGGCCACTCGACCAGCAGGCTGCCCCTTCTCTTGCTGATCGAGTAGGCCGCGCAGCGGGCGTATCGAGATCGCCCACCGTCTGCACCGTGGGTCTCGATGCACCCCTGCAGGAGTACTCGACCAGCACGGTCGGCCGCTCCCGCGGGGCTGCTCGATCAGCGTGATCGAGGGCGGTCCTTCGGAGGGGGCGCGTACGATCGCGGCCATGGATGTGATCGTGTCGCGCAGTGGCGGCTTCGCCGGGCTCCGCCGGGTCTGGCGGATCGATGTCGACGAGCAGCCGGACGAGCGCGCGTGGCACGACCTGCTCGGCTCGCTCGACTGGGACGACCGGCCGCGCGCCGCGACGCCGACCGCCGGGCGGCCGGACCGCTTCGTCTACGAGATCCGAGTGCAGACGCACACGGTGCGGCTCGGCGAGACGGAGCTCGACGGGGCCTGGCGAGAGCTCGTGGAGCGGGTGAAGCGCGCGCAGCCGCGCTGAGTCGCTCGGCCGTGCAACGACGAAGGCGCAGCCCCGGTGATCGGGTGCTGCGCCTTCGTCGTGCGGGTCTCGATACGCCCCTGCGGGGCTCCTCGACCGGCATGGTGGGGCTCTCCGGGGCTACTCCACCAGCATGGTGGCTCGACGGCCGCGAAGCGGAGGACGGGCTACTTCGTGCCGAGGAGGTCGATCACGAAGATCAGGGTCTTGCCGGAGAGGGGGTGGCCTCCGCCGGCGGGGCCGTAGGCGAGGGCGGGCGGGCAGATCAGCTTGCGACGGCCGCCGACCTTCATGCCGGGGATGCCCTGCTGCCAGGCGCGGATGAGGTTGTTGAGGGGGAAGTTGATCGACTGGTTGCGGCTCCAGGAGGAGTCGAACTCCTCGCCGGTGTCGTACTCGACGCCGAGGTAGTGCACGTCGACTGTGGAGCCGGGCTGGGCCTCGGCGCCGTCGCCGATGACGAGGTCCTCGACGACGAGGGAATCGGGGGCCGGGCCGTCGGGGGCGTCGAGCTCGGGCTTGGTCAGGTTCTCGCTGCTCATGCTCTCCATCCTAGGAGGGCCGCCCGGAGCACTCGATCAGGCCGATCCCCCGCCCGGCTCACTCGACCAGCGTGAGGCGCTGCGTCGGCCGGGTCATCGCGACGTAGAGCGAGGCCGCGCCGCGCTCCTCCGCCGCGATCAGCCGCGGCCGGGCGATCAGGACGGAGTCGAACTCGAGCCCCTTCGCGTCGGCCGTCGAGAGCACGGCGACCGGGCGGTCGAGACCGCGGGAGCCGCGCCCGACCTCGCGGCCGAGCTCCTGCTCCAGCCGCGCGGTGATCGCGTCGAGCTCGTCGTCCGGGGCGATCACGGCGAGGGTGCCGTCCCCGATGGCCCGGTCCTCCAGGACG
The DNA here is from genome assembly GCF_009866655.1 of Rathayibacter sp. VKM Ac-2804. Classification (NCBI taxonomy): domain Bacteria; kingdom Bacillati; phylum Actinomycetota; class Actinomycetes; order Micrococcales; family Microbacteriaceae; genus Rathayibacter; species Rathayibacter sp. VKM Ac-2804. Next base: position 2,913,039 of record NZ_CP047420.1, read on the forward strand.
ACGGCGAGCACCCGGTCGGCGAGCACGGCGTCGCCGCGGTCGCGCACGGTGCGGACCGGCCACTCCGTGGAGCGCACCGCCTCGCCGGGGGTGATCTCGAGTCCGTTGTCGCGCGCCGTGCGCTCGGCGTAGGCGACGATCTGCGCAGGCGTGCGGTAGTTGACGGTCAGCTCCTCGAGGCGCCACGGCGCGGCCTCGCCGTCGCGGCCCTGGCGGCCGAAGGTGTCCCGGAGGGCGGCGTCCCAGCTGGAGGCGGCCGAGGCTCCGGACGCCTGGGCGACGTCGCCGACGATGGTGAAGGAGCGCATCGGGCAGCGCCGCAGCAGCACCCGCCACTGCATCGGCGAGAGCTCCTGCGCCTCGTCGACCACGACGTGGCCGTAGGTCCAGGAGCGGTCGGCCGCCGCGCGCTCGGCGGTGGTGCCGACACTGGTGCGCTCGGCGAATCCCGCCGCGAGGTCCTTGGCGTTGACGAGCCCGTCGACGCCCATGTTGCGGATCGCGGCCTCGGCGTTCTCGACGTCGCGGCGGCGCTGCTCCTTCTCGGCCTTCTTCTGCGCGTCGGCGTGGTCGTCGTAGGCGCCGAGGAGCTCGGCCGCCTCGTCGAGCAGCGGCACGTCCGAGACGGTGAAGGCGGCGTCGCGGTCGCGGCGGAGCAGGGCGCGCTGCTCCGGGGTCCAGCGGGGGGTGAGCGAGGCGAACCAGTTCGGCCGGGCGTAGAGGTCCTGCAGCAGCTTCTCCGGGGTGAGCGGGATCCACGCGGTGTTGAGCGCGACGCGGACGTCGTAGGCGGTCCGGACGTCCTCGCGCAGGACCGCCTCGTCGGCCTCGTCGACCGTGTTGCCGTGGCTGCGCAGCTGGTCGGCCAGCTGCCTCGTGAGCTGGGTGATCATCGCCTTCACGAAGGTGACGCGGGCCTCGTTGTGCGGCTTGCGGGAGTCGCGGGCGCGGGTGATCGCCCGCTCCACCTCGTGCGGCTCGAGCCGCAGCTTCTCGCCGTTGACGTCGAGGACCAGCGTCTCGGCCGGCACGGCCTGGCGCGAGCGGACGGCGCGCTTGAGCAGCTCGGCCATCCGCGCGGAGCCCTTGACCCGGGCGACCGCGGGGCGGTCCTCCTCGATCAGGTCGAGGCCCGGGTAGAGCTGGCCGAGGGTGGAGAGCACGACGCCGGTCTCGCCGAGCGAGGGCAGCACCGCCTCGATGTACCGCAGGAACGAGCGCGACGGCCCGACGACGAGGACACCCGAGGACGCGATGCGGTCGCGGTGCGAGTAGAGGAGGTAGGCGGCGCGGTGCAGCGCCACCGCGGTCTTGCCGGTGCCGGGGCCGCCCTGCACGACGAGCACGCCGCGCAGCTCGGAGCGGATGATGCGGTCCTGCTCGCCTTGGATGGTCGCCACGATGTCGTGCATCCGCCCGGTGCGCTGCGCGCCGAGGGCCGCCATCAGGGCGCCCTCGCCCTGGAGCGCCGTGCCCTCGCGCAGCAGCTCCTCGTCGAAGACCTCGTCCTCGAAGCGGATCACCTCGCGGCCGCGGAGGGTGAGGTGCCGGCGGGCGCGGGTGCCCATCGGGCGGGCGGCGGTGGCCTGGTAGAAGGCGGCCGACTGGGGGGCGCGCCAGTCGAGCAGCAGGGTGTCCTGCTCGTCGTCGCGGAGCCCGATGCGGCCGATGTAGCGGTGCTCCGTCTCGGCGTCGGCGAGGGTGAGCCGGCCGAAGGCGAGGCGGTCGTCGGCACCGGAGAGCGAGCGGATGCGGTCCTCGTAGAGGCGCGCGAACGCGTCGCGCTCGGACCGGCTCTGGTGGTTGCCGCCGACGCTCTCGATCCGGACGGAGTCGAGCGCCTCCCTGGACTGCGCGATCAGCTCGTCGAGGCGGGCGTAGAGCCCCGCCACGTACGCGCGCTCGCGCGAGAGCTCGGACTCGAGGATCGTGTCGCTGTCCGTCATCGTGCGCCCTTCCCTGCCGGTTCCGCGGTCTCGGGCGGGAGGCGGATGCGCTCCGGGGACCGTCGAAAACAGGCGGTCCAGTCTAACGACCGCGCGGGCGCCGACCGGCGCGACGGGGCTTCTCGCGACTCGCCGTGGGCGAACGGCGCCGCCCTCTTGCGGACGGCCGCCGAGAGGCGCATGCTGTCGGTCAAGAAGAGCTCGACGCCCCGTCAGAGCAGCCGGCCCTGCCGCTGCCGCAGGGCGTCGAGGTCTTTAACGGGCAGGTTCGCGCGGCCCCGTCCCCGCTCCTCCTGAGAAGCTTCTCAGTGATCCGTGCGAGCTGCTGCGATGATGAGTGCGGGAACCTCAGGGCTCTCGACCGCCTGCCCGCGCACGGCCACGCCCTCGGGAGCCCGCATGACTCCGACACCCGCGCCCGCCCCGGTGCGCCGCCTGCGCTCCGTCCGGGTGCGGATCCTCGCGGCGATCCTGGTCGTCACCGCGCTCGGCCTGCTGGTCTCGGGGGGCGCGTCGTTCCTGCTGCAGCGCGACCGGATCCTCGCCTCGATCGACGAGGAGCTGCGCCAGCAGGTCGAGAGCGTGCGCACGATCGTGGAGTCGCCCGCCGAGGCGACTCGGATCGAGCCGGACGAGTCGCCGCTCACCGCGGCTCCCACGGACGGCTCCGGGTTCACCGACATCGACGCCCTGCTGCGGACCGTCCTCGGGCAGGTGCTGCCGCGGCTGGACGGGAGCACCGTGGGCCTGGTCGACGGAATCGCCCGCTGGGAGCCGCAGCCCTACGCCCTCAGCTTCCTGCTCGACGACGACCCCGACTTCCTCGCCCGCGTGTCGGGAGAGACGGCGGCGGGAGCGACGGTGCTCGGCTGGGGCGAGACGGAGGACGGGACGCTCCGCTACGCCGCCGTGCCCCTGCGCGTCGAGGGCTCGGACGCGGCCGGGGTTTACGTGACGGCGGTCGACACCGATGCTCGGCTCTCCGACCTCGCGGACGTGTCGCGGAGCTACGCCGTGATCGCCGCGCTGGCGCTCGCGGCGACGGGACTCGTGGGCTGGTTCGTCGCGGGTCGCCTGCTCTCCCCGATCCGCGAGCTGCGGCGCACCGCGTCCCGGATCACCGCGACCGATCTCGGCGAGCGGATCCCGGTCGGCGGAGACGACGACGTCTCCGACCTGACCCGCACCGTGAACGACATGATCGGGCGGCTCGAGGGCTCGTTCGACGCACAGCGGCGGCTGCTGGCGGACGTGCGCCACGAGCTGGGCACGCCGATCACGATCGTCCGGGGCCACCTCGAGCTCGTCGACGCCCGCGACCCCTGCGACGTCGAGGCCACTCGCGCCATAGCGCTCGACGAGCTGGACCGGATGGGGCACCTGCTGGAGGACATCGCCGAGCTGTCGGAGGCCGAGCGCGAGGACCGCGTCCCGCTGCAGCCGGTCGACGTCGGCGAGCTCACCCGGCGGGTGCTGGCGAAGGTCGCGGTGATCCCCGGACGCGACTGGCGGGCAGGGCCCGTGGCCGAGGTGCAGGTGGACGCGGATCCGGCGCGGCTCACCCAGGCCTGGCTGCAGCTGGCCGACAACGCCGCGAAGTACAGCCCGGAGGGCTCGGCGGTCGTGCTCGGCAGCGAGCGGCGCGCCGACCGGGTCGAGCTGTTCGTCACCGACGAGGGACCCGGGATCCCGGCCGCGGCGCGCGAGCGGATCTTCGAGCGCTTCGGCCGCGTCGACGACGGTCGCGGCATCCGCGGCTCCGGGCTCGGCCTCGCGATCGTCTCCGCGATCGCCCGCGCGCACGGCGGCCGGGTCGAGCTCGACTCCGTCCCCGGCCGCGGCACCCGCTTCGCGCTCTCGCTCCCCCTCGAGCGGCGCTCCCCCGCCGACGACGAATCGACCGACGTTCCCCCGAGAGGACGAGCACAGTGAGCACCATCCTCATCGCCGAGGACGAGGAGCGCATCGCCGCCTTCGTCGAGAAGGGCCTGCGCTCGGCCGGCTACACGACGACCCGGGCGGCGCGCGGCGACGACGCGCTCGCGTATCTGCGCAGCGGCGGGTTCGACCTCGTGCTGCTGGACGTCGGCCTGCCCGGCATGGACGGCTTCGCCGTGCTGCGCACGCTGCGGGCGGAGGGGGCGACTTTACCGGTGATCATGCTGACGGCGCGCAGCTCCGTCGGCGACACGGTCGAGGGGCTCGACCTCGGCGCGAACGACTACCTCGCCAAGCCGTTCCGCTTCGACGAGCTGCTCGCGCGGATCCGGGTGCGGCTGCGCGACGCAGCGGCGGGCTCCGGTCCGGCCGAGGACGACGGCCTGCTCGTGCACGGCGGGGTGACCCTCGATCTGCGCTCGCGCCGGGCGACGGTCGAGGGCAGCACGCTCGACCTCTCGGCGCGGGAGTTCGCGCTGGCGGAGGAGTTCCTCCGCCACCCGGAGCAGGTGCTCAGCCGGGAGCAGCTGCTGAGCCGGGTCTGGGGGTTCGACTTCGATCCGGGCTCGAACGTCGTCGACGTCTACGTGCGGTATCTGCGCGGCAAGATCGGGGCCGAGCGGATCGAGACGGTGCGCGGCATGGGCTACCGGATGGTGGGCTGAGGCGGAGCGGTCCTTCACCGGCGCCGAGCGGTACCGGGACGGGCACCGTCGTCAGTCGTCCGTGTCGTCGTCGATGTCGTCGTCCGGGTCGTCGGTGTCCTCGTCGTCGCCGTCGTCGTCCCCGTCGGCCGGCGCGGGGGCCGGGACCGGCACGACCGGGACGGGGGCGGTGCCGCCGCCCTGCTCGGCGGCCGGGCTCTGCGGGGCCGGTGCGGCCGGTGCCGCAGGCGCGGTCGTGGCGGCGGGGTCCACGGCGGCGGGATCGGTCGCGGCGGGATCGGCGCCGGCCGGGTCTGTGCTCGACGGGTCGGCGCCCGGGGTCTCGCCGGCACCGGGGGCGCGGCTCGGTCCGACGACGGGCGTCGAGCCGATCTCGGTGACCTGCGGGGGCTGCTGCAGCGCGCTCGCGACAGTGACGACTCCCCCCGCGATCGCGGCCAGGCAGAGGGCCGCCGCGGCGGCGAGCAGAACGGGCCCGCGACGGGGCATCGGCGTCTCCTGACCGGTCGTGTCGGGATCGGGGCGGCGGAACGGGTTTCCTGATGATCTTCTCATGGAGCGATGATCCTTCCAGCGAGGCGAGTGAGCGAGTGGGCGGCCGACGAGCGCCAGGCCGGGCGGAAGAGGTAGAGGCAGGCGAGGCGGAACCGGGTCGCGGTCTCGCAGGCCGCGAGGCGCTCGGGCGAGGCGCCTGCGTGCTCGGCCGCCCGGTCCACGACGGCGGCGGCCCGGGTGGCGAGATCCGCGGGCAGCAGGCCCTGCGCGGTGCGCAGCCGCAGGTGGGCCCGCAGGTTGCCGAGGTCGAGCGCCGCCTCGGCCCGTGCGGCGGTGTCGAGGTCGAGCAGGGCGAGCCCGCTCTCCGCGACCAGCAGCTGCTTGTCGTGCAGGTCGCGATGGGAGAGCACGAGCGGCTCGACGGGCCCCGCGAGGAGTGACTCCGCCACCCGCTCGGCGGCCGCGAGCACCTCGGCGCGCAGCCCGGGGAGGAGCAGTGGCGCGGCGAGGGCCGCCCAGCGCGTGACGACGGCGGCCTCCGCCTCCGGGCCGTGCTCGGGCAGCTCGGCCGGCGCCGCGGGCAGGAGCGCCCAGCCCTCGGCCCAGCGCCCCCAGAGCGCACGCCACTGGACGGCGGTGGTCCGCGGGTCGGAGCCGACCTCGAGGACGGTGCGTCCGGGCAGCGCCGAGAAGCGGACGAGTCCCTCCGGGTCGTCCGGGCGGTGCAGCAGCCGCGGCAGGTCGAAGCCCGCGGCGAACGCCTCGGCGCTCCGGTGGGCCGCGACCACCGCGGGGGCGGCCTGCGGGCGGAGGACCTTGAGGAAGCTGCTGCCGTCTGCGGCGCGCACCACGGCACGGCGGCCGGGCCGGTGCACGATCACGGCGCCCTCACGGCGGGCGTGCTCGAGCGCCGGGAGGCGGCGGTCGGTGCCGACCGGGAGCAGCCGGACACCTCGCTCGGCGGTCCAGCGGCCGGCGCGCACCTCGGGCGAGCCGGCGGTGCGGGCCTCGAGATCCGCTCCGTCGCGGGACGGCCAGGCGCGTGAGACGGTCCACCTCACGCCGTCCTCGACGACCTCGGCGGGAACGGCGGGCGCCGCGCTCAGCGCACTCGGCAAGCTCAGCAGGTCCGGGGCGGTCGTCATCCGAGCACCTCCTCGGCGCGGGCGACGGCGACGTCGAGGCGCTCGCGCCAGTCCGGCAGCGCGGTGCGGAAGGGCTCGACCGCGCGCAGCAGCACGCTCGAGGCCGTGCGACGGCGCAGCGCCGCCTCGTCGGGGACTCCCCCGGCTGCCCGGTAGGCGTCGAGCAGCGCCTCCGCGAGGGCGGAGCCGGGGGCCTCGGCCGCGACCAGCCCGCCGAGATCGCGCTCGGGCTCGTCGCGACGGACGCGGTCGAAGTCGATCAGGCGGACGCCGTCGCCGACGAGGACCTGGTCGGCGGAGAAGTCGCCGTGCACGACGACCGAGCGGGCGGGAGCCTCGACGGCCAGGGCCGCGCCGAGTCGCTCGAGCCGCGGAGCGAGGCCCGGCGCGAGGTCGACGAGCGCGCGGACCGCCGTCGCGACCTCGTCGCGGGAGCCGCCGGGCACGCGCACTCCGCGCACCTCGTGCAGCCGGGCGAGTGCCGCGCCGGCGGCCTCGGCGCCGCCGGCCGAAGGGTGCTCGGCGAGATCGCCCTCGCCCCACCACGGAGTCGACGCCGCTCCGGAGCCGAGCACCGTCGGCACGAGCACCGGCACGCCCTGCGCGGCCAGCTCCGCCTGCACGCGCGCGACCTCGGCGACCGAGGCGGCGGCTCCGCGCGGCACGATCTTGACGACGCGCGACCCGTCCGCCAGGACCAGCCGGCGGTGCGGATTGTGCCGGAGCACCTGCGAGCGCTCGAGGAGTCCCGGCTCGGCGAGCGCGAGACGCCGCAGGGTCGGCGAGAGCTCGCGATCGGCGCGCACCGGTCCGCTCACGGCCGCGAGCCTCGGGTGCTCGCGCAGCTCGACGCCCACGCGGGCGGCGCGCTCGCGCGTCTTGTCGAGCTTGGCCGGGTCGGCGTAGGAGGCGATCCAGCCCGGGCCGTCGGCCGAGTCGAAGGCGACCACGACGTCCGCGGAGCGCTTCCAGCGGCGGCGGGTGACCCGCACGGGACGGCCCAGGGCCTCGGCGAGGCGCCGGGGGTCGAGGAGCTCGGCGAGCGCGGGCAGCGCCGGGTCGCGGCGGGCGAGGTCGGCGACGGCCGCCTCCGTGACGGTGGTCGTGACGGCGGTCGTGACGGCGGTCGTGACGGCGGTCGTGACGGCGGACCTGTCGGCGCCGGTGCGGGCGCTCATGCGCGCACCTCCGCTCCGGGCTCGGTCGCCGCGGCGCGATGGAACCAGGCGGCGACGCGGGAGTCGCGGCCGAGCAGCTCCTCGGGTGTCCCGTCCTCGACGATGCGGCCGTCCTCGAGCCAGAGCAGGCGGTCGGCGCCCGCGATCGCGGCGGGGTCGTGGGTGATCGAGATCGTGGTGCGGCCGCGGGTGAGCTCGGCGAGCGACTGCGCGACCTGGGCGCGCGCCTCCGGATCAAGCCCGGTCGTCGCCTCGTCGAGGACGACCACCGGCGCGTCGCGCAACAGCGCACGGGCGATGGCGATCCGCTGACGCTGCCCGCCGGAGAGGGTCCCGCCGCGCTCGCCGAGCACGGTCTCGAAGCCGTGCGGCAGCGCCAGCACGAAGTCGAGCGCGTTCGCGCGGCGGGCGGCCTCCTCCACGTCGGCGTCGCTCGCGTCGAGGCGTCCGTAGCGGATGTTCTCGCGGACCGTCGCGGCGAAGAGGACCGAGTCCTGCAGCAGCAGCGAGATGCTCGAGCGCAGGCTCGCGAGCGTCGCGTCGCGCAGATCCGTCCCGTCGATCGCGATGCGGCCGCGGCGCGGGTCGGAGGCGCGCACGAGCAGGCTCACGAGCGTCGACTTGCCGGCACCCGAGGCACCGAGCAGGCAGACGCTCTCGCCGCCGCGCAGCTGCAGCGACAGGTCGGTGAAGAGCGCGCGGCCGTAGCCGTCGTCGACGCCGATCGCCTCGAACGAGACGGCACCCGCCGTCGTGACCAGCGCTCGCGCGCCCGGGCGGTCGTGCACCTCGATCTCCTCGTCGAGGAGGTCGGCGACCCGCTCGCCCGAGGCGGCGGCGCGCGCGATCCGGCCGGTGTACTTCGCGAGGTCCTTCAGCGGGCGCATAGCGATCTTGAGGTACATCGTGAAGACCACGAGATCGCCCGGAGTCATCTGCCCCTCGAGCACCCGCCAGCCGCCGCCGGCCAGCACGAGGGCGGTCGCGGCGCCGACGATCACATCGGTCCGGCGCTCGAGCGCGGCGGCGAGCCGCCGGGCCTTCACTCCCTGGTGCAGCGCCGTCGCGTTGCCGCGGTCGAACGCGCCGCCCACCTCCTTCTCCAGCCCGTAGGCCTGGACGACGCGGATCGCGCCGAGGGTCTGCGCGGCGGTGTCGGCCAGCGCGCCCTCGCCCTTGCGGGTGGAGCGCGAGGCGCTGGTGATCGAGCTCGAGCTGCGGCGGGAGGAGACGAGATAGACGATTGCCGCGCCGATCACGACCAGGGTGAGCAGCGGATCCAGCCAGAGCATCACGACGGTCAGGACGACCAGCGTGATCACGTTGCCGACCAGCGGGAGCCCGGCGGTGACCGCGACCTCCTGCAGCCGGCCGATGTCGCCGACCAGCCGCTGCACCGTGTCACCGGCCGAGGAGACCGTGTGGTACCGCAGCGAGAGGGCCTGCACGTGCGCGAAGACGCGAGCGCGGAGCGCGGTCGCGACCCGCGAGCCGACCAGCGCGAAGGCGATCGTGGAGAGGTAGGCGGTGATCGCGCGCAGGCCCACCAGGCCGAGCAGGATCGCGCCGCAGGCGACGAGGAGGCCGATGGTGGCGGGCGGGGTGCCGGCGTTGGCGCCGGCCGTGGCGCCCAGGCTCGCGCTGACGCTGTCGATCACGATCTTCAGCGGCCACGGCTCGAGGACCCGGAGGATCACCTCGGCCAGCAGCGCGACGAGGCCGCCGAGCATCAGAAAGCGGTGCTCGCGCAGGTGCGGGCGGACGATGCCGAGGCTGCGGCGGAGGGCGCCGGGGTCGGGGGTGCTGCGGCTCGTGCGGCTCATGCGGCGGCCTCCTCGGTGCTGTCGGTGCTGGTGCCGGTGCCGGTGCGCACGTCGTCGATGCGCCTGCCCGCGGGACGATCCGAGGGGACGGCGGCGAGGATCCGCTCGAGCACCCGCGACCAATCGTGCTCGGCGACCGCGTCGGCTCGGGCGGCGGCGCCCATCGCGCGGCGGCGGGCGGGGTCGGCGGCGAGGTCCGCGACGGCCGCGGCGAGCGCCTCCGGCCGCCCCGGCTCGACGACGAAGCTGGTGACCCCGTGCCGGAGGATCGCGGGGATCTGCCCGACTGCGGTGGCGATCACGGGCAGACCGGCGGCCAGGTACTCGTAGACCTTGAGCGGCGAGAAGTAGTCCTGGCCCTCGCGGGCCGGGTAGGGCGCGACGCCGACGTCGAGGCGGGCGAGCTGCGCGGGCATGTCCGCGGGGGCGACGGCGCCGGTGAACTCGACGTCGAGGCCGAGGCGACCGGCCTGCTCGCGCAGGGCCGGTCCCTCCGGGCCGGCGCCGATCACCAGGAGGCGGACGCGCTCGGGGTCGAGCAGCGCGACGGCGTCGAGCAGGCCGCCGACGCCGTGCCACGGCTTGAGGGTGCCGACGAAGCCGACGACGAGCGGGCCGCCGGAGCGCGCGGGGCCGGGCTGGATGCGGCGGGTGTTCACGCCGTTGGGCGCGACCAGCGGTGCGGCGGCGCCGTGCTCGGCGGCCCAGCGGGCGACGGGCTCGGAGACGCAGGCGACGACCGCGGCCGAGGACAGCACCGCCCGGGTCGCCTGCTCCGCCCGCGCCTCGTCGACGAGGACGCGGTGCTCGCGCTGCTCGTCGATCAGCGGCGCGTTCACCTCGAGCACCGCGGGGACGCCCAGGGCACGCGAGACCAGGGCGGAGGCGCGGCTGAAGAGGGAGTAGCGCTCGTGCACGAGGTCGCAGCCGTCGAGCACGACCGCCTCGGCGAGGTGGGCGGCGGCCTCCTCCACGGCACGCTCGCGCGCGGCCGGGTCCTGCACGCGGGTGCGGTGCTCCAGCACCTCGACGTCCTGCAGGTCGGCGGGGACGCTGTCGCCGGCCCGGGCGCAGTAGACGCGGACCTCGTCGCCGCGCGCGCGGTAGGCCCGGAGGATCTCCTGGGCGTGGACCGAGGAGCCCTTGCTGCCGAAGACCGGCACGCCGGGGTCGGCGCAGACGAACGCGACGCGCATCAGGCCGCCTCCGCCGCAGGCTGGGCGGGCGCGGGCGCCGCGAGGGTCAGCGCGGCGAGCGTGCGCGCCTGCCCTCGGGAGTCGAACTCGCGCTCCACCAGCGCGCGGGCGCGGGCGGCGATCCCGGCGGTGTCGAAGTCGGGATCCACCACCCGTTGCAGCGCGCGGGCGAGGTCGTCCGCGCGGCCCGGACGGCAGAGGACTCCGGTGTCGCCGTCGCGGATCACCTCGGGGATCCCGGTGACCGCGGTCGAGATGCAGGGCACCCCGGTCGCCATCGCCTCCAGCAGCACGGTCGGCAGACCGTCGGCGTTGCCGTCGGCGCCGACCACGCAGGGAGCGACGAAGACGTCGGCGCGGCGCAGCAGCTCCGCGACCTCGTTCTGCGGCACCGGGCCGAGTAGCCGGACGCTCCCGTCGAGGCCGGCGGCGCGGATCCGCTCGGCGAGCGCGTCGTGCAGCTCGCCTCCGCCCGCGATCTCGACCTGGACGGCGGTCCCGCCGAGGGCGAGCATCGCGACGGCGTCGACGAGCACCGAGAAGCCCTTCTTCTCGACCAGCCGGCCGACCGCGGCGACCCGGAGCACGCCGGTCCGCTCGGGCCGCGGCGAGAAGGCGAAGCGCTCGAGCTCGAGCCCGTTGTAGACCCGGTGCACCCGGGCGCTCGCGGCCGGGAAGCGCGCGGCCAGGTGCAGCACGTTGTAGTCGCTGACCGTGACGGCGAACCGGGCGCCGGCGAGCTTGCGCTCCAGGTCCGCGGCGTCGACGGACTCGTGGAAGAGGTCCTTGGCGTGCGCCGTGAAGGAGTAGGGCACTCCGGTGAGCAGCGAGGCGAGCCGGGTGACCGTGGTGGCGCTCGAGGCGAAGTGCGCGTGCAGGTGCGTCACGCCCTCGCGCTGGACGGCGGCGGCGAGCTGCACGGCCTGCGCCGCGTCCTCCGGGCTCGCGCGCAGCAGCTCCGGCAGCAGCCGGCCGACGGCGGCCAGCAGCTCGGGCGACTGCTCGGCGGCCCGCAGGCCCTGCCAGAGCGCGGACGCCTTGACCGGCTTGTCGAGGTAGCGCACCGGAGCGCTCACCCGGGCGAGCTCGGGGTGGAAGCGCGGGTCGTCGGGCGCGCGCAGCGAGAAGATCACCAGGTCCTCCCCCGCGGCCTCTCGGGCCAGGATCTCGGAGACGACGAAGGTCTCGGAGAAGCGCGGGTAGACCTTGAGGACGTAGGCGGTGCGGGGCATCGGGGCTCCTCCGGGGGCGGTGGCAGACGGGACAGGGGCGGCGGGCGGGGTGGGGGCCGGAGCGTCAGACGGCACGGTCCGCCTCCTCGGCCGCGGTGCCGCGGGCGGCGGTGACGAGACGGGCGGCGAGCGGACCGACGGCGGCGAGACCGTCGAGGTCGATCCCCGTGCGCTTCACCTCGGTGCCGACCCTCGCCGCGAACCAGGCGCCGAGCCGCTCGGCGCTGACCTCGGCGGGCGCGAGGACCTCGACGGCGCCGCGGGCCTCGAGCGCCTCCGCCCGCAACCGCTGCTCCTGGCGGCGGTGCGAGCGCGGCACGATCAGGGCCGGCACCGTGGTGCTCATCACCTCGCAGACGGTGTTGTAGCCGCCCATGCTCACCACGGCGGAGGCCCGGCGCAGCAGCGCGAGCGCGTCCCGGACCGAGCGGACCACCGTGGTCGCGGGGCCGGCGGCGGCGCGGATCGCCCGCCGGTGCTCGGCCGGCATCTGCGGTCCGGTGACGACGACGTGTCGGTAGCCGACCGGCACCTCCGCCGCGACCGCCGCCTCGGCGATCGCCCGGCCGTCCGAGCCGCCGCCGACGGTGGTGAGGACGAAGGGCTCCTCGACCACGGAGTGACCGGCGCCGAGCCGGCCGTTCGCGAGGAAGCCGGTGTGCGCGACGAGGTCGTGCAGCCCACGCGGGATCTCGCCGGTGGCCGCCGGGTCGTGCACGGTCGGGTCGCCGTAGACCCAGACGGCGTCGTACAGCTCGCGGACGGCACCGGCCCCGCCGATCGCCTTCCACTCGGCCGAGGTCGCGGAGCGGCGGTCGAGCACGTCGCGCAGTCCGAGCACGACGACCGCGGCGGGATTCGCAGAGCGGACGGCGCGCAGCGCGGGCTCGAGCTCGCCGTGCACGCCGAACGCGTGCCGGTCGACGATCACCAGGTCGGGGGCGAAGGCGGCGAGACCGGCGCGGACGACGTCGCCGCGCAGGCTCGTCAGGGTGCGCAGCTCGACGTCGAGGTGGCGCGAGCGGTAGCCCTGCTCGCCGGTGGTGACGCCGGGGAGCGCGAGCCAGTCCCAGCCGTCGGGCGCGGCGAACGCGGTGGCGGAGGACTGACCCGTCACCAGCAGGCCGGTCACCTCCTCACCGAGCAGCTCGGGCAGCGCGCTGTTCAGGGCGTGCGCGAGAGCGACGTTGCGCCGCACGTGGCCGAGCCCCACCGAGTCGTGCGAGTACAGGGCGATGCGGATGACCATGTCGTTCCCCTCGAAGGCGATGAGCGCGGCCCGGTGGCCGCGGCGGATCCTCGACCCGTGCTCACAGCCTCCCGACGGGGCGTAAGCCGGGTGTGAGACGAAGATGAGAGCCGTCTCATCTGCGGCCGTCGATCCCCTCGGGTCCCTCGTCCCCCTCGGCTCCCTCAACTCGCTCGGGAAGAGAAGCGGCCGCCCTCGCGTTGCACGCTGCATGCCTTCGACGAGCAGCACTGTCACCGCCCCCTCCCGCGCCTCGATCGACACCACCGAGTCGGCTCGCGCCGGCTGGGAGTCGTGGCTCGCGCGCCGCGCCGAGCGGGTCACCGGCCCGCGCGGCGACCTGGCCCTGGTCGAGACCCGCTGGCTCGAGCCGGGCGAGAGCGTCGACGACGAGGCCGCCCTGGCCGGCTACGGGCCGACCGCGACCCTCACGCGCATGCGCCGTGCGAGCCTGGACACCGGTGAGGAGGAGTACGGCTACCGCGTCTGGGACGCGGCCTCCGAGGGCATCCGCTCGTTCGACGCGATCGAGACCTTCCCCTTCGACGCCGCCTGGGTGCTCGAGGCCTGGTTCGAGCCGGTCGACGACGCGCGCACCATCCCGTTCGAGCACCTGCGCGACAACGGGGCGACGCGCGACCTCGTCGTGCCCGGCGACATCACCTTCTCGCTCGTCGACGACGGGCGGGCGCACGAGTACACGGTCGCCGCGTTCGACGACGGCGGCACGCTGCTCGTCCCGTTCGGCGACCCGACCAACCGCAGCGACGACCCGGAGCTGAAGAGCTATCCGGTCGGTCGGTTCCTCGTGGTGCAGCGCCTGGGCGGAGCAGCGGACGCCGGTACGCCCGGCCCGGTGCTGCTGGACTTCAACCGCGCCTACATCCCGCCGTGCGGGTTCTCGCCGCACTACAACTGCCCGCTGCCGCCCGCGCAGAACCGCCTCGGCGTCGCGGTGACCGCCGGCGAGCGCCGGGTGCTGCGCGCGGCGTAGATCGCCGAAGGGTCAGCTCGGCGCGAGCAGGCGGTCGAGGGCCTCGGGAAGGTGCCGCAGCACCGAGACGTGGCCGTCGGCCGGGTGCTCGCGCAGCTCGGCGCTCGGGAGCAGCGCCCGGAGCCGTCGCGCGTGCTGCGGGGGGATCACCCGGTCCCGGCCGCCCTGGACGAGCACGACCGGGCAGCGGATCGCCGCGAGGTCCACTCCCCACGGCGCGGCGAGGGCGACATCGTCGTCGATCAGGCCGCCGTCGCCCCACTGCTCCGAGCGCGCGACGTCCTCGCCGAGGGCCGCCCACTCCCCCTCGAGGGCCGCGTAGTCGGCAGCCACGAACGACTCGGGGTCGAACTCGTCGGTCTCGGCGAAGCGGGCGCGCGCCTCGCGGCCGTCGCGGGCCGCGGCGAGACCGCCCGGAGCGGCCATGCCGTCGAACCAGGCGGGGTCGCCGTCGTACGGCGCGGGTGAGGCGAGGACGGCGACCCCGTCGACCCGGTCGGGGAGCAGTGCGGCGCAGGCCAGGGCGTGCGGTCCGCCGCCCGAGGCACCCGCGGTGAGGATCCGGTCGAGGCCCAGCGCGTCGAGCACGGCGCGGACGTCCTCCGCCGCGGAGGCGACGTCGCGGCCGGGCCGCGCGCTCGAGCCGCCGTAGCCGGGGCGGCCGTAGGAGACGAGCCGGAGTCCGCGGGCGCGGGCGGCCTCGAGCACCGGCGCGAGCAGGGCGCCGGTCTGCGGGGAGCCGTGCTGCCAGAGCACCGGCCGTCCCTCGTCGCCGCTGTCGTGGGCGACGAGCAGCCGCCCCTCGGCGGTCGCGACCTCGGTGGTCTGCACCACGTCCTGCTCCTCTCCCCCGCGGACCGCGGTCCGCGGATCGTCGTTCCGGACCGCTCAGCCGCCGGTCAGCGCCGTGCGTCGCGCCACGAGCTCGTCGAGAAGGACGCGCTCGTCGAGGGCGGCCCCTCGTCCGCCGCGGCCGGCGAGCTGCTGCTGGCGCACGTGCGCGAGCCGGGTCGCGGAGCGGAGGAAGCCGCGCATCGCCCGCGGCCGGTCGCCGCCCGCCACCCGTGCCCAGCGCAGCGCGGTGCGGCGGCCCTCGGCGGTGCCGATCATCCGCACCTCGGTCGGCGAGAGCCAGCCGGCCGCCGCGTAGTCGCCGAGGCGCTCGAGGGTGACCCGCCGCTCCTGCCTGCGCAGCAGCACGACGACCACCACGGCGACCACGAACAGCGGCACCTGCACCACGCCGTAGAAGCCGAACCAGTCGGACACCAGGAAGGACGAGCCGTTCCAGAGGGCGTGCAGGAACGCGGCGAGCGCGAGGCCGAGGAGGGCGACCGGCAGCCGCGCGGCCGGCGGTCGGTTCATCGCGAAGCCCAGCGCCGCGCCGAAGCAGGCGGTGAAGAGCACGTGCGCGAACGGCGAGAGCACCCCGCGGAGGAAGAAGGTGACGGCGAGCGAGCCGAGCCCGCCCTCCACCAGCGCGCTGCCGAAGTAGAGGATGTTCTCGACGAAGGCGAAGCCGGAGGCGACGACCGCCGCGTAGACGATGCCGTCGACCGGTCCGTCGAAGCTGCGGCGCCAGATCAGCAGGATCAGCAGGACGCCGAGGCCCTTCGCCGACTCCTCGACGATCGGCGCCTGGATCACGGCGCCGACGAAGTCCGACTCGCTCGGCTGCGCCCCGGTGGCGTAGACC
Source organism: Rathayibacter sp. VKM Ac-2804 (assembly GCF_009866655.1). Taxonomy (NCBI): domain Bacteria; kingdom Bacillati; phylum Actinomycetota; class Actinomycetes; order Micrococcales; family Microbacteriaceae; genus Rathayibacter; species Rathayibacter sp. VKM Ac-2804. Next base: position 2,928,596 of record NZ_CP047420.1, read on the forward strand.
GCGATCTGCACACCGAGATCGACCAGGAGCGCGATCGCGACGGAGCCGGCCGCTCCCCAGAGGAACGCGAACCAGAGGCCGAGCGGCGCCTCGGGCTCCCAGCGGTCGACCCAGCGGACACCGGCCAGCACGACGAGCAGCGGCACCAGTGCGACGACCGCGCAGATGCCGGCGGCGGTCGCACCGAGCCCGGAAACGACGTAGGCGAGGACGAGCAGGAGCAGGACGCCCAGCAGTGCGACGCCGATCGCACCCAGCACCGTCGGGACGATCGAGGGTCGGGCGGGGGCCGGCGGCGGGTAGGCGCTCATGGGGTCCGAGAGTAGGGCACCGGCGGCCGCGCGGTCCGGCGGTTGACAGGGGGCCCCGGCCGGGCCGTGTCCGATTCCCGCGATCCTCCGGCCCCGGGGCGTGCCAGTCTCGGAGCATGGTCGAGGATCCGCTGTTCGAGGAGCGCTACCGCGCGGTCGCCTCGCGCGACTCCCGCTTCGACGGCCGCTTCATCACCGGCGTGCACTCGACCGGCATCTACTGCCGCCCGAGCTGCCCCGCCGCGACGCCCCGTCCGGCGAACGTGCGCTTCTACCCGACCGCGGCCGCCGCGCACGAGGCGGGGCTGCGCGCCTGCAAGCGCTGCCTGCCCGACGCGGTGCCCGGATCGCCGGAGTGGAACCTGCGCGACGACACCGCGGCGCGGGCGATGCGGCTGATCGGCGACGGCGTGGTCGACCGCGAGGGCGTCGAGGGGCTGGCCGGGCGCCTCGGCTACGGCGCTCGCCAGCTCGGGCGGATCCTGCGGGTCGAGCTGGGCGCTCCGCCGCTCGCCCTCGCCCGGGCCCAGCGCGCGCAGACCGCCCGGCTGCTGCTCACCGGCACGGAGCTCCCGGTATCCGAGGTGGCGTTCGCCGCGGGGTTCGCGAGCATCCGGCAGTTCAACGCGACGATCCAGGAGGTGTACGAGCGCAGTCCGAGCGCGCTGCGGGCGTCGGCGCGGGGCGGGCGGTCCGAGGCGGCCGTGCACGCGGGGGCGACCGTGCTCGCGCTGCGGCTCGCCGTCCGGGCGCCGTTCGATCCGGGGGTGCTCGCCGCGCTCGGGGCCGACGCGCTGCCGGGACTGGAGGAGGCGGGGCCGGGGCGGTACTCCCGCTCGCTCGCACTTCCCGGCGGCCCGGCGGTCGTGCGGCTCGAGCAGGACGGCGAGGCGATCCGCTGCACCGCGATCCTGGTCTCGGTGGCGGATGTCGGCCCCCTGGTCGCCCGGGTGCGCCGGCTGCTCGACCTCGACGCCGACTCCGCGGCGATCGACGAGGCGCTGGGTGCGGATCCGGTGCTGGCGCCGCTCGTCGCCGCGACGCCGGGAATCCGCCTGCCCGGCTCCGTCGATCCGGCCGAGACCCTGCTCCGCCCGCTGATCGGGCGCGGCGCCACGGCGGCCGCCGCGCGTGCGGCGCTGACCCGGCTGGTGGCGGCGCTCGGCGAGCCGCTGCCCGCTGCCCTCGCGACCGGCGGCGTCACCCGCGCCTTCCCGTCACCCGCGGCGATCGCGGAGAGCGGTGCGGACGTCCTGCCCGGCCCCGCCGGCCGGGTCGGGACTGTGCGCCGGATCGCGACCCTCCTCGCGGACGGGACGCTGCGCCTGGATGCGGGCCCGCCCCGCGAGGACCTCGTCGAGCGGCTGCTCGCCGTCGACGGCATCGACCCGGCGACGGCCGGCGCCGTCGCGGCGCGGATCACCGGCGACCCGGACGTGCTGCCGGCCGGCGACCGCGCCGTACGCACCGGCGCCGCCGCGCTCGGCCTCCCCTCGACCCCCCGAGCCCTCGCCGAGACGTCCCGCCCCTGGGCCCCCTGGCGCAGCTACGCCGCCCGGCACCTCGCCGCACACTCACCGCGAGATGCCACTTGAGTACGCGACACGCCGCGAGAAGTGAGCACAAGTGGCATCTCGCGGAGGGAGAGGGGGCGGGCTACTCGGCGGGGGGCTCGATGATCGGGAGGGACGCCGTCATCGCCTCGATGCCGGAGAGCCGGGCCGGCGAGATGAGCCGCAGCACCTCCTCGCGCGACATCAGGCCCGCCTCGACGACGAGGTCGGCGACGTTGCGGCCGGTGGCGAGCGCCGCCTTCGCGAGGGCCGCCGAGGCGGTGTAGCCGATGCTCGGGGTCAGCGCGGTCACCACTCCCACTGAGGAGGCCACCATCGCCTCCAGGCGGTCGATGTTGGCGGTGATGCCGTCGATGCAGTTGATCCGGAGAGTGAGGCAGGCCTGCGTCATCCAGGTGATGCTCTGCAGGAGCGAGTGCGCGATGACCGGCTCGAACGCGTTCAGCTGCAGCTGACCGGCCTCGGCCGCCATGGTGACGGTGACGTCCGCGCCGGCGACCGAGTACGCGACCTGGTTCACCACCTCGGGGATCACCGGGTTCACCTTGCCGGGCATGATGCTCGAGCCCGCCTGGCGCGGCGGGAGGTTGATCTCGCCGAAACCGGCCTGCGGACCCGAGGAGAGCAGGCGCAGGTCGTTGCAGATCTTCGACAGCTTGATCGCCGAGCGCTTCAGCGCGCTCGAGAACGACATGAAGACGCCGGTGTCGCTGGTGGCCTCGACGAGGTCCTGCGCCATCTCGAGGTCGAGGTCGGTGAGCTCGTTGAGGTGGCGGACGGCGGCGGCGCCGTAGCGCGGATCGGCGGTGATGCCGGTGCCGATCGCCGTCGCGCCGATGTTGACCTCGGCGAGCAGCCAGATCGTCTCGGAGAGGCGCGCGTGATCCTCGCCGAGGGTGGTGGCGAAGCCGTGGAACTCCTGGCCGAGGGTCATCGGCACGGCGTCCTGCAGCTGGGTGCGCCCGACCTTGAGCACGCTGCCGAACTCGACCGCCTTCCGCGAGAACGAGGCCTGGAGCAGCGCGAGCTCGTCGAGCAGGCGCCGCAGCGACCAGGTCATCGCGATCTTGATCGACGTGGGGTAGACGTCGTTCGTCGACTGGCTGCGGTTCACGTCGTCGAGCGGGTGCAGGAAGGCGTAGTCGCCCTTGGGCCGCCCGGCGATCTCGAGGGCGACGTTCGCGACGACCTCGTTCGCGTTCATGTTCGTGGAGGTGCCCGCGCCGCCCTGGATCACGCCGACCACGAACTGGTCGTGGAACTCGCCGTCGATGATGCGGCGGCAGGCCTGCTCGATCAGCTCGGCCTTCGCCGGGGCGAGGCTGCCGATCTCGGTGTTGGCCCGGGCCGCGGCGAGCTTGACGGTCGCGAGGGCGCGGACGAGATCGGGGTAGATCGAGATCGGGCGCTTGGAGATCGGGAAGTTGTCCAGTGCACGCGCGGTGTGGATGCCCCAGTAGGCGTCGGCCGGGATGTCGAGCGGACCGAGCGAATCGGTCTCGGTGCGGGTGGCGGCGTCCACGGGGGGTCCTTCCGGCGGGGCCTGCGGGCCGGTGCTCTGCGGGCCGGTGCTCTCGGGGTCGATGCTCTCGGGGAGGGTGGTCGAGGCGGATGTCACGTCAGCTCCGTCGCTGTCGTCGTGCGGCCCCGAAGGGTGCAGGGGGTCCGCGAACTGCGCCGCCAGCCTACGCCGGGGCCTCGTTCCGCCGGGTCGAGGGCGTTCGGCCCGCCCGCGGACTCACCGCCGGCCGGGCGGAACGGCGGCGGCGGCGCGGAGAGACGGGCGTGCCACTGATCAGGCCACCTCCACCGAAGCGGCCGTCGAAGGACCGCGACGGCCACGGTGGCCCTTCTTCTCGCTCTCACGAGCGGCGCGACGGGGCCACTCTGGCAGCATCACCTCGAGATCGGATGCCCCATGCTCGCCCTGCTCCTCGTCCTCGCGCTCCTCGCCGCCGTCGCGGTTCCGCTCGCGCTCGCGGTCCGTCGGGACGGGTACTCCCCCGTCGCGTTCGACCGCGCCTACGACAGCCGGGGCGGCGGCGCCTGAGACGGCGCCACCATCCCGCCGCGCCCGCGCTCAGTCGACGCGGTCCGGCTCCGGAATGCTCGGCGCCGCCTGCAGCCCGCCGCTCAGCGCGTAGCGCTCCTCGGGAGAGAGGACGAGGCGCTTCCGGCCCCAGACCGCGAAGCCGATCAGGATGATCACGTAGACCACGGCGATGGCGATGATCGCCGGCTGGAACGCGTCGTTGAAGAGGAAGCCGAGGAAGATCAGCACGTTGATCAGCGCCGCGATCACCGCTCCGGGGACGCCCCACGGGCTGCGGTAGGGGCGGCTCGCGTTCGGGAACCGGCGGCGCAGCAGCACGAACGACACCATCTGCATGAAGTAGGCGACGACCGCACCCCAGACCGCGATGTTCAGCACGATCGCGCCCGCGACGGCGCCGACGTTGTCCGGGTCGAGCCGGCTGAGCACGTCGACCACGACGAGCGCGACGAAGCCGATCGCGGCCCCCACGGTCAGCGCGATCCACGGCGTCTGGCGCTTGCCGGTGAGCGAGAAGACCCGCGGGTAGTAGCCGGCCCTCGAGAGCGAGTACATGTTGCGCCCGTAGGCGAACATGATGCCCTGCAGCGAGGCGAGCAGCCCGATCAGGGCGAAGAGCGCCAGCACGGCCGCCACACCGTCGCCGACCATCGCGCGGAAGCCGTCGAGCAGGGGCTCGGGCGACTCGCCCATCACCTCGGAGCCGATCAGCGCCGTGTTGAGGAAGAGGACGAGCAGGCCGGTCACGATCAGGGTGCCGCGGGCCCAGAAGCCGGCGCGGGGGATGTCGCGGACCGGGTCGTGCGCCTCCTCGGCCGCGAGCGGCAGCTCCTCGATCCCGAGGAAGAACCACATGGCGAACGGCAGAGCGAAGAGGATCGGCAGGACGCCGTGCGGGAGGAAATCGCTCTGACCGGCGTCCGGCGCGATGTTCCACAGGCTCGACCAGTCGAGCGCCGGCGAGAGCAGAGCCATCACGGAGAAGGCCAGGAGGATCGCGATGGACACGATCGAGACGACGATCGCGAAGCGGAACGAGATCGCCGCGCCCGCCGAGTTCAGCGCGACGAAGACGATGTAGAGGACCAGCCACCAGATCCACATCGCGCCGGAGAGGTCGAAGCCGAGCAGTTCGCTCGTCACCCCGTTCGCGTACTGCGCCGAGAAGAAGACGACCACGGCGGTGGTGGCCACGTACTCGATGGTCTCGGCCAATCCCGTGACCAGGCCGCCCCACGGCCCCATCGCCGAGCGGGCGAAGGAGTAGGCGCCGCCGGTGTGCGGCATGGCGGCGGACATCTCGCCGATCGAGAAGATCAGGCCGTAGTACATCACCACGAGGACGGCGAAGGCGATCAGCATCCCGCCGAAGCCGGCGAAGGCGATGCCGAAGTTCCAGCCGGAGAAGTCGCCGGAGATGACGGCGGCGACCGCCAGCCCCCACAGGCCCCAGACGCCGGCGGAGCGGCGCAGGGTGCGCTTCTCGAAGTAGCCGGCCTCGGCCTCGCGATAGGTCACCCCCGCGGTGCTGGTGACGTTCGCGGAGTCGGGTCCGGACGCCGTCGGGCGCCGCGCACCCTTGCTCGTCGGAGTCTGCTTCGTCTGCTCTGCCATCGGGTCTCCTCGGCTCGGGTGGTCCGAGCATAGGGACCTCAATGGACGCTGGGAAGACCGATGGCGTTACGACGGTGTGAACGGCGCGATCCGAGGGGTCCGATCAGCAGCGCGCATCCTGCGCCGCCAACACTGACGTCACTCCGTCGGCGACAGCGGCTGTGCTTCAATGGACCTCGATCCGACCAAGCGGCCTCGTCCGGCCACCCGGCGGAGTGACCCCCGGAGGCATCCCATGGCACCTGTCAGCGCCGAGAGCAGTGCCGCCGATCGACGCCGTGCCGCCGACCCCGCCCCCGTGCGGGGCATGCTCACCCTCGAGCGACTCGACGCGCTCATCGAGGCGGGCGAGATCGACACGGTGATCGTCGCCTTCACCGACATGCAGGGCCGGCTCGTCGGCAAGCGCATCTCGGCGCGGCTGTTCCAGGACGACGTCGCCGCGCACGGCGCCGAGTGCTGCAACTACCTGCTCGCCGTGGACGTCGAGATGAACACCGTCGCCGGCTACGCGATCTCGAGCTGGGAGCGCGGCTACGGCGACATGAAGATGATCCCGGACCTCTCGACGCTGCGTCTCGCGCCGTGGCTTCCGGGGACCGCGCTGGTGACGGCCGACCTCACCTGGCTCGACGACTCTCCGGTCGGCGAGGCGCCGCGGCAGATCCTCCGCGCGCAGCTGGACCGCCTCACCGAGCGCGGCCTCGAGGCGTTCGTCGCCACCGAGCTCGAGTTCATCGTGTTCGACGACTCCTACCGCGAGGCGTTCGCGAAGGGCTACCGCGGCCTCACTCCGGCCAGTGACTACAACATCGACTACGCGCTGCTCGCCTCGACCCGGATGGAGCCGCTGATGCGGGACATCCGGGTGTCGATGGAGGGCGCCGGCCTGTACTGCGAGGGCATCAAGGGAGAGTGCAACCTCGGCCAGCAGGAGATCGGCTTCCGCTACGACGCCGCCCTCGTCACCTGCGACAACCACTCGATCTACAAGTCGGGGGCGAAGGAGATCGCCGACAAGCACGGCAAGAGCCTGACCTTCATGGCCAAGTTCAACGAGCGCGAGGGCAACTCCTGCCACATCCACCTCTCGCTCCGCGGCACGGACGGCACGCCCGTCTTCGCCGAAGCGGAGAGCGAGCACGGGATGTCGCCGCTGTTCCGGCACTACCTGGCCGGCCAGCTCGCCGCGATGCGCGAGTTCACCCTCTTCTTCGCGCCGAACATCAACTCGTACAAGCGCTACGTCGACGGGTCGTTCGCGCCGACCGCCGTCGCCTGGGGTCTCGACAACCGCACCTGCGCCCTGCGCGTCGTCGGCCACGGCGCCGGGATGCGCGTCGAGAACCGGGTGCCGGGCGGCGACGTCAACCAGTACCTGGCCGTCGCCGCGCTCGTCGCCGCCGGGCTGCACGGCATCGAGAACGAGCTGGAGCTCGAGGACGTCTGCACCGGCAACGCCTACGGCTCGGGAGCGCCGCGCGTCCCGACGACGCTGCGCGAGGCCGCCGACCTGTTCGAGTCCTCCGCCCTGGCGAGGGCCGCCTTCGGCGACGAGGTCGTCGACCACTACGTGAACAACGCCCGGGTGGAGCTCGCCGCCTACGACGCCGCCGTCACCGACTGGGAGAGGGTGCGCGGCTTTGAGCGGCTCTGACCTGCGGACGGACTCCGAGCAGGGTCCCGTCGCCCCGCGTCCGATCATCGGGCTCACCACCTACCGCGAGCGCGCCGTCTCCGGCGTCTGGGACGTCGAGGCGTCCTTCCTGCCCGCGAACTACATCGACTCGGTGACGCGGGCCGGCGGCGTGGCGCTGCTCCTGCCGCCGCAGCCCGCCTCGGCGGAGACCGCTCGCGCCGTCGTCGAGCGCCTCGACGGGCTGATCGTCTGCGGCGGCAAGGACATCGACCCCGCCCGCTACGGCCAGGAGGCGCACCCGGAGACCGACGCGCCCCGCCCCGAGCGCGACGCGTGGGAGGACCACCTGATGACCGCCGCGCTCGAGGCCGACCTGCCGTTCCTCGGCATCTGCCGCGGCGCGCAGCTGCTCAACGTCTCGCTCGGCGGCACCCTGCACCAGCACCTGCCCGACGTCGTCGGCGACCGCCGCTACCAGGCGGGCGGCGGAGTGTTCTCGCACGTCGACGTCGCGGTCGAGCCGGAGTCGCGCCTGCGCGGACTGCTCGGCGAGGACGCCGTCGTCGCGCAGGTGTACCACCACCAGGCGGTCGACCGGGTCGCCGACGGCCTCGAGGTCGCCGCGCGGACCGCCGACGGCACCATCGAGGCGCTCGAGCTGCCCGGACGCCGCTTCGCGCTCGGCGTGCAGTGGCACCCGGAGGAGGACACCGCCGACACCCGCCTCTTCACCGGCCTGGTGGCCGCCGCGCTCGCGCACCGCTCGAGCACCGGCACGGCAGAAGGCTCCTCCCTCAGAACCCCGAAGGACGCACTCCGATGACCCCGCCGACGACGACGCCGACCCCGCCGACGACGACGCAGACCCTCGTCGACCCCTCGACGGGCGCCGCCTTCGACGAGGTCGCCCTCGCCGACCTCGCGACCGTCGACGCCGCGATCGAGCGCGCGGCCGTGGCGCAGCACGGCTGGGCGGCGCTGGCCCCGCCCGACCGGGCCCGCGCCCTCCGCCGCTTCGCCGCCGCCGTGGACGGCGCGATCGAGGAGCTGGCGCGGCTCGAGACCCGGAACTCCGGTCACCCGATCACGCAGTCGCGCTGGGAGGCGGGGCACGTCCGCGACGTCCTCGAGTACTCCTCCGCCGCTCCGGAGCGCCTGCTCGGCGCGCAGATCCCGGTCGCGGGCGGGCTCGACGTGACGCTGCACGAGCCGCTCGGCGTCGTCGGGATCATCACGCCGTGGAACTTCCCGATGACGATCGCCTCGTGGGGCTTCGCACCGGCGCTCGCCGCGGGCAACGCCGTCGTGCTGAAGCCGGCCGAGTGGACGCCGCTGACGAGCCTCCGCCTCGCCGAGCTGGCCCTCGCGTCCGGACTGCCGGAGGGGCTCTTCCAGGTGCTGCCCGGCCGGGGCGACGTCGTCGGCGAGCGCTTCGTGACCCATCCGCTGATCCGCAAGGTCGTCTTCACGGGATCGACCCGCGTCGGCAAGCGGGTGATGGCGGGCTGCGCCGACCAGGTGAAGCGGGTCACGCTGGAGCTCGGCGGCAAGAGCGCGAACATCGTCTTCGCCGACTCCGACCTGGAGCGCGCCGCGAGCACCGCCCCGTACGGGGTCTTCGAGAACGCCGGTCAGGACTGCTGCGCCCGCAGCCGGATCCTGGTCGAGCGGCGCGTCCTCGACCGCTTCCTCGAGCTGCTCGAGCCGGCCGTCCAGGGCGTCGTCGTCGGCGACCCTCGGGACGAGGGGACCGAGATGGGCCCGCTGGTCTCCGCCGCGCACCACGAGCGCGTCGACGCGTTCGTCCCGGAGGGGGCGCCCGTCGCGTTCCGAGGCTCGGCCCCGGCCGGCCCGGGCTTCTGGTTCCCGCCGACCGTGCTGCTGCCGGCGAGCGGCGACCCGGTCTGGCGCGAGGAGGTCTTCGGCCCGGTGGTCTCCGTGCTCCCCTTCGAGGACGAGGCCGACGCGATCCGCCTCGCCAACGACACCGACTACGGCCTCTCCGGCTCGATCTGGACCCGCGACCTCGGCCGCGCGCTGCGGATGTCGCGGGCGGTCGAGGCCGGGAACCTGTCGGTCAACTCGCACTCCTCGGTCCGCTACTCGACGCCGTTCGGCGGCTTCAAGCAGTCCGGGCTCGGCCGTGAGCTCGGACCCGACGCGGCGCTCGGCTTCACCGAGACCAAGAACGTCTTCTTCGCGGCCGACTGACCCGGCCCCGCCCCACCCCTGCACCCTCCCTCGAAAGGCCGCACCATGGCGCTCCCTCCCCTCGACACCACCCCGATCGACCTCACGCAGCGCCTCGCCGGCAAGGTCGCCGTCGTCACCGGCGGCGCCAGCGGGATCGGCCTCGCCACCGCGACGCGCTTCGCCCGCGAGGGGGCGCGCGTGGTGATCGCCGACGTCGACGTCGCGCGCGGCACCGAGGTGGCCGAGGCGCTCGGCGGGATGTTCGTCCGGGTCGACGTCACCAGCGAGGCGGAGGTCGACGCCCTCTTCCAGGCCGCGGTCGACGCCTACGGCTCGGTCGACATCGCCTTCAACAACGCGGGCATCTCGCCGCCCGACGACGACTCGATCGAGACCACCGAGCTGCCGGCCTGGGAGCGCGTGCAGGACGTGAACCTCAAGTCGGTCTACCTCTGCTGCCGCGCGGCGCTCCGGCACATGACGAAGCAGGGTCGCGGATCGATCATCAACACGGCCTCGTTCGTAGCGGTGCTCGGCTCGGCGACCTCGCAGATCAGCTACACCGCGTCGAAGGGCGGCGTGCTCGCGATGAGCCGCGAGCTCGGCGTGCAGTTCGCGCGCCAGGGCATCCGGGTGAACGCGCTCTGCCCGGGCCCGGTCAACACCCCGCTGCTGCAGGAGCTCTTCGCGGCCGACCCGGTGCGGGCCCAGCGGCGGCTCGTGCACATCCCGGTCGGGCGCTTCGCCGAGCCGGAGGAGCTCGCCGCCGCGGTCGCGTTCCTCGCCAGTGACGACGCCTCCTTCATCACCGGGGCGACGTTCCTCGTGGACGGCGGCATCTCCTCCGCCTACGTGACCCCGGAGTGAGCGCGGACACGGGGGCGGGCGGGGCGGACGCCGACGCGGAGGGCCGCCCGGCGGCCCCCGCGGCGAGCGCCGCGGAGGCGGTCCTGCGACGGCTGCTCCGCGGCAACGCCTTCGAGGAGACGGTGCAGCGGCTGATGCAGACGGTGAACCTCGGACTCGTCGCGCCGGGCGAGCGGCTGCCCGCCGAGCGCGAGCTCGCCGCGCGGCTCGGCGTGGGGCGCGACACCCTGCGCGACGCGATCGCCTCGCTCGCGGACGCGGGATACCTGGTGGTGCGGCGCGGCCGGTACGGCGGGGCCTTCGTGGCGGAGGAGCTGCCGGCGGCCCCGGTCGGCCGGCGCGGCTTCGACCGGGCCGAGATCGACGACGTGGTGGGGCTGCGCGAGATCCTCGAGGTGGGTGCTGCGCGGCTCGCGGCCGGAGCGGATCTGACGGCCGCCGACCGCGAGCAGCTGTTCCAGGCCCTTGCGGACGTCGAGGGCGCGAGTCCCGAGGACTACCGGCGGCTCGACTCCCGGCTGCACCTGACCATCGCCGAGCTGGCCGGCGTCCCGTCGCTCCTGCCGCTCGTGGCGGAGAGCCGGACGCGGGTGAACGCGCTGCTCGACGACATTCCGCTGCTGCCGCGGAACATCGCCCACGCGGACGAGCAGCACCGGGCGCTGGTGACGGCGATCCTGACCGGGCGGGCGGCGGAGGCGGCCCGGCTGATGACCGAGCACGTGCACGCCTCCGCGGCACTGCTGCGCGCGTTCCTGACCTGAGCCGGGAGCGGCCGCCCGGTCAGCTGACGTCGGTGCCCGTCGCGATCGCGACGAACGGCACCAGCAGGCCGAGGAAGAGCAGGGCGACGACGAAGAGCGCGACGAGGCCGATCATGACCGAGTTGAGGACGATGCCCCAGACGGCGAGCGTGCGGCCGGTGGGCTCGCGGCGGAGGCCCAGGATGCCGAAGACGAGCCCGGCGACGGGGGCGATCACCGTGAGGCCGAAGAAGACCGAGGTGACACCGAGGATGAGGCTGGTCAGCGAGAACGGAGTGGACGGGGCCGGGTCGGCGGCGACGGGCGGGACGCCGTACGGGGCCGGGTGCTGGGCGGCGGGCCGCTCGGACTGCGGGCGCTGCTGCTCGGCCTGCGGACGCTGCTCCGGCGCGGGATCGGTGAGGACGGCGGTGGAGCCGTAGACCTCGGTCGGCTGCTCGTCGGCGGGGGTGCGGGTGGACGGGGTGGACTCGGCGTTCGACACGGTCGGTGCTCCTTCTGCGGGGTGCGGTGCCGGGGGCGCCCGGCGATGCCTCCACGCTACGGAGGACGCGGATCCACCCCCATCCGGCTAACCCCCGGGCGGGAGGGGGAACCCCCCGCTCGCTCCCGGGGGCCGGTGCGAGACTGGGACGACCGGCGGTGCGCCGGGACGATCGCGAGGGAGCGGCCGCGGATGGACGACGACGAGACGCTGCGCCGCCGCCGCGACGGCCGCGGGGCCCGCGCGATCTGGCTCGCCGGACTCTCCGCGCTCGCGGGCTTCGTGATCCTCTCCCCGCTGATCTCGGTCACGGCGACGGTGCTGGCCTGGGGCGCCCGGCGTCGCGGCGGCACCCTGAGCGACCGCAACGGCGTCGTCGCCGTCAACTGGCAGCTGACCTACCTCGCGCTGCAGCTGATGCTCGTGCCGCTGCACCTCGCGCTCGTCTCGGTCCGCGACACCTGGGGCGGCGGCTGGCCGACCCTCACGATCGCGGCCATCCTCGGCCTCTTCGTGCTGAACCTCGTCCTCTGCGTCGTGCTCGGCGTCCGCTCGGGTCGCGGCCGGAGCGTCCGCCTCGTCATCGCGGTGCCGTTCGTCCGTTCCTCCCGGCCGGTGCGCTGACCGGACACGCCACCCGCCCTCTCTACCGGATCAGCACTTGATCGCGCCGTGGATGATCCCCCCCAGCAAGCCGACCGTCGCCGAAGTGATCGCGCCGGGCCCGGTGATCGCCCCGACGAAGCCTCCAACGGCGGCGCCCGCAATGCCCGATTCCGAGACGCAGTGGCCCCACTCCTTCGAGCTCCAGTCGCTGGAGAGGGTCAGTGCCGCCGCACCGCTCAGTTGTGAAGGAGCGAAGTGGAAGGTGATCGTGTCGGAGTCATCGACCGTCCAGCTACCCCTCACGGTCTGCTTGCCTTCGACACTGACCTTGGTGGGAAGGGCTTCCGACGTGACGTTCCCGTCGGTGACGCGGACCTTACCGTCTTTGGACTTCACGGGTCTGGCTCCGCCGCCGACGTCGAAGGTGACGGTCGAGGCGGTTGTGCGCTTCACCGTCATCTCGACGTGACCACTGGACTGCACCTGTGCCGGTGCGTCCGCTGCGGTCGACGCCGCGGCGACGGGTGCTGCGCTCAGCACAGCCGCGCAGACGACCATCGCCGTCACTGCCGTTTTCGCGATCTTCATATGGTTGCTCCTCTTGATCGGTTCACCGGCGCTGATCGCGCCGGAGGTTGAGCAGGGTGCAGATGATGAGAACGACGATCGAGCTGACCAGGATCTTGACGAGCAGATCCCATGGGTCGGTCGCGCTGACGGCATCAGCGACGGTGTTGCCGCAAAACGTCCCGACGAAGAGCAGCACGAACAGCGACCAGGGCTCGAGCTTTCTCCACGTCGGCTCCTGCTTCCGTCGATCCGCTGGCTGCTCTGAGTTCTTCATCACGGGAACCATACCGAGATGGCTACGACGCGCTTGCCATCGGCGGCGGTCCTCCGGCATTGGCGCGCGACGTCGCCTCATCCGCCAGCGGTCAAGATCTCCGGTGGCCAGTCCGGCCTCGGAGCAGGAGCCTGCACGAGCGCGTCGAGCCCGCCAGCGCGGGATGGCAGGCTGGTCGGGTGACGCCGATCGCCTTCCCCCCGCCCGTGTCCGTGGTCGCCGACGACGGGACGCGGATCGCGACCTACGCGCTCGGCGACGAGGGGGCGCCGACCGTGCTGGCGGTGCACGGGTTCGCGTCGAACGCGGTGCTGAACTGGGAGACGGCGGGCTGGCTGCGGACGCTGACCCGCGCGGGCTACCGGGTGGTCGCGCTCGACCAGCGCGGGCACGGCGCCAGCGAGAAGCCGCATCGCGCCGGCGCGTACGGGGTCGACCTGATGGTCGCCGACATCGTGCGCGTCGTCGAGACCTACGACCTGATCGCTCCGCACTACCTCGGCTACTCGCTCGGCGCACGGATGGGCTGGGTGCTCGGGCTGGAGCATCCGGAGCTGCTCGGGACGCTGAGCCTGGGCGGGCTCACGGTCGGCGAGCCGCTGCGGCACTTCGACGCGGCGGCGGCCCGGGCGCGGGTGGCCGACGGCGGCGAGATCGACGACCGGTTCACGCGCGCCTTCATCGGCATGGCGGAGGGCGTCGCCGGGAACGACCTGGCCGCGCTGGTGGCGGTGGCCGACGGGGTGCGCGGCGGGGCGCATCCGGAACTCGGCGCGCACCCCGACCTGCCGACGCTGATGGTGACGGGCGGGGCCGACCCGATCGCGCCCGGTGGGGCGCGGCTGGCGGAGGAGGCCGGGGCGCGCTTCGTCAGCGTCCCGGGTCGCGATCACACGAGCACGGTGCCGGCGCGGGCGTTCAAGGACGCCGTGCTGGCGTTCCTGGCGGAGCACGCCTGACGCGTGCGGGTGGGCCGGCGTGCGATCCGCAGGCGATCCCGGCGGGAGCGCGCTCGCGTCCGCGCGGGGGCGCCGGCGAAGCGCCGGATCACCTGCAGATCGGACCGGGACCGCCCGTGGAGGCGCGCGGCGTAGCATCGCGGCATGCTTGCGATCCGCGTCGAGAACCCCGGCCCCGACTCCCGCCTCGTGCTCGGAGAGGTGCCCACGCCCTCCCCCGGACCGGGCGAGGTGCTGCTCCGGGTGACCGCGGCGGGCGTCAACCGCGCCGACCTCGGGCAGCGCGCCGGCGTGTACCCGCCGCCGGCCGGCGCCTCGGAGATCCTCGGCATGGAGGTGTCCGGGACCGTCGTCGGCCTCGGTCAGGGCGTGACGGGCGTCGCGGAGGGCGACGAGGTCTGCGCGCTGCTGTCCGGCGGCGGCTACGCCGAGCACGTCGTCGTCGATGCGGGACTGCTGCTGCCGGTGCCCGAGGGCGTCGACCTGATCTCGGCCGCCGCGCTGCCCGAGACGACCGCGACCGTGTGGTCCAATCTGGTCCTCGTCGCCGGGCTCCGCGCCGGCGAGACGGTGCTGATCCACGGCGGCGGCAGCGGGATCGGCACCACGGCCATCCAGATCGCCTCCGCGATCGGCGCGCGGGTCGCGGTGACGGCCGGCAGCCCGCGGAAGCTCGACGCCTGCCGTGCGCTCGGCGCGGACATCCTGATCGACTACCGCGAGCAGGACTTCGTCGAGCGGATCGCGGCCGAGACCGAGGGCGGGGTCGACGTGATCCTGGATCCGGTCGGCGGTGACTACCTCGCCCGCGACGTCGAGGTGCTCGCCCTCGGCGGCCGGGTCGTCTTCATCGGCAACCAGTCCGGCGCGCAGGGCTCCCTCGACATCGGGACGCTGATGCGCAAGCGCGCGGCGGTGCACGCCACGACCCTCCGGGCCCGGCCGCTGGAGGAGCGGCGCGCGATCATCGGCGCGGTGCGGGAGAACGTGTGGCCGCTGGTCGCGGACGGCACCGTCCGGCCGGTGGTCGACGAGGTGATCCCGCTGGCCGAGGCCGAGCGGGCGCACGAGCGGATGACCGCCTCCGGGCACATCGGCAAGCTGCTGCTCACGCCGTGACCGCGCGCTGACCGCGGAGCATCAGCCGAGACTCCTCGTCGACCGCGATCGGTAATGAAGGGGCGGCTCAACTGATGCTCTGCGGCGCGGACGGGTCAGACCGCCGCGCGGAGCAGGCCGAGCGAGCGGTTGATGCCGTCGACGTCGACGCTCGCGGGGTCGAACGTCGCCTCGGGGGCGAGCCCGAGGGCGTCGAGCGCCTCCGCGTGGTCGGCGGACGACGGGTCGGTCGCGGCGCGGACGGTGTCGGCCCAGGCCGCGGGGCCGCCGGGGGCGTCGAGCGGAGCCGCGCCGCGCGCGCCGGTGCAGCGCGGCAGGGCGGCGCCGAGCGGCGACACCGACTCGAGGCGGATGACGTGCCGCCACTCGTCCTCGAGGTCGTAGACGTAGAACAGCTCGTCGCCGACGCTCTCGAGCACCTCCGCGAGCGCGACGCCGCCCTCGTCGACCAGGTCGGAGCCGAGCTCCTCCGCGTCGGCCGGCGAGCCGATCGGCGCCTGCTCCTCGTCGGGCACGCCGACGCTGAAGAAGTGCGGCTGGGCGTCGGTCCAGCCGAGCGAGAGCTGCAGGGCGAGGTGCAGATCGCGCAGCGACGACTCCGAGGACAGCTCGAGTCGGCGCCAGACGACCGGCTTGGTGCCGAGCAGCGAGACGTGCAGGGCGTAGGCGGAGTCGGTGTCCTCGGTGGCCTCGTCGAGGATCTCGAGGCGGGTCGCGTCGCGGGCGCCGAGCAGGACGATGCTCGCGCGGACGACCGAGGCGAGGACCGGCTGCAGGCCCTCGGGCAGCACGTAGCCGAACTCCGGCGAGTGCAGCAGCAGGCCGAGCTCGGCGGCGTCGTCGAGCATCCGCTCGGCCGCGCCGACCATCCGCTCGCGCTCGTCCAGGGCGTCCTCGAGCGAGACGTCGAGGTCGGCGGCGAGCTCGTCGACCAGCTCGCCGACGACGAGGCCCTCGTGGATCTGCGCCTGGCAGGCGACCGCGATCCGCACCAGCACGGCGTCGGTGGTGGTGATCGCGCGCTCGCGCGGCGAGAAGGCGCCGTTCTCGGTGTCGGCGGCGGCGAGCGCCTCCTGCGCGCTGACGAGCCAGAGCTCGACGAAGCGGGCGATGTAGGCGATCCGCTCGACCGAGGCCTCGTGCGCGTCGGAGCTGCGCCAGAGCGGTGCGGACTCGCCGAGGCTCGCGGTGGAGCCGTCGGCGTCGAGCACGGCGGAGGCGACCAGCGCGTCCCACCAGGCCGAGACCGGGATGCGGACGGCGTCGTCGCTCGGCGAGGAGCCGGCGGAGGAGACTCCGGCCTCGACGACGATCTCGCGGGCGGCGCGCTCGGAGACGGTCGCTCCGTCGGTGGCGGCGAGGTGCTCGACGACGACGTCGGCCGCGTGCACGAGGGCGGTGGCGCGTGCGGCGGAGAGCATCTCGGCGTCCGGGACCTCGTCGAACTCGAGCAGGTCGTCGAGGACGGCCTCGACGAAGGAGCCGGCGAGGTCGAGGACCTCGTCCAGCACGGCCTGGCACTCGTCGAGCTCCTCGTCGGTGCCGGTCCAGAGGTCCTCGTCCGTCAGGAAGTCGAGGAAGTGCTCGACGACCTCGGCGACGGTGAAGAGGGTGTCGTCCAGGTCGGCCTCGCTCTCCTCCCCGGAGAGGTCGGCTTCGATCTGGTCGAAGACGGCCTCGAGGAGCTCGGCGTCGGGCTGGGCGAACGAGCCGCGCGGGCGGAGGTCGCGGGTCATGGCGAAGAGGTCGGTGAGGACCTCGACGGCCTCGTCGACATCGAGGTGCTCGTGCAGGACGGCGACGTCGGCGAGGTGCGACCGGTACCAGCTGCGGAACCGCACCATCAGCGCGGTCTCGGCGGTGCGGCCGCCGCCCTGGCCGCCGGAGCCGCCGGAGCGCCCGTTCCCGGATCGTCCCTGATTGCGCTTCTTGCCCATCGTTCCTCCGCGACCGCTCCCCCTCGACGACGGAGCAGTACAGCCTACCCAGTGCGGGCGAGCCGGGTCACGCCCGCGGGGCTCCCCGCGGTGAACGCCGGGCGAACGCCGCGCGCGCTCGTCGCGCCTCCCTCGGCGCGGTCTCCCGGGTCGATCCGTCGCGAACGGCGGTGTCGCGCGCGTCGACAGGTGCTTCCCCGACGGATCGATCGGTGCGTCGGCGGTGCGGCCGCGCGCGGGTCGGCGTAGCGTCGGGCCATGGGTGCATGGAGTGGAGAGCCGTTCGGCAACGACACGGCGAGCGACTGGGTCTACGAGCTCGACGAGGCCGGCGACTGGCAGTACGTCCGCGAGGCGCTGGACGCCGCGGTCGGGCCGGCGCAGGTGGACGCGGATGCGGCGACCCTCGCGATCGCGGCCGCCGAGGTGGTCGCCCGCGGACTCGGCCGGGAGGGCGGTCCGCACGCCGACACGATCACGCACTTCGTGCAGCGGGCCGGGCGTCCGGACGACGAGCTCGTGGCGCTCGCCCTCGCTGCGCTGGCCGCCTCCGACTCGCCCGGCAGCGAGCTGACCGAGCTCTGGGAGGAGGCCGACCCGGAGGAGTGGCGCGAGGCCAACGACGCGGTGCGGAGCGTGCTCGAGGAGGCCTGATCGCGAGTGCCCCTTCCGTCTGCAGCGACCCGCGCCTCCCGCCGCACTAGCGTGGCGAGGAGCGGCCGGAGCAGGTCGCGACGAGAGCGACGAGGGGCGACGATGCCGGACTTCACCACGGACGACGGGGTCCGGCTGAACTGGACCGAGCAGGGCGACCCGGCCGGGCGGCCGGTGGTGCTGATCGCCGGGTTCAAGGCGCCGGCGACGAGCTGGAAGCCGCAGCAGGGGCCGCTCGCGGAGGCGGGCTACCGGGTGATCTCGTTCGACCGGCGGGGGCACGGGCTGTCCGAGCGGACGGAGGCCGGCGCGACGATGCTCCGGCACGGCGCGGATGTCGCGCAGCTGCTCCGGCACCTGGATCTGCGCGGCGCGGCGCTGGTCGGCGGGTCGATGGGCGGGAACTCGATCTGGGCGTTCCTGGCCGGCACCGCGGGAGGCGCGGCGGGAAGCACCGACGAGAGCACCGGAGAGAGCGCCGGAGAGAGCCGCGTCGACCGCATCGTGATCGTCGACCAGACACCGCGCATGCTCAACAGCGACGACTGGCCCTACGGCTTCTACGACTACACCGAGGCGAACCGCGACACCCTCTTCGCGACCACGATCCCGGATCCCGGCCGCTGGAGTGTCGCGTCCAAGGGGCCGGTGCGGATCGCGCGGCTGCTGAAGGCACTCGGCGGCGGCGAGCGCCGGGAGCTGACGGGGACCGAGCGGCGGCTGCTGAACGACCACGCGAGGGCCGACTGGCGTCCGGTGATCGCGCGGACGAGCGTGCCGGTGCTCTTCGTCGCCGGGCGCGAGAGCGAGTTCTGGCCGGCCGAGCACGCGGCGGCCGCGGCCTCGCTCGCTCCGCGGGGCGACTCCCTCGTCATCGAGAAGGACGGCCACGCGGCGAACATCGAGCAGCCGAAGGCCTTCACCGCGGCGCTGCTGGAGTTCCTGGCGCGCTGATCTCGGGAGAACCGACAGCGGGGGCTCAGCCCGGGAACGCCTTGCCCGGGTTGAGCACGCCGAGCGGATCGAGCGCGTCCTTGATCGAGCGGTGCATCCCGAGCACGCGCGGGCCGAGCTCGTCGGCCGCTCCCGGCAGCTTGAGCAGCCCCACGCCGTGCTCGCCGGTGACGGTGCCGCCGAGGTCGAGGCAGTCCTCGACGATGCGGTCGAAGGCGCTCTTCGCCCGGGCCTTCGCGGCCTCGTCGCCCTCGGGCGCGATGATCAGCGGGTGCAGGTTGCCGTCGCCGGCGTGGGCGATGGTCGCGATGACGACGTCGTGGTCGGCGGCGGCCGAGCGGATGCGGGCGAGCATCTCGGGGACGGCGCGGCGCGGCACGCAGACGTCCTCGGTGAGCACCGGACCGAGGCGCTCGAGCGCCGGGTAGGCCAGGCGGCGGGCGAGGAAGAGCCGGTCGACCTCGTCCTGGTCGGTGGCCTGCTCGACCGAGAGCGCGCGGGCGCCGGCCATCAGCGCCTCGACGCGGTCGGCGGCGGTGCGGCCCGCCTCCCCCGGCTCGTCGACCTTGGCGAGCAGCAGCGTGTCGACGCCGTGCGGGAGCCCGAGGTGCTGCCAGTCGTCGACGGCGCGCAGGCAGGTGCTGTCGATGATCTCGAGGGCGGAGGGGATGATGCCGGCGGCCGAGATCGCGGCGACCGCGACTCCGGCGTCCTCGAGCGAGCCGAAGGAGCCGACGATCGCGCGCTGCTCACGGCCCGCGAGCGGGAGCAGGCGGAGCGTCAGCTCGACGATGATGCCGAGTGTGCCCTCCGAGCCGACCATCAGGCCGGTGAGGTCGTAGCCGACGACGCCCTTCGCGGTGCGGCGGCCGAGGCTGACGAGCGAGCCGTCGGCGAGGACGACCTTCATGCCGAGGACGTAGTCGCGGGTGACGCCGTACTTCACGCAGCAGATGCCGCCGGCGTTGGTGGCGGCGTTGCCGCCGATGGTCGAGATGGCGGAGCTGGCCGGGTCCGGCGGATACCAGAGTCCGGCCTCGGCGACGGCCGCCCGCAGCGCGTCGTTGATCACGCCGGGCTGGGCGACGACGAAGCGCTCGTCCGCGTCGATCTCGAGGACGGCGTCCATCCGCTCGAGCGAGACCACGAGGCAGCCGGCGAGCGCGTTGGCCCCGCCGGAGAGGCCGGTTCCGGCTCCGCGCGGGACGACGCTCAGACCCGCGCGGGCGGCGACGCGGACGGCGTGCGCCACGTCCTCCGCGCTCTCGGCGAGGACGACCGCGAGCGGCAGGCCGTGGGGCGCCCACTCGGCGTCGTCGTGGCGGTAGGCCTCGCGGACGTCGGCGTCGGTGAGGACGCGGTCGCCGAGCAGCGTGCGCAGATCGGCGAGCACGCGGTCCCCGGCCGGTGGCCCGTCCTGGGTCCGCTTGTGATCCTGGGTCTGCATCGGCACCGTCTCCACGACGGACGAACCTACACCCGGCGCCTGCGGCCTGCGGCTCACCGGGCCCTCACGCGCCGAGCCCGGTGATCAGGGCGCGGTGGAAGAGCTCGCCGCGCTCGAGGGCCGCGATGTCGGCGCGCTCGTCGACGCCGTGGATCGCGGCGCGCTGCTCCTTCGTCATCAGGAGCGGTGCGAAGCGGTACACCGCGGGGGCGAAGCGGTGCAGGTGGCGGGAGTCGGTCGCCGCGTTGATGACGTAGGGGACGACCGCCGCCTCGGGGTGCGACACGGCGAGCGCCGCCCGCAGCGCCGCGAAGGGGGCGCCGTCGCTCGGCGACTGCGGCGACGGGTCTTCCCCCAGCACCACCTCGACGGTCACCTCGCGGTCGCGGATCCGCCGGCGGACGCGCTCGGCGGCCCCGGCCGCGGTCTCCCCGGGGGCCAGGCGCAGGTTCAGCACGGCGGTCGCCTCCGCCGCGAGCACGTTGTCGGCGGTCCCCGCGCGGAGCATCGTCGGCGCGATCGTGGTGCGGACCAGGGCCGCCGTCTCGCCGCCGAGCGCCGCGAGCACGGGCGCGGCCAGCTGCGGCCGGGCGCCGAGCAGTCGGTAGAGCGCGCCGCGGGCGCCGGGTGCTCGGTCGGCGAGGAGCGCGAGCGCGCGGGCCAGCGCCTCCGGGACCCGGGCGGGGAAGGTCGAGGGCGTGACCCGGGTGATCGCCCGCGCCAGGCGGCCGACCGCGGTGAGTCGCGGCGGGGCGGAGGCGTGACCGCCGGCGGAGCGCGCGGTCAGCCGGAGCGTGAGCAGGCCCTTCTCGCCGACGCCGATCATCGCGACCGGCCCGACGACACCGGGCAGCGGCGCCTCGACGACGGCGCTGCCCTCGTCGAGCACGAGCCAGGGAACGATCCCGCGCTCGTGCAGCGTCTCGGCGATCGCGCGGGCCGATGCCCCGCGCACCTCCTCGTCGCCGCCGAAGGCCAGCAGGACGTCGCGGGCCGGCACGACGCCGGCGGCCAGGAGGTTCTCGACCGCGTCGAGCACGACGACGAGCGGGCCCTTGTCGTCGAGGGCCCCGCGGCCCCACACGGCGCCCTCGACGATGTCGCCGCCGAAGGGCGGATGCGTCCAGGCGGCGGGGTCCTCGACCGGCACCACGTCCAGGTGCGCCATCAGGACCAGCGGGTCCGCACGGGAGTCGCGGCCCGGCCAGCGGTAGAGGAGTCCGCGGTCGGTGATCCGCTCGGGCTCGAGATGCTCGTGAGTCAGGGGGTAGAGCTCGCGGAGCAGCGCGAGCGCCTCGTCGACGGTCTCGAGCTCGGCGGAGACGGTGCGGAGGCGGATCAGGCGCGCGAGCCGCTCAGGCAGACCTTGACGCGGAGTGTTGTCGTGCAGGGGGTCCTCGATCCGTCGCGGGGCGTCCGCTCATCGTGGCGCACGGGGTGGCGCCCGGGGAGACGGACGCGGCGTCGTCCGGGAGCCCTGCGGGTCGACCGGACGGGACGAACGAGCGTCCCGCTCGGCTCCGGAGACCCTCGGGTCCGGGTCCGAGCACTGGCCCGCGTGTTTCGAGCATGAGAAATCACGCAGCGATCTCGCGGCAGGGGTTGCGCCTGGCGCCCGTTCTCGTTGGAATCACCGGATGACCGAAACGACGAACGCCGCCGCCAGTGCCCCCGCGAAGGGCGGAGGGTCGCTGAAGAAGGTCATCACCGGCCCGCTGCTCTTCGCCTTCATCGTCGGCGACACCCTCGGCGCCGGCATCTACACGCTGGTCGGCACGATGGCCGCCGACGTCGGCGGGGTGATCTGGCTGCCGCTGCTGATCGCGCTCGTCATCGCGCTGCTGACCGCCGGCACCTACGCCGAGCTGATCACCAAGTACCCGCACGCCGGCGGTGCCGCCCGATACGTGGACCGGGCGTTCGGCAAGCCGTACCTGTCGTTCCTGGTCGGCTTCCTGATGATGGCCTCCGGCATCACGACCGCCGCCTCGCTCGCCAACGCGTTCGCCGGCGACTACCTCGGCGCGCTGCTCGACGTGCCGCCCGCGCCCACCGCGATCGTCTTCATCGCGATCCTCACGCTGATCAACCTGCGCGGGGTGAAGGAGTCGCTGACCGCGAACCTGGTCGCCTCGGTGATCGAGGTGAGCGGCCTGGTCATCGTGATCGTCTGCGCCGCGATCTTCTTCGGCGGCGGCAACGGCGACGCGGCCCGCGTCTTCGAGTTCAACCCCGACGTCGCGCCGCTGCAGGGCGCGTTCGCCGCCTCCATCGTCGCCTTCTTCTCCTTCCTCGGCTTCGAGGCCGCGGCGAACATGGCCGAGGAGGTCCGCAACCCCTCGAAGGTCTACCCGCGCGCGCTGTTCGGCGCCCTGATCACCGCCGCCGTGGTCTACCTCCTGATCGCCCTGGGAGCCGTGATCGTGCTGCCGAACGAGGAGCTCGCGGAGTCGACGGGCCCGCTGCTCGACGTGGTCGCGGCCAGCGGAGTGGCGGTGCCGCCGTGGCTGTTCGGCCTGATCGCGCTCATCGCGATCGCGAACGGCGCGCTGCTGTTCATGGTGATGGCGAGCCGGGTGGGCTTCGGACTGGCGAAGTCGGGCCTGATGCCGAGCGCCTTCGGCCGCGTCCTGCCGAACCGCCGCACCCCCTGGGTCTCGATCGTCGTGGTCGGCGGGGTGACCATGCTGCTCAGCCTCGTCGGCGATGTCGGCACGCTGGCCGAGACGACCGTGCTGCTGCTGCTCCTGGTCTTCATCTCCGCGAACATCTCGGTGCTGGTGCTGAAGAAGGATCGCGTCGACCACCCGCACTACTCGGTGCCGCGCGTCGTCCCGGTCCTGGCGATCATCGCGAGCGTCGTGCTGCTGACGCAGCAGACCGGCGTGGTCTGGCTCGGGACCGCCGGCTACGTGGTCGTCGGGACGCTGCTGTTCCTGGCGACGCGCTTCGGCAAGAAGAAGCACGCGGAGCAGACCGCGGCGGCCGAGAGCGAGGACGCGGACCGCTCCTGAGCCGGAATCGGCGCGTCGGCCGCGCACGATCTCGGCTGAGAGAGGTGGGCGTCCCCTGTGGGGCGAGGCCCACCCGATTCAGCTGATGTTGCGCGGCGGGTGTGGGACCGTGGGGCATGTCCGTCTCCCTCGCGCCGTTCCCGCTCGCCGAACTCGCCGAGTGGATGTCCGTCCAGCGCGCGTCCTACGTCGCGGACCGGATGCGCGCGGGCGACGACGAGGCCGCGGCGTTGCGGAACGCCGACGCGAACGACGAGCGACTGTTCCCGGGCGGCGTCCTCGCACCGGGCCACGACGTGCTGCGGGTCCTCGACGACGGGCGCCCGGTCGGCGTGATCTGGGTGGGGCCGCACCCGCAGGAGCTCGAGGGCGTCGCCTCCATCTGGGACGTCGAGGTCGACCCGTCGGAGCGCGGCCGCGGGTTCGGCCGCGCGGCGATGCTGCTGGCGGAGGAGCACGCCCGCTCGCGCGGCTACCGGGCGCTCGCGCTGAACGTCTTCGGCTTCAACATGACGGCGCGGGGACTGTACGAGTCGCTCGGCTACGAGCCGACGTCGCTCCAGATGCGCAAGGAGCTCGGCTGACCGGACGCGGAACGGGCTATGGCGTCACCGCGGGGCCCGGTTCGGGTCCGTTCGGCGTCGGACCGAGAGTCGAGTGGACGCAGAACGGCCCGAGGACCGGTCGGACGCGGCACACTCCTCCTCGCACGACGGGGTCAGCGGGACCGCCGCTGTAGGTTGGCAGCCATGCCCGATGACGACGTCCTCGACGCCCTCCGCGCCTTCGTCCGGGAGCGGGAGTGGGCGCAGTTCCACTCGCCGGAGAACCTCGCGAAGAGCATCAGCATCGAGTCCGGCGAGCTGCTCGAGTGCTTCCAGTGGGGCGGGAGCGACCTCCCGGCGGCGATCGAGGAGCTCGCGGACGTCCTGACGTACTGCTTCCTCCTCGCGGACCGGCTCGGGGTCGATCCCGGCGCAATCGTCCTCGACAAGCTCGAGAAGACGCGCGCGAAGTACCCGGTGGAGAAGGCGCGGGGTCGGAGCGAGAAGCATGACCGGCTTTGAGCTCGAGCGGCTGCCCTTCGACGGGGACCGGGTGCGCGCCTGGGGAGCCGCCGATCCCCGCCACCGCAACTGGCCCGTCGTCTACGTCCTCGACAGCGCCTCGGAGGTCTACGTGGGCGAGTCGCTCAACGCGGAGGCGCGACTGCGCCAGCACCTGGACTCGCCGGCCAAGAGCCGACTCGATCGCGTGCGGGTGGTCTTCGACGACACCTTCAACAAGTCGGCCTGCCTCGATCTCGAGTCGTTCCTCCTGCGGATGCTCGCCGGCGAGGGACGTCTGACCGTCCTCAATCAGAACGCCGGCATCACCGACGCCGACTACTTCGACCGCGCCTCTTACCGGGAGACGTTCGACGAGGTCTTCGAGGTGCTCCGCACCCAGGAGCACCTCTTCCAGCGGACGCTCCCGGAGATCGTCAACAGCGACCTCTTCAAGCTGTCGCCGTTCAAGGCGCTCAACCACGATCAGGCCGTCGCCGTAGAGGACATCCTCGAGGGGCTGTTCGCCGACCTCGAGTCCGGCGAGCGGAGCACCGTCGTCGTGCAGGGCGACCCGGGGACCGGGAAGACCGTCGTCGCCATCTACCTGCTGAAGCTCTTGCAGGACATCCTCCGGCACGATCCGGAGGAGCCGCTGGACGCCGACTCCGTCTTCAGCGAGTTCTTCACCCCGGGGCACGCCGAGCTGCTCGCGACGCTGCGGGTCGGACTGGTCGTGCCGCAGCAGTCGCTGCGCGGATCGATCTCGCGGGTGTTCACCCTCACGCCGGGGCTGTCGAAGGACCTCGTGCTGACGCCGTTCCAGGTCGGCGAGAGCGAGGAGCCCTTCGACCTCCTGCTCGTCGACGAGGCGCACCGGCTCAGCCAGCGCGCGAATCAGCCGTCGGGGCCGCTGAACCGGAAGTTCATCGACATCAACAAGCGCCTCTTCGGCGAGGACTCGCTGGAGCACACGCAGCTCGACTGGATCCGCGCGCGGAGCCGGCACACGATCCTGATGCTGGACACCGCGCAGACCGTGCGCCCGGCGGACCTGCCCGCGACAGTCACCCGAGCCGTTCTGGCGGAGGCGTCGGCCGCGGGTCGTCTCTACCCGCTCCGCTCGCAGATGCGCATCGCCGCCGACAAGGACTACGTCGGGTACGTGCGAGCCGTGCTGTCCGACGATCCGCCCCGCGCTCGCGAGGACTTCGGCGAGTACGACCTCCGCTTCTTCGACGATCCGAGCGAGCTGCGGCGGGCCGTCGTGCAGCGCGACCGGGAGCACGGCCTCTCGCGCCTGGTCGCCGGGTACGCGTGGAAGTGGGTCACGAAGACGGACAAGAGCGCGTTCGACATCGTGATCGGCGACGAATCCCTCCGCTGGAATCAGACGCAGCGCGACTGGATCAACTCCCCCGGCGCGATCGACGAGGTCGGCTCGATCCACACGGTGCAGGGCTACGACCTGAACTACGCGGGCGTGATCATCGGGCGGGACCTGCGCTACGACACCGTTTCGGGCCGCATCGTCTTCGATCGCGCGCACTCCTTCGACAAGAAGGGCCGCGAGAACAACAAGAAGCTGGGAATCACCTACAGCGACGAGGACCTGCTCTCGTACGTCCGCAACATCTACACGGTGCTGCTCACGCGCGGGATCAGGGGGACGTACGTGTACGTCTGCGACGAAGCGCTGCGCGAGCACCTGGCCCGCTGCTTCTGAGCGGGGAATCGCGGAGCCGCAGACGTTCGGAGTCAAACGACACGACGAAAACCAGTACAGGTATACTGCACCTGAACCGAATTCTGCTGACGAGAGGGCGAGCGTGGACGCCGCGACCGTGCCGGACCTGCTCGACTACCGCGGTCTGGCTGCGCAAGGCCTCACCCGATACGGCCTCGACGGCTTGATCCGGACGGGCGAGTTCGAGCGCATCGCTCCCGGCCTGTTCCTGCGATCGGGGCTCGCCGACGACACGACGGCGGCATGGATCGCGATCGCGGCGAAGAACGCGGACGCCACGCTGTGCCTGCTCACGGCGCTCTCGCTGCACGAGCTGACCGACGAGATCCCTTCTCGAAGCGACGTCGCTGTTCCACGCGGCGCTCAGACGGTCACCGTGCATCACGCCCTCCTCACCTGGCACCGGTTCGACGCCGGCACGTTCGGCGTCGGTCGCGGTGAACACGCACTCCCCGGCGGGATGTCGATCGGCCTCTACTCGGCCGAGCGCACCCTGATCGACGTCTTCCGGCTGCGGCACGTCTGGGGCACTGACCTCGCGCTCGGCGCGCTCAAGCAGTGGCTCCGCAGGCGGGGCAGCAGCCCGGGTGCGCTGCTCGCGATGGCTGAGGACTTCCCGATGGCGCGTCCCGCACTCCAGCAGGCGCTGGAGGTTCTTCTGTGAGCCCTGGTCCGCAGCACGGCACCCCGGCGGGAGACGCGATTCTCGCCATCCGCGCCTTCGCCCGGCAGTCCGGCGCGGACGTGCAGGAGCTGATGACCTTGTACGCGCTCGAGGGGCTGCTGGCGCGGATCGCGCTCTCCGAGTACCGCGAGGACTTCGTTCTCAAGGGCGGTGTGCTGCTCGCCGCATTCGCTACGCGCCGCCCGACGAAGGACATCGACCTCCAGGCGACCGGACTCGACGGTGACCCCGAGGAGGTCGCGGAGCGTGTTCGAGCGATCGCGGCGCTGGGGTGTCCCGACGGCCTCGTCTTCGACCCCTCCGCGGTCACCGCGACGACGATCCGCGACGAGGACGAGTACGCCGGCGTGCGAGTGAGACTGACCGCGCGGCTCGCCTCTGCGCGGTTGACCATCGGGATGGACGTGAACTTCGGCGACCCGATCTGGCCTGCGCCGCGCCTCATCGACCTGCCGCGCGTCGTTCCTCTCGGCCTCCCACCCGTGACAGTGCTCGGGTACCCGCTGACGATGGTGCTCGCCGAGAAGATCATCACTGCCGTCGACCGCGGTGTCGCCAATACTCGATGGCGCGATTTCGCAGACGTCCACGTGCTCACACGACTCCACTCGGTCGACGCAGGAGAGCTCCGCACCTCGATGACCGCTGTCGCCGAGTACCGCGAGGTCGCGCTGGCGCCCCTCCTGCCCGCGCTCGCGCCTATGAGCGAACGAGCGCAGCAGAAGTACCGCGCCTGGCGTACCCGCTCGCACCGTGACGGCGAGCTCCCCGAGGCGTTCGGCGACCTGCTCGGCGCGGTCGCGCGCTTCAGCGACCCGGTGCTGTCCGCCGCAGTGCCAGGTCGATGGAATCCTGTCGTCGCGACCTGGGAGTGACGGTGAGGCTTCGCTGCCGACCGGCGCGGGGATCCGGGACGACGAGGCTGCACGAGCCCGCGCTCGAGGTCGGTGTCGCCCGACGCGGTCAAGGGCCGGAGAACGCGACAGCGATCGCGCCGCTCGGGACGGAGGCGGCGGCGAGTGTGGCCGCGGCGCGGTCGGCGTCGCTCGTCAGGGTCACGGCGAGGTGGTCGGGGTCGGCGCGGAAGGCCGCGACGGGGACCGCGGACGAGATCGCGGTCCAGAGGCGCTCGGCGTCGTCGAGCCAGGGGCCCGGGGTGCCGCTGACGAGGAGCGCGCGGTCGGCGCTCTGGACGCTGACGTGGGGTGCCGGGGTGTCCGGGAGCAGGGCGGGGGCGCTCCGGGCGAGCGCGAAGGCGTCGGCGGCGGTCGCGCCGTCCGACAGGAAGAGGCTCAGGCCGCTCACGCGGTCCTCGCTGTCGTCGGCGGCGAGGGCGAGGGACTCGACTCGCGGGTCGTCCCGGAGCGAGAGCGCGGCGGCGATCCGGCCGGACGTGAGGTCCTCGTCGCCGGACACGGGCAGAGTGAGGTCCTCGGCGTCGAGGAGGATCCGCACGTCGCCCGTCGGGCGCTTCGCGGCGAAGGCGGCCAACCGGTCGGCGAGGGACGTCACGTCGGCGTCGGAGAGGTCCTCGCGGGCGACGACCTCTGCGCTGACTCCGCCGGTGAAGGGCATGTCCTCGACCGTCGCGAGCTCGAGGTCGGCGACCGCGTCGTCGCTGCCGAAGGTGCGTGTGAAGTCGGCGCGGAAGGAGTCACCGCTGCAGCCGGCGAGCAGGAGTACAGCCGTCAGGACGACGGCGGCCCGGCCGAGCCCGCGCACCCTCCCCTGTCTCATCGGGCCAGCGTACGTCCGGACCGCGGAGTGCACGGGGAGTGGACGGATCGCCCTCCGCGTGCTCGTCGAGCGAGGGGAGCGTGTCGATCCGGCGCGGAGGGTCCGGTGGGAGCCGTCGAGGCAGCCGTTGGTGACGGATCGATGCTGTGGCGAGTAGTCGGGGCCGGCACCCGCCGGCACGACGCCGGGCCGCCCGCGTCGAGGGCGGGCGGCCCGGGTCGTCAGCTCGTCGAGGGGACGGCGGTGGGATCGGCCGACGGGGCGGGCTCGGCGGCCGAGGTCGACGCCACGCCCCGGCCGAACGCCTGGCCCTGCAGGATCGCTCCGAGGTCGACGCCGGTCGCGGACTTGACGCTGTCGAACGTGGCCGAGAGGCTCGCCGCCTGCTCGCGGGCGATGTGGGTGGCCGCGGTGTCGCCGCCGATCAGGGTGATGGTGCCGACGTTCTGGTAGCCCTTCGCGAACTCCGCCATGAGGGAGGGCAGCTGTCCGATGAGCTCGCGGCCCAGGATCGCCTCCTGGTTCTCGCGGAGCGCTTCCGCCTCGGCCTGGATCGCGGCGGCGCTCGCCTCACCCTTGGTCCGGATGGCCTCCGCCTCGGCGGAGGCGTTCGCGCGCAGGGCCTCGGCCTCGGCGCCGGCCTTGGCCCGCAGAGCGTGGGCCTCCGCCTCGGCGCGGGCACTCACTGCCGCCGCCTCGGCCGCGGCAGACGCCTGACGCGCCTCCGCCTGGCGCTGGACGGCGTAGGCCTCGGCGTCGGACACCTGCTGCGCGACCTGGCGGTCGGTCTCGGCCTTCTTCGCGCGCCCGTAGGCGTCGGCGTCGGCCTCGGTCTGGCGCCGGTACTTCTCGGCGTCGGCCACGCGCTTGACGTCGGCGTCGAGCTCGGCCTGCCGGTTCTCGGCGCGCTGGACGAGGACGGCCTGCTCGCGCTCGGCGCGGGCCAGGTTCTCGGCCTGCTCGGCCTCGGCGTTGGCGCGGCCGACCTCGGACTTCGAGGCGGCGGTGTTCTTGTCGAAGGCGGTCTGCTCGATCAGGTTCGCCTCGTCGGTGGCGAGCTGACGGGCCTTGACCTCGCGGGCCGCGTTGATCCGGGCGACGTCGGCCTCGCGGCGGACGCGCTCGATCTCCTGCGCGCCGAGCGCCTCGATGTAGCCGTTGCGGTCGGTGACGCCCTGGATGGCGAAGGAGTCGAGGACGAGGCCCTGGGCGAGCAGGTCGCCCTTGATGCCCTCGGCGATCTCGTCGCCGAGCTTCTGGCGGTCCTGCATGACCTCCTCGACGCTGAGCTTCGCGACGACGCCGCGCAGCGCGCCCTCGAGCTGCTCGGTGGTGAAGACGTCGATCGACTGGTCCTGCGAGGCGAACCGCTCGGCGGCGGCGCGCACCTGATCCGGCGTGGAGCCGATCTTCACGAGGGCGACGCCCGCGAGGTGGATCGTGACGCCGTTCTTGGTCTGAGCGACCGGCTCCATCTTGATCTGCCGCGACCGCAGCGAGATGCGGTCGGAGCGCTGGGTCAGCTTGTTGACGAAGGCGCCGCCGCCGGTGATCACGGTCATGTTGGACGTCAGCCCGTCGTCGCCCTTCTGCTTCTTCCCGACGATCACGATGGCCTCGTCGGCCTGCGGGACCTGGTACCAGGCGCGGAAGATGAAGAAGCCGATGATGGCGAGCAGCAGCACGACACCGACGACGATGCCGGCGCCGACGACCCAGAGCAGATCAGAATTCATGGACGAGGGACCCCCTTCTCGGAACCCGCGCAGGGCGGGTTTCTGAGCGATGTACAGCTTCATCGTGGCACGGACGGGGTTCCCGGGCGTCGGCCGGACGGCGGATGCGTCGCCCTCCGCGCGGGACGAGCGCCGGTGCCCGGCGGGAGCACGCCGCGGCCGGAGCGACGGGCGACGAGCGGGCGGAGATGCCGTGATCACGGCAGGAGCGGATGCTGCAGGAACGATCACAGCGAGAGCGATGCGATGGCCGCGGTCTCAGCGAGAGGAGACTCAGCAGCGGGAGACGCCGGGAGGATCTGCCACTCTCGCGAGCAGTTCAGTGCTGGGGTACCTGGACTCGAACCAAGAACAACTGAACCAGAATCAGTCGTGTTGCCAATTACACCATACCCCAATGGTCATCCGGCGGTGAGGTCGGGACCAGGCGGCGACCGGAGTGGAACTCGGCGCCGAGAGACGACAGTACCCTACGGACGCACGCCGCTCAAATCGGCTCCGCGATCGTGCACGGCGAGGGCCTCCGACTCGGGGGCGGCCTCGCCGAGGCGGGCGCGGACGAGGTCGCGGTTGATCGCCGAGGCGACCTGCGCGCCGGAGCCGGCGGCGACGATCAGCTGCTGCGGGCCGGGCGCGGTGACCTCGCCGGCGGCGTAGAGGCCGGGGACGGAGGTGCGGCCGCCCGCGTCGACGCGGAGGAAGCCGTCGGGGTCGACCTCGGGGCCGGCCGGGTCGAGGTAGTCGAGGACAGGGACCCAGACCGGGCGGACGAAGGCGCCGGTGCGCGGGATCACGTCGCCGTCGGCGAGGGCGACGCCGGTCATCACGGCGCGCTCCCCCACCAGGTCGGCGACGGGGCGGCGCTCGATGCGGATGCCGATCGAGTTGAGCAGCGATTCGTCGGTGTCGCTGACCACGCCGACGCCGTTGGTGAAGACGATGAGGTCGGTCGACCACTGCGAGAGCAGCATGGCCCGCTCGGCGAGGTCGGCGGTCTCGCCGATCAGGGCGAGCGGCTCCCCCGCCTTCTCGTAGCCGTCGCACTCCATGCAGCTGTGCACCGCCGTGCCGTAGTAGGCGCGGAGGCTGGGCAGCGTCGGCAGGCGCTCGGACAGGCCGCCCGCGACGACCACCGCCGTCGCGAGCACGGAGCGGTCGGCCGAGCCGCGGACGCCCTTCGCGGTGACGACGAACTCGCCGCCGGAGCGCTCGACGGAGGTGACCATCGCGTTGTGCACCTCCGCCTCCTCGTACTGCTCGAGCTCGGCGCGGCCGAGGCGGCGCAGCTCGAGCGGCGAGACGCCGTCGCGGGTGAGGAAGCCGTGCGAGTGCAGGGTCGCCGCGTTGCGCGGGCGGTTGCTGTCGAGCAGCAGCACGCTGCGGCGCGCGCGGACGAGGTTCAGCCCCGCCGAGAGCCCCGCGGGGCCGGCGCCGATGATGACGACGTCGTAGTGGCCGCCCTGCACCTCCGCCACGATCAGCTCCGAGTGTCGGCGAGGCGGGCGAGGCGGGCGATCGACTCGGACTTGCCGAGGATCTCCATCGACTCGAACAGCGGCGGCGAGACGCGGCGGCCCGAGATCGCGGTGCGCAGCGGCCCGTAGGCGATGCGGGGCTTGAGGCCCAGGTTCTCGATCAGCGCGCCGGCGAGCGCCTCCTGGATCGAGGCGGTCAGCCACTCCCCCTCGGGCACGAGCTCGAGGGCGCCGATCGACGCGGCGAGCACCTCGCCGGCGTTCGCGGGCAGGCCCTTCAGCGCGTCCTCGTCGTAGGCGAGGGCGTCGGCGGTGGTGAAGAGGAAGCCGAGCATGCCGGGCGCCTCGCCGAGCAGGCCGATGCGCTCCTGCACGAGCGGGGCGGCGGCGTCGAGGACGGCGCGCTGGTCGGCGGTCGGCTCGCCCGCGAGGACGCCGGCGGCGATCAGATAGGGGATCGTCCGCTCGGTGAAGTCGTCGACCGCGAGCAGGCGGATGTGGTCGCCGTTGATCGACTCGGCCTTCTTGAGGTCGAAGCGGGCCGGGTTGGGGTTCACGTCGGCGACGTCGAAGGCGGCGATCATCTCGTCGATCGAGAAGACGTCGCGGTCGTGGGTGAGCGACCAGCCGAGCAGGGCGAGGTAGTTGACCAGGCCCTCGGGGACGAAGCCGCGGTCGCGGTGGTGGAAGAGGTTGGCGGAGGGGTCGCGCTTGGAGAGCTTCTTGTTGCCCTCGCCCATCACGTACGGGAGGTGGCCGAAGCGCGGGACGAAGGTCGTCAGTCCGATGTCGATCAGCGCGTGGTACAGCGCGATCTGGCGGGCGGTGGAGGGCAGGATGTCCTCGCCGCGGAGGACGTGGGTGATCTGCATCAGCGCGTCGTCGACCGGGTTCACCAGGGTGTAGAGCGGCTGGCCGTTGGGGCGGACGACGACGAAGTCGCTGAAGGAGCCGGCCGGGAAGGTGATCTCGCCGCGGACGAGGTCGTCGAAGGAGAGGTCGGCGTCCGGGACGCGCAGGCGGAGCGCCGGGCTGCGGCCCTCGGCGCGGAAGGCGGCGCGCTGCTCCTCGGTGAGGTCGCGGTCGAAGTTGTCGTAGCCGTGCTGCTTGGCGCGCCCGGCCGCCTCGTTGCGGGCGTCGACCTCCTCCGCGTTCGAGTAGCTCTCGTAGAGGTGGCCGGAGGCGAGCAGGCGCTGGATGACGTCGGTGTAGACGTCGCTGCGCTCGGACTGGCGGTAGGGGCCGTGCGGGCCGCCGACGCCGACGCCCTCGTCCCAATCGAGCTTCAGCCAGCGGAGCGCGTCGATGAGCTGCTCGTAGCTCTCCTCGCTGTCGCGCGCCGCATCGGTGTCCTCGATCCGGAAGACGAAGGTGCCTCCCGTGTGCCGCGCGTAGGCCCAGTTGAACAGGGCCGTGCGGATGAGGCCGACGTGCGGCGTCCCGGTCGGGGACGGGCAGAAGCGGACGCGGACGTCGCTCCCGGTCGCGGTCGTGAACGGGTGCGCGTCGTGGGCGCGATCGGAGGGCGGGGTGAGCTCAGACATACGGGGCGATTCTAGCGGCGGGGCGGGGAGGGGCGCCCGGACTGGACAGGGGGCTGCTCGGGCGTCGGTCGGGCCGCGGGATCCGATCCGGCTCGCGGGCGGCCGGCGCTCTTAGCGCGAAGCAGTGCTCCGCGTCAACGGACTTCTCGAACGGGAGGAGCAGTGGTGGCCTGTGCTCACTGCTTCTCCCCGGGGCCGCTCGACGACGAGCGCGTCGCACCCTGCCGCCCCGGACGCGCCAGCATGCCCGGAAAGGGGTCCCGATGAGCACGGTCGTTCTCGACACCGCCCTCTCACCGCTCGCCCCTGCGACCGACTCGCTGAGCGAGCCCGCCTCGCCGCGCGAGGAGAAGGACGCCCGCACGCTCTCCCTCTTCCACGCGGCGGCCGGCGCCGACGACGCCGAGGGGGCGCGGATCCGCGAGCGCATCGTGCTCGACCACCTCGGGCTGGCCGAGGCGATGGCGAACCGGGTGTCCCGCGGCGGCGGCGATCGCGCGGACCTCCGGCAGGTCGCCTACGTCGGGCTGGTCAAGGCCGCCCGCCGCTTCACCCCGGAGCGCGGCGACAGCTTCGCCGCCTTCGCCGTGCCCACCATCACCGGCGAGCTCAAGCGCCACCTCCGCGATCTCGGCTGGATGATCCGCCCGCCCCGCGGCGTGCAGGAGCTGCACCGCCGCTCGGCCGTCGTCGCCGACGAGCTGGCGCAGGAGCTCGGCCGCCACCCCAGCGACCGGGAGATCGCCCGCCGGCTCGGGGTCGAGCCGTCCGAGGTGGCCGACGCGCGCTCCGCCGGGCACCCGCTCTCGCTCGACGAGACGGTCGGCGAGACCGGCGTGCGGCTGGGCGAGACGCTCGGCGGCGAGGACGAGGACCTCGCGGCCATCGACCGCCGGCACGGCCTCGCCCAGGCGCTCGCCGAGCTCGAGAACGGCCAGCGCGAGCTGCTCCGGATGCGCTTCGTCGAGGAGATGACGCAGCAGCAGATCGCCGATGCGCTCGGCACCACGCAGATGCAGGTCTCGCGGCTGCAGCGCCGGATCCTCGCGCAGCTCGCCGACCGCCTCGGCGCCCCCTCGCGCAGTCATCAGCCGCCGAGCCGCGCGCGGGTCGCGTCGGTCGCCGTGGTCACGCCCGTCCACCCTGCTGCGCGGCTGCGGACCGCCTGAGGTGCGCGTCGGCGCGCGACGGCAGAGCGGCGAGCGCGTCGAGGACGTGCTCGGTCCGCACCGCGAGCAGCGCCGGATCGGGCTCGGACGAGAAGACGTCGCCGCGGCGGAGCGACGCGTCGGTCAGCACGACATGCGGGCCGCTGACCGGCGGGCCCCAGGCCTCGGGCGGCGCCGGTCCGAAGATCACGACCGACGGGATGCCGTACGCGGAGGCGAGGTGCGCGGCGCCGGTATCGACGGTGACGAGCACCTCGGCCGCGGCGACGACCGCTGCGAACTCGCTCAGGTCGATCGCGCCGGCCAGCACCTCGCCGGTGCCGGCGAGCTCGGCGACGCGGCGGGCGCGGTCGGCCTCGTTCGCGCCTCCGGTGTAGACGACGCGGTGCCCCTCGGCGGCCAGCGACCGAGCGACGGCGGCGAAGCGCTCCTCCGGCCACTCGCGCGAGCCGTAGAAGGCGCCGATGTGCACGATCGCGGCGCCGGCGACGGGCGCGGGCACGTCCGGGACGGCGATGCCGACGTCCTCGGGGTCGGCGTCGAGGCCGATCGAGTTGACCAGCCGAGCCCAGCGCGCGCGCTCCAGCTCGCCGTCGAGCCAGAGCGGGCGGGGGTCGTCGTGGCTCGCGTCGGGATCGAGGGCGGGCACGCGGAACTCGAGGCGGCGCTCCGGCTCGAGCGCGATCAGGGCGTCGCGCGACTCCGGGCCGTTGCCGTGCAGGTTGACGGCCAGCTCGATGCGGCCGGGCGCGACCGGCAGCGGATCGTCCAGCCCGCGCAGGGTCGGCACGAGGGCGTCGAGGCCGTCGATCAGGTCGACGATCGGCTCCAGCCAGGGCGTCGTCGCGAGAATCAGCCGGTGCTCGGGGAACCCGCGGCGCAGGGCCTTGAGGGCGGGGACGGCCACGAGGATGTCGCCGAGCTTGAGGGCTCGCAGCGCGAGGATCTCCGGGGTTCCGTCCGGGGCGGTGAGAGCGCGCACGGCGCCTCCTTCCTGTCGGAGGTCCCGTACCCCGCTCCGGCGACCTCAGACGCGCGGATCTCCGGCGAGCCGGGCGGCGGACGGCGGTCAGGCCCCGACGCGCCCGAGCGGACGACTTCTCCTCCCCCGCGTTTGGAACCCCGATCAGGGGGGTACGAGGGAGAGGTGAACGACTCGATCCAGACGGGCTCGGCGCACCGCACCGCGGAGGACGCCGCCGCCCCGCGTGCCCCGCGCCTGCGCGGGATCCTCTTCGACCGCGACGCGACCCTCGTGGTCGACGTGCCCTACAACGGCGATCCGGCGCTGGTCGAGCCGATGCCCACCGCGCTGGACGCGGTCGAGCGGGCCCGCGAGGCCGGACTCGCCCTCGGCGTCGTGACGAACCAGTCGGGCATCGCCCGCGGCATCATCGACCGTGCGCAGGCCGACGCGGTGAACCGCCGGGTGGACGAGCTGTTCGGCGGCTTCGACGCCTGGATGCTCTGCCCGCACGGCCCCGAGGACGGCTGCGGCTGCCGCAAGCCCGCGCCGGGCATGGTCCTCGACGCCGCGGAGTCCCTCGGACTGCCCGCCGACTCCCTCGCGGTGATCGGCGACATCGGCGCCGACGTCGGCGCGGCGGCGGCGGCCGGCGCCCGCGGCGTCCTCGTGCCGACCCCGGTCACCCGGGCCGAGGAGGTGGCCGCCGCACCGCTGCGCGCGGCGACGCTCCTCGAGGCGGTCGAGCTGCTCCTGGCGATGCAGCCGGACGAGGACTCCGAGTGACGCGCCGCGTGCTGGTGGCCCGGCTCGACAGCGCAGGCGACGTGCTGCTCTGCGGCCCCGCCGTGCGCGCGATCGCCGCCGACGCCGAGGTGCTGCTGC
Source organism: Rathayibacter sp. VKM Ac-2804 (assembly GCF_009866655.1). Taxonomy (NCBI): domain Bacteria; kingdom Bacillati; phylum Actinomycetota; class Actinomycetes; order Micrococcales; family Microbacteriaceae; genus Rathayibacter; species Rathayibacter sp. VKM Ac-2804. The sequence goes on from NZ_CP047420.1 coordinate 2,964,617, forward strand.
TCGCCGGTCCGCAGGGGGCGCCCGCCGCGGCGCTGCTGCCGGGGCCGGTGGCCGTGCGCACCTGGTCCTGCCCGTGGATCGGCGACGCCTCGCAGCCGGTCGACGCCGCGCTCGTCGCGGAGCTGCGCGCCATCGTCGAGGAGTTCGCCCCGGACGAAGCCGTGATCCTCACCTCCTTCCACCAGTCGCCGCTGCCGCTGGCCCTGCTGCTGCGCCTGGCCGGCGTCGCGCGGATCTCCGGCGCCTCCGTCGACTTCGCGGGCGCCCTGCTCGACGTGCGGCTCGTCCCCGGCGAGACGCTCGAGGAGGACCAGCCCGAGCCGGAGCGCGCGCTCGCCATCGCGGCGGCCGCGGGCTTCGCGCTGCCCGAGGGCGACGACGGGCTGCTGCGGGTCGATCGCGGCGGCGCTCTGCCCGCCGCGCTCGAGGGCGTCGGACCGTACGTGGTCGTGCACCCCGGAGCGGCGGTGCCCGCGCGCGCCTGGCCGTCCGAGAACGCGGCGCGCGCCGTCGAGCTGCTCGCCGACTCCGGAGTCGCGGTCGCCGTCACCGGCGGGCCGGGCGAGCGCGCGCTGACCGCCCTCGTCGCAGGAACCCGCGGCATCGACCTCGGCGGCGCCACCGACTTCGCCGGTGCGGCCGAGGTGCTCGCCCGCGCCGAGGTCGTGATCAGCGGCAACACCGGGCCGGCGCATCTCGCGGCGGCCGTCGGCACGCCGGTGGTCAGCCTGTTCGCGCCCGTCGTCCCGGCGATCCGCTGGGCGCCGTACGGCGTGCCGGTGGCGCTGCTCGGCGATCAGACCGCGGCCTGCGCCGGCTCTCGCGCCCGCGTCTGCCCCGTCCCCGGCCACCCCTGCCTCGCGGGGGTGAGCGCCGAGGAGGCGGTCGCCGCCGCCCACCGGCTCCGCGCGCTCCCGCGCCGCGACTCGACGACATCCACCACGACACCCACGGAGGCGCTCGCATGAGGATCCTGCTCTGGCACGTGCACGGCGGCTGGGCGGACGCGTTCGTCCGCGGCTCCCACGAGTACCTGCTCCCGACGACCCCCGCCCGCGACGGCTGGGGCCTCGGCACCGGCGGCCGCGACTGGCCGCGCACGATCGAGATCGCCCCGGAGGAGCTGCGCGACGCCGACGTCGACGTCGTCCTCCTCCAGCGTCCCGAGGAGCTCGCCGAGGCGGAGCGCCTGCTCGGCCGGCGGCTCGGCCGCGACGTCCCGGCGGTCTACGTCGAGCACAACACGCCCCGCGGCGACGTGCCGGACAACCGCCACCCGCTCGCCGACCGCGACGACCTCCTCCTCGTCCACGTCACGCACTTCAACGCGCTGATGTGGGACACCGGATCGACGCGCACCACGGTGATCGAGCACGGGATCAACGACCCCGGCCCCCTCTACACCGGCGAGCTGGCGCGCTTCGGCGTGGTCATCAACGAGCCGGTGCGCCGGCAGCGGGTGACCGGCACCGATCTGCTGCCGCGCTTCGCCGCGGTCGCGCCGCTGGACGTCTTCGGGATGAAGACCGAGGGCCTCGTCGGGACGCCCGGGCTGCCCGCCGACCGCCTCGACGTGCTCGGCGACGTGAAGACCGGCGCGATGCACGCGGAGCTGGCCCGCCGCCGGGTCTACCTGCACCCGTTCCGCTGGACCTCGCTCGGCCTCGCGCTGCTCGAGGCGATGCACCTGGGGATGCCGGTCGTCGCGCTCGAGACCACCGAGGCCGGCCGCGCCGTGCCGCCCGAGGCGGGCGCCATCTCGAACGACCTGGACGCACTGGCCGCCGCCGCCCGCGCGCTGATCGAGGACCCGGAGCGCGCTGCCGTCGCCGGAGCGGTCGCCCGCGAGGCCGTGCTCGCCCGCTACAGCCTCGGCCGCTTCCAGCGCGACTGGGACGAGCTGCTCGGCGACCTCACCCGCAGCCGGCCCGCCCGGCGCGACCTGTCCACCGCCGGAACCGCCGGAACCCGCGAAGGGAGCTCCCTGTGACCTCGACCCGTTCCCTCTCGATCGCGATGGTCTCCGAGCACGCCAGCCCGCTGGCGACGCTCGGCGGCGTCGACGCCGGCGGCCAGAACGTGCACGTCGCCGCGCTCGCCGACGCGCTCGCGCGCCGCGGCCACCGCGTCACCGTCTACACGCGGCGCGACGACGCCTCCCTCCCCCGCCGGGTGCCCTTCACCTCCGGCGTCGAGGTCGTGCACATCGACGCGGGCCCGGCCAGCAAGGTGTCCAAGGACGAGCTGCTGCCGTTCATGGGCGACTTCGCCGTCGACCTCGCGAACGACTGGCTCGATTCCCGCCCCGACCTGGTGCACAGCCACTTCTGGATGTCCGGGGTCGCCGCGCTCGACGCGTCCGAGCGGGTGGAGCGGGCGACCGGGCGCCGCGTCCCGGTCTTCCACACCTTCCACGCGCTCGGCGTGGTGAAGCGCCGCCAGCAGGGCGCGCTCGACACCAGCCCCGAGGAGCGCGCCTGGCTCGAGCCGGGTGTCGGCCAGCGCGCGGACGGCGTCGTCGCCACCTGCTCCGACGAGGCTTTCGAACTGAAGGGCCTCGGCGTGCCGACCGCGAGCATCTCGGTGGTGCCCTGCGGTGTGGACCTCGAGCGCTTCACGCCCGACGGACCCGTCGCCGAGCGCACCGGGCGGGTGCGCCTGATGAGCATCGGCCGCCTCGTGCCCCGCAAGGGCATGGGCCACGCGATCGAGGCGCTCGCCCGCCTGGTCGCCGACGGCTGCGACGCCGAGCTGGTCGTCGTCGGCGGCTCCGGCTCGGGCGACGCGCTCATCGCCGACCCGGAGTACCAGCGCCTGCACGGCGTCGCCGAGGGCCTCGGAGTCGCCGACCGCGTCGTCTTCGCCGGCCAGCTCTCGCAGACCGAGATGCCGGCGACGCTCCGCTCCGCCGACATCGTGATCTGCGCGCCCTGGTACGAGCCGTTCGGCATCACCCCGCTGGAGGCGATGGCCTGCGGCGTGCCGGTGGTCGCCTCCTCCGTCGGCGGGCTGATCGACACGGTCGTCGAGGACGTCACCGGCGTGCACGTGCCGCCGCGCGACCCCGAGGCCCTCGCCGCGGCCCTCGCCGCGCTGATCGCCGACCCCGAGCGCGCCCGCGCCTACGGAGCCGCCGGCCGCGCCCGCGTCGAGTCCCGCTACTCCTGGGACCGCGTCGCCGCGGACACCGAGCGCGCCTACCTGACCACCCTCGCCGGACTCGGCGACGGCGGTGCCGCCATGAGCGGCACCGCTCGCACCTCCCTCTCCTCCACCCCCCGGAAGGCGGCCCCGCGCAGATGAGCATCGACACCGTTCTGGACACCCCGACGGACACGCCGTCCGACACCTCGACGGACGCCGCCCGGCGCCTCGTCGACGACCACGTCGCCCGCGCGCTCGACGTCGTCGCGCAGCTGGAGCGGCACTCCGACCGGATCGTCGCCTGGGGCGTCGAGCTGGCGGACCGCCTGCACACCGGCGCCCGCCTGCTGGCGGCCGGCAACGGCGGCTCGGCCGCGGAGGCGCAGCACCTCACCGCCGAGCTGGTCGGCCGCTTCGACGGCGATCGCATCCCGTTCTCCGCGATCTCGCTGCACTCCGAGACCTCGAGCCTCACCGCGATCGGCAACGACTACGGCTTCGACCACGTCTTCGCCCGCCAGGTCACCGCGCACGCCCGCAGCGGCGACGTCGTCGTGCTGCTCTCGACCAGCGGCCGCAGCGCCAACCTGCTGCACGCGGCCGAGGCGGCCCGCGCGGCCGGCGCCCGCACCTGGGCGCTCACCGGCGACGGGCCCAACCCGCTGACCGAGGCCTGCGACGAGTCGATCGCCCTCGAGGGCCACGGCTCGAACGTGCAGGAGGCGCAGCTCGTGCTGGTGCACGCGCTCTGCCGGGCGTTCGAGCACCGGATCCGCGTGCGGACGGGGGCGGCCGCGTGAGCCGGCTGCGGATCGCCGTGGTCGGCGACGTGATGCTCGACGTCGACCTCTCCGGGCCGGCCGAGCGGCTGAGCCCCGACGCGCCGGTGCCCGTGGTCGACGTGTCGACCCGCGGAGTGCGCGCCGGCGGCGCCGGGCTCGTGGCGCGGATGCTCGCCCGCGACGGGCACGACGTCGTGCTGGTGACGGCGCTGGCCGATGCGGCCGATTCCGACGCCGCCGAACTGCTCGCCGCGCTCGACGGTGTGCGCGTGGTGGCCGGGCCCTCCGGTGCGCCGACCCCCGTGAAGACGCGCGTCGCGGCCTCCGGTCAGGCGGTCGTCCGCTTCGACCGCGGCTGCGAGCGCCCGCCGGTGCCGACCGTGACCGAGGAGATGCTCGCCGCGCTCGGCGAGGTCGACGCGGTCGTCGTCGCGGACTACGGCCGCCGGCTCACCGAGGACGCCTCGCTCCGCGCCGCCCTCGACGCGCTGACGGTGCCGCTGGTCTGGGATCCGCACCCGCGTGGGACCGCTCCCGTCGCCGGGACGACGCTCGCGACGCCGAACCTCGGCGAGGCGACGGGCTTCTCCGGGGCCTCCGGCCGCGGCGTCACCCTCGCCGAGACCGCGGCGACGACGCTGCTCGAGCGCTGGGGCTGCGGCGCGGTCGCCGTGACGATGGGCTCCGGCGGCGCCCTGGTCCGCTCGCGCGGCGCCGGCGTCCCGGTGGTGCACCCGGCCGCTCCCGTCCCGCCGACCGACCCGTGCGGAGCAGGCGACCGCTTCGCCGCCTCCGCCGCCGTCGCGCTGGCCGGCGGCGCCACCCGTCCGAGGCGGTCGGCGCGGCCGTCGCCGCCGCCGGGGCCTACCTGCTCGCGGGGGCGTCGCCTCGCTCGCCGCTCCCGCCGACACCGCCGCCCTGCACGGGGCCTCGGGAGTGGACGCGCTGCGCGTCGCCGAGGCTGTCCGCGGCGCCGGCGGCACCGTCGTCGCGACCGGCGGCTGCTTCGACCTGCTGCACGCCGGTCACGCCCGCACCCTCTCGGCCGCCCGGGCGCTCGGCGACTGCCTGATCGTCTGCCTGAACTCGGACGACTCGGTCCGGAGGCTGAAGGGACCGGCCCGGCCGATCATCCCCGAGGACGACCGGGTCGACCTGCTGCTCGCTCTCGAGTGCGTCGACGCCGTGCTCGTCTTCGGCGAGGACACCCCCGACGAGGCGCTGCGCCGCATCCGCCCGGACGTCTGGGTGAAGGGCGGCGACTACTCCGCCGAATCGCTGCCCGAGACCGCGACGGTCGCCGAGTGGGGCGGCCGCGTCCTGACGGTGCCGTACCACGCCGGCCGCTCGACCACCCATCTCGCCGCCGCGCTCGCGCGCGTCGGCTGACCGCTGTCGGCTCCGGCCGATCATCACCCGGCCGGCCCCGCCGACCGCCGCCCCACCACGTCGGCCCCGCCGACGACGAGGATCCTGGAAGGGACACCCATGACCACCACCCCCACCCCCATCGGCCGCGTCCTGATCACCGGAGGCGCCTCCGGACTCGGAGCCGCCGTCGCGGCCGCCGTCACGGCCGCGGGCGGCACGCCGATCGTCCTCGACCGCGACGTCTCGAACGTGCAGGAGGGCGTCGCCGCCTACCAGGTGGACGTCGCCAAGACCCGCGAGGCCGAGAAGGCCGTCGTCGAGATCGCCCGCGAGCACGGCGGCCTCGACGCCGTCGTCACCGCGGCCGGCATCGACCGCTGCGGCCGCCTCGTCGACGTCGACCCGGAGGAGTGGGAGCGCGTGATCTCGGTCAACCTGCTCGGCACCGCGGCCGTCGTCCGCGCCGCACTGCCCTTCCTCACCGAGACCCACGGCCGCGTCGTCACTGTCGCGTCCTCGCTCGCGATCAAGGCCGTCTCGGACGCCACCGCCTACTGCGCGTCGAAGTTCGGCGTGCTCGGCTTCACCCGCGCTCTCGCGGCCGAGACCAAGGGCGAGATCGGCGTCACCACGCTGATCCCCTCCGGCATGAAGACCCGCTTCTTCGACGACCGCGACGCCCAGTACAAGCCGGGCCCCGACGCGCTCCTCAACGACCCGGAGAACGTCGCGAACGCCGTCATGTTCGTCCTCGGCCAGCCCCGCGGCTGCGAGGTCCGCGAACTCGTCATCACCCACGAGGAGGAGCCGTCCTGGCCGTGAGCCGCTGACGCCTGACGCGTCCGCCCCCCTCCGCGAGATGCCACTTGAGTACGCACGCCTCGGCGTGTCGCGTACTCAAGTGGCATCTCGCGGTTGGGGGACGTCAGCGGGTGGAGGCGAGGACGCCGCGGACGTCCTCGAGGACCCGGGCGACGGGGACGTCGTCGACGAAGGACAGCTCGTGCTCGCAGCGCTCGGCCGTCCAGCCGACCTGCGTGACGTCGACGTCGCAGACCGGGCAGCGGACGGTCCAGCTGAGCTGGAGGCGGTGGCGCTGCCGGCCGAGCGGCTGCGCGTTGATCGCGTTGCCGACCCAGAAGACGCCGACCGTCGGCGCGCCGACCGCCGCCGCGAGGTGCCGCGGACCGCTGTCGTTGCCGAGCACGAGGTCCGCGAGCGAGAGCAGCGGAGCGAGGTCCGGCAGCTCGACCGCGTCCGCCCAGGACACCGCGCCGGGGGCGGCCGCGACGATCGCGTCGGCCGCGCGCGCGTCGGAGGCGTCGCCCACGACGAGCACGCGCGCCCCGTCGGCCAGCAGCGCGCGGGCCACCTCGGCGAAGTTCGCGGAGCTCCAGCGGCGCCGCACGTCGGTCGCGCCCGGGTGGATCAGCACCAGCGGTCCGCCGGCGGGCAGCGCGGCGGCGAGCCGGTCTCGGCGCTCCGGGTCGACCTGCAGCGACGGCTCGAGCCGCACCGCCGGGGCCCCGGCGAGCCCGACGATCTCGAGCGCACGCAGCATCTCGTGCTGGTAGTAGACGTAGGGGATCGTGCGCTCGAGCTCGAGCGCGTCGTCGGTGCGCGAGCCGATCGTGTGCCGCGCGCCGAGCCGCTGCAGGAACGGGTTGGAGTAGCGGCCGCCGCCGTGCAGCTGCACCGCGAGGTCGAAGCGCCGCGCGCGCATCCGCTGCGTGAAGTCCTCGACGACCTGCGGGTCCTCCCCCTCGCCGTCGCGGACGCCCTGAGCCACCGGCAGGATCTCGACGTCGCTCACCGGCGACTCGACGCCCTGCAGCAGCACGCGGTGCGCCGGAGTGCCGAGCAGCACGATCTCGGCGCCCGGGTAGGCGGCGGCGAGCGCGTCGACGGCGGGCAGCGCGAACAGCAGATCGCCGAGTCCGCCGCCGCGCAGGACGGCGATCCTCTCGACTCCGTCGAAGCGGTCTCGGAGCGGGGCGATGGCGACCACGGTCGTTCCTCTCGGTGGGCGGAGCGCGACGGCTCCGGGGAAGGGGCACTCCTCCTCTTCCCCGCCGGGGGCGATCCGAAACCGTCGACGAGCGGTCGGGGCCCGTCCGACATCAGCTGAGAAGGGAGGGCCTCCGCTGTGGGGGGGAGGGACCCTGCTCTCAGCTGATGTCGTGCGGCAGCAGTCCGCCCGGCCCGCTCAGCGCTGCGGGTGGATGTGCACCTTGCGCGCCGACTCCGAGCTCGCCGCGGCGAGCGCCTCCGCGTAGTCCGCGAGGCCGAAGGTGTGCGTGACCATGCGCGCCGCCAGGTCGGGGAGCGTGACGACGTCCTCGACCGCGGCCGGGTAGGAGGTGGCCAGCGACTGCGAGCCGACGATGGTCAGCTCCCGGTCGAACAGGTCGTACGGGAAGAGATCGATCGACGCGGTCGGGCTCACCACGCCCATCTGCAGCAGCGTGCCGCGCTCGGCGAGGCGCACGAGCGCGTCGGACACGGCGGAGGGGTGTCCGCTCGCCTCGATCACGAGGTCGACATCGTGCTCGCTGCTCCGCTCGCCCGGTGCGAAGACGGCATCGACGCCGAACTCGACGGCGGCCTGGCGGCGGACGGCGCTGGGCTCGACGACGTCGATCCTGGCGCCGCCGCGGGCACGCACCAGTGCTGCCGCGAGCAGACCGATGGAGCCCGCTCCGTAGATCAGGACCCGCTGCCCCGCGACGGGGCCGACGCGGTCGAGGGCGTGCAGGACGCAGGCGAGGGGCTCGATGAGGGCGCCCGTGGTCCAGTCCATCCCCTCGGGGAGGCGGAAGACGACGCCGACCGGCACGCGGACCAGCTCCGCCACCGCGCCGTCGGAGGTGACGCCGATCGGCACGAGGTTCCGGCAGAGGTTCGTGGCGCCGACGTCGCACTGATCACAGTGCCCGCAGGCGACGTTCGGATCGACGCAGACGCGGTCGCCGACCGCGAACTCCTCGACGTCCGCGCCGATCTGGACGACGATGCCGGCGAACTCGTGGCCGGGCACGACGGGGAAGGTGCCGGTGGGGTAGTCGCCGGAGGCGAGGTGGATGTCGGTTCCGCAGATGCCGACGACCTCCGGCGCGATCACGACCTCGCCGAGCCCCGCTACCGGGTCGGGCAGCTCCGCGACGTCGATCGAGCCCCTGCCGTCGAGAACCACTGCGCGCATCTGAACACCTTCCGCTGTCGGGGCCGAAGGCGATCCTCGGCCCTGAGGACCCGCCGCCGCCCTGTGCGGGCGTGGCGAGTGCTGGACAAAGGCTAGCAATGTTTGTACGTACAGTCCAGACGAACCGCCCGCCATCGGGACAGGAGGAACGAGGGTGTCCGCGCGGCACCCGGTTGCGGCCGGACAGCACGCTGCTCCTGTCCGGCCGGTGAGGACAGTCCGTGCGTTACTGTCGGAGGGCCCGCCCCGAGAGGGCGGAGGACATCGATCGGAGACTGCGATGATCCCGCCCATCGAGCGCGACTCCCCCGTCCCCTACTACGAGCAGCTCTTCGGGATCCTGAAGCAGCGGATCGTCTCGGGCGGCATCCCCGCCGACGAGCGGCTGCCGAGCGAGCTCGAGCTGGGTCGCGAGTTCGGGTTGTCCCGCGCCACCGTCCGCCAGACGCTGCAGAAGCTCGAGACCGAGGGCTTGGCCCGCCGCGTGCCGCGCCGCGGGGTGTTCGCCGCCGCCCCCGAGCGGACGACCGGCTGGACCGTGCAGGACACCGCGGGCTTCCTCGACTCGCAGCTCCGGCACGGGCGCACCGGGATCGCGACGCGGGTGGTCGACGCGCGCTCGCTGGTCCCGCCCGAGCACGTCGCCCAGGCGCTGCGCCTCGCTCCGGGCACGCCCGTCTTCGCCCTCGAGCGCGTCCGCTCCCTCGACGGGACGATCGCCATGTTCAGCACCAACTGGTTCCCGAGCGAGGTGGCGCGCACGATCTCGACCGCGCAGGACGTCCTCGACGGCACCGGCTCCGTGGACAGCACCCTCCGCCGCGCCGGGTTCACGACCGACGGTGCGCACCGGATCATCCGGTCGATGCGCGCGCCGCAGCACGTCGCGACGCAGCTGCAGATCGGCTCGGAGGACCCCGTGCTCCGGGTGCGGTCCAGCTCCTGGAACCGGGACGGCTTCCGGTTCGACTACTACGAGACGTGGGTCCTGACGGACGTCGTGCCGCTGGAGGTGCTGGTCTCCGCGAGCTGAGCGCGGGTCCCCTGCCCGTGCACGCTCAGGCGCGCGGAGGAGAGCCGCCGAGCACCACGGCCGGCTCCGGATCCCAGCCGACGGCGCGCGCCGCGAGGAGCGCCGCCGAGACCGCGGTGACCTCCGGCTCGAAGATCGGCGTCGTCCGGTAGCCGTTCACCGCCGACTTGATCTCGACCCAGCCGGGCGAGTGCACCCAGCCGCCGGCGAGCCGCACTTCCGGCCGCTCCGGGGCTCCTCGGCGGACCGCGTCGACGGCGTCGCGCCCGGCGATCGCGAGCGCCCCCAGCACGGCGGACGCCCGCGCCCGCGGGTCCCGCGGGGCGTGCAGCGCGTAGGACGGACGTCCCCCGCCGCGACGACCCGGCACGAAGTACCCCGAGTCGAGGACCGGCAGCGGCTCGGAGCGCCCCGCCAGGAGGTCGCGGAGGTGCCCGTCGACGGCCGGGTCCTCCCCCGCCCAGGCCACGTTGCGCGCCAGCTCCTCGACCCGGAGCAGCGTCACGCCGGCGGAGCGGATCCCGGGCGCGACGTCGACCTGGTCCCGCCGCCCCGCCTCCGGCAGCGGCGACTGCGTCACGACCACCTCGGCCGTCCCCATCGAGTCGAGGACCGCTCCGGGCGCGATCTGGTCGACGCCCCAGCCGCCGATCGGATGGTCGTGCCCGCCCGCGACCACGACCGCGTCTGCGGCGAGCGCCCCCGCCTCGCGCAGGAGCGTCGAGCGGAGCGCGCCGACCACGTCCCCCGACCGCACGACCGGCGGCAGCAGCTCGACCGACCCGAGCGTGGCGTCGATCCGCTCGGAGGCCCACCGGCGATCCCGCGACCGCCAGGCCGCCGTGCGCGAGGCCAGGGTGTCGCTGAGGAACGGGCGACCACTCCAGACGACGCCGGAGTAGTCGGCCAGGGCGATCCAGGACGCGGCGCGACCCTCGAGAGGCTGCGTGCGCGCCCAGGCCCAGCCGACGAGGGTGCGGACAGGGTCGGTCTCGGCGTCGAAGCTCTCGTCGTCGTGGAGGCGTGGCCGCAGCGACCGGAAGACGCCCTGCCGACGCGGGTCGAACCAGGCGAGCGCGCGGGTCAGCGGGCGCAGGCCCCCGTCCACCAGGACGCCGTCCTCGCCGACCCCGACGGAGCAGATCGCCCGCACCACGCGGACGCCCCCGCAGACCTCGACGACCATCTCCTCGACGCAGCGGAGCAGTGTGACCGCGTCGACCGAGAGCTCGCCGTTCTCCCGTGGCGTCGCCCGGCCGGCCCGCGCGACGACGCGGCCGGCGGCGTCGAGCGCGACCACCTTGACGTTCGTGCTGCCGACGTCGACTCCGCAGGCGACCGCGTCCCGCTCCGTGCTGCGCACCCGTCCACACCCTCCTCGACGCCCCGATCCATTCTCGCCACTCCCCGGTCAGGAGGCGGAGCGGCGCAGGAGAGCGGGCGCGGCCGCGGAGTCGTAGCCGAGCGCGGTCTTCGCCGCCGCGTGCTGCGCGAGGATCTGCGGCTGGGACGCCGAAGGCTGCAACTCCGTCGCCGTGCTCGTCCACTCGGGGAAGGCGCCGGACAGCGCGACCGCGGCCTGCATCGCGGCTCCCTTGGTCACGTACTCGTCGGGGTCGGGCAGGAGCACGGGGAGCTCCACGAGCTCGGTCAGGATCCGCTGCACCGCGAGGCTCCGCGCGGCGCCGCCGATCAACAGCAGGCGGCGGGGGCGGATACCGCACGCGCCGAGGGCGTCGAGCATCTCGACCTGGCTCGCGAGCGTCCCCTCGAAGACCGCCCGGGCGAGGTTGGACCGGGTGAGGCTGGTGAGCGAGGCCCCGTGCAGCGACCCGCGCGCGTCGGGCAGATCCGGCGTCCGCTCCCCTTCGAAGTACGGCAGGAGGGTGAGCCCCTCGGCCCCCGGTGCCGCGGCGAGCGCCAGGTCGGACAGGTCCGCGTAGCTGCAGCCGAGCAGCGCCGCGCCGAGCTCGAAGTTGCGGGCGGCGTTGAGCGTCGCCACCAGCGGCAGGTGGGCGCCGGTCGCGTCCGCGTAGTCGCAGACGTAGCCGGCGTAGTCGCGCACCGGCGAGGACGACCGGGTGTAGACGACTCCGGAGGTGCCGAGGGAGAGGACGACGTCGCCCTCCTCCAGGCCGAGCGCCAGCGCCGCGGCGGCGTTGTCGCCGCTGCCGATGCCGAGCGCGAGCCCGGCGGGGATCCCGGGAGCGCCGGCGCCGGTGAGCCCGGCCGCGGCGAGCGGCGGCAGCACTTCCGGCAGCAGAAGGTTCCGGCCGAAGGCGTGCTCGACGAGGTCGCGGTCGTACTGCCCGCTGGCGGCGGACCAGTACGCGGTCCCGCTCGCCTCGGAGCGGTCGGTGACGAGAGCGCCGATACCGCCCTCGCGCCCGCGCAGCCGCCAGGTCAGCCAGTCGTGCACGATCGCCACGGCCGCGGTCCGGCGCGCCGCGTCGGGGTCCGTGTCGCGCAGCCAGCGCAGCTTGACCGCGGTGTCGGAGAGCGTGATCGGCAGCCCGGTGCGCCGGATCCACTCGTCGCGGCCGAGCTCGGCGTTGAGGTCCCGCATCTGCGCGTGCGAGCCGGTGTCGTTCCAGAGCGGAGAGGCGCAGACGACCTCGCCGGCCGCGTCCAGGAAGACAGGGGTGTGCTGCTGCCCGCTGACGGAGACCGCGAGGACGTCCTCCAGGCCGCCGGCGCGGTCGACGGCCCGCAGCAGCGCGGTCCACCAGACGTCGGGGTGCACGATCGTCTGCGGCGGGTGCTCGGCCTTCCCCTCGCGGACCGCCCGCCCTGTCTCGAGATCGCGGACCGTGACCTTGCAGGCCTGGGTGGAGGAGTCGATCCCCGCGACCAGCCTCGCCGGAGCGCCGCGCGTCACGACGGCAGTCCCCGGAGGTGCTGCCACTGCTCCGCGGTCCGGGCGGACCATGCGGCGAGCAGGGCGCGGCGGTGGGGATCGGGGTGCACTTCGAGCGGGTCGCAGTCCTCCCAGCGCGCCGCGACACCGCTGGCGAGGGCCTGCGCGCCTCGCGAGACGACCTCGGGGAAGCGCGAGACGCTGAGGCTCGTGCCCAGCAGGTCCGCTTTCAGCTGCAGCCAGAGCGGGTTCCGGCTCGCCGGACCGATGACCTTGATGCGCTCGGGCCGCTCCGGGAACAGCGCAAGCACGTCGCGGAACTGCACCGCGAGCCCGAGGAAGCAGCCCAGGACGAGCTCGTCCCGGCCGGTGTCGCTGCGGAGCCCCGCGATGATCCCGCGCGCCGCTGCATCCTTCGCGGGCGGAGGGCTGCCGCGGAACTGCGGAAGCACGAGCGGGAGTGCGTCGACGTCGACCCCGCCCTCGAGGTAGCGGCGGTGCGCGGTGCCGATGGTCGTCGACAGCTCCTCGGCGTCGATCCCGAGCAGCGACTGCAGGGTGGCGAAGGCGGACCCGCCGGTGGGGATCGAGGCGAACAGGGTGGACCCGGCGCCGGTGCAGGCGATCCCGTTGGCGAGCTTCGCGCGCTCGGCGTCGGCGCCCAGCTCGGGGACGTCGCGCAGCAGCAGCAGGCCCTCGGTGGTGCCGGTCGAGTTCAGCAGCTCCCCCGAGCGCAGGTCCGCCCCGATGGCGCCGACCATGTGGTCGTGACCGGCGACGTGGACCGTCGCGTCCGGCGGGAGCCCCGTCTCCCCGGCGGCCCCGGCGCTGAGGGGCGTGCCGTCCGCCGCCGTCCGCAGCTCGGGCAGGACCTCGACGCCGACGCCGAGCAGCGCCGCCACCTCGGCCGACCAGGTGCGGGTGCCGAGGTCGAGCGCCATCGTGCGACTGGCGAGGGAGTACTCCGACCAGCGCCGCCCGGTGAGGGTCGCGGCCAGGTGCTCGGCGATGTTCAGCCACTGCGCGCCGGCGGCGTCCTCGCCCGCCTGCTCGAGGGCCCAGGCGATCTTCGACAGGCCGTAGTTCGCGTTGACCGGCAGACCGGTGGAGCGGTAGACGAGCGAGCGGTCCGCGGCGGTGAGCCCGGCGAGCCGCTCCGCTCCGCGGTGGTCGTGCCAGAGGATCATCGGCGATGCGAGCGAGCCGTCCGAGCGGACGAGGCCGCCCGACTCCCCCACCGCGGTGATCGCCAGCCGCTCGACGCCCGCGCGGAAGGACGGGTCGAGGCCGCGCACGAAGGCGATCAGCCCGCCCCGGAGCAGGTCGACCTCGTAGATCTCGCCCCATGCGTCCTGCCGCGTCGGCGTGCCCTCTCGCGCCGAGGCGACGAGGCCGCCGTCCGCGTCGAAGGCGCACAGCTTCACGCTGGTCGTCCCGATGTCGATCGTGATGGTGGGGAGCATGCCGGCTCCCGTCAGGCGACCGAGGGGTTCAGCGTGCGGATGCGCCGCTCGACCACGTCAGCGATCGCCGCCACCGCGCTTGTGGACACCCGGATCAGCGAGGCCTCCCGGTTGTTCGCGTTGTAGGCCTCGCCGAAGGCGCGGATCATCGCGTTCCGGAGGTCACTGGCGACGTTCACCTTCACGACGCCGAACTCGTGCAGCCGGGCGAGCTGCTCGTCCGGCAGCCCCGAGCCGCCGTGGACGACGAGCGGGACGCTGCTCGCGGCGCGGACCCGCGCCAGGAGGTCGAAGTCGATCGTCGCGCCGGGCACGTAGCCGTGCTGGTTGCCGACCGAGACCGCGAGCATGTCGCAGCCGACGGCGTCGATGAAGTGCTTCACCTGATCAGGGTCGGTGGTGCTCGCGTGCTCGGGTGCGACGTCGTCCTCCTTGCCGCCGATGCTGCCGAGCTCCGCCTCGAGGGCGATCTCCGGGGCGCAGAGAGCCCGTGCCTGGGCGGAGACGCGCACGTTCTCCTCGTAGGGGTGCTCGGAGTAGTCGATCATCACCGAGGTGAAGTCGGCGGCGAGCGCGCCCTCCACGGCGGAGAGCTCCTTGCCGTGGTCGAGGTGCAGCGCGACGGGCACGTCCGTCGACGCCAGGCGCCGGCTGACCATGTCGTGGATGTACTCGTAACCCGAGAGCGCGACGTTCGTGGGCGCCACCTGGATGAAGGTGGGCACGCCGACGCGCTCGACCGCCTCCACGATCCCCATCGTCGTCTCGATGTTGGTGGTGTTGAACGCTCCGGCGACGAGGCCGCGGGAGGTGCACTGGCTGATGACGTCGATTCCGCTGACCAGGGGCACGGCGGGTCCTTTCGTGTGGTGCGCCGGGGTGGCCGGCGAGGAGCGGGACGCGCCGAGGGGTCGCTCCCGTGGGAGGGGAGGCGGCGATCGCCGCGCGCCCCTCGGGATCAGCGGCCCTCGGCCGGAGCCGCCGGGGCGGTGGAGCCGGAGAGGTCGTCCAGCGGGCGGCCCTCGGCGACGACGCGCTGCGCCTCCTCCGGCACCTGGAGCCAGCGGACCGAGACGCCCGCGAGCACGTAGAGCGCGGCGAAGACGATGGTGACGCCGCCGGCGCCGATCGGCCCGAGGAGCAGCGCCACAATCAACGGACCGACGAAGGTCGCCGCTCCCGCGCCGAGGTTCAGCACGGCGATCGAGTTGCCCTTCTGGCCCGGGGCCATCAGCGACATCAGGACCGAGATCGGGGTGAAGCCGGCGAGCGTGATCCCGAACAGAGCGGCGCAGAGCGCGGCGACCCAGTACTCGTCGCTGACCGCCGTCGGCAGGAAGTAGAACGCCAGAACGCTCACGGCGGAGCCGATGCAGCCGAACCAGCGCAGCGTGCGGTGCCAGCCGAGGCGATCGCTGAGGACGCCGAAGAACAGGTTCGCGAAGATGTTCGAGGCACCGAGGATGAAGACGAGCTGCAGCCAGCCCGCCGTGCCGAAGCCGAGATCGACCGCGAAGACGGTGGGGAAGAACACGAAGAGCCCGAACTGCGGCGCCGTGTTGACCACGCGGACCAGGCAGCCGAGGCCGACCCGGGGCTGGGTGAAGGCGATGGCGACGCTGTTCACCAGGCTGCGGCCGGTGCTCACCCCGGGAGCTGCGAGGCGGCCGCCGCCACGGGCCTTGCGCAGACCGACGAGGGAGACGAGACCGCCGAGGACCACCAGGCCGAGCGAGAGCCAGAACGTCTCGTACTCGCCGAGGACGGGGACGGTGCCGGAGGCGACGAGGGAGCCGAGCGTCGGCAGGCCGCCGGTGAAGGCGAAGTAGAACCAGCCGACGGCCGAGCCGAGGCGGTGCGCCGGGCTCGCGCCGAGCACCCAGACCAGGAAGCCGTAGGCGAAGAACGGGTAGGCGATGCCGCGCAGCCCGTACACGATCAGCATCAGGGTGAAGTTCTCGGAGGGGAGCGCCACCGCGAGGAACACCACCTGCAGGCTCGCCCAGAGGACCAGGCCGATGACCATCACCCGGCGCGGGCCCCAGACGTCGGAGAGGGCACCGGAGAGCCAGGAACCGAGGGTGACCATCAGCCCGTAGACCGTGATGATGACGGCCGCGTTGGTCTCCGACCCGGCGCCGTTGTCGGCGAGGTAGGGCGCGATGTACCCCGACTCGACGCCGTCGCCGATCATGAAGAGCAGGAGGCCGACGAAGCCCCAGACGAGGGGCTTCGGCAGGCCGATCCTCTCGATGAACGAATGCGGCTCGGGGCCCTGAGCGCGGATGCTCGTCGTCGCTGACATGCGGATCCTTCGGTCGTGGTGCGGGAGGAGTTCCGCGAGGCGGTGGGCCGAGGGCTCGGACGCGGGAGGAGAGATGCGCTGACCGCCTCATGCGGACTGTACGTACAGAACGTACCATGAGAACGCCGGCCACGGCGAGGGCGTCAGCCGTCCCGGCGAGACGGCCGTGCGCTCTCGGGCGCTCAGTCGACGGCGAGCGTCCCGCGCCGCACCTTGCCCGCGTCGTCGCGCAGCGGCGAGCGCTGGAGCCGCAGAGCCCGCGGCGCCCGCGAGCCGAGGTGCTCGCGCGCGAAGGCGAGCAGCTCCTCCTCCGTCACGTCGCTCTCCGCGATGTCCACCACCGCCTCCACCGCCTGGCCGAGCTCGGCGTCCGGGACGCCGAAGGCGACCGCGCCGCGCACCGCCGGGTGCTCCTCCAGCACCCGCTCGATCTCGGCCGGGTAGATGTTCACGCCACCGCGCAGGATCTGGTCGTCGGCCCGGTCGAGCACCGTCAGGTAGCCGTCCGCATCGACGGAGCCGAGGTCGCCGAGGGTGTCCCAGCCGTCCTCGGTCCGCTTCGACTCCCCACCGAGGTAGCGGTAGGTCGGCTCCCCACGGCGCAACTGCACGAGCCCCGGCTCGCCGACCGCGCACTCCGACCCGTCCGACCGCAGCACCCGCAGCTCCGTGCCGCCGATCGGCCGGCCGACGCTCCCGGGCCGCTCGAGCCACTCGTCGCCGCGGATCATCGTCAGCCCGTTCGACTCGCTGCCCGCGTAGACCTCGACGACCCGCTCCGCGCCGATCCACTCGATCAGCGCGCGCTTGTCCGCGGGCGGGCACGGCGAGCCGAGGTGCAGCACCGTCTCGAGCGAGGAGACGTCCACGTCCCGGTGCCCGGGCGTCCGCAGCAGCCGGTGGATCATCGTCGGCACCAGCAGCGCCCAGGTCACCCGGTGCTCCGCGATCGCCGCGAGCACCCGCGCCTCGTCGAAGCGCGGCAGGACCACCAGCCGCTGCCCGGTCAGCAGCCCGCGGAAGGCGTAGGTGAAGGTCGCGGAGTGGGTGAGCGGCCCGGCCACGAGCTGCACCCCCTCCCGAGGCAGGAAGGCCGCGACCGGCTGCGAGGGATCCATCAGCGCGGGCGCCGCCGCGAGCACGATCTTCGGCCGCCCGGTGCTGCCGGAGGAGGCGGGCGCCTTCCACGACGCAGCCCAGATGTCGGGCAGCTCGTCGTCCGGCAGCGCCGGGTCGGGCTCGAAGCCGGCGGGGACGAACGGCACGCCGTCGAGCTCGACCCCGATGCTCAGCGAGGGCCGCCCGAGCGCGCCCACCTCGGCGAGCTCCCGCGCCGACAGCCCGCGCGACAGCGGCTGCGGCGTCGCGCCCGCCTTCCAGATCGCCGCGCAGGCGAGCACCAGCTCGGCGCTGTTCGACAGCGAGACCGCGACGAGCGAGTCCGGAGTGACGCCGAGCGCCGCGTAGGCGCGCGCGAGCCGGTTGGAGGCCCGGTCCAGGGCGCCCGCGGTCAGGGTCGCGTCATCGGCGACGACCACGACGCGCTCGGGGTCCTGCTCGGCGAGCGCCGAGAAGCAGCGCGAGAACGACCGGCGCATCACACGCCCACGGATCGGCGGCCGAGGTGAGCCCGGTACAGCGCCTCGTGACTCGCGGCGACGTCGTCCCAGGAGTGCGAGAACGCGAGGTCCCGCCCGGCCCCGGGCTCCGGCGCCTCCCCCGCGAGCGCCGCGGCGAGCGCCTCCCGGATCCCCGCCACGTCGCTCCCGTACGCCACCGTCTCCCCGAACACCTCTCGCAGCACCGGCAGATCACGCGCGACGACCGGCACCCCCGCGGCGAGCGCCTCCATCGCCGCCAGCCCGAAGCCCTCCTTGGTCGAGACGAAGCCGAGCACCGCCGCACCCGCGACGAGTGACGCGAGCCGCTCCTCCGGCACCGTGCCGAGCACGACCGGCGTCACCCCCCGCTCGGCCGCCCGGCGCTCGAACTCCTCGCGGTAGCCCCGGTAGTCGAAGAGCGTCTCCCCGCCGCCGAAGACCAGCGACGCGCCCGGCGCGAGCCCCGCGAACGCCTCCAGCAGGTCGATGCTGCCCTTCCGCGGCTCGATGCCGCCCAGCGCGAGCACGTAGCGGCCGAGCTCGGCCCGCCACTCCCCCGCCGAGTCGCCGTCGGCCGCGGCGGCGAACCGCGCGGCGTCGACGCCGTTCGGAATCACCGCCGGCAGCCGCCCCCACCCCGCCGCGACCTCGTCCGCGACGGCCTGCGACACCGCGAGCAACCCGGCCGGTCCGGTGATCGCGCGCTCGTGGCAGGCGATCAGCGCCGGCGTCGTGAAGGCGTCCAGGTGGTGCACCGTGCGGAGCAGTCCGCCGGCCCCCGCGAAGCCCGCGTCGAGCGCGGCGTTCGCCGAGATGCAGTCCTGCGCGTGCACGACGTCCCACTCCCCGCCGTCCTCCCCCAGCGCCACCGCGAGCGCGTCGAGCGAGCGGACGATCCGGTCTCCGACGTCCTCCCCGTCGCGCGCCGCGAACGGCACGACCCGGACGGCCACCGCGCGGTCGACCGCGCGGAAGAAGGCGGAGTCGCCGCCGCGGCCGAGCGTCCAGACGGTCACCTCGTGCCCGCGCCGGGCCAGCGCCTCCGAGAGCGCGAGCGTGTGCACCACGCCGCCCCGGGGCTTCGTGGAGTAGGTCAGCTGCGCGATCCGCACGGGGTCTCCTTCGGGCGGGGCGGCACCCGCACGGGCGGGCGGCACCGGTCGGTCGGGCGGTCCCGCGGCTCAGCCGGTGGGAGCCGCGCGGTGGTACGCGTGCTCGGCGCGGTCGCGCAGGTGGTCCATGCTGCGGCGGGCGCGGGCGACGGAGGCGGAGACGTCGTCGGTCGCGACGGCCAGCCCGCCCTTCGCCCAGGTCTTCGCGAGGATCTCGCCGGCCGGGTCGACGACCTTCGCCTGCCCGAGGAAGCGGAGCCCGCCGAGCACGCCGGTCTGGTTCGAGGAGACCAGATACACCTGGTTCTCCGCGGCGCGCGCGCAGTCGTAGAGGTCGAACAGGTGCGCCTGGCGGTCGTTCCGGATCCGGTCGGAGCGGTCGGTGACGCTGGCCGGCCAGGCGCTGAGGCAGCAGAGGATCTCGGCCCCGTCGAGGGCGAGGGAGCGCGCCGACTCCGGGAAGGTCTTGTCGAAGTCGATCATCATCCCGATCCGCCCCACGGCGGTGTCGAAGGAGCGGAAGGAGTCGCCGGCCGCGTACGCCTCCGACTCGCCCAGCGGCAGGTGCACCTTCCGGTGCGTCCCGATCACCTCGCCGCCCTGCACGCAGACCGCCGAGTTGTAGCGCCGCACCTCGCCGCCCTCGAGCGCGCGCTCCGCGATGCCGAAGCAGACGGTGGTGTCGCCCGCCATCGCCGCGACGGCCGCGACCTCCGGACCGTCGACCTCCACGGCCTGCGGCAGGTCGTCGGGGCCGGGGTGGTGCATGTCGAGGAGGTAGCCGCCGAGGGTCGCGTCCGGCAGCACCAGCAGGTCGATCCCGCGCTCCTGCGCGCTCGCGATCATGCCGGGCAGCTTGACGAGGGTGCGCTCGATGTCGCGGCCGAAGTGCGCCGCGACCGCGGCCATCGTGATCGTCGACATGGTCCTTCTCTCCCGCCCTCTGCAGGCGGACGGTGCGGCAGGGCGGACAGGAAGCCGTCGCCCTCCGCTGCCCCGCGCGGCCGGACGGCGCGCTCGGGGCGAGCACGTGGCCGTCACCGTACCGCGGCGCCCTCGAGCCGGTCCAACCGCGCGCCGCCGAGCAGTTGCTGCACCACGTGCTCCGCATCCCGCGCGATCGCCTCGAAGCGACCGGAGCCCCAGGTGTTCAGCCAGGGCAGCCCGAGGAAGTGCAGCCCGGGCACGGCGGTCGCGCCGCGCCGGTGGGTGGGGTGCCCCGCGCCGTCGAAGACGCCGATCTGCATCCAGGAGTAGTCGGCCCGGAAGCCGACCGCCCAGACGATGCTCGTGATCCCGGCGGCCGCCAGGTCGAGCTCCTCGATCTCGCGCTCCGGCCGCCAGACCGGCGCGTACCGGGCCTCGGTCGGCGCCTGGATGCCCGAGCGCTCGATGTAGGCGTCGATGTCGTTCTTGATCGACTCCGCCACCGAGTCCGCGTAGTCGAGCGACGCCTCCGCCGTCGGCGCGAAGCAGAGCGACGCACCGTCGACCTGCTGCAGCCGGCCGTAGAGCGTCATCCCGTCCCGCGCGAACGCACGCAGATCGATGTCGCGGCCGCCGCCGCGCCCGGTGACGTAGTGGTTGGTCGACTCCCGCTTGGAGAGCCCGCCGACCTGCGCGTGGACGGGCACGTCGTAGACGCCCATGTCGGCGAGCCAGGCCACGCAGTCGCGCCCGCGGTAGAAGCGGGCGACCCGCGGAGCGGTGCCCAGCGCCAGGTGCACGTCGCGCCCCTCGAGGAAGAGGTCCTCCGCGATCTGCGCGCCGGACTGGCCGGAGCCGACCACGAGCACCCCGCCCTCGGGCAGCGCCGCGGCCGAGCGGTAGTCCGCCGAGTGCAGCTGGACGATCGCGTCCGGGATGCGGTGCGCGACCGCCGGCAGCACCGGCCGGTGGTAGCCGCCGGTGGCGACGACGACCTGGTCCGCCGTGATCGTGCCGCGCGAGGTGACGATCTCGAAGGCCCCGTCGGCGCCCTCGCGCAGCCGCAGCACCTCGGTGTCCTCGGCCACCGGCGCGCCGAACGACTCGGCGTAGCGCCGCACCCAGGCGTGCACCTCGTCGCGGGTCATGAAGCCGTCCGGGTCGTCGCCGTCGTAGGGGTAGCCGGGCAGCCGGCACTGCCAGTTCGGCGTGACGAGCGTGAAGTTGTCCCAGCGGCGGTCGATCCAGTCGTGCGCGATGGTGTCGCGCTCGATCACGAGGTGCTCGATCCCCTGGTCCGTGAGCAGGCGGCTGATCGACAGCCCGGCCTGGCCGGCGCCGATCACGGCGACCGGGAGGTGCCGGCCGCTCTCGAGCGCGGTCACGCGCGCATCCCCTGCCCGGACGCGGGGACGGAGGACGGAGGGAGCGGCGGATCCATCGCCAGCACCCGCACCCGCCCGCCGTCGAAGCGCGCGGCGGCCGCGAGGATCTCCGACTCCTGCTGCAGCGCGGAGGTGCAGGCGAAGCCGAACTTCGCGCGCACCCGCTCGCTCGCCAGCCGCAGCGCCTCGGTCGAGCGCCCGACGAAGTCCTCGAGCGGGTAGCTCTCGCCCTCGGCGAGGTAGTCGTGCATCACCAGGCTCGGCGAGTAGCAGCGCTCCTCGACGCCGTCCGGCCAGCGGACGTGGAAGGTCATCTCAGGCATGGACCAGCCCTCCGCTCCAGACGCGGTCGATGTCGTAGGCGTCCGGCCGGCGGTCGCGGAGGTGGAACATCCCGCCGCGCATCGCCTCGAAGGTGCCGCGCACGTCGATGTCGGCGACCGCCATGCCCGAGCCGAGCAGCGTCGTCGCGAGGATGTTGCCGCCCGGATCGACGACCTTCGCGTTGCCCACGTAGCGCAGCGACCCGAAGGTGCCGGACTGGTTCGACGCCAGCCAGAACACCTGGTTGTCCAGCGCCCGGGCGATGTCGAACTGGTTGAAGCGGTAGGTCCAGCGGTCCTCCTGCAGGTTCTCCGCCGTCGCCGTCCGCGCGGCCGGCCAGGCGGAGAGCGAGGCGATGATCTCCGCCCCGTCCAGCGCCATCGAGCGGGCCGCCTCCGGGAAGGCCTTGTCGTAGCAGATCTGCAGCCCGACCCGGCCGACCGGGGTCTCGAAGACCGAGTAGCCGGGTCCGGGCGAGTACGACATGTGCTCGCCGAGCGGCTGGTGCACCTTGCGGTAGCTGCCGTAGATCTGCCCGCCGTCGAGCAGGGCGGCCGCGTTGTAGCGGGTCTCGCCGTCCGCGTCGAGCTCGCAGAAGCCGATCGCGACCAGCAGGTCGCCGGCGATCTCCTGCACCCGGCGCAGCTCCGGCCCGTCCAGCGCGATCGCCGGGGGCATCGAGCGGGTGGTCGTCTTGACGGTGTCGCCGTGGTTGCCGAGGGAGGAGAGGTAGCCGCCGATCGCGGCCTCGGGCAGGACGAGGAACTCGACCCGCTTCTCGCGGGCCTCCTCGGCCAGCGCGGCGATGAGCGCGTAGTTCTGATCGAGGTCGCGGGTGAAGTTCGCCGCGACCGATCCGACGACGGTCATGGCGTCGGCCTAGAGGTTGTAGGTCGAGTTGATGATGGCGCCCTTGCGGGCGTAGTGGATGACGGCGTCCTGGACGTCGAGCGGGTGGCAGGGGATGGTGCCCTCGATCAGGTCCTCCTCGCGCAGACCGTGCAGCGCCATGCCGAAGCGGCAGACGAAGACGCGGTTGCCCTCGTCGATGAAGGTCTTCAGAGCGTCGTTGATGTTCTGCTCGCCGGGGAAGCCGGAGTCGCCTACGGTCGGGAAGCCGCGGGTCGCCATCGCGTTGATCGTGCCGGGGCCGTAGAAGTAGACGGCCGACTCGAAGCCCTTGCGAGCCGCGCGGGTCGCCTGCAGGATCGCGACGAAGCTGACCGAGGACTCGTGCGCGATGCCGTGCACGAGCGTGAAGTAGGACTGGCCGGGCTCGGCCTGGTAGTCGGGGAAGACCTTGGTGGAGCCGTAGAGGTTGCTGCCCTTGGGCAGCGAGGGGTGCGCGATCTCGGAGCGCGACTTCTCGATGTTCGCGCTGATCTGCTCCTCGATCGAGGCCTGGTCGTCGCTGCTGTGGTCGGCGGGGGTGGTCTGGTCGTCGGTCATGAGAACCTCCGGGGTTCGGTGAGGAGCGCGCCGGGCGGGGCGCGAGCGAGTGGTGCAGGGACAGGAGTGCCGGGTGGAACGGGCGGTGCTGTGATGCAGAGGCCGGCGTCGCTCGAGCGGGACAGACGACGAGCGGAGCGACGGGGCCGGGTCGGGTGCGTTCGTCCCGACTGCGTCCAGTCAAGGCCGCTCGTGTTTCGAAGTGGTTTCGGCCAGAAGAAGCCTGCGTGACGCCGGGGACGAGTCCGGACACCCGCCGGATGTAACACGATCGCGTTCCCGATGTCATCGCTCCGAAACACCGCGTTGACCTAATGGAGGCTCACGACGTCGGACTCCGCCGTCGCGCACCGCTCGACTCGACACTCCGAGGAGCACCATGACCGATCTGCAGACGCCCCGCTTCCGCACCGCCGATCCCGCCCCCGTCTCCCCCGCCGACTCCGACGCTGCCGGCTCCTGCGCCGCCGACGCCTGCGGCTCGGCGCCCGTCCGGCGCACCGGCTCCTCCGCCCTGCGCACCCGCGTCGACATCGCCCTGCAGGGCATCCGCGTCGACGCCCCCGTGCACCGCGAGGCCGGCGCCGGCCCGAGCGACGACGGGCACGTGATGCTCGGCGGCCTCGGCGCCGCCATCCCCGTGAACCCGAAGAGCCCCTACGCCGTCACCAACGGCCGGCTCCTCCTCGACGGCGCCGACATCGGCCTCGACGTCGAGCCGGTGAAGCGCCCGCGCTTCTACGACCTCAGCACCGCCGACGGCGTCTCCTACGAGAAGATCGCCCGCCTGCACGGCCGGAACATCCTGGCCACCACCGTCGTGCAGACCTGCATGCGCTACGACGAGGCCGAGCGCTGCCGCTTCTGCGCGATCGAGGCCTCGCTCGCCAACGACTCCACCATCGCCGTGAAGACCCCCGCGCAGCTCGCCGAGGTCGCCGAGGCCGCCGCCCGGCTGGACGGCATCCGCCAGATGGTGATGACCACCGGCACCTCGAAGGGCCGTGACCGCGGCGCCCGGCACCTGGCCCGCTGCGTCCGCGCGGTGCTGCAGGCCGTCCCCGGGCTGCCGATCCAGGTGCAGTGCGAGCCGCCCGAGGACCTCGCCGCCCTGCAGGAGCTGAAGGACGCCGGCGCCCTCTCGATCGGCATCCACATCGAGTCGATGGACGACGACATCCGCCGCCGCTGGACCCCCGGCAAGGCGCGCGTCTCGACCGCGAAGTACTGGGAGGCCTGGGACGAGGCGGTGCGGATCTTCGGCCGCAACCAGGTCTCGACGTACCTCCTCGTCGGCCTGGGCGAGGACCCGGACGAGCTGGTCGCCAGCGCCGGCGAGCTGATCGAGCGCGGGATCTACCCGTTCGTGGTGCCGTTCCGGCCGCTCAAGGGCACGCTGGCGACGGAGGTGGACCACGTCCTGCCGCCGGCCGGCTCGCTGCTGGAGAAGGTCAGCGAGCAGGTCGCCGCGCTGCTGATCGCCGCCGGGATGCTCTCCTCCGGGCAGAAGGCGGGCTGCGCGGCCTGCGGTGCCTGCGGTGTGCTGAAGACCGCCGGCGCCTGATGGAGCTCTCGATCCTCGAGGGGGTCCGGGCGGTCGCGCCGGCCGCCCGCGACGCCTTCGTGGTCGTGGTCGCGGACCCGGCGGAGGTGTCCGCGTACCGCGCGCTGCGCCGCGAGGTCTTCGTCGGCGAGCAGGGCCTCTTCGACGCCGACGACCGCGATGCGCTCGACGAGGATCCGCGCACCGTCGTGCTGGTCGCCCGCTCGGCCGACGGCGTGCTCGGCGGCGTGCGGATCGCGCCCGCGCTCGAGCAGGACCTCGGCTGGTGGACCGGCAGTCGGCTGGTCGTCCGCCGCAGTGCCCGCGGCGGCGCCGGGATCGGGGCCGCTCTGGTCCGGGCCGCCTGCGCCGAGGCCGAGGCGCGCGGCGTGCTCCGCTTCGAGGCGACGGTGCAGACGCAGAACGAGGTGCTCTTCCGCCGGCTCGGCTGGGACCGGCTCGGCGCCGTCGAGGTCGCGGGGACTCCCCACGTGCGGATGCGCTGGCCGATCGACCGGTTCGACCGCCTCGCGCGCGGTGCGAAGGCCGCGCTCGGTCCGCTGCTCGACGCCTTCGCCGGGCAGCTCGGCGGACCGGGCTTCCGCGGCGACGACGGCGCGCCCGTCCCCGGCTCCGACCTCGTCGCCGTCTGCGACGCGATCGTCCCCTCGATGGTCGAGCGCGACCCGGAGTGGGCGGGCTGGTGCTCGGTGCTCGTCAACGTCAACGACCTCACCGCGATGGGCGCGGACCCGGTCGGCCTGCTCGACGCGGTCGGCGCGCGCGACGCCTCCTTCGCCGCCCGCGTCCTCCGCGGCCTGCGCGCCGGCGCCGAGGCCTGGGGCGTGCCGCTGCTCGGCGGGCACACCCAGCTCGGCGTCCCGGCTGCACTCTCCGTCACCGGCCTCGGCCGCACCGCGCGGCCGGTCCCGGGCAGCGCTCCGGTCGGGCACGAGCTGAGCCTCACCGCGGACCTCGCGGGCGGCTGGCGCCCGGGCTACGCCGGCCTGCAGTGGGACTCGACCTCGGAGCGCCCGCCGGAGGTGCTCCGCGCCCTCGCGGCGAGCATCGGCGCCGGCGCGCCCGACGGCGCGAAGGACGTCAGCATGGCGGGCCTCGTCGGCACCGTCGGCATGCTCGCCGAGGCGTCCGGCGCGGGCGCCGACATCGAGGTCGCCGCGATCCCCCGCCCGGCCGCCGCGGGCCTCGCCGACTGGCTCTCCTGCTTCCCCGGCTTCGCGATGCTCACCGCCGACCGCCCCGGCGCCTCCGGCATGGGAACGCCGCACACGACGACCGCCGCCATCGGCCGCGTCGTCCCCGGCGAGGGCGTGACCCTCCGCTGGCCCGACGGCGAGACCACCCCGGCGATCACCTCCGCCGTCACCCGCCTCGGCGCCGCCTGATGCTGGTCGAGTAGCCCCGCAGGGGCGTATCGAGACCCACCGTCACCAGCAGGGCGGATCTGCAGACTCCCGTTCTGACGGCGGTGGATCTCGATACGCCCGCTTCACGGGCTACTCGATCAGCAGGGATCCGCCCTCACCTGATGTTGTGCGGAGCGTTCCGTTTGAGCCGCCCCGGCACGGGTACCGGAGGTCTGCACGCGCGTCCGCGACCCCTGCGGACGCCTCCGACCGAGAGGTGACCGTGACCATCGACACCGCGACCCCCGCCGCCGGCACGACCGGCGCCACCGCCGACCTCGCCGCCGACGCCGTCTCCCGCGCCCGCGCCGCCTTCCCCGCCTGGGCCGCCACCGCGCCCGCCGAGCGCGGCGCCCTGCTGCGCGCCGCCGCCCACCGCGTGGCCGCCCGCGAGCAGGAGCTCGCCGATCTCAACACCGAGGAGACCGGCAAGCCCGCCGGCGACGCCCTCGGCGGCGTCCGCGCCGGCGTCGACACCCTGCTGCAGTACGCCGAGCTCGGCCCCCTGCACCGCGGGAAGAGCCTGCGCGGCGGTGCTCTCAACGTCGACCTCGCCCTGCCGCACCCGCGCGGCGTCGTCCTCGCGCTCACCCCCTGGAACGACCCGGTCGCCGTGGCCGCCGGCATGCTCGGCGCCGCGATCGTCTCCGGCGACGTCGTCGTGCACAAGTCCAGCGAGCGCAGCCCCGGCACAGGCGCCCTCTTCACCCGCCTGCTCGCCGACGCCCTGCCCGAGGGCGTGCTGACCCTCGTCGAGGGCGACGGCGCCGTGGGCGACGCCCTGGCCCGCACCGACGGCGTCGACGTCCTCGCGCACGTCGGCTCGACCGCCACCGGCCGCGCCCTGGCCCGGATCGCCGCCGTCACCGGCGCGCACACCATCCTCGAGAACGGGGGCAACGACGCGCTCGTCGTCGACCGCGACGTCGACCCGGTCTGGGCCGCCGAGCAGGCCGCCCTGGGCGCCTTCGCCAACGCGGGCCAGATCTGCACCTCCGTCGAGCGGATCTACGTGCACCGCGACATCGCCGAGGCCTTCACCGCCGCGCTGGTCGTCGAGGCCGAGCGCTGGCGCGACGGCCCGCTCCCCCGCCTGGTCGACGCCCGGATGCGCGACGCCGTGCACGAGCACGTCACCTCCGCCGTCCGCGACGGCGCCCGCGTCCTCACCGGCGGCGAGCCCGGCGACGGCACCTTCTACCCCGCCACCGTCCTCGCCGACTGCACCGACGAGATGCTGGTGATGACGGAGGAGACCTTCGGCCCCGTCGCCCCCGTCCTCGTCGTCGACGACTTCGACGAGGCGCTCACCCGCGCCGCCGCCGGCCCGTACGGCCTCGCCGCCACGGTGCTGACCGCCGACATGGAGCACGCGCACCGCGCCGCGGCGACCCTCCCGGTCGGCACCGTCAAGATCAACGGCGTCTTCGGCGGCGCCCCCGGCGGCAGCGCCCAGCCGCGCGGGACCAGCGGCTCGGGCTTCGGCTACGGCCCGGAGCTGCTCGACGAGATGACCACGACCACCGTCGTGCACTTCGGCCTCCCCGTCCTGCCCGGCGGCGCGCGATGAGCCTCGAGGGCTCCGCGCTCCAGCGGGCGAGCGCGCTGGTCGCGCACGTGCGCGAGCGGCCGCCGGTCGTCGCGGTCGTCGGCGACCTCATCCTCGACTCCTGGTGGCTGGGCGAGGCGGAGCGGGTGACCCGTGAGGCCCCCGCTCCGGTGCTGCGCCTCGAGGACGTCGTCGACGTCGCCGGCGGCGCGGCCAACACCGCGGCGAACCTCTGCGCGCTCGGCGCCGTCGTCCGCACGGTCGGAGTCGCGGGCCGGGACCCCGAGGGCGACCGCCTCCTCGCCGCGCTCGAGCGCGCGGGCCTGGACACCGGCGCGATCGTCCGCAGCGACGCCGCCACCACCATCAAGACCCGGGTCGTCGGCGGCGACAGCGTGATGCTGCGCGTCGACTCCGGCCCGCACCGCCCGTCCGACCCCGAGCTGGCCGAGCTCGCCGAGGCCGCCGTCCGCGCGGCCGACGGCGCCGACGCCGTGCTCGTCTGCGACTACGGCTCCGGGATCCTCCGCGAGGCCGTCGAGCGGGTGCTCGCCGTGCAGCGCCCCGGCCTCCTCGTGATCGACGCGCACGAGCTCGCCGACTGGGCCTTCGCGGCCCCGGACCTGGTCACCCCGAACGCGAAGGAGGCGGAGCGCCTCCTCGGCACCCCGCTCGGCCGCGGCAGCGAGCGCGCCGCCGCCGTCCGCGCCGCGGCCGAGAGGCTCCGCGAGCGCTCCGGCGCCCGCCACGTCGTGGTCACCCTCGACCGCGACGGCTCGACCGCGCTCGACGCCGACGGCACCGTCTCCCGCACCTTTGCGCAGCCCGCGGAGGAGAAGCAGGCCTCGGGCGCCGGCGACACCTTCGCGGCCACCGCGACCCTCGCGCTCGCCGCCGGCCGCTCGCTCGCGACCGCCGTCGACCTCGCGCAGGCCGCCGCCGACGTCGTCGTCCAGCGCCCGGGCACCTCCGTCTGCACCGCGGACGACCTGCTCGCCTCGCTCGCCGCCCCCGGCGCCGTCGTGCTCGGCGAGGACGGACTGGTCGAGGTGCTCGCCGAGGAGGCCCGCCGCGGCCGCCGCATCGTCTTCACCAACGGCTGCTTCGACGTCCTGCACCGCGGCCACACCGCATATCTCCGCCAGGCGCGCGAGCTCGGCGATGTGCTGGTCGTCGCCGTCAACGACGACGACTCGGTCCGCCGGCTGAAGGGCGAAGGCCGCCCGATCAACCCCGAGGGCGACCGCGCCGGCGTCATCGCCGAGCTGGGCTGCGTCGACTACGTCACGCTCTTCAGCGGCGACACCCCGATCCCGCTGCTCGAGCGCGTGCAGCCCGACGTCTACGTGAAGGGCGGCGACTACGCCCCCGACATGCTCGCGGAGGCGGTGGTCGTCCGCTCCTACGGCGGCACCGTCACCACCGTGGGCTACGTCTCCGAGCACTCGACGACCGAGATGGTGCAGCGCATCCGATCGTCGTCGGCGCCGTGAGCAGCCGGCGCTGGTCGGGGCGCTGGGGCCGCGACCTGCCGCCGGAGACCCCGGCCGTCGACGTCCTGATCCCGACGGTCGGCCGCTCGGCGGAGCTGGCGGCGACCCTCGCCGGGCTCGCAGCGCAGGACGACCCGCCGTTCCGCGTCATCGTCAGCGACCAGTCGGACGCCGCGGTGACGGAGACGGATCCGACCGTGGTCTCGATGCTGCGGATCCTCGCCGCGCAGGGGCGCGCTCCGCTCGTCCGCCGGCACCTCCCCCGGCGCGGTCTCGCGGAGCAGCGGCACTACCTGCTCTCGCTCGCGACGGCGCCGGCGGTGCTCTACCTCGACGACGACGTCTGGCTCGAGCCGGGCACCCTGGCGCGGCTGCACGAGGCGCTCGGGCGCCTGGACTGCGGCTTCGTCGGCTCGGCGGTGCAAGGGCTGTCCTACCTGGGCGACGAGCGGCCGCACGAGCAGACCGCGTTCGAGCCCTGGGACGACCGGGTGCAGCCCGAGCGGATCCGGCGCGGGACGCCGGAGTTCGAGCGCTGGCCGCTGCACAACGCCGCGAACCTCACCCACGTCGCCGCCCGCCTCGACGTCCCGGAGGGCGCCTGGCGCGCCTACCGCGTCGCCTGGCTCGGGGCGTGCGTGCTCTACCGTCGCGAGGCGCTCGTCGCCTGCGGCGGCTTCGACTTCTGGGAGCAGCTGCCCCCGGAGCACAGCGGCGAGGACGTCGCCGCGCAGTGGCGCGTCATGGAGCGCTTCGGCGGCGCGGGGCTCGTCCCCAGCGGTGCCGTGCACCTCGAGACGCCCACGACGGTCGCCGACCGGCGCGTAGACGCCTTCGACCGGCTCTTCACCGAAGAGCACCAGCACTGACCGAACGACGAAAGGACAGCACGATGGATGCACCCAACCCGATCCAGGTCCAGAAGTACCTCGCCGGGATCGACTACCCGGCCTCGAAGGACACGATCGTCGAGACCGCCGAGAAGGAGGGCGCCGACAGCGACGTCCTCGACGCCCTGCGCGCCATCCCCGAGGGCGACTACGACAAGCCCACCGACGTGAGCTCCGCCGTCTCGAACGTCTGACCCCTCCGCGAGATACCACTTGTGAGCACGACACGCCGTGTCGCCCGCCCACAAGTGGCATCTCGCACGTGGCGCCCGGGGCGGACAGCACCCGGGTGCGGAGGTCGCACCTGCGGTGCGGCTGCCCCTTCACGCTGATCGAGCACCCCGCGTCACGATGAAAGGTCGCACTCCGGTGCGGCTGCCCTTCCATGCTGGTCGAGCAGCCCCGGAGGGGCGTTTCGAGACCCGCCGTCCTCAGCAGGACGGTCTGCACACCGTTCTCTTGACGCCGGTGGATCTCGATACGCCCGCTGCGCGGGCTGCTCGATCGGCATGAAGGCCGCCTGCGGGGCGAATCGCCCCCGTCAGGGAAGACGTCGCCCACGCATGCCGGCCGAGCACTCACCTGCAGTGGACCGGGTAGAGACCATGACTCTTCATGCTGGTCGAGCAGCCGTCCGCAGGACGGCGTATCGAGACCCCGGCCCGCCGGCGGCTACGCCGAGACCGGCTCCCGCTCCCTCAGCACGCCGGACTCCAGCGCCGCGAACGACAGCACCTTGTACCCCTCGGACTCGAAGAAGATCGTCGCGCGGTCGTCCTCGACGCTCATCACGGTGCCGGCACCCCACTCGCGGTGCTCCACCGCCTCGTCGACGCTCAGCGGGGCGTCGGATCGAGCCCCGGACGCCGCCTCGTCGGCCGCCTCCTGACGCGCCTCGTGCCGCTCGCAGCCGTCGCAGTTGCCGCACCACTCCGGACCCTCGACGCCGAAGTAGTCCAGCAGCACGCGCCGCCGGCACTGCGAGGTCTCCGCGTAGGCCCGCATCATCGACAGCCGCGACTCCGCGATGCGCTCGCGGGAGGAGAGCTCCTCCTTCACCGCGCGGACCGCGTCGTCCCCGCTGGCGTCGCTCACGGCCCGCAGGCCGCCCTCGGTCTGGAGCAGGTCCGCCTCGGCCAGGTCGTTGACCAGCCGCGCGACGGTGCGCGGCGACTTGCCCAGCGCCTCCGCCAGCTCGTCGACCTGCACGCCCGGCTTGTCGGACACGGCCGCCCACACCACGCGCAGCGCGGCCGGCTCGACCCGACGCTTGGCGAAGAAGCGCCGCAGCCCGAGGTCCTCGAGCCGGTAGTGCAGCGCGGCCGTGGCCGGCTCGCTGTCGCGGCCGGCGCGCCCGATCTCCTGGTAGTACGCGTCGAGCGACTCGGACGTCGTGGCGTGCAGAACGAAGCGCACGTCGCCGCGGTCGATCCCCATGCCGAAGGCGGAGGTGGCGACCACGACGTCCAGCTCGCCGTCGCGCCAGCGCCGATGCACCTCGCGCCGCTCGCTCGTCTTGAGCCCCGCGTGGTACGCCGCGACGGAGCGGCCCTCGGCGGCGATCTCCGCCGCGTACGTCTCGGTCTCCTTGCGGGTGGCCACGTAGACCAGCCCCGGGGCGGTCCAGCTGCGGGCCTCCTCGGCGACGGCCGCGCGCTTCTCGTTCTCGCTCTCGTGACGGTGCACCACGAGGCGGATCTCCGGGCGGTCGACGCCGTGCACCTGCACCTCGGGGTCGGTCATGCCGAGGCGCTCGATGATCTCCTCGCGCACCGGCCGGGAGGCGGTCGCGGTCATCGCGAGCACGGGCGGGTCGCCCAGCGCGCCGCGGACGTCCTTGAGGCGCAGGTAGTCCGGGCGGAAGTCGTGCCCCCAGGAGGAGACGCAGTGCGCCTCGTCGACGACCAGGAGCGAGACGCCGGCCGCAGCGAGCCGGGCCACGTTCTCCGCCTTCGCCAGCTGCTCTGGAGCGAGCAGCACGTAGAGCGGTCCGCCCTCGTCGATGCGCTCCCAGGCCCGCGCGACGGCGGCGGCGCCCTGCGCGGAGTTGATGGCGACGGCGGGCGGCGCGGCCGGCGCGGCCTCGATCGAGGCGAGCTGGTCGGCCTGCAGCGCGACGAGCGGCGAGACGACGAGCACGACGCCCCCGCGGTCGGCGCCGGCGATCTGGTAGACGGCGGACTTGCCGCCGCCGGTGGCGAGGACGAGCAGCGTGTCGCGGCCCGCCGCGGCCGACTCGATGGCTTCGCGCTGCCCCGGCAGCAGCGACGTCCAGCCGAAGTCCTCGCGGGCGATGCGGTCCACGGTGCTGCGCGTGGTGCGGGCGCGCCCGGCGGTCGTCGTCGTCGCGGCAGCGGCCTTCGCGGTCGTCTTCTTCGCGGTCGTCTTCTTCGCGGTCGTCTTCTTCGCGGTCGTCTTCTTCGCGGTCGCGGTCTTCTCGGCGGCGGTCTTCGTCGTGGCGGCGGTGCCGGTGCTGCGGGTCGTGCGGGGCGAGCTCATGCTTCGACGCTACGTCTCCGCCCCCGCCGAGCGTCTCCGCTTGACAGCTCCGGGGAGCACGGTGAAGCCATCGCCCCGGCCCCTGCTGATCGAGCACCGGTGGCCCGGACGTGCTGGTCGAGCAGCGCCGCAGGCCACCCCATGCTGGTCGAGTAGCGCCGGAGGCGCGTATCGAGACCCGCCGCCGTCCGACACCTGTCAAGACCCTGCCGCCCGCCGCCCCCCGCGTGCTCGGATGAAGGCTCCGACGAGAGGAGCCCCCGTGCCCGAGAACGTGAACGAGGACCTGCCCGAGCAGGAGTCCGACCTGACCCCGAACACCGGCGGCGCCCAGACCGTGCTCCCCGGCGAGGACGCGAGCGACGCGAGCGCTGCGGGCGCCGCTCCCGGCGGCACCGCGATCGACCGCGGCGTCTCCGACACCGTCACCGAGGGCGACAGCGGAGGCGACACCGTCTCCGGCGACGCCGACCTCCCGGACGACACCGACGGCCCCGTCACCGACGACTGACCCGACCCCCGCGAGATGCCACTTGTGCACGCGACACGCCGTGAGAAGCGTGCACAAGTGGCATCTCGCGACGAGCGTCAGGCCCGGGACACCACCGGGCTGAAGAGCGTGCCGATGCCCTCGATGTCGATCGCGACCGTGTCGCCGTTGGCGATCGGCCCGACGCCGGCGGGCGTCCCGGTCAGGATGATGTCACCCGGCAGCAGCGTGAACACCCGCGAGACGTAGGCGATGATCTCGGGCACCCCGTGGATCATGTCGCCGGTGTTGCCGGACTGCAGCCGCCGCCCGTTCACCCGCGTCTCGAGCGCGCTCTCGTTCCAGACGAACTCGGTCTCGATGACCGGCCCGATCGGGCAGAACGTGTCGTAGCCCTTGGCCCGCGCCCACTGCCCGTCCGACTTCTGCAGGTCGCGCGCCGTGACGTCGTTCGCGATCGTGTAGCCGAAGACGACGTCCTCGTAGTCCTCCGCCCGGACGTTCCGCGCGATCGCCCCGATCACGACCGCGAGCTCGCCCTCGAACTCCACCTGCTGGCTGTCCTCGGGCAGCACGATCGGCTCGTCCGGCCCGATCACCGAGGTGTTCGGCTTCAGGAACATCAGCGGCTCGGCCGGAGCGTCGCCGCCCATCTCGGCCGCGTGGTCGGAGTAGTTCTTGCCGATCCCGATCACCTTCGAGCGCGGGATCACCGGCGCGAGCAGCTTCGCCTCGGCGAGCGGGATCCGCTCCCCCGTGGTCTCGAAGCCCGCGAACATCGGGTCGCCGGCGAGCACGACCAGGTCGTCCTCGTCCAGGATCCCGAAGTGGATCGCGCCCCCGTTGTCCCCGGAGCGCTGCGTGGCGAATCGTGCGATCTTCATGCGTCCAACCTCGTCATCCAGCCGTGCGCGTCCTCGCGACGTCCGTACTGGATGTCGGTCAGCTCCTCGCGCAGCGACATCGTCAGCGCGCCGGCCGGCGCGCCCTCGTGGCCCACCGAGAAGCCGTCGCCTTTGAGCTCGGCGATCGGCGTGATGACCGCCGCGGTCCCGCAGGCGAACACCTCCACCACGTCGCCGGACTCGACCCCGTCGCGCCACTCGTCGATCGACACCTGGCGGCGCTCGACGCGGTGGCCGCGGTCCTCGGCCAGCTGCAGCACGCTGTCGCGGGTGATCCCCTCGAGGATCGAGTCCGACTCCGGCGTGACGAGCGTGCCGTCCTTCTTCACGAGCACGACGTTCATTCCGCCGAGCTCCTCGATCCAGCGCGACTCCTGCGAGTCGAGGAAGAGCACCTGCGCGCAGCCGTGCTGGTACGCCTCCTGCTGCGGCAGCAGCGACGAGGCGTAGTTGCCGCCGGTCTTCGCCGCTCCCGTGCCGCCCTTGCCCGCGCGGGCGAAGGACGTCGACAGCCAGATCGACACCGGGGCGACGCCGCCGGAGAAGTAGGCGCCGGCCGGGCTC
Organism: Rathayibacter sp. VKM Ac-2804; assembly: GCF_009866655.1. NCBI lineage: Bacteria > Bacillati > Actinomycetota > Actinomycetes > Micrococcales > Microbacteriaceae > Rathayibacter > Rathayibacter sp. VKM Ac-2804. Next base: position 2,998,932 of record NZ_CP047420.1, read on the forward strand.
GCGATCACGTAGTAGCCGACCTCCTCGGCCGCGCGCACCCCGAGGAACGCCTCCTTCGCGAACATGAACGGCCGCAGGTACAGGCTGGTCTCCGGCTCGGACGGCACCCAGGCGCCGTCCGCCGCGATCAGCTGACGCAGCGACTCGACGAACAGCTCGGTCGGCAGCTCGGGCAGCGCGAGGCGGCGGGCGGAGCGCTGCAGCCGACCGGCGTTCGCCTCGGGGCGGAAGGTCCAGATCGAGCCGTCCGCGTGGCGGTAGGCCTTCATCCCCTCGAAGATCTCCTGCGCGTAGTGCAGGACCGCCGCGGCGGGGTCGAGCTGGATCGGGCCGTAGGGCTCGACGCGCGGGTGGTTCCAGCCGTCGGCGCGCGACCAGCGGATGTCGACCATGTGGTCGGTGAAGTGGACCCCGAAGCCGGGGTTCGCGAGGATGCGGGCGCGCTCCTCGGCGGAGCGCGGCGCGGGGTTGGCGGTCACCTCGAAGGCGAGGTCCTGCGCGGGGAGGGTGTCGGTCATGAGGGGTTCTTCCTGGAGTGGCGTGGGGGCCGGTGGGGAGCGGGGGCCCGGAGGGAGCGGGTCAGCGGAGCCGGGCGACGACGGAGTCGCCGATCGCGGCCGTGGAGCGCGGGGTGCCGTCGCGCGACTCGATGTCGGCGGTCACGGCCGCCGTCACGCGGGCGGCCTCGTCACCGCGACCCAGGTGGTCGAGCAGCAGCGCCACCGACAGGATCGCGGCGGTCGGATCGGCGAGCTGCTTCCCGGCGATGTCGGGCGCGGATCCGTGGACCGGCTCGAACATGCTGGGGAACGCGCCGTCGGGGTTGATGTTGCCCGAGGCCGCGAGTCCGATGCCGCCGCTGATCGCGCCGGCCAGATCGGTCAGGATGTCGCCGAACAGGTTGTCGGTGACGATGACGTCGAACCTAGCAGGATCGGTCACCAGGAAGATCGTCGCCGCGTCCACGTGGAGGTAGTCGACGGCCACGTCCTCGTAGGTGGCCCCGATCTCGTCCACGAGCCGCTTCCAGAGCGAGCCGGAGAAGACGAGCACGTTGGTCTTGTGCACCAGCGTGAGCTTCGAGCGGCGCGCGCGGGCCAGCTCGAAGGCGTGCCGGACGACGCGCTCGACGCCGTAGGCCGTGTTCACCGAGACCTCGTTCGCGATCTCGTGCGGCGTCCCCTGGCGGATCGAGCCGCCGTTGCCGACGTACGGCCCCTCGGTGCCCTCGCGCACGACGACGAAGTCGACCTCGCCGGGTGCCGACAGCGGCGACGGCACGCCCGCGTAGAGGCGGGTCGGCCGGAGGTTGACGTAGTGGTCGAGCGCGAAGCGCAGGCGCAGCAGCAGCCCGCGCTCGATGTTCGCGTCCTTGAGGCGCGGGTCGCCGGGCACGCCGCCGACCGCGCCGAGCAGGATCGCGTCGTGCGCGCTGATCGAGGCGAGGTCCTCGTCGGTGAGGACGTCGCCGGTCTCGAGGAACCGGCCGGCACCGAGCGAGAACGGCGTCCTCTCGATCACCAGGTCGGAGTCGGCGATGACGGCGTCGAGGACCTTCACGGCCTCGGCGATCACCTCCGGTCCGATCCCGTCTCCGGGGATGACGGCGAGCTTCACGGTGCGGGTCATGGCGGTCCTCAGACGTGCGGGGGGCACGGGCCGGGGTGCTGCGCGTCCAGAGCACTGGGCGTGCGGAGCACTCGAGCGTGCGGGGCAGGAGACCAGCCCAGCGTACTCTCGGGCCGCTCCTCCCGCCGGTCGCGCCGCGTCAGCTGCGGCGCAGCCGCCAGGCCGCCACGACGCCGGCGAGCAGCACCAGTCCGACGCCGATCCAGGCCGACCAGCCGACGCCCGCGTCGAACGCGGCCCCGGCCGACGCCAGCAGGCTCGACGCCGACTCGGCCGGGATCTCGCCCGCGACCGCCACGGCACCGCCCAGTGTCTCCCCCGCGCGCTGCGCCTGACCGGCGTCGAGGCCCGCGGGCAGCACCACACCACTGCGGTAGGCCGCCGTCAGCACCGTGCCGAGCGTCGCCGTGCCGAGCACCGCGCCCAGCTCGTACGCCGTCTCCGACACCGCCGAGGCGGACCCGGCCTTGTCGGCGGGCGCGTTCGCGAGCACCAGCTCGTTCGAGACCGTCTCGGCCGCTCCGATCCCGAGGCCCAGGAAGGCGAACGAGACGGCGACGGTCAGCGCGGAGGCGCCGCCGGGCGCCGCACTGCCGATCGCGAGCAGCGCGTAGCCCACCGCCGAGATCACGAGTCCGGCCGGCACGACGATCCGCGGCGAGATCCGCCGGGCGATCGGCACCACGCCGAGTCCCGCGCCGATCATCACCACGAGTCCCGGCACCAGCACGAGCCCCGCCTCGAGCGGCGAGAGGCCGACCACGAGCTGGAGGTGCTGCGAGACGAAGAACAGCCCGCCCACCAGCGCGACGACGCTGAGCAGGTTGACCAGGATGGCCGCGCTGAACGAGCCGCGGCGGAAGAGCGAGAGGTCGAGCATCGGCACCTCGCGGCGCTGCTGCCGGCGCACGAAGAGCACGCCGCTGACGACGCCGACCACGAGCGAGAGCACCGCGACCGCGTCGATCCCGTGCTCGGCGGCCGACTTGATCGCGTAGACGATCGGGGCCATCGTCGCGAGCGAGAGCACGATGCTGACCACGTCGACGGGCCCGGGCCGCGGGTCGCGCGACTCCGGCACCAGGATCGGCGCGAGCACCACCAGCGGCAGCAGCACCGGCACGGCGAGCAGGAACACCGAGCCCCAGGGGAAGTTCTCCAGCAGCACGCCGCCGACCAGCGGGCCGACCGCCGAGCCGACCGCGAAGCCGGTCGCCCAGATCGCGATCGCCATCCGGCGCTGATCGCGGTTCGGGAAGAGGCTGCGCAGGAGGGAGAGGGTCGAGGGCATCAGCGTCGCGCCGAAGAGACCGAGCGCCGCGCGGGCGGCGATCAGCGCGCCGGCCGTCGGGGCGAACGCCGCGGCGACGGAGACGACCGCGAAGCCGACCGCGCCGATCAGCAGGAGCCGGCGCCGGCCGACCCGGTCGCCGAGGCTGCCCATCGCGACCAGCAGTCCGGCGAGCACGAGCGGGTAGGCGTCGACGATCCAGAGCAGCTCGGTGCCGGAGGGCCCGAGGTCCTCGGCGATCAGCGGCAGCGCGAAGTTGAGGACGGTGTTGTCGACCGAGACGAGCAGCACCGGCAGCATCAGCACGGCCAGCGCGAACCAGGCGCGGCGGCCGACGCGGGGACCGTCGGGCTCGACCGCGGCTCCGGTGACGGCGGAGCCGGTGATGGTGACGGTGGCGACGGGTGCAGTGCGGGCGGACACAGTGGTGCTCTCTCTCGAACGGGGTGATCGCGACCGAGTATACCGTCCAGCCGGTACAGTAGCCAGGGGTTGAACCGGGATCCGTCCCTAGGATGGAGCCCATGCCCGCCGCCCCCGCCCGCGACCGCGTCCTCGACGCGTTCGAGGCCCTGCTGATCGACCAGGGCGAGCGCGCGGCCACCCTCGACGCCGTGGCGAAGGCCGCCGGCGTGTCCAAGGGCGGTCTGCTCTACCACTTCCCCTCGAAGGACGCCCTCGTCGACGGACTCGTCGGGCGCCTGGACGACCGGCTCGCCGAGGACATCGACCGCATCCGCACGTCCGACGAGGGCGTCGTCCCGTACCTGATCCGCACGTCGTTCGCCGCGGACACCCCCTTCGACCGCACGATCCTCGCCGTCTCGCGCGTCGCCCAGGGCCACGACGAGCGCGCGAGCGCCGGCCTCGCCCGCATCCACGACAGCTGGTACGCCGTCGTCGCCGAGGCCGTCGGCGACCCCCTGGTCGCCCGCGCCATCGTCCTGATGAGCGACGGCCTCTACTACAACTCCGCCCTGCTCCCCACCGGCGACAGCCCCCGCGGCGAGGCCGCCGACGTCCTCGCGGTCATCGCCCGCCTCCTCCCGAGCTGACCCCGCAGGACCAGCCGCCGAAGGAGCAGCCGCCGTCCCCGCCGACGAAGGAGCGGCCGCAATCGCGCCCGCCCGCCCTCTGTGCCGGTCGACCGGCCGTCCGAAGGACGCGGCTCATGCTGGTCGAGCAGCCGGCCGCAGGCCGGCGTATCGAGACCCGCCACCGCCAGCACGCCGGATCGCGATACGCCCGCTCCGCGGCCTACTCGATCAGCAAGCAAGGAGCAGCCGCTGGCGCGCCTGCCACGCGCTGCCCTGCCATGCCGAAGGACATGCTGGTCTAGCAGCCGGCCGCCGGCCGGCGTCTCGAGACCCGCCGCCTACAGCCGCACGGTCCCCTCGATCAGCGTCGCCGTCGCTCCGCCGATCCACACGTCGTCGCCGACGCGCTCCACGAGCACGCGCCCCGCTCGCCCCATCGCGGTCCCCTGCGCCGCGACGTACCGCTCGGGCGCCAGCCCGGCCCCGATCAGCCACTGCGCGATCCCCGCGTTCAGGCTCCCCGTCACCGGATCCTCCGGCACCCCCGCGTCCGGGATGAACGCGCGCACCTCGAAGGCGCACTCCGCCCCCGCCGGATGCGGCCCGACGACGCCCACGGCGAGCCCGCCGAGCCGCGCCGAGTCCGGCCGGATCGCGAGCACCCGCTCCGCCGACTCCAGCCGCAGCGCCAGCCAGCCCGGACCGTTGTCGGCCCACTCGTGCCCGAGGATCTCCTCGCGCGCGAGCCCCAGAGCGGCGGCCGCGCGCGCCAGCGTCGGCTCGTCCACCAGCCCGGTGCGCTGCCGCGGCGGCGCCGCGAACGCGATCGCCCCGTCCGACACCCGCAGCCGCACGAGCCCGGCCGCGCACTCCTGCACCAGCACTCCGGCGTCGCGCGGCACTCCCCCGGCCGCGAGCCACGCGTGCGCGCTGCCGAGCGTCGGGTGACCGGCGAAGGGCAGCTCGCGCCCCGGCGTGAAGATCCGCAGCCGGTAATCGGCCTCCGGCGTCGTCGGCGGCAGCAGGAACGTCGTCTCCGACAGGTTCGTCCACCGCGCGAACGCGGCCATGTCCGCGTCGGCCACGCCGTCGCCGTCGACGACCACCGCGACCGGATTGCCGAGGAACGGCTCCGCGCCGAACACGTCGACCTGGGCGAACCTGCGCTGCACGGAACTGCGCTGCACGGCGCCGTCCTCTCTCGTCGTGGCGGGCGGAGTCCTACTCCGTGATGTCGATCTCCTGCATCAGATCGGCGTCGATCGCGACGCGGACCTTCTCCAGCAGTCCGTCCGGCGCCGGCGAGTCGATCGTGATCACCGAGAGGGCCTTGCCGCCCGCCTCGGTGCGCGCGATCTGCATGCCCGCGATGTTGACCGAGGCCTCGCCGAACTCGCGCCCGTAGACCGCGACGATCCCGGGCCGGTCGACGTAGCTCATCACCACGTGGTGCTTCGCGAGCGGCACCTCGACGTCGTAGCCGTTGATCGCGACGAGCTTCTCGACCTGCTTGGTGCCGGTCAGCGTGCCCGAGACCGAGATCTGCGAGCCGTCCGAGAGAGCGCCGCGGAGCGTGATCACGTTGCGGTACTCGTCCGAGACCGCGTCGGTGATCAGGCGCACCTCGATGCCGCGCTGCTCCGCCAGCACCGGCGCGTTGACGTAGGACACCGTCTCCGACACCACGTTGCTGAAGACGCCCTTGAGCGCCGCGAGCTTGAGGACCTTGACGTCGAAGCCGGCCAGCTCGCCGCGCACCTCGACGTCGATCGAGGTCACCGGCGAGGCGGCGAGACCCGAGAAGACCTGGCCCAGCTTCTCCACCAGCGGGATGCCGGGGCGGACGTACGGGTCGATGACGCCGCCCGCGACGTTCACCGCGTCCGGCACGAGCTCGCCCGAGAGCGCGAGGCGCACCGACTTCGCGACCGAGACGCCCGCCTTCTCCTGCGCCTCGTCGGTCGACGCCCCGAGGTGCGGAGTGACGACCACGTTCTCGAGGGCGAGCAGCGGCGAGTCGGTCGGCGGCTCCTTGACGAACACGTCGAGCCCGGCGCCGGCGATGGTCTTCGCGACGAGGGCGCGGTGCAGCGCGTCCTCGTCGATCAGCCCGCCGCGGGCGACGTTCACGAGGAACGCGGTCGGCTTCATCAGCGCGAGCTGCGCGTCCGAGATCATCCCGGTGGTCTCCGGCGTCTTCGGCATGTGGATGGTGATGAAGTCGCTCTGCGCGAGGAGCTCCTCGAGCGGCAGGAGCGTGACGCCGAGCTGCTGCGCGCGGGAGCTGGTGACGTAGGGGTCGTAGGCGACGACGTTCACGCCGAAGGCCTGCAGGCGCGCGGTGATCAGCGCGCCGATGCGGCCGAGCCCGATGATGCCGACCGTCTTCTCGTAGAGCTCGACGCCCGTGTACTTCGAGCGCTTCCAGAGGCCCTGCGCGAGCGCGCTGTGCGCGGCCGGGATGTGGCGGGCGAGGCTCAGGATGTGGCCGACGGTGAGCTCGGCGGCCGAGATGATGTTCGAGGTCGGCGCGTTCACCACCATGACGCCGGCGGCGGTCGCGGCCGTGATGTCGACGTTGTCGAGTCCCACGCCCGCGCGCGCGACGACCTTCAGCGAGGGGGCCGCGGCGATCGCCTCCGCGTCGACCTGCGTCGCGGAGCGGACCAGGATCGCGTCGGCCGAGCCGAGCGCCTCCAGCAGCGCGGGGCGGTCGGTGCCGTCCACGGAGCGGATCTCGAAGTCGGGACCGAGGGCGTCCACGGTGGCGGGCGAGAGTTCTTCGGCGATCAGGACGACCGGCTTAGTCACGAGAGGCGCTTCCTTCGGGGAGGGGACGGAGCGGGCACCGAGCACGGGGCGCGGTGGAGCCCCCGCCACTGTAGCGGAGGGCCGCAGCCGCCCCCGGCCGTGTGACGCCCGCTCTCGACAGCGGGCGCCACGACCGACTAGAGCGAGACCAGGCTCTCGAATCCGAGGATCAGCTGCACGTCGAGCGAGAGGGCGGCCGAGAGGCAGAGCCCCGCGAACAGCAGGCCTGTCCGGGCGAGGAGCCCGCGGCGGCGACCGAGCACCAGCGCCAGCACGAAGCAGACCACCGGCAGCAGCAGCCCGAGCAGCAGCACGATCCAGCCCGTGCCGTTGAGGTCGGTGCCGAGCGTCGCGGCGTAGGTGCGCAGCCCGACGAGGTTGCCGATCCCCTCCCAGACGTCCCAGGCGAAGAGGAGCGCGAAGACCGCGGCGATCAGCACCGAGAGGAGGAGGCGCCGGCGCGGGTCGCTGCGGCGCGCGCCGCCGCCGAGGGTCGCCTTCGCCGAGCTGTCGGCCGAAGTGGAGTCGGTCGAGGTGGAGTCGGTCGCGGTGGAGTCGGCCGCGGTGGAGTCGCTCATCACGCGCCCTTCAGGAACGGCAGGGGGGCCAGCAGGATCAGCCCGGCGATCAGCCAGAGCACGCGGGTCCTCGTGCGGGCGCTCCGCGTGCCCAGCAGCACCGCGGCGAACCAGGCGGCCGGTCCGGCGACCGCGAGCCAGAGACCGAGCCCGTAGAGCCCGCCGCCGAGCGGGTCGCCCGCGAAGGTCGCGGCGATCGTGGCGTTCTGGCGGGTCGCGGTGATCATCCAGCCGATCGTCCAGAGGAGGTAGAGGCCTGCGGCGACGCCCATCGCGACCAGCAGCACGGAGGAGGCTGCCGCCGCGTCGGCGGCGTCGCGCTCGTCGTCCGGCTCGTCGTCCTCGAGCCCGTCCTCGTCGTCCTCGCGCAGCTCGTCCGGCAGCTCGTCGACGTCGCCGTCCCGTGCCTCGCGCTCCCGGGGAGCCGAGCGGACCGCCCGCGGCGCCTTCCGCCGCACAGGCCCGTCGCCCGCGACCAGCGTCGGGTCGCCGCCCTCGCCCGCCCAGCTGAGCGCGTCGTCGTCCCGGTCGTCCTCGGGTCTGCTCTCGATCACCGCAACACCCTAGCCGCGCGTCCCTCGCAGTCGGCTCGGAGCACCCCGACACCTCCCCGCCACCGCGCGGTCACCCCCCGGCCTCCCCCAGGCGGGACCCTTCGGGGATGGCGGAGCAGTCGGGGACGGACGAGCGCGCGGCGGAGGGCGGCCGGCGCCGCTACGTCGCGATCGGCGACTCCTTCACCGAGGGCGTCGGCGACCCGCACCGGCTCCTGCCCAACGGCGTCCGCGGCTGGGCCGACCGCGTCGCCGACCGCCTCGCCCGCGCCGAGCCCGGCTGGGAGTACGCGAACCTCGCCATCCGCAGCAAGCGGCTCGCGCAGATCACCGCCGAGCAGCTGACGCCCGCGCTGGAGCTGCGGCCGACCCTGGTGACGCTCTACGCCGGCGGCAACGACATCCTCGACCTCGGCACCGACATGCGCGTGCTGATCGACGGCTACGAGCACCTGGTCGACGCGCTCGCGACGACGGGCGCCTCGCTCGTGCTCTTCACCGGCTTCGACATCCCCGGGCTGCCCGCACCGCGGATGTTCGTCAAGCGCAACCGCGTCTACAACAGCGCCGTCCGCCGGATCGCCCGCGAGCGCGGCGCCGTCCTCGTCGACTACTGGCGGATGCAGGCGTTCCGCGAGCCCGCGATGTGGTCGAGCGACCGGATGCACCTCTCCAAGCGCGGGCACCGCGTGCTGGCGGCCGAGGTGCTCGACGTCCTGGGCGTCCCGCACACCATCTCCGCCGGCCCCTGGGACGCGCCCGAGCCGCTCACCCCGCGCGAGCTCCTGCGCGACCAGTACCGCTGGGCGCACGACTGGGTGCTCCCCCTGGTCGGCCGGAAGATCCGCCGGGTGACGCTCGGCGACCACCTCGCTCCGCGCTGGCCCGAGCCCGTGCTCGTCCCGCCGAAGGGCGGCCTGCGCCGCCTGGCCCGCGACGCCGCCTCCTGACGGGCACTCCCCCACAGAGCATCAGCCGAGAGCACACCGCATCCGCCATCAGCGATGAGCGGCGGTCTCCGCTGATGTTCCGCACGATCAGCCGCCCGCATCGCCCCGCGCGTCCCTAGGACAGCAGCGGCAGCAGGGCCACCAGCAGCAGGGCGAACGCGAGCATTACGATCGGCGCCGCCCGCCCCGCATCCGAGCTCAACGGCGCGGCCCGCCTCCCGGTGCCGGTCAGACCGCGGCGATCGATCGCCGCCACTCCCCCGCGCACCGAGAGCGGCCCCTCTTCGAGATCGCCCGGCCAGCGCTCGACCAGCAGCCGCCGACTGCGGGCCAGTGCGGCATCGGAGGCACGCAGAACGGCCAGCGGCAGCGCGTTGGCCTGCGACGAACCGATTCCGGCCGCCGCGCCGGCCGCGACGACGACCACAGCCGTGACCACCGCCCCCTCCGCCGCCTGCAGTGCGATGGCCGCGACCAGCAGGAGCACCCCGATGAGCGCGATGACGACGCCCGCGAGCGAGAGCACCGAGAACAGCGCCGAACTCGCCTTCAGATCCCGCGTGGCCGCCCGCCCGCGGGCCTCTGCCCGCGCCGAGCGCGACGGCGCGAGGATGCCGGGCAGATCGGCCGGCGACAGCGCGTCCTCCGGCAGCCGCACATCGAAGGGCAGGTCCGCGGTCTCGGCGAGGTCGTCCCGCCCGAGATCGGCCGGCACCGGCCAGGCCGCGCGGGCGAGGCGCGCCGCCGCGTCCTCCGTCCGCCGCCGCAGCGCCGAAGCGGTGGCGACGAGCAGCGTCCCCGCGATCAGCGCGAGCGCGAAGGCCGTGACCGTCCGCAGCGCGACCGGCGCCGACTCGAGGATCCCCCCTGACGCCAGCGCGAGCGCCGCAGCGAGCCCACCACCGGCGACCCCGCAGAGCACGACCCCCGCGGACACCTCGTACGACAGCCCGTCCCGTGCCGCCGCCACGCCCTCGTCCCACTGCCGCAGCCGCCGTGCCCGTCGCTCCATCCGCCCCACGCTACCCGCGCCCCCCGTGGTGCGCATGCTGATCGAGCAGCCCGCGCAGCGGGCGTATCGAGCGGAGGGGGCGCCTCCGGCGCCACCGCGGGGCGGGGAAGCGGCAGACGTTCATGCGGTGGTGGGTCTCGATACGCCCCTGCGGGGCTACTCGACCAGCATGTCTGCGGGCGTCTCTTCCAAGTAGATCCGCCAGCGCCAGAACGACGGTCAGCAGACCATCCGTGCTGGCGACGCCGGGTCTCGATACGCCCCTGCGGGGCTACTCGACCAGCATGTCTGCGGGCGTCTCTTCCAAGTAGATCCCCAGCTTCAGACCACCGTGGATGGAGTGCAGCGGAGGAACGCCCCCTCGTGCTGATCGAGTAGCCCCTAGAGCGGGCGTATCGAGATCCTCCAGCTTCAGACGCCGACCCTGCAGACCCGCCCTCCCGACGACTTCAGGTCTCGAGACGCCCCTCCGGGCCTGCTCGCCCACCGTGGAGCGAGGGCCGATGCGAGTCGACCCGTGACGGGCTTCGGCCGAGCAGCAGGGCCCGAGACGGGTCGACTCGACTGACGCGCAGGTGTCGAGTGGACGTGGGCAGGGGCCGGCGCAGAGCTCAGCGCCCGTTTCGGGTCCGTTCGCGAATCATGCAGATCGAGTGGACCGCGCAGCGGGCGTATCGAGATCCACCAGCGCCGGAACGAGGGTCTGCAGACCCGCCCTGCGGAAGACGGCGGGTCTCGATACGCCGCTGCGCGGCTACTCGACCAGCATGAGATGCGGCGCCCGACCAACATGAGGTGCGGCGCCCGACCAACATGAGGTGCGGCGCCCGACCGAGGCGGACCACCCCCGGACGCGACGGAGCCCCGGCCCCGCCGGCGTCCACCGCGAGTGCGGTGGCCGTCGACGGCCCAGGGCTCCGAGGTCCGTCAGTGCGGGCGACTAGCGCGCGACGCTGCCGTCCGTGTAGTCCTCGTCGGTCTGCTTCCAGGCGAAGAGCTTGCGCAGCTCGCGGCCGGTCTCCTCGATCGGGTGCTTCTCGCCCTTGGCGCGCAGCTCCTGGAACTCGGGCGCTCCCGCGTCCTGGTCCGCGATGAAGCGCTTCGCGAAGGCGCCGCTCTGGATGTCGCCGAGCACCGCCTGCATGTTCTGCTTGACGCTGGGGTCGATGACGCGCGGGCCCGACACGTAGTCGCCGTACTCGGCGGTGTCGGAGACCGACCAGCGCTGCTTGGCGATGCCGCCCTCCCACATCAGGTCGACGATCAGCTTGAGCTCGTGGAGGACCTCGAAGTAGGCGATCTCGGGCTGGTAGCCGGCCTCGACGAGGGTCTCGAAGCCGTACTGGACGAGCTGCGAGGTGCCGCCGCAGAGCACGGCCTGCTCGCCGAACAGGTCGGTCTCGGTCTCCTCGGTGAAGGTCGTCTTGATGACGCCGGCGCGGGTGCCGCCGATGGCCTTCGCGTAGGACTTCGCGGTCTCCCAGGCGGTGCCGGTCGCGTCGTTCTCGACGGCGATGATGTCCGGGATGCCGCGGCCGGCCACGAACTCGCGGCGCACGGTGTGGCCGGGGGCCTTCGGCGCGATCAGGATCACGTCGACGCCCGCGGGCGCCTCGATGTAGCCGAAGCGGATGTTGAAGCCGTGCGCGAAGGCGAGCGTCTTGCCCTCGGTCAGCTTGTCCGCGATCTGCTCGCTGTAGATGGCGCGCTGGTGCTGGTCCGGCGCGAGGATCATGATCAGGTCGGCCCACTCGGCGGCGTCGGCGACGCTCTTGACCTCGAACCCGTCGTCCTCGGCCTTGGCGGTCGACTTCGACCCCTCCTTGAGAGCGATGACGACCTGGACTCCGGAGTCGCGGAGGTTCTGCGCGTGGGCGTGGCCCTGCGAGCCGTAGCCGACGATCGCGACCTTCTTGGACTGGATGATGGAGAGATCGGCGTCGGCGTCGTAGATGAGCTCGGTCACGTGATGCTTCCTTTTCTGTGGATGGAGTGGGCGGAGCGGAGAGCGGCGCGGAGCCGTCAGTTCTTGAAGACGCGCTCGGTGATCGACTTCGAGCCGCGGCCGATGGCCAGCAGACCCGACTGGGCGATCTCCTTGATGCCGTAGGGCTCGATGACCCGGAGGAACGCGGTGGTCTTGCCCGAGTCGCCGGTGACCTCGATCACCAGGGCGTCGGTCGCGACGTCGACGACGCGGGCGCGGAAGAGGTTCACGGCCTCGAGCACCTGCGAGCGGGTGACGTTGTCGACGCGCACCTTCACGAGCAGGTGCTCGCGGTGCACCGACTGGTCGGGGTCGAGCTCGACGATCTTGATGACGTTGATCAGCTTGTTCAGCTGCTTCGTCACCTGCTCGAGCGGGAGGTCCTCGACGTCGACGGCGACCGTGATGCGCGAGAGCCCCTCGAGCTCGGTCGGCCCGACGGCCAGCGACTCGATGTTGAAGCCGCGGCGTGCGAACAGTCCCGCGACGCGGGTGAGCAGTCCCGGCTTGTCCTCGACGAGCAGGGAGAGAACGTGGTGGGTCATGCGGTCTACTCCTCGTCGTCCCAGGTCGGGCTGTGGTCTCGGGCGTACTGGACGTAGCTGTTCGAGACGCCCTGCGGGACCATCGGCCACACCATGGAGTCGCGGCTGACCACGAAGTCGATCACGACCGGCCGGTCGTTGGTGGCGATCGCGAGCTCGATGGCCGCGTCGATCTCCTCCGGCTTGGTGACCCGGATGCCCAGGGCGCCGTAGGCCTCCGCGAGCTTCACGAAGTCCGGCACGCGGATGGTGTCGTGCCCGGTGTTGAGGTCGGTGTTGGAGTAGCGGCCCTCGTAGAACAGGGTCTGCCACTGGCGCACCATGCCGAGCGAGGAGTTGTTGATCACCGCGACCTTGATCGGGATGTCGTTGATCGTGCAGGTGGCGAGCTCCTGATTGGTCATCTGGAAGCAGCCGTCGCCGTCGATCGCCCAGACCGTGCGGTCGGGCTCGCCCACCTTGGCGCCCATCGCCGCGGGAACGGAGTAGCCCATCGTGCCGGCGCCGCCGGAGTTGAGCCACGAGTTCGGGCGCTCGTACTTGATGAACTGCGCCGCCCACATCTGGTGCTGGCCGACACCCGAGGCGAAGACGCCCTCGGGACCGGTGATCTCGCCGATCCGCTTGATCACGTACTGCGGCGAGAGCAGGCCGTCGACCGGCTCGGTGTAGCCGAGCGGGAACTCCTCCTGCAGGCCCTTGAGGTAGGTCCACCAGTCGGCCGTGTCGGGCGCCGCGCCGTCGATCGCCTTCGCGAACGCGTCGGTGAGGTCCGGCAGGACGTCCTTGAGGTCGCCCACGATCGGCACGTCGGCCGTCCGGATCTTCGAGATCTCGGCCGGGTCGATGTCGACGTGCACGACCTTGGCGTTCGGCGCGAAGAGCGCCGCCTTGCCGGTCACGCGGTCGTCGAAGCGCGAGCCGAGCGCCAGGATCAGGTCCGACTCCTGCAGCGCGAGCACCGCGGGGACGGTGCCGTGCATGCCGGGCATGCCGAGCTGCTGCTCGTGCGAGTCCGGGAAAGCGCCGCGCGCCATCAGCGTCGTGACGACGGGGGCACCGCAGGCCTCGGCGAACGCCAGCAGCTCGGCCGCCGCGCGGGCGCGGATGATGCCGCCGCCCACGTAGAGCACGGGCTTGCGCGCCTCGGCCAGCAGCTGCGCCGCGGCCTGGATCTGCTTGCCGTGCGCCTTGGTCACCGGGCGGTAGCCGGGCAGGTCGATCCTCGGCGGCCAGACGAACGGCGCCGCGTCCTGCTGCGCGTCCTTGGTGATGTCGACGAGCACGGGGCCGGGGCGGCCCGTCGTCGCGATCAGCACGGCCGAGGCGAGCGCCGAGGGGATGTCCTCGGGGCGCGTGACCAGGATGGAGTGCTTGGTGATCGGCATCGTGATGCCGACGATGTCCGCCTCCTGGAAGGCGTCGGTGCCCATCAGCGTCGAGAAGACCTGGCCGGTGATCGCGAGCATCGGCACGGAGTCCATGTACGCGTCGGCGATCGCGGTGACGAGGTTGGTCGCACCCGGCCCGGAGGTCGCGATGCAGACGCCGAGCTTGCCGGTCGCCGCGGCGTAGCCCTCGGCCGCGTGGCCGGCGCCCTGCTCGTGGCGGACCAGGATGTGGCGGATCTTCGACGAGTCCATCAGCGGGTCGTAGACGGGCAGGATCGCGCCGCCGGGCAGGCCGAAGACGTCCTCGATCCCGAGCATCTCGAGCGAGCGGACGACCGCCTGCGCTCCGGTGAGCGACTCGGCGACGGGCGCGACCGCCGGCGCGGACGCGGCGGTGCGGGGTGGCTGGGGTGTCGGTGCGGTGGGCACGGCGGACGGATCCGGGGTCATGCGGGTGTCGATTCCTTCGAAGCGTGATGCGGCGGCGGGCACCGGGGGCTCGGGGTGCGAGCGAGCGGTGCCCGGGAGGCGCGAATGCGCGGCCGGCCCGAGCGGGCCGGGATCAACCCGTGGTGGCGCCCTCGGCGGCCGAGCGGACGAGCTTGGCGTACTTGGCGAGGACACCGCGGGTGTAGCGCGGAGGGAGGGGCGCCCAGCCTTCTCGGCGGGCGGCGAGCTCGGATTCGTCGACGAGTAGGTCGATCGATCGAGCGGCGATGTCGACCCGAATCGGGTCTCCGTCGCGGACGAATGCGATGGGACCTGCGTCCACCGATTCGGGAGCTATGTGGCCGATGCACAGGCCGGTTGTGCCGCCTGAGAATCGTCCGTCGGTCAACAGTAGTACATCTTTTCCGAGGCCGGCCCCCTTGATGGCGGCCGTGATGGCCAGCATCTCGCGCATGCCCGGGCCGCCCTTGGGGCCCTCGTAGCGGATGACCACCACGTCGCCCTTCTTGATGTCGCCGTCGGTCAGCGCGTCCATCGCCGCGCGCTCGCGCTCGAAGACCCGCGCGGGGCCCTCGAAGACCGAGGCGTCGAAGCCGGCCGTCTTGACGACCGCGCCCTCGGGAGCGAGCGAGCCCTTGAGGACGGTCAGGCCGCCGGTGGCGTGGATCGGGTTGTCGAGAGTGCGGATGACCTCGCCGTCCAGCGGCGCGATGTCCATCGCCGCGAGGTTCTCGGCGACCGTCTTGCCGGTGACCGTGAGGCAGTCGCCGTGCAGGAGGCCCGCGTCGAGCAGGGCCTTCATCACGGCGGGGACGCCGCCGTGGCGGTCCACGTCGTTCATGACGTACTTGCCGAACGGCTTGAGGTCGCCGATGTGCGGGATCGTGTCGCCGATGCGGTTGAAGTCGTCGATCGTGAGGTCGACCTCGGCCTCGTTGGCGATCGCGAGCAGGTGCAGGATGACGTTGGTCGAGCCGCCGAACGCCATGGCCACGGCGATCGCGTTCTCGAACGCCTCCTTGGTCAGGATGTCGCGCGCGGTGGTGCCGTTGCGCAGCAGCTCGACGACCGCCTCCCCCGACTTGCGGGCGAAGTAGTCGCGGCGGCGGTCGGCCGCGGCGGGCGACGCGGAGCCGGGCAGGCTCATCCCGAGCGCCTCGGCGACGCTGGCCATCGTGTTCGCGGTGTACATGCCGCCGCACGAGCCCTCGCCCGGGGCGAAGGCGCACTCGATGCGCTTGGCGTCCTCCTCGGACATGATCCCGGCCTTGACGCCGCCGACCGCCTCGAAGGAGTCGATGATCGTGATGTCCTTCTCGGTGCCGTCGGACAGCTTGACCCAGCCCGGCGCGATCGAGCCGGCGTAGACGAAGACGGCGGCGAGGTCGAGGCGCGCGGCGGCCATCAGCATGCCGGGCAGCGACTTGTCGCAGCCGGCCAGCATGACGGTGCCGTCGAGGCGCTCGGCCATCATCACGGTCTCGACGGAGTCGGCGATGACCTCCCGCGAGACGAGCGAGAAGTGCATGCCCTCGTGGCCCATCGAGATGCCGTCCGAGACGGAGATGGTGCCGAACTGCAGCGGGTAGCCGCCGCCCGAGTGCACGCCCTCCTTCGCGCTGCGCGCGAGGCGCTCCAGCGAGAGGTTGCAGGGGGTGATCTCGTTCCACGACGAGGCGATGCCGATCTGGGGCTTCTCCCAGTCGTCATCGCCCATTCCCACGGCGCGCAGCATCCCGCGCGACGTCGTGGCCTCGATGCCGTCCGTGACGGTGCGCGAACGAGGCTTCCAATCGATTTCCGGCATGTGACGAGGCTACCGCCTCGCACGCGGTGCTCCCGCGCTCCGCAGCGCGCTCCGATCCGTCGCGAACGGTCGTGTCGGCGGCCCGGGGGCAGCCGTTCGCGCCGGATCGACGGGACGGGCTCAGCCCGCGGTGGCGCGGAAGTCGGCGAGCAGCGACAGCACGTGGGCGATCTGCTCGGGCCCGCGGACGCGGTAGGCGGCCGAGGTCGTGCCGGCGCCGCTCTTGACGCCGACGTCGCCGGTGCCGAGGACCGCGAAGGCGTCCTCGTCGGTGACGTCGTCGCCCGCGTAGAGCACGGCGGTCGCGCCGGTGTAGCGGCGCAGGTGCTGCACGGCCTCGCCCTTGGTGGTCGAGCGGACCGAGAACTCGAGCACGTTCTTGCCCTCGCGGACGGTGACGCCCTCGACCTCCGCGCGCGCCTCGGAGAGGGCGACGACGTGCGCGACGCGGCTGTGCCGGTCCGTCGCGAGGCGGGTGTGCAGGGCGAAGCCGGCCGGCTTGTCCTCGATCCAGACGTTGTCGATGCCGCGGGCGATGCCCTTCAGCACGTCCTCGAGCACGCCGACCTTCGCCAGCTCCGTCTCGTCGAGGCGGACGGCGTCGTCGCCCGGGTCCAGGCGGATCTCGATGCCGTGCGAGCCGACCAGCAGCGCCTCATCCGGCAGCTGCGCGACCTCCTCGAGGCTGCCGAGCGCGCGGCCGGAGACCAGCGCGACGCGGGTGCCGGGCAGCGCGAGCAGCCGGAGCACGGCCTCGCGCGCCTCGGGCAGGGCGCGGGCGCCCGCAGGGTCGTCGACCTCCGGGGCCAGCGTGCCGTCGAAGTCGAGCGCCACCAGCAGCCGTCCGGTCGCGGCGAGCTCGCGCAGCGCGGTGACGAGGCGGTCGGGCACGCCGGGCAGGTGCTCGCCGGGCGTCGGGGCGACGACGGTCATCGCGTCGCCTCCGCGTGGTCGCCGCGGGCCTCGTCGCGGCGGACGTCCTCGTGGTGCGCGTCCTCGGCCGCGCGACCGCGGACGCCGTCCTCGTGGTGCTCCGCCTCCTGGCCGAGCGGCGCCTCCTGGCCGCGCGCGGCCGGGTGCACGTCGAGCTGCTGGCCCGCGGCGTGCTCGCTCAGCGCGTCGAGGAAGCTGGCGGACCAGCGCGAGACGTCGTTCTCGAGCACGCGGCGGCGCAGCGCCCGCATCCGGCGGGTGCGCTCGGCGCGCGGCATCCGGGCCGCGCTCTCGATCGCGTCCTTGAGACCGGAGATGTCGTGCGGGTTGATCTGCACGGCCTGCTTCAGCTCGTCCGCGGCGCCGGTGAACTCGCTCAGCACGAGCACGCCGTCGTTGTCGAAGCGGGAGGCGACGTACTCCTTCGCGACCAGGTTCATCCCGTCGCGCAGCGCCGTCACCAGCATCACGTCGGCGGCGAGGTAGAGCGCCACCATCTCCTCGCGCGGGTAGCCGTGGTGCAGGTAGCTGATCGCCGGGTTGCCGATGGTGCCGTAGTCGCCGTTGATCCGGCCGACCTGCAGCTCGATGTCGTCCCGCAGGAGCTTGTAGGTCTCCACCCGCTCGCGGCTCGGGCTCGCGACCTGGACGAGCACCGCGTCCTTGGTGCTGAGGCGGCCGTCGGCGAGCAGCTCGCCGAACGCCTTGAGCCGGTGGCCGATGCCCTTGGTGTAGTCCAGGCGGTCGACGCCGAGCATGACCACCTCGGGGTCGCCCAGGTCGGAGCGGATCTGCCGCGCCCGCTCCTGGATCTCGGGGGTGCGCGCCATCGCCTCGAACGCGGCGGAGTCGATCGAGATCGGGAAGTGGCGGGCGACCACCGGGCGGACGCTGGCGCCGCGGCGCGAGCGGTTGACCCGGCGGGTGCCGTCGACCGCGTCGTCCTCGACGGGCACCTCGACGACGGTGCTGCGGGTGTCGTAGCCGAGCAGGCGGCGGACCGCGCGGAGGAAGCTGCCCGCGTCGCCCTGGCGCTGGAAGCCGATCACGTCGGCGCCCAGCAGGCCCTCGACGATCTGCTTGCGCCACGGGAGCTGGGCGAAGATGCCGTAGGGCGGGAACGGGATGTGGTTGAAGAAGCCGATCGTGACGTCCGGGCGCAGCTCGCGGAGCATCTTCGGCACCAGCTGCAGCTGGTAGTCCTGCACCCAGACGACGCCGTCCTGCTCCGTGACGGCGGCGGCGGCCTCGGCGAAGCGGCGGTTCACCCGGACGTAGGCGTCCCACCACTCGCGGTGGTAGGTGGGCGGCGCGATCACGTCGTGGTAGAGCGGCCAGAGGGTGTCGTTGGAGAAGCCCTCGTAGTAGTCCTCGAGCTCCTGGGCGCTGAGCGCGACCGGGACGATCTGCACGCCGTCGTTCTCGAACGGCGCGACCTCCTCGTCCGCGACGCCGGGCCAGCCGACCCAGGCGCCCTCGTTGGCGCGCATCACGGGCTCGAGCGCGGTGACCAGCCCGCCGGGCGAGGTCTTCCACGACGCGGTGCCGTCGGCGTCGACGACGCGGTCGACGGGGAGGCGGTTCGAGACCACCACGAACGCGTTGCGTGCGGTCGAGACGGGGGCGTCCGCGGTCGCGGTGTCCCGGTCGTCGGTGCTGTCGTCGGTGCTGTCCTCGAGGGGTGCGGGGGCGGAGGCGGAGTGCGGAGGAATGGTGGGTCCCGATCGTCGGTCGTGCCGTCTTCGTACCCGGGGAGGCTACCAGCCGCACTCGGACGGGGGCCGGGTCTCAGCCCTGAGCGAGAGCGAGCGCCAGCACCGCGCCGCCGACCGTCGGCACCACCGCGACGGCGCCGAGCAGCGCGTACTGCCGCCAGGAGATCGTCACGCCGAGCGCGGTCAGCCGCTGGTGCCAGAGCAGCGTGGCGAGCGAGGCCCACGGGGTGATCAGCGGCCCGGCGTTCACGCCGATCAGCAGGGCGACGAGGCGCACCGGATCGGCGGCGACCGGCTCGAGCGCGAGGTAGGCCGGCAGGTTGTCGACGAGGTTCGCGGCCACGACGCCGGAGCCCGCGAGCCGGAGCAGGTCGCCCACGCCGCTCCCGTCGCCCGCGACCACGGCGAGCGCCGCTCCGAGGCCGAGCTGGTGCGCAGCCTCCATCACGACGAAGAGACCGGACGCGAAGACGACCAACTGCCACGGCAGGAGCGAGACCTTCAGCGCGGATGGCCGCCGCACCGCGAAGAGCACGACGAGGGCGAGCGCCGCGACGGCCGCGGGGATCCACACCTCGAGCCCGGAGACGAGGGCGGGCAGCAGCAGCGCGACGACGACGCCGGCGCCGATCAGCAGGACGCGGTCCTCGACCGGGGTCCGCTCCCCCGTCCGGTAGCGGCCGGCGAGCTCGCGGCGGTAGCGGATCGCGAGCACGAGCACCGGGATCACGGCCGCGACGAGCGCGGGCGCGGCGGTCAGCGCGGCGAAGGCGAGCGGCCCGTCGACGCCGAGCCGCCTCTCTGCCAGGAGGTTGGTGAGGTTCGACACAGGGAGCAGCAGGGAGGCGCAGTTGGCGAGCCAGACGGTCGCCATCGCGAACGGCAGCGGCGACACCCGCACGTGCGCGGCGAGCAGCACGACGACCGGCGTGAGCAGCACGGCGGTGGTGTCGAGGGAGAGGAAGACGGTGCTGACGATCGCCATCGCGACCACGAGGAGCCAGAGCAGAGCGGTCCGCCCGCGGCCCCAGATCGCGGCCCGCTCGGCCACGACCGTGAAGACTCCGGCCTCGGACGCCAGCTCCGCCACCACGGTGACGGCGACCACGAAGGCGAGGATCGGCGCCGTGCGCTCGACCAGCTCGCCGAGCGCGTCCATCGGCAGGACCCCGGTGAGGGCGGCGATCGCGCCGAGCACGAGGAGCACCGCCCCGATCACAGCCGTGCGCATCTCGTATCCGTTCTCCTCGGTGCCCGCCGCGGCCCGGCGTCGAGCAGCGGTTCACCGTAGCGGGCGGAACCGGCGACGGAGCCGCCCGATGGCCGTCGGCGGTGTCAACCGTTGGGAGGGAAGCGGGCCGCACCGCTAGCGTCGTGGTGAACACAGGAGGCAATCGATGCGCAAGTTCATTCTCAATTCCAGCGTCATCAGCGCGATCGTCGGAGGCTGGTCCATCCTGCAGACGACGCGCAAGGGTCCGCGCGACTGGCGGCTGGCCCTGCAGTGGGTCAGCTGGGCGATCGCGCTCGCGGTCGCCATCGGCTCGGTCTCCTACGACTCGAAGGAGCTCGTCAAGGAGCAGAACGGTAAGAAGCGCGACCGCTGACCGCCGCACCCCTCTGACACGCCGCGTGCCCTGGGCCGCGGCGTGTCAGCGCGCTCCGGCGCCCTCGCCCCGGGACACTGGAGACTCAGCACGCGGCACGGGAAACGGGGTTCGTCATGAGGTTTCGTCTGAGGCGCCGCCAACCGGCCCCCGAGGTCGTCGCGGCCCCCGCGCTCACGCAGGACCAGCTCTTCGCCGTCGTGCACGAGCGCCTCTCCGCCTTCGTCGGCGCCGAGGGCGCCTGGGTCGTCACCCGGCGCAGCCACGACGACCGCGACCCGATCTTCCACGGGATGCTCGCCCGCTCGCTCGCCCACGAGCTGTCCGCCGCGATCCAGTCCGAGCAGCTGCGCGCCGGCGTCGAGGCCACCGCGAACCCGGTCACCTCCGCCATCCCCGTGATGCGCGCCTCCACTCCCCCCGTCACCGCGGAGCCGGCCGCCCCCGTTGTCGAGCCCGCCGCCCTCACCTGGGACCCGAAGCCGATCGCCGTCTGGGCCGAGCCCGACGCCGCGTCCGTCGCGACCTCCGCCGACGCCACCCGCTGACCCGAGGGTCCCCTGCCTGCTGAGCCCGTCGGGTCTCGATACGCCGCTCCGCGGCTGCTCGACCAGCATGTGCTGCGTCAGAGCGCGTCGAGGATGTCGTTCTTCAGCGCCTCCGCGCGGGGTCCGAAGACCGCCTGGACGTTCTCGCCCACCTCGAGCACACCGGCCGCCCCGAGCGCCTTCAGCCGCGCCTGATCGACCAGCGAGCGGTCGCCGACCTCGACGCGCAGGCGCGTGATGCACGCGTCGACGTGGACGAGGTTGCCGCGCCCGCCGAAGGCCGCGATGAGCGACTCGGCCTCGGACTCCGGCGGGTCGTTCGTGACGGGGGTCGGCTCCGGCGCTTCGACAGCGGCGGAATCGCCCTCGTCCACGCCGGAGACGACGTCCTCGCGCCCGGGAGTGCGCAGGTTCCACCTCGTGATCACGAGCCGGAACAGCAGGTAGTAGACGACGGAGTACACGACTCCCATCACCACGAGCAGCCCGACGTTCTTCGCGGCGGGCGCCGTGCCGTAGAGAAGCAGGTCGACGAGCCCGGCGGAGAACGAGAAGCCGAGGTGGACGTCGAGGAGGTCCGCGAAGGCGAGGGACAGACCGGTCAGCACGGCGTGCACGACGTAGAGCGGGAACGCCGCGAACATGAACGCGAACTCCAGCGGCTCCGTGATGCCGGTGAGGAAGGCGGTCAGGCCGGCCGCACCGAGGATGCCGATCGCGGCGGCGCGCTGCGAGCGGTTCGACACGTGGATCATCGCCAGCGCCGCCGCCGGGAGTCCGAACATGAGCACCGGGTAGAAGCCCGACGTGAGCGCGCCCGCCGTCGGGTCCCCCGCGGCGAAGCGGGTCAGCTCCCCCGTGACGACACCGCCGTCGGCGTTCGTGTACGAGCCCTGGAGGAACCAGACGTACGAGTTGAGGATGTGGTGCAGCCCGAGGGGGATCAGCATCCGGTTGGCGAAGCCGTAGACGAAGGCGCCGAGCGCCCCGGTGCCGCCGATGAAGGCTCCGAGACCGGTGAGGCCGGACTCGAAGACCGGGTAGAACCAGCTGAGACCGAAGCCGACGACGAGGCACGCGAGCGAGACGACGATCGGGACGAACCGCCGGCCGCTGAAGAAACCGAGGGAGGCGGGGAGCTGAACGGTGTGGAACCGGTCGAACAGCACGGCCGTGAGCAGACCGACCACGATCCCGCCGAAGACGCTGTAGTCGATCTGCGCCTGGTCGCCGGCGGCCGTCGTCCGCCCCGCCAGGACGATCGGCGACAGGACGGTGAAGACCTTCGCGAGCACGAGGTGGCCGACGACGGCCGCGAGCGCGGTCGAGCCGTCCGGCTTCCTGGTGAAGCCGATGGCGACGCCGACGGCGAACAGCAGCGGCAGGTTCTCGAAGAGGGCGCCGCCCGCCGCGCTCATGGCCGTGAAGAACGGGCCCAGGACGGGCACGTCGATCCGCCCGAGCAGGTCCGGCTGCCCGATCCGGAGGAGGAGCCCCGCCGCGGGCAGGACCGCGATCGGGAGCATCAGGCTCTTGCCGAGGCGCTGCAGTCCGGCGAAGCCGCGGACGGCCGGGCGACGGCGCGAGACGGGCGCGCTCCCGGGGCGGGCGGTCATGCGGAGAGCAGAGGGTCGCCGGCGAGGACGGACGCGCCGTCCGCCGCGAGGACGTCGACGTGGTCCGCCGTGCACTCCAGCACGACGACGGGGACGACGGGCGGGAGTCCCGCGGCGACGATCGCGGGGACGTCGTAGGCCAGGACGGGAGTCCCCGCCTCGACACGGTCGCCCTTGGCGGCGAGGATCGTGAATCCGACGCCCTTCAGCCGCACCGTGTCGATCCCGAGATGGACGAGCACCGCCCGACCGCCGTCCGCGACGACCACGAACGCGTGCGGCAGGACCTGGAGCAGGATCCCGCGGACCGGGGACACCACCTCGACGGCCTCAGCAGGAGGCTCGATCGCGACCCCCGCTCCCATCACGCCGGCCGCGAAGAGCGGGTCGGGGACGGCCGAGAGGGGCACGGCGCGCCCGGCGAGTGGGGACAGGACGACGACCACGGAGACTCCCTCGAACCGGAGACCGGCTCGTGCTCACCACCGGTCGCCGATCACAGTAGGTCGGCGCGGAGCCCGGCCGAGCTGTGGCGCGAAACGCCCTGCGCGCCTGCCGACGGGTCTCGATACGCCGCTGCGCGGCTACTCGACCAGCATGAACTCCCCTGCTGATCGATCAGCACTGCAGAGGGCGTCTCCGCTTCACGCGGATCGAGTAGCCCTCGCAGAGGGCGTATCGAGATCCCGCGCGCTCAGACGGTCGGCCAGCTCTCCGGGCCCTCGCTGCCGGCCGGGTACTCGTCCAGCGGCACGTCGTCGGCGCGCCAGGCGTCGATCGCCGGCTGGACGATCCGCCAGCACTCCTCGGCCGCGTCGCCGCGGACCGACAGCGACGGGTCGTCGTCGAGGATCCCCGAGATGACCTCGCCGTAGGCCAGCAGCTCCCCCGCCCCGAAGGTCGCCTCGAGCGATGCGCGCTCGAGCGTGTAGGGGTCGCCGGGGCCGTTGATGTTCAGCTCGAGCGCCATCTGGTCCGGCGCGAGGAAGAGCCGCAGCACCGACGCCTCCGCCGTCCCGTGGAAGCCGGCCGGCAGGTGCGGCACCGGCTTGAAGCGGATGACGATCTCGCGCCGCCGCTCCCCCAGCGCCTTGCCCGAGCGCAGCGTGAACGGCACTCCCGCCCAGCGCCAGGTGTCGATCTCGACGGTCAGCTCGGCCAGCGTCTCGGTCTTGCGCGCGGGGTCGACGCCCTTCTCGTCCGCGTAGGCCGGCAGCTGGCGTCCGTCGACCGAGCCGGCGGCGTAGCGCGCCCGCCGCGAGCTCGCGGTCAGGTCCTCGCCCGCCAGCCGCGTCGCGCGCAGGACGATGCCCTTGGCATCGCGCAGGTCCGCCGCGTCCAGCGTCGACGGCGGCTCCATCGCGACGACCGCGAGCACCTGCAGCAGGTGGCTCTGGATCATGTCGATCAGCGCGCCGGCGCCGTCGTAGTAGCCGGCCCGCCCCTCCAGGCCCAGCTGCTCGTCGTAGACGATCGCGACGCTCTCGATGTGCTCCGCGGACCACAGCGGCTCGAGGATCCGGTTCGCGAAGCGCAGCCCGAGCAGGTTCATCACCGTCGCGCGGCCGAGGAAGTGGTCGACGCGGTGCACGCGATCCTCGGGGACGAGGGCGGCGACGCGCGCGTTCAGATCGCGGGCGCTCTCCTCGTCGGTGCCGAAGGGCTTCTCGAGCGCGAGCACGGTCCCCTCCGGCAGGTCGTGCGCGGCGAGCGCGTCGCAGGCCTTCGCCGCGACGGCGGGCGGCAGGGCGAAGTAGATCGCGACCGGGCCCTCGCAGCTCGCGAGCAGCGCGGCGAGCGCCTCCGGATCCGTCACGTCCACCTGCTGGTACCGGGTCCCCGACACGAGGGCCTCGATGCCGGCGCCCGAGGCCGTCTCGGTCGCGAACGACGTGGTCACCACCTGGTGCCAGTGCTCCTGCGTCCAGTCCTCCTGACCGGCGCCGACGAGGTGCAGGCGGCGATCGGGCTCGCGGGTCAGGAGCTGACCGACAGCGGGCAGGAGGAGGCGGGCGGACAGGTCCCCCGTCGCACCGAGGATGAGCAGCGTGGAGACCGACTGAGGCATGCGCCACACCCTACGGCGCCCCCGCCGACGGTTTCCCGGCCTTGACGGGGGCGCGCCCCGGTCGGTGGTCCTCGGACCTCGCAGGAGCGCCCAGCGTTCTGCTGCCAGGATCAGCGCATGGTCTCCCCGATCGAGGACTACGCCGTCCTCTCCGACTGCCGCACCGCCGCTCTCGTCTCCCGCGACGGCGGCATCGACTGGCTCTGCCTCCCCCGCTTCGACTCCGCCTCGATCTTCGGCGCGCTCCTCGGCGGTGACGACCAGGGCCGCTGGTCGCTGCGGCCGGTGGACGCGGAGGCGACCGTCGAGCGGCACTACCTCGGCGACACCCTCGCGCTCGTCACCACCTGGACCACCGCGACCGGCGTCGTCGAGGTCACCGACATCATGCCGCTGCGCGACGACCGGGCCGAGCTCGTGCGCCGCGTCCGCGGCGTCTCCGGCACAGTGCGGATGCGGCAGGAGCTGCGGATCCGGTTCGACTACGCCCGCACGCTGCCGTGGGTGCGCCAGGAGGGGACGGACGAGGATCCGCTGCTCGTCGCCGTCGCCGGCCCGGACGCGGTCGTCGTCCGCGGCGTGCGCCTCTCGGCGACCGATCACGTGCACGCGGCCGAGTTCGACACGGCGCCCGGCGAGACGGTCGACCTGTCGATGGCCTGGTTCCCCTCGCACCAGCGCGCCCCGAAGGTGCTCGACGTCGACAAGGCGATCGAGCGCACCGTCCGCTGGTGGACGGAGTGGGCGGGCGCGATCCGCTACGACGGCCCCTACCGCGAGGCCGTGGTCCGCTCGCTGCTCACCCTCCGCGCCCTCACCGACGACCAGACCGGCGGCATCGTCGCCGCCGCGACCACGTCGCTCCCCGAGGAGTTCGGCGGCAGCCGCAACTGGGACTACCGCTACGTCTGGCTCCGTGACGCCTCCCTCACCCTCGAAGCCCTGCTCGCGCACGGCTTCGAGAAGGAGGCGCAGAAGTGGCGCGCCTGGCTGCTCCGCGCCGTCGCCGGAGCCCCCGAGGACGTCCAGATCATGTACGGCCTCGCCGGCGAGCGCGACCTGGCCGAGCGGGAGATGCCGAGCCTGCCCGGCTACGACGGCGCCTCGCCCGTCCGGATCGGCAACGCGGCCGTCGACCAGTACCAGGCCGACGTCATCGGCGAGGTGATGGTCGCCCTGCACGAGGCGCGCGCCGCCGGAGTGGACGAGACCGAGTTCTCCTGGCCGCTGCAGCGCGCGCTGCTCGGCTTCGTCGAGAGCAACTGGCAGCGGCCCGACAACGGCATCTGGGAGATCCGCGGCGAGCCGAGGCACTTCACCCACTCCCGGGTGATGATCTGGGCGGCGCTGGACCGCGGCGTCCGCGCGGTCCGCGAGCACGGCCTCGACGGTCCGGTCGAGACCTGGGAGCGGCTGCGCGACACCGTCCGCGCCGAGATCGAGGAGCAGGGCTTCGACGCCGAGCGAGGCCACTACGTGCAGTCCTACGGCTCCAGCGAGGTCGACGCCTCCCTGCTCGTCCTGCCGATGGTCGGCTTCGTCGCCGCCGACGACCCGCGGATGCTCGGCACGGTCGCCGAGCTCGAGCGGGCGCTGATGCACGACGGCCTGCTGCACCGCTACCGGACGGAGTCCTCGGTCGACGGCCTGGCCGGCGGCGAGCATCCGTTCCTCGCCTGCTCGTTCTGGCTGGTCAGCCAGTACGCCGCCTCCGGCCGCCTCGACGACGCCCGGACGCTGATGGACCGCCTCGTCGGGCTCAGCAACGACGTCGGGCTGCTCTCGGAGGAGTACGACGTCGAGAACCGCCGCCACGCGGGCAACACCCCGCAGGCGCTCTCGCACCTCGCGCTGGTCCAGGCCGCCGACGCGATCGCGGCGCACCGGTGAGCGCCCGGCGTGCCGCGCCGCGTCGGCGCCGCCCTCTCCGGATCGTCCTGCTGAGCCTGGGCGGGCTCGTCGCGGTCGCCGTCCTCGCCTTCCTGACCTGGTCCTCGATCGTGATGGGCCCGGACGCCGAGGCCCTCGCCCGTGTCGACGCGGATCCCGCGGTCGCCGTCGAGCGCACCGACACCGCGATCGTGCTGACGCCGACCGACGACGCCGGCACCGCCCTCGACGGGGTCGGGCTCGTCTTCGTCCCGGGTGCCAAGGTCGACGCCGCCGCCTACGAGGCGACCCTCGCGCCGCTCGTCGAGGCCGGCGCGAGCGTGGTGATCACCCGGCCGATCCTCAACCTGGCCTTCTTCGACCTCCGCTCGCTCGAGAGCTTCACCGCGCAGGCCGGCGGCGTCGACGAGTGGCTGGTCGGCGGCCACTCCCTCGGCGGCGTGAAGGCCTGCCAGTGGGGCGAGGACCCCGAGGTCGCGGGTCTCGTGCTCTTCGGCAGCTACTGCGCGAACGACCTCTCCGCGTCGGCGCTGCCGGTGCTGAGCGTGAGCGGCTCGGAGGACGGCCTGAGCACCCCGGAGAAAGTCGCGGCGGCGAGCGACCAGCTGCCCGCCGACGCGCGCTTCGTCGAGATCGACGGCGCCAACCACGCCGACTTCGGCTGGTACGGCCCGCAGCCGGGCGACGGCACCGCCACGATCAGCCACGAGGAGGCCGACGCGCGGATCGCCGAGGCGCTGCTCGCCTTCGCGTCCGACCAGGCCTGATCCGGGCCCGGCCGCGGCCGCGCTCAGTCGCGCGGGCGGCCGTCGCGGTCGGGCGTCTCGCGCAGGTCGATCAGGCCGGTGAAGAGCGCGCCGCGCTCGTTCGACTGCTGGTCGCCCGAGAACAGGTTGTCCGGCGCCGAGCGGGTGCGGCTGCGCGGTACGGGCGCGGTGCCCGCCTCCTCGTGCTGCATCTCGACGCGCTGGCGCGGCAGGGCGATCGGGTCGCTCTCGTGCAGCCAGGTGACCAGCCGCTCACGGACGTAGCAGCGCAGGTCGAACAGCGTCGGCGCGTCCTTCGCGGTGACGAGCACGCGGATGCGGACGTAGCCGCCGACCGCGTCGGTCACCTGCAGGACGCCCACCCGGTGATCCCAGAGCTCGGTCTCCTCGAGGATGCGGTGCAGCTCGGTGCGCATCTCCTCGGGGCGCACGCGCCAGTCGAGGTCGAGCTCGACGGCGCCGAGCAGCTCGGAGCCGGTGCGGGTCCAGTTCTGGAACGGCTGCGTCGTGAAGTAGTTGGTCGGCAGCACCAGGCGGCGGTCGTCCCAGAGGTGCACGACCACG
Organism: Rathayibacter sp. VKM Ac-2804; assembly: GCF_009866655.1. Lineage (NCBI taxonomy): Bacteria > Bacillati > Actinomycetota > Actinomycetes > Micrococcales > Microbacteriaceae > Rathayibacter > Rathayibacter sp. VKM Ac-2804. The sequence goes on from NZ_CP047420.1 coordinate 3,026,682, forward strand.
TAGGTCAGCGTGATCTCCTCGATCCGCCCCCACTCGTTCTCGACGATGACCACGTCGTCCAGGCGGATCGCGTCGCTGAAGGCGAGCTGCATCCCCGCGAAGATGTTGGTCAGGCTCGACTGCGCCGCGAGACCGGCGACGATCGAGAGCACACCGGCGGAGGCGAGCAGGGACGCCCCGGCGGTCCGCGCCTCGGGGAAGGTCAGCAGCGAGGCGCCGATCGCGATCACGACGACGGCTGCGACGGCCACGCGCCGGATGATCGTCATCTGCGTGCGCAGGCGCCGCGCCCGCCGGTTGTCGGCGGTGTCGGTGCGGTAGCGCTCCGCGCCGAGGTCCTCGAGGAAGACGAAGGTCGCGCCGACCAGCCAGGCGGCGGCGCCGATCGTGGCGATCTGGAAGATCCGGTCGACGAGCCCCGGCCAGGTGTCGCCGGAGACGGTCGCGGCGAGCGCGGCCCAGACGGCGATGGTGAGCAGCAGCACGCGGAACGGGATGCGCACCCGGCGGATCAGCAGCCGCGCCCAGGTCTTGCGCTTGCCGATCGAGCGGATGATCAGGGCCACGACCGCGGTCACGACGACGGCGATCACGACGGCGATCAGGACGGCGAGGGCGATGGAGCCGACTTCTTGCAGGGCGTCTTCGGGCACGGCGGTCCTTTCGGGAGGGGGACGGGCGCGCACCATCGAGCGGATCGGACGAAGAGGGCAGCCTCCCACGGACGAGGCGGGGAGCGCAGGGAGCGCAGCCGCACGTTGCGGGGATGCCCAGGCGGAGAGCGGCGGCGTCGCGCGCTCCGCAAACGACGAAACGCCCGCCGGAGTGGCGGGCGTCTCGAGTGGTGCACCCCCTCGGACTTGAACCGAGAACCCACTGATTAAGAGTCAGTTGCTCTGCCGATTGAGCTAGAGGTGCGTGGTGACCGGCGAATCGTGCGTGCCGAACCGAGGGATCACATTACCAGCGCCCACCCCCGTTTCGTCAAATCGACACTCGGACACCCCGCTCGCTGCCGATCGAGCAGTCCGCGCCTCATGCTGATCGAGCAGTCCGCGCCTCATGCTGATCGAGCAGCCCGCGCAGCGGGCCTATCGAGATCCACCGGGTCCGGACGGCCGGTCGCCATAACCCGTCCCTCGGAGGCGGAGGGTCTCGATACGCCCCTCCGGGGCTGCTCGACCAGCATGCAGTGCGCCCCTCCGGAGCTGCTCGAGCAGCAGGGAGACGCGCGTCCACACCGCGCTGGCACCAGGCCATCGGCGGGGTCGCTCAGTATCGTGGACGCGTGACCCTCGACGACGACCTCCGCCTCGCCCTCCGCCTCGCCGACGCCGCCGACGCGATCTCGCGCGAGCGCTTCCTCGCGCTCGACCTCGTCGTGGACACCAAGCCCGACAGCACGCCCGTCTCGGACGCCGATCGGGCCGTCGAGGAGGCGATCCGCGCGATCCTCGCCGCCGAGCGCCCCGACGACGCGATCCTCGGCGAGGAGTTCGGCACCTCCGGCGACGCCGCTCGGCAGTGGATCCTCGACCCGATCGACGGGACGGCGCACTTCGTCCGCGGCGTCCCGATCTGGGCGACGCTGATCGCTCTCGCGATCGACGGCGTCCCGGTGGTCGGCGTCGTCTCGGCCCCCGCCCTCGGCAAGCGCTGGTGGGCCTCGAAGGGCTCCGGCGCCTGGGTCGACGAGAGCCGGGCTCCCCTGGGCAGCCTCGACCTGCCGGACGGCCTGCGCGGCGTGCTGGTCGCCCCCGCCGCGGAGGAGCCGCGCCGCCTGCAGGTCTCGCGCGTCGCCTCCCTCGCCGACGCCACCTTCAGCTTCAACAGCATCCAGCAGTGGGACGGCGCCGGCCGGCTCGAGCAGCTGCTGGAGCTCGCCCGCACGGTCTGGCGCGACCGGGCCTACGGCGACGCCTGGCCCTACATGCTCGTCGCCGAGGGCCTCATCGACGGCGCCGGCGAGTTCGACGTGAAGCCCTACGACCTCGCCGCCCTGGTGCCGATCGTGCAGGAGGCGGGCGGCCGCTTCACCTCGGCCGACGGCGAGGACGGCCCCTGGCACGGGAGCGCCGTCGCGACGAACGGCCACCTGCACGACGAGGTCCTCGCGATCGCCGCCCGCCGATGAGCCGGCGCCGCTCGGCTCTCCTCGCCGCGGTGCTCCTCGCGGCCTCCCTGCCGCTCGCGGCGTGCTCCTCGGTCGTCGGCTCCGGCGGACCCGACGCGGTGCGCGACGAGACGGGAGCGGTCGTGACCGCGGGCACGGTCGACCCCTTCTCGATCGCCAAGGGCGACTGCCTCCAGGAGCCGGACGACGACCGCGTCGCCGACGTCGAGGCCGTCCCCTGCGCCGAATCGCACGATCTCGAGGTCTTCCACGTCTTCGCGCAGCCCGGCGACGACTACACGAGCCGCAACACCCTGCTCGCCCAGGCGGACGCGGGGTGCGAGCCCGAGTTCGGGGCCGTGATGAGCATCGCCTACGGCGACTCCGCCCTCGAGTACCGCAGCTTCGTGCCGTCCGAGGTCAGCTGGCGGCACGGCGACCGCGCGATCCTCTGCGCCGTCTTCGACCCGGCGACCGGAGCGAGCACCGGCAGCCTCTTCGGTGCCGCGCGCTGAGGCGGGAGGCCGGTGCCCCGGCCGACGCGGTCAACCCCCTCCGCCCGTCGTTTGACAGCACCGCAGCGCGCGCGCATCGTGGGAGCACGGTCGGACACGGCCGACCAACGGCTCGGGGGCGCCGCGATGCGCTTCAGGAGTCGGCTATGCACGAGCACGCGGGAGACACCCCGGAGAGCCCCGAGCCGGAGCGATCGGCGACGACGGAGCACGTGCTCCGCCCGGCGGACACCCTCTTCACCCGCCTGCAGCAGCAGAGCGCGCTGCTCGCCGCCGCCGAGGCACTGGCCGGATCGTCCGACGACGCGGTCCGGCGCTGGGGCCGGCTGGTGCACGACTACGCGCTGATCTCCGACCGGGTGGTGTCGGTGCACGGCGACGCCGAGGAGGCCGTGCTCGGCTGGCTGAAGCCCCGCGGCGTCGTCGCCCTGCTCGTGACGGAGGACTGCGTCGACGACCACGCGGTCGAGCACCTGGCAGCGGCCCTCGGGGCGATGAACGCAGTGACGCTGACCGTGGACGGAGAGCGCTCCGACCGCCTCGCGCCCCTCACGAGCACACTCGAGCGGCTCCTGCCGAGCGCGTTCGCGGAGCTGCGCATCGATGCCGAGGCGCGCTACCCGGTGGGGGCGACGGCGGCGGTCCTCACGCGGCAGCACCTCTACCGGGCCTGGACTCCGCCGCTGACGCTGGACGCGCCCACGGGTGGGGACGTCCGCGACGACGACGAGCGCCTGGCGCTGCTGACCCTCTACGGGCGGGTCCGTCAGCTCGACGTCCGGCCGGAGTGACCGGACCGGCGCAGCATCCGTACCGTGCAGCATCCGTACCGTGCTGCATCCGTACCGTGCAGCAGCAGCCCCGTGGAGCAGCCGCTGCGGCGGGAGCGCGTCCTCCTCGTGTGCGACGACGACCGGTGGTGGAGATGGGGGGAATCGAACCCCCGTCCATCGCTGTGATTCTGCGCCTTCTACGGGTGTAGCCAGTGAGAGCGTTCTGCTCGGCCCCGACCGTTACCACTGGCGCATCGGTCGACGGGCCCAGCCCGAGTGCAAGTCCCGCGTCGCCCTCAGGCGTAACGACGCAGCAAGTCCTCTAGATGACGCCAGGATCCGGGGCGAGGACGCACCCACGGGCTGACGGACTATCTACTCTGGCTTAGGCAGCGAGAGCGAAGTCGGTGCGCTTCTGTTCGGCACCTGTGTTTTTCAGAGATCGTTAACGAGATAACCCTGAATCCTCGACCCGCTTCTCGCAGTTTCGCAGGCGATGTCGAAACCGATCATCCCCGCGAGCACTCGCCGGCCGATGGCCGGGTGGAGTGGGTCGTCGTCGCACACTGTGGAGTTACGAGGCAAGAGTCTACCTCGTCGAGCGGGCCGTGACCCGTCGACGGCGCAGATCGAGCAGTCCGAGCACCAGCGCCAGCGCGATCAGCCCGAGGGTGACGAAGTAGCCGTTGCGGAAGGCGTCGTGGTACTGGTCGAGTCCCTCGGCCATCCCGGCCTCGCTGGCGAGAGTGGCGAAGAACACCGCCGAGGCGCAGGCCGTGCCCACCGCCGTGCCGACGCGCTGCCCGAGCTGGCCGACCGAGCCCGCGACGCCGCCCTGCTCGGGCGAGATCTCGGCCAGCGTCAGGGTCTGGTTCGGCGAGACGACGAAGCCGCCGCCCGCGCCGGCGACGAGCATCGCCGCGCCCATCCCGTAGGCGGCCGTCTCGGCCGGCAGCAGCTCGGCGGCCAGCAGCACGAGGGTGAAGCCGATCACGACGAGCACGATGCCCAGCACGACGAGGGCGCGGCCGTAGCGCTGGACGAGCTTGCCGCCGTACCAGGCGGTCACCGCGGAGCTGAGGGCGAACGGGATGCTCACCATGCCCGCGAACACGGGCGCGAGGCCGAGGCCCTGCTGGAGGAAGAGCGTGGTCAGCAGGAAGGTCGCCGGGATGGCCGCGAAGTAGGAGGTCGCGACCAGGATCCCGTTGCGGTACGAGCTGGTGCGGAAGATCCGGAAGTCGATGACCGGGGTGCGGTCCTTCGCGGCGTAGTGCGCCTCCCACTTCACGAAGGCGTACGCGGCGACGACCGCGAGCAGCAGCCAGAACCAGCGGAACGGCGAGTCCGTCGAGGCGCCGGTGGTCAGCAGGAACGGCAGCATGAAGGCGAAGATCGTGACGCCCAGCAGGAGCAGCCCGACCGGATCGAGCGAGGTGTCGCCCTGCGGGGTCCGCTGCACCTTCGGCAGCAGCTTCCAGGCGAAGACGAGGGCGGCGATGCCGAGCGGGATGTTCATCCAGAACAGCAGGCGCCAGCCGTCCTGCTCGCCGCCGATCGCGATCAGCAGACCGCCCAGCGTCGGGCCGAAGGCCGTGGAGAGCCCGATCACGGCGCCGAAGACACCGAAGGCGCGGGCCCGCGCCGCCCCGGTGAACAGCTGCTGCACCAGGCCGAGCACCTGGGGCATCTGGATGCCGGCGGCGACGCCCTGGACGAAGCGGGCGACCACGAGCAGCTCGATGGTCGGCGCCACGGCGCAGAGCAGGCTCGCGAGGGTGAACGCGGTGAGCCCGACGAGGAACAGCAGTCGCCGCGACTTGATGTCGCCGAGCCGACCCGACGGCACGAGCGAGAGGCCGAACGCGAGCGCGTAGCCCGCCACGATCAGCTGCAGCTGGCTCGGGTCCGCCGAGAGCGACTTCTCGATCGAGGGCAGCCCCACGTTGACCTTGGACAGGTCGAGGATCGTGAAGGCGGCGACGGAGACCGCGACGGCGAAAGCCCGCCAGCGCGTCCTCTCCTCCGCGGCGGTGGTCGGCGCGTCGGGAGCGTTGTCGGGAGAGGTCACGACGTCCAGTCTCTCAGGACCGCAGGGCACGCCTCCCCCGCTTGCGGGACGTCGGCGCGGGCGCCCTACTCGCCCATGCGGCGGCGGGTCGACATGGCGCGGTCGGCCTCGCGGCGGTCCTGGCGCTCGCGGAGCACCTGGCGCTTGTCGTAGTCCTTCTTGCCCTTGGCGACCGCCAGCTCGACCTTGGCCTTGCCGTCGCTGAAGTAGAGCGAGAGCGGGATCAGCGTGTACCCGCCCTCCTTCACCTTGTTGTGGATCTTGAGGATCTGCGCCTTGTGCAGCAGCAGCTTGCGCTTGCGCCTCGGCGGGTGATTCGTCCAGGTGCCCTGGGCCCACTCGTTGATGTGCACGGCGTCGAGCCACGCCTCGCCGCCGTCGACGAAGGCGTAGCCGTCCACGAGCGACGCGCGCCCGTTGCGGAGCGACTTGACCTCGGTTCCCGAGAGCACGAGTCCCGCCTCGTAGGTGTCCTCGATGAGGTAGTCGTGGCGCGCCTTGCGATTGGTCGCGACGACCTTCTGTCCCTGTTCCCTGGGCACGGCTGCTCCTTCGGTCCGAGAGCGATGGTGGGCCACCCCGATCGGGGCAGCCCACCAGTATACGGCCGCACGCGGCCGATCGCGCCGGGCGGTCTAGACCCGCAGGTACCGCGCGATCGCCACGTTGGCGGAGATCGCCGCCAGGATGATCCCCACCACGATGAGGATCGGCACGACGATCAGGGCGTCGTCCACCCCGACGAAGGACGTCAGCGGGATCCGGTAGGCGAGGAAGCCCTGCACGAAGAAGACCACGATCGCCACGACCGCGACTCCCGCGAGGATCGAGCCGAGCAGCGCCGCGAACACGCCCTCGAGGATGAACGGGGTCTGGATGAACCGGTTCGACGCGCCCACGAGCCGCATGATGCCCAGCTCCCGTCTCCTCGAGAACGCCGACAATCGGATCGTCGTCGCGATCAGCAGCACCGCCGCCACGAGCATCAGCACCGCGATGCCGATGGCCGTGTAGCTGGCCGCGTTGAGGATCGAGAAGATCTGATCGAGGTACTGCTTCTGGTCGGTGACGCTCTCGACCCCCGAGACGCTGGACAGGCTCTCCACGAGCACGTCCGACTGCGTCGGGTCCTTCAGGTTGATCCAGAAGGTCTGGTTGAGCAGGTCGGGCGTGACGTACTCGGCCACCGGGTTCCCGGCGAACTGCTCCTGGAAGTTCGCGTAGGCCTGGTCGTGGTCCTCGAAGTAGGAGCGGTCGATGTACGGCGCCAGCGTCGCGCCGGCGAGCTGCGTCTCGACGGTGTCGATCTGCTCCTGGGTGGCGTCGGACCCGCTGCAGTTCGCGCCGCCGGAGGTGGCCGTGCACATGTACACGGCGACCTGGGCCTTGTCGTACCAGAAGTTCTTCATCTGGCCGATCTGCATCTGCAGCAGGATCGCGGTGCCGACGAAGGTGAGCGAGATGAAGGTCACCAGGATCACCGAGACGACCATGGAGACGTTGCGCCGGAGGCCGCTCGAGACCTCCGACCAGATCAGTGCGTATCTCACTTGACGGGTCCTACATCCTGCTGGTCGTCCCCGGACTCGTCGCCCTCGCCCGCGTGGGCGCGCAGCCCCAGGCGGGCCGCGAGCGACTCCTCGGGGAGGGCCCCGGTGTCGGCGGGGAGGTAGATCGGGCCGGTCTGGCTCTGCAGCTCGACCACGCGCGGCGAGACGGGGGTCTCGGCCGGAGCGGGGGGCGGCGGCACGACCGGGTTCGACCGGGTGGTGGGGCGGGCCGGAGCGACGTGCGTCTCGGGAGCGGCGGCCGAACGGCGGCCCTCCGGGACGCGGGGCTGAGGCGCGGTCTGCTGCAGGCGCGGGCGCGCGAACGCGGCGCCGTGCTCGGGGAGCTCCGGAGCGGCGGCGGCGGGCGCCGGTTCGCGGCGCAGGTCGACCTCGGGGACCTCGGCGGGCGCGAGGGCGCTCTCGGTGATCACGGGGACGGCGATCGAGGAGGTGGTCGTCGGGTGGTCGTCGGCCGCGACGACCACGACGCCGTCGTGCACGACGGTGATGCTCTCGGTCTGGCCGTAGCCGCCGCGGCTCTCGTCGCGGACGATGCTGCCGGCCGAGAGCTCGATGACGCGGCGCTTCATCTGGTCGACGATGCCGGCCTCGTGGGTGGCCATGATCACGGTCGTGCCGCCGGCGTTGATCCGCTCGAGCAGCGCCATGATGCCGGCGCTGGTCGTCGGGTCGAGGTTTCCGGTCGGCTCGTCGGCGAGGAGGACCGCGGGCTTGTTGACCACGGCGCGGGCGATGGCCACGCGCTGCTGCTCGCCACCACTGAGCTCGTGCGGCAGGCGCGCGGCCTTGCCGGCGAGGCCCACCATCTTGAGCGTGTCGGGGACCGCCTCCTGGATGTAGCCCTTCGACTTGCCGATCACCTGGAGGCTGAAGGCGACGTTGTCGAAGACGGACTTGTTCGGGAGCAGCCGGAAGTCCTGGAACACCACGCCCATGTTGCGGCGGAAGTAGGGGACCTTGCGGCTCGAGATCTTGCCCAGGTTCTGCCCGAGCACGTGGATCGAGCCGGAGGAGGGCCGCTCCTCCTTGAGGATCAGGCGGAGGCAGCTGGACTTGCCGGACCCGGAGGCGCCGACGAGGAAGACGAACTCGCCCCGGAGGATCTCGAGATCGATGGCGTTGAGGGCGGGTCTCGTGCCACCCCGATACTGCTTGGAGACGTTGTCGAAGCGAATCATGTCGGTACGAGGGTAAGCGACGATTCCGGAGAGTGACCCGTCCGGCCGCCCGGCGCGCCGAGCGGCCGGCGCTCCGGCGGGCCCGACCCGGGAGTCAGGCGCCCCGCGACTCCCCCGGTCGCCGCACCAGGGCGACGACGAAGGAGCAGGCGGAGACGGCCGCGCAGGCGAGGAGAGCGATCGCGAGAGCGGACGACGCCCTCTGCGCCTCGGGAGCCGGCATCGACGTCGCCGGCTCCGTCCCGACGCTGACGAGCGACAGCCAGACGAGGAGGCAGACCGCCGCCGCGGCCGCCGTCGTCGCGATCACGGGGGCTGTGCTCCCCCCTCGCTCGGCACCCCACGCGCGCCCGAGGAGAGCGGCGGCGCCCAGCAGCAGCAGGCCGGCAATCGCCAGCGCCACCGCGAAGCCGGCCCGCCACTCCTCGTCCGGCACGGCGTCGAACGCACCTGTCCGGTTGCCGATGACGGACGCGACGACGAACGCGGCCGCCGCGAGCGCGAGAGCCGCGCCGCCGCGCCCCGCGAGGGAGGCGGAGCGGCGGGCGCTCGTGCTCATCGTCCGTGCGGGTCGCCGCGGGTCAGGCGGACTTGCGCCAGCGGATGCCGGCGGCGATGAAGCCGTCGAGGTCGCCGTCGAAGACGTGCGAGGGGTTGCCGACCTCGTGGTCGGTGCGGAGGTCCTTGACCATCTGGTACGGCGCGAGCACGTAGCTGCGCATCTGGTCGCCCCAGCTGGCAGTGATGTTGCCGGCCAGCTCCTTCTTGGTCGCGGCCTCCTGCTCCTTCTGCAGCAGCAGCAGGCGCGACTGCAGCACGCGCATGGCGGCAGCGCGGTTCTGGATCTGGCTCTTCTCGTTCTGCATCGAGACGACGAGGCCGGTGGGGAGGTGGGTCAGGCGCACCGCGGAGTCGGTCGTGTTGACCGACTGGCCACCGGGGCCCGAGGAGCGGAAGACGTCGACGCGGATGTCGTTGTCCGGGATCTCGATCGCGCCGGCCTCCTCCATCAGCGGGATGACCTCGACCGCGGCGAAGGACGTCTGGCGCTTGCCCGCGGCGCCGAAAGGGCTCATCCGCACGAGGCGGTGGGTGCCGGCCTCGACGGAGAGGGTGCCGAAGGCGTAGGGCGCGTCGATCTGGAAGGTGGCGGACTTGATGCCCGCCTCCTCCGCGTAGCTCGCGTCCATCACGGTCGCGGAGTACTTGTGCTTCTCGGCCCAGCGGAGATACATCCGCATCAGCATCTCGGCGAAGTCGGAGGCGTCGACGCCGCCGGCGCCCGCGCGGATGGTGATGACGGCGGGGCGGTCGTCGTACTCGCCGTCGAGGAGGGTCTGCACCTCGAGCTCGCCCATCGTCTTCTGCAGGGCCTCGAGCTCGGCGATCGCCTCCTGCTCGGACTCGGCGTCGTCCGCCTCGTTGGCCATCTCGACCAGGACCTCGAGGTCGTCGAGGCGGCGCTCGATCGCGGTGATCCGCGCGAGCTCGGACTGGCGGTGGCTGAGCGCGCTGGTCACCTTCTGCGCGTTCTCGGTGTCGTCCCAGAGGTCGGGGACGCCCGCCTGCTCGTTCAGCTCCTCGATCTTCGCGCGGAGCTCGTCGACGTCGATGACGGCGAGGATGTCGGAGAAGGTGGAGCGGAGAGCAGTGATCTGCTCGGTGAAGTCGTTGTCCAGCATGGTGACCCCAGACTACCGGGGCCGCCCCGGGTCGCCGCGGGCCACCCTCCCGGGAGGCGCTCGGCAGGGGGCGCTTAGGATGGGGCCAGTGAGCAGCACCGCCGAGCGCCCGTTCCCCGTCGGGCCCCTCCTGCTCTCGACCTTCCTGCCGACCCTGCTCTTCTCGGTCGGCGAGGGCGCGATCATCCCGCTGCTGCCCGCCGTCGCCGGCGACCTCGGGGCGACGCTGGCGATCGCCGGCCTCGTCGCGGGCATGATCATGATCGGCGAGCTCGCGGGCGACATCCCGAGCGGCTGGATCGTCTCGCGGATCGGCGAGCGCGGCGCGATGCTCGGCGCCTCGGGCGCCTCGATCCTCGGGCTGGTGATCTGCCTCGTCTCGACCTCGTGGGTGACGCTGACCGTCGGCGTCTTCCTCATCGGCCTCGCGACGGCGGTCTTCGCGCTCGCGCGGCACGCCTTCATGACCTCGTTCGTGCCGATCAGCCACCGGGCGCGGGCGCTGTCCTCCCTCGCCGGGGTGTTCCGGGCGGGCTGGCTGATCGGCCCGTTCCTCGCGGCCGGTGTCGTGCACCTCAGCGGCTCGGTGGAGTCGATCTTCTGGGTGCACATCATCTGCTGCGTCGCCGCGGTGGTCGTGCTGCTGCTCGTGCCCGACCCGGCGACGGTGCTGCGCCGCGCGGCGGCCGCCTCGGCCGCCGCCGACCCCGCGCTCGACACCGCCGCCGAGGCCGCAGCCGTGCCCGAGTCCTCCCCCGGACTCGTCCGCACCCTGCGCGCGCACCGCGGGGTCCTCGCCCGGATGGGCTCCGGGGCGGCCGTGATCGGCGCTCTGCGGGCGAGCCGGACGCTGATCCTCCCGCTCTGGGCGGTCAGCCTCGGCCTTGCCGAGACCGACACCGCGATCATCATCGGCGTCGCCGGCGCCCTCGACTTCGCCCTCTTCTACGCGGGCGGGCAGGTGATGGACCGCTTCGGCCGCGGCGCCACCGCGATCCCGTCGATGATCGGCCTGGGCGTCGGGCACCTGCTGCTGGTGGCGACGCTCCTCGCCGCGGACCCGGTGCCGTGGTTCGTCGCGGTCGCCTGCGTCCTGGCGGTGGCGAACGGGATCGGCTCGGGCATCCTGATGACCATCGGCGCGGACCTCGCACCGCCCGACGATCCGGCGCCCTTCCTCGGCGCCTTCCGCTTCACCGGCGACGCGGGCAACGCCGCCGCGCCGATCGCGGTCTCGGCGCTGACCGCGGCGGTCTCGCTGCCGTTCGCCGCGGGGGCGATGGGAGTGCTCGGGCTGGCGGGCGCCGCCGCGCTCTCGCGCTGGATCCCGCGGTACCTGCCGCACCGGCGCCCGCGCGGCTGACCCTCTCGCGGCTCCCTCCTCGACGTCCCCTCCTACACTGGAGCCCGCACGCGGGAGTGGTGGAATGGCAGACACGCAGGATTTAGGTTCCTGTGCCGAGAGGCATGTGGGTTCGAGTCCCACCTTCCGCACGAGGGGCGGCACGGGGCGCCGCAGCGCGCCACCTTCGGGGGCCGCCCCGGTCGTCTTCCCGGTTTCGCCGGTACAGTGAGCGCGGTCGAGCCGCCGCAGACCGAGGACCGGCTGCGGCGTCGGCCGGCCGGACGGCACCGATCGACCGAACGGCACTGATCGACTGGAGAACCGTTGAACCACGCCGCCCTCATCCCCTGGCTGGACCCGGAGACGATCCTCACCTCGTTCGGTCCGTGGGGCGTGCTCGTCGTCTGCCTGATCGTCTTCGCCGAGACCGGCCTGCTGATCGGCTTCCTCTTCCCCGGCGACACCCTGCTCATCATCACGGGCCTGCTCGCGCACGAGAACGCCTCCAACGGCGGGCTCGGCGTTCCCATCTGGGTGATCTGCCTCGCGGTCGGCTTCTCGGCGTTCGTCGGCGGCGAGGTCGGCTACCTGATCGGGCACAAGGCGGGTCCGCGCATCTTCGAGCGCAAGGAGTCCGGCCTCTTCAGCGTCGAGAACGTCAAGCGCACCAACGCCTTCTTCGAGCGCTTCGGCGGCCTCGCCGTGATCCTCGCGCGATTCGTGCCGATCGTCCGCACCTTCGCGCCGATCGCGGCCGGCGTCGCCCACATGAACTACCGCAAGTACAGCCTCTACAACCTGATCGGCGCTCTGATCTGGGGCAGCGGAGTCACGCTGATCGGCTGGCTGCTCGCGTTCATCCCGCCCGTCGCGGACTTCGTCTCGCACTACATCGACGTCATCCTGATCGGCGCCGTGGCCCTCGCGATCATCCCGACGGTGTTCCACTTCCTCCAGCAGCGCCGCAAGGCCCGCCTGGCCGCCGACAAGGACACCGACGCGTCCGAGGCGAGCGCGCTCGTCCTCGACCCGACCGCCGTCGACGACGAGCGCCGCAAGCACTGATCCGCTGACCCCCTCCCGCGAGATGCCACTTGTGCACGCGACACGCCGTGTCGAGCGTGCACAAGTGGCATCTCGCGGGGGAGCGGCTGCGCCCCGATCAGGACAGGGTCGTCGCCAGGGCGGTCAGCTCGGCTCGGAGGGCGGTGAAGGCCCGGGCTCGGTGGCTGCGGGCGTTCTTCTCGGCGGGGGCGATCTCCGCCGCCGAGAGGGCCGAGCCCGAGGGGACGAAGACCGGGTCGTAGCCGTGGCCGTTGGTGCCGCGCGGACCGGCGGCGATGGCGCCGTCCCAGCGGCCCTCGACCACGATCTCGCAGCCGCCGGGCAGGACGGACTCGGGGACGACCAGCGCGATCGTGCAGACGAAGTGCGCGCCGCGGTGCTCCGGCTTCACGTCGGCCAGCTGCGCGAGCAGCAGCTCGTAGTTCGCGACCGCGTCGTGCGCGTGTCCTGACCAGCGGGCCGAGAAGATGCCCGGCGAGCCGCCGAGCACGTCGACGCAGAGACCGGAGTCGTCCGCGAGGGCGACCAGGCCGGTGTGCGCCGCCGCGGCCCGCGCCTTGATCAGCGCGTTCTCGGTGAAGGAGACGCCGTCCTCGACCGGCTCCGGCCCGTCGTAGGCGCGGACGCCGACGCCCGGCAGCGCGCCGGCCAGCATCGCCCGGAACTCCTCGACCTTGCCCGCGTTGTGGGTGGCGAGGACGAGGTCGAGGCTCACGCGTCCTGCCCTGCGGCCAGGGCCTCGGCCTGGAACCGCGCCAGGTCGGCCGCCCCGCCGACGGCGAGGTCGAGCAGCGCGTCCAGCTCGCGGCGGTCGAAGGGGGCGCCCTCGGCGGTGCCCTGCACCTCGACGAAGAGGCCGCGGCCGGTGACGACGACGTTCATGTCGGTCTCCGCGCGCACGTCCTCGACGTAGGCCAGGTCGAGCATCGGGACGCCGTCGATGATGCCGACCGAGACCGCGGACAGGCTGTCGATCAGCGGCTGGGCCTTCTGGCCGACGTACTTCTTGCCGCGGGCCCACTCGATCGCGTCCACCATCGCCACGTACGCGCCGGTGATCGCCGCGGTGCGGGTGCCGCCGTCGGCCTGGAGGACGTCGCAGTCGATCACGATCGTGTTCTCGCCGAGGGCCTTGGTGTCGACGACCGCGCGCAGGCTCCGGCCGATCAGGCGCGAGATCTCGTGGGTGCGTCCGCCGACCTTCCCCTTGACGGCCTCGCGGTCCATCCGGGAGTTGGTCGCGCGGGGCAGCATCGCGTACTCCGCGGTGACCCAGCCCTTGCCCTTGCCCTGCAGCCAGCGCGGGACGCCGTTGGTGAAGGACGCGGTGCAGAGCACCTTGGTGTTCCCGTAGGAGATCAGCGCGGAGCCCTCGGCCTGGGTGCTCCAGCCGCGCTCGATGGTGATCGCGCGCAGCTCGTCGGGCGCGCGGCCGTCCTTGCGCTTCGCGGTCGGCTGGGCGGTGGCGGGCTGGGCGGCGGTGCTGTCGGTCACTCGGGTCTCCCTGGAGTCGTGCGGCGCGCGGCCCGGTCGAGCTCGCGCAGGTTGATCGTGCCGGTCTCGACGAGGTCGACGCTGGAGACCTCGGGACCGAGGAAGCGCCGGGCGAGGCGGACGAAGTCGCTCGACCCGGTCTCCTCCCAGCGGTATGTCGGCGGGGCGGCGGCGGTGCGCTGCAGTCCGTGCGCCACCAGGGTCCGGTAGACGTCGAGCGCGGTCTCCTCGGCGCTCGAGACCAGTCGCACGTCCGGCCCCATCACATAGGCGATGGCGCCGCGCAGCAGCGGGTAGTGCGTGCAGCCGAGCACGAGGGTGTCGACGCCGGCCTGCTTCATCGGCGCGAGGTACTCCTCGGCGAGCGCCAGCAGCTCGTCGCTCCAGGTGACGCCCGCCTCGACGAACTCGACGAAGCGCGGGCAGGCGGCGGTGACCAGCTCGAGGTCCGGTGCGGCGACGAAGGCGTCGTCGTAGGCCCGCGAGCGGATCGTGCCGACGGTGCCGATCACGCCGACCCTGCGGTTGCGGGTGTCGCGGACGGCGCTGCGCACGGCCGGCTGGATGACCTCGATCACCGGGATGCCGCGGCCGATCGTGTAGCGCTCGCGGGCGTCCCGCATCATCGCCGCGGACGCGGTGTTGCAGGCGATCACGAGCAGCTTCGCGCCCTGGTCGACCAGGGTGTCGAGGGTGTCCAGGGCGTAGGCGCGGACGTCGGCGAGGGGCTTGGGCCCGTAGGGCGAGTGGGCGGTGTCGCCGAGGTAGACGATCGACTCGTTCTGCAGCTGGTCGATCACGGCGCGGGCGACGGTGAGTCCGCCGACGCCGGAGTCGAAGATGCCGAGGGGTGCGTCCGTCACGGAGGAAGAGCCTACCCGCGCCCGGGAAGGGTGCCCCGTGCAGGGAACGGTGCATGGAACACTGGTCGGATGGACGCGACGGCCTTCCTCACCGACCGCTACGAGCTGACGATGGTCGAGGGCGCTCTCGGCAGCGGCACCGCCGACCGGCGCTGCATGTTCGAGGTCTTCGCCCGCAGCCTCCCGCCGGGCCGCCGCTACGGGATCCTCGCCGGCACCGGCCGCCTGCTCGAGCTGATCTCCCGCTTCCGCTTCGGCGACGCCGAGCTCGACTGGCTGCGGGAGAACCGCGTCGTCGACGCCCGCACGCTGGACTGGCTGGCCGACTACCGCTTCCAGGGCGACATCTGGGGCTACCGCGAGGGCGAGGTCTACCTGCCCGGCTCCCCCGTCCTCATCGTGGAGGCGCCCTTCGCCGAGGGCGTGCTGCTCGAGACGCTCGTGCTGAGCGTGCTCAACCACGACAGCGCCGTCGCGAGCGCCGCGGCCCGGATGGTCTCGGCCGCCGACGGCCGCCCGCTCGCCGAGATGGGCTCGCGCCGGGCCGGCGAGCGCTCGGCCGTCGCCGCCGCGCGCGCCGCCCACATCGCCGGCTTCGGCGCCACCTCGAACCTCGAGGCCGGCCGCAGCTGGGGCGTGCCGACGATGGGCACGTCCGCGCACGCGTTCACGCTGCTGCACGACTCCGAGGAGGACGCCTTCCGCGCGCAGGTCGCCGCGCTCGGGCCCGGCACGACCCTCCTCGTCGACACCTACGACGTCCCGGCCGCCGTCGACCTCGCGGTCCGCGTGGCCGGCACCTCGCTCGGCGCCGTGCGGATCGACTCGGGCGACCTGCCGCAGCAGGTCGCCGCCGTCCGCGCGCAGCTGGACGGCCTCGGCGCGACCGGCACGAGGATCACCGTCACGAACGACCTGGACGAGTACGGCATCGCAGCGCTGGCTGCCTCCCCCGTCGACTCCTACGGCGTCGGCACCTCGGTCGCGACCGGCTCCGGCCACCCCACCGCGGGGATGGTCTACAAGCTCGTCGCGCACGAGGACGACGCGGGCGAATGGGTCTCGGTCGCGAAGAAGTCGGCGGCCAAGGCCTCCATCGGCGGGCGCAAGTCGGCGGGCCGGCGCCTGACCGAGGACGGCGTCGCCGTCGAGGAGGTCGTGCACGTCGGGGCGGGCCCGGAGGGGGCCGTCGGCGAGGACGAGCGCGCCCTGCTGGTGCCGCTCATCGAGGACGGCCGGATCCGCGACGAGCACCTCGGCATCGAGGGCGTCGCCGCCGCCCGCGAGCACCGGGCGAACGCCGTGCTCGAGCTGCCGCTGGACGCACTGCGCCTCGGCCGCGGCGACCCGGTGATCCCGACCCGCTACGCCTGAGCACAGCACCCCGAACCGGGGCGGGCCCGCGAAGGGGCGGGCCCGGCTCCCGATGCGGGCCGGGCCGCGCGCCCTACTTCATCCGGGCGTAGATCTCCTTGCAGGAGGGGCAGACCGGGAACTTCTCCGGGTCGCGGCCCGGCAGCCACTTCTTGCCGCAGAGGGCGCGGACGGGCTTGCCGGTCATCGCGCTCTCGAGGATCTTGTCCTTCGGGACGTAGTGGGAGAAGCGCTCGTGGTCGCCCGGCTCGATCGTCTCCTGGTTGAGGAGCTCCTCGAGTTCGCGGTCGAGGGTGGCGGTTCCTCCGCCTCCCTCGAGGGGGTCGGTGCTGCTGTTCTCGAATCGGGACGTCATGGCTCCGATCCTACGCTTGGAGCGCGGGAGCGGGCGGGGCTCGGCGAGGCTCAGTAGCGGCTGGTGAACGAGACCAGCTCGGCCGCGCGGCGGTCGAAGAGGAAGCCGCCGAGCAGCACGCCGAGGGCGAAGACGCCGACCGCACTGGCGAGACCGGCGAGGATCGCCTGGTCCCGGTCGCCCTCGAAGAACAGCGCCTGCACCGCGAGCACGACGGCCGGCGCCGCGAGCAGCAGCCCGAGCCCGAAGGCGAGCGCCTGCGCGCCGGCACCGCCCGCTCCGGGCGCCTGCGGCTGCACGAAGGCGCTGTCGCCCGGCCGCGGCGCCGGATAGGCGAGCCGCGCCGAGAGGGCGCTCGCGACCCCCGCGGGCACCAGCAGGAGCGCGGCGTTGACCGCGAGCAGAATCGGCAGCGCGTCCTCGAGTCCGGAGGTGGCGCTGCTGACCAGCGAGCCGAGCACGACGATCGGGAGCCCGAGCAGCAGCGTCGGGAAGGCGCGACCCAGCCGGTCCGACCAGCCGCGCACCCCCGCGGCGGCGTGCAGCCAGAAGGCCGAGCCGTCGTAGGCCACGTCGTTGTGCAGGAACCAGCCGAGGAAGAGCGCGACGAGCGGCACGGGCAGCAGCGAGAGCAGCGGGAACGGCACCCCCACCACGGCGAGGAGCAGCACGGCGAGGACCGGGAGCAGCGGCACGGCGACGAGCGAGGCCTGGTAGCGGGGGTCGCGGACCCAGTAGGTCGTGCTCCGCGCCGCGATCGCCCCGGTGCGGGTGCCGCCGAGGACGTCGAACCAGCCGAGGCGGAGGCCGCGCGGCGGACGGGAGGTGCGCTCCGGTCGCCCGGTCAGCGCGCGGACCACCAGCCACCAGAGCGCCGCGGCGGCGGCGAGGGTGAGCAGCGCGGTCAGCAGCGGGCCGGCCGCCGCCCCGGACGCGGCGCTCGGCGCGATCGCCCATGCGGCGCCGAAGGGCGTCGGGGCCAGGACCTCGGCGAGGCGCTCCAGCGCCCCCGAGCCCTGGCCGCCCCAGTCCAGCCCGGCGGCGAGCACGAGGGCGACCGGCACAGTGAGCAGGAGGACGAGGCCGAGCACCGCGAGCAGCTCGCGCGCGGTGCGCGAGGGGACCAGCGCCGACGAGGCGGCGAGCCCGATGCGGGTGAGCAGCGCGGCCGTGAGGACGCCGAGCAGCGGGCCGGCCACGGCCAGGACCCCGGCGTCGGGGAACAGCCGGATCGTCGCCGCTGCCACGACGACGAGGCCGAGCACCGGCACCGAGACGAGCCCTGCCAGCGCGAGGGCGGCCGCGAGCCGGCCGCTCGGGATTCCGAACAGCCGGAACGCGCGCGGGTCCATCGGGTCCTTCGGCCCGAGCAGGAACGGGAGCACCAGGAAGCCGAGAGTCAGCACCGCTCCCCCGGCGACGACGGCGTCGCGGGCGAGCCAGGAGCCCGGCTCGATCGTGCCGAGGCCGGCGAGGAGCGCCGCCGTGGACAGCACGACGACGAGGAGGCCGAGCAGGGCGCCGCCCGTCCGCCGCGCGCCCGAGCGGAAGGCGCCGAGCAGGACGTCGAGCCTCAGCCGGAGAAGTCGTGCAGCCACTGCAGCCCCTCGGCGATCTGCTTGCCGCCCGCGAGCTCGAGGAAGCGCTCCTCGAGCGTCGCGGTGCCGGCGACCTCCTCGACGGAGCCCGAGGCGAGGACCTTCCCGCCCACGATCACGGCGACGTCGTCGCAGACGCGCTCGATGAAGTCGAGTCCGTGGCTGGAGAGGACGACGGTGCCGCCGCCCGCGACGAAGCGGCGCAGGACGGTGATCACGGCCGCGGAGGAGACCGGGTCGACCGATTCGAACGGCTCGTCGAGGACGAGGACGCGGGGGGCGTGGATCATGGCGCCGGCGAGCGCGACCTTCTTGGCCATGCCCGCGGAGTAGTCGGAGATCAGGCGCTCGAGAGCGTCGGTCAGGCCGAGCGCCTCGGCCAGCTCGACCGTGCGCTGATTGGCGGTCCTCCGGTCGATCCCCCGCAGGGCCGCGGAGTAGTAGAGGAACTGCGCACCGGTGAGCCGGTCGAACAGGCGCAGGCGGTCGGGCAGCACGCCGATCAGCGGCTTCGCGGCGCGCGGGTCCTTCCAGACGTCCACGCCGTGCACCAGCACGCGGCCGGAATCCGGGCGGAGGAGCCCCGTCATCATCGAGAGCGTCGTGGTCTTCCCCGCTCCGTTGGGGCCGATGATCCCGTAGAAGGTGCCGGCGCGGACGGCGAGGTCGATGCGGTCGACCGCCACCGTGCGGCCGAAGGTGCGGGTGAGGGCGTGCAGCTCGAAGACGACGGGGTGCTCGGGATCGGCGGCGGGCTGCACGGGATCGGCGGCGGGCTGCACGGGCTCCGCGGCGGGAGCCGGCGGCACCGCGGAGGCGGACTCGACGGGAGTCTGCGACTCGGCGGCCGGAGCGTCGTCGCGCTCGGATTCCTCGGCGTTCGTCGCGGACGTCATCCCGCTACGGTACCAAGTCGCCCCGGACGGCGACGGGGCGCGCCGGGCCCCTCGGGGCGGCGCGCGAGATCCGCCCCGCCGACACGGCTCCTGGCAACCCCTGGCCTTCGAAGGCGTGCACAGTACACTAAGTGGCGACCCAGGAAGCGATCAGGTCGCTGCACGCCGGTGAAGGATCGCTACGCGGCGGTGAACACCTCGCTCCGCGGCGACTCGACTCGAGGAGAACACATGACGAGCAAGCCCTTCCAGGCCGCCCCCACCGGCGGTTCCACCGGCACGCCCGCCTCCGTGGTCATCCTCGCCGCGGGCATGGGGAGCCGGCTCGGCCGCTCCCTGCCGAAGCCGCTGACGCCACTGAACGACGGCCGCACGATCATGCAGCAGCAGTTCGACAACATCCACCACGCCTTCGGCACGAAGGTCCCGGTGAGCATCGTGGTCGGCTACAAGCTCGAGCACATCATCGAGGCGTTCCCGTCGGCGACGTTCGTCTACAACGAGCAGTACGACCAGACCAACACCTCCAAGAGCCTCCTCCGCGCCCTGCAGGCCTCCGGCCAGGGCGGCGTGCTCTGGATGAACGGCGACGTGGTCTTCGACCCGCGCATCCTCGACCGCACCGCGGACCTCATCGCGAAGGACGTCTCCTTCGTCACCGTCAACACCGCGAAGGTGTCCGACGAGGAGGTCAAGTACACGACCAGCGCCGAGGGCTACATCGACGAGCTCTCCAAGACGGTGAAGGGCGGTCTCGGCGAGGCCGTCGGGATCAACTACGTCTCGGCCGCCGACAAGCCGGCGCTCATCCGCCAGCTGGCCCGGGTCGACGCCCAGGACTACTTCGAGCGTGGAATAGAGTTGGCGATCGAGCAGGACAGACTGCTCGTCGAGCCGATGGACATCTCCGACCTCTACGCCGTCGAGGTGGACTTCGCCGAGGATCTCGAGCGGGCGAACCTCTTCGTCTGAGGCTCGCGACTCGTCCGGCTCGAACCGAGCCGTGCGAGGGGAGTCTTCCGCCGTGAGCAGTCCCGCACGCGTCGACGATTCGGCGACGGCCCTGCGTCCGCACCGCTCGCGGGCCTGGCGCTACCGGCACTCGCTCTGGCTGCTGACCAAGCGCGACCTCACGGTCCGCTACGCGACCAGCGCTCTCGGCTACGTCTGGTCGGTGCTCGACCCGCTGGTCATGTCGGGCATCTACTACTTCGTCTTCACCGTCGTCTTCCAGCGGTCGGTCGGCGAGGACCCGTACATCGTCTTCCTGCTCGCGGGCCTGCTGCCGTGGATGTGGTTCAACCAGGCGACCTCGGACGCGACCCGGGCCTTCCTCCGCGAGGCGAAGCTCGTGCGCTCCACGTCGATCCCGCGCACCATCTGGGTCGGCCGGATCGTGCTGTCCAAGGGCATCGAGTTCGTCGCGAGCCTGCCCGTGCTCGTGCTCTTCGCGGTCGTCGCGGGGGCGTCGGTGACGCCGGCGATCCTGCTCTTCCCGCTCGCGATCCTGCTGCAGGGCGTGCTCACCCTCGGTGTCGGCCTGCTGGTGGCTCCCCTGGTCGTCTTCTTCCGCGACCTGGAGCGCGCGATCAAGCTCGTGCTGCGCTTCCTCTTCTACGCCTCGCCGATCATCTACTCGACGGCGAACCTGCCCGAGGCCGTCCGCCCGTGGGCCGCGCTCAACCCGCTCAGCGGGATCTTCGCGCTCTACCGCTCCACCTTCTTCGCGAGCGAGCTCGACCTGCCGCTCATCCTCACCTCCGTGCTGATCTCGTTCCTCGTGCTCGGTCTCGGTCTGATCGTCTTCCGCCGCTCCGAGCGCGCGGTGCTGAAGGAGCTGTGACGGTGGCCTCCGCCGATGAGCACCGTGCCGGCGACGCCCCCGTCGGCCACGCCCCTGCCGGTGACGCTCGCGTCGTGATCGAGTGCCGGGGTC
Source organism: Rathayibacter sp. VKM Ac-2804 (assembly GCF_009866655.1). Taxonomy (NCBI): domain Bacteria; kingdom Bacillati; phylum Actinomycetota; class Actinomycetes; order Micrococcales; family Microbacteriaceae; genus Rathayibacter; species Rathayibacter sp. VKM Ac-2804. Next base: position 3,047,511 of record NZ_CP047420.1, read on the forward strand.
TCGGGATCCGGTTCCGGCGGAACCGCCGCGGCCGTCGCTCCTTCAAGGACCTCTTCGCCGGCGGTTCGCGCCGGTCGCGGCCCGGCGAGTTCTGGGCGCTGCGCGGGCTCGACGTGCGGGTGCACGCGGGCGAGGCGATCGGCGTCGTCGGCCGCAACGGCCAGGGCAAGTCGACGCTGCTGAAGCTCGTCGCCGGCGTCGTGCTTCCCGACGAGGGCGTGGTCGAGGTGCGCGGCGGCGTCGCCCCGCTGATCGAGATCACCGGCGGCTTCGTCGCCGATCTCAGCGTCCGCGAGAACGTCTACCTCACCGCCGGGCTGCACGGCATGTCCAAGCGCGAGGTCGACGACCGCTTCGACTCGATCATCGAGTTCGCCGAGATCGGCGACTTCCTCGACACCCCGTACAAGCACCTCTCCAGCGGGATGAAGGTGCGGATCGCCTTCTCGGTGGTGTCGCGGCTCGAGGAGCCGATCATCCTCGTCGACGAGGTCCTCGCCGTCGGCGACAAGGCCTTCCGCGAGAAGTGCTACGCCCGGATCGAGGAGCTCCTCGCGGCCGGCCGGACGCTGTTCTTCGTCTCGCACAACGAGCGCGACCTCCGCCGCTTCTGCACCCGCGGGCTCTACCTGGACAAGGGCGCCCTGGTGCTCGACGGACCGATCGATCAGGTTCTGGCCCGGTATTCTGAGGACTACGCGCCGAAAGCGCAGCCCGCCGCGGAGTGACGGCAGGTCGAGCCGGAGCGTTCGGCTCCGCGCTCCTCGGATCCTCACGACGCAGGAGTGCAGACATGTCCTCGAAGAAGGACCGCAAGGACCGCGACGAGCTCGAGCAGGCCGGCAGTGCCGGCGTCGAGAACGCGCAGCTGGCCCGAGTGCTCGATCGCGTCCTCGCCGTGCAGCGCCCGGCGGTCCTCGCGAACATCCGGGCCCTGCGCCGCCGCCGCCCGAACGCGACTCCCGAGCAGCTGATCACCTCGCTCGAGCGGCAGTACCTCTCCAGCGTCGCCGCCGGAGGCGCGGCCATCGGAGCGACCGCGGTCGTCCCCGGCATCGGCACCGCCGCCTCCGTGGCCCTCTCCGGCGCCGGCGCCATCGGCTTCCTCGAGGCGAGCGCCCTCTTCGCGCAGTCGGTGACCGAGGTGCACGGCATTCGCCTCGAGGACCCGGACCGCGCCCGCGCCCTCGTGCTCACGCTGATGATGGGCTCCTCCGGCAGCGAGCTGGTGCGCCAGGTCGCCGGGCACGCCACCGGGACCAGCACGGGGATGAACCAGTACTGGGGCTCGGTGGTGACCAAGGGGCTGCCGTCGTTCCTCGTCGGGGAGCTCGCCGACCGGGCCAAGAAGTCGTTCGCGAAGCACTTCCTCGCGCAGCAGAGCGCCGGGCTGGTCGGCCGGGCGATGCCGTTCGGGATCGGCGCCGCGCTGGGCGGGGTCGGCAACGCGATGCTCGGCCGCAAGGTCGTGCAGAGCGCTCGGGACGCCTTCGGGCCGGCCCCGCGCGAGTTCGGGAACGTCTTCGTGCTCCCGCCGACGAGGGCGGAGCGGAAGGCGCTGGCCGCCGGTGCCGACCCGCTCGAGCTCTACGTCCGCGACTACGGCGGCACCGGCGAGAAGGTCGCGCTGCTGCTGCACGGCCTCGGCTCGGACTCGCGGATCTGGTACGCGCTGGTGCCGACGCTGCACGAGCACGGCTACCGCGTCGTCGCGCCGGATCTCGCCGGCCACGGCGGATCGCCGAAGTCGCCGGCCTACTCGGTCGAGCACTGGGCGGAGGACGTGCGCGCCTCGGTGCTGCAGTCGCCCGACCTGATCGTCGGGCACGGCCTCGGCGCGGTCGTCGCCGCGCGGCTCGCCCCGGACTACGGCGCCGAGCGGCTGATCCTGCTCGACCCCGCCTTCTCCGACGCGAAGGGCCTCACCAGCGCCCTGCGCCGCGGGGGCTCGATCGCGCACGTCGAGAAGGGCGACGCCGACGAGCTGCGCCACCGCCACCCGATCTGGACCGACGAGCAGATCGAGCTCGACGTCTCGGCGCACGCACTCTGGGACCCGGAGTCCGCCTCCGGCCTGACGGCGCGCGGTGCGGCCGACGCTCCCGACGTCTTCGCGGTGCCGACGCTCGCCGTGCTGCCGGAGGACCCGCTCGGCCACTCCTCGCTCAGCGGCGTGCTCGCCGACCACGGCGCCGAGGTGCGCACGGTCCCCGGCGCCGGCGCCTCGATCCTCCGCGAGGACCGCGCGGCGCTCATCGCGGCCCTCGCCGACCGCCTCTAGCCCCGGCCTCTGCGGAATCGAATCGCCGGGGCGATCCGGTTCCCGGGTCTCGAGACGCCGCTGCGCGGCTACTCGACCAGCATGGAGGGCCGCGGTTCGCTCAGCAGGCCGTCCAGCAGGCGCTGCAGCCGCCGCAGCAGGCGTAGCCGCAGTAGTTGCAGGCGTCGCAGCAGACGCAGCATGCTGATCGAGTGGCGGCCGCGGGGCGCGTATCGAGATCCACCCACCGAACAGACGTCGGTCTCGATACGCCGCTGCGCGGCTACTCGAGCAGCATGGGCCGCGAGCAGCGCGAGGAGCTTCACTTCTTGGCCTTGGCGGCGGCCTTGGCCGCCTGCTTCGTGGCGCGGACCTTCGCGAGGGACTCGGGCGAGACGATGTCGGCGACCGAGCGGAACGAGTCCTCCTCGCCGTAGGCGCCGGCGGCCTCGCGCCAGCCGGCGCCCTCGAAGCCGCGGCGCTTGCCGAGCAGGGCGACGAAGATCCGGGCCTTCTGGTCGCCGAAGCCCGGCAGCGCCTTGAGGCGCGCGAGCACCTCGCGGCCGTCGGGGTCGTCGCGGGTCCAGATCGCCGAGGCGTCGCCGTCCCAGTCGTCGACGATCGCGCGGCAGAGGGTCTGCACCCGGCCCGCCATGTTGGCCGGATAGCGGTGGATCGCCGGGGGCGTGCGCGACAGCTCGGAGAAGCGGTCCTCGTCGAAGTCCGCGATCGCGGCCGCATCGAAGGACGACCCCTCCTCGGCCAGGCGCTGCTCGAGCTTCAGCGGCCCCGAGAACGCCGTCTCCATCGCGACCTGCTGATCGAGCAGCATCCCGATCAGCAGGGCGAGCGGGTCGCGGGTGAGCAGCGCGTCGGCGTCGGCGTCGTCGGTGATGTGCAGGGCGGAGTCGGCGGTCATCCTCCAGGGATACCACGGACGCCGGGACCGCCGCCGAGCATCGCCCGGACGGTGCGGTCGATCGTGCTGAGCGCGGTGGTCAGCTCGAGATCGCTCGCGCTGCCGTAGCCGAGCACCAGCGCCTCCTCCTCCGCCCGGTCGGCCAGCGCGTAGTCGTCGAGCGGTGCGACGAGGAGCCCCTCCGCCGCGAGCGCCGCCACGACCGCCACCGCCGAGAGCGGCGCGGGCAGCCCGAGCACCACGTGCAGCCCGCCGTCGAGCCCGCGGGCCGAGCCCCACTCGATCCCCTCGGAGAAGTCGCGGACCAGCCCGCGCCGATGCGCGTAGCGCCGTCGCGACCGGGTCAGGTGCCGCCGGAAGCCGCCGCCCGCCATGAAGGCGGCGAGCGCCTCCTGCGTCGGACCGGAGACGGAGGCGTCGCGCTCGGCGTCGACCCCCCGCACCGCCGCGTGCAGCCACGACGAGGGCGGCAGCGCCAGGTACGCCACCCGCAGCCACGGCGACACCGTCTTCGAGAACGAGCCGACGTGCGCCACTCCCCCGCCGCCGTCGAGCGACGCGAGCGCCGGCAGCGGTGCGCCGACGTAGCGGAACTCGCTGTCGTAGTCGTCCTCGATCACCAGGAGCCGCTCCGTCGCCGCGCGGCGCACCAGCTCCAGCCGGGCGGCGAGCGCCAGGCGTCCTCCGGTCGGGTACTGGTGCGACGGAGTGACGATCACGACATCGGCGCCGCTCGTCGCGAGCGCGTCCAGATCGATCCCGTCGGCGTCGACCGGCACCCCGACGACCTCGTGCCCCTCGGCACTCAGCCGCCGCCGCACCGCCGGGTAGCCCGGGTCCTCGACGGCGACCCGCACCGAGCGCCCGAGCGCCGCGGCGGCCGCCCGCACCAGCAGGGCGACGGCGTCCGCGGTCCCGCTCGTCACGAGGACGTCCTCCGCCTCCACGTCGATCCCGCGCGAGCGCCGCAGCTGCTCGGCGACCTGCGCCCGCAGCCCCGCGTGCCCCGCCGCCGACGGCAGCTCCGAGGGCGGAGCCGAGAGCGCCGGGCGCCAGGCGGCCCGCCACTCGGGCCCGTCGAGGTCGCGCGTGTCCGGCCGCCCCGGCCGCAGGTCGAGCCGCACGGGCGCCGGCACCACCGCCGACTCCGCTCGTTCCACCCGCGATCGAAGGGGCACGACCACCCCGTCGGCCGCGACGGTCACCGCCGCGCGCGGGTGCGCGACGAGGTAGCCCTCGCCGACCAGCTGATCGACCGCCGCGACGACAGAGCCGCGCGAGACTCCCAGCTGCTGCGCGAGCACCCGGCTGGACGGGATCGCCTCCCCGGCCCCGTAGCGCCCGTCGAGCACCGCCGCCCGCAGCGCCTCGGCCAGCCCCGAGCGGACGGAGCCGCGCTCCGGCACGCTCAGCAGAAGCGGCACTTCGAGATCGCCGGACGCCATGGACTCCCCCGCTCTGGACCACTCGACACGTGCTCCCCTGGCATCCTCGCAGATCCAGCCCGGCCGCGATCCTCGAGCCATGGACACTCTCAGCACCACCGACCGCACGCGCGTCACCCGCCTGCGCGACCGCCAGGTCCTCGACCGCGACGCCCTCGACGCCCTGCTCGACGAGGCCCTGATCGCGCACGTGGCCGTCGTCCGCGACGGGGCCGCGATCGTGCTGCCGATCCTCTTCGCCCGCGATGGTGAGGACCTGCTCCTGCACGGCTCCAGCGGCGGCGGCCTCCTGCGCGAGGCCGCCCGCGGCTCGCTGCTCACCGTCGCCGTGACCCTGGTCGACGGCCTGGTCGTCGCCCGCTCCGCGTTCGACAGCTCGATGAACTACCGCTCCGCGATGATCCTCGGCCGCGCCGAGGCCGTCGAGGGCCCCGGCAAGGCCCGCGCCCTCGACCTGCTGACCGAGCGCTTCCTCCCCGGCCGCCCCGCCGAGACTCGGCCCAGCACCGCCCGCGAGATCGCCGCGACCCTCGTCCTCCGCCTTCCCCTCGCCGAGGCCAGCCTCAAGATCCGCGCCGCCGGCCCCTCCGACGACGCCGACCAGACCCCCGGCGTCTGGGCCGGCACCGTCCCCCTGGTCACGCGCACCCTGCCGCCGGTCCCGGCCTCCGGCTCCGCGCCCGATCTCCCCGCCTCCGCGATCGCCTTCACCGGCACGGTCGACGGCACGCTGCCGCCCTTCCGCTGAGGCCGCACCTGCAGGAGAGGACGAGCCTGCTGGCCCGCCCCACTGAGGACGGCGGGTCTCGACACGCCCCTCCGGGGCTACTCGACCAGCATGGATGCGCCCCTGCAAGGCCACTCGACCAGCACGCCTACGGCGCCGTCATGCTGATCGAGCAGCCCGCGCAGCGGGCGTATCGAGATCCACCAGCGTCGGAAGACCAGCCTGCAGACCCGCCCTGCTGAGGACAGAGGATCTCGATACGCCCCTGCGGGGCTGCTCGACCAGCATGCTGCCGCTGAGGCCCTCCGCCGGGCACGAGGCGCGGGTGCGGTGCCTCGTCGCGGCTCCTGGCTCGGGCCTGGCGGGCGCGCCGCAGGCGCGCGGGAAGGAGCCGCGACGAGGTACCGCACCCGCGCCGTCGCGCAGCGACGCGCCGAAGTGGACCCTACTTCGTGTCCTGCCTCGGGAACACGACCTTCTGCACCACGATGATCACCGACGCCGCCACCGGGATCGCCACGAGCGCCCCCAGCACCCCCGCGAGCGTCCCGCCCGCGACGGCCGCGATCACGACGACCGCACCCGGCACGGACACCGCGCGGTTCATGATCCGCGGGCTGAGGACGTACGCCTCGACCTGCATGTAGACGAGGTAGTAGATCGCCGCGACGAGGGCCGTCACCGGCGAGGCGAGCAGGCAGGCGAGCGAGATGATCACGGCGCCCGAGATGGTTCCGACGAGCGGGATCAGCGAGCCGAGGAAGGCGACGCAGGCCAGCAGCGCCGGCACCGGACCGCCGATGATCAGCAGCAGGATGAAGGTCAGCACGCCGTTGACCGCCGCGAGCGACACCTGGCCCACGACGTAGCGGCCCACCGCGCCGGTGATCTCCTCGCCGACCTCGCGCGCCTTCGGGCGGTGGGAGGCCGGGGCGAAGCGGTAGGCGACCGACTTCATCGAGCGCAGCGACGCGAGGAAGTAGAGGGTGAGGATGAGCACGATGATCGCGCCGGTCACGCCGCTGGCGATGCCGCTGCCGACCGCGAGGATGCCGCCGCCGAGCGAGAGCAGGTTGTTGGGGTTGCCGATGAAGCTCTGCACGTTGCCGATGAGCGAGTCGACGTCGACGACACCGCTGAGCTGCCGCTCGAGGTCGAGCACCCACGGCTGCGAGGCGATGTCGGAGACGATCCGGGGAGCGCTGGTCACGAAGATGGTGAGCTGCTCGATCAGGATCGGGATGATGTACAGCAGCAGCCCGGCGAAGATCAGCAGCACCGAGGCCAGCACGATCGTGATCGCCAGAGCGCGCGGGATCCTCTTGCTCTCCAGCCAGGAGACGAGCGGGTCGAGACCGAGCGCGAAGAACAGCGCGACGAAGACGTAGGTGAGCACGGTGCCGAGCGAGACGACGAGTCCGCCGACCACGAGTGCGACGAGCACGCCGAGACCGCCGAAGAGGCCGATCCGGAACGAGCGGATGGTGAACTGCGGCCGCTCCGGGTCGCTCGACACCACGATGTCGGGCTCCACCGCGGGCTGGGCCGGCGCAGCGGGGCGCCGGCGGGAGCGGGCGAAGGCGCGCGGGGTGATCATGCGTCGAGCGTAGCGGGGCGCGAACGGCCGCCCGTTCCGAGGCGGAAGGCTTGACGAGGAGCCGCTGCCGGGGCGCTCGCCGGGCCCTCAGCGCTCGGGGTCGCGCTCGTCGACGGCGACGTCGTCGCGGTGGAGCTCGGCGTGCCGGTCCCACTCGGCGAGCAGCTGCTCGACGGCGGCGTGGAAGCGGGCGGTCGCGGCTCCGGGGCTCGTGTCGCCGAAGTAGTGGGCGACCCAGCGCTCCAGCCGCTCGACGGCCGCGTCGTCGTGCTCGACGCTCTCCAGCCGCGCGACGACGCCGCCGGCGTCCTCGGCGCGGAGCCACTCCGCATCGCCGAGGTAGCCGGACTCGTCGACGTCCGCCGCCGGGCTGATCGGCCGGGTCACCAGCAGCGGGCGGCCGGTCGCCAGCCGGTCGTAGACCATCGCCGAGACGTCGAGCACCGCGACGTCGGCGGTGAGCTGCCAGCCGAGCTCCGCGGAGGTGTCGTGCACGTGCCGGGCGGCCGGATCAGCCGCGTTCGCCGCCGCGATCAGGGCGACGATCTCGCGGGCGGCCGCCCCGTAGGCCGGGTCGACGGCGCCGCTGCGCGGGTGCGGCCGGTAGACGAGGCGGTAGCGGCGGTCGGCGAGCACGGCGCGGGTGAGCGCGACGCCGTGGGTGCGGATCGAGCCGTAGCCCGCGGCCGGGCGGTCGCCCTCCCAGGTGGGGGCGTAGAGCACGACCCGGCGCTCGTCCGCGGGGTAGGGCGTGCGGCCGGAGACGTGGTCGGCCTGCGGGCGGCCGATGGCGAGGGCTCGCTTGTCGAAGTCGAAGTCCCAGAGCACCCGGCGCAGGCGTGCGAGCGCGGCGTCCCCGGCGATGAAGCTGTAGTCGTAGGCCTTGAACTGGTTCGTCGTCATGTACATCTTGTCGCTCTCGCCGTGGTTGACGAAGACGTGCCAGCGGCGCCCGTAGCGCATCATCTGGAAGTTGCGCGCGTTCTGGTTGACGTAGAGCACGATCCGCAGCGGCTGCTCGTCGATGGCGGTCTCGAGGTCGGCGACGGAGCGCACGTGCGCGACCGGCACGGGGCTCTCACGCAGCAGCGCGCGGGTGGCGGTCGCGTTCCGGGAGAGGATCACGACCGGGTGGGTCTTCGCGAGCTCCTGCAGCGGCGCGTACCACTGGCGCAGCTGGTAGAGGTTGATGTCGCCGTCGGCGAAGTAGACGCCGATCTCGAAGACGCCGGGCGTCAGCGGCGCGCGCTCGGCGATCGCGCGGGCGACGTCGCGGCGAGCCCGCCGGGCGGTGAGCAGGTCGCGGGCCACTCCGCGCGCCAGCGTCGCGTCCCGGAGCAGGCGGGCGAGGACGTCGCGGGGTGCGGGTGTCATCGGTCCAGGCTACAAGCCCGGGTTCTGCCTGCCGATCGAGCAGTCGGAGCGGCGACCAGCATGTGGTGGGCCCTTGCGAGGCTGCTCGGCCAGCAGGGATCGGTGTCCTCCGGCACTCAGGGCGCCGGGGTCACCCGGAGCCAGACGAACTGCAGGGGCGCGAGGCGGAAGCCCTCGCGCAGGTCGACGGCGATCTCGGTGACCAGGTCGAGCGCCGCCGGCGCGAAGCCGCCGAAGCGCTCCGGAGCGATCTCCTGCGCCTCGTCCGAGACGTTCGCGAGGACGAGCACCGCCTCGCCGTCGCCCGGGCGCTGGTAGCCGAGCACGTGGTCGTTCACCGCGTCGAAGACCGTGAGGGCGTTCCCCGCGAACAGGTCGGTCCGCTTGCGGACCGCGATCAGGTGCAGCAGCCCGCCGAAGATCTCGGCGGCGTCGGCACCCGGGGTCTCGCGCTCGGCGTAGCGGGCAGCGGGCCGGCGGGGCCGGTTCACCCAGCGGGAGTCCCCCGCGGTACTCGGATCGTCCAGGTAGCCGTGGTCGTTCAGCTGGCCGACCTCGTCGCCGAGGTAGAGCAGCGGCAGCCCGCCGGTGCTGAGCGCGATCGAGTGGGCGAGCAGCACCCGGTCGATTCCGTACGGGTCGCCCGCCTCGACTCCCGCGAGCGAGGCGGTCGTGCCGGACACGCGCCGGTCGCCCGTCCGCGGGTTCTCCTGGAACGGCACGCCCCGGGCGAAGGTCCCCTCGAAGCGGTCGGTGTAGAAGTCGTTGAGGAAGCGCCGGTGCCCGGCCGCGTCGATGCCGAACTCGGCCGCGTCCTCGTCGGCGAAGGTCCAGCCGATGTCGTCGTGCCCGCGGACGTAGTTGACCCACGCCGTGCCGGCCGGCAGCGCGTGGCGCCGCTCGAGGGCCTGGGCGAGCAGCCGGACGTCGCGCGTCGCGAGCGCCTCCCAGGTCAGGGCCATCTGCAGCGGGTTGTAGGAGAGCTGGCACTCCTCGAGGTCGATGTACTCGATCACCTCGTCGGGGTGCACGATCGCCTCGGACTTGAACAGCAGCGACGGCGCGGCGAGCCGGCAGACCTCGTTGAACGCGCGCAGCAGCAGGTGCGCCTCGGGCTGCGACTCGCAGGTGGTGCCGAGCTCCTTCCAGATGAAGGCGACCGCGTCCATCCGCAGCGCGTCGACGCCCTGATTGGCGAGGAAGAGCATCTCGCCGGCCATCGCGCGGAAGACCTCGGGGTTCGAGTAGTTGAGGTCCCACTGGTAGCGGTGGAACGTCGCCCACACCCAGCGCCCGTCCTCGAGCGGCACGAAGGAGCCGGGGTGGTCGTCCGGGAAGATCTCGCGGGTGGTGCCCTCGAACGCGTCGGGCTGCTCGCGATCCGGGAAGATCCAGTAGTAGTCCTCGTAGCGCTGCTCGCCCGCGAGCGCCTTCCGCGCCCACTCGTGCTCGTTCGAGGTGTGGTTGAAGACGAAGTCGACGACCAGCGCGATGCCGTGCTCGCGCAGCTCGCCCGCGAGCAGTCGCAGATCGTCCATGTCGCCGAGGTCAGGGCGCACGCGGCGGTAGCTGGACACCGCGTAGCCGCCGTCCGACTCCCCCTCCGGAGCATCGAAGACCGGCATCAGGTGCAGGTAGTTCAGCCCGATCTGGCGGAAGTACGGGATCTCGGCGCGCAGCCCCGCGAGGTCGCCGGCGAAGCGGTCGACGTAGCAGACGCCGCCGAGGGCCTTGTTGGAGAGGAACCAGTCCGGGTGCTGCCCGCGGGCGCGATCGAGCGCGCGCAGGTCCTCCGGGCGCTCCTGCCAGGAGGTCGCGGCGAGCTCGACCAGGGCGACGATCTGCTCGACGAGGTCGTCGCGGCGCGCGTAGACCGCGGCGAGCAGGTCGACCAGGCGCGGGAGGCGCGCGTCGAGCCGCGCCTGGAACTCCGGATCGGCGACTGCTCCGCCGACGGTGTTCACGCGGGAGCGCACGGCCGTGATCAGGTCGTCGGGGGTGGGCACCGGCTCGTCCAGCACTGCACCGGGCAGAGCTGTCGAGGGGGGCTGCGTCGAATCGAACACCGTCGTCCTTCCGAGGGGCGTCCGCCCGGCGGGGGGCGGATTCCCCGATGCTAGACGATCGGGGGACGCCCGGCGACCGTCATGCGCAGCAGCGTCCGGCCTGCCACAATGCGGCGCTCCCCGGGGTCGGCGGTCCAGCCCTCGCGCCAGCCGGCGAACCAGGCCCGCAGCGCCCGGCGGTCGTTCCGCCAGCGCAGGCACTGGATCGCGGTCCACGAGCCGACGTAGGCGAGCGCGAGCGGAGCCGGCAGAGAGCGCCGGGCGAGCCACACCCGGTTGCGGGCGTTCAGCCGGTAGTAGTCGGCGTGCCGGGTCTGCTGGATCACCGGGTGCTGAGCGACGAGCTCGCCCGCGTACCAGGTGCTGCGCCCGGTGTCCCAGACCCGCCAGGCCAGCTCGATGCCCTCGTGCGCGTAGAAGAAGGGAGCCGCCCAGCCGCCGGTCTGCTCGAAGACGTCGCGCCGCAGCACGACCGCGCCCTCCCAGACCGAGAACACCGGTCCGGAGCGGCGCGGGTCGCCCTTGAGGATGCGCGGGGTCCAGCGGCGGGGCGCGGGAGTGCCGTCGACGCTGTCGACCCGCGGTTGCACCATGCCGATCCGGCGCGGCGAGGCGAGCAGCGCGACCGCGTCGCGGAGGAAGCTCGGCGACGGCACGCGCGCGTCGTCGTCGAGGAAGAACAGGTAGTCGCCCGCGACGACCGGCACGCCGGCGTTGCGGCCGGCCGGGATGCCGAGGTTCTCCGGCAGGGCGAGCGCGCGGACGCCGTCCGGCAGGTCCTCGGGCGCCCAGCCGTTGCCGACGCAGACGACGTCGAGTTCGACCCCCTCCTGCGCGAGGACGCTCGCGAGCCCGGCCGCCAGGTCGTCGGGGCGCGTGCCCTGGGTGAGCACGACGACGCCGACGCGCGGCACCGCGCCGGTCACCCGCTCAGGACCGGACACGCTTGGAGGCCATGATCGCGACGAAGTGGCCGACGAGCGCGAGGAGCGCGAGCGGCAGCAGCGCCGACACCAGCACGCGATCGGCGGTGCCGGCGCCCACCACCAGTCCGACCAGGCTCGCGGCGAAGGCCAGCATGGTCAGCTCGACCGAGTGGTACAGCCGGTGGAACGGCAGGAACCGCGCGGCGCGGCGCAGGCGCGCGAGGGACGAGGAGGACGGCGTCGCCTCCCCCTTCGTGTCGGCGAGCCTGGTCAGCCCGGCGTTCGCCCGCGCGACGTGCACCATGTCGTTGAGCGCCTTGTTCAGCACGATCACCAGCGCCAGAGCGAGGCCGATCGTCGTCCACAGGAAGTCCTCGGGGGCGTCGAACGGGAGGCCGGCGGCGCGCAGACCGAGGGCGATCGGGATCAGCGACTCGGTCGTGTAGTGGCCGACCTTGTCGAGGAAGACGCCCGCCGGCGACGAGGTCCGGCGCCAGCGCGCGACCTCGCCGTCGCAGCAGTCGACGAGCATCTGCAGCTGCCCGAGGATCAGCGCGAGGGCGGCGCCGGCGATCCCGGGGATCAGCAGCGCGGCGGCGGCGCTCCAGCCGACCAGGATCATCAGCCCGGTCACGCCGTTGGCCGAGATCGAGGTGCGCAGCAGCAGCATGGTCAGATACGGCGAGAAGCGGCGCAGGTAGAGCGAGGCGGTCCAATGCTCCGCGTTGCGGCGTCCGCGGACCTCCGGCGGCTGGGCGACCGCGCGGAGCTCGGCGATCGATCGCGGTCTGGCGGTGCTGGTCATGCGTCCCTCGCGGTGTCGGCGGCGGTGTCGGCCGTGCCCTGGTGGCGGTGCGCCGCGATGTTGCTGGTGAGGCCCGCGAAGCCGAGCACGAAGCCGGTGCCCCAGGCGACGTGGATCGAGGGGATCACGACGAGGAACCACAGCATCGCGCGCGGCCCGTCGGCGCGGGCGACGGCGAGCGTCGCGGCCGCGACGAGCAGCAGGTAGCCGACCGGGACGACGAGCCCGAGCAGCAGCCACGGCGCGGCGCCGAGCAGCGCCTGCACCGCTCCGGCGACGCCGGCGAGCAGGCCCAGGGCGAGCAGCGCCACGAGGACGGGGGGTGCGAAGTAGCGGAGGGAGCGCGACGCCGGGAACAGCCGGGTCAGCTCGCCCCGCCACATCCCGGTGGAGAGGAACTGCCGCAGCAGCGCCCGCATCGACGGCCGGGGGCGGTAGGTGACGGTGAGCCGCGGCGTGAACCAGACGAGTCCGCCCGCCTCGCGCAGCCGGCGGTTGAGCTCCCAGTCCTGCCCGCGCTTGAACCGCTCGTCGAAGAGCCCGGCGCGCTCGAGGGCGGAGCGTCGGAAGACGCCGAGGTACACGGTGTCGGCCGGACCCTCCTCGCCGCCGACGTGGTGCGGGGTGCCGCCGAGGCCGATCCGCGAGCCGTAGGCGCGGGCGACGGCGCGCTGGAACGGGGTGAGCCCCTCGGCCGCCATCACTCCCCCGACGTTCGCGGCGCCCGAGCGCTGCAGCGCCTCGACGGCGATCCGCGCGTAGTCGTGCGGGAGGACGGAGTGGGCGTCGACGCGGACGACGACGGGGTGCTGCGACGCGCGGATCGCCGCGTTCAGCCCGGCGGGAGTCGAGCCGACGGGGTTGGCGACGACGCGGATCCGCTCGTCGGCGGCGCTGAGCTCGGCGACGAGCCGCTCGGTGCCGTCGATGCTCGGCGCCAGCGCGAGGACGACGTCGAACGGGCCGGCGTAGTCCTGAGCGAGCAGCGAGTCGACCGCCGCCCGCACGTGGGTGACCTCGTTGAGCACGGGCATCACGTAGGAGACGCCGGGCAGATCGGGGAGGTCGTCCGTCGGGATCTCGGGCTGCATGGGTCCAGTTCGTGAGGCGGGGCCGGGCGTCCTGACCGGACGCGGGCGCCCCACACTACCAGCGGCCCGCGCGCCGCCCCGCGGACGAGCAGCCGCCCCCGGGGACGGATCCCCGGGGGCGGCTGCTCGGTGCGGAGAGGGTCAGCTGGTGGCCATCGTGCCCAGCGTGACGTCGAGCTCGAAGGTCTTGCCGCCGCGCACGTAGGTCAGCTGGACGTCCGCGCCCGCGGCCTGCGCGCGCACCTGGGCGGTGAGGTCGGAGGCGCTCGTGATCGGCGTCCCGGCCACTCCGGTGACGATGTCGCCCGCGGCGAGACCGGCGGCCTGGGCGGCTCCGCCGCTGGTCACCTCCTGGATCCTCGCGCCGAGGACGTCCTCGGTGGAGTCCGAGACGCTCGCGCCGAGGAGGCCGTGCGTGGCGGAGCCGTTCGCGATGATCTCCTTCGCGACGCGCTCGGCGACCGCGCTGGGGACGGCGAAGCCGACGCCGATGTTGCCCGACTGCCCGCTCGACCCCGAGGACTGACCGGCGCTCGCGATCGCCACGTTGACGCCGATCAGCTCGCCGTCGCTGTCGAGCAGCGCGCCGCCCGAGTTGCCGGGGTTGATCGCCGCATCGGTCTGGATGACGGGCAGCGAGATGGTGCTCGTCGCGGGCGTCTGCTGGGTCTGCCCGGGGATGTCGAAGTTGAACGGGCTCTCGGTGCCGCCGCTCGAGCTGTCGCCCGAGTCGTCGGGGGCGGCCGAGGAGGCGACCTGGATGCTGCGGTTCAGCGCGCTCACGATGCCGTCGGTGACGGTGCCGGAGAGGCCGAGCGGAGCGCCGATCGCGACGGCGGTGTCGCCGACGTTGACCTCGGAGGAGTCCGCGAAGGTGATCGGGACCAGGTCGGTCGCGTCCGCCAGCTTGATCACGGCGAGATCCAGCGTCGGGTCGGTGCCGACGATCGTCGCGGTGAAGATGCGGCCGTCCGACGTGGTGACGGAGACCGCGCCGTCCGAGATCTGGCCGTCGAGGGTGACGACGTGGGTGTTGGTGAGGACGTAGCCGTCCTTCGAGAGGACGATGCCCGATCCGGTGCCCGACGAGGAGCTGCCGGCGACGGCGATCGTCACGACGCTCGGGGTGGCCTTGGCGGCGACGGCGGTCGCGGTGGTCGCGTCCTCGGCGTTGTTCACCGTGATGGTCTGCGAGCCGCTGGAGGACACCACGCGGGTGCCGGCTCCGTTGGAGGCGGACCAGAGGCCGAAGACGCCGGCGCCGGCGACCCCGCCGACGACCGCGCCGATGGCGAGGGCCGCGACGACGCCGACTCCGGCGCGGCGCTTGGTCGCAGCGGTCGAGCCGAGCGGGGGCTGGCCGCCGCCGAAGGAGCCGTTCTCGCCGACGGGCGGCTGCTCGGTGCTCTGCACCGTGTGCGCGGCCGGAGGCGCGAACTGGCCGTAGCGCGGGGTCGGCGGGACCGGCTGCGCCTGGTTGCCCTCCGCGGAGTTCGAAGTGTAGGACGGGAGGGGCTCGGTGGCCCCGGTGGACGACGACGGCGCTCCGGTGCCCGCGGGGGAGGTGGGCTGTCCGGGGGTGTGCTCGCCGGAGATGGGCTGGTTCGCCTCGTGGCGGCGATCCTCCGGCGTGCGGGGATCCTCCGGCTGACGAGGACCGTCGTGACTCTCGGTCATGGGTGGTGCTCCTTCCAAGCGGGGATAGCTTGACCAGCGAACCTGTGCGTTCCTTATGACGGGCCTGCGAGCGGCACGCCAATGCCCGAGGGGCGCGGGAGCGGCCACTCAGCCACCAGACTGGCGGGGTGAGCATCCCCGGATCCTGGACCCGCGCCGCCGCCGGCGCCGGTCTTCTCGGCCCGAGCGGCGAGGTCGCCGCCACCGTCTTCAGCGAGATGAGCGCGCTCGCCGCGCGGACCGGGGCGATCAACCTCGGCCAGGGCTTCCCGGACGAGGACGGTCCGCAGGAGGTGCTCGAGGCCGCGCGCGCGGCGATCTCCGCAGGCCTCAACCAGTACCCGCCCGGGCTCGGCTTCCCGGTGCTCCGCGAGGCCGTCTCCGCGCACCAGCGGCGGTTCTACGATCTCGCCGTCGACCCGGACGGCGAGGTGCTGGTCACGACGGGCGCCACGGAGGCGCTCGCCGCGACGCTGCTCGCGCTCCTCGAGCCCGGTGACGAGGTCGTCACCTTCACTCCGCACTACGACGCCTACGGCGCCCTGATCGCGCTGGCCGGCGGCGTGCACCGCACGGTCCCGCTGCGCGGTGCGGACTTCCACGTCGACCACGAGGAGCTCGCCGCCGCGGTCACCGACCATACCCGCGTCATCCTCGTCAACGATCCGCACAACCCGACCGGCTCGGTGCTGCCCGCCGAGACGCGCGAGCTGATCGTGCGTCTCGCGCACCGGCACGACGCGCTGATCGTGACGGACGAGGTCTACGAGCACCTGCGCTTCGACGGCGCCCACGTGCCGATCGCGACCCTGCCCGGGGCCCGCGAGCGCACCCTCACGGTGTCGTCGGCCGGCAAGACCTTCAGCACCACCGGCTGGAAGATCGGCTGGATCACCGGCCCGCGCGAGCTGATCACGGCGGTGCTCGCCGTGAAGCAGTTCCTGACCTACGTCAGCGGATCGCCGTTCCAGGGCGCGATCGCCGTCGGCCTGGAGCTCCCCGACTCCTTCTTCACCGGTATCGCGACGACCCTGGAGCGCAAGCGCGACGTGCTGTCGGCAGGGCTCGCGGCGGCCGGCTTCACGGTGTCACGATCCGCGGGGTCGTACTTCGTCGTCGCCGACGCCACTCCGCTCGGCTGGGACGACGGGGTCGCCTTCTGCCGGGCGCTGCCCGGGCTGACCGGAGTGGTCGCGGTGCCCGTGTCGGCGTTCTGCAGCGCCGCGGACGCCGACGCCTACCGCTCGCTCGTGCGGTTCGCGTTCTGCAAGCGCTTCGAGGTCCTCGACAGCGCGGCGGAGCGGCTAGCGGGACTCGCGCGCCGCGGCTGACCGGCGGCCGGCCCGGACGGGGCGGACCTCGAAGCGCCGCAGCGCGAGGGCGGGGTTCTTCTCCCGGGCCGCGGCGATGCGCTCCTGCGAGAGCCAGGCGACCGCGACGTCCTCGACCTCGCCGAGCGTCGCGATCTCGACGCCCATCGGGTCGACGATCATGCTCGTGCCGACCCCGATCGGCGGGGTCTGGTCCGCGGCGACGAGGTAGATCGTGTTCTCGAGCGCGCGGGCGGTGACCAGGGTGCGCCAGTGCGCCTCCTTGAGCGGGCCGCGGACCCACTCGGCGGGAGCGGCGACCACGTCGGCGCCCGCGTCGACGAGCCAGCGGGTCACCTCGGGGAAGCGCAGGTCGTAGCAGGTCTGCAGGCCGACCACGAGGCCGCCGACCTCGAAGGTCTGCGGGACGTCGATCTCGCCGGGCGCGACCCAGTCGGACTCGGTCTGGCCGAAGGCGTCGTACAGGTGCAGCTTGCGGTACGTCGCGACGACCGCTCCCCCGGCGTCGACGGCCACGAGCGTGTTGGCGATGCGCCGGCCGTCGTCGACCGACTCGACCATGCCGGCCACGAGGTGGACGCGGAGCTCGCGGGCGATCACGCCGAGCCCCTGGACGAAGGGGCCGTCGAGCGCCTCGCCCGCCGCGACGAGCTCGGGACCGAGCGGATCGACGAAGAACGAGCTGTACTCGGGCAGGACGACGACGCTCGCGCCGCGCTCGGCGGCGATCCCGGCGAGCCGGCGGATGACGGCGAGGTTCGCCGCGCGGTCGTCGGTGGGGGCGAACTGCGCGACGGCGAAGCCGACGGCCGCCGCGCTCGCGGGCCGAGCGGCCTTTCGCGCCGAGGCCCTGCGCTGCGCCGCCATCAGCTCGGCGGGTAGAGGAAGAGCGCGACGCTCGAGGCCGGGACCGTCCGCGCGTGGTACGCGTGGTCGTTGCCCCAGTTGTACTCCTCGAGCGAGACGGTGCCGTCGGCGTTGACCGACTGGACGTACGCGACGTGGTTGCCGTTGAACCAGGCGACCGCGCCGGGGACCGGGGTGCTGCTGGTCTCCCAGCCGTGCGACGCCCACTGACCGGCCCAGGCGTAGGCGCTGCCGCCGCCGGGGGTCATGTTGCCCCAGGTCCACTTGAACGGAGCCCCGGTGGAGCCCTGGTCGCGGTTGAGGCGCCAGGCGACGAAGTCGACGCACTCGCGGTAGTAGTAGCGCAGCGGCGAGAGCCCGCCGCCCTGGTCGTCGGTCAGCGCGTCGCGCCAGGGGTAGTCGTCGCCCTCCTCGCGGGGGGTGACGGAGCTGCTGGTGCCGCCCGAGCGGCTCGGGGACGCGGCGGCGGAGGACGTGCCGGAGGCCTCCTCGGCGGCTGCCGCTGCTGCGGCCGCGGCGGCGTCGGCCGCCGCCTTCTCCGCGGCGGCGGCGAGGGCGCGCGCCTGAGCGGCGGCCTCGTCGAGCTGCGCCTGCGTGGGCGCGGTGAAGGAGTCGCGGATGACCTGCTCCTGCACGGCGGTCGAGGCGACGGTGAGCTTCTGGTTGCCGAGCGCCTGGACGCGGGCGGCGGCCTCGATCGCGGCCTGCGAGTCGGGTGCCGTGTCGAAGGAGTAGGCGGGCAGCGCCATCACGGCGACCATTCCGGCGATAGCGGCGGCGGCGACGGTGCTGACGGTGGTGCGCAGGACGCGACCCCGGCGGCGGCGGACCGGCGCGACGCTCGCGAGGACGGGCGTGCGCACCGCGACGGGGGCGACGGGCACCGGGCGGGTGCGGGGGGTCGGACGCTGGGCCTGCGCGGCGGACTCGGCGTCCCGCCGGCTGCGCCGGGTGAGGTGGATCCCCTCGCTCGCGGACCCGTCCCGGGTCGCTCCTGCGGTCTCGTCCACCTGTTCGTCGCTCACACCAGCACCCTTCGCATCCCGGACGAGGATAGCGTGCGCCCCGGCCCGACACACCGAGCGACTCGGGGCTCCCGCCGAGTGGGCCCCTCCTGCTGATCGAGCAGCCCGCGGAGCAGGCGTATCGAGATCCACCGGCGCCAGAACGACGCGTCGGCAGACCCGGCCTGCGGGAGGCGGTGGGTCTCGAGACGCCCCTGCGGGGCTACTCGACCAGCATGCGCGACCACAGTCCCACGTCAGCAACGTGCTCCTCGTGATCCAGCGACCGGCGGAGTAGCGTCGCGCGCAGGCGCGGCGACGGCGCCGCGCGGACGGGAGCTGGTCATGATCCGGAGCGAGCGGGCCTTCAGCGGGTTCAGCGTGCAGGACGTCGAAGCGGCGAGGGCGTTCTACGGCGACGTCCTCGGGCTCGAGGTGTCGGTGAACGCGATGGGGATCCTCGACATCGCCCTGCCCGGCGGCGGGAGCGCCATCGCCTACCCGAAGCCGAACCACGTGCCGGCCGAGTTCACGATCCTGAACTTCGCCGTCGAGGACGTCGATGCGGCGGTCGCGGCCCTCAACGACTCCGGCGTCGTCACGAAGATCTACTCGGACGGCGAGATGCCGACCGACGAGAACGGCGTCATGCGCGGGCGGGGGCCGACGATCGCCTGGTTCCGCGACCCGTCCGGCAACGTCCTGAGCGTCATCGACGCGGTTTCATAGCGCCGTCGGAGACCGCGGTTGACGACGGAAGCCCGTTAACGACGAAAGCCGGCCGCTTTCGCGACCGGCTTCCGTCTTCTTGTTGCGGGGGCAGGATTTGAACCTACGACCTCTGGGTTATGAGCCCAGCGAGCTACCGAACTGCTCCACCCCGCGGCACAAGAAGAGACATTACACGGGGATCAGAGCCGATGCAAATCGCGGACGAGGGCGGGGCGGGTGGTGCTCCGCGCGGGACGACCGTGGACGCTCAGTCCGGCTTCGTCGCGGTCCACGCGACACCCTCGAGGGCGCCCGCGGCCGCGTCGAGACCGGTCCCGCGGAGGGCCGCGGCGACCGCGTCCGCCGAGCGCTCCCAGGTGTGCACCGCCGGGTCGACGACGCGCGGGCGCGCCTGCACGCCGACGACCGCCGTGCCGCCGGGAACGAGGAACCACTCGACGATCCGCGCCCACTCCTCGAGATCGGGGAGCCACGCGATGGCGTCCAGGGTCGTCACGACGGCGTCGAACCCGTCGGGCTCGGGCAGCATGTGCCGCAGCTCGTAGAGGTTGGTGCAGACGAAGCGGGTGCGCTCCGCGAGACCGCGCTCGCTCGCCGCCTGCCGCGCCAGGCGGACGGCCGGCATCGAGAAGTCGACGCCGATGACGTCCTGCCCGCGCTCGGCCAGCAGGAGCGCGTCCGCGCCGGCCCCGCACTGCAGGCGCAGGACCCGCGCGCCGGCCGGCACCGCCGCCGTGAACGCCCGGAGGGGCGCGCCGTCGCCGGCACGCCCCTCCCAGTACTCCCGGTTCGGATCGAGCCACTCCCCTGCACGCAGGTGCTCGCCACGATCGACCTGGACCATCGGCCTACTGCTGCCCCTCGGCCGCCAGCGCCCGCTGGAGCGCCTCCGTGAGCTGCTCGTCGGCCGCCGCGAACGCGGTCAGGTCGCCCGCGCGGAGGGCCGTCTCGCGGGCGGCGAGAGCGGTGCTCGCGTCGCTCAGCGCCGCCTGGAGCTCGGTCTGGTCACCGGTCGGGGTGCCGCCGGTCTCCGTGCCCGCGTCGCCCGTCCCGGTGTCACCGGTCCCCGGGTCCGCCGTGTCGGTCGGCGTCGGGGTCGGCGTGACGACCGTCCCGGTGTCGCCCGCGTCCGCTCCCGAGTCGCCGCCGAAGAGGCTGTCGAGCGCGGCGTCGAGGGTGTCCTCGAAGGCGATGTCGTCGCCGAACGCGACGAGCACCTTCTGCAGGAGCGGGAAGCTCGTGTCGCCGTTCGAGCTGACGTAGATCGGCTGGACGTAGAGCAGACCGCCGCCGACCGGCAGGGTGAGCAGGTTGCCGCGGGTCACGGTGGTGTCACCGCGCTGCAGCAGCGCGAGCTGGTTCGCGACCGTCGGATCGGTGTTGAACGCGTTCTGCACCTGACCCGGGCCGGGCACCGTGTCGTCGCTCGGCAGCTCGAGCAGGCGGAGCGTGCCGTAGCCGTCGGCCACCGCGCCCTCCGTCGAGCCCGCGTCCGAGTCGGCGACGAGATACCCGGTGAGCACGTTGCGGCTCGCCGCGCTGCCGGGTGTGCTCGCGGGGATGTACGTGGAGTACAGCGAGTACGACGGCGTCTCGACGTCGGGCGTCTGCAGCGTCAGGTAGTACGGCGGCTGCAGGGTGTCCCCGCCGCCGACCGCCGCGGCGCTCGCCCCGCCCGAAGTCGGGTCGTTCGGCGTGGACCACGCGGCCTCGCGGGAGTAGAAGGATCCCGCGTCGGTGACGTGGTAGGTGCCGAGCACGGCGCGCTGCACCTTGAAGAGGTCCTCCGGGTAGCGGACGTGGCTCAGCAGGTCGGCCGACATCTCGCTGATCGGCTCGACGGTGCTCGGGAAGATCTTCTGCCAGGTCTGCAGGATCGGGTCCTCGGTGTCCCAGGCGTACAGCGTGACGCTGCCGTCGTAGGCGTCGACCGTGGCCTTGACCGAGTTGCGGATGTAGTTGACGTCGTCGGTCGGGAACTGCTGCTGCGTGTTCGTGTCGGCGATCGCCTGCGAGAGGCTCTGCACCTCCGAGTACGGGTAGTCCGCGGACGTGGTGTAGCCGTCGACCACCCAGACCACGCGGCCGTCGACGACGGTCGGGTAGGCGTCCGAGTCGAGCGTCAGGTAGGGAGCGACCTTCTGGACGCGCTGCACCGGGTCTCGGTCGTAGAGGATCTGCGACTGGTCGTTGACGCCGTCCGAGAGGAAGATCTGCTCGGACTGGAACTTGATCGCGTAGACCAGCTTCTTGAAGACGTTGTCGAGCGACGGTCCGCCCTCGCCGTCGAACGTCGTGTAGGTCTGCTGCTCGCCCTCGGTGCCCGACGGGTAGTCGAGCTCGATGTTGCGGTCGCCGGTGCCGCCGACGATCGAGTAGCCGGGCGAGTTCTCGCCGAAGTAGATCCGGGGCTCGTAGTCGCCGAGGTCGCCGGTCGTCGGGACGCCGGACTCGATGAAGACGGGCTCGCCGTCGGCGGAGCGCTGGTTGCCGTAGGCGGCGACCAGGCCGTAGCCGTGGGTGTAGACGAGGGTCTGGTTGTACCAGGTCTGGTTGGTGCCGAGGCCGTTGAGGTTCAGCTCGCGGACGCCGACCACGGCGTCCTGCGTCGAGCCGTCGATCGAGTAGCGGTCGACGTCGAGCGCGTTCTGCTGGTCGCCGAAGGAGTAGTACTGACGGAACTGCTGCAGCTGCGAGAAGGCGTCGGTCACGACGGCCGGGTCGAGGATGCGGATGTTCGCCGTGGTCTCCGCGTCGGAGCGCAGCGCGCCCGGCTCGGCGTCGGTGGTCGCGTCGTACGGGATGACCTGGACGTCCGAGACGCCGTAGGCCTGCCGCGTCATGTCGATGTTGTCCTGGATGTACGGCTGCTCGAGCGTGCGCTCGTTCGGCTCGACCTGGAACTTCTGCACGACCCAGGGGTAGAGCGAGCCGACGAGCAGGCTCGCGACGATGAGGAGCGCGGTGCCGATGACGGGCAGACGCCAGCGGCCGATGAAAGCCGTGATGATGAAGAGCACGGCGATCAGCGCGGAGATGGCGGCGAGGATCTGCAGGCCCGGGATCGTCGCGTTGACGGAGGCGTAGGTCGCGCCGGTGATGCGGGCGCCCTGACGGCTGAGGGTCGCGTACTGGTCGAGCCAGAGGCTGACCGCCTGCACCAGCAGGTAGAGCGCGGCGATGATCGCGAGCTGGATGCGCGACGACTTCGAGATCCGCACCTCGCGGCCGTTGATCCGGATCGCACCGTAGAGGTAGCCGGTGGCCAGGGTGGCGAGCGCCGAGATGATGAGGACGGCCGAGGCGAAGCCGACGATGCTCTGGTAGAAGGGCAGCTCGAAGAGGTAGAAGGACGTGTCCAGGCCGAACAGCGGATCGACGTCGCCCGAGGGCGTGCGGTTCCAGAAGGTCAGGCTCGTCTGCCAGCGGGTGGACGAGGAGACGCCGGCGAAGAGGCCGAGCACGGCCGGGATGCCGAAGGTTGCCAGGCGCCGCAGCGGCTCGACGACCTGCTGGTAGCGGTCGATCTGCGAGTTGAGCTTCGCGTAGACCGGGCGCAGCCGGTAGGCGAGCGTCAGGCTCACGAAGACGGGGACGGCCATCGCGACGAAGCCGATGACGAAGAGCCCGCCCGCGGCGAACCACTGCGTCGTGAGCACCGAGAGGAACCCGAGCTGGTCGTACCAGAGGATGTCGGTGTAGAGACCGGCGAAGACGAAGAACGCCACCACCAGCACGGCGACCACCACGACCGTGACGGCGAGAACGCTCCGTCTCTTGCGCGGGGGGGCTTCGGTTGCTGCAGAACTCACGGATAAGCCTCTTGCTGTAGAGATGTGACGGGAGGCTCCCCATGGTAGGCGACGACCGCCGGGGGGACCTGAGCGTCGCCCTCAGGGAGCGGGCCCGCGCTCCGCCCTGAGCGGACAGGGCGGCTCGGGCGGGCGGTGGATCTCGATACGCCCGCTCCGCGCGCTACTCGATCAGCATGAAGGGAGCGCGTCGCGACTCGATGCGACTCGGAGACGCCGGCACCACCGCATGCTGGTCGAGTAGCCCGCAGGGGCGTATCGAGACCCGCCGTCGCCGGCCGGAAGACCGCCGTCGTCAGTTGATCGGGGTAGCGCCGTCGCAGGTCGGCAGGGCGTCCGTGTCGCCCGCGGCGACGCCCTCCAGCGCGGCGAGGGAGTCGTCGAGGGTGGCGACGCTGAAGACCTCGAGGCCGTCGGGGACGTGTCCGACGACCTCGTTGCAGTTGTCGGCGGGCGCGAGGAAGTACTGCGCCCCCGCGTCGACCGCTCCGAACATCTTCTGCCGGATGCCGCCGATGGCGCCGACCTCGCCCGCGGCGTCGATGGTGCCGGTGCCGGCGACGGAGGCGCCGCCGTTGAGCGCGCCCTCGGTGAGCTTGTCGATGATCCCGAGAGCGAACATCATCCCGGCGCTGGGCCCGCCGACGTCGTCGAGCCGGATGTCGACCTCGAAGGGGAAGTCGAAGGCCGCTCCGGCGACGATGCCGATCACGGCCGCTCCGTCGTTGTCGACCGGGGTGACCTGCACGTCCTGCTCGGCGCCGCCGCGCTCGACGGTGAGGGTGACCGGCTGCTGCGTGCCCGAGGCCTGCACGGCGGCGCGGAGGGCGGCGACGTCGGCGACCGGCTCCCCCGCGACGGCGACGATCTCGTCTCCGGTCTCGAGCGCTCCGGCGGCGGGCGAGTCCTCCGGGACCTGCACGACCGAGACGCGCTGGCCGATCGGGTAGCCGAGCTCCGTCAGCGCCGCGGCGATCGCCTCCTGCTGCGAGTCGGTCATCTCGGCCTGGTTCACCTGGTCCCGCTCCTCGACCGTCGAGGACGGCGGGAAGATCTGCGCCACCGGGACGACCGCCTTGGTGCGGTCGAACCAGGCGCCGGCGACCTCGATCCAGGTCGGCAGGCTCTGCGGGTTGCCGACCACCGAGACGGTCAGCATGTCGAGCGTGCCCTCCGTGGGGTAGGTCGTCTCGTCGGGGATGGAGATCAGCGGCACGTCCTCGCCGCTCGTGCCGAGGGTGTCGAAGACGGGACCCGGCTGCTCGATGACGTAGGGGGCGGGGGTGACGCCGAGACCGACGACCAGCGCGACGCCGGAGAAGAGGACCGCGGGGCCGACCCAGGCGCGCCGGCCGCGCGGAGAGGACGGGCGCGGGTCGACGGAGAACAGCAAACGGGGGCCTCTCTGGGGACGTGCGGGGCGGCGGCGCCGGCGTGTTCGCGGCGGGCGGAAGCGGGTCGGGGCCGGGCGGTCGACTTCACGTCGTGGCTCCGGACGCTCGGGCTAACGTAGCTTGCACGACTGGGAGTCGAGTCACGATCCGTCGCCCGAACCGGGTGGGCGGAGTCCGGCTCCGTGCGACGAGAGAGGGCTCCCCGAATGGCCGAAGGCGACAACGCGGACCGACCGGGCGGCGGCTCGGAGGACGAGTTCCGCGACATGCTGCGGCAGTTCCTCTCGGGGAACGGCCCGATCGACCCGAGCCAGCTCGCGGGCGCCGCCGGGCTGCCCAACGACCCGGTCGCGCTGCAGAACCTGCTCTCCCAGCTGCAGAGCGCGATGCAGCAGTCGGGCGGCGGCATCAACTGGTCGCTCGCGCTCGAGCAGGCGAAGCAGCTGGCCCGCGCCGACTCCGCGCCGGTGACCGACGCCGTCCGCGCACCGCTCGACGGCGCCTTCGGCGTCGCGGCGCTCTGGCTCGACGAGGTCGCCTACGTCTCCGAGCTGAGCCGTCCGCCGCGCACCATCAGCCGGCTCGAGTGGATCTCGCTCACCATGCCGGTCTGGACGCAGCTCGCGGAGCCGGTCGCGCTCAGCATCTCCGACGCGCTCACCGGCGTGATGCGCGATCAGGCCCCGGAGGAGATGAAGGCGATGATCGCCGGCGCCGAGGACATGATGCGCGGCATCGGCGGCACCCTCTTCGCGCTGCAGCTCGGCCAGGTGGTCGGCCAGCTCGCCGCCGAGGTCGTCTCGGGCGGCGACATCGGCATCCCGCTGCTGGAGGAGAACGATGCGGCGATCCTGCCGCAGAACGTCGCGGCCTTCGGCGAGGGCCTCGACATCCCCGTCGACCAGGTGCAGATCTACCTCGCGGTGCGCGAGCTCGCCCACGCGCGGCTCTTCCGGCACGGCAAGTGGCTGCGGCTCGCCCTGATCTCGCAGATCACCGACTTCGCCCGGGGCATCACGATCGACACCAGCCGTCTCGAGGAGCTGGCCGAGAACTTCGACCCCTCGAACCCCGAAGAGCTGCGGGACGCGATGACGTCCGGCGCGCTGATCCCGCCGAAGACCGAGGAGCAGCTCGCCGCGCACGGCCGCCTCGAGACGATGCTCGCGCTGATCGAGGGCTGGGTCGACGTGGTCACCGCGGCGGCGACCACCCGCCTGCCCAGTGCCGGCGCCATCGCCGAGACCGTCCGCCGCCGGCGCGCGTCCGGCGGGCCCGCGGAGTCGGCCTTCGCGACGCTCGTCGGCCTCGAGCTGCGGCCGCGCCGCCTCCGCGAGGCCGCCGCGATGTGGCAGGCCGTCACCGACGCGGTCGGCCCCGAGGCGCGCGACGCGCTCTGGTCGCACCCCGACGTCCTCCCCGGCTCGGCGGATCTGGACGACCCGTCGGCCCTCGTCGCGCGTCTGGGCGCGGAAGCCCGCGGCGAGACACCGGAGCCCGACGAGATGGACCTCGCGCTCGAGGAGCTGCTGAACGGCACGACCCCCGCGGCGCCGGAGGGCGACGGGACCGACGGAGGCGCGGACGGCCGCCGCTCCGACGACGAGGGCACCCCGCCCACCGGCGACCGGCCGGTCTGATCCGGTCGCGGGAGGCGTCCACGACCTGTGGACAACTCCCGCGCCGCGGGGCCGCTCTCGGCCATGATCGCCCGATGGTCCTCCGGCTCGATCCCCGCTTCCCCCTCCTCTGGCGCTCCGCGACCGCGATGCAGATCGGTCTCGACCACCCGCAGGTCGTGCTCGAGGGCGTCGGCTACGCCGAGGAGCTGCTGCTGCACGCCCTGCGGATCGGCACGAGCGCGGGCACGGCTCGGCTGATCGCGACGCGGGCCGGCGCCGCGGACGCGCGCGTCGACGAGCTGCTCGCCGCGCTGCGACCCGTGCTCGTGCGGAGCATCGACCCCGATCCGCCCGCGTCGCCGCGGGTCGTGGTCGAGGGGGTCGGCTCCGCCGCGGACGCTCTGCGCAGCCTGCTCCGCGGCGAGGGCTGCGAGCTCGTCGGCGACGACGCGCTGCCGGAGCTCGCGGTGCTCGTCGCGGACTACGCCGTCGCTCCCGCCCGCGCCGCGCACTGGCTCTCGAGCGACGTGCCGCACCTGGCCGTGGTCTTCGGAGACGAGGCGGTCCGCATCGGCCCCCTCGTCGAGCCGGGCGGCGGGCCCTGCCTGCACTGCGCCTACCGCGACCGGATCGACCTCGATCCGGAGTGGCCGCGGCTGGTGATCCAGGTCCTCGGCACGACCGCATCGACCCGCACCGCCCTCTCCAGTGCCACGATCGCGGTCGCGGCCGCCGACGCGGCGCTCCGGCGGCTGCACGCCGGCTGGACCGGGCTGCGCGGCACCGAGCGGACCTACTCCGATGCCTCCGGCGCGTTCAGCGAGCGCCGGCTGGAGCCGCACCGCGAGTGCGCGTGCCGATCTCTGCGAGGAAGCGCGACGGCTCCCGCCGCGTGACCCGGCCGACGGTCGACTGCGACCAGGACAGCCGCAGGCGCTGCCGGGCGCGGGTGATGCCGACGTAGAGCAGCCGGCGCTCCTCGTCGATCGCCTCGAGGCCGTTCGCGTAGGAGATCGGCAGCAGGCCCTCGGTCAGCCCCATCAGGTGCACAGACTCCCATTCCAGGCCCTTCGCCGAGTGGAAGGTGGCGAGGGTGACGGCCGCGCGGTCCGGCTCGTGGTGCACCTGCTGGCGCGCGAGGAGGTCGTCGGTGAACTGCTTGAAGCTCCAGCCGGCGGGCGCCTCGTCGACGAGGCGGGCGAGCGTGTCCAGCGACTCCCAGCGCTCGCGCACCGCGCCGGGCGCGGACGGCGGCTCGGCGCTCCAGCCCAGCGAGCGCAGGACGTCGCTGACCGACTTGAACAGGGGCTCGCCCGAGATGGAGACGGAGGCCGCGCGCAGCTGCATCACGGCCTGCTTCACCTCGGGCAGGTCGAAGAAGCGCTTGCCGCCTCGCAGGTGCGCCGCGACGCCGCGCTCGTGCAGCGCGCGCTCGAGGATCGCCGACTGCGAATTGGTGCGGAAGAGGATCGCGATGGCGGAGGGGCGCACCCCCGCCTCGATGTCGGCGGCGACGCGGGCCGCCACTCCCCTGGCCTCCGCGACGTCGTCGGGGTAGGCGTCGATCGCCGGCTCCAGGCTCTCGGCGGCGGCGGAGGCGCCGGCGACGGGCTTCTCGACGACGGAGTGCAGCACGAGCGCGCCGGGCCGGCCGCGCATCAGGCGGTTCGCGGTCTGCACGATCGGCGGCGCCGAGCGGTAGTTCTCCTCGAGGCGGACGACCGTCGCGGCCGGCCAGCGCGAGCCGAAGTCGAGCAGGTAGTCGGCGCGGGCGCCGGCGAAGGAGTAGATGGTCTGGCTCGCGTCGCCGACCACGCAGAGGTCGCTGCGGTCGCCCAGCCAGAGCTCGAGCAGCCGCTGCTGGAGCGGGTTGACGTCCTGGTACTCGTCGACGACGAAGAAGCGGTACTGCTCGCGGACCTGCATCGCCATCGCCGGCTCGGACTCGAGCATGCCCGCAGTGACCAGGAGGACGTCCTCGAAGTCGATCTGCCGGCGCTGGTCCTTCAGGCCCTCGTACTCGTCCACCATCGCGACGGTCTGCTCGAGGGTCAGCCGGCCGGGCAGCGCCCGGGTCCGCGCGGCGACGGCGTACTGCTCGAGCGAGAGGGCGGAGACCTTCCGCCACTCGATCTCGGCGGAGAGGTCGCGCAGGGTCGCGGTGTCCAGCTTCAGCCGCAGGCGCTCGGCCGCGTGGCCCAGCAGCCGGGCCTTGCCGTCCAGCAGCTGCGGCATCGTGCCGCCGACCAGCTGCGGCCAGAAGAAGCCGAGCTGCGAGAGCGCGGCGGCGTGGAACGTCCGGGCCACGACGCCGCCCGCGCCGAGCACGCGCAGCCGGGAGCGCAGCTCGGCGGCCGAGCGGCTCGTGAAGGTGAGCGCCATCACGCGGGCCGGCGTGTAGACGCCGGTCGCGACGCCGTGCGCGATCCGGTGGGTGATGGTCCGCGTCTTGCCGGTGCCCGCGCCCGCCAGGACGCAGACCGGGCCGAGCAGCGCCTCCGCGGCCTCGCGCTGCCCCTCGTCGAGTCCGTCGAGCAGGGTCACGCGACGATGGGGCCGTTCTCGAGCGCTCCCCCGTACCAGTCCTCGATCATCGCGCGGGCGATCGACGAGCGGCCGGGCAGCAGCACCGACTCGAGCGAGTCGTGCAGCTGCTGGCGGGTGAACCAGCGCAGGGCGACGATCTCCTCGCCGTCCGGGAGCAGGTCGGCGGGGGCCTGGTCCTCGGCGAGGCGCGCGGTGAAGCCGATCATCAGCGAGGCGGGGAACGGCCAGGGCTGCGAGCCGAGGTACTGCGGGTCGACGACGCGCATCCCGGACTCCTCGAAGATCTCGCGGACGACGGCCGCCTCGAGCGACTCCCCCGGCTCGACGAAGCCGGCCAGCAGCGAGAAGCGGCCGGTGCCCCACATCGCGTTCGAGCCGAGCAGCAGGCGGTCGTCGGCGTCGAGGACGCAGACGATGATCGCCGGGTCGGTGCGCGGGAACACCTGGCTGCCGTCGGCCGGCGAGCGGCGGACCCAGCCGCCCTGCTCGATCACGGTCGCCTCGCCGTTGCGCGGCGAGAAGCCGTGCGAGGCGTGCCAGTTGACCATCGCGAGCGCCTCGGTGAAGAGGCCGGCGTCGCGGTCGCTGAGGTGCTCGGCGAGGGTGCGCAGGGCGCCCCAGGCGGCGTCGTCGGGCTCGAGGGCGCCCGCCTGCTCGTCCGTGAGCACGGCCGCGACGACGGGGGTGCCCGCGGGCTCGCCCTCGGCGTCGACGGTGGTGCGGCCGAGGTAGAGGCGGAGGGCGCCGGCGGGCACGTCGGTCGTGGGGCGCAGCGCGAGGCGCTCCCCGTCGACGAGGGCGCGGTCGCCGCGGAGCAGGAGGACCCGGGTGGCGGCGTCCGCGTCGAGCTCGTCGAAGAGATCGTCGCGCGCGCGGGCGAGGTAGTCCCGGTCGACCGCCTGACGGGCGAGCGGGAGGCGGTCGGAGAAGGACGGGATCATGCGGGCTCATTTCGAAGCGGTGCCGGGGGGACGGCCGGTGCGGGGCCGAGGAGATGGCGGGCCGGGCGGCGGCCGGGAGGAGCGCGACTCCTCGACGGCATCGGCTGGTCAGCGCGTGGCGACCGGCCGGTCGGGCGCCCGGCGACCTACCCTGGTGAGCATGGCCAGATCCCATCTCACTCTAGCCGCGCTGGCCACTTCGGCCGTCGAGGGCCTCGACGTCCGGACCGCGCGCGCCTTCACGCACTCGACGCACGGGGACTTCGACTCCGCTCTGCTGACCACGCGCGACGGCGCCCGCCTGGTGGTGCGCGTGCCGACCTCGCCGCTGGCCGAGCAGGAGCAGCTCGGCGACCTCGTCGCCCTGCGCGCGCTGACCGCCGGCATCCGCAGCCGGCTGCCGTTCGATCTGCAGGAGAGCATCGGGCAGACGCCGTTCGACGGCACCCGCGGCGTCGTCTACGAGTACCTCGAGGGCGACCGCGTGCTGATCGACGACGTCGCGGCCTCGAGCGGACTCGCCGACTCGGTCGGGCGTGCGATCGGGGCGATCCACTCGCTGCCCGCGTCGTTCGTCCAGGAGGCTGGGCTGCCCGTCGCCTCGGCCCGCGACAGCGTCAACGAGTCGGTCGCCGTGATCGAGCGCGCCGCCGACACCGGTCACGTGCCCGCCGCGCTCGTCGCGCGCTGGGAGTCGGCCTCCTCGGACGAGGCGCTCTGGCAGTTCGACCCGACGGTCGTGAACGGCTCGATGACCTCCGACTCCTTCCTCCGCTCCGGCGACTCCGTCAGCGCGGTGCTCGGCTGGGCGGCGCTGCGGGTCGGCGACCCGGCCCGCGATCTGCACTGGCTGCTCAGCGCACCGGGCGCCGGCACCGCCTTCGCGGCGTACTCCCGGATGCGCGCCGGTGCGGTCGACCGCACGATCCGCCAGCGCGCCCAGCTCTACGCCGAGCTCGAGCTCGCGCGCTGGCTGCTGCACGGCACCGAGACCGAGGACTCGGCGATCGTCGACGACGCGGTCGGGATGCTCGACCTCCTCGTCGACAGCGTCCTCGGCGACCTGTCCGCGCCGCTGTCGACCGACACCGGCCCGGTGCTCGAGGTCTCCGAGGTCGAGGAGCTGCTGAACCGCACCCCCGGCGCGCGGACCGGCTCCTCCGCTCACGGCCGCGGGCTCGCTCCCGTCGCCGAGGAGAGCGACTCCGAGAGCTCGCGCTCCGAGTAGAAGCGCTCGGGCCGCAGCACGAGGTCGTCGGCGACGAAGTAGAACACCGCGTCGACGCTCTCCAGCGGCACGCCCTTCCAGCGCGAGTAGGCGAGGCGGTACAGCGCGAGCTGGAACTGCTTGAGCTCGAGATCGGCCGCGTCCTTCGGGGCGCGGCCGGTCTTCCAGTCCACGATCTGGAAGCCGTCCTCCGTCCGGTACACTGCGTCGAGCTTGCAGACGACGACGTGCCCGGCGAGCTGCAGGTGGATCTCGATCTCGACCGCCTCCGGTCGGCGGTCGGCCCACTCCGAGCGCTCGAAGGTGTCGATCAGGCCGGCCAGCTGCTCGCCCTCGGCGCTCTCCGCGGTCGCCCCGCCGTCGTCGAGCTCGTCGGGGAAGGTGTCGACCGACTCGGACTCGCCCTGGATGCCGAAGCGGTTCTCGACCCAGGAGTGGAAGGTCGTGCCGAGCCGGGTCTGCCGGTACGGCCGCTCGGGCATCGGCCGCCGCAGCTGCGCCACGACCTCGGCCGGCGTGCTGACGATGTCCTTGAACCGCGACGCCGGGATGCGGGTCGGCAGGCCGACGCGCTCGCCACCCGCGAGGCGCACGGCGCGCTCGGCGAGGAGCAGGCGGATGTCCGCGCCCCGGGCGCCCAGCAGCGCGGGCTCGGCGATGCGGACCCGCTCGGCCGCCGCGCGCACCCGGTCGCCGCGGGCGCCGAGCGGGTCGTGCGGCCAGTGGAAGGTGCGCGGGGCCTGCTCGAGCGGGTTCTCGAGGTTCGACGGTTCGACCGGCAGCTCCGGCAGAGTGCGGGCCTCCGCGAGGTCGCGCAGGAAGACGCCCGGCCCGCGCGGCTTCGCCTGCCCGGCCCACCAGGAGCCGCTGAGCAGCAGGTGGTGGCGGGCCCGGGTGACCGCCACGTAGGCGAGCCGGCGCTCCTCCGACTCGTTGCGCTCGCGCAGGGTGTCGCCGAAGTCGGCGATCGCGTCGACCACCTCCTTCTGCGTCGCGCAGCCGCGCCAGGCGAGGTCCGGCAGCTCGGCGGCGTCGCCGCGGAAGGCGTAGGGCATCGCGCCCAGGCGCACCCAGCCGCGGAAGCCCTCGACCGGCGTGCCGGGCAGCTCGCCGTCGACCATCCGCGGCACGGCGACGAGGTCCCACTCCAGGCCCTTCGAGCCGTGGATCGTGAGCAGCTGGACGGTGCCGGGCTCCGGGTCCTCGGGCCGCGGCGCGAGGCCGTCGCGCTTGTCCGCGAGCACCAGCCAGCGGAGGAAGCCGCGCAGCGACGAGCCGGTCCCGGCGCCGCGGTCGTCGGTCTGCAGGTAGCCGGACACCGCCTCGCGGAACGCCTCGAGGTTGGCGCGGCCGTCGCTGCGCGACTCGTTGGCCTCCACCTCGATGTCGAGGCCGAGCTCCTGCTCCACCAGCGTGACGAAGTCGAGCAGGTCCAGGCCCGCCCGGGCGCGCAGCCGGGCGAAGAGCGTGCCGGCGTCGTGCAGGCGGCGCAGCCCCTCGTCGCTGAACGAGGACAACGCGGAGTGATCGATCCGGCCGTCCTCGCCGGGCCGCCGCGAGGCGATGAAGTCGAGGGCCTCGATGATCGAGCCGCCCTCGCCCTCGGTGACCGAGGCGCGCATCCGCTCGCGCACCTCCTCGGGCAGCAGCCGGTGGGCGTGGTCGCGCGAGGCGAGCCAGGAGGCGAGGTCGCGCAGCGCGCGCAGGTCGCGGACGCCCAGGCGCCAGCGCGCGCCGGCCAGCAGCCGGACCAGCTCGCTGCCCGCCGCCGGGTCCTCCACCACGGTGAGCGCGGCGACGAGGTCGGCGATCTCGGGCTGGCGGAGCAGGCCGCCGATGCCGAGGATGTGGTACCGCACGCCGTGCCGAGCCAGGGCGGCGGCGAAGCGGTCCATGTGCGCACGGACGCGGAAGAGCGCGGCGGCCGACGGCGGCGCCTCCCCGCGCTCGGCGCTCGCGGCGAGGCGGCCGGCGAACCAGCGCGCGACGTCGTCGGCCTCGTCCTCGATCGTCTCGGGGAAGGTGAGCTCGACGGCGTGGTCGGAGGCGCCCGGACCGGCCGCGAGGCGGTCGACCGGCACGGCGCTGCCCGCGGTGAGCGGCGCGACGACGGCGTTGGCCGCGGCCAGGACTCCGTGGCCGTTCCGCCAGCTGGTCGACAGCGAGAAGCGGGCCGCGGAGCCGAAGTCGAGCGCGAAGCGGCCGAGGCCCTCCGCGCTCGCCCCGCGCCAGCCGTAGATCGACTGGTGCGGGTCGCCGACGGCCATGACGCCCTGCTCGGCGAAGAGCCGGGCCAGCAGGCGGGTCTGCAGCACCGAGGTGTCCTGGTACTCGTCGAGCAGCACGACCCGGTAGCGTGCGCGGTGCTCGTCGACGACGCGGGGCACCCGCTCGATGATCCGCAGCGCCAGCGCCACCTGGTCCGAGAACTCGACGAAGCCGCGCTCGGCCTTCGCCTCCTGGAACCGCTCGGCGAGCGCCGTCAGCACCGGCAGCGCGCCGACGGCCTGCAGCGCCTTCTCGAGCTCGCGGTAGAGACCGGAGCCGCTGGACCCGCGGGGCAGCTCGCCGAGGCGGAGGAAGTCCTCCGCGAAGCCGGCCACCTCGGCCGGGTCGGCGAGGTTGTCGGCGAGGTCGTGCGCGAGCGCGACGGTGAGGTCGGTCAGGCGGTCGATGCTCGCCTCGACCTCGAGGATGCGCGGGTCGGCGGTGTCGGCGACGACCCCGCGCGCCAGGTGCCAGGCGGAGGCCTCCGAGAGCACGGTCGCGTCGCCCTCGCGCCCGATCAGGGCGGCGTTGTCGCGGAAGATCGTGTTGGCGAAGGCGTTGTAGGTCGAGACGGTCGCGGCCTCGAACGGGTCGGGCTCGGTCTGCCCCTCCCGCAGCGGCAGCAGTCCCGCGGCACCGAGCTGGTCGATGCGCCGGCCGATCCGCTCGCCGAGCTCGGCGGCGGCCTTGCGGGTGAAGGTGAGGCCGAGGACCTCCGACGGCGCGGCGAGGCCGTTGGCGAGCAGCCAGAGCACGCGGTTGGCCATCGTCTCGGTCTTCCCGCTGCCGGCGCCCGCGACGACGAGGGCCGGTTCGAGCGGCGCCTCGATGACGGCGCGCTGCTCGACGGTGGGCGGGCGGAGGTCGAGGGCCTCCGCGATGGTCAGGGCGTCGATCACGGGCGGTGTCCCTCCTCGGGGCTCGCAGCAGGGTCGGGAGCGGGGTCGGCGGCGGGATCGGGGTCGGCGGCGTCGAGGGAGGAGCCCTCGGGAGCGGCGGTCTCCTCCTCGTCCGTCTCGACCTCGTCGAGGGCCAGCAGCCCGTCGCCCGACACCTCCGGCACCGCGTGGATCCGGTAGCGCAGAGCGTCACCCGGCGAGAAGGGGACCGCATCGAGCAGCCCCGAGAACCCCGACGACGCCATCCCCCGCGCGGCGGCGCGGACCCGCGCGCGCAGCGCCTCGAGCTCCTCCTCGCCGAAGCGGGGCTGGACGACCTCGCGGTAGAGCGAGCCGCGCACTCCCTTCGCGACGAAGAGCAGCTTCGCGCCGCCGCCCTCGTCCGCGCCGGCCGCCTCGATCGCGCCGCTGGCGACCGCGAGCTGGTAGCTGCCGAGCTGCGCGTGCTCGGCGATGTCGGCCTGGCGGGGCGTGCTCCGTCCGGTCTTGAGGTCGACGATGACGACGGAGCCGTCCGGTGCGCGCTCCACCCGGTCGATCGAGCCGCGGATCCGGGCGGGCGGCACGTCGATCTCGAACTGCTGCTCGCGCCCGAGCACCGCTCCGCCGCCGCGCTCGAAGTCGGCGAGGTAGGCGGCGAGCCCCTCGACCAGGCGCCGGGTCACCCGCAGCTGCCGCTCGCCGAGCCACGGCGACTCGAAGACGAGCTCGGGCCAGCGCGACTCGAGCTCGGCCCAGAGCGCCTCCGGCTCGGTGCTCGCCGCGTTCTCGAGCACCCAGTGCACGAGCGTGCCGACCCCCATCGCCGTGCTCGTCGTCGAGCCCGAGACGGCGTCGACGAACCAGTCGAGCGGCGAGCGCTCGAACGCCTCGAGGCGGCTGGGCGAGACCGAGACCGGCCGCGCCGGGTCGTCGAGATCGAAGAGCGGCTCGGTGGTGGAGGGCTCGAGGACGCCGTACCAGGAGGCCGGATCGGCGCCGGGCACCTCGGCCAGCGTGAGCGCGCGCAGCCCGCGGATCGCCGCCGGCGCCTCGGCCGAGTTCGGCGTCGTCGCCGTGCGGCGCAGGCCCGCGACCGCCCCGCGCAGGGTCAGCGGCACGGCCGACGCCGCGTCGAGCCTCGGGGCGTCGGGCGGCGTGAGCCGGAAGAAGAGGGACGGCGTCTCGTCCTCGCCCGCGACGGCGCTCAGCACGAGCTGCCGGCGGGCCCGCGAGGCGGCGAGCGCGAACATCCGCAGCTCGTCGTCGAGGGTGGCCTTCCGGCCGTCGAGCGGCAGGTCGCCCTCGCCGCGCGCGCGCCGGATCAGCCCGTCCGGGTCGAGCAGCGAGCCGCGCTGGCGCAGGTTCGGCCAGACGCCGTCCTGGAGCCGCGCGACGACGACCACGTCGAACTCGAGACCGACGACGGAGGAGGGCGTGCCGATCAGCACCGCGTCCTCGACCGAGCGCGGCGCCAGCGTGTCCTCCGGCACCTCCGCCTCGAGGATCTCGGTGACGAAGCCGATGGCCGAGTGGCCGGGCGCCCGCTCCACGAAGCGCCGCGCCGCGCTGAAGAGCGCGACGACGCCGTCGAGGTTGCGGTTCGCCTCCGCCGCGGTGAGACCGGTGCCGAGCGCCAGCTCGCGCCAGGACGAGGCGACGCGGCTCGACTCCCAGGCCGACCAGAGGAGCTCCTCGATCGACCCCTGCTCGGCGTGCAGCCGGCGGACCCGGTCGATCGTGACGGCGAGGCGCTCGGCCTGGCGCGCCGGACCCGAGTCGATCGTGGCGAAGCGGCCCGGAGCCTCGAGCGCCTCGACGAGCAGCGGATCGCTCGCGCGGATCCCGCCGCCCGCGAGCTCCTCGGCGCGGAGGGCGAGCCGCAGCCGCCGGAGCCCGAGCCGGTCGACGCCGCCGAACGGGCCGAGCAGCAGCTCCGCCGCCAGCTCCGCATCGAGCGGCCGCTCGCCGACCGCGACGCCGACGAGGACGAGCAGCGCCCGGGCGGCGTGGTCGTCGCGGAGGGCACGGCCGGCCAGCACGGAGCGGGTGGGGACCTCGGCGACGGCGAGCGCCTTCAGCAGCGGCTGCACCGCCGCACCGGAGCGGACGACCACCGCCATCCGCCGCCACGGCACGTCGTCGCGCAGCCGCCGCTCGCGGAGCAGGCGCGCCACGGTGGCCGCCTCGCGCGCCGCCGTCGGCGCGTGCAGCACGAGCACGGGAGCGGGCGCCCCCTCCTCGTCGGCGCGAGCCTCGGCGGCGCGCTGCCGGCCGGCCGC
This sequence comes from Rathayibacter sp. VKM Ac-2804, assembly GCF_009866655.1. NCBI lineage: Bacteria > Bacillati > Actinomycetota > Actinomycetes > Micrococcales > Microbacteriaceae > Rathayibacter > Rathayibacter sp. VKM Ac-2804. The sequence goes on from NZ_CP047420.1 coordinate 3,083,304, forward strand.
GGCCGTGCCGATCCGCTGGGTCGCCGCGGAGACGAGCGAGCGCAGGGCGGCGCCGTGCCGGTGCACGCGGCCGAGCACCAGGGTCTCGGCGTCGCGCACGCCGATCGCTGGGCCGAAGCGGCCCAGGGTGTCGGAGGCGGCGCCGCGGTACGCGCTCGTCGCGACGTCCGGGTCGCCGAACGCGATCACGGTGACCCCGCGCGCGGCGAGGGCGCGCAGCAGCACGACGGTCGACTCGCTCGCCTCCTGCATGTCGTCGACGACGACGAGGCGCAGCTCCCGGATCCGCTCGCCGCCGCCGCCGTCGCGGATCGTCTCGGCGGCGAAGGCCGCGAACTCGGCCGCGTCGAGCCTGGTGCCGGCCTCGGGCGACATCCACTCGACGACCTCGCGGAACTCCTCGAGCACCGCCGCGGCGGCCGACCACTCGCCGCGGTCGGCGTCCACCGCGAGCCGGCGGATCGCGTCCGGGTCGAGACCGTGCTCGGTCGCCCGCATGCCGAACTCGCGCAGCTCGGTGCGGAAGGTGCGCAGCCGCAGCACCTCGGGGCTGAACTCGTCGGGCCAGCGCGGCCCGGTGCCCTCCTCGAGGTGCCCCTCGAGCAGCTCGGAGAGGATGACGTCCTGCTCCCCGCCGGTGAGGAGCGTCGGCCGGTCGATGCCGAGCTCCTTCGCCGCGGCGGTCACCGCCTCGAAGGCGAGCGACGTCGCGGTCCGCGCCAGCGGCCCCCGCGTGGGCACGCCCAGGCGCAGCGCGAGCACGTCGCGCAGCGCGGTCGCGGCGGTGCGGCTCGCGGCGAGCACGGCGATCGACTCCGGCTCGTAGCCGCGCTCGAGCACGCGCTCGGCGACGAGCTCGACGATCGTCCGGGTCTTGCCCGTGCCGGGGGCGCCGAGCACGGCGGCGCTGCGGCCGTCCGCCAGGGCGAGCACGGCGCGCTGCGACTCGTCGAGGGCGACCCCCTCGGCGGCGGGGTCGTCGCGGGCGGGAGCCTCGTCGGAGGCGGGTGCCGGGGTTCGAGGAGCGCTCACGCGACCACGCTAACGAAGACCGCCGACACTCCCGCCCGCCCCTCGCGCGGCCCTCGGGAGCCGGGTCCGCTCAGCGCGAAACCGGCGCCGGGCGCCGGGCGCGGTCCCGTATCCTGACAGCCACGTCCCCTCCCGAAAGGCACTGCTGGTGGAAATCCGTATCGGAATCGTCAACACCCCGCGCGAGCTCAACTTCGAGTCCTCGCTGTCCGTGGCCGAGGTCGAGAAGACGGTGACCACCGCGCTCGAGGCGGGCGCCAAGGTCCTCCGCCTGCGCGACGAGAAGGGCAAGATCTACATCGTCCCCACCGAGACCATCGCCTTCGTCGAGGTCGGCTCCGAGGAGTCGCGCCGCGTCGGCTTCGTCGCCTAGCCCCTCCCGACGGTCACGTCGTGGAGCTCCTCTTCGTCACGCTCGGCGGGATCCTCCTGGGTCTCGCCGCCCGCTACGGGCTGCCGCACCGGCATCTGCACGGGTCGGTCCTGGTCCCCGCGCTCGGCGGCGTCGTCGCCGCGGTCGTCTGGGTCGCGCTGACCTGGGCCGGTCTGCCCTGGGACGGCGGACTGATCTGGATCCTCGCGCTCGGCCTCGCGGCCGTCGCGGTCCTCGTGGCCGACGTCGCTCTGGGCCGGGCGCGCACCCGTCGCGACGACGCCGCGCTCGAGGCGATGCTCGCGGGCCGGGTCGCCCCGGACCGCGTCGCTCCCTGAGCGCACCCCACCACCACGCCGAGGCGCGGGAGTCCTGGACTCCCGCGCCTTCGTCGTTCCCGGGGCGGGGACCTCAGGCCGGCAGCGCCTCGACCCGCTCCGTCGCCACGAGCGTTTCCGCCAGCGCCGCGCGGATCGGCTCCACGATCGGCAGCACCCCGGCGAAGTCCGCCGCGAGCCGCTCGGCGGCCGCGCTGAGCGGTCCGCCGCCGATGATCACCGCTTCGGCTCCCGCCGCCTGCGCCCGCAGCACCGCGGTGCGCAGCTCGCCGTGCAGCCGCTCCGGGTCGTCGAGCTCCTCGGCGGGCGAGAGAGTGAGGAAGCAGCCCGCGTAGGCGGGGAGGCCGCCCGACTCGGCGACGAGCGCGCGGATCACCGGCTCGAGCCGTCCCGTCGTCGTCGCGATCGCGAAACGGCGTCCGCCGGCACTCGCAGCGCGGACGGCGGCGGCGCCGATCCCCACGACCGGCAGTCCGGTGGCCGCCGCTGCCCCGGCGGCACCCGGATCCCCGAACGCCGCGACGACGATCGCGTCCGGAGTGTGCGCCAGGGCCGCGCGGCGGGCCGCGGCGACCACGTGCTCAGCCGCGGCCGCGAGGGCGGCGGGAGTGGTGATGATCGAGGGCCCGTGGGCCGCCGTCTCCCCCACGATCCGGACGTCCTCGCCCCGCACCGCGTCGCGGGCGACGGCCACCAGGAGCCGGGTGGTCGCGACCGAGGTGTTCGGATTCACGACGACGACGGTGCGCTGCACGCTCAGTCCTCCGCCATCGGGCGCCCGACGGTCTCGCGCGGGAACTGCACGGCGATCGCGCAGATCGCGAACAGCCCGGCGAGGAGGGCGAACATCCCGCCGACCCCCGAGGCGTCGAGCACGGCGCCGGCGAGGAGGGGGAACAGACCGCCCGACAGCGAGCCGAGGGCGAGGATCACCGAGGTGCCGAGTCCGCGGATCCGCGTGGGGTACTGCTCCGGAGCGAACAGCCAGATGGTGGTGTTGAGCACGATCACCGAGAAGTTGAAGAGGAAGCCGAAGACCAGCACCAGCGCGACGGTGGTGCCCAGGAAGCCGAAGCCGAGACCGGCGCCGATCCCGAGCAGGGCGGCGATCGTGAGCGTGAGCTTGCGCGGCAGCCGGCGGGCGGCGAGGGCCGCGACCAGCGCTCCGACCAGCGAGCCCGACTGCATCACGAGGGTATACCAGAGCGCACTGGTGATGTCGAAGCCGCGGGAGGTGAGGATCAGCGGGATGAGGGTGAGCATCGAGATCTGCGCGGCGTAGGACATGCAGACCGCGACGCCCAGGGCGATCGTCGTGCGGCGGTGGCGGCGGCCGAAGAGCTCGGTCCAGCGCGGAGTGGTCGCGGCGACCACGGGCCGGTCGGCGGCGCCGCCCAGGTAGTCGACCTCGTTCTCGACCGGGCGGTGCAGCCGGCCCTGGGCGAGCCGGTTGAGGACGGTGTTCGCCTCGGCGACGCGGCCGCGGGCGGCGAGGTAGCGGGGAGTCTCGGGCAGCGCGCGCCGGTAGACCACGACCGCGAGAGCCGGGATCACCAGGATCCCGAAGAGCCAGCGCCAGCGGTCGTCGCCGGTGAAGACCGAGAAGACGATGACACCGAAGAGCGGGGCGAGCATGTTGCCGAGGCCGGCCGCCGCGACGTTGATCAGGCCGACGGCCGTGCCGCGGTGCTTGGCCGAGAAGAACTCGGCGAGCATGATCACGGCCGTCGCGATCTCGCCGCCCAGGCCGAGGCCGACCAGGAAGCGCGCGGCGACGAGGATCTCGTAGCTGGGCGCGAAGGCGCAGAGCAGCGAGCCGACCGCGAAGATCATCAGGTTCGCGCCGAGGAGGGTGCGCCGCCCGATCCGGTCCATCACCACGCCGGCGAGGACGCGGCCGAGTGCGACCGCGGTGAAGGTCGCCGTGTTGAGCAGGCCGATCTGCGCGCCGGCGAGCCCCCAGTCGGCGGCGAGGATCGGACCGGCGACGCCGACCGTGTTCTGCTCGATGGCGTCGAAGAAGACGCCGAAGAGGATCATCGCGACGATGCCCAGGTGCGCGCTCGTCACTCCGATGCGCGAGTAGGCGGCCTCGATGCGGTCGCCCATCGTCGTGGCGGGGGGCGGATTCGTGACGGTGCTCATGGGGCGGGTCCTTCCGGCGGAGTGGCGAGGGAGGCGCTCGGTATACCGAGGCACGTCGATCACGGTAGATCCGATCCGGCGCCGGGGTGTTTCAGGCAGATGAAGACGGCGTTACAAGGGCCGCCAGGTCCGTCCTCCGCCGCCCGCTACCCTTCGAGGACGGAGAACGGGTAGACCGACTGGAGCGCCGATGCCGACGAAGAGCCCTGCGCAGACGATGTCGCAGCGCGTGTACGAGGAGCTGCGCGCACGGATCCTCGACGGCCGGCTGCCGGCGGGCGAGCCGATCCGCGAGCGCGACCTGGCGACCGAGCTCGCCGTGTCGCGCGTCCCGATCCGCGAGGCCCTGCCCTGGCTCGAGCTGGCCGGCCTGGTCACCGTGCGCCCGCGCAGCACCGCCGTCGTGTCGATCGTCCGGCGGCGCGACGTGGACGAGCTCTACGACATCCGCTCCGCGCTCGAGCCGCTCGTCGCCCGGAAGGCCGCGGAGGCGGTGGCCCGCGGCGCCGACGCCTCGGCACTGACCGCCGTGGTCGCGGAGGCGAGCGCCGCACTGGCCGCCGGCGACCTCGCGCGCTTCCACTCCGAGAGCGGCCGCATCCACGGCGCGATCGAGGCGATCGCGGGCAACCGGCTCCTGATCACCACGATGCAGCCGCTCGACGAGCGCAGCAACCGCCTCAACATCGCCAACATCCAGGCCGAGCCGGGCGTCCGCCACGAGGAGCACGTCCGGCTCGCCGAGGCGGTCGCCGCCGGCGACGCCCCGCTCGCCGTCTCCGTCGCCCACGCCCACGTCGAGTGGGGCCGCGCCCGCACGATCGCCACGCTGGCCCACGTCCCCGGCTTCATCGACGACTGACCGGGCGGCCGCGCACTTCCTCCGTGCTGATCGACCGGCCGGTGGCTGTCGCCTTCATGCTCATCGAGTAGCCCGCGCAGCGGGCGTATCGAGATCCACCACCGTCAGAACCTGACTCTGCAGCCCCGCCCTGCTGACGACGGCGGGTCTCGATACGCCCCTCCGGGGCTGCTCGACCAGCATGAGGTGCGGCACAGACCGAGCTCCGGCTGACAGCCGCGCCGGCGGGTCAGGCCGTCAGCCCGAGCGCGTCCATCCGGCGGGTGTGCGAGGCGATCAGCTCGGTGAAGACCGGCTCGATCCGCGACTCGTCCGAGTCCGGGTTGCCCGAGCCCATCAGCGCCGAGCGGGCGACGAGGAGCGTGTCGCCGACCAGCCGGCGCCCCCAGACCGCCAGCCGGGAGCCGAGCCGCTCGTCGGCGGCGATCTCGCGGCGGAGGATCGCGACGAGCCCGTCGATGCCGGTGTCGGCGCCCAGGGTCTGCGCGATCCGCGGTCCGACGTCGTTCGGCAGCCCGCCGGTGAGCCGGATGAAGAAGTCGTCGAGCAGCCCAGCCGTGATGTACGCCGACAGCAGCGTCTCGTGCAGGTCCGCGCCGCGGGTGAGGTGCTCGAAGGTGTCGATCGCGGGCCGGAACGGCGCCATCGCCTCACTCGGCTCGACGTCGCGCCGGCGCAGCTCGGCGACGACCGCGTGGTGCTTCGCGAGCGCGGTGCCCGCCGCCGCCGAGATCGCCTCCTTGTCGGCGAGGTCGTCCGTGCCCGCCACTCCGCGGGCCAGCGCCTCGAAGACGGCCAGCTGGAGGTAGGCGACCTGCCCGAGGTAGGGCAGCAGCTCCGGGGTCAGATCGGCCAGGTCGACGCGGTCGCGCTTGCTCGTCGCCTCGCCGCGCGGGGTCAGTCGGGGGGCTTCGCCGAGCGGACGTCGACGTCGGAACCAGGCTGCCATCCGATCAGTGTAGAGCGCGCGCCGCCCGCGCTTCCGGGCCCGGCGACCCCCGTGGCGGTAGACTCGCCGGGATGTCACCGGCGCTGGATCGGTGACCCTGCGCCCGAGTCGTACAGGGGCGTGGACCGTTCGACACGACAGGCGCTTCACTCCGTGACTTTCTCCGACCTCAAGATCGACGACGACATCGTCGCCGCACTCGCCGCCAAGGGCATCCTCGAGCCGTTCCCGATCCAGGAGCAGACCATCCCGCTGGCCCTGCAGAAGCAGGACATCATCGGGCAGGCCAAGACCGGCACCGGCAAGACCTTCGGCTTCGGCCTCCCCCTCATCCAGGCCCTCGGCAATGACCCCGAGCCCGGCGTCAAGGCGCTGATCGTGGTGCCGACCCGCGAGCTCGCCGTGCAGGTCACCGAGGACATCGAGCTCGCCGCCTCCAACCGGCCGACCAAGATCGTCTCCATCTACGGCGGCAAGGCCTACGAGGGGCAGATCGAGCAGCTCAAGGCCGGCGCGCAGATCGTCGTCGGCACCCCGGGCCGCCTGCTCGACCTCGCCGGTCAGCGCCTGCTCTCGCTCGCGAGCGTGCAGACGATGGTGCTCGACGAGGCCGACAAGATGCTCGACCTCGGCTTCCTCTCCGACATCGAGAAGCTCTTCGCGCAGACCCCGGCCACCCGCCACACCATGCTCTTCTCGGCGACGATGCCCGGCGCGATCGTCGCGCTGGCCCGCCGCTTCATGAACAAGCCGATCCACATCCGCGCGACCGACCCCGACGAGGGCATCACGCAGGCGAACATCAAGCACATCGTCTACCGGGCGCACTCGCTCGACAAGGACGAGGTCATCGCGCGCATCCTGCAGGCCGAGGGTCGCGGCAAGACCGTCATCTTCACCCGCACCAAGCGCGCGGCCGCCCGCATCGTCGAGGAGCTGAACGACCGCGGCTTCAACGCCGCCGCCGTGCACGGCGACCTCAACCAGGAGCAGCGCGAGCGCGCGATGGCCGCGTTCAAGGCAGGCAAGAAGGACATCCTGATCGCGACCGACGTCGCGGCGCGCGGCATCGACGTCAACGACGTCACCCACGTGATCAACCACACCATCCCGGACGACGACCAGACCTACCTGCACCGCGTCGGCCGCACCGGTCGCGCCGGCAAGACCGGCATCGCCGTGACCTTCGTCGACTGGGAGGACCTGCACAAGTGGGCCCTCATCAACCGCGCGCTCGAGTTCGGCCAGCCCGACCCCGTCGAGACGTACTCCTCGTCGCCGCACCTCTACGAGGACCTCGCCATCCCCGCCGGGACGAAGGGGCGGCTGAAGCCGACCCCCATGCCCGCCGAGGCGAAGGCGGACGCGCGCCCCGAGCGCTCGACCCGTCAGCGTGAGCCGCGGGAGCCGCGCGAGGGCGGCCGCGAGCCGCGCCGCCGCAACCGCGGCGGTGACTCCGCCGAGTCCTCCCCCGCCACCGCCGAGACCGAGTCGGTGCCCGCCGGCCAGGCGCCCTCGAGCGAGAGCAAGGAGCACCACGACGGCAACAGCGAGCCCCGCCGCCGCACCCGCCAGCGCCGCCGCAGCCCCCGCCCGGACGGCTCCGCGTAGGCCTTCGCCCCCAGGTCTCGAGACGTCCGCTCCCCGGGCTGCTCGATCAGCAGGAGAGACCTGCTGGTCGAGGAGCTCCGCAGGAGCGTCTCGAGACCCGCCCGCCGTACCGACGGCGCGGCTCAGATCACGCGCGCCGCCCCGCGGATGGCGTCGACCGTCGCGCGGGCGGTCGTGTTCTCGCCGAGCCGGTTCGGCTTGCCCGTGCCGTGGTAGTCGCTCGACCCGGTCGTGACCAGGGAGTAGCGCGCCGCCAGCTCGCGCAGCCGCCGCTTGCCCTCGCCGGTGTTCTCGCGGTGCTCGACCTCGAGTCCGAAGAGCCCGGCGTCGACGAGATCCGGCAGCAGCGACTCGATCACGATGCCGCGGGTGCTCGTCGCCGGGTGGGCGATCACGGGGACGCCGCCCGCGGCTCGCACGAGCCGCACGGCCTCGACCGGGTCCGGTGCGTAGTGCGGCTGGAAGTAGCCGCCGCGCCAGTCGAGGATCCCCGCGAACGCCGCCGAGCGGTCGGTCGCGAGTCCGCGGGCGACGAGCGCGTCGGCGATGTGCGGCCGCCCGATCGTCGTGCCGGGGCTGGTCTGCGCGAGGACGTCCTCCCAGGTGAGGTCGTAGTCGGCCGCGATCGCCGTGACGATCGCCTGCGCGCGGTGCGAGCGCTCCGAGCGGATCCGCGACGTCTCGGCGGCCAGACCCGGATCGGCCGGATCGGGCAGGTACGCGAGCACGTGCACGCTCGCCCAGCCGACACGGGAGGACAGCTCCATGCCGGTGAGCAGGTCGATCCCCGCGTCGCCGGCCGCGGCGATCGCCGCCTCCCAGCCGCGGGTCGTGTCGTGGTCGGTGAGCGCGACGCCGTCGAGACCGGCCGCGGCCGCCGCTCGGACGAGGACCTCGGGCGGCTCGGTCCCGTCGGAGACGAGCGAGTGGGTGTGGAGGTCGTACCCGCCTCCGGGGACATGCATGGTCGCCATCGTAGACGCGCGTCCTGCGGACTCCCCGGGATCGATGCCCTAGCCTGAGCCGGGATGGGGACACGACTGGTCAAGTTCGCGGTGGCGCTCGCAGTGGCGCTCGTGCTGCTGGTGGTCGCGGCACCCGGCTTCTTCGGCATCGCCGGTCAGACGCCCTTCGCGCAGCTGGTCTCCTTCCGCTCGGCCACGGCCCTCGCCGCGGTCGCCGGAGCGGTGGTCCTCGTCGTCGTCGCCGTGCTCGTCGAGCCGGTGCGCCGGCTCGCCCTCGTCCTGAGCGCGATCGGGGTCGCCTTCGCGCTCGTCCTCGGCGGCCTGCAGGCGGTCCGCGGGAGCGACTCCGCCCCGCCGCGCGCGCACCGCCTCGGCGATCTGCGCGTCCTGAGCTGGAACCTCCTGCACGACGGCGTGCCCGCCGAGATGGTCGCAGCGCTCGCGAACGCGAACGCCAGCGACGCCGTCGCCCTGCTCGAGGTGTCCCAGGAGCGCGCCCAGCAGGTCGTCGACGTCCTCGCGGCCGCCGGCCGGCCGATGACGCTGCACCTGGTCGCGGGCACGGGCCCCGCCGACGGCACGGCGCTCCTGCTCTCGCCGTCCCTCGGCGGCTACTCCGTCGACGCCGCGAGCACGCCCACCGCGACCAGCCCCTCCCTCGTCGCCCGCCCGGACACGGCGGAGCGCCCGGTGATCGCCGCCGTGCACACCACCGCTCCCCTGCCCGCGCAGACGACCGAGTGGCGCAGCGACCTCGCGCGCCTGGCCGATCTCTGCACCGCCGAGGAGGACCTGGTCGTCCTGGGCGACCTCAACTCGACGCTCGACCACTGGTCGGCGCTCCCCGGCGACTCCGATCTCGGCGGCTGCGCCGACGCCGGGCGACTCGCGAACGCCGCCGCCGTCGGCACCTGGCCGACGAGCCTCCCGACGGGCCTCGCCGCTCCGATCGACCACGTGCTGTTCTCCGGCCGCTGGGACGTCTCCGGCTTCGACGTGCTCAACGACCAGGACGAGGCCGGCAGCGACCACCGACCGGTGATCGCTCAGCTCTCCGTCCGCGGGATGGTCAAGGAGTCCTCCTGATCGTGCTCTCGACCGCCGCTCGCGGCGGGAGGAGGAGAATGGGGGGATGACGAACACGGACGAGCAGACCTCCACCGCGGCACCGGAGACCGTCGCCGCCGCCCCGACGCCGCGCGCGACGACCAACCGCTCCACGACGCCCGGCTCCGACCGGTTCCGCGACTTCATCGCGTCCGGCTGGGCCGACCGCGAGGAGGCGCTGCCCGCGCCGCGCGAGCAGGCCGCCTTCGCCGCGGGCCGCCGCGAGCGCCTCTCCGCTCTGCACACCGGCGTCCGGCTGATCGTCCCCGCCGGGCGGCTGAAGCAGCGCGCCAACGACACCGACTACCCGTTCCGCGCGCACTCCGCCTTCACCTGGCTGACCGGCTGGGGCTCCGACTCGGAGCCGGGCGCCGTCCTGGTGCTCGAGCCCGCGGGCGAGGGCCACAGCGCGACGCTGTACTTCCGCGAGCGCGCCGGTCGCGACTCCGACGAGTTCTACGCGAACTCCGAGATCGGCGAGTTCTGGATCGGCCCGCGGCCCTCCCTCGCCCAGGTCGCGAGCGACCTCGGCCTCGAGACCCGGGGCATCGCGGAGCTCGACGCCGTCCTCGACGCGGCGGGCGCCCCGGTCGCGGTCCTGCGCGAGGCCGACCCGCTGGTCACCGCGCGCCTCGACGCGCGCGCGAGCGACGCGGAGGGCGACGCGGAGGGCGACGCGGCCGATCGCGACGCCGCTCTCGAGCGCGACGTCTCCGAGCTGCGCCTGGTCAAGGACGAGTACGAGATCGCCGAGCTGCGCGCCGCCGTCGACGCCACCGCCCGCGGCTTCGAGGACGTCCTGGCCGACCTGCCCCGCATCGTCCGGCACGAGCGCGGCGAGCGCCTCATCGAGGGCGTCTTCAACGGCCGCGCCCGCGCCGACGGCAACGCGGTCGGCTACGACACGATCGCCGCGGCCGGCGCGCACGCCTGCATCCTGCACTGGACCCGCAACGACGGGCCGGTGCGCCCCGGCGACCTGGTCCTCCTCGACGCCGGCGTGGAGCAGGAGAGCTACTACACCGCCGACATCACCCGGACCTTCCCCGTGGACGGCCGGTACACCGAGGCGCAGCGCCGCGTGCACGAGACGGTGCGGGAGGCGGCCGACGCCGCGTTCGCGATCGTCCGCCCCGGCATCCGCTTCCGCGAGGTGCACGCCGCCGCGATGGCCGTCATCGCCCGGCGCACCGCCGAGTGGGGACTGCTGCCGGTGAGCGCAGAGGAGGCGCTCGAGGCGGACAACCAGCAGCACCGCCGCTACATGGTGCACGGCACCAGCCACCACCTGGGTCTCGACGTGCACGACTGCGCGAAGGCCCGCCGCGAGATGTACCTGGACGGGATCGTCGAGGCCGGCATGGTCTTCACGATCGAGCCCGGGCTCTACTTCCAGCCCGACGATCTGACCGTCCCTGCGGAGCTGCGTGGCATCGGCGTCCGGATCGAGGACGACGTGCTGGTCACGGGGGACGGCGCCGAGAACCTCTCGGCCGGGATCCCCCGCTCGGCCGACGACATCGAGGCGTGGATGGCGCGGCTGGCCGGCTGAGCTCCGCGCGACGACGGTGCGGGGGCGTCGGCGCTCAGGCGGCGACGGCCTCGACCGACGTGCGCTGGGCGGTGGCGCGCGCGAGTCCCTCGAGCAGGACGGCGAGCTGCCCGGCGGGCGCCGCCGGGTCCTCCGGGTGCCACTGCACCCCGACGATCGGCGCGTCGCGGTGCTCCAGCGCCTCGACGACGCCGTCCTCCGCCCGGGCGACGACCCGGAGGCCGGGAGCGAGCGCGTCGACCGCCTGGTGGTGCGCGCTCTGCACGGCGAGCGCCTCCGCGCCGAAGAGGCCGCCGAGGGCCGAGTCCGCGGCGAGCACCACGTCGTGGCGGTGCATGCGCTCGTGCACCGGCGCATCGGCGTTGAGGTGCGCGGCCTCCGGGCCGAGGTCGGGGACGAGCGTGCCGCCGAGGGCGACGTTGACGATCTGGAGGCCGCGGCAGATGCCGAGCAGCGGCGTGCGGCGGGTCAGGGCCCGGCGGACCAGCGCGATCTGGGCGGCGTCGGCCTGCTCCGCGTGCGGACCCTCGCCGGCGTAGCCGCGGGCGACGCCGTAGCGCTCGGGGGCGATGTCCTCGCCGCCGGCCAGCACGATCGCGTCGGCGCCGAGCGTCTGCTCGAGCAGCGCCGCTGTGCCGAGGTCCTCCGCGGCGAAGCGCTCCGCCTCCCAGCCCAGCTCGCGGGCGAGACCGAGGATGCGTCCGTTCAGCATCTGCACGTAGGCGTGGTACTCGTCGCGACCGGGGCGCGTCGAAGCGACTTCGACGATGGCGAGCGTTCCTGGCATGCCTCCATCCTGGGCACGGGCGCGCGGCGGGTCGAGCGGCGACGACACGGGCGGTAACACTGGGCCCGTACGATCACGGAGTGACCTCGCCGACCCCGTCCCTCCCGGAGCGTCTGCACCGCTCCCGGGCCGACGTCTCCGTGCTCGCGGGCACCACCTCCGAGCGGCAGGTGCGACCGCTCCGCGAGGCGATCGAGGCGGCGGCCGAGCACGACGACGACGCCGCCGCGCTGCTCGACGCCGTCGAGGCCCAGACGGCGCTGCTCGAGCGCGCCGAGACGCAGCTGAGCGCGCTGGAGCGCTCGGTGCGCGACGACCTCGACCGCGCGGCCACCCTGACCGACGTCCGGACCACGGCTCAGCTCGCCTCCGCCGCCGATGTCGCGACCGCCTGCGCCGCCGCGACCGCCCTGCTGCTCAGCGTCGACGACGCCCGCGCCTCGGACGTCCGGCACGATCCCTCCGCCGTGCTCGCCCTGCTGCTCGAGGCGGACGCCGCGCTCGACGCCGTGGTCGCCGGCTACCGCGATCCCCGCGCGCAGGCCGAGCGGCAGCTGCTCCTGGTCGAGGGCGCGCGCACGGTCGCCCTGCTCGGGGCGGATGCGGTCGCCCTGCTGGCCGCCGTCCACGGGGACCGGGTGAGCGCCGCGCCGCGCATCCTCGCGGACGAGACCCGCGCCCAGCTGGACGCGGCTCTGCGCCTCGCTGCCGCCGACCCGTCGGCGGCGCTCGAGCAGGCGCGGGCCGCCGACGACCGCGCCCGCTCGGCACTCGACGAGGCGCTGCTCGACCTCGACGGCCCCGGGGCGCCGTCCGCGGATCCGCTCGCGGCCGCGCCCGGCGAGCTCCCCGCCGCCTGATCCGCGCGGGCGGCGCACCCGCCTCCGCACCTCGGAGCCGCGTGCCATAGTGAGGGACATGGCGTCCTTCCTCGTTGTCCCGCAGTGGCAGGGGTCCGCGTCGACGCGGGCCATGCGCCTGGTCGACGGAGCCGAGGCGATCCGCGGCGATCTGCCCTCCTCCGCCACCGTCGTCGTCGACGTCCCCGCCGAAGCGGGCGATGCTCAGGACACGGGAGTCCGCCGCTACGCGTCCGTCGCAGTGACCGCCGAGCGGGTCCGCGAGGCGCTGGCGGGCCGGCCGGGACCGATCGTGACGATCGGCGGCGACTGCGGGGTGGAGTTCGCGGCGATCGGGCACGCGGTCCTCAGCTCGTCCGAGCCCGTCGCCCTGGTCTGGTTCGACGCGCATCCGGATGCGAACACTCCGGAGACCTCGCCCAGCGGCGCGTTCTGCGGCATGGTGCTCTCGGCCGTCCTCGGCCGCGGCGTCGGACTGCTCAGCGCGTCCGCCGCGGACCGCATCGCCGACGAGCACGTCGTCCTCGCGGGCGTCCGCGCCTCGGACCCGGGCGAGCTCGAGGGACTGCTCGAGCGCGGGGCGACCCACCTCGGTGTCGACGCGCTCGATCCGGAGGCGCTCGTCGCCGCCGTCGAGGCGACCGGCGCGGGCTCGGTCTACGTGCACATCGACCTCGACGTCCTCGACCCGGCCGAGGTCGCCGGTCTCTTCGACCCCGTGCCGTTCGGCGTCCCCGCCTCGCGGCTGGTCGAGTGCCTCGCGGCGCTGCGGGCCCGGTTCCCGCTCGCGGGCGCGGGGCTCACCTCGTTCGCACCCTCCTCGCCGACCGCCGCGGTCGACGACCTGCCGACGATCCTGCGCCTGGTCGGCGCGACGACCCGCGGAGTCTGAGCCTCGGCGCTCCCCGGCGTCGGACTGCGCCGGCCCGGCCTGAGCGCCGACTCCGAATCGGCGCCCCGCCGCGACCCGGTGTCGGCGGCACCGGGCAAGATGGACGGACGCGACCCGAGCGGAGGACCGATGAGCGACGACCGGCGACGTGTGCGCACCGAGCGGCGCGGGCACGTGCTCGAGATCGTCCTCGACCGGCCCGAGAAGCGCAACGCAGCCGACTTCCGGCTCCTCGGCGAGCTGGCCGCCGCGTACGGCGAGCTCGACCGCGATCCGGAGCTGCGCGCGGGCGTGGTCCTCGCCGAGGGCGCGCACTTCACCGCCGGCCTCGACCTGGCCGACATCGGTCCGCGACTCGGTGGCGACGGCCTCGACTTCGTGCCCGAGGGCGGCCTCGACCCGTGGGCGATCCGCACCCGCCCGGTGGCCAAGCCCGTCGTGATCGGCCTCCAGGGCACCTGCCTCACCCTCGGCATCGAGCTGGCGCTCGCGAGCGACGTCGTCCTCGCCGAGGAGTCGACCCGCTTCGGCCAGATCGAGGTCGCCCGGGGCATCCTGCCCTTCGGCGGCGCGAGCCTCCGCTTCCCGCGGGCCGCGGGCTGGGGCGACGCGATGCGCTGGATCCTCACCGGCGACGAGTTCGACGCCCGCGAGGCGCACCGGATCGGCCTCGTCCAGGAGGTGGTGCCCGACGGCACCGTCGCCGAGGCCGCCCGCGCCCTGGCCGAGCGGATCGCCGCGCAGGCTCCGCTCGCCGTCCAGGCGGCACTCGCGAGCGCACGGCTCGCCGTCACCTCCTCCGACGCCGAGGCGGCCGCCGCCCTGCCCGCCGAGCTGGCCAGACTCGCCGCGTCCGACGACGCGCGGATCGGCATGGAGGCCTTCCTCTCCCGGACGCGAGCGGAGTTCACCGGCCGATGAGCGAGCAGGCACCCGCGACCACGTCCCTCCCGACCACCACCGCCCCCGCGGCCCGGCACACCTCCGTCCTCGAGGCCCAGCGCGAGCGCGCGGCGCAGCAGCTCGAGGTGCGCCTGCGCTACGGCGACCAGGTCTGGGAGCTGCGCGAGGTCGACCACTTCGCCGTCTTCTCCCGCCGCTCCAAGGCGCGCCGGGCGGGCCGCGCCCTCGTCGCCTCCGGCTTCGAGATCGCGATCTCGCGCCTGCGCCTGCGCCTCGTGCTGGTCGCGAGCCACCACGCCGCGGTGGACGAGGAGGCGACGACCGCCTTCCTCCGCCAGGTGATCGAGGTCGTCGAGCGCGAGGGCGGCCGCTACGACGGCTGGCGGGCCGAGATCGTGCCCGCGCACTGACGATCCCCTCCGGGCCGCACGGCGCCGGAGTCCAGGACAGAACGGGCGAACCGCCCCCGAGAACGATCCGGAGAGACCATGACCACGCCGAGCACCGACGCCGCCACCGACACCGCGGCCGCCGACACCTTCGATCTGATCGTCATCGGCGCGGGCCCGGTCGGCGAGAACATCGCCGACCGCGCCGTGCAGGGCGGGCTGACCGCCGCGATCGTCGAGAGCGAGCTGGTGGGCGGCGAGTGCTCCTACTGGGCCTGCATGCCGTCCAAGGCGCTGCTGCGCGCGCCGATGGCGCTGCGGGCCGCCCGCGACCTCCCGGGAGCGGCCCAGGCCGTCACCGGCGGCGTCGACGTCGCCGCGCTCCTGGCGCACCGCGACTCCGTCACCAGCGGCTTCGACGACCACGGCCAGGTGCAGTGGCTCGAGGGCGCCGGCATCGAGCTCGTCCGCGGTCACGGCCGCCTCAGCGGCGTCCGCGAGGTCAGCGTCACCGCCCCCGACGGCTCCGTCCGCGTCCTGCACGCCCGGAGCGCGGTCGCCGTCGCGACCGGCACCAGCGCCGTCGTCCCCGACATCCCGGGTCTGCGCGCCGCCTCGCCGTGGACGAGCCGCGAGGCGACCAGCGCCGAGATCGTCCCCGGCCGCCTGGTGGTCGTCGGCGGCGGTGTCGTCGCCTGCGAGATGGCGACCGCCTACGCCGGCATGGGCTCGACCGTGACCCTGCTCGCCCGCAGCGGACTGCTCGCCCCGTTCGAGCCGTTCGCCGGCGAGCTGGTCGGCGACGCCCTCCGCGAGCTCGGCGTCGACGTCCGCCTCGGCGGCTCACCCGCGTCCGTCGAGCGCCGCGCCGACGGCACCGTCGCGGTGACCCTCGAGGGCGGCGACGTCGTCGAGGCCGACGAGATCCTCGCCGCCACCGGCCGCGCCCCGCAGACCCGCGACATCGGCCTCGAGGTCGTCGGCCTCGAGCCGGGCGACTCCCTGAACGTCGACGACACGATGCTGGTGCTCGGCGAGGACGGCTCCCCTGTCGGCTCCGGCTCCCCGTGGCTCTACGGCGTCGGCGACGTCAACCACCGCGCACTTCTCACCCACCAGGGCAAGTACCAGGCGCGCGCCGCCGGAGACGTCATCGTCGCGCGCAGCACCGGCGGCGAGGTGAAGGACGCGCCCTGGGGCGCGCACGTCGCCACGGCCGACCACGAGGCCGTGCCGCAGGTCGTCTTCACCGACCCCGAGGTCGCCTCCGTCGGCCTCACCGCCGCCGCGGCCGAGAAGGCCGGCTACCGCACCCGGGTCGTCGACTACGAGATCGGCTCCGTCGCCGGCGCCTCGCTGGCCGCCGTCGGCTACACGGGCACCGCCCGGATGGTCGTCGACGAGGACCGCAAGGTCCTGCTCGGCGTCACGTTCGTCGGCAAGGAGGTCGGCGAGCTCGTGCACTCCGCGACGATCGCCGTCGTCGGCGAGGTCCCGCTCTCCCGCCTCTGGCACGCCGTCCCCTCCTATCCGACCATCAGCGAGGTCTGGCTGCGCCTGCTCGAGACCTACGGGCGCGACAGCGCGTGAGCGCCCTGCGGCGCGCGGTCGCGGTCGTCGCCCTCGACCCGGCGATCACCCGGCCCGGCTACCTCTTCGCCTGCGCGGTCGGGCTGGCCTGGGGCGCGCTCTGGAGCACGGGCCCGATCGAGCGCCGCAACGGGCTCGTCGTCTTCACCGGTCTGCCCTCGTGGGCGTTCGGCCGCGGCGGCTCCTGCGTCGGCACGAGCTACCTGACCGGCACCAACGCGTCGGACGGCGTGCTGGAGCACGAGGCGGTGCACAAGGAGCAGTGGCGCACCTACGGGATGTGGTTCCCGCTGCTGTACTTCGTCGCCGGGCGCGATGCGCTGCAGAACCGCTTCGAGATCGAGGCCGGGCTGGAGAAGGGCGGCTACGTCCGTGGTCGCTGATCAGACGGGGCGCGTCGTCGTCCTCACCGGAGCCAGCTCCGGGATCGGCCGGGTCGCGGCCGGTGCGCTGGCCGCGGCCGGCGCCCGAGTCGCCGTCGTCGGCAGGAACCCCGAGCGGACCCGCGCGGTCGCCGAGGAGATCGGCGGCGATCCGTTCGTCGCCGACTTCGACCGCCTCGACGACGTGCGCGACCTCGCCGCGGCCCTGCTCGCCCGCTACGACGGCATCGACGTGCTCGCGAACAACGCCGGCGGTCTCGTCTCGCACCGCGGCGAGACGGTCGACGGGCACGAGCGGACGATCCAGAGCAATCACCTGGCCCCGTTCCTGCTGACGCGGCTCCTGCTCCCCCGCCTGATCGAGACGGGCCGCGAGCGTCCCGGCGCACGGGTGATCGGCACCGCGAGCGCCGCCCACCGGATCGGCCGGCTCTCGCTCGACGACCTCGACCGCCGGCGCGGGCCGTGGCTGGGCGGCTGGCGCGCCTACGGCACCTCGAAGCTCGCCACGATCCTGTTCGTCCGAGAGCTGGCCGAGCGCCTGCTGCCGACCGCCGTCGACGCCTACTCGTTCCACCCGGGCGTCGTCGCGACGGGCTTCGGCGCCGACTCGCGCCTGATGTCGCTGCTGTCGCTGAGCGGGTCGCCGGGCATCTCGGCCGAGGCGGGCGCCGTCCCGCTGATCACACTCGCGTCCGAGTCCGACGTCGGCGCGGCGAGCGGCAGCTACTTCGACGGGCTCCGGCCGGACGGCGCCGTCGCCGCGCAGGCGCGCGAGCGCCAGCTCGGCCGGGACCTCTGGACGCTCTCCAGCCGCCTGGTCGGCGTGCCCACCGCGCTCTGACGCCGCGGAGGGCGCGCCGCGCCGCTAGTTGGCCTCGGAGCGGCCCGTCCGCCAGTAGCCCATGAACGCGACGCGCGTCCGATCGACACCGAGCTCGGTCACGAGGCAGCGGCGGATCAGCTTGATCGCTCCCGCCTCGCCGGCGATCCAGGCGTAGAGCCCGGGGTCGGTCCGCTCGGCGGGCACCTCCCAGAGGATCCCGCTGTCCACGTCCACGTCCGACACCTCCACACCGCGGTGGTGCGCGGTGAGGAACCGGGTGGCCCAGCCGCGCACGGACTCGCCGAGCTGCGCGCCCGGCGTCGTCCAGGAGCGCACCAGCCAGTGCACGCGGACCCCCTCGGGGTGCCGCAGCGGCAGGCGGTCCTCCGCGCTCGGCACCTCGAGGAAGGCGGCGCCGGTCGCGGACGCCGGAAGGCTCTCGAGGATCGCGCTGATCGCCGGGACCGCCGTCTCGTCGCCCGCCATCAGGAGGGTCGTCGCGGCGCCCGGGTGCCACTCGACGCCGCCGCCGGCGAGCTCCGAGCGGGTGTCGGGCGCGATGATGACGACCTGCGCGCCGACGCGGGCCGACTCCACCCAGGCGGAGGCGGGACCGGTGTCGCCGTGCGCGACGAAGTCGACGTCGACCTCGGCCTGCTCAGGGCGGGCCGCGCGGATCGTGTAGGTGCGCAGCGGGTTCCGCAGCTCGTCCGGCAGCTCGCGCCAGCGGGTGTACCAGTCGGGAGCGAGGCCGTCCGGTCCGCTCTCGTCCGCCACCGAGCCCATGAAGTCGTGCGCGCTCGAGGTCGGCGTCGGCACGACCAGCTTGATCCGCTGGTCCGGGCCGGTGCAGCCGACCGAACCGAGGTCGTCACCGGTCAGCGTGATCCGGATGAAGTGCGGCGCGATCCGGACCGCGCGGGCGACGGTCGCGAGGTACGGCCGGTAGGCCGGGCGGGCGGGGGCTTCGGTCAGCGGAGGCACCTGTCCAGTCTCGCAGAGAAGGTAAGCCTTACCTAATCCTGAGTGGCTCTCAGCGAGCGGCGTGCTCCGCGGAGACGCGCAGGCGAGCCTCGACGTCGGCGGCGAGCTCCGCCACGACGGCGCCCTCTCCGCCGACCCAGGCGCAGAAGTCGTGCCGGTCGTCGGCCCACGGGTAGTCGCCGTCGACGACGGACATCTCGCCCATCCAGGCGCGCACCGCGCGGTCGAGCGCGACGCCGCGCGCGCAGGCGAGACCGGTGCCAGGAGCGCCGGAGCGCTGCGAGCGGCCGAGCCAGGTGACGCAGACGCGGCCGGGGGCCGACAGCGGCGGCAGGCCGCGGGCGTCATCCACCTCGACGAAGACCTGGCCCCGTGCGTTGGCGGGCAGGGCGTCGAGCATGCTCTGGATCCACGGCACGACGGTCTCGTCGCCCGCGATCAGGAACTGCTTGACGTCGACCGGCTCCGAGCCGTCTCGTCCCTCGAACATGCACATCGGAAGTAAGTATAGGCATGCCTAACCTGAGCGGCCAAGGGCCTGGAGCTGCCCGTTCGCCGGGTGTCAGCGGGCGCCCGGCTGCCCCGACGTCACCACTGCGGCGGGTGCCGCCGCTGCCAGCGCGCCCGCCGCTCGAGCTGCGCGCCGATCGAGAGCAGCACGGCCTCGCCGCCGGGGCGCCCGATCAGCTGGATCCCCATCGGCAGCCCGTCCGCCGTGACGCTCAACGGCAGCGCGATAGCGGGCAGCCCGCTCACGTTCACGAACGAGGTGTACGGCGTGTAGCGCACCTGCTGCTCGAAGTCGTGCTCCGGATCCTCGGCGTCGTACCAGCCGACCGGTCGCGGGGTCATCGTCATCGACGGGGTGAGGATCGCGTCGAACGGCGCGAAGGCGGCGATCACCGCGCGCTCGTAGGCGGAGAGCACCCCCGCGGCCTCGACGATCTCGCGCGCCGAGCGCTTCCGCCCCTCGCGGATCAGCCACTGCGTGAGCGGCTCGAGCAGCTCGAGCTCGTCGCCCTCGATCGGGAGCGTCGACGCCCCGCTCTGCCAGAGCATCCGGAAGGCGTCGGGGTAGGCGGCGGACGGCGGCAGCAGCGCGTCATCGAGTCCGTGGCCGAGCGCCGAGAGAGCCGCGATCCCCTCGTCCAGGGCGGCGCGCGCCTCCGGGGCGAGCCCGATGTCGTACTCCTCGTCCCACGGCGAGGCGGTCAGCACGCCGATCTGGAAGCGGCCCTCCCCGCGCACCGCGGCGCCGAGGAAGGAGCCGTCGCCGTCGCCCGGCGCGGCCAGCGCCGTGCGCTGCGGGACGACGCCGTTGCGGCGCTCGAGCATCCCCTCCAGCAGCATGCCGGCGTCGGCGACCGAGCGCGTCAGCGGTCCGGCGACGACGAGGCCGCCCACTCCCCCCACGCCGGACAGCGCCGGCACCCGCCCGCGCGAGGGCTTCAGGCCGACCAGGCCGCAGGCCGCGGCGGGGATGCGGATCGAGCCGCCGCCGTCGGAGCCGGGCGCGAACGGGAGCAGACCGGCGGCGACCGCGGCCGCCGCGCCCCCGCTGGAGCCGCCCGCTCCGAGCGAGGTGTCCCACGGAGTGACCGTCGGCGGCCCGACCCGGTTCTCGGTGTAGGAGGGCATCCCGAACTCGGGGGCGGCCGTCTTGCCCAGGCTGATCGCGCCCGCGGCGTCGAGCACCTGGACGATCTCGTCCGACGCATCGGGCACGAACGACTCCCGCAGCCTCGACCCGAAGGTGGTGCGCACGCCGGCCCGGCGCCAGAGGTCCTTGTCGCCGCTCGGCAGTCCCCAGAGCAGCGCGGTGCGCGGGACGGAGTCGAGCGCGGCCGCGCGGGCACGCGCCGTGTCCGCGGTCACGGTGGTGAAGGCGCCGAGCTCGCCGTTCCAGCGCTCGATGCGGGCGAGGTAGTGCTCGGTCAGCTCGAGCGGGGTGATCTCGCCGCGCTGCAGCCAGTCCCACTGCTCCTGAGCGCTGAGGTGGTGGAGTTCGAACATGGAACGACCCTATTCCGCCGCCTCAGCGCTGGACTGTGAGCGCTGAGGTCGGGCGGAACAGGGTCGTGGGCTCGTCCGCGCTACGCGGCGCGGCGGCCGATCTCGCGGACGCCGTCGTCGGTTCCGAAGCGGCTGCCCGGGGTGAGGACCGTGTCGCGGTCCACCCGCGCGCCGGTCGCGACGACGGCCGAGCCGCCGATCCGCGAGTAGCTGCCGATGTGCGCACCGGGGCCGATGATGGCCTCCGGTCCGACGTGCACGTTCGCGCCGATGAAGGCGCTGTGCCCGATCATCGCGTCGCGGTCGACCCAGCTGCCGGCGCCGATCCACGCGCGCTCCCCGACGGTGGCGCCGGGTTCGACGTAGGCGCCCGTCTCGACGTACGCCGACGCGGAGACGCGCGATCCCGGAGCGACCATGCCGCGTCCGTTCGCGTGCCGGCGGTAGACGATCTCCTCGTCGGCGCCGCGCACTCCCCGCCCCTTGCTCATTCCTGTTCCTGCCATCTGCCTCGAGCTCCTCCGAGCGATCCGATGGGCGAGGCACTCGGGCCCCACCCCGCTATCGGAGACAACAGCGCGCGGGGGTCGCGCATTCCCCGTGCGGGGGGCACTCAGGCTCGGGGCTCGACGACGTCCGCGACGGCGGTGACCACGGAGCGGAACCGCTCCGGCGCGTCCCGGATCCGGCGCCGGGCGAGCACGCCCGCGAGCGCGGACGAGGCGCCGGACGCGACGAGCTCGCACTCGACCCGCGAGCCGTCCTCGTCCGCCAGCACCCGCCACTGCTCGAGGCCGACGACCGGCAGCCGCCGCTCCAGGCCGTCCGCCGAGCGCTCGAACGCCGGGCCGTCGTCGGACGCGAGCACGTCGGCGAGCGCCGCGAGCACCGCGGCGGGCTCGGCGTGCAGGATCGAGGCGAGGGCGAGAAGGCTGCGCATCGCGGCAGTCTCCCATGCCGGACCGGACCCCCTGCTGATCGAGCAGCCCCGACTCATGCTGGTCGAGTGGCCCCGCAGGGGCGTATCGAGACCCTCAGGCAGACGCCGTCAGGAGCGCTCGTCCAGCACCCTCCGCAGCCAGTCGAAGGAGGCCTTCGGGACGCGGTCGCGGCTGCGGGAGTCGAGCGCCACGAGTCCGTGCGGCCGCGTGTAGCCGTGCTCCCACTCGAAGGCGTCCACGAGGGTCCAGAGCTGGACCGCCTCGAGCGGCAGCCCCTCGTGGACCGCCTCGGCGAGCGCGCCGAGATGCGCGCCCAGCCAGCGGATCCGCTCCGTGTCCACGATCTCGCCCTGCCGGTCCGGCAGGTCCGGGTAGCTCGCGCCCAGCTCGGTCAGCACCAGCGGCGGCAGCCGGTCACCGTAGCGCTCGACGAGGCCACGCAGCACCGACACCGGCGCCCAGGGCGCGAACGGCGAGCCGTCGCCGGTGCGGTCGAGCTCGGGCCAGGGCCGCGCGTGGAAGGGCAGCGCCGGCGGAGCGCCCGGCCCGGTCGGCAGCGACGGATCGCGACCCGCGGCGATCCGCTGCGGCGCGAGCGGCGCGACGCCGTAGAAGTCGAGAGGGGCGCCGATGCGGGCGAGGTCGACCGGATCGACGCCCGCGAGCGGCGCGAGGAACGGCGGCAGCTCCTCCGGCCCGGCCGGGTAGGCGCCGGTGAGGACGGCATCCGCCACGAGCCGGTTCTGCAGGACGTCGGCGAGCGCCGCCCACGCGCCGTCCCGCTCCGACTCGCTGGCCGGCTCGACCACGGCCTGCGCGTCGACGAGGCCGATGCGACCGGCGAGATCGGCGGAGCGGAGCGCCTCGACCGCGACGGCGTGCCCGAGCAGCTGGTGGTGCAGGGCGGGCAGCGCGCTGAACAGCCGGCCGGCACCCGGCGCCTGGTTCTTCAGCGCGTAGCCCTCGAGGAAGACGGTCGACGGCTGATCCAGCGTGATCCAGTCCGCCACCCGGTCGCCGAGCCGCGAGCCGATCTCGAAGGCGACGTCGCCGAAGCGGAAGGCCGTGTCGCGGTTCATCCAGCCGCCGCTGAGCGCGGAGGGGGTGTCCCGGTGCTGCAGCGTGAGCGCGATCCGGAGTCCGGCCCCGGCCAGCTCGTCGAGCAGGCGGTCGTAGAAGCCGAGCCCGCCGCGGTCGATCGGCCCGCGCCCGTCGGGCTGCAGCCGGGTCCAGGAGATCGAGAGCCGCAGCTCGTCGACGCCGAGGTCGACCAGCAGGGCCAGGTCCTCGCGCCAGCGCAGGACGAAGTCGGTGGCGAACTCGGGCGTCGCCTCCTCGGCGATCGTTCCGCGCCGCAGCGCGAAGTCGTCCCAGACGGAGCGGCCGCGCCCGCCCGCTTCGAGCGATCCCTCGGTCTGGAACGCGCTCTGCGCGAGCCCGATCCGCAGACCCGCCGGCAGCAGTCGCCCCAGCTCCCGTGGATCGTCGAAGCGCGCGGTCTCGGCGCGCACCTGCTGCCGATCGCGTCCGCGCGCTGCGTCCTCGCTCATCTTTCCTCCGAGTCGTCGATGGGTATATTGTCGCGGAAGCGCTCTCCCGCTCCGACCAGCCGCTCCCCCGCGGGGCGGACGCGGATCCGCCCTCCGGTGTACATCCGGCAACGGAGGCGCGCCGCGCTTGACACCACCCGCGTGCCCCCGTGCAATGGACGCACCGTGATTCCGAGTGTCGCCGCGTCTGTTCCGGGGGGTTCCGCGACGAGGGGTCCGTCGGTCGTCCCGACGGGTCGCCCTCGCCGCTCCCCCCGTTCGTCGCGCCGTCGTCCGGCCGCCCTCCTCCTCGTGCTGCTCGGCGCGCTGGGCGCCGCCGCCGGCCTGACCGCGCCGAGCGCGCAGGCCGCGGCGCCGCTCACCATCACCTCCCCCGTCTCCGGCACCGTGCTGCCCAGCGGCGCGGTCACCGCGACCGGCACCGGTACCGCGGGCGACCAGATCCAGATCGGCCTCACCGGCAGCACCGAGCCGCTCTGCATCACCACGGTCGGCGCCGACGACACCTGGAGCTGCGCGCTCGATCTCGACGACGGCCGGATCCGCCTGACGGCCGTGGAGCTCCTCGCCGCCGGCGGCACGACCTCGGCCCGCACCGAGATCGCGGTCCTCAGCGCCCCCGTGATCGAGTCCGTCGACGGCTCGGCCACCTCGGCGGGATCGGTCAGCGGCACCGCCTACCCGGGAGCGAGCGTCGCGGTCACCTCCGACGGCGGCGCCTCCTGCCTCGCGACCGCCGACGGCGCCGGCCGCTGGTTCTGCCAGCTCGCCCCCACGCCGGCATCCGGGAGCTACCGCGTCACCGCCACCCAGTCCGCCTCCTTCGCCGGGAGCACGGTGTCGCCGGCCAGCGCCGCCGTCTCGCTCGTCGTGGACACCGCCGCGCCGGTCGCGCCGACCCTCACCTCTCCCGGGCCCGGCGCCGCCCTCCCGCTCACCGGCGCCGTCTACGCCGGCTCGGCCACCGAGGGCACGCGGGTCTACGTCTACGTCGACCTCGTCAACACCTGCGACGCGCCGATCACCGGCGGCGCCTGGACCTGCACCGGCGGCACGGTGACGGCCGGAGCGCACCGCGTCTCGGCGATCGCCGGCGACGCGGCCGGCAACTACAGCTCGCGCAGCCCGTGGATCGACGCCACCTTCTCGGCGGCCACCACGACGCCCTCCGCCGCTCCCTCCGCGACCGCCCCCGGCACGAGCCCGGCGACCCCCGGGAGCACGCCCACCACCGCACCCGGCTCGCCGACGGCCCGGCCGACGATCCCCGGGAGTACTGCGACGCCCTCGCCTGCACGCCCCGGTCAGACGGCGCCCGCGCCCGAGCCCGCGCCCTCCGACGGCGCCACCGCCGCGCCGGCGCCGGGCGCCGCGCCGAGCGACCCGCCGACCACCGGACCCGCTCCCGTCCCCGACGGCGGCTCGGCGCCCGGCGGCTGGAGCGCCGCCACCGGGATGACCACCGCGCTCTCCTCCGGCGCCCCCCTCGGCACCATGGCCGACTGGATGCGCTCGCTCGCGCTGGCGGTCGCCTCCCTGGCCCTCCTGGTCGTCCCCGCCCGTCTCGCCGTCGCCGGCCGGGTGCCGCGCGAGGCGCGCACCTGGCGCCTGACCGGCCGCAACCGCGCGCGGGTGGAGTACGACGACCGGCCCGAGCCCGCGCCCGTCTCGACACGGACCATGGTCGTCGGCATGATCGGCTGCGCCGCCGGCCTCGTGCTGCTCTCGGGCCGGGTCGACGGGCAGCCCGCCTACCTGCGCCTGCTGATCGCCGTGATCGTCGCGGTCGCCCTGGTGAACACCGTCGCCGCGGGCGTCCCCGCGCTGGCCGGGCGCCGCCTCGGTCTGCCCGGCATCCGCGTGGTGGCCTCGCCGCGCGCGCTGCTGCTGGTGGCCGGCGCCGCGCTCCTGTCCCGCTTCGCGGGCCTCGACCCGGCCTTCCTCTTCGGAGTGGTGATCGGGCTCGTCCTGCCCGAGAACGCCTCGGCCGTCGCACGCGCGAAGCTCGCGACGGTGCGGGTGGTGTCCCTGCTCGGTCTCGCCGCCGTGGCCTGGGGCGCCTCCGCGGCCGTCCCCGCCGACGGCTCCTTCGCCGCCGTCCTCATCGCCGAGGTGCTGAGCGCCACCACGCTGCTCTCCGTCGGCTCGAGCGTCGTGCTGCTCTTCCCGGTCGGCCGGCCCGCGGGGCAGAGCATCCTGCGCTGGTCCCCCGTGCTCTGGCTCGGGCTGACGCTGCTGGCGAGCACGGTGCTGTTCCTCCTGCTCACGCCGACGATCGCCGCCTGGGCGACCGACGGCGGCGGCGGGCCGGCGCTCTTCGCCGTGATCGCCTTCACGGCCGTCTGCACGTCGATCTGGGCCTGGCGGCGCTTCGTCGACGTCGGCGAGTAGCGCCGGGGCGGACTCCGGCCCGGCGGCCCGGGTGCGGGCTCAGCCGATCGCGGCGAGCTCGCGCACGTCGTCGTCCGGCAGCACGTCGACGACGGCGCCGACGGTCATGTCGGTGAGGGTCGCGATGCCGTCGTAGACGCTGAGGAACGCGGTGTCCGCCGCGTCGCGGCCGGTGGCGATCCGCACCAGGCTCGACCGCGGCGCCAGCGTGGTCGCGTCGACCACCCGCCAGGAGCCCTCGATCCACGCCTCGGCGACCGCGTGGAAGTCCATCGGCGCGAGCCCCGGCGCGTAGACAGCGACCAGCCGGGCCGGCACGTCGAGCGCGCGCAGCAGCGCCACCACGAGGTGGGCGAAGTCGCGGCAGACCCCGCGGCGGGCGAGCAGCGTCCGCTCCGCGCCGTCGGTCGGCAGGCTGGACCCGGTGACGTAGGCGAGCCGGGTGCCGACCCAGGAGCTGACCGACGCGAGCAGCGCGGCGCCCTCGAGCCCCGCGAACTCGGCGCGCGCGGTCGCCCAGAGGATGTCCGACTCGGCGTAGCGGCTCGGCCGCAGGTAGCGCAGGCGGTCGACCTCCTCGCCGGGCAGCGGCTCCAGCACGCCGCCGACGCTCGCGGTGTAGTCGACCACGAGCCGGCCGACGCCGGCCTCGAGGACGTGCAGGCGGGTGCCGTGCTGGTCGAGCACCTCGCGGGCGGCGACCTCGCGCCCGTCGAGCTGCAGGGACACCGTCTCCGGTGCGCCGTAGGCCTCCGCGACCGCGATCGAGAAGACGAGCGTCGCGCGTCGCGCGACGTCGAGGGTCAGCCGGGCCGAGACGTCGCGCTTCACGCGCCCTGCTCGCCCTTCGGCGGCGGGGTGGGAGCGGCGTCCGGCTCCTGCACGAGCTGCAGCCCGCCGGAGGAGTTCGCGGAGACCGTCAGCAGATCGATCCAGGTCCGGTTGATCGACGGCACCCGGCCGCCGAAGTACTTGAAGTAGAGCGGCACCGACGGGTCGAGCCAGATGCTGGAGCGGCCGTCGCCGACCGCGGGGTCGTCGCGCCAGGAGAAGAAGAAGCTCTCGCGGCGGCGCAGCTTGTTGGCGATGACGATCTGGACGTGCGTGAGCGTGCGGTCGTCGAACTCGATCTCGACGCCCGAGGCGCCGTAGAGCAGCTTCCCCATGGAGGCCTCCCGACCGCCCGTCGCCGGGCGGTGCATGACAGTGCCCAAGGGCACGAGAAGAAGGAGACGCCACGAGGCGCCGCCGGGCCGTCCGCCCCCGGGACGGCGGCGCAGGCGCTCCGTCCGGGCGAGGACCGCCCGGCCACGACTCTATGCGAGGGCGGCGTCCGCCGCGGGGAATTGACGGGATCGGGCCCGGCCCGGTAGCCCGGATCGGAACTCCTGTGCTCCCGCACGACTCACCGTCCGCGCGTCACGGCGATGTCGGAGGTCGGACGTACGGTACCCGCATGATCGAATGCGGAAGCTGCGGAACCGATGCCGTCGTCCTGGACCGCTCCGGCGGGACCGACCCCGAGGGAGTGGGCTCGGAGGAGCTCGTCGTCCTCTGCGCCGAGTGCGCCCCCGGCGAGATCACCGCCGCCCTCGAGGCGGCCCTGCTCGACGGGGCGCGACACACCGAGGCGGTACCGCTCAGCAAGAGCGCCCACGCCCGAGCGGCCTAGCCGGGGGACTGCGTCCGCTCCGACTCCGGATCGCCGCGCGTACCAGCTGTGCACCGGCGCGACGCCGCGATCGTCGACGTGTGTGCAGCACACGCCGAGTTCGGACGTCCCGACGAGTTCTCCCCTCAATGGCTGAAGCCCCGCAAGCGGGGCTTCAGCCCGGCGACGTTCCGGAGGCCGGCCCGTCGTACGTTCACGCTGCGTCGGGGTCCGAGAGACCAGCGCGCTGGCGCCGAGAGAGTGCCCCCACTGGGACTCGAACCCAGACTGAGACGATTTTAAGTCGTCTGCCTCTGCCGATTGGGCTATGGGGGCGACCACCGGGCGGCGCGCTCTCGCGCACCGCCCGAGGGTGCGGTCAGGCCTTGGCGGGCTCGCCGCCGACGGTCACGGGCGCACCGGCGGGGCCGGGGGTCTCGGCCGGCGCGGAGACGGCGGCCGGAGCGGCCGGACGGGGGCGCGACGCGTAGGTCTCGAAGGAGCCGCGCGGGTACTCGCGGGCCTCGATCGAGGCGATGTCGCGGCCGAGCCAGAGGTTGTTCCACCAGCCCCAGACCACGCGGAACTTGCGCTCCCACGAGGGCATGGCGAGACCGTGGTAGCCGCGGTGCATGACCCAGGCCGGGAAGCCCTTGATCGCGATCTTGCCGGACTGGAAGACGCCGATGCCGATGCCGAGGCCGGCGACCGCCCCCGCGTTCTTGTGGAAGTAGTCCTTGGGCGCCTCACCACGGAGGACCGCGATGATGTTGGTCGCCATGAGCTTGCCCTGGCGGACGGCGTGCTGGGCGTTCGGCACGCAGAAGCCGCCGACGCCGCCGCCGGTGAGGTCGGGGACGGCCGACACGTCGCCGGCGCCCCAGGCGCCCTCGACGATGACGTCGTCGTGGCCGACACGGAGGTCGGCGCGCACGCGCAGTCGGCCGCGCTCCTCGATCGGGAGGTCGGAGTTCTTGATCGACGGGTTCGCCATGACGCCGGCGGTCCAGATGATCAGGTCGGACTCGAAGCTCTCGCCGGTCGACAGCTCGATGACGCCGCCCTCGGCGGACTTGAGCTGCGTGTCGAGGTGCACGGTGGCGCCGCGCTGGTCGAGGTTCTTGAGGACCCAGTGGCTCGTCTCGAGCGCGACCTCGGGCATGATGCGGCCCATCGCCTCGACGAGGTGGAACTTCGTCTCCTCGAAGTCGATCTCGGGGTAGCGCTTCAGCAGCGCGCTCGCGAACGAGCGCAGCTCGGCGAAGACCTCGATGCCGGCGAAGCCGCCGCCGACGACCGTGACCGTCAGCAGGCGTGCGCGCTCGGGGCCGGCCGGCAGGGTCGCGGCCTTGTCGAAGTTGGTGAGGATGCGATCGCGGATGGCGGTCGCCTCCTCGATCGTCTTGAGGCCGATCGCGTTGTCGGCGACGCCGGGGATCGGGAAGGTGCGCGAGACGGAGCCCGCGGTGACGACGATCTGGTCGTAGACGAACTCGTAGGGCTCGCCGACCGTCGGGGTGATCGTGGCGGTCTTGGACGCGTGGTCGATCTTGGTGACCTTCGCGGCGAGGATCGCGGTCTTCTTCAGGTGGCGGCGCAGCGAGACGATCGCGTGACGCGGCTCGATGGATCCGGCGGCGACCTCGGGGAGGAAGGGCAGGTAGGCCATGTAGGGCAGCGGGTCGACGATCGTGACCTCGGCCTCGTTGGCGCGGAGGTACTTCTCCAGCTTCCACGCGGTGTAGAAGCCGGCGTAGCCGCCTCCGACGATCAGGATTTTGGGCACGGTGAACACTCCAGAGGGATGGACAATGCGAACACCCTGCTTCTCGCGAAGTGCCCGCTCTCGATGCGGGTGGCAGCACTGACCCCGACTGGGAATCAGCCTAGCGAACCGCGCGTCGAATCGCGTCGACCCGCCGGGCCTCGGAGCCGGTCAGACCTCGAGCGGCCGGCACTCGCAGCGCTCGGGCGACCAGGAGGCGCGGGCGAGCGCCAGGTCGCCGATCGGGTTCACTCCGGGGCCCGCGGCGAGCGCGTGACCGGCGAGGGCGTGCAGGCACTTGACCCGCGTCGGCATGCCGCCGGAGGAGATGCCGGCGATCTCGGGCACGACGGCGATGCTCTCGCGGTCGGCGAGGAAGGCGCGGTGCGCGGCGGCGTGGGCGTCGCGGAGCGCCTCGTCCTCGGCCAGGAGCTCGTTGTACTCGACCATGACCTGGGTGGCCTCGAGCTGCGAGATCGCGGCGGTCGCGGCCGGGTGGGTCAGGTAGTAGAAGGTGGGGAACGGGGTGCCGTCGCTGAGCCGCGGACTGGTCGAGACCACCGTCGGGTTGCCGCAGACGCAGCGCGCGCTGATGCCGACCACGTCGCGGGCGGGGCGGCCCAGCTGGGCGGAGACCACGGCGATGTCGTGCTCGGTGGGCGGGTCGAACGGGGGCGTGGTCACGGAGGACTCCAGGGGGCGCGGGGACCGGAGGGAACTCTCCAGTGTAGGCGGCGGCCGGGCGAGGGGGCCGGGGTCAGGGAGTGGGCGTGAGCTCCGCGGTCGTCGGGTCGCCGAGGCCGGAGACCGCGATCGAGGACAGCAGCGAGCCCGCCCAGTCGCTCGGCGTCTTCTGCACCGAGTTCGACGCCGGCTGTGCGGCCTGCTGCGCGACCGCGATGTCGTCCAGGACGAGGTAGCTGACCTCGCCCGGCATCACGAAGTAGAGGCGCTCGCGCGCCTGGGCGCGGACGAAGGCGGGGTCGGACCAGCGCACGCGCTGCTCGTCGAGGTTCTGCGACTGCGTCTTCGCCGCGTCGACCGAGCGCTGCAGCTCGGCGATCTCGGCGCGCTGCTCGACGAAGTTCTTCACGCTCGGCGCGAGGACGACGACGGCCAGGATCATGATGCCCATCACGAGCAGCGTGAAGCCGGAGCCGCGGACGCCCGCGACCCAGGCCGAGGACGGCGCGACCGGCGGCCGCTTCGCGCGGGGGGTGCGCGAGGACTTCGGGGCGGACGAGCCGGGCTTCGTGCCCGGGCGCTTGGAGCCGCTCGTCGTGGAGCCGGTCGTCGAGCCCGGCTTCTTCGACGCGGACGGCTTCGACGCTCCGGGCGCGGCGGCTGCGGACGTCGAGGCGGCGGGCTTCGAGGTCGACGAGGCCGGCGTCTCGGCGGCGGCCGGGCGGCGGGGCGCGCTCCCGGGAGCGGAGGGCCGGCGGGGCGGTCGGGCCATGGGCGGGTGCCTCCTCGAGCGGTGGAACGGGTGAGGGCGGAACGGGAGCGGCCCCGGTGCCCGCACCGAGGTGCTGGGCTCCGGGGCCGCTCCGGCGGGGAGAGACTACGCGGTGAAGCGCGGGAAGGCGGAGCGACCCGCGTACGTCGCGGCGCCTCCCAGGATCTCCTCGATGCGCAGCAGCTGGTTGTACTTCGCGACGCGGTCCGAGCGCGCCGGGGCACCCGTCTTGATCTGGCCGCCGTCCACCGCGACCGCGAGGTCGGCGATGGTGGTGTCCTCGGTCTCGCCGGAGCGGTGCGAGAGGATCGCGGTCATGCCGCTGCGCTGGGCGAGGGCCACGGCGTCGAGCGTCTCGGTGAGCGTGCCGATCTGGTTCACCTTGACCAGGATCGAGTTGCCGGCCTTCTCGGCGATGCCGCGGGCCAGGCGCACCGGGTTGGTGACGTAGAGGTCGTCGCCGACGAGCTGCACCTTGTCGCCGATCTCGGCGGTGAGGTGGGTCCAGCCGGCCCAGTCGTCCTCGTCCAGCGGGTCCTCGATCGAGACCAGCGGGTAGTTGGCGACGAGGTCGGCGTAGTAGGCGGAGAGCTCCTCGGCCGAGAGCTTCTTGCCCTCGAAGGTGTACTTGCCGTCCTCGAAGAACTCGGAGGACGCGACGTCGAGCGCCAGGCCGATGTCCTTGCCGGGGGTGAAGCCGGCGGCCTCGACGGCCTTGAGGATGAAGTCGAGCGCCTCGCGGTTGGTGGGCAGGTCGGGGGCGAAGCCGCCCTCGTCGCCCAGGCCCGTGGCGAAGCCGGCCTTCTTCAGCTGCGCCTTGAGCGCGTGGTAGATCTCGACGCCCCAGCGCAGGCCCTCGGAGAAGGACTCGGCGCCCAGCGGGACGGCCATGAACTCCTGGATGTCGACGCCGGTGTCGGCGTGCGCGCCGCCGTTGATGATGTTCATCAGCGGGACGGGCAGGGTGTGCGCGTTCGGGCCGCCGACGTAGCGGAAGAGGTCGAGGTCGGCCGACTGCGCGGCGGCCTTGGCGACCGCGAGGCTGACGCCGAGGATCGCGTTCGCGCCCAGGCGCGACTTGTTCTCGGTGCCGTCGAGCTCGATCAGCTCGGCGTCGACGAGGCGCTGGTCGGTGGCGTCGAAGCCCTCGATGGCCGGGCCGATCTCGTCGATGACGGCGTCGACGGCCTTCTGCACGCCCTTGCCGAGGTAGCGCTCGGCGTCGCCGTCGCGCAGCTCGTAGGCCTCGAAGGCGCCGGTGGAGGCGCCGGAGGGGACGGCCGCTCGCGAGGACGCGCCGTCCTCGAGCAGGACCTCGACCTCGACCGTGGGGTTGCCACGGGAGTCCAGAATTTCTCGGGCGACGACTGCCTCGATAAGGGCCACAACTATCTCCTCTTGACGGGTGGGCTCCCGGAGGGCGGGAGCGGTCGGGAAGGAGTCTACTGACCGCCCCGGAACGGGAGGAGTCCGCGAGGCGTCGCTAGACTCCCAGGGCCCTGACGGCAGCCGCGCCGCACGGCCGCCGATCCGCTCCCGCCCACCGGAGGACCCCGTGACCAGCACCGCCGCCGCCCTCGTCGAGCGCCTCACCGAGGTCGTCCCCGACTTCCCGAAGCCCGGCATCCTCTTCCGCGACCTCACCCCGGTCTTCGGCGACGGCGAGGCGCTGCGCGCGGTCGCCGACGCGCTGATCGAGCCGTACCGCGGGCGGATCGACGCGATCGCCGGCGTCGAGGCGCGCGGCTTCCTCCTCGCCGCGGCCGCCGCCTACTCCGCGGGACTGGGCGTCGTGACGATCCGGAAGCCCGGGAAGCTGCCGCGGACCGTGCTGAGCGAGCAGGCGACGCTCGAGTACGGCAGCACCGTGCTCGAGGTGCACGAGGACGCGATGCCGAAGGGCTCGCGCCTGCTGCTCGTCGACGACGTGCTGGCCACCGGCGGCACCCTCGACGCGAGCTGCCGCCTCATCGAGCGCGCCGGCTGGTCCCTCGAGGGCATCGCCGTCGTGATGGAGCTCGACGGCCTCGGCGGCCGCGACCTCCTCGCCCCGCGCCGCATCGACGCGATCGTCACCGTCTGAC
This sequence comes from Rathayibacter sp. VKM Ac-2804, assembly GCF_009866655.1. Taxonomy (NCBI): domain Bacteria; kingdom Bacillati; phylum Actinomycetota; class Actinomycetes; order Micrococcales; family Microbacteriaceae; genus Rathayibacter; species Rathayibacter sp. VKM Ac-2804. Next base: position 3,115,703 of record NZ_CP047420.1, read on the forward strand.
CCGTCCCCTCTCGCTTCCGCGAGATGCCACTTGTGCGCGCGACACGCCGTGTAAGGCGTGCACAAGTGGCATCTCGCGGAAGGGAGCAGACGTGCGTCAGGACAGGGAGAGCGACATCCGGGACAGGACGAAGGTCTCGATGACCTGGACGACCATGTAGAGGATCAGCGAGACGCCGGTCACGATGACGACGGCGGACCAGATGTCGTCGAAGCGGGCCTGCGCGGTCCAGCCCGCGATGCCGCCGCCGATGCCGTCGCCGGTGGAGAGCCACTCGGCCAGCAGCGCGCCGGTGATCGCCCCGGGGACCGAGACGCGGACCGCCGCGAAGAGCGAGGGCAGCGCACCGGGGATGGCGACCTTGCGGATCGCGGTGAGCGTGGATCCGCCGTAGACCGAGACGACGTCGAGCATCTGCGGCGAGGCGTTGTTCAGGCCGAAGGCGATCGTGACCAGCGCCGGGAAGAGCACCACGATGCCGCCGACCACGGCGACCGAGGCGACCGTGCCCTGGCCGAAGACCAGGATGATCAGCGGCGTCATCGCGATCAGCGGGACCGAGCGCAGCAGCAGCGCGAACGGCATCAGCGCGTGCTCGATGCCCTTGGAGAGCCGGAACAGGATCGCGACCAGGATCGCGACGACGAGACCGGCCGCGAAGCCGATGAACGAGTCGACCATCGTGACGGCGAAGAGCGCGCCCAGCTCGGCGCGGTGCTCGGCCGCCGCCTCGTCGGTCACCAGGTGCGCCCAGACGTCCCACGGCCCCTTGATCACGTACGGCGAGACGCCGCTGAAGAGGATCACGCCGATCCAGATCACGAGGACGATCGCGATGGTCGACAGCGCGATCAGGAGGCTCTTGCGCAGGCTCTTCAGCGTGGCGCCGAGGGCGGCGCTGCGCAGCTGACGGCGGAGCTCGTCGACCGCGATGATCTGCGTCGGGCTCGACTGCTCGGTGCGGTCGGGGATCGTGGAGGTCATGTCATGCCCGCTTTCCGGAGGACCACGGGGCGATGAGGCGCCCGATCAGGCCGACGAGGCCGTAGCCGATCAGGGCCACCGCCGCGCAGAGGAGGAAGAGCGCCCAGACACGCGGTGAGTTCAGCGAGACCTGCGCCGCGACCAGGATCGGCCCGACCCCGGTCTCGATCTTGCCGAAGTACTCCCCCAGGATCGCGCCGAGGAAGGCCGCGGGGACCGCGATCTGCAGCGCCGAGAGGATGTTCGGCAGAGCGGCGATCGCGCGGACCTTGCGCAGCTGGGTGAACTTGGTGCCGCCGTAGACGGTCACGACGTCGAGCGACGCCTTGTCGGCCGCCTTGAGGCCGAGCAGGCTGCCGACGACGGTGGTGAAGAAGACCGAGAGCCCGGCGAGGAAGATCGCGGTGGCGCTCGGCTGCCCCGGCGCGTCGGAGCCGCCGAGGATGAGGAGCACGAGCGTCCCGATCGCCACGATCGGCACGCAGTAGGTGACGACCGCGAGCTGGGAGACGATCCCCTCCAGCCACGGCACGACCAGGACGAGCGCGGACAGCACCAGGGCGACCAGGTTGCCCCAGAAGTAGCCGACCGCGGCCTCGCCGATCGTCACCGAGAAGTTCGCCCAGTAGAAGGCGGGCCCGTCCTCGGCGATGGTCTGCGCGACCTGGATCGGCGTGGGGACCGGCGCATAGGTCGTGCCGCCGGTGGGGGCGGTGACCAGGGCGATCAGCCACCAGACGGCGACGATGCCGACGATGCCGATCAGCCCCGACGCCCAGGGCGGCAGGGAGCGCGAGCGGCGCTCGGTCGTCGGGACGGGAGCGGGGAGCAGCGTGGCCACGGTGCGCCTCAGTGGTCGTCGGCGGCCGCGCCGCCGTCGCCGAACAGCAGCTCGGACGCCTGGTCGACGTACGCGTGGAACTCGGGGGTGCGCTGCATCTCGGGGGTGCGCGGACGGGGCAGGTCGATCTCGATGATCTCCTTGACCCGGCCGGGCCGCGGGCTCATCACGGCGACCTGGTCGGAGAGGAAGATCGCCTCTGAGATGCCGTGGGTGACGAGGAGGGTCGTGGCAGGCTTCTCGGTCCAGATCCGCAGCAGCTCGAGGTTGAGCTTCTGCCTCGTCATGTCGTCGAGCGCGCCGAACGGCTCGTCGAGCAGCAGCACCTCGGGCTTGAGGATGAGGCAGCGGGCGATCGAGACGCGCTGGCGCATGCCGCCGGAGAGCTGCGCCGGCTTCGCCTTCTCGAAGCCGCGCAGGCCCACGAGGTCGATCAGCTCGTCGATGTAGGACTGGTCGACCGACTTGCCCGCGATCTCGAACGGGAGGCGGATGTTCGACATCACGCTGCGCCAGGGCAGGAGCGCGTGGTCCTGGAAGGCGATGCCGAGCTTGTTGTCGCGGCGCAGCTCCTTGGGCGTGCGGCCGTCCACCCGGATAGAGCCCGAGGTGGGCTCCTCCAGCCCCGCGAGAATGCGCAGGATGGTGGACTTGCCGCAGCCCGAGGGGCCGAGGAGCGCGAGGAAGCTGCCCTGGTCGGTGTGCAGATCGGTGTCCTGCAGCGCGGTGACGCTGCGAGAGCCCATCCGGAACGTCTTCGACAGGCCGTGGATCTGGATGCCGGTGCCGCCGGCACCCTGCTCGCGCAGAGTGCCGGCGTCGGTCGTGTCGGTCACGAGTGGTGCCCTCCGTGGTGCTGGTTCGATGACCGCGGTCAGGCGGCGTACTTGACGAGGTCGGGGTTCTCCTCGTAGACCTCGGCGAGGAGGCTCATGTCGAAGAGGTCGGCGGCGTCGACCTCGATGCCGGCGCCCGAGAGCGACGCGAGCGTCTCCTCCTGGAGGCTGTCCGAGATCGTGAAGAGGCCGTTCGAGGCGGTCTCGTCCGAGACGACGAGCTCCTCCGACTGGATAGTGGAGCCCTTCTTGGAGGACTCCTCGTCGAGGCCGAGGTCCTTGCCGTAGGTCTCGATCGCGAGCATCGCGCCGGCCTCCGGGTCGTTGACCGCGTCGGTCCAGCCCTTGATCTCGGCGACGAGGAACGCCTTGAGCGCCTCGCGCTTGTCCGCGATGGCCATGTCGGTGACGGTGAAGGTCTCGGCGACGAACGGGAGGCCGTTGTCGGCGAAGGGCAGGTTGACGACCTCGTAGCCCTCGGCGGCGACGGTGATCGCCTCGTTGGTCAGGTAGGCGATGAATCCGTCGACCGTGCCGTTGATCAGCACGGACGGGTCGTACTCGACCGGGACGACCGTGAGGTCGGACTCGGAGAGGCCGTTCGCCTTGAGCAGCGCCTGGAAGAGAGAGGTGTTCGACGCCTGGACGCCGATCTTCTTGCCGGCCAGGTCCGCGGGGGTGGCGATGTTGCCGGCGGTCGCGATCGAGAGGACCGTGAACGGGTTCTTCTGGTAGGTCGCGCCGATGATCTTGAGCGGCGCCTCCTGGGTCGCGACGACGGTGCCGACCGAGACGGCGTCGCTCAGCGCGACGTCGGCCGAGCCCGAGAGCAGCTCGGCGGTGCCGGTGGAGGGGCCCGCGGTCAGCGTGACGCCGGCGAGGCCGGCCTCGGTGTAGTAGCCCTTGGAGTCGGCGAAGAACTCGCCCGCGAACTCCTCGTTCTTGATCCAGGAGAGCTGGACCTTCAGGGTGCCGAGGTCGCCGCCGTCCTCGGCCGAGGCGCCGGAGGAGTCGGAGGCGCAGGAGGCGAGGACGGAGACTCCGCCGAGGGCGAGACCGGCGACGCCGGCCATGCGCAGGACGCTGCGGCGGTCGAAGGTCTGCGCGGTGCGGAAGGGCGACAGGGGCAAGGGGGACTCCTCGGGTAAGGCGGTGGAAGCTGCTGTGGTGCGCGGGTCGCGACGGGTGCCCTGCCGGGCGCGCCAAGCCGCGCCGATCGGGGTGCCTCGACGCTATCCTCGGGAGATTTCTCCGGTGTGTCCGCAGATTTCGCGGGTATTAAGGGTCTCACGGATCCGCCAACGATCCGACCGCTCCGCCCGTCCCTCCCGGCGGATCGACTGAGGCCCCTCTCAGCTCAGCCGAGCGGCTTGAACGCGAGATCCGCGGCCGTCACGGCATCGCGAGGCACGAGTGCGAAGCGCGTGAAGCCGGCAGCGGCGGCCCGGTCGAGCAGCGGTGTGAGGTTCTTGGCGCGGCGCTCGAGGCGCACGCGGGAGCCGGCGGCGATCAGCTCCTGCTTGAGGGCGAGCAGCAGCTCGGGGGCGGCGTCGCGCTCGTGCACGAGGACGATCGCGTCCGGCCGCTCGTCGAGCGGCACGTCGATCAGCTCGACGATCCGCTCGAAGCCGATCGAGAAGCCGCAGGCCGCCACCTCCTGGCCGAGGAACCGGCCGATCATGCCGTCGTAGCGCCCGCCGCCGCCGACCGACGAGCCGGAGGAGGGGTGTGCGATCTCGAAGATGGTGCCGGTGTAGTAGCCCATCCCGCGCACGAGCGTGGGGTCGAAGCGGAGCGAGACGCCGGTCGGCAGCGAGCGCAGCGACCGGGCGAGCGTCTCGAGGGCGAGCACCGCCTCCGGGTCGATTCCCTCGGGCAGCACGCCGAGAATCGCGGACTGCTCGAGCGCCACTCCCCCGGCGGCGACGTCCGCCTCGATACGGGCGAGGTAGCCGCCGAGCACGGCCGCGGCGTCCGGTCCGTCGGCCTCGAGCTCGGCGACGACTCCGCTCGCGCCGATCTTGTCGAGCTTGTCGATCGAGATGAGGGCCGGGCCGAAGCGCTCGGGCGCGAAGCCGCAGTGCTCGAGGATGCCGGTGAGGATCCGGCGGTCGTTGATGCGGATGGTGCACTCGCGCAGGCCCAGGGTGTCGAGGGCCGCGGCGGTGGCGGTGATCAGCTCGACCTCGGCGAGCTGCCCCGGCTCGCCGATGATGTCGATGTCGCACTGCACGAACTGGCGGTAGCGACCCTTCTGCGGGCGCTCGGCGCGCCAGACCGGGGCGATCTGGACCGAGCGGAAGACGGTCGGCAGCTCGGCGCGGTGGCTGGCGTAGAAGCGGGCGAGCGGGACGGTGAGGTCGAAGCGGAGGCCGAGGTCGGCGAGGCCCGAGGCGTCGTCGGCGGCGGCCGCCGCGGCGAGGTCGTCGTGCGAGAGGCCGCGGCGCAGCACGCTGAAGGCGAGCTTCTCGTTGTCGCCGCCGAGGCCCGAGTGCAGGCGCTCGAAGTCCTCGACGACCGGGGTCTCGATCTCGTCGAAGCCGTGCGCCGCGTAGACCCGGCGGATCACTCCGAGCGCGTGCTCGCGCTTCGCCTTGTCGGCCGGGAGGAAGTCGCGCATGCCGCGGGGCGGGGTGATCGCAGAAGCCATGCGGCGATTCTCCCAGACCGTCGACCGGTGTTCTCCGGCCCTCCGCGCCGCCGTCGTCCGGCCGGTCGGGGGTGTCGGCTAGGCTCGCCGCGCTCGCGCGGTCAGGGGGATCGCCGCGACTCGACGAGGGGGACTCGATGGAGACGCACGCTGATGCCGGCATCGTCGCGGAGGGGGTGTCGCGGGCGTTCGGGTCCGTGCACGCCGTGCGCGACGCCAGCTTCGAGGCCCGGCCTGGTGAGGTCACCGCGCTGATCGGGCCCAACGGCGCGGGCAAGACGACGCTGATGCTGCTGCTCGCGACGCTGCTGCGCCCCGACGCCGGCCGGCTGCGGGTGGCCGGGCACGACCCGGTCGAGGAGTCGGCCGCCGTGCGCGCCGCGCTCGGCTGGATGCCCGACGTGCTCGGCTCCTGGGCGAGCCTGACCTGCCGGGAGACCCTGCGGACGACGGGGCAGCTGTATGGGCTGCCACGCCCGGATGCCGAGGCCCGGGCGGACGAGCTGCTCGGGCTCGTGGATCTGGTCGAGTTCGGCGACCGGCCGACCCGGGTGCTCTCGCGCGGCCAGAAGCAGCGGCTGAGCCTCGCCCGAGCGCTCGTGCACGACCCGTCGGTGCTGGTGCTCGACGAGCCTGCCTCGGGGCTCGATCCCGGCGCGCGGATCGCGCTGCGCGACCTCGTGCTGCGGCTCGCCGGCGAGGGGCGCACGGTGCTGGTCTCGAGTCACGTGCTCTCCGAGCTCGACGAGATGGCGACCGCGGCGGTCTACCTCGACGGCGGAGTGACGGCCTCGCAGGAGGCGGTCGCGCGCGCGTCGCGGGCACTGCGGGCCTGGCGGATCGACGCGGTGCGGCCGCGCGGGGCGGAGCTCGCCGAGGTCGTCGAGCGGCTGACGGGCGTGCCGGTCCGAGTGGAGCGCGACGCGGCCCTCGTGCCGGTCGTCAACGATGCGGCGGCGGCCGAGCTGCTCGCGCGGCTGGTGTCGGCCGGGGTCGCGGTCAGCCGCTTCGCGCCGGCGGTGGGTGAGCTGGAGCACACCTTCTCGGATCTGACCCGCTCGGCCGGGGAGCCGGGGAGTGCCGCGCGGCCGGGGAGTGCCGCGCAACCGCGCACCGAGAACGAGGAGGACGCCCGATGAGCGCCGAGACCACCGCCCGGCCGCTGCCCTTCCTGCAGGGCGTCGGCATCGTCCTCCGGCTCGAGCTCGCGCAGCGGGTGCGCGGGACCTCGTCCTTCGTCCTGCTCGGGCTGTTCTTCCTGCTGGTCGGCGCGGTCACCGGGCTGCTGGTGGTCGCGACCGGCGTCTTCTCGGGCAGCGGCGCCGTCGTGGGCGGCTTCCTCTACTCGACCCTCGTCTACTTCGTGCTGCTGCTGGGCAGCCTGGTGACGCCCGCGCTCTCCGGCACGGCCGTGAACGGCGACCGCGACGCGGGGACCCTCGCGACGACGCAGGTCACCCTCGTGACCACGGCGCAGCTCGTGCTCGGCAAGTTCGTCTCGGCCTGGCTGGTCGCGCTGGCGTTCCTCGCGAGCACGGTCCCGTTCCTGCTCGTCGCCGTCGGGGTCGGCGGGGTGTCGCTCGCCTCCGCGTCGGTCTCGGTGCTCGTGCTCGCGGTGCAGCTGGGCGTCGTCGCGGCGATCGGAGTGGGTCTCAGCGGGATCCTCGACCGGCCGCTGATGTCGGTCGTCACCACCTACCTGGTGGTCGCGGCGATGAGCGTCGGGTCGCTGATCGCGTTCGGGCTGCTGACGGCGGTCACGACCACGGAGCAGCAGACCGTCTTCGTCGACGACGACGAGGGTATCTGCGGACCGGACTACGAGACGCAGGTGGCGCGGGCCGACTACTACTGGGGGCTGCTCGCGCTGAACCCGTTCGTCGTGCTGGCCGACGCCGTCCCGCCGCAGCTCGACGAGTACGGCTCGCCGGAGGACCTGTTCACCGGGCTCTCGCTGCTGGTGCGGCAGGCGCAGATCGCGCCGGAGCCGGTCGTCGAGCTCTCCTGCTCCGGCTACACCGGCTCGACGCGGCCGAACACTGCGGAGGAGGTCTTCGACGCGACCGTCCCGTCCTGGTTCGTCGGTCTGACGCTGCAGCTGGTGCTCGCGGTCGGGCTGCTGCTCGGCGCGATCCGCCGGACGGCGACGCCGGCGGCGCGCCTGCCCCGCGGGCGCCGGGTCGCCTGACGGTCGGCCTTCCTGCTGATCGAGCAGCCCGCGCCTCATGCTGATCGAGTAGCCCGCGGAGCGGGCGTATCGAGATCCCCGTGATCAGCACTCGAGGCGACAGTCACCCCTCCCGGCGCTCCAACTCCACCGCGCGGATCTCGTCCTGCAGGTCGCGCGTCGCCGTGCGCAGCGCGCGCTCGGCGTCGAGCCCCTGCGCCCGCGCCGACGCGACGATCGCGAGCAGCAGCGGGCCGAGGTCCTCCTCCGACTCGATCGGCAGCGGCCCCTCCCCCGCGTCGACGATGCCGAGCGTGGTGGCCTTGCCGATCACCTTGTCGGCCAGCGCGAGAGCGGGCATGCCCTGCGGGATCCCATCGAGGACGCTCGTGCGGTGCGGCTTCTCGGTCTTCTTCAGCTCGTCCCAGACGGCGATGACGTCGTCGGCCGTCTCCGCGGTCGCATCGCCGAAGACGTGCGGGTGGCGCCCGATCATCTTGGCGTTCATGTGCGCCGCGACGTCCTCGATGGTGAACGGCTCCGGTCCGTCGGCGGCGAGGTCGGAGTGGAACAGCACCTGGTAGAGCACGTCGCCGAGCTCCTCGATCAGGTCGGCCCGGTCGCCGGCCTCGATCGCGTCGACAAGCTCGTGCGACTCCTCGATCAGGTAGCGCACGAGCGACTCGTGAGTCTGCTCGGCGTCCCACGGGCAGCCGCCCGGGGCGCGGAGGACGTGGACGGTGCGGATGAGCTCGTCGAGCCGGGGATGCGCGGTCACCCGGCCATCCTCGCATCCGCTCTCGTGCCCTGATCCGTGGATACCGGTCGCGCGGCCGCCGTCGCGGGCCGCACATCCGCCGGTCATCGGCGCGTAACACGCGCCGACTACGGTGACCGCGGGACGCGACCGCGGCCCGGAACAGGAACGCCACCGTGACCGTCACCCCTCCCGCCACCGGCACCGCCCTCGATCGCGGCGCCCCGCCGAGCGCCGAGCTGCACATCCACATCGAGGGCACGATCGAGCCCGAGCACATCGTCGAGATGGCGCGCCGCAACGGCATCGCGCTGCCGACGGAGGACCTCGACGCCCTGCGCGCGCGCTACGCCTTCCAGGACCTCGCCTCCTTCCTCGAGCTGCACTACTCGAACCTCACCGTCCTGAAGACGGAGCGCGACTTCTTCGAGCTGGCCACCGGCTACCTCGATCGCGCGAAGCTGGCGAACGTCCGCCGCGCCGAGATCTTCTTCGATCCGCAGACGCACCTGGGCAACGGGGTCGCACTCGACGTCGTGATGGGCGGGCTCACCCGTGCGCTCGGGCGGAGCGAGGAGACGCACGGCATCTCGACCGACCTCATCATGTGCTTCCTGCGCGACCTCGGGGCCGACGCGGCCGACGAGATGCTGACGGCGATCCTCCCCTACCGCGAGCACATCATCGGCGTGGGGCTCGACTCGAACGAGGTCGGCTTCGGGCCGGAGCTCTTCATCGACGTCTACGCGCGGGCCGCGGCGGAGGGCCTGCACCTCGTCGCGCACGCGGGCGAGGAGGGCGGCCCGGAGACGGTCGCCGAGACCCTCGAGCTGCTGAAGGTGGAGCGGATCGATCACGGCATCCGGGCGATGGAGGACCCGGCGGTCGTGGCGATGCTCCGTGTGCAGGGCGTGCCGATCACGGTCTGCCCGCTGTCGAACGTGGCGCTGCGCGCCGTCGACACGATGAAGGACCACCCGCTGCCGGCGATGCTCGACGCGGGACTGATCGTCACGGTGTCCAGCGACGACCCGCCGTACTTCGGCGGCTACGTCGACGCGAACTACCGCGCGCTGGTCGAGGAGCTCGGGATGGACGACGCGCAGCTCGAGCGCCTCGCGCTCAACTCCTTCGACGCCGCCTTCATCTCCGCCGAGGACCGCACCCGCTGGCAGGCCGAGGTCCGCGCCCACTTCGCGTCCTGACCCCCTCCGCGAGATGCCACTTGTGCACGCGACACGCCGTGAAAGGCGTGCACAAGTGGCATCTCGCGGGGAGGGCTAGCCCTCGGGGTGCGGGGCGAGGTCGGGGGTCGCGCGGTCGAGGTCGGCGGCCTCCTCCTCGGGGCGGGGGGCGATCGTCTCGTCCTCCTCGAGCTCGGGGATGCTCGGCTCGTCGGGAGCGGGGATGCGCGGCGGGACGGAGTGCTCGTCGGAGGCGGTCATGATCGGTCCTTCGTTCGGGGTCGGAACCGGCGCGCGGGCGGCACGGCGGCGGTCAGCTCGCGACGGCGGCGGGCTCGGGGAAGAGCGCGTCGAGCAGGTTCGCGACCCAGTCGATCAGCGCGCGGTCGCCGAGCGGGACGCCGTCGAGCACCGGCATCGGCACGACCACGGCGTTCGCCTGCTGCAGGTACTTCGCGGTCGGGTACATCCGGCGCAGGCGCACCTGGATCGAGTCGGCGAGGTGCGCGGGCGCGACGCGGACGTTCGAGCCCATCGCGACCACGTCGCTGAGGCCGGCGCGCTGCGCGCGCATCCGCAGCCGCGAGACCAGGACGAGGTTCTCCACCGCCTCGGGCAGGTCGCCGTAGCGGTCGGTCAGCTCCTCGACCACGAGGTCGACACTGCCCTCCTTCGCGGTCGGCGAGGTCGCCGCGGACAGCTTCTGGTACGCCTCCAGACGCAGCCGCTCGCTGTCGACGTACTCCTCCGGGATGCGCGCGTCGACCGGAAGCTCGAGCCGCAGCTCGGTCTGCCCTTCGGCGACCTCGCCGCGGAAGCCGTCGACGGCCTCGCCGATCATCCGCAGGTAGAGGTCGAAGCCGACGCCCTGGATGTGGCCGGACTGCTCGCCGCCGAGCAGGTTGCCCGCGCCGCGGATCTCCAGGTCCTTCAGCGCGATCTGCATGCCGCCGCCGAGGTCGGAGTTCGCGGCGAGGGTCTGCAGGCGGTCGTGCGCGGTCTCGGACAGCGGCTTCATCTCGTCGTAGAGGAGGTAGGCGTAGGCGCGCTCGCGGCCACGGCCGACGCGGCCGCGCAGCTGGTGCAGCTGCGAGAGGCCGTACTTGTCGGCCCGGTCGACGATCAGGGTGTTCGCGTTCGGGATGTCGAGGCCGGTCTCGACGATGGTCGTCGAGACGAGCACGTCGAACTTGCGCTCCCAGAAGTCGACGATGATCCGCTCGAGCTGCGACTCGCTGAGCTTGCCGTGCGCGACGGCGATGCGCGCCTCCGGCACCAGCTCGGCGAGCTGCGCGGCGACGCGGTTGATCGTCGAGACGCGGTTGTGCACGAAGAACACCTGGCCCTCGCGCAGCAGCTCGCGCCGGATCGCGGCCGAGACCTGCTTCTCCGAGTACGGGCCGACGAAGGTGAGGATCGGGTGGCGCTCCTCCGGCGGCGTCGCGAGCGTCGACATCTCGCGGATGCCGGTGACCGCCATCTCGAGCGTGCGCGGGATGGGCGTGGCGCTCATCGAGAGGATGTCGACGTTCTTCTTCAGCGCCTTCAGCTTCTCCTTGTGCTCGACGCCGAAGCGCTGCTCCTCGTCGATCACGAGCAGGCCCAGATCCTTGAAGACGATGTTGTCGCTGAGGAGGCGGTGGGTCGCGATGACCATGTCGACGGTTCCGTCGGCGAGGCCCTCGATCGTCTCCTTCGACTCCTTCGCGCTCTGGAAGCGGCTGAGGGCGCGCAGGTGCACCGGGAAGCCCGCGAAGCGCTCCTGGAAGGTCTCGAGGTGCTGGCGCACGAGCAGCGTGGTCGGCACGAGCATCGCGACCTGCTTGCCGTCCTGGATCGCCTTGAACGCGGCGCGCACGGCGACCTCGGTCTTGCCGAAGCCGACGTCGCCGGAGAGCAGGCGGTCCATCGGGATCGGCCGCTCCATGTCGGCCTTGACCTCGTCGATCACGGTCAGCTGGTCGGGCGTCTCCGCGAACGGGAACGCCTCCTCCAGCTCGCGCTGCCACGGGGTGTCCGGCGGGAAGGAGTGCCCGCGCGAAGCCATCCGGGCGGAGTAGAGCTTCACCAGCTCGACCGCGATGTCGCGGACCGCGCGGCGCGCCTTGCTCTTGGCCTGCGCCCAGTCGCTGCCGCCCATCTTGCTCAGCGCGGGCGCCTCGCCGCCGACGTAGCGGGAGAGGAGGTCGAGCTGGTCCGTCGGGACGAGCAGCTTGTCGCCCGGGAAGCCGCGCTTGCTGGGCGCGTACTCGAGGACGAGGTACTCGCGTCGCGTCTTCACGGCGTTCCGCCCGCCGCTGGAGACCTCGCGCTGCGAGAGCTCGACGAAGCGGCCGATGCCGTGGGTGGCGTGCACGACGAAGTCGCCGGGGCTGAGCTGCAGCGGGTCGACGACGTTCTTGCGGCGCGAGGCGAGCTTCTTCACGGCGCGCGAGTCGTAGCCGACGGTGCGGCCGTAGAACTCGGTGTCGGTGAGCAGAGCGACCTTGGCGCCGTCGACCTCGAAGCCGTGGTCGACGTTGGCCTGGAGCACGTAGGCGAGGCCGGGCTCGAGCTCGGCCGGCAGGTCGGGCACGATGCGCGCGGCGACCTCGTGCTCCGCGAGCACCTGGTCGGTGCGCTCGACCGTGCCGGTGCCGGGGGCCGTGAGCACGACGCTCCAGCCGTCGGCGAGCCGGGCGCGCACGTGCGCGAGGGCGCCCTCGACCGCACCGCCGAAGCCGGGCACGGGCTCGCCGTCGACGCGGACGGCGAGGATCTCGTCGATCCCGAGGTTCTCCGGCAGCACCTCGGCCTCGCCGGCGGCGGGACCCTGGCGGAAGGTGCTCATCGTCCACCACGGGTGGTCGGGGGTCTCGGCGCCGGGGGCGCTGAACTTCACGGCGTCGCGGAGGGCGCCGAGCGAGATGAACTCACCGGAGGCCAGGTCGATCGGGGCCTCGGCGCCGGCGGTCGCGGCGCTCCACGCGGCCTGGAGGAACTCGCGGTTCGTCTCGGCGAGGCTGATCGCGCGGGTGGCGACCCGCTCCGGAGCGAGCACGGCCACCGCGGCGCCGGCCGGGAGGTAGTGCGAGATCGGGACGAGCCGCTCCAGCAGCGCGGGGGCGAGCGACTCCATCCCCTCGACCGGGATGCCCTCGGCGATCTTCGCGAGCATGGCGGAGAGGCTCGGGAACTCGTGCAGCATCTCCCGGGCGCGCTGGCGGACGGCCGGCACGAGCAGAAGCTCGCGGCTCGGCGGCAGCACGACGGAGTCGGCCTCCCCCGGCAGCGAGCGCTGGTCGGCGACGGAGAAGCCGCGGATGGAGTCGACCTCGTCGCCGAAGAAGTCGATGCGGCTCGGGTGCTCGGCCACGGCCGGGAAGACGTCGAGGATCCCGCCGCGGACCGCGAACTCGCCGCGCCGGGTGACCATGTCGACCCGCGAGTAGGCGAGGTCGACCAGCTCGGACGAGATGCGGCCGAGGTCGTAGCCGCGGCCGCCCTTGACCAGGCGGATCGGCGCGATGTCGGCGAGGTTGTCGGCGACCGGCTGCAGCGCGGCGCGCACCGAGGCGACGACGACGAGCGGCTTCTCGCCGGTCCAGGTCTTCATCCGGCGCAGGGCGTCGAGGCGGCGGCCGACGATCTCGGCACTGGGGCTGAGGCGCTCGTGCGGCAGCGTCTCCCACGCCGGGAACTCGACGACCTCGGCGTCCGGCAGCACGCAGCTGAGCGACGCGCGGACGTTCTCGGAGTCGCGGCCGGTCGCCGTGACGACGAGGGCGGCCTGCGGACGGTCGACCTCCGCGCGGCGCTCCAGGAGACCCGCCAGCAGGGGGACGCGGAGGCCGTCGGCCACGGAGAAATCGGCGTCGCGGATCGCGAACGCGAGAGCGTCGTCGAACGTGGAGGCGCGCGAGAGCGCCGAGATGATCCGGTTGAGAGGCACCGGAGGAGTTTACTGCCGACCTCCGACACCGGCCTCGGCCAGTGCCGGACGTCGGTCCACGCCGGTCCCTGCCCGGCGCGGCGCGGTTGGGTCGGGCGCGGGGTGCGTTCCGCAGAGCGTCCTGCGATCGGCTCTTCGAAATCGCTTGGCACGCGATTTCGAAATCGCCTTCGGGGCGGTCGGCTGGTCTGCCGGGTGCTGCATCTCGATCCGTCAGGAGTGGTCGGCTGGGAGTAGCTGAGGCGACCGGTCTTGACGGATTGGGTCCGCGTTCGGGACAGGGGCGAGGTCGAGTCGTCAGGAGTGGTCGCTCGGGAGTGGCTGGAGCAGCCGGTTGCGACGGGGCGGCGCACGGCAGCGCGGGCGCGGCCGCCGCGCTGGGGACGGTGGGTCTCGATGCGCCCCTCCGGGGCTACTCGACCAGCATGGAGGGGGACATCGCCCTCTGCCGGGCGTCCACTGCATGCTGATCGATTAGCCCGCGGAGCGGGCGTATCGAGATCCACCACCGTCAGAACGCGAGTCTGCAGACCCGACCTGCTGGTGGTGGTGGGTCTCGATACGCCCCTCCGGGGCTGCTCGACCAGCAAGAGCCGCCCAGCGGGCCCGTATCGGGATTCGCGCAGGGCGGCGCTACGGGGTCGTGTGGACCTTCAGCTGGGCGGCCTGGAGGCCGGCGTCGGCGATCAGCTCGACGGCGTCGGCGGCGTCGGCGATCAGGATCGGCAGGGTCTCGCGCTCGGGGCCGGCGAAGTCCTTGAGGACGAAGTCGGCGGCGGGCTGGCGGCCGGGCGGGCGGCCGATGCCGACGCGCACGCGGAGGAAGTCGGCGCCGTCGGTCGCGGCGAGGATGTCGCGGATGCCGTTGTGGCCGCCGTGGCCGCCGCCGTTCTTGAGGCGCAGGGTGTCGAAGGGGATGTCGAGCTCGTCGTGCACGACGATCAGGCGCTCGGGCGCGAGGGAGTAGAAGTCGAGCAGCTGCGCCGTCGGGCCGCCCGAGAGGTTCATGAAGCTGTTCGGCTTGCCGAGGACCAGCTTCGGCCCGCCGGGGCGCAGGAAGCCCTCGGCGACGACCGCATTGGCGCGGTTGTGCCGGCGGAACGAGCCGCCTATCCGGGAGGCGAGCTCGTCGAGCACCATCTGCCCGACGTTGTGCCGGTTGCGCGCGTACTGCGCGCCCGGGTTGCCCAGTCCGACGACCAGCCAGGTCTCGCCCATCTCGTTTCCTCTTCTCGATGCGCTCAGCAGCGACGTCTTCCACGGGGCAGGACCCCTGAACGCGGAACAGGCCCGCTCGCGATCGCGGCGGGCCCGTTCGTGCGGGTGGTGCTCCGACTACTCGGCGGCCTCGGTGGGGGCGGCGGGCTCGGTGGGCTCGCCCTCCTCGCCCAGGTCCTGCTCGACCTCCTCGGTGACGTTCACGATGAGCGCCTCGGGGTCGGTGAGCAGCGTCGCGCCCTCGGGGAGGGTGACGTCGGCGGCGGTGATCTGCGTGCCGGCCTCGAGTCCCTCGACCGAGACGACGACGTTCTGCGGGATCTTCGTGGCGTCGACCTCGAGCGAGAGCGTGTTCGCCTCGGTCGAGACGAGCGTGCCGGGAGCGGCCTCGCCCTCGACGTGCACGGGGATGTCGACCGAGACCTTCTCGCCGAGGCGGATGACCGCGAGGTCGATGTGCTCGATGATCTGGCGGACCGGGTCGCGCTGGATGTCCTTGACCAGCGACGTCTGGGCGACGCCCTCGATGTCGAGCTCGAGGATCGCGTTCGCCTTGCGGACCAGCAGGAGGATCTGGTGGCCGGGGAGCGTGACGTGCACGGGCTCGGTGCCGTGGCCGTAGAGGACCGCGGGGATCTTGTTCTGGGCGCGGATCTTGCGGGCCGCTCCCTTGCCGAACGAGGTGCGGACCTCGGCGACGACCTTGTTGGTGAGTTCTGCCATGGTGTTTCTCCTGGACGGCGTCGTGCGCCGCCTGCTCGGGTCCCGGCCTGGGGCCGCGGACGGGGTTTCGACTCGAACGCGTGTCTGCGTGAGGAAAGGTCCGCGGCGCTCCTTCCGGAGCTCCACCTGGTTCCACCGCGTCGATCACGGATGCACGGGGCATCCCTCGCCGAAGTTCAGCTGCCCACCCTACCGGCCGCGCGGCCGAGCCGCCACCCGCGGGCGCCCCTACCGCGCCCCCAGCCGGGCTGGCTAGCGTGCGGGCATGACTTCTGACGACTTCGGCTCCTACGTCGAGAAGAACGGCTTCCACCGCGACACCAACTACATCCCGACCCGCATCACCGCGGACGGCCGCGACGGCTACCCGGTCGAGGCAGGCCGCTACCGGCTCGTCGTCTCGCGCGCCTGCCCGTGGGCGAACCGCGCCGTGATCGTCCGCCGACTGCTCGGCCTCGAGGACGCGCTCTCGATGGGGATCTGCGGCCCGACGCACGACAAGCGCAGCTGGACCTTCGACCTCGACCCGGGCGGCGTCGACCCGGTGCTCGGCATCCCGCGCCTGCAGGACGCGTTCCTCGCACGCTTCCCCGACTACCCGCGCGGCATCACCGTGCCGGCCATCGTCGACATCCCCACCGGCCAGGTCGTCACCAACGACTACCCGGTGATGACGCTCGACTTCTCGAGGGAGTGGACGCAGTTCCACCGCGAGGGCGCTCCCGACCTGTACCCGGAGAAGCACCGCGACGAGATCGACGAGGTCGCCGAGCTGGTCTTCCAGGACGTCAACAACGGCGTCTACAAGTGCGGCTTCGCCGGGTCGCAGAAGTCGTACGAGCGCGCCTACGACGCGCTCTGGGCCCGCCTCGACTGGCTGGAGGAGCGCCTCAGCACGCAGCGCTACCTCGTCGGCGACACGATCACCGAGGCGGACGTCCGCCTCTTCACGACGCTCGCCCGCTTCGACGCCGTGTACTACAGCCACTTCAAGGCCAACCGGAACCTGCTCTCGGCGATGCCGGCGCTCTGGGGCTACGCCCGCGACCTGTTCGCCACTCCGGGCTTCGGCGACACCATCGACTTCCAGCACATCAAGTCGCACTACTACGAAGTCCAGCGCGACATCAATCCGACCGGCGTCGTGCCGAAGGGCCCGGACCTCTCCGGCTGGCTCGTCCCCTCGCACCGCGAGGAGCTCGGCGGCCGCCCGTTCGGCGACGGCACCCCGCCCGGCCCGCCGATCCCCTCCGAGGTCGTCCCCGAGGGCCACGGCGCCTGACCTCCCTGAACGGCCGTGCTCGAGAGGTTCCACCTCCGTGCACGGCCGCTCACGGCTGCGCGTCCGACCCCAGCGCTAGCCTGAACGGGTCCACCCTGAACGTGTACGTCGAGGAGAACCGTGTCTGACCAGCCCACCGCCACAGCCAACATCGGAGTCGTCGGTCTGGCGGTGATGGGCTCGAACCTGGCCCGCAACCTCGCCAGCCGCGAGGGCAACACCGTCGCCGTCTACAACCGCTCGTACGGGCGCACCGAGACGCTGATCACCGAGCACCCCGAGGCCGGCTTCGTCGCCTCGGAGACCATCGAGGCCTTCGCCGCCTCGCTGAAGACCCCGCGCACCGCGATCATCATGGTCCAGGCCGGCCGCGGCACCGACGCCGTGATCGAGCAGCTGACCGCCGCGTTCGAGCCCGGCGACATCATCGTCGACGGCGGCAACGCGCTCTTCACCGACACCATCCGCCGCGAGAAGACCGTCCGCGAGACCGGCATCCACTTCGTCGGCACCGGCATCTCCGGCGGCGAGGAGGGCGCGCTCAAGGGCCCGTCGATCATGCCCGGCGGCTCGGTCGAGTCGTACAAGACGCTCGGACCGATCCTCGCGTCGATCGCCGCGGTCGCCGAGGGCGAGCCCTGCGTGACCCACATCGGCACCGACGGCGCCGGCCACTTCGTCAAGATGATCCACAACGGCATCGAGTACGCCGACATGCAGCTCATCGCCGAGGCGTACGACCTGCTCCGCACCGTCGGCGGCCACGAGCCCGCCGCCATCGCCGACGTCTTCGACGCCTGGAACAAGGGCGACCTCGAGTCGTACCTGATCGAGATCACCGCCGAGGTGCTCCGACAGGTCGACGCCGACACCGGCAAGCCGTTCCTCGACATCGTGCTCGACCAGGCCGGCTCGAAGGGCACCGGAGTCTGGACCGTGCAGAACGCGCTCGACCTGGGCGTGCCCGTCGGCGGCATCGCCGAGGCCGTCTTCGCCCGCGCCGTCTCCTCCAAGCCCGCGCAGCGCGCCGCCGTGCAGAAGCGCGTCACCTCGCGCCCCACCCCCGTCGCCCTCTACGACGGCTTCGAGGACGACGTCCGCGCCGCCCTCTACGCCTCGAAGGTCGTCGCCTACTCGCAGGGCTTCGACGCGATCATCGCCGGTGCCGAGAAGTACGGCTGGGAGATCGACAAGGGCGCCGTCGCGAAGATCTGGCGCGCGGGCTGCATCATCCGCGCCCAGTTCCTCAACCGCATCGTCGACGCCTACGCCGAGAACGCCGAGATCACGACGCTGCTCGAGGACCCGTACTTCGCCGAGGCCGTCGCCAACGGCGAGGCCGCCTGGCGCCGCATCGTCTCGACCGCCGCACTCTCGGGCGTCCCGATCCCCGGCTTCGGCGCCGCGCTGTCGTACTACGACTCGCTCGCCTCCGAGCGCCTGCCCGCCGCCCTCGTGCAGGGCCAGCGCGACTTCTTCGGCGCGCACACCTACCAGCGCGTCGACAAGGAGGGCACCTTCCACACGCTGTGGTCGGGCGACCGCACCGAGGTCGAGCAGGACCCGTCCACGCACTGACCCGCTGCCGCCGCCCGCGCGGCGCTCACGCAGAAGGCGCCCCCACCCGTCGGATCCTCGGATCCCGCGGGCGGGGGCGCCTTCGTCGTGGGGAGCGCGCGCCGGGTCAGCGCAGCCATACGGTCGTGGCGGGCGGCAGCAGGCCGCCGTCGAGCGGGGCGCTCGCGAGCAGCACCTCGCCCTCGGGCAGCTCGACCGGCTCCTCGCCGAGGTTGGTCACCGAGTGCCAGCCGTTCGGGCGCGCGAAGTGCAGCACGCCGGGCTGCGCGTCCCGCCACTCCAGGCTCTCGTCGGTCTGCAGCTCGTGCCGGAGCGCGAGGGCGCGGCGGTAGAGCGCGAGCGTCGAGTCCTCGGCGAGCTCCTCCGCCTCGACGGAGGAGTCGGCGAACCAGGCGGGCTGGGGCAGGTGCGCGCCGCCGGGGCCGAAGCCGAAGGAGTCGCCGGTCGACTCCCACGGCAGCGGGACGCGGCAGCCGTCGCGGCCGACGTCGGTGCCGCCGCTGCGGAAGAACGTCGGGTCCTGGCGGTCGGCGTCCGGGATGCCGGCCACCTCGTGCAGGCCGAGCTCCTCGCCCTGGTAGAGGTACGCCGAGCCGGGCAGCGCCAGCAGCAGGAGGGTCGCGGCGCGGGCGCGGCGCAGGCCCAGGGCGCGGTCGAGCACCGGCTCCGCTCCCCCGCTGAGCAGCCAGTGCTTCGCAGGCGCGGTCTCGGCCGCTCCCTTCTGCGGCAGGCCGTAGCGGGTCGCGTGCCGGACCACGTCGTGGTTCGACAGCACCCAGGTGGTCGACGAGCCCGACTCGGCGGCCAGCTCGAGGTTGAAGGTGATCAGCCGGCGGAACTCCTCCGCGTCGAGGCCGGCCTCGAGCAGGTCGAAGTTGAAGGCCTGGCCGAGCCCCTCGGGGCTCGCGTACCGGGCGCGGCGGGAGGCGTCGACCCAGGCCTCGGCGACGGCGGTGCGCGGCGGGTCGTAGGAGTCGAAGAGGGCGCGCCACTCGGCGTAGACCTCGTGCACCTCGTCGCGGTCCCAGAACGGGTGGCTGCCGTCGAGTCGCTGGCCGTCGATCTCGGCGGCCGTGGGGAGCGGCTCGGTGAGGTCCTTGACCAGCGAGTGCGCCACGTCGATCCGGAAGCCGTCGACGCCGCGGTCGGACCAGAAGCGCAGGGTCTCGAGGAAGTCGTCGCGGATCTCGCGGTTCGCCCAGTTCCAGTCGGGCTGCTCCTTCGCGAACAGGTGCAGGTACCACTGGCCGTCGCCGACCGGCTCCCAGGCGGGGCCGCCGAAGACGGACTCCCAGTCGCTCGGCGGCAGGGCGCCGCCCTCGCCGCGGCCGTCGCGGAAGACGTAGCGCTCCCGGGCGGGCGAGCCCTTCGGGGCGGCGAGCGCCTCCTGGAACCACGGGTGCAGATCGGAGGAGTGGTTGGGGACGATGTCGACGATCACGCGGATGCCGCTCTCGTGCAGCCGCGCCGTCATCTCGTCGAACTCGGCGAGGGTGCCGATCCGCGGGTCGACGTCGCGGTAGTCGGCCACGTCGTAGCCGCCGTCGGCCAGGGCCGAGGGGTAGAACGGGCTGAGCCAGACCGCGTCGATCCCGAGCTCGCGCAGGTACGGGATGCGCTCGAGGATGCCGGCGAGGTCGCCGATCCCGTCGCCGTTCGCGTCCGCGAAGCTCCGCGGGTAGATCTGGTAGACGGCCGCCTGCCGCCACCACTGGGCGTCCTCGGTCGTGCCGCTCCTGGTGAGTACCGTGTCCGTCACGGGGGTCCTTCCGTTCTTCGTGATGTGTGGTGTGTGGTGGTGGTTCGTCGTCGGCCGGCGCCCGCCGCTCGGTGACGGTGGGTCTCGATACGCCCCTGCGGGGCTACTCGACCAGCATGTTCGGGGCCGGCTCGTGCGCAGCACGGCACCCTCGCCTCCCGGAGTCGAGCCCGCGGGTCTCGGGGTGGTCGGCTGCAAGGCGGAGGAGGGAGGCGTAGCGGAGCTACGGCGACCGACGACAACGCCGCAGACGGCCGCCCCGAGGCCCGCGAGCCCTACTTGATGGCGCCCTGCGTCACGCCCGACATGACCCAGCGCTGGGTGAACAGGTAGACGATGATCGCCGGGGCCATCGCCATCAGGTAGGAGGCGAAGGCGACGTTGTAGTCGTTGCTGAACTGGGTCTGGAAGATCTTCTGCAGCACGGGGAGCGTCTGCAGCGACGGGTCCGAGGTGATCAGCGACGGCATCATGAAATCGTTCCAGGAGGCGAGGAAGGCGAAGATGCCGACCGTCGCGCTCATCGGGGCGAGCAGCGGGAAGACGAGCCGCCAGAAGACCTGGTTGGTGCTCGCGCCGTCGAGCCGGGCGCTCTCCTCGAGCTCCTCGGGCAGCGAGCGCAGGAACGCGGTGAAGAGCATCACGCTGAAGCTCAGCTGGAACATCACGTGCAGAACGGCGACGCCGAGCGGGTTGTCGAGTCCGACGAGTCCGGTGAGCGAGACCTGCGAGAGCGCGAGCACCGGGAACGGCAGGAACATCGCCGCGAGCAGGTAGAAGAACGACCAGCGGTAGAGGCGCTTGTCCCAGTTCCGCGAGATCGCGAACGCGGCGAGGGCCGAGAGCACGATCGTGCCGCCGACCGTGATCGCCGAGACGAAGACCGAGACGGCGAAGCCGCGAGGGAAGTCGGTCAGGTTCCAGGCCTGGACGAAGCCGTCGACCGAGAACGGCAGCGGGATCGAGAAGGCGTTGCCGTCGACCGCCTGGGCGCCGGTCTTGAAGGCCATGGTCAGGGTGACCCATAGCGGGCCGATCACCGAGAGGGCGCAGACCACGAGGACGAGGGTGAGCAGGAGGCTCGAGCGCCGCCGCTTCCCGCCGCGACGGGCGTCGGCGTCGACGGCGGCCCGGGTGCCGGGGAGGGACGGGGCGAGGGGGACCTGGCTGGTCATCAGAAGGCCGCCTTTCCGCGCGAGACGCGCAGCTGTACGAGCGCGATCACGAGCGCGATGAGGAAGAAGATCGTGGCGTTGGCCATCTGGTAGGCGTAGTCGCCGCTGGTGAAGCCCGAGAAGATCGTCATCGCGACGCTGCGGGTCGAGGTTCCGGGGCCTCCGTCGGTCAGGCCGACGATGATGTCGTAGGAGTTGAGGAAGTTCTTGAAGCCGATCACGAGGTTGATCACGACGTAGCCCGCGACCAGCGGCAGCGTGATCGAGCGCAGCTGCCCCCAGCTGGAGGCGCCGTCGAGCGAGGCGGCCTCGTAGACGTCGCCGGGGATCGAGAGCACGCCGGCGATGTAGATCAGCAGCGCGGAGGGCACGGCCTGCCAGGCGGTCACGATCACGATCGCGAGCCAGGCGAGGTTCGGATCCGCGAGGATGCTGTCGGCCAGCGGCGTCGCTCCGACCGACTGCGCGAAGGCGGGCAGCGAGTTGGAGAAGAGGAAGTTGAAGACGAACGCGATGATGATGCCCGAGACGACCATCGGCAGCACGAACACGGCCCGCAGCGCGACCTTGCCGCGGATCTGCGAGGTCAGCGCGATCGCCAGGAGGAACGCGACGACGTTCACCAGGAGCACGGTCACCAGCGCGAGCCCCACGGTGAACCCGTAGGAGGCGAGGATCGCCGGGTCCGAGAACAGCGCGACGTAGTTGGTCAGGCCGATGAAGCTCCACTCGCCGAAGCCGATCGAGTCGGTGAAGCTGAAGAAGATCCCCATCAGGGCGGGCAGGGTGATCGCGAGCGTGAAGAGCACGAGCGCGGGGAGCAGGTAGAGCAGGAAGGTGCGATCGGCGCGCGGCTTCCGTCGCGGGGCGGCGGCCGGCCGAGGAGTCGCGGCGGTGCGCTCCTCCGGGCGGGCGGGGGCGGAGAGGGCCATGGTGTCTCGTCTCTGAGAGGGGGTCGGGGAGGTCTAGGAGCGGAACGCGATGCGCGCCCAGTCGGCGTCGATCGTGCGCAGCGTGGCGGCGGGGTCGGACCCGAGGGCGACGCCCTGGACGTAGTTCTGCAGCGGGATGTTCTGCGGCACGAGCTGCGAGGCGCCGAGGCTGAACGCCGCCCGGTCGTAGAACTCCTGCAGCTCGACGAGCGTGGGCTGGGTGACGGCGGGGGCGTCGGTGGTGACGCCGAAGGCGTTGTTGTCGGCGTTGTAGGCGTCGATGATCTCGGGCTGCATCAGGAAGGAGAGGAACTCGCGCGCCGCCGCCTTCTTGGTCGAGGCCTCCGGGATCCACAGCGCGAGGTCGACGTTCACCCGCACGCGGCGCTCGTCCGGGTCGTCCGTCATCGGCAGCGGGAAGGCGCCGATCGAGAGGTCCGGGGCGGTCTTCGCGATCTCGCTCAGCGCCCACGGGCCCTGGAAGTACATCGCCGCCTCGCCGTTCGAGAAGGCGAGGTTGCCGTCGCCGTAGGCCCGGCTGGCGGCGTTCGGCTGCGCGTAGCCGGCGAGCCGCACCATCTGCTCGACGGGAGCCGCGAAGTCCTTCTCGAACGAGACCGGCGAGGAGGGACCGACGTCGGCGCCCTGCTCCTTCAGCTGCGAGAAGAAGGCCTCGAGGTCGACGGTCCCGCCGACGGAGTAGTCGAACAGTCCCTGCGCGACCGTCCACGGGTCCTTGTAGGTGCCGTAGATCGGCGTGATGCCCGCGGCCGTCAGCGCGTCGCAGACCGCGAGGAACTCGGTCCAGGTGGTCGGCACCTCGAGGTTCTGCGCGGCGAAGATCTCGCGATTGTAGAGCACCGCCGACATCATCAGCGAGTAGGGCAGCACGCTGGTGCGGCCCGGGTAGGACGCGGTCTGCTCGATCAGCGGCTGCAGGTCGGGATTGATCCGCTTCGCCTCGGCCATGTCGGACAGGTCGCTCAGGGCGCCCCGCTCGACGAACCGCGCGACCTCGAAGTTGTAGTTGAGGCAGCCGAGGTCCGGCGGATTGGTGCGGACGAAGCCGGCGGAGAGGTTGGAGGAGAAGTCGTGCACGACCCGCACCCGCGACTGCGCGGCGTGGAAGCGCTCGATGACCTCGTCGAAGTAGCCGATCACCTCGGGCTTGGACTGGAAGAAGGTGATCTCGGTGACCCCGCCCGAACCGGAGGGGGAGGCGCAGGCGGCGAGGCCGAGCGCGGCGGCGCCGGCCGTTGCCGCGGTGAGGAGGGTGCGCCGGCTGAGGGCGGTGGTGGTGAGGGGCACGTCGTCGTCTCCCGGGTTGCGGATAAGTTGCTTCAGTGACTAAATCTAGGTAATAGATCTAGTACGCGATGTACTGTTGCAGCCGATCCGGCCGAGGTCAAGGGGAGCGTGGAGAAGATGTCCGACAGCAGGCTCTCCGCGAGCACCGGCTCGTTCCAGCGCCGGCGCAGCGCGCTCGACGTGCTCGAGCGCGCCTGGACCGGCGAGGCGATGACCGCCTCCGCCCTGATCGAGCGCACCGGCCTCACCCGATCGACCGTCATCGCTGTCTGCGACGACCTGATCGAGCTCGGCTGGCTGGAGGAGCTGGAGAACCAGCGCGCCGCCGGCGACTACGTGAAGGGCCGCCCCGCGCGCCGATACGCGCTGCGCCGCCGCGCCGGCGTCGTCGTCGGCGTCGACGCCGGGCAGCACAGCGTCGGCGTCTTCATCGCCGATCTGCTCGGCGAGACCCTCGTCCGGCACGTCGAGCCGGTCGACCACGAGCGGGTCGAGGACCTCCCGCACGAGCGCCGCGTCGCCGACATCGACCGGATCCTCGACCGCGCCCTCCACCTCGCCGGCGTGACCGACGACGAGGTGCTCGCGCTGACCCTCGGCGTCCCGGCACCGGTCGACGCGCTCGGCCACTCCCCCGCCGGCGACAACGGCTTCTGGGGCGCGATGAACCCCGGTCTCGTCGACCACTACTCCGGCCGCGGCTGGTCGCCCGTGGTCGACAACGACGCGAACCTCGCCGCGCTGGCCGAGGGCTGGCGCGGGGCCGCGATCGACTGCGACGACTACCTCGCCCTGCTCTCCGGCGAGCGGCTCGGCGGCGGCATCGTCCTCGGCGGCTCGCTGCTCCGCGGCGCCCGCGGGCTCACCGGCGAGATGCGCTACCTCGACCTGGTCGAGGGCGTCGGCTCCGCGGAGGGCATCGCCGCCCTCGCGCGCACCTGGGCCCGCGAGGCACTGGCCGTCCCGGGGCGGCCCGCGTCGCTCCTCGACGCCGTGGCGAAGCCGGGAGCGGCCGAGGTGCTCGCCGCCGCCGACGCGGGCGATCCGCTGGCCGCCGCCGTCGTCGCGCGGCTGATCGACCGCCTCACCGCCATCACCGCGACCGTCGCCAATCTGCTCGACGTCTCGCTGATCGTGGTCGGCGGGGCGCTGGCCGCCTCGGCCGGTCCGCTGCTCGCCGCGGTCTCGGAGCGCCTGGTGGGCGAGGTGCACGCCCCGGCGCCGCGGATCGTGCCCTCGACGCTCGGCGATCAGGCGGTCGCTCTCGGCGCCGTCCGCTCCGGCCTCGTGCGGGTGCGCGCGGATCCGCTCGCGCTCCGGCTGCCGAGCCGCCCGGTCGAGACTGCCGCACTCGCCTGAGGCCCCGCTACCGCCGGAAGGCGCGGACGATCAGCAGCAGCGCGAGCAGGACGGCGACCGCGGCGGCCGTCGCCGAGGGCAGCGCGAGCAGGAGGACCAGGGCACCCGCCGCCGAGACGACCGCGGGCCAGCGCGCTCCGGCGACTCCGCGGTCGAGCCGGCGCAGGATCAGCGCGATCAGCGAGGCGGCGACCGCGAACGCGAGCAGGGCGTCGGCGTCGAGGACGACCACCGCGAGCACCGACACCAGGCAGACGGCGAGCTGACCCGCGGCGGGCACCCCGGTGCGGCGGTTGCGGTGGTCGAAGGGGCTCGGGATCTCGCCCGCATCGGCCAGGCGGACCAGCGCCGAGGCGTCGCGCCGGGTCAGGGCGATGAGCGCGAGGAGGGTGGCGAGCACGGCCGCGATGCCGACCAGGGCGGCGGCCGGGGTCCCGGCCGCGACCGCGGAGAGCGAGGCCGGGACGTCGGCGAGCTCCTGCGGACCGACGAGCAGGAGCAGCCCGGAGCCGATCAGCGCCGCGACGAGGGCCGTGACGCCGATCGCGGGCAGCGACCGCCGCAGCGCCGGAGTCTCGCCGGTCTGGGCGGGGGCGAAGAGGAGGAGCAGGAGGGCGGCCGCCGTGACGCTGCCCTCCGCGCCGCCGATGACCGTCTCGGACGGGGTCGCGACGGGGTGCGCCAGGGCGAGGATCACGGCCGAGGCCAGCAGGAGGAGGAGCACGAGGCCCAGGAGCACCCGCGCCAGTCCGGGTGGGAGGACTCCCCCGCGGAGCACGAAGAGGGTCGTGCCGACGATCAGGAGCACGGCGACCGGGCGGGCGCTCGCGCCGACGACCGAGTCCGCGGCGGTCAGCGCGACGGCGGACGCCGCGAGCGCGCGACCGGCGAGCCCGAGCCACTCCCCCGTGGGCCCGTCGTGCACCTCGCGACCGGAGTCGGCGACCGCGCCGACGACGGCCATCGCCGCCGCGAGCCCGAGTCCCAGCAGCAGCCACCAGCCGGCCTCGAGGGCCGCGGGCGACCAGACCAGGAACAGCGCGGGGACCGCGACCGACGCCTGCGACAGCTCGGGCGCGCGCAGCAGACCCCCCGTCCGGGTCATATCACCATGCGCGCGCATTCACTCATGCTAAGGCGTCGACCGCCTCCCGGAGCGAGCCGGAGGCCGCCGACCGCGGCAGCTGCGCGGACATTTCGCGCACCCTTGCTGATCGAGTAGCCCGCGCAGCGGGCGTATCGAGATCCACCGGCCTCAGACGCGGGTCTGCAGACCGCCCCACGGGCGACGCCGGGTCTCGATACGCCGCTCCGCGGCTACTCGACCAGCATGTGCCGCGCGGAGCGCGGACGTCTCCAGGCTGCGGCTTACGCGTCGCCGTCGAACATGGAGGTGACGGAGCCGTCGTCGAAGACCTCGTGGATCGCGCGGGCCAGCAGCGGGGCGATCGGCAGGATCGTCAGGCGGTCCCACTTCTTCTCCTCCGGCAGCGGCAGGGTGTCGGTGACGACGACCGAGTCGATGAACTCGGAGCTGAGCAGCTCGCGGGCCGGGTCGGAGAAGACGGCGTGGGTCGCGGCGACGACGACGCCGATCGCGCCGGCGGCCTTGAGGGCCTCGGCAGCCTTGGCGATGGTGCGGCCGGTGTCGATCAGGTCGTCGACGAGGAGGCAGACGCGGCCGCTGACCTCTCCGACGATCTCGTGCACCGACACCTGGTTGGCGACCTTCGGGTCGCGGCGCTTGTGGATGATCGCGAGCGGCACGCCGAGCTTGTCGCTCCAGATGTCGGCGACGCGGACGCGGCCCATGTCCGGCGAGACGACGGTGAGGGTCGAGGGGTCGAGCTTCTCGCGGAAGTGCTCGAGCAGCACCGGCATGGCGAAGAGGTGGTCGACGGGGCCGTCGAAGAAGCCCTGGATCTGCGCGGCGTGCAGGTCGACCGACATGATGCGGTCGGCGCCGGCGGCCTTGAACAGGTCGGCGACGAGGCGGGCCGAGATCGGCTCGCGGCCGCGGCCCTTCTTGTCCTGGCGCGCGTAGGGGTAGAACGGCGCGACCACGGTGATCCGCTTGGCCGAGGCGCGCTTGAGCGCGTCGACCATGATCAGCTGCTCCATGAGCCACTCGTTGATCGGCGAGGTGTGCGACTGCAGGACGAAGACGTCCCCGCCGCGGACCGACTCGCCGTAGCGGACGTAGAGCTCGCCGTTCGCGAAGGTGCGCCCCTCGGTGGTGACCAGCTCGGTGCCCAGCTCGTCGGCGACCGCTTCCGCCAGTGCCGGATGCGCCCTCCCCGAGACCAGGACCAGGCTCTTCTTGTTGCTGGCGGTGATGCCCGTCACTGTGCTCCGCTTCCTCCGGTCGCGCGGTCGGTGCCCTCGGGCTCCGACGCCTGGGCGGCCTCGGCGGCGGTGGCCGACGCGGTTCCCGGACGATGGGTCTGCACCCATCCGGCCATGTTGCGCTGCGGAGCGACGGTGATGCCGAGGGCTCCGGCGGGGATGTCCTTGCGGATGACCGTGCCGGCGCCCGTGTACGCTCCGTCACCGATTCTAACGGGGGCGACGAAGACGTTGTGCGACCCGGCGCGCACGTGCGACCCGACGACGGAGGACGCCTTGTTCACCCCGTCGTAGTTGGCGAAGATCGAGCCGGCGCCGATGTTCGACTCCTCGCCGATCGTCGCGTCGCCGACGTAGGAGAGGTGCGGCACCTTCGAGCCGGCGCCGATCGTCGCGTTCTTGGTCTCGACGTAGGTGCCGATCTTGCCGCGCTCGCCGAGCACGGTACCCGGACGCAGGAACGAGAACGGGCCGACCTGCGCCTGCGCGCCGATGACGGCCAGTGTCGCGTCCGAGCGCTTGATCACCGCGTCCTCGCCCACCTCGCAGGAGTCGAGCGTCGTGTCCGGTCCGATGATCGCTCCGGAGGCGATGACCGTCGGCCCCTTGATCTGCGTGCCGGGGAGGATCTCGACGTCGGGCGAGAGCACCGCGTCGACGTCGATCCAGGTCGTCGCCGGGTCCTGGATCGTGACGCCCTCGAGCTGCCAGCGGCGGACGATCCGGGCGTTCAGCTCGAGCGCCGCGTCCGCCAGCTGGGCGCGGTCGTTGATGCCCGCGACGAGCCAGCGGTCCTGCACCGGGACGGCCTCGATCGCGCGGCCGGCGGCCTTGAGCGCGGCGGCGGCATCGGTGAGGTACTTCTCGCGCTGCGCGTTCTCGACGCCGATCGCACCGATCACCGCGCGCAGGGCGGCCGCGTCGAAGGCGTAGACGCCGGCGTTGGTCTCGGTGAGCGCGAGCTCGGCGTCGCTCGCGTCCTTCTGCTCGACGATCGAGGCGAAGCCGCCGTCGGCGCCGCGGACGATGCGGCCGAAGCCGGTCGGGTCCTCGAGCACGCAGGAGAGCATCGTCAGGGCGTTCGCCGCCGCGAGGTGCTCGTCGACCAGGCGGCGCAGGGTCGGGGCGTCGAGCAGCGGGACGTCGGCGCTGAGCACCACGACGGTCCCGTCGAAGTCGTCCGGCAGCGCGGCGAGGCCGAGCTCGACGGCGCGGCCGGTGCCGGGCACCTCGTCCTGATCGACGACGAGGGCCGCCGGCGAGTGGTCGAGAACCGCGGCCGCGACCCGCTCGCGCTCGTGCCGCACGACCGTGACGACGTGGCCCGCGTCGAGCGAGGCGGCCGTGTCGAGGACGTGCCCCAGCAGCGGGCGCCCGGCGAGGCGGTGCAGGACCTTGGGGGTGCGGGACTTCATCCGGGTGCCCTGACCGGCGGCCAGGATCACCACCGCGAGCGTGCTGTCGACCATGGTGCGCGTGCTCCTCCGTCCGGCACCGGTGCTCGGTGCTCGAGCTCCGCCACCAGGATTCGAACCTGGACCGGACAGCTCCAAAGGCTGCCGTGCTGCCGTTACACCATGGCGGACCGCGCTCGCGCGCGCCGTCCATCCTGCCATCCGCCCGCCCTCGCCGTCGCCGTGGCGCCCTCGGCCGGGAGGCTCCCGGCGACTCCCGGTCCGTGCACCCGCCACAATGGACGGGTGAGCGCGAATGACGAGGTGGACGGCATCGTCGACGCCTGGGTGCGCGAGCGGCCCGACCTCGACTTCACCCCCCTGCAGGTCTTCTCGCGGATGCGCCGGCTCGCCAAGCAGCTGGAGCGGGCGCGCGGCAGCGCCTTCGGCCGCTCGGAGCTGGAGACCTGGGAGTTCGACGTCCTCTCCGCGCTCCGCCGCGCCGGCTCCCCCTACCGGATGAGCCCGAAGCAGCTGCTGCAGGCGACGATGGTCACCAGCGGCACGATGACCAACCGGATCGACCGGCTGGTCGAGCGCGACCTCGTCGAGCGGCTCGACGACCCGAACGACGGACGCGGCGTGCTGGTGCAGATGACGCCGTCGGGCCTCTCCCGCGTGGACGCGGCGATCACCCGGCTCGTCGACGCCGAGCAGGAGCTGCTCGGAGCCCTCACGCACGCGCAGCAGGAGCGGCTGGCGCAGCTGCTCCGCAAGCTCTCGCTCGACTTCGGCTGACGCCCGCCGCGCTCCGGCTGCGGAGCATCAGCTGAGACCGTCCCTCCTCGCCGATCGCCGATGAGACCGCCTCTCAGCTGATGTTCTGAGCCGCACTCAGCCCTCGAGCAGCTCCGAGAGCTCCAGCCAGCGCAGCTCGAGCCCGGCCGCCTCGTCCTGGTGCTCGCGCAGCTTCGCGTTCAGGCCCAGGATGCCGTCGTAGTCGTCCGGGTCGTGGGTCGCCATCTTCTCGTGCACGGCGGCGGACAGCTGCGTCAGCTTGTGCAGGCGCCGGTCGATCGCCGACACCTCCTTCTCGGCGGTGCGCCGCTCGGCGCCGCCGAGGCCGGACGGAGCCGGAGCGGACCCACCCGTCGAGCCGCCCGCGGGCGCGCCCTTCTCCAGCGCGCGGCGCAGGTCGAGGTACTGCTCCACTCCCCCGGGCAGGTGGCGGAACGCGCCGTCCATCACGGCGTACTGCTGATCGGTGACCCGCTCGAGCAGGTAGCGGTCGTGCGAGACGACGAGGAGCGTGCCCGGCCAGGAGTCGAGCAGGTCCTCGATCGCGGCGAGCATGTCGGTGTCGAGGTCGTTGGTGGGCTCGTCGAGGATCAGCACGTTCGGCTCGCTCAGCAGGATCAGCAGCAGCTGCAGCCGACGGCGCTGACCACCGGAGAGGTCCTTCACCGGCGTCGACAGCTGCGCGCTGGAGAAGCCGAGTCGCTCGAGCAGCTGCCCGGGCGTCATCTCCTTGCCGCCGATCGAGTAGCTGGTGCGCTGCTCGGCGATGATCTCGCGGACCGGCTGGTGCTGCACCTCGGTCAGCTCACGCAGCTGCTGGTCGAGGATCGCGACGCGGACGGTCGTGCCGCGCTTGACCTTGCCGCTGGTGGGCTGCACGCTGCCGGCCACGAGGCCGAGCAGCGTCGACTTGCCGGCGCCGTTCACGCCGAGGACGCCGGTCCGCTCGCCCGGCGCGATCCGCCACTCGATCCGGTTGAGCACGGTCCGCTCGCCGTAGCGGACGGTGACGTCGAGCAGGTCGACGACGTCCTTGCCGAGCCGCGAGACGGCGAGCTGCGACAGCGAGACGGAGTCGCGCACGGGCGGCTCGTTCTCGATCAGCTGGTTCGCCGCGTCGATGCGGAACTTGGGCTTGGCCGTGCGGGCCGGAGCGCCGCGGCGCAGCCAGGCCAGCTCCTTCTTCATCAGGTTCTGCCGCTTCGACTCCATGGTCGAGGCCATCCGGTCGCGCTCGACGCGCTGCAGGATGTAGGCCGCGTAGCCGCCCTCGAAGGGCTCGACCAGGCGGTCGTGCACCTCCCAGGTGGCGGTGCAGATCTCGTCGAGGA
Organism: Rathayibacter sp. VKM Ac-2804; assembly: GCF_009866655.1. Classification (NCBI taxonomy): domain Bacteria; kingdom Bacillati; phylum Actinomycetota; class Actinomycetes; order Micrococcales; family Microbacteriaceae; genus Rathayibacter; species Rathayibacter sp. VKM Ac-2804. The sequence continues at coordinate 3,146,256 of NZ_CP047420.1, forward strand.
ACCACCGGTCGTGGGTGACGACCGCGAGGCCGCCCGAGGTGGCGGCCCAGCGGCGCTTGAGGTGCTCGGCGAGCCAGGCGATGCCCTCGACGTCGAGGTGGTTGGTGGGCTCGTCGAGGAAGACGACGTCCCAGTCGCCGACGAGCAGCTTGGCCAGGGCGACGCGGCGGCGCTGGCCGCCCGAGAGCGCGCCGACGACGCCGTCCCAGGGGACGTCGCGCAGCAGCCCGGCGATGACGTCGCGGGTGCGCGCGTCTCCGGCCCACTCGTGCTCCTCGAGGCCGCCGACGACGGCCTGGGCGACGGTGAGCTCCTCGTCCACGGTGTCGGCCTGGTCGAGCATGCCGAGCGTCACGCCGCGACGGTGGGTCACCCGGCCGCCGTCGGGCTCGATGCGCTGCGCGAGCAGGCGGAGGAGGGTGGACTTGCCGTCGCCGTTCCGGCCGACGATGCCGATGCGGTCGCCCTCCTCGATGCCGAGGGAGACGTCGTCGAAGATGACCCGCGTGGGGTACTCGAGGCGGAGCGACTCAGCGCCCAGGAGATGTGCCATAGGGGCCGAGTTTACCGGGGGCCGCCTCCGCGGATCCCCACGAGCGGACGCGGTGCGCTCAGGCGACCGTCACGGTGCGCATGTGCCAGCCGGTCGCGCCGTCCGGGGCGGGCGGCGCCTCGTCCTGGGTCTGCACCAGGCCCTCGGAGTCGGTGGCGCGGACCAGGACGACGTGGTCGCCCGCGATCGCGTCCCACTCGTAGACCCACTGGATCCAGGTGTCGGCGGTGACGGCCTCGGCGAGGCGCGCCTCCTGCCAGGCGCCGCCGTCGATCTGCACCTCGACCTTCGAGATGCCGGTGTGCGGCGCCCAGGCGACGCCCGCGACCGCGACCGTGCCGGACGGGACGGCCTGGCCCTGGCGCGGGACGTCGATGCGCGACTCGACCTTGATCGGGCCGCGCTCGGTCCAGCCGCGGGTCGACCAGTAGGCGACGTCGTCCTCGAACGTGGTGACCTTGAGCTCGGTGACCCACTTGGTCGCCGAGACGTAGCCGTAGAGGCCCGGGACGACCATCCGCACCGGGAAGCCGTGCTCGACCGGGAGCGGCCGGCCGTTCATGCCGACCGCCAGGAGGCTGGCGCGACCCTCGTCGGTCAGCACCTCGAGCGGGCTGGAGGCGGTGAAGCCGTCGATGCTGCGGGAGAGCACCATGTCGGCGCCGGCGGTCGGGCGGGCACGGGCGAGCAGCTCGCGGATCGGGTAGCCGAGCCAGAGCGCGGTGCCGATCAGGTCGCCGCCGACCTCGTTCGAGACGCAGGAGAGGGTGACGAGGTGCTCCTCGAGCGGGAGGGCGAGCAGCTCGTCCCAGGTGAGGGTGATCTCCTCCTCGACCATGCCGGTGATCGTCAGCGACCAGTCCGCCGGGTCGACGCTCGGCACGGAGAGCGCGGTGTCGATCCGGTAGAAGTCGTCGTTCGAGGTGACGTAGCGGCTGATGCCCTCGATGTCGTCGAGGACGCCGGTCGCGGGGATCGGCGCGGCGGTGGCGGCGGGGGTCGGCAGCACGACGGCCTCGCGGACCGCAGTGACGGCGGAGGCGGCGGCCGTGACGACCCGCGCGCCCACGCCCGCGACGACGGCGGCGGCGCCGGCGATGCCGACCAGGCGGAGGAAGGAGCGGCGGTCGGTCGAGCCCTGGGCGGGCTCCTCGTCCCAGGCGCGCAGGCGGGCGGAGGCGGCGCGCAGCACCATCGCGCCGGCGACCATGCCGACGACGCTCGGCGCGGCGTCGATGCCGGAGGCGCCCTCCCGGCTGACGGCCGCGAGCGCGCCGAGTCCGGCGACGGCGGCGAGGAGCAGGACGCCGAGCGGGGTCTTGCGGTACTCCAGCAGCCCGGCGGCGATCGCGAGCAGGGCGACCGCGAGGCCGAGCGAGACGAGGAGGACGAGCTTGTCGCCGGTGCCGAACAGGGCGATGACCGTGTCCTTGACGCCCGGCGGGACGATGTCGATCACGAAGCCGCCGACCGCGACCAGCGGACTGCCGCCGGCGCCTGTGAAGACGGCGACGAGCTCGGCGGTCGCGAGGGTGACGGCGGCCGAGACGAGTCCGGTGAGGATCGCGAACAGTGCTACTCGTCTGGGGGCCATGAGCGGCACTCTAGGCCACGAGATCGAGCGTTCTCTGCGGACCGCGGGCGGGGTCTCGATACGCGGTGCGCGGCTACTCGACCAGCATGGAAGGCCGCTGCGCGCGAGTGGGCGAGTCGCTCTCGGCTCTTGATGATCGAGTAGCCCTCGAAGAGGGCGTATCGAGATCCACCGTCTCCAGCAGGTCGGGTCTCGATGCGCCGCTCCGCGGCGAGTCGACCAGCAGGCAGTGGCGGCTGCTCGACCTGCGTGGTCAGGTGGAGAGGAGGCGGGCGCCGTGGACCGGGCCGGAGACGCGGACCGCGCGCATCCGGGCGGCCGTCAGCTCGAGCTGCAGGTCGAGCGCCGCGTCGGCGTCGGGCAGGAGGAAGGCGACCGTCGGGCCGGAGCCGGAGACGAGGCCGCCGAGGGCGCCGCTCTCCTCGCCGCGCTCGAGGATGCGCGCGAGCCCGGGCTGCAGGTGCAGCGCCGGCGCCTGCAGATCGTTGTGCATGGCGTCGGCCAGCATGGCGGCGTCCCCCGCGCGCAGGGCCTGGAGGACGTTGGGGTCGATGCTCGGCGTCGCGGAGATCGGCCGGAAGTCGTGCAGGTGCCGCTCGCGGTGCCGGTCGAGCTCGCGGTAGACCTCGGGGGTCGACAGGCCCTGCTCCGAGAGCACGAGCACCCACTCGAAGCGGCCCTTGGCGAGCGCGGGGCTCAGCTCGTCGCCGCGGCCGACGCCGATCGCGGTGCCGCCGGTGAAGGAGAACGGGACGTCGGCGCCGAGTCCGGCGGCGATCCCGAGCAGCTGCTCGCGGGTGCAGGCGGTGCCCCACAGGGCGTCGCAGGCCAGCAGGGTCGCGGCGGCGTCGGCCGAGCCGCCGCCCATCCCGCCGGCGATCGGCACGTTCTTCTCGATCTCGAGGTGCACGCCGCCGCGGTAGCCGGTCGCCCGGGCGAGCGCACGCGCCGCCTTGATCGCGAGGTTCGACCCGTCGACGGCGAGGCCGCGGGTGTCGATCGAGCCGGAGAACTCGACCGAGAAGTCGGGCGCATCGCTCGCGCGGACGTCCTCGTAGAGGGACAGCGACTGGAAGGCGGTGGCGAGCTCGTGGTAGCCGTCCTCGCGGACGGCGCCGACCTTCAGGTAGACGTTGATCTTGCCTGGCGCTCGCGCGTGGACCCGGTTCGACGTCGTCGCGCGATGGGCCATGCGACCACGCTACAGGGTGGCGGAGCCGCGCTCGTCCGCGGCGGGAGCGCTCTCGTCGGCGTCCTCCGCGTCGCCGTCGACGTCGCCGTCCTCGCTCGCTGCGGCGGGCACCGCGCCGCCACGGACCGGCACACGTGCCGGGTCGAGAGCCCGACCGAGGGCGGTGAACGCCGCGACGTCGAGCTCCTCGCCGCGGGCCGTCTGCGGCACTCCGGCCGACTCGAGCGCGGCGATCGCGGCGGTGCTGTCGCCGAAGAGCGCGGCGAGCGACTGGCGGAGCATCTTCCGCCGCTGCGCGAAGGCCGCGTCGACCACCGCGAAGACCGCCCGGCGCAGGGTCTCGTCGCCCGGCTCCTCGCCGCGCTCGAACGAGACCAGCACGCTGTCGACGTTGGGGACGGGCCAGAAGATCTGCCGGGAGACGGTGCCGCCGGTCGTGAAGGAGCCGAACCAGGACGCCTTCACGCTCGGGCCGCCGTAGACCTTGGAGCCCGGGCCGGCCGCGAGGCGGAGCCCGACCTCGGACTGCACCATCACCACGCCGGAGCGGATGCTCGGGAAGTGCTCGAGGAAGTGCAGCAGCACCGGCACCGAGATGTTGTACGGGAGGTTCGCGACGAGCCGCACGGGCTCGCCCGGCAACTCGAGCACCTTCATCGCGTCGGCGCGGATCACCGTGAGCTCGGCGGCGGGCGCCATCAGCTGGACGGTGCGGGGCAGCTGCTCCGCGAGCCGGCCGTCGATCTCGACGGCGACGACCCCGGCACCCGCCTCGAGCAGGCCGAGGGTGAGCGAGCCGAGGCCCGGGCCGATCTCGACGACGCTCTCGCCCCGCTCCACGCGGGCGAGCTTGACGATGCGGCGGACGGTGTTGGCGTCGTGCACGAAGTTCTGGCCGAGCTTCTTCGTCGGGGTGACGTCGAGCAGCTGGGCGAGATCGCGGATCTCGGCGGGTCCGAGCAGCTTCGGGACGGCGTCCTCGTCGGGCCCCGCCTTCGCGGCGTGCCGGCCGGTCATGCCAGCTGCCCGACCGGCTCCGACGGCTCCGAGCCGACCTCGCCGCCCCACTCGCCGTAGACCTGCTCGGTGTTCGAGGCGATCGTGGCGGCCAGGTGGCCGACGTCGGTCTCGAGCGTCGCGGCCATCGAGCGGAGGGTGTGCGGGATCAGGTAGGGCGCGTTCGGGCGGCCGCGGAACGGCTCCGGAGTGAGGTAGGGCGCGTCGGTCTCGACGAGGATCAGGTGCCGCGGTGTGGCGACCAGGGCCTCGCGCAGCGACTCCGCGTTCTTGAACGAGACGGTGCCGGCGAAGGAGAGGTACCAGCCCTCGTCCGCGCACATCCGCGCCATCTCGGCGTCGCCGGAGAAGCAGTGGAAGACGGTGCGCTCGGGGGCGCCGACCCGGCGGAGGGTCTCCATGACCTCGCGGTGCGCGTCGCGGTCGTGGATCTGCAGCGCGATCCCGGTCTCCTTCGCGATGCGGATGTGCTCCTCGAACGAGCGGAACTGGGCGGCGCGGCCGCTCTCGCCGGTGCGGAAGAAGTCGAGGCCGGTCTCGCCGACGGCGCGCACGCGCGGCTGGGTCGCCAGCTCGGCGATCACGGCGAGAGCGTCGTCGAGCTCGCCGCGCTCCTCGAGGGCGGGCGCCTCGTTGGGGTGGATCGCGACGGCGGCGAGCATGCGCGGCTCGGAGGCGGCGCGCTCGGCCGACCAGCGGCTGGTCTCGACGTCGGTGCCGACCTGCACGACGCCGCGGACGCCGACCGTGGAGGCGCGGTCGAGCTGCTCCCGGTAGTCCAGGGGCTCGAGGCCGTCGCTGATCTCGAGGTGCGTGTGGTTGTCGTAGACGGGGACGACGAGCGCCTCGGGCAGCGGCGGGTACGTCAGGTCGCGGCCGGACGTGTTCTCGCGGGCGCGGACGTGCTGGCTGTCGGTCATGCGTCCAGGCTACCGGGGCGGGGCGGCGGGGCCCCGGAGGGTGGATCCGGAGAACCCGCGCCGGCGGACGGTGGATCTCGATACGCCCGCGCAGCGGGTTGCTCGATCAGCATGAGAGCGCCCGCGGAGCGGGCTGCGGGCTCCTCCAGCAGGCGAGGCAGCCGCAGCACAGCATGCTGGTCGAGCAGCCGCCGCAGGCGGCGTATCGAGATCCCGGCTCAGGACTCCGGGACCTCGATGCGGGGGAAGAGCGGCGCGAGGGTGCCGACCGTGGTGCCGACCGGCAGCTGTCCCCACTCCCCCGCCGCGCGGAGCGGCTGGGCCGTGAGGGCGCCGAGCGCGTCCTGCACGCCGAGCGCCTCCCAGAGCGCGGTGGTCGCGCGGGGCACGACCGGCGAGAGCAGCACGGCCAGGGCGCGCAGCCCCTCCGACGCCGTGTAGAGCACGGTGCCGAGGCGCTCGCGCTCGTCCCTCTTGGCGAGCGCCCAGGGCTCCTGCTCGGTGATGTAGCCGTTCAGCTCGTCGACGATCGTCCAGACGGCGGTGATCGCGTCGTGGATGGCGAGGGTCCCGATCGAGCGGTCGGCCGCGGCCGCCGCCTCCGCGACGGTCGCCTGCACGCGCTCCTCCGCCTCGGTCGGCGCCGAGGGCTCGGGCACGACGCCGTCGTAGTAGCGGTGCAGCATCGCGATCACCCGCGAGGCGAGGTTGCCGAAGCCATTGGCGAGCTCGGCCTGGTACCGCGCCGCGAGGTCCTCCCAGGAGAAGGAGCCGTCCTGCCCGAAGGTGATGGCGCGCATGAAGTAGTAGCGGAACGCGTCCGAGCCGAAGGTGTCGGTGATCTGCTCCGGCGCGATGCCGGTGAGCTTCGACTTCGACATCTTCTCGCCGCCGACGAGCAGCCAGCCGTGGCCGAAGACCTGCTTCGGCACGTCGAGCCCGGCGGCCATCAGCATCGCGGGCCAGATCACCGCGTGGAAGCGGAGGATGTCCTTGCCGACGATGTGGGTCGCCGGCCAGCGGCGCTCGAACTCCGCCTCGTCCTGGCCGTAGCCGACGGCGGTGATGTAGTTGAGCAGCGCGTCGAACCAGACGTAGACGACGTGAGAGTCGTCCCACGGCACCTTCACGCCCCAGTCGAAGCTCGAGCGCGAGATCGAGAGGTCGGCGAGGCCCTGGCGGACGAAGCTGACCACCTCGTTGCGTGCCGACTCGGGCTGCACGAAGTCGGGGCGCTCCTCGTAGAGCGCGAGCAGCCGCTCGGTGTACTCGCTCATCGTGAAGAAGTAGTTCTTCTCCTTGAGCAGCTCGACCGGCTTGGAGTGGATCTTGCAGACGTACTGGCCCTCGTACTCGCCGGTGCCCTCGTCGAGGTCGGAGAGCTGCTTGTACTCCTCGCAGCCCACGCAGTAGTAGCCCTCGTACTCGCCGGTGTAGATCGCGCCCTGGTCGTAGAGCTTCTGCAGGAACTTCTGCACGTTGAGCTCGTGGCGCGGCTCCGTCGTGCGGATGAAGTCGTCGTTGGCGATGTCGATCGTCGACAGCAGCGGCTGCCACGCGTTCTGCACGAGCCGGTCCGCCCACTCCTGCGGGGTCGTGCCGTTCGCGGTGGCGGTGCGGAGGATCTTCTGGCCGTGCTCGTCGGTCCCGGTCAGCAGCCAGGTGTCGTCGCCCGCCTGGCGGTGCCAGCGGGTGAGGACGTCGGCGGCGACCTCGGTGTACGCGTGCCCGATGTGGGGGACGTCGTTCACGTAGAAGATCGGGGTCGTGAGATAGAAGGAGGCGCCGTCGGACATGGCGACCATCCTAGGGTTCGGCGCCGGGGCCTCCCGCTGTGTGACGGAGCGGTGCCGGACGCGACCCGGGCCGGCTCAGCCGCGACGCGAGGCGAGGGCCGCCTCGTAGAGCGCGCGCTTGGAGAGTCCGGTGATCTCCGCGACCTCGGCCGAGGCCTCCTTCAGCCGCGCGCCGGCCGCGACCCGCTCGAGGACGTCGGCGAGTCCGTCCTCCAGGGAGGCCTCCCGCTCGGGCGCGCCCTCGACCACCAGGCAGATCTCGCCGCGGAGGCCGTCGGCGGCCCACTCGGCGAGCTCGGCGGCGGTGCCCCGGCGCACCTCCTCGAACATCTTGGTCAGCTCGCGGCAGACCACGACCCGGCGCTCGGGGCCCATCGCCTCGACCAGATCGGCGAGGGAGTCGCCGATGCGGTGCGGCGACTCGAAGAAGACCATCGTCCGGCGCTCGTCGACGAGGGAGCGGAACAGCGTGACCCGCTCGCCGTGCTTGCGCGGCAGGAAGCCCTCGAAGCTGAAGCGGTCGGTCGGCAGGCCCGAGACGGCGAGCGCCATCAGCACGGCGGAGGGGCCGGGGAGGGCGGTCACCCGGACGCCGGCGGCGACGGCCGTCTCGACGAGGTGGTAGCCCGGGTCCGACACCGTGGGCATGCCGGCGTCGCTGAGGACGAGGAGGTCCTCCTCGCGGGCGAGCTCGACCAGCTCGGCGGAGCGCTCGCGCTCGTTGTGGTCGTGCAGCGCGTAGAGCTGCGGCCGGTTCTCGATCCCGAGGGCCCGGAGCAGCTGGATGGTGACCCGGGTGTCCTCCGCCGCGATGTGCCGGGCGCTCTCGAGCGCCTCGACGAGCCTCCGTGTCGCGTCGCCGAGATTGCCGATGGGCGTGCCGGCCAGGATGATCATCCGTCCATCCTCCCAGTCGCCGCCCATCCGCACCGGAACGCGGCCCTGCGGCGGAAGCGCGCGCCGTTAGCATGGCCGGGTGACGGACCGACCGCAGCGCGACTTCGACGACCTGCTCCTCGACTCCGCGGGGGCCTCGCGGTCCGTGCCGGTCGGGCCCGCGGACGGGAGCACGGACGGGAGCGCCGCGCCGGCCCACGTGCGCGGGAGCGCTCCGGACGTGCCCCGCGGCTCCTGGTTCGACGACGTGCACGACCGCCTCGTCGCGACCACCGTGCGCCGCCGGCTCTGGGAGCTGGGGCTGCCGATCCTGGTCGTCCTGGTCGCCGCCGTGCTCCGGCTCTGGAACCTCGGCCACCCGCGCTCACTCGTCTTCGACGAGACCTTCTACGTCAAGGACGCCTGGACCCTCTGGAACCTCGGCTTCGAGGGCGCCTGGCCCGAGAACCCCGATCCCGGCTTCGCCACCGGGGCCGTCGACGTCTTCACCGGGGCGCCGTCCTTCGTGGTGCACCCGCCGCTGGGCAAGTGGATCATCGGGCTCGGGATGGGGCTGCTCGGCGCGGACGACAGCGTCGGCTGGCGCCTCGCCACCGCGATCGTCGGGATCCTCGCGGTCGCCCTCGTGATCCTCATCGGGAAGCTGCTCTTCCGCTCCACCTTCCTCGCCTCGCTCGCCGGCCTGCTGCTCGCGATCGACGGGCACGCGATCGTGATGTCGCGGGTGTCGCTGCTCGACGGCGTCCTGATGTTCGTGGCCCTCTGCGGTGTCGCCGCGATCCTCCTCGACCGGCGCTGGGCCGAGGAGCGGATGGCCGCGAAGGTCGCCGCGGGCGACCTGCCGAGCTGGGGTCCGGTGCTGTGGTGGCGGCCCTGGCTGCTCACCGCCGGCCTGATCTTCGGTCTCGCGGCCGGCGTGAAGTGGACCGGGATCTACTTCCTCGCCGCGTACGGCGTCTACGCCGTGGTCGTCGACGCCCTGCTGCGCCGGCGCGCGGGCGTCCCCTTCTGGGCGAGCGGGGCGATCCTCAAGCAGGGGCCCGTCACCTTCCTCCTGGTCGTGCCGATCGCGCTGATCGCCTACGTCGGCACCTGGCTCGGCTGGCTGCGCACCTCCGGCGGCTGGGCGCGGCAGTGGGCGACGGAGGCGCCGGGCAACGCCTGGACCGGCGCGCTCGCCTGGGTGCCGGACTGGGCGCAGAGCCTGTGGCACTACCACGTGCAGATGTACGACTACTCGATCAACCTGCGCGCCACGCACCCCTACGAGGCGAATCCGCTGACCTGGCTGCTGATGCTGCGGCCGACGAGCATGTACTTCGTCGACCAGGCCACCGGAGTCGACGGCTGCGCGGCGGTGCGCTGCGACGAGGCGATCACCTCGGTCGCGAATCCGCTGATCTGGTACGCCGGCGTGCTCGCGCTGGTCTACCTGCTCTACCGGCTCGCGCGCTACCGGGAGTGGCGCGCCGGCTTCGTGCTGATGGGGATCGTCGCGGGCTACCTGCCCTGGATGCTCTACCTCGACCGCACCGTCTTCCAGTTCTACTGCGTGGTCTTCGAGCCCTACATGATGCTGGCGCTCGCCCTGACGGCGGGGGTGGTCATCGGCGACCGCGGTGACGAGCGCGGCCGGCGCACGCGGGGCATCGTGATCGTGCTGATCTTCGTGGTGCTCGCCGCCGCGCTGACGGCCTACTTCTACCCGCTCTGGACGGGGCAGCAGACGTCCTTCTCGTTCTGGCAGGCGCACATGTGGCTGCCCTCGTGGGTCTGATCGCCCGGATCGGTCCCGGGCTCGCGGTCTGCGCGGCCGCGGCGGTGCTGGCGTTCGCGGTGCACCTGGCCATGCCCGCCGTGCCGATGCTGACGGCGGCGGTGGCGCTCGGGATCCTGGTCGCGCAGCTGCCGGCCTCCCGCCCGCTGCTCAGCGGCCGGCTGGCACCGGGGCTCAAGTTCTCCTCGCGCACGCTGATGCGCACGGGCATCGTGCTGCTCGGGCTCAAGCTCTCGCTCGTCGACATCGCCGCGCTCGGCTGGGGCGCGATCCTGATCGTCGTCGCGATCGTGCTCGCGACCTTCGGTCTGACCTACGGCCTCGGGCGGGCGCTGCGGCTGCCGGGGCGCGAGCCGCTGCTGCTGGCCGCGGGCTTCTCGATCTGCGGGGCCTCGGCGATCGGCGCGATGGCCGGAGCGACCCGGGCGAAGGAGCAGGAGCAGGCGGTGCCCGTCGCACTGGTCACCCTCTGCGGGACGCTCGCGATCGCGGTGCTGCCGGCGCTGCGGTATCCGCTCGGGCTCTCCGACGTCGAGTTCGGGCACTGGGTGGGCGCGTCGGTGCACGACGTCGGCCAGGTGGTGGCGACCGCGCAGGTCGCGGGGGCGTCGGCGCTCGCGATCGCGGTGGTCGTGAAGCTGGCCCGCGTGGTGATGCTCGCGCCGATGGTCGCGGTGGCCGCCGCGGTGACCCGGCGTGCCGGCGCCGAGGGCGGTCCGCGGCCGGCGATCGTGCCGCTGTTCGTGGTCGGGTTCCTCGCGGCGGTGCTGGTGCGGACGCTCCTGCCGCTGCCGGAGGGCGTGCTGGTCGCGGCGGACACGGCGCAGACCTGGCTGCTGGCCGCCGCGCTGTTCGCGCTCGGCAGCGGCGTGCGGCTGCGCGCGCTGCTGACGACCGGCTGGCGGGCGCTGGTCGTCGCGCTCGCGTCGTGGTTCGCGATCGCGGCGATGGCGCTGGCGGCGGTGCACGCGACGCTGTGACGCTCGGCCTGGACGAGCACTCCGAGCCTGGGACTGTTACGGGATGCGACGCCTCCGCGCCGCGGTGTCGGCGGCGCCCGCTAGCGTCGATCGCATGGCAGATCGCGAGTACGGCTTCAAGACGCGGGCAATCCACGCCGGCAACATCCCCGACCCGGTGACGGGCGCGCGAGCGCTGCCCATCTATCAGACGAGCGCGTTCGTCTTCGACGACACCTCCGATGCGGCGGCGCGCTTCGCGCTGCAGAAGTACGGGAACATCTACTCCCGGCTCTCCAACCCCACCGTCGCCTCGTTCGAGGAGCGGGTCGCGAGCCTCGAGGGCGGCCTCGGCGCCGTCGCGACCGCCTCCGGCCTGTCGGCGCAGTTCATCACCTTCGCGGCGCTGGTCGGCGCGGGCGACCACGTCGTCTCCTCCGCCAACCTCTACGGCGGCTCGATCACCCAGCTCGACGTGACGCTGCGGCGCTTCGGCGTCGAGACGACATTCGTGCAGTCGAGCGATCCGGCGGATTACGCCGCGGCGATCACCGACAAGACCAAGGTGCTCTACGCCGAGACGATCGCGAACCCCTCCGGCGAAATCGCCGACATCGAGGGCCTCGCTGCCGTCGCGCACGCCGCCGGCATCCCGCTGATCATCGACTCCACCGTCGCCACGCCGTACCTCGTCCGCCCGATCGAGTGGGGCGCCGACATCGTCATCCACTCGGCCACCAAGTTCCTCGGCGGGCACGGCACCACCCTCGGCGGCGTCGTCGTCGAGTCGGGCCGCTTCCACTACTCGGCGGAGAAGTTCCCGCTGCTGCACGACGCGGTCGCCTCCTACGGCGGTCTCTCCTGGGACGGCAACTTCGGCGAGTACGGCTTCCTCACCCGCCTGCGCGCCGAGCAGCTGCGCGACATCGGCCCGGTCCTCGCCCCGCACTCCGCGTTCCTGCTCGCGCAGGGCGTCGAGACGCTGCCCTACCGGATCCAGGCGCACGTCGACAACGCCCGCCGCGTCGCGGAGTGGCTCGACGCCGACCCGCGCATCGAGGCGGTCTACTGGGCGGGCCTGCCCGCGCACCCGCACCACGAGCGTGCGCAGAAGTACCTGCCGAAGGGCCCCGGCTCGGTGTTCAGCTTCGTGGTCAAGGGCGGCCGCGCCGTCGGCCAGACCTTCATCGAGTCGGTCGACCTCGCCAGCCACCTCGCGAACATCGGCGACGCGAAGACCCTGGTGATCCACCCCGCCTCGACGACGCACGCGCAGCTCACCGAGCAGCAGCTGCTGCACGCCGGGGTGCTGCCGGGCCTCGTCCGGCTCTCGGTCGGCATCGAGGACGCGGACGACATCATCTACGACCTCGACCAGGCGCTCACCCGCGCGGTCGAGGAGCACGGCACGCCGGACGCACCGACCGAGCTGCCGGACGACGTCTCGGTGACCATCGACTCCCCGACCGTGGAGGTCTGACCATGAGCGACACCGCCCTCGCGCCCGCTGCCGCCGAGGCCGACGACACCGTCGTCGCGCACCTGTCCAACGGGCTGAGCTGCTCCGTGCCGACGAACTCGCCCCTGGCGAAGCTGCTGAAGTCGCAGCGCACCTGGGTCGGACCGGACGCGAAGAAGCGGCTCGAGATCCTCCGCCGCGCGAAGACCGTCGCGATCGTCGGCGCCTCGCCGAACGCGGCGCGCTCGTCCTACTTCGTCTCGACCTACCTCCAGCAGTCGAGCGACTACGAGCTGTTCTTCGTGAACCCCAACGCGAAGGAGATCCTCGGGCAGCCCGTCTACAAGAGCCTCGCCGATCTGCCCGTCGTGCCGGACATCGTCGACGTGTTCCGCAAGGCGAGCGACATCCCCTCGGTCATCGACGACGTCGTCGCCATCGGCGCGCCGACCGTCTGGGTGCAGCTCGGCATCTGGAACCAGGAGGCCGCGGAGTACGGCGAGTCGAAGGGCCTCACCGTCGTGATGGACCGCTGCATCAAGGTCGAGCACGCGCGCTTCCACGGCGGCCTGCACCTCCTCGGCTTCGACACCGGCCAGATCACCTCCCGCAAGACCCTCCGCTGACGCCCCTCCTCCTCCCGCGAGATGCCACTTGTGCACGCTTTCCTCGGCGTGTCGCGTGCACAAGTGGCATCTCGCGGAGGGGGGGCAGGGGTGCGGGGTCAGTCGCCCTTCACGTTGACGAGCTGGCGGAGGGTGTGCCGGATCTCCACGAGATCGGCCGCGTCGGCCATCACCCGGTCGATCGGCTTGTAGGCCGCCGGGATCTCGTCGAGGAAGGCGTCGGTGTCGCGGTACTCGATGCCGGTCATCGCCTCGCGCAGCTGCTCGTGCGTGAAGGCCTTCCGCGCCGCCGACCGCGAGTACTCGCGCCCCGCACCGTGCGGTGACGAGTTCAGCGACATCGCGTCGCCGCGCCCGGCCACCACGTACGAGGCCGTCCCCATCGAGCCGGGGATGAGGCCCGGCCGTCCGGCGTCGGCCTGGATCGCACCCTTCCGGCTCACCCAGACGTCGCGGCCGAAGTGGCGCTCCTTCTCGGTGAAGTTGTGGTGGCAGTTGATCCGCTCCCGCTCCTGGACGCCGCCGCCGATCCACTCGGAGAGCTGCCTGATCACCCGGTCCATCATCTCCTCGCGGTTGAGCAGGGCGAACCGCTGCGCCCAGCGCAGCTCGGCGACGTAGCGGTCGAACTGCTCCGTCCCCTCGACCAGGTAGGCGAGATCCGGGTCCGGCAGGGCGATCCAGTGCTGCTCGCAGTACTCGCGGGCGATCCGGATGTGCTCGGTCGCGATCCGGTTGCCCACGCCCCGGGAGCCGGAGTGCAGGAACAGCCAGACCGCGTCGGTCTCGTCGACGCTCACCTCGATGAAGTGGTTGCCGCTGCCGAGCGAGCCGACCTGCAGCCGCCAGTGCTTCGCGGAGCGCGCCGGGTCGAAGCCCGCCGCGGCGGCGAGCGCCTCCAGCTCGGCGACCCGCGGCTCGGCGGTCGCGACGATCGTGCGGTTCGCCGCTCCCGCCGACAGCGGGACCGCGCGCTCGATCTGCCGCCGCAGCTCGCCCAGGTCGCGGCCGGCGAGGTCGCTCCGGGAGAACTGCGTGCGCACGGCGATCATGCCGCAGCCGATGTCGACGCCCACGGCCGCCGGGATGAGCGCGCCGAGGGTCGGAATGACCGAGCCGACCGTTGCGCCGCGCCCGAGGTGGGCGTCGGGCATCAGCGCCAGGTGCGGATGGATGAACGGCATCTCCGAGGCTGTGAGTGCCTGCTGCCGCGCGTTGTCGTCCAGGATGCTCGCCCAGGAGACGAGCCGCTCCGTGATTCTCTGCATGGTCCTTCCTCTCGTGAAGGCCCGGCAACGCCGGGATCGGGGTGGGACGCGCTCGGGGCGGCAGGATGCCGCGAGCCGACCGCGAGGCCCCTCCCCTGCAGAGGAGTGCCGACGCGCGAGGGCCCCGAGACGATGTCGTCCGGGGGCCTGGGCGATGGCCTAGGGGTGCCGGACGACGCCGGGCTGGAGGTTCGCGGGACCGCGCTTCGAGCGTTCGAGCTCGACCGCGCCGGCGAGGGCGCGGGGGCGGTCGGCGACGAGCAGCTCGACGCGGGTCGATCGGTACGCGGTCACGGGCTGCTCCTTCCGGGCGTCGGTGGGCGCACTCCGGTGATGCGCTCGCCGACGGTAGCAGCGCCCCGCACGGGCGTGCAACCCGGGCGTGTCGCGGGACACCGCCCGTCGCGAGGTCCAGGCGCAGGATCCTCCTGGCCCACGCCTGAGCGCCTCCCCCGTGAGTCGGAGTCTCCTCCGCATCGCGTGCGCGGTCTCTGGGCGATCCCTCCGTGTCCCCGGATCCGTGACAACGACAGGAGTAGGCAGGACGGGCAAGGGAGAAGCGAACTCCGCCGATCGTGACAACGAATCAGGCCGCCCGGCGGCCACGAAGAGGTGTACGAAACGATGAGAACCACCCGTCCCACCCCAGTCACCCAGCGCCCCAGGCGCCTCCTGATCGCGGGGGTCGCCTGCGGCGCCCTCGCCTTCGGGTCGGTCGCCACGGCACCCGCGGTCTTCGCGGCCGAGGCGCCCGTCAGTGCCGCAGCCGCCTCGGCCGCCGCCTGGCCCGTCGTCGCCGAGGGCGAGAACAGCGCCAACGCCCGCACCGTGCAACACCTGCTGAACGCCGCCGGCGCCTCCGTGGACGCCGACGGCGTCTTCGGCCCCGCCACCGCCGCCGCGGTGACCTCCTTCCAGAGCGCTCGCGGTCTCTCGGCCGACGGGATCGTCGGCGCCCAGACCTGGGCGGCCCTGATCACGACGGTGTCCTCCGGGGACTCCGGCGAGGCGGTCAGCGCGCTCCAGGTCCAGCTGAACAAGGTCGGCGCGAGCCTCACGGTCGACGGCGCGTTCGGCGCCGCGACCCTCGCCGCCGTGAAGAGCGTCCAGTCGGCGGCCGGGCTCACGGTCGACGGCGTCGTCGGACCGCAGACCTGGCAGTCGCTCGTCGGCGCGGGCTCGGGCACGACGCCCGACCCCGGCCAGCCGGGCGAGACGTTCGCGACCCTCAGCGAGGAGCAGCTCGCCAACGTCCGCACGATCATCGCGGAGGGCAAGACGGCCGGCGTGCCCGAGTACGGCTGGGTCGTCGCCATCGCGACGGCGATGCAGGAGTCGCGTCTGCGGAACCTCTCGGGCGGCGACCGCGACTCGGTCGGCCTCTTCCAGCAGCGCCCGTCGGCGGGCTGGGGCGACGCGGCCGACCTCGTCGACCCCGTGTACGCCTCGAGGGCCTTCTACGGGGCGGCGAACAGCCCCACCACCAACACCGGCCTGACGGACGTCGCCGGCTGGGAGTCGATGTCGGTGACCGAGGCGGCGCAGGCCGTGCAGGTCTCCGCCTACCCGGACGCCTACGCGCAGTGGGAGACCCTGGCGCGCGAGGCCGTCGAGAGCGAGGGATGAGGATCATGAGCACCACGGACATCAGCACGACCACCACCACGAGGGCTCCCGAGACCCGGCGTTCACGGGGCCTCGGCGCCCGCGCCCTCGCGGCCGTCACCGCCCTCCTGCTCGCCCTCGGCGTCAGCGTCGGGACCGCGACCAGCGCCCAGGCGGCCGACTGGCCCGTGCTCTCCTCCGGCGCGTCCGGCGAGGACGTGACCACCGCGCAGTACCTGCTGCGCTCGTCGGGTCAGTCGCTCGCCGTCGACGGAGCGTTCGGCGCCGGCACGCAGTCGGCGGTCACCTCCTTCCAGTCCGGTGCGGGCCTCGCGGCCGACGGCGTGATCGGCGCGGCCACCTGGGGCGCGCTGACCGTGACCGTGCAGAGCGGCGCCTCCGGAGACGCGGTCAGCGCCGTCCAGACGCAGCTGAACGCGAACGGCGCGTCCGTCGCGGTCGACGGTGCCTTCGGAGCCGCGACCACCGCCGCGGTGCAGAGCTTCCAGGGCGGTGCGGGACTGACCGCCGACGGCATCGTCGGTCCGGCCACGTGGAAGGCGCTGATCGCCGGCACGGGCGGCGGCACCACGCCTCCCCCGTCGGGCGACGCCGCCGCGACCGCGCAGGCCATCCTCGACAACCCGGGGATCGAGCTCTACGAGCTCGGCTCGGACGCCGCCTCCACCTCGCTCGCCAACATCCGCGACACGGCCGCCGGCCGGCCCGCGAAGACGAGCCCCGAGGGCGACGCCGGTGTGACCTCGGTCGCGCTGAACCCCGCCATGCTCGACGCGCTGCTGAAGCTGAACACGCAGTACGGCCACACCCTGCGGGTCACCTCCATCGCGGGTGAGGACCACTCCACCGGCTCGGGCCACTACACCGGCGACGCGGTCGACATCGACCTGATCGACGGCGTGCGGGTCATCGAGGGCGCCGACCACCAGGCGATCCAGAACGCCTGCGCCGAGATGGGCGCGACGCTCACCCTCGGCCCCGGCGACGCGGGCCACTCGGACCACGTGCACTGCGAGTTCTGACACCCGGGACCCCGGTTCCGATCCGCTGAACCACGGGGGCGGGCGCTCGAAGGGGCGCCCGCCCCCTTCTGCGCGCGAGGCGTAGTCTCGGCGGATGAGTGCTTACGTCTCCGCCTTCGACCTGTTCAGCGTGGGGATCGGCCCCTCGAGCTCGCACACGGTGGGGCCGATGCGGGCGGCCCTGGCCCTCGCCGAGCGGCTGCGCGACGCGGGGCTGCTCGACCGGGTGAGCCGCGTGGTCTGCACCCTCTACGGCTCGCTCGGCTCGACCGGCATCGGTCACGGCACGCCCGATGCCATCGTCGCCGGGCTTGCCGGGCTGCACCCGGAGACCTGCGATCCGGAGGAGGTCCGCGGGGCCTGGAGTCGCCTCGACCAGGACGGCTCGATCCTGCTCGCGGGTGCCGTGCGCCTCCCGATGACCCGCGACGACATCGCCTTCGAGCCGCGCACCCGACTCCCCGAGCACCCGAACGCCCTGACCTTCAGCGTCTGGCTCGGCGACGCGGCGCTGCCCGAGTGGGAGGAGACCTACTACTCGATCGGCGGCGGCTTCATCCGGCGGGCCGGCGAGCGCGCCGAGCTGGCCTCGCTCGCGCCGCACCCCTACCCCTTCGTCTCCGCGCTCGACCTGCTCGCGACCTGCGACCGCACGCGCTCGAGCATCGACGAGATCGCCGCCGCCAACGAGCGAGCGCTGCACCCCGGCCTCGACGTCGACGCGCGGCTCGACGCGATCTGGGACGCGATGGCCGCCTGCGTCGAGCACGGCCTGGCGACCGAGGGCGTGCTGCCCGGCGGGCTCGGCGTGCAGCGCCGCGCCTCCGTCCTGCGCGGCAGGCTCGAGGCCTTCGAGGACGACCCGCTGGACCGCGCGCGGGCGACCTCGGTGGAATGGCTGCACGCGTTCGCCCTCGCGGTGAACGAGGAGAACGCGGCCGGCGGGCGCGTCGTCACCGCGCCGACGAACGGAGCGGCGGGGATCATCCCGGCCGTCGCTCACCACTACCTCCGCTTCGTCCCCGGGGCGGACCGTGCGGGGATCCGGCGGTTCCTGCTCACCGCGACGGCGATCGGCTCGCTCTGCAAGACCAACGCCTCTATCTCGGGCGCGGAGGCCGGCTGCCAGGGCGAGGTCGGCTCGGCGTGCGCGATGGCGGCCGGCGCGCTCTGCGCGGTGCTCGGCGGGACGCCACGGCAGGTGGAGAACGCGGCCGAGATCGCGATGGAGCACCACCTCGGGCTGACCTGCGACCCGGTCGGCGGCCTGGTGCAGATCCCGTGCATCGAGCGCAACGCGATCGCGGCGTCGACGGCGGTCAGCGCGGCCCGGCTGGCGCTGCACGGCGACGGGACGCACCGGGTCTCGCTGGACACCGTGATCGAGACGATGCGGCAGACGGGCATCGACATGTCCTCGAAGTACAAGGAGACCAGCGAGGGCGGTCTCGCGGTCAACGTCATCGAGTGCTGAGCAGCACCGCCGTGTGACGCCGGATGAAGCGGCGTGACACGCCGATCTGCGGAGCGTCGGGGGTCGGACCTAGCGTTGTCCGAGTGAGCAGCTCCCCCTACCTCGCCCGGCCGATCGTCTCGACCCAGTGGCTCGCCGACCACCTCGGCCGCGAGCACCTCGTCGTCGTCGACGCGAGCGTCCTGCTCGTGACCGGCTTCGACGGCCGGCCCGGCTACCTCGGCGGCGATGAGCAGTACCTCCTCGAGGGCCACGTGCCCGGCGCGGTGTTCGGCGACCTGCTCGCCCAGCTCTCCGACCCCGACGCGCCCTTCCCCTTCACCAGGCTCGACCCCGAGCGCTTCGCCGCGGCGACCGCCGCTCTCGGCATCGACGACGACTCGGTGGTCGTCGTCTACGACTCCGCGGTGGGCCAGTGGGCGTCGCGCCTGTGGTGGCTCCTGCGCGCCGCCGGGCACGACGCGGTCGCGGTGCTCGACGGCGGCCTCTCCGCGTGGCGCCGCGAGGAGCGCCCGATCGAGACGGGCCACGTCGAGCCGCGGGCCGCCGGGGGCGTCACCGTGCGCCCGGAGCGCCCGCTCTGGATCGACAAGGCCGGGGTCGAGCGCGTCGTCCGCGGCGAGGAGCCCGGAGCGCTGGTCTGCGCCGTGCCGCCGAGGGAGTTCACCGGGGAGCAGGGGCGCCGTCCGCGCCTCGGCCACCTCCCCGGCTCGGTCAGCGTCCCGGCCGTGCGCCTGGTCGACCGCGAGGACAACACGCTCCTCCCGCCGGAGCGGCTGCGGGCGCTCTTCGGCGAGAGCCTCGAGGCCGAGCGGATCGTCCTCTACTGCGCGGGCGGGATCGCCGCGACGGCCGACGCGCTCGCGCTGGCCGTGCTCGGCGTGGACACCGCGGTCGTCTACGACGGCTCGCTGAACGAGTGGGCCGCCGACCCCGACGCCCCGCTCGTCGTCACGGCCGCATGAGCAGCTCCTCCGGCAGCTCGGTCGTCGGCAGCGCGCAGACGAACGCCTCGCAGGAGTAGGCCGTCGGCAGGCCGTCGCGCGACGTCCGGCCCTCGAACAGCTCGAAGCCCGCGAGGGCCCACTCGGCCGCCGCGCCGTCGCTCACCACCGCCAGCACACCCAGCCCGGTCTCCCGTGCGCCGCGCTGCAGCTCCGTGCGCGCGCCGTCGTCGGGAACCACGACGACCAGCTGCGTGACCGGTCGCGCGAGGTGCTCCGCCAGGGCGAGCACGCCGCCGAACCCCATCGGCTGCCCGAGCGCGCCCGGCCCGATGCCCGCGACCACGGCCTCCGCCGCGTCCCGGTAGCGCCGCTCCCCCGTCAGCAGATACAGCCCGTGCGCCGCGTCGGCCGCCGCCGAGAGCCCCGAGGGGTAGGCGCCCTCGGACGGATCCGCCGCCAGCAGCAGCCCGCGCGCGGTGAGCGCCGGGTCCCCGCCGCCCGGCAGCGCGAACGGCGGCCAGGACGGGGCCGCATCCAGCGCCCCGTCGATCAGCGTCCGGGCGACGACCGCGTAGCGCGGCGCCCCCTCGGCGAGCGCCAGCTGCAGCAGCCCGCCGGCGAGCATGCCGAGATCCTCCAGCGCCGGGCGCGCGGCGGAGACGGAGTCGCCGAGCGAGGCGCGGACGCTGACGCGCCCGTCGACGAGGTGCCGCTCCAGGAGGAGATCGGCGGCGTCGCGCGCGGCAGCGATCCAGTCCTCCCGGCCCAGGGCCCGCCCGGCTCGCGCGAGCGCTCCGATCGCCAGCCCGTTCCAGCCGGTGACGACCTTCTCGTCGAGCGCGGGCGGGGTCAGATCCGTGCGGTCCTCGGCGAGGTAGTAGCCGCCCTCCGAGCGCTGCCCGTCGACGATGCTCTCCGAGTCCTGCGCGCTCGCGAAGCCCCCGCTCGGCCGCCGCAGCGTCTCGAGCAGGAAGGACGCGACGCCCTCCGCCACCGCGGCGAGCGCCTCCCGGTCGGTGCCCTCGCGCCCGAGCAGCACCGCCGCCACATCGAGCAGCTGGGCGTTGTCGTAGAGCATCCGCTCGTAGTGCGGATCGCTCCAGTCCTGGCGGGTGGCGTAGCGGAAGAAGCCGCCGTCGCGATCCCTCAGCGGCGAGCCCGCCAGCGTCAGCAGCGTCCGCTCGGCCAGCTCCGCGCCGTCGTCCCGCGACGCCAGGAGCCCGAGCACCGGCGCCACCGGGAACTTCGGCGCCCCGCCGAACCCCCCGTGCACCCGGTCCTCCTCCTCGGCGAGCGCCCCGACGGCCGCCGCGAGCGCCGCGTCGTCCGGGAGCGCGTCTCCCGTCGGCACCACCGCCGTCGCCTCCCGCAGCGCCGCGCTCAGCGACCCCGCCGTCGCCTGCACCTCGTCGCGCCGCAGCCGCCACGCCTCCGACACCGCGTCGAGCACGTCCGAGAACGCCGGCACCCCGCCGACGGCCCGCGGCGGGAAGTACGTCCCCGCATAGAAGGTCTCCCCGGCGGGAGTCGTGAACACCGTCAGCGGCCAGCCCAGATTCCGCGTGAACGCGCTCGCCGCCGTCAGATACGCGGTGTCGACGTCCGGATGCTCCTCGCGATCCACCTTGACCGCCACGAACCCGTCGTTCAGCCGCGCCGCCAGCACCGGATCCGAGAACGACTCCCGCGCCATCACATGACACCAGTGGCAGGTCGCGTACCCGATCGACACCAGCACCGGCACGTCCCGGCGCACCGCCTCGGCGAACGCCTCCTCCCCCCACGGGAACCAGTCCACCGGGTTGTCGGCGTGCGAGCGGAGGTACGGACTGACACTGGAGCGAAGTCGTTCGGCCATGCCCTCCACGCTAGACGCCGCCCCGCCCGTGGGGCCGTTCATGCTGATCGAGTAGCCCGCGCAGCGGGCGTATCGAGATCCACCACCGTCAGGAGATGAGTCTGCAGACCCGCCCTGCCGACGACGGCGGGTCTCGATACGCCCCTCCGGGGCTGTTCGACCAACTTGAAGGGACGCCGCGGCCACGCCGCCCGCTGAGGACGACAGGTCCTGAGACGACCGAGTCTCATCCCGAAGGGATGGACGCCCCCTCGCCGCTGTCTCACCCCGAAGGGGTGGACGCGGTGCCTCGTCCGCCCCACCCGTCAGCACGTCAGACGCCGAAGGACGCCTCAGCGCTCGAAGAACCACCCCGTCGGCCGCTGCGGCCCCGGCGACCCGCCGCCGCTCGCCCGCCGGCCGAAGACCAGGTACGCGATGCTCCCCGCGAACGGCAGGATCACGATCAGCGCCACCCAGCCGACCTTCGCGACCTTCGACAGCCGCCCGTTCGCCAGCACGCCCCGGATCGCGAGGATCAGCAGGACGATGTTGAGGATCACGAGGAGGGACTGCGTGCTCACACTCGGCTCTCTGCTCGGTCCGCGCTGCGGGAGCGGCGTCCCGCGGGATTCCGCGGGAGGACCTGGGCATCATGTCACGGCGCCGTAGGATGGAGGGCTCATGTCAGACGTCCTCAGCATCCGGTATCCTCCCGAACTCCCCGTCTCGGCGCGCAGGGACGACATCGCCGCCGCCATCCGCGACCACCAGGTCGTGATCGTCGCCGGCGCCACCGGCTCCGGCAAGACGACCCAGCTGCCGAAGATCTGCCTCGAGCTCGGCCGCGAGAGCATCGCCCACACGCAGCCGCGCCGCATCGCCGCCCGCACGATCGCCGAGCGCATCGCGGAGGAGCTCGACGACGAGGTCGGCGGGCTCGTCGGCTACCAGGTCCGCTTCACCGACAAGGCGAGCGCGTCGACCCGGATCAAGCTGATGACCGACGGCATCCTGCTGAACGAGATGAACCACGACCGGATGCTCGCCCGGTACGACACGATCATCATCGACGAGGCGCACGAGCGCAGCCTCAACATCGACTTCCTGCTCGGCTACCTGCACCGGCTGCTGCCGCGCCGCCCGGACCTGAAGCTGATCATCACCTCCGCGACGATCGATCCGCAGAGCTTCGCCGAGCACTTCCGGGACGCCTCGGGCGCGCCCGCGCCGATCATCGAGGTCTCCGGCCGCACGTATCCCGTCGAGATCCGCTACCGCCCGCTCGTCGCCGAGGAGCCCGAGGAGGAGGACGACACCGACGTCCCCGACGCCACCAGCGGCAGCCGCGACCTGATGACCGGCATCGCCGACGCGCTCGCCGAGCTGGCCCGCGAGGACCAGGGCGACGTCCTCGTCTTCCTCTCCGGCGAGAACGAGATCCGCGACGCCGAGGACGCGATCCGCGGGCGGAACCTCCCCGGCACCGAGGTCCTCCCCCTCTACGGCCGGCTCTCGGCCGCCGATCAGCACCGCGTCTTCGAGCGCGGCCGCACCCCGGGCGTCCGCCGCCGGGTGGTCCTGGCCACCAACGTCGCCGAGACCAGCCTCACCGTGCCCGGCATCCGCTACGTGATCGACGGCGGCACCGCCCGCATCTCCCGCTACAGCGCCCGCTCGAAGGTGCAGCGCCTCCCGATCGAGGCGATCTCGCAGGCCTCGGCGAACCAGCGCTCCGGCCGCTCGGGCCGCACCAGCGCCGGCATCGCGATCCGCCTCTACTCGGAGGAGGACTTCGAGCGCCGCCCCGAGTTCACCGACCCGGAGATCCTGCGCACCGGCCTCGCCGCCGTCATCCTGCAGATGATCTCGCTCGGCCTCGGCGACATCGCCGGCTTCCCGTTCCTCACCCCGCCCGACTCCCGCGGCATCAAGGACGGTCTCGATCTCCTCACCGAGCTCGGCGCCCTCCGATCCCCCGCCTCCCCCGCCGACTCCCCCTCGCGAGATGCCACTCATGAGGGCGACACGCCGAAGAAACCCGTCACAAGTGGCATCTCGCGGGGGGCCGACAAGGCGCCTCAGCTCACGAGGATCGGGCGGGATCTCGCCCGGCTGCCGATCGACCCGCGGTTCGGCCGGATGGTGATCGAGTCGCGCAAGCACGACGTCAGCCGCGAGGTGATGGCGATCGTCGCCGGGCTGACGATCCAGGACGTCCGGGAGCGGCCGCTCGAGCGCCGCGCGCAGGCCGACCAGCAGCACGCCCGCTTCGTCGACCCGACCAGCGACTTCCTCACCCTGCTCAACCTCTGGAACTACGTGGAGGAGAAGCAGGCCGAGCTCTCCTCCAGCGCCTTCCGCCGGCTCTGCAAGGCCGAGTACCTCAACTACCTCCGCGTGCGCGAGTGGCAGGACGTCTTCCGCCAGCTGCGCCAGCTGGCCCGGCCGCTCAAGCTCGAGCTCGGCGAGCCGAAGGTCGACCCAGACGGGATCCATCGGAGCCTCCTCGCCGGTCTGCTCTCGCACCTCGGCATCAAGGACACCACCTCGCAGCAGGCCCAACGCGCGGCGAAGAACCGCGAGCGCCAGAGCGTCCAGTACGTCGGCGCCCGCAACGCGAAGTTCTCGATCTTCCCCGGCAGCGCGCTGGCCAAGAAGCAGCCCGACGCCCTGATGAGCGCCGAGCTGGTCGAGACGAGCAAGCTCTTCGCCCGCTCCAACGCCGCGATCGATCCGGCCTGGGCCGAGGCGATCGCCGGCGACCTGGTGAAGCGGCAGTTCAGCGAGCCGCACTGGGAGAAGGCGCAGGGCGCGGCCGTCGCCTACGAGAAGGTCACGCTCTACGGCGTGCCGATCATCGCCCGGCGCCGCGTGCAGTTCTCCCGGATCGACGCCGGCTACGCCCGCGAGCTCTTCATCAGGCACGCGCTCGTCGAGGGCGAGTGGGACGCCCGGCACGCCTTCGACCGCAAGAACCGGGCCCTGCGCGCCGAGCTCGAGCGGCTCGAGGAGCGGACCCGCCGCCGCGATCTGCTCGTCGACGACGAGGCCGTCTTCGACTTCTACGACCGCCGCGTCCCGCGCGACATCACGTCCGTCCGCTCCTTCGACTCCTGGTGGCGCACTGCGCAGCACGACGAGCCCGATCTGCTGACCATGACGCAGGAGACCCTCCTGCCCGAGGACGCGGAGCAGATCGACGAGACCGCGTTCCCGACCCAGTGGCGCCAGGCCGACCAGCGCTTCCGGCTCTCCTACCGGTTCGAGCCGGGCACGGAGGAGGACGGCGTCACCGTGCACGTGCCGCTCGCGCTGCTGCCGCGCGTCACCCCGCTCGGCTTCGACTGGCTCGTGCCGGGGCTCCGCGCCGAGCTCGTCACCGCGATGATCAAGGCGCTGCCCAAGCACCTGCGCCGGAACGTCGTCCCCGCGAACGACTGGGCGCGCAAGCTCACCGCCGCCCTCCCCCAGGACGTGCCGAACCCGCCGACCGAGTCGTTCGCCGCGACCCTCGCCGGCGCGATCCGCCGCGAGGCCGGCGTCGTGATCGACGCCTCCGACTTCGACCTCGAGCGCATCCCCGCGCACCTCCGCGTCACCTTCGCGATCGCCGACGAGCGCGGCCGGACCGTCGCCGCCGGCAAGGAGCTGGCGCCGCTGGCCGAGCGCCTGCGCGGCCGGGTCCGCGACGAGGTCGCGCGGGTCGTCGAGGCGCGCGTGCCCGACGCCCTCGAGCGCCGGGGGATCAAGACGTGGGACATGGCGGAGCTCCCCCGCGTCACCGACACCCGCCAGGGCGGCAACACGATCCGCGCCTACCCCGCGCTGATCGACGACGGCGACTCCGTCTCGATCCGCCTGCTCGCGACCGCCGAGGACCAGGCGCGCGAGCACCCGCGCGGCGTCCGCCGGCTGCTGCTGCTCGCGACGCCCAGCCCGGTCGCCTACGTGCAGCAGTACCTGACCGCGAACGAGAAGCTCGTGCTCGCGCAGAGCCCGTACCAGAACACGACGGCGCTGTTCGGCGACTGCCTGCTCGCCTGCGTCGACGCGGTGCTCTGGCGGATGAAGCCGGACGGCATGCTCTTCCTCCGCGCCGAGTTCGACGCGGTCCGCGACCGGGTCTCGGGCAGCGTGATGGACTCGATGTTCGAGACCGTGAAGACCGTCACCACGATCCTGACCACGGCGCGCGGGGTCGAGAAGGCGCTCAAGGCCTCGACGAGCATGGCGCTGCTGCCGGCGCTCACCGACGCCCGCGAGCAGCTCACCGGCCTCGTGCACCCGGGTTTCGTCTCGGCGACCGGGCTCGAGCGGCTGCGCCACCTGCCGCGCTACCTCGCCGGCATCACCGAGCGCTTCACCAAGATCGGCGAGAACGTCGGCCGCGACCGGGTCTGGCTGAACGAGGTGCAGGCCGCACAGGAGCTGTACCGCTCCTCGGGCGGCACGATCCCGCTGCCGCCGCACGCGCCGGAGCGCCTGGTCCGCGCCCGCTGGCTGATCGAGGAACTGCGGATCAGCTTCTTCGCGCAGAGCCTGGGCACTGTCGAGAGCGTGTCGCTGCAGCGGATCCGGAAGGTGCTCGCGGGCTGACCGGGGTCGCCGCCGACCGGTTCGGCGGCCGTCGCCGGCGGGCCGCCGCGGGCCGCTAGTGTCGTCCGGTGGGCAGCTACACCGAACTCCTGAGAACCCCCGGCGTGGGTCGCATCATCGCGGCCCAGCTCACCGCGCGCTTCCCGTTCGGGATGCTCTCGCTCGCCTTCCTCCTGCACGTGGAGCGCGTGCACGACTCCTACGCCGCGGCCGGCCTCGTGCTCGGCTCGATGTCGATCGGCCAGGCGATCGCCGGTCCGCTGACCAGCCGCCTGATGGGCCGGCTCGGGATGCGGCGCGTGCTCACCGCGACCCTGATCGTCTGCGCGGCCGCGATCATCGCGATGGCGCTGCTCCCGCTGGAGATCTGGCAGTTCGTCGTCATCGGCTTCGTCTCGGGCCTCAGCATGCCGCCCGTGCAGCCGGCGGTCCGGACGATCTACCCGAAGATGGTGCCCAGCTCGCAGCTGACCCCGCTGTTCTCGCTGGACGCCTCGGCGCAGGAGATCATCTGGGTGCTCGGCCCGGTGCTGACGACGTTCGTCTCGATCCAGATCTCGACCGTCGCGGGCATCCTCACCGCCGCGTTCTTCCTCGTCGGCGGCGGGATCTGGTTCATCGCCTCGCCCGAGGTCGGCCGGGTGCGGATCCCGCGCTCGCGCCGCCGACTCGGCGTCGTGCTGACCAAGCCGCCGGTGCTGCTCGCGACCGTGGTCGGCTTCCTGCTGGTCGGCGCCTGCGCCGCGGTCGAGGCCGGCGTCGTGGCGGTCTTCGGCGAGGGCGGCGTGGAGTCGGGCGTCGTCCTGGCGATCTTCGCGGCCGGCTCGCTCCTCGGCGGTCTCACCCTCGGCCACATCCCGATCAGCCGCTGGGCGACCGCGCGGCGGATGCTGATCGTCACCGTGGGCATGGGCCTCGCGGCGTTCTCGACCGACTTCTGGTGGCTCTCGATCACGCTCTTCCTGGCCGGCGTCGGCATCGCCCCGGCCCTGGCCGCGCTCTTCACGATCACGGCCTCGAGCGTGAAGTTCTCCGACACCGCGGAGGCCTACGGCTGGGTCGGCACGGGCCAGCTGATCGGAGCCGCGCTCGGCTCGGCCATCGCCGGCGTGCAGATCGACCGGTCGGGCCCGACCGCCGCGATCGTGGTCGCCGCGGTGTTCGCCTTCGTCGGCTTCGCGGTTCCGGCGCTCGGCCGCCGCTTCCACCCGGACCTGCGCGGGCGCGACGCGAGCCCGCTGCCGGACACCGAGCCGGTGGAGCTGCCGACCTGAGTCGTCGTCCTCGACGACTCTCTCGCGGAGGCGCCTCCCACCCGGCTCCAACCCGGCTCCGTTGAAGCTCCCAGGCTGTCCCCCCTAGGGTGGGGCTCGCCGAGGAGACGGAGGGGCCGCCGATGGGACTGCGCGACGACGCGGAGGAACTCGTCCGCCAGCATCAGCGCGAGGCGGAGGAGGCGCACGTCCTCGACCCCTGGGCCGACCCCGAGACGCCCGAATGGGCCGGCGAGCTCGCCGCGGCGCTCTGGCAGGGCTCCTTCCGACCGAGCCCCGTCTACTACCGCGCGGAGGACCCCTCGCACGCCTGGCGCGGACCGCATCCGATCCGGGTGCACCACCTCGGCTTCGGCTGGCAGATCACCGCGCGGCGCCTGCGCTCCGGCGCGATCGTGCCGAGCACGGTCGTGCTGCTCGAGACCGGCACGCTCTGGCTCGGCCTCGGGCCCGCCCGCCGACCGGGCCGCGGACTGCGCGGCCTCGGCGAGCAGGGGATGGTCGAGGGGCTGCAGCCCGGCCACGACGACTACTTCGCCGTCCGCCGCTTCGTGCACTCCAGCCAGGCCGCGCGGGACGACCGCCGTCTGCTCTTCGGCGTCGCCGGCCTGGCCGCGCTGATCGAGGACACCGTCCGCGTCGGCCCGCACGGCGAGCTGCACTGGCACCTCTGAGCACGGGCACCTCTGAGCACGGGCACCTCTGAGCACGGGCACCTCTGACGGCTTTCGCGAGATGCCACTTGTGACCGGTTTCCGCGGCGTGTCGTGCTCACAAGTGGCATCTCGCGGAGGGGGAAGAATGGGGGGATGAGTGTTCCCCTGATCCCCCTCAACGACGGGCGGGCGATCCCGCAGGTCGGGCTCGGCGTCTACAAGGTCGGCGACGACGAAGCGGCCCGTGCCGTCGCGACCGCGCTCGAGGCCGGCTACCGGCACGTCGACACGGCGACCCTCTACGGCAACGAGCGCGGCGTCGGCGAGGGGATCCGCGCCAGCGGCCTCCCCCGCGAGCAGGTCTTCGTCACCACGAAGGTCTGGAACGACGACCACGGCTTCGATGAGACCCTCGAGGCCTTCGACCGCAGCCTGGAGCTGCTCGGCACCGACTACGTCGACCTCTACCTCGTGCACTGGCCGATCCCCTCCCGCGACCGCTACGTCGACACCTACCGCGCGCTGGAGCGGATCCGCCGGGAGGGCCGAGCCCGCTCGATCGGCGTCTCGAACTTCGCGATCGAGCACCTCGAGCGCCTCCTCGGCGAGACCGAGGTCGTCCCCGTGATCAACCAGGTCGAGCTGCACCCGCGCCTCCCGCAGGAGGAGCTGCGCGCCTTCGACGCCGAGCACGGCATCGTGACCCAGGCCTGGTCGCCGCTGGCCCGCGGCCGCCTGCTCGACGAGCCGGTGCTCGCCTCGATCGCCGCGAAGCACGGCGTCTCGCCCGCGCAGGTGGTGCTGCGCTGGCACGTGCAGCACGGGGTCGTCGTGATCCCGAAGTCGGTGACGCCCGCGCGGATCCGGGAGAACCTCGACGTGCTCGGCTTCGCCCTCGACGAGGAGGATCTGGCAGGAATCCGCGCACTCGCGACCGGCGAGCGCACCGGACGCGACCCGAGCCTGGACTGACGCGCCCTAGCCTGTCGGCATGACGACGCGAGCCCCGGAGACGAGAACCGCCCTCCTCCTGCACGGACTCGGCGGGGCCTCCGGCACCTGGTGGCGGGTCGCCGCGGCGCTGACCGCCGCCGGCTGGAGCGTGACGGCCCCGGATCTGCGCGGTCACGGCACCGGTCGCCGCGGCGGCTCCTCCCGGCACGACGACTACGCCGACGACGCGCTCGCCCTGCGCGCGCCCGGCGGGGCCTGGGACCTGGTCGTCGGCCACTCCCTGGGCGGGGCCGTGGCGGTGCGGGCGGCGGCGCGCGACACCGGCTGGGCGCGGCGGCTGGTGCTCCTCGATCCGGTGCTGCGCCTCGAGGAGTCGGAGCGGGCGGGGGTCCGGGCCGGCGAGGTCGCCGCCCTCGCGGTCACCGCGGACGAGCTCGCGGCGGCCGAGCCGCACTGGGACGAGCGCGATCGGGCCGAGAAGCTCCGGGCCGCGCACGCCGCCGATCCGGCCGCCGTCGCCGCGACGATCGACGACAACGAGCCGTGGGATCTGCTGGCCGACGTGCCGACGCTCCGGGCGCCCGTGCTGGTGCTCGGCGGCGACCCGCAGGTGTTCACGATGTTCCCGCCGTCCGTCGCCGCGCGGGTCCTCCAGGGCAATCCGCGCGTGCGCTACGCGGTGGTCGCGGGCGCCGGCCACAGTCCGCAGCGCGACCGCCCCGCCGAGACGCTGGCGATGCTCCGCGAGTGGGCCGAGAGCGACGCCACGGCCTGACTCCGTGCATGGCCGCTCACGACAGGCCATGTTTCCGCGCGGTGACAAGTGCCTCGAAGGGGTGTCTTTAGCGCCTGGCCTGTGAATACGCTCGCAGAGGGCACCGTCGCTTCTCAGCACAGCGAGAGCGACGGAGACCGTCGGTCCGACGGCCGCCGCCCTCGACGAAAGGGACCACCTGTGGCTCACCCCGCTACTGAAGACACCTCCGGCGCACGACGTCGGCGTCCACTCCTCGGCTCGGCCGCGATGATCGGCGCCGGCGCGCTGGTCGCCGGCTTCGCCTTCGCTCCCGCAGCGAGCGCCGCCGAGCCCGCCGACTTCGCCGACACGGTGACGGTCGACGGCATCATGACCCACCTCGAGGCCTTCCAGGCGATCGCGGACGCCAACGACGGCAACCGCGCGATCGGCACCGAGGGCTACGAGCTCAGCGGCCAGTACGTCGAGGCCGTGCTGAAGGCCGCCGGCTACACCACCGAGCGCCAGGACTTCACCACCACCACCCAGACGATCGACGAGTTCTCGCTGACCACGACCCCCGCGGTCGAGGGCATCCCGATGTCGTTCACCCCCTCGACTCCCGAGGGCGGTGTCACGGGCGAGCTGATCCAGCCGGTCGACCCGCTGGGCTGCGACGCCGACGCCTGGGCCGGACTCGACGCGACGGGCAAGGTCGCCCTGGTCAGCCGCGGCACGTGCAGCTTCTCGGAGAAGTCTGCCGCTGCCGGCGCCGCCGGGGCCTCCGCCGTGATCATCTACAACAACGCTCCCGGCGAGCCGCTGAACGGCACGCTCGGCGCACCCGACGACAGCTACATCCCCTCCGTCGGCGTCACCCTCGAGGAGGGCCAGTCGCTGATCGCTGCGCTGCCGACGACGGCGACGCTCGTCCTCGAGCAGACGACCACCGACACCGACACCTTCAACATCATCACCGAGACCCCGGGCGGCGACCACGACAACGTGGTCATGCTCGGCGCACACCTCGACGGTGTGCCCGAGGGCCCCGGCATCAACGACAACGGCTCCGGATCGGCGACGCTCCTCGAGACCGCCGTGCAGCTCGCTGACGCGGGCGAGACGACCAACGCCGTGCGCTTCGCCTGGTGGGGCGCCGAGGAGGTCGGGCTCGTAGGCTCGTACACCTACGTCGACTCGCTCTCCGAGGAGGAGGCCGGCGACATCGCGACCTACCTGAACTTCGACATGGTCGCCTCGCCGAACTACGTCGTCTCGGTCTACGACGCGAACGAGTCCACCTACGAGGCTCCGGTCGAGGTGCCCGCGGGCTCCATCGCCACCGAGAAGGCGTTCACGGACTACTTCGACTCGATCGACCAGCCCTGGATCGACACCGCGTTCGACGGCCGCAGCGACTACGACGGCTTCATCTCCGCCGGCATCCCGGCCTCGGGCCTGTTCACGGGAGCGGACGACATCAAAACCGAGGAGGAAGCCGCGCTCTTCGGCGGCACCGTCGGCATCCCGCACGACCCGAACTACCACTCGGCCGGCGACGACCTGGCGAACATCAACCAGGAGGCGCTCGGCATCACCTCGAAGGCGATCGCCTTCGTGACGGCCTCGTTCGCCGAGGACACCTCCGCGATCGACGCCGAGAAGGACCCGACCACGCCGGAGCCGGAGCCCAGCACCCCGCCGTTCGTGCTCCCCACCAAGGAGCAGGTCCTCGGACTGATCGCCGCCGGCCTCTCGCCGCGCGAGATCGCGGCCGAGCTCGGCATCACCGAGGCGATCGCCCGCCCCTACGTGCAGCAGATCATCGACCGCTACGGCATCACCGACCGGGCGAGCGCTGAGCGCCTGATCCGCGAGTACCTCGCCGACCGCGGCGTGCTCATCGGCGGCTAGCCGCCACCGCACCACCCGAGGCGTCCCGCTCCGGTCGACCCGTCCCGCTCCGGCAGGACGCCTCGACGGGGGCGGGACGCCTCACCCGTTCTCGGGCGGCCGAGTAGGAGAAGCCGCTTCTCGTCTCCGAGGTGGATAAGTACGCCGCGGCGGCCCTTCATGCTGGTCGAGTAGCCCCGCAGTGGGCGTATCGAGACCCGCCGTCGTCGGCAGGGCGGGACTGCAGACTCGACTCCTGACGCTGGTGGATCTCGATACGCCCGCTGAGCGGGCTACTCGATCAGCATGAGGTCGCCGCTCGCCGTCAGCCGCGGCGGGCGCGGGCGAAGGCCTCCTCGACGTCCTCGTCCGGGTCGGCGAGGAGGCGGAGGGTCGCCAGGGCGTGGAAGCGGCGGGCGTCCTCCTCCGACCGCGCGGCCACCTCGAGGACGGGGGTCGCGGCGTCGCCGAGCATCAGCAGGGCGCGGGTGAGGGCGCGCTGGTCCGGGCGGTCCCGCTCGCCGAGGTGCTCCGCGAGCTGCCGGGCGAGGGCGGGCCGCTCGGGCTCCGGGGCGAGCCCTGCGGCGGTGCGCCAGGCCGCGTGCGCGACCGCGGGGTGCTCGTCGTGCAGCAGCGCGGGCGTGATCGCCGGGAACGCGCGCGGGTCGCCCACCTTCGACAGCGTGTGCAGCGCCTGGCTGCGGGCCTGCGGAGTCTCGGACTCGAGCTCGGGCAGCAGCAGGTCGACGGTGACGCCGGGCTCGTGCCGGGTGAGGGCCCAGGTGAGCATCTCGCGGACCCCGAAGTCGGGCTCCACCGCGCAGCGCGCCACCAGCACCTTGGCGTACTCGTCGGCGGGTCGGGTGCCCGCGGTCATCGCGGCCTGCAGCCGGGACGACGCGTCGGGAGCGGTCAGGGCGGCGCGGAGCCTGTCGGCGGGCCGGTTCTCGTCAGTCATCGCCGCCCATTCGACACCCGCCGCCCGAAAGGACGTCGAGTGCCGCCCCTCCCCTCCCTCCCGCGAGATGCCACTTGTGACGTGATCCCTCGGCGTGTCGCGCTCACAAGTGGCATCTCGTGGGAGGGGCAGGGCTTCCCGCCGCGGCGGCGCACGGTGTTCACTGGGGCCATGCGAGCCATCTGGAAGGGCGCGATCACCTTCGGCCTGGTCAACGTGCCGGTGAAGATCTACAGCGCGACCGAGGACCACGACGTCCCCCTGCACCAGGTGCACGACAAGGACGGCGGCCGGATCCGGTACCAGCGCAAGTGCGAGATCTGCGGCGAGGTCGTCACCTTCGACCACATCGACAAGGCCTACGACGACGGCGAGCGCACGGTCGTGCTCACCAAGGACGAGCTGAAGGCGCTGCCGGAGGAGCGCGACCGGGAGATCGACGTCGTGCAGTTCGTGCCGAGCGAGCAGGTCGACCCGATCATGTTCGACCGCGCCTACATCCTCGAGCCCGACTCCTCCTCCCCCAAGGCCTACGTGCTGCTGCGCCGCACCCTCGAGGAGACCGACCGCACCGCCATCGTCGAGTTCGCGCTCCGGCAGAAGACCCGCCTCGCGGCGCTGCGGGTGCGCGGCAAGCTGCTGATGCTGCAGACGCTGCTCTGGGCGGACGAGGTCCGCGAGGTCGAGTTCCCGTCGCTCGAGGGCACCACCCGGATCGCGGCCCGCGAGCTGGAGATGTCCTCGCACCTGGTCGACTCCTACTCGGAGGACTTCGACGCGTCGAAGTTCCAGGACTCGTATCAGGCCGAGCTGCGCACCCTCATCGACGCGAAGATCGAGCAGGGCGACGCCCTCGACACCTCCGCCACCTTCGGCGAGAAGCCCGAGGAGGAGGGCGGTGGCGAGGTGCTCGACCTGATGGAGGCGCTGAAGCGCTCGGTCGAGCGCAGCCGCGGGGCGAAGGCGGGGGCGTCCGCGGACTCCGAGGAGAAGGCGCCGGCGAAGAAGCGGGCGACGAGGAAGAAGGCGGACGACGACGAGGACGCCGCCGCCGAGGACGACGCGGCGCCGAAGAAGACCGCGGCCAAGAAGACGACGGCGAAGAAGACCGCTGCGAAGAAGAGCGCCGACGACGAGAAGACCGCGCCGAAGAAGATCGCTCCGAAGAAGAAGCCTGCCGCGAAGAAGACGGCCGCCGAGCAGGACGACGCGGCGACCGAGAAGGCCGCGTCCTGACCCCTGCCGGCCCGGCCCGTCGGCTCAGACCAGCTCGTCCACGTCGTCGAGGTCGACCGCGACCGAGCTGATCAGCGCGAGCAGCGCCTCCGCATAGGCGTTCTCGGCGATCTCGTCCTCGAAGACGCGCTCGCCGCCGCCGAGCTCGGCCGTCACGGCGAAGCGCACCGGCCCGCCGTCCTCGACGCGGCGCAGCGAGCGGAACGTCCCGCGGAGCAGCTCGCGCAGCTGGTCCTCGCGCGGCAGCCAGAGCGAGTCGTCGAGCGCCACGGAGTCGAGCGCCCACTCGGTCGTGCCGTTGAAGCCGAGCACCGTGCCGGTCTCGTACTCGTGCGGCTCGATGGTCATGTCGCTCACGGTGAAGACGTCGCCGTCGAACCCCTCGCGCTCGATGCGGAAGCGGTCGCCGGTGACCGGTGCCCAGCGCAGCCCCGCGGTCCGCAGCGCCCTGGCGAGTTCGAAGGAGATCATCCCCTGATCATGGCGCGCGTTCCCGGACGGAGGCCGCGAAGACGGGCCTTCGGTCCCGATGTCGGTGGGTGAGTTTACGTTCATGAAACGTCCGGTTCACAGGCCGGGCACCCGCACTGCATAGCGTGGCTCACTGTGCCCCTTTCAGGGGCGAGGGTCGCCGTCGACGTGCGGTGACGCACCACCGCTCCCCGGGGCGGCGATCGAGAGGACCACTATGCCCGACTCCCCCGACCTCCTCGCGCAGAGGCCCCGCGCCCGCGCACCACGGAGAGGCCTCGCGCTCGCGGCCCTCGCCGGCCTGGCCCTCGTCGCGTCGCCGCTGGTCGCGACTCCCGCCGCCGCTGCTCCGAGCGGCGACGAGCTGGTCATCAGCGAGGTCTTCGCCCGCGGCGGCTCGGCCGGCGCGACCTACACCAACCGCTTCGTCGAGCTCTACAACCCGACCGGCGCCGACGTCGCTCTCTCGGGCCTCTCGCTGCAGTACCGCTCGGCCACCGGCACGGCGAACCCGACGACGACCGTCGCGCTCACCGGCACCGTCCCCGCCGAGGGCCACTTCCTGATCGCCGGCGCGAGCAACGGCACGAATGGCGCGCCGCTCCCCGCCGCCGACCAGACCGCGAACGGCCTCAACATCGCGGCCGCGGGCGGCACGCTCTTCCTGGTCGAGGGCACCGCGACCCTCGTCGCCCCGCCGACCGGCACCGCCGAGCAGCCCGAGGCGGTCCTCGACCTCCTCGGCTACGGCACCTCGAACACCTTCGAGGCGGCGGCGGCCACCGCGCCCACCCTCACCGAGTCGATCGCCCGCGCCGACACCGC
This sequence comes from Rathayibacter sp. VKM Ac-2804, assembly GCF_009866655.1. Lineage (NCBI taxonomy): Bacteria > Bacillati > Actinomycetota > Actinomycetes > Micrococcales > Microbacteriaceae > Rathayibacter > Rathayibacter sp. VKM Ac-2804. Next base: position 3,180,822 of record NZ_CP047420.1, read on the forward strand.
GACCGGCGACACCGACTCCAATGCCGCCGACTTCACCGTCGGCGCGATGACGCCCGAGGCCGCCGGCGGCAGCGCCCCGGAGCCGACGCCGGCGCCGACCGGGACGGCGACCCCCACGGCGACCCCGACCGCCCCGCCGACCACTCCGCCGACGACGCCGCCGACCACCGCGCCGACCGTCTCGATCGCCGAGATCCAGGGCACCGGAGCCGCCTCCCCGCTCGTCGGGCAGACCGTCACCACCACCGGTGTCGTCACCGCGCGCTACGCGACCGGCGGCTACAACGGCTACGTGATCCAGACCGCCGGCACCGGCGCGCAGACCACCGGCCGCACCGCCTCCGACGCCGTCTTCGTCTACTCCTCCGCCTCGGTCGGCGCCGTCGCGATCGGCGACAACCTGCGCATCACCGGCGCCGTCAGCGAGTTCAACGGCCTCACCGAGCTCACCCCGACCTCGGCCGCGACCGTCGAGAAGCTCGGCACCCCCGCCGTCGCGCCGATCCCCGCCGCCGTGGGCCTCCCCCGCACCGTCGAGGAGCGCGAGACGCTCGAGAGCATGCTGATCGCCCCGCAGGGCGCCTTCACCGTGACCGACACCTTCGACCTCAACAGCTTCGGCTCCGTCGGCCTCGCCGCCGGCGACTCGCCGCTGCTGACCCCGACCGAGGTCGCCCGCCCCGGAACGCCCGAGCTGGCCGCGATCGTCGCCGACAACGCCGCCCGCGCGATCGTCCTCGACGACGGCGCCTCGATCAACTTCCTCGGCGCGGCCGCGAACAAGGCGATCCCGCTGCCCTACCTCACCCCGACCGAGCCGATCCGCGTGGGCGCCCCGGCGACCTTCACGACCCCGGTCGTCCTCGACTACCGCAACGGCGGCTGGTCCTTCCAGCCGACGACCCAGCTGACCGTCGAGAACGCTGCGACCGTGCAGCCCGCGACCTTCGCGAACACCCGCGAGGCGGCCCCCGAGGCCGTCGGCGGCGACCTCTCGATCGCGTCCTTCAACGTGCTGAACTACTTCTCCACCACGGGTGACTCGATCACCGGCTGCACCTTCTACACCGACCGCGACGGCGACCCCGTCACGGTCAACAGCGGCTGCGACGCCCGCGGCGCCGCGAACGCGGACGACCTCGAGCGCCAGCAGGCCAAGATCGTCACCGCGATCAACACCCTCGGCGCCGGCGTCGTCTCCCTCGAGGAGATCGAGAACTCGGCGAAGTTCGGCAAGCCGCGCGACGAGGCCCTCGCCACCCTGACCGCCGCGCTCAACACCGCCGCCGGCTCGGAGCTGTGGGCCTACGTGCCCTCGCCCGCCGCCCTCCCCGCGCTCGCGGACGAGGACGTCATCCGCACCGCGTTCATCTACAAGAAGGCCGTCATCGAGCCGGTCGGCGAGTCCGTCATCCTGAACGACGGCGTCGCCTTCTCGAACGCCCGCAAGCCGCTCGCCCAGGAGTTCCGCCTGATCGGCGACAGCGCCAGCGAGTTCGTCGCGATCGTGAACCACTTCAAGTCGAAGGGCTCCGGCTCCGGAGTCGACGCCGACCAGGGCGACGGCCAGGGCGCCTCGAACGCCTCCCGCGTCAACCAGGCCACCGCGCTCGTCGCGTTCGCCGACCGCCTGAAGACCGAGAAGGCCACGGACCTCGTCTACCTGCTCGGCGACTTCAACGCCTACTCGCAGGAGGACCCGATCCAGGTCCTCCGCGATGCCGGCTACGTCGACCAGGGCGCGAAGGACGGGAAGTACTCCTACTCCTTCGACGGCGCGGTCGGCTCGCTCGATCACGTCTTCGCCTCCCCGGCGGCCGACGCGACCGTGACCGGTGTCGACACCTGGAACATCAACAGCGGGGAGTCGGTGGCGCTGGAGTACAGCCGCTACGACTACAACGCGACGATCTTCTACGACACCTCGGCCTACCGCTCGAGCGACCACGACCCGGTCGTCGTCGGGCTGGACCTGCCCGAGACCGCTCCGGCGACCGTGATCGACGTCGCGACCAGCGCGAAGACCACGCGCCTCGCCGTGCTCCGCACGCTGACGGTCACGGCCGTCAACAACGGCCCCGAGGCGGTCGCGATCGAGATCTCGACGCCCTACGGCACGCGGACGAAGAGCTCGGTGAAGCCCGGCCAGTCGTTCACGACCTCCTACCTCACGGTGCTCCGCCCGATCAAGGCCGGCACCGCGACGATCGAGGTCACCGCGAAGGACGGCACGGAGCGCACGTACCAGCAGGCGTACAGCGCCCGCTAGAGCGTCGGCCCGCCGGCCGACGCACGACCGACCGCAGGGGCGGGTCCGCTGAGAAGCGGGCCCGCCCTCGTCGCGCCACCCCTGACGTCGCGCGGTCTCGGCTCCTAGAGTGCGGAGCATGCCCGAGGGAGACAGCGTCCACCGTCTCGCCGCCCGCCTGAGGCGAGCGGCGGACGGCCGGACCGTCGCGGACGGCGAGCTGCGCTCGGGCGACGCGGCCGGCAGCTCGCTCGAGGGTCTGCGGATCCTCGAGCACGACACCCACGGCAAGCACCTGCTCACCCGCTTCTCCGATGGTCTGACCCTGCACACCCACCTGCGGATGCAGGGGTCCTGGACGGTCACCTCGCCCGGGCGCTCCGTGCCGCGGGGCGTGCAGAAGGACGTCCGCGTCCGGCTCCGGCTCGACGACGGGGTCGCCCTCTGGGGCATCGACCTCCCCGTCGTCGAGCTGCTGCCCACCCGCGACGAGGCGCAGGCGATCGGCCACCTCGGTCCCGACCCGCTCCGCGCCGACTGGAGCGCGGAGGAGGCGGTCGCCCGCCTGTCCCGCGTGCCCGAGCGGCCGGTCGTCGCCGCCCTGCTCGACCAGCGCCTGATGGCGGGGCTCGGCAACCTCTGGGCGAACGAGGTCTGCTTCCTCCGCGGGCTCTACCCCTGGCGGCCCGTCGGCACCGTCGACGTCCGCGCCCTGGTCGCCACCGCCGCCCGGGGCCTGCGCGCGTCCGTCACGGTCCCCGGGATGTTCCAGACCACCACCGGTGACACGCGTCGCGGCGAGCGGCACTGGGTCGCGGGCCGCGCCGGCCGGCCGTGCCTGCGCTGCGGCACCACCGTCCTCGTCCGCGCCGAGGTCCGCGACGACCCGGAGCAGCGGCGCACCTGGTGGTGCCCGCACTGCCAGCCCGAACCCGCCGACTCCGGGCAGTGACCCGGGCGGCGCGCCTGCGTAGGCTGGGCGGCAGGACGAGCGGAGGGGTCGCATGAGCGAGAACGTCTGGGGATCGCCGGAGCCGGCGTCGCGGCGCGAGGAGCCGGCGACCGGGGTCGAGCGATCCGGCACGCCCCCGCAGCCGCAGGAGGCCGCCGAACCCGACGTCGAGCTCGCCCGCCCCGAGGACATCGAGCGGGCCCAGGCCGTCAAGGACCTCAAGCGCCGGCGCGACTTCGCCGGCTCGGTCGGCGGCTGGATGACCGTTTCCGCGATCAGCACCGGCGTCTGGTTCGCGACGGGCGCCGACGGCTACTTCTGGCCGGTCTGGCCGATGCTCGGCATCGGCATCGGCGTGGCCAGTCAGGCCGCCGCCCTCTGGGGCCCGGCCAAGAAGGAGATCACCGAGGCGGACATCGCCGCACAGATGCGCAAGCGCGAGCTGCGCGGCCGCTGACGGCCGGTCTCCCGCCTCCACGCTGGTCGAGCAGCCGCGCAACAGCGTCATGCCGGTCGAGCAGCCGAGCAGCGGCGTATCGAGACCCACCCACCGACAGCACCCGCCTCGCCCGGCACCCCCCTCCCAGGACTCCCGTCGACCCCGGCTGCTAGGGTGCGTTCGAGCGCGCCGACGTCCCGACGGCTGCGCTCACGGCACAGCGTGGCGCGCCGGACCCGAGGCGTGCCGCCTCCGGCACCGCCCACTGACGGTTTGGACACCCTTGGCCGACTCCTCCTCGCCCTCCTCCGCGCAGCCTCCCTTCGACGCGTCGCAGTTCCACGAGCTCCCGCCGAAGCGGCCCTCCCGCCGGGCCGTCGTGCTCGGCGCGGTCGGCGCCGGTCTCGGCCTCGTCGCCCTCGGCGGCGGCGGCTACGCCGCGTACCGCGCCCTGCAGCCCGACCAGCCCGGCGTCTCCGGCGAGCCGGGCACCCCGGCCGCCGAGCTCGATCTGCTCGCCGGCGTCCCGACCCCGACGCCGTCCTTCGGCCCGAACGGCACCCACTGGCCCTCGCGGACCCCGTGGTTCACCGGCGACGTCGATCTCGAGGTCGAGGTGGAGTGCTCCTGGTCGGCGATCAGCGAGGCGATCACGACGGCGCTCGACACCGCGGGCCCCGCCGACACCATCCGCATCCTCGTCGCACCGGGCGAGCTGCCCGGCGGCGGCGCCGGCTCGAGCTCGTCTCCGATGATGCAGGACATCGGCACGCTCGATCGGGACACCCGCGTCCTCGTCTACCCGCGCGACGGCTGGGGCACGGTCACCACCGCCAACTCCTGGCGCCTGCTCCGCGTCTACAACGTCGCGCTCGTGGGCATCGTCACCAACGGCGCCTTCCTCGCCTCCGGCTGCAGCAGCTCCGCCTTCGCCCGGATCACCACCAACGCCTACAACGTCTACGGCGTCGACGGCACCGACTTCACCGAGAACGTCGAGCTGGTCGAGGTCGTCGTCCCCGACGCCCAGCTGCGCGACGAGGACGTCTCGAGCATGCGCACCCCCACCGACGGCGCGGGCGGCCTCCGCCACATCTTCCGCATCGGCTGCTACACCGCTCCCGCCTACAAGGAGAAGGGCTCCGGCGCGCACACCGACACCGTGCAGTTCTCCGGCCAGGGCGGCAACTACTACGGCGACATCACGAGCATCGACTGCATCGACTTCGCCTCGACGAACACCGCGTTCCAGATCGGCTCTGCGCAGAACGTGCGCTACCAGCACTGCCTGGTCGTCGGAGCGGACGTCGTCAAGCGCGTCTTCCCCGTCCCGGACGAGGCGGATCAGGACGGCAGCTTCGGCGCCTCCAACGGTCCCGGCGTCGAGTTCGGCTGCTCGGCGCTCGACAGCACCTTCATCGGCCCGATGGGCGCCGCCACCTGGGCGTCCGTCTCGGGGTCGACCGCGGGCTACGAGACGACCGGCGCCGCCCCGAAGGAGGGCGAGTGGATCATCGACGAGTCGATCCTCGAGTGGACCGCCGACGACGTGCACGAGCGCAGCCCGCAGGTGACGAGCGAGTACCTGGCCCAGATCTGGGCCTGACCGGCTCTCAGCCCGAGTGCCGTCCGGCCCGCGCGGGTCGCGCCAGCGATGCGAGCGGCGCCGGCACCGTGAACAGCGGATCGCCTGGGATCAGCGCGAGCACCCGGCGGATCCCGAGCGACAGCACGACGATCGCCGCCGTGAGCACCAGCGGGTAGAGCAGCGCCGCCACCGGCCTCTCGAGCAGTCCGGTCAGCCACGCCGCATCCGAGTTCGCGACGAGCGACCACAGCCCCAGCAGCGGCACCTGCAGCAGGTAGATCGGCAGCGTCCGGCGTCCGATCGCCGAGCCGACCCGCGCGGCCGGCGCCCAGCGGCAGAGCAGGGCGGCGCAGGCCACGGCGAGCGGGATCGCGCTCGCGCTGACGACGAACCCGGCGATCTGCGCGACGGGCCCGTCCGCGACGCGGCCGCCGACGACCGCCAGCAGGAACACCCCGAGCGGCGCGAGCAGCACCAGCACGCCCGGCCGCGAGAAGCGGCGCAGCTGCTCGGCACCGAGGACGCCGAGCGCGAAGAAGACGAAGTTCGCCAGCAGCGCGTCGCCGAAGAGGATCACCCGCAGGTTCGTCGCGAGGAACCAGGCGGCGGTGCCGAGCAGCAGGATCCCCCACCAGGGCACCCGGAGCGCCCGCAGCAGCACCAGCACGGCCGGGTAGAGCGCCAGCGCGAAGAGGAACCAGAGCGTGGTGGTCGGGAAGACGAACTGCAGCAGGACGCGGTCGAGCGAGTCGATCGAGTGCGGGAAGTCCGGTCGCGCGAGCAGGGCGAAGAACACGGCGTAGAGCACGACCCACACCGCGTAGAGGTAGTAGTTCGAGACGAGGCGCACGCGGGCGGAGCCGCGCCGCCAGCCGCGGAGGAGGCCGGACTGCGCCAGCAGCCCCGCGAGCGCGAACAGGATCGGCATCCGGATGCGCCCGAGGGAGCCGCCGACCTGGTCCCAGAGCGCGGCGACGGAGGACGCCGGGTCCGCGACGGTGGCGAAGCTCCAGATCAGGACGTGGAAGAGGACGACCGCGAGGACGCCGAGGCCGCGGGTCGTGTCGATCCAGGCGAGCCGCTCGCGCGCGACGAGCGCGTCCCCTGATCCCGTTGCCACGCGAACCAGTATGAGGGCTCGATGTGTCGCGGCAAACGCGACGTGCGGCGCCCAGCATCGGTTTGCGGGGGCAGCTCGCGGCGTTCGGCCGCGCGAAGGGCCGTCAGCTCGCGCCGTCGAGCCGCCCGACAGCGGTGACCCGCACGACCGCGGCACCCGCCTCGTCCGACTCCGCGAGATCGACCGTCGCCGAGATGCCCCAGTCGTGATCACCGGCCGGATCGTCGAGGATCTGCCGCACCCGCCACTCGGTGGGTGTCTCGGTCACGAGCAGCATCTTCGGCCCCCGCGAGTCCGGGCCGATCCCGATCGAGTCGTGCTCGTCGTAGTAGTCGTCGAGCGCCTCGCCCCACGCGTCGGCGTCGAAGCCCGCCGCCGCGTCCAGCTCGCCGAGCGCCTCGTGGTCGTCCAGCGCCGCGAGGGTGACCCGCCGGAACAGCTCGTTGCGCACCAGCACCCGGAACGCGCGGTGGTTCGCGGTGAGCCGTCGCGGGGCGGGCGGCACGATCGCCTGGTCGGCGGCGTGCAGGGCCGGGTTGACCAGCTCCTCCCACTCGTCGACCAGCGAGGAGTCGACCTGGCGCACCAGCTCGCCGAGCCACTCGATCAGGTCGTGCAGCTCCTCGTTCTTGATCTCGTCGGGGATCGTCTGCCGGGCGGCCCGGAACGCGTCGGAGAGGTAGCGCAGCACGAGGCCCTCCGAGCGCGAGAGCTTGTAGAAGGCGCAGTACTCGCCGAACGACATCGCCCGCTCGTACATGTCGCGCACGACCGACTTGGGCGAGAGCTCGAAGTCGCGCACCCACGGCTGGACGGCGGTGTACGTCTCGAAGGTCGCCTCGAGCAGCTCCTGCAGCGGCTTCGGATGGGTGACGCTCTCGAGCAGCTCCATCCGCTCCTCGTACTCGATCCCGTCCGCCTTCATCGCGGCGACCGCGTCGCCCCTGGCCTGGAACTGCTGGGCGCCGAGGATCTGCCGCGGATCGTCGAGCGTCGCCTCGAGCACCGAGATCACGTCGAGCGCGAAGGTCGGCGACTCGGGGTCGAGCACGTCGAACACGGCGAGCGCGAACGGCGAGAGCGGCTGGTTGAGCGCGAAGTTGGGCTGCAGGTCGACGGTCAGCCGGATGCGGACCACGCCGTCGCGGTCGACGATCTGCTCGACCACCTCCGCGGTGCGCAGCGTGCGGTAGATGCCCAGCGCGCGGCGGGCCAGCTGGAGCTGCCGCTTCCACGGCTCGTGGTTGTCGAAGATCAGCGCGTGCACGTTCGCGAAGACGTCGCCGCCGCGCGCGATCACGTTGAGGAGCATCGACGAGGTGATGGTCATGTGCGAGGTGAGCGTCTCGGGCTCGGCGTCGACGAGCTTGCGGAAGCTCGGCTCGCCCCAGCTGACGAAGCCCTGCGGTGCGCGCTTGCCGACCCATTTGCGCCGCTTCTTCGGGTCGTCGCCCATCTTGTCGAGCGCCTTGCGGTTCTCGGACTCGTGCTCGGGCGCCTGCACCACCACGGTGCCCGCGGTGTCGTAGCCCGCGCGGCCGGCCCGCCCGGCGATCTGGTGGAACTCGCGGGCCGAGAGCTGGCGGCTCTTCACGCCGTCGTACTTGGTCAGCGCGCTGAGCAGCACCGTCCGGATCGGCACGTTGATGCCGACGCCGAGGGTGTCCGTGCCGCAGATGACCCGCAGCATGCCCTGCTGGGCCAGCTGCTCGACCAGGCGGCGGTACTTCGGCAGCATGCCCGCGTGGTGCACGCCGATCCCGAGCCGGAGCAGGCGCGAGAGGGTCTTGCCGAACGCGGTGGTGAAGCGGAAGCCGCCGATCACCTCGGCGATGCGGTCGCGGTGCTCGCGGGTGGCGATGTTGGCGCTGGTCAGCGCCTGCGCGCGCTCGAGCGCCGCGGCCTGCGAGAAGTGCACGACGTAGACCGGAGCCTGGTTCGTCGAGAGCAGCTCCTCGATCGAGTCGTGGATCGGCGCGATCTCGTAGAAGAAGTGCAGCGGCACCGGCCGCTCGACGCCGGTGACGGTGGCGGTCTCGCGCCCCGTCCGCCGGGTGAGGTCCGCGGCGAGCGCCGTCACGTCGCCGAGCGTCGCCGACATCAGCACGAACTGCACGTGCGGCAGCGTCAGCAGCGGCACCTGCCAGGCCCAGCCGCGGGACGGGTCGGCGTAGAAGTGGAACTCGTCCATCACGACCTGGTCGACGTCGGTCTCGGCGCCGTGCCTCAGCGCCAGGTTCGCGAGGATCTCGGCGGTGCAGCAGATGATCGGCGCGTCCGGATTCACCGAGGAGTCGCCGGTCACCATCCCGACGTTCGCGGCGCCGAAGACGTCGACCAGCGCGAAGAACTTCTCGGACACGAGCGCCTTGATCGGGGCCGTGTAGTAGCTGCGCCGGCCGTTCGCCAGCGCGGCGGCGTGCGCCCCGATCGCGACCAGCGACTTCCCGGTGCCGGTCGGCGTCGACAGGATCAGGTTCGCCCCCGACGAGATCTCGATCATCGACTCGTCCTGCGCCGGATACAGCGGCAGCCCGCGCGCCTCGGCCCACTCCGTGAACGCCAGATACACCGCGTCGTCGTCGACGCGCCCGTCGGCGTCGGGCGTCGGCATCCGTTCGAGCAGCGTCAGACTCATCCCCCCATCCTCCCGGAGTTTCCTGCGGAGGGCCGCCGCGGCTCGAGGAGTCGCGCGGCGGCCCCTCAGTGCCGGCGGAGCAGCCGCGCAGCGCCCCCTCCATGCTGGTCGAGCAGCCGCGCAGCGGCGTATCCAGACCCGCCCACCCGACGACAGTGGATCTCGATACGCCCTCTCCGAGGGCTACTCGATCAGCATGCTGTTTCCAGCCGCTCAGCCGCGCAGCGGCGTATCGAGACCGCGGGTCAGGCGAGCGCGCGCTCGACGTAGGGCCGCAGGTCGGCGGCGAGGCGCAGCTCGCCCGCGGCCTCGGCGTCGAGGAGGGTCTGCGCGTCGTCGGCGCGGCGCTCGACGAACCAGCGGCGCAGCGGCACGGCGCGCTCCGGGCGCGAGAGCACCTCGATCGTGTCGCCCGCCTCGATGCTCCCGCGGTGCAGCACGCGCAGGTAGGCGCCGGTGCGCCCCGCCTCGGCGAAGCGCTTCACCCACTGCGGCTCGCCGAGCACGCGCTGGAACGTGGCGCACGGCGTCCGCGGCATCGTCACCTCGACCTCGACCTTCTCGCCGATCCGCCAGCGCTCGCCGATCACGGCGCCGGTGAGGTCGAGTCCCTCGACGCGCAGGTTCTCGCCGAACCGGCCTGCGGGCATCGGGTAGCCGAGCCGCTCCGCCCACCACTCGGCGTCCTCGCGGGCGTAGGCGTAGAGCGCCTTCGCCTCGCCGCCGTGGTGCGCGCGGTCGGCCTGCACGTCGGCGTAGACCCCGAGGTCGCGGATGACGACCGGGCCCTCGACGGGGCGCTTGTCGATCGCGGTCACGCCGACGAGGCCGGGGTCCGGGAGCAGGCGGTCGACGCGGCAGACGGCGAGGAGTCGGGGCATGCGGTCATGCTCTCACCGCCGGGCCCCGCTCGCGCGCAGAGGCTCGCCGGTGAGCGGTGCGCGGGGGGCTCGCCGCGTAGGCTCGCCGGGTGCGCGCCGCCCTCCCCGCTCCCCGTTTCGATCCGCTCGTCCTCGACGGCCTCGCGGAGGGCTTCGCCGGCGACACCGGCGCCCGCGAGCACGCGGAGGGGCTCCGCTTCGACGGCGTCGACCTCACCGGAGCGGACCTGACGGCCGCCTCCTTCAGCGAGTGCGTGCTCGACGGCGCGGTCCTCGAGCGGGCGCAGCTGCGCGCCGCCTCCCTCGTCGAGTCGCGACTCGAGCGGCTGGACGTGCCGGGGCTGTCCGCGCCCCGCAGCCGCTGGCGCTCGATCGAGCTCGCCTCCTCCCGGCTCGGCTCGGCCGAGCTCTACGAGAGCACCTTCGAGCAGGTCCGGATCTCGGACTGCAAGCTCGGCTACGTCAACCTGCGCGGAGCGACCCTGCGCGACGTCCTCTTCGAGCGCTGCACGATCGACGAGCTCGACCTCGGCGGGGCCACCGGTTCGCGGGTGGCCTTCACCGACTGCGACGTCCGCTCGCTGGAGGTGCCCGGCGCGAGGATCCAGGACCTCGACCTGCGCGGCGCCGAGCTGCACGTGCTCGGCGGCCTCGACGGACTCCGCGGCGCCGCGCTCACCGAGCTGCAGCTCAGCCTGATGCTGCCGCTGTTCGCCGAGCACTTCGGCGTGCGCGTCCTCGGCTGAGGCGCACCGCCGCCGCTAGGCGCGCCGGCGCCCGATCCGCCGGCTGAGCGCCCGGCGACCGAGCAGGAACACCCCGAGCACGATCGTGGTGACGACCACGAAGCTCAGCTGCACGCCCTGCCCCGAGAGCACCCGCAGCAGCATCCCGCCGGCCACGGTCACGATCCAGACCACGAGCCCGGAGACGAGGATCCGGTCGGGCGTGCGCCAGGCGCGCGCGATCACCCAGCCCAGCAGCAGGGCCGCGGCGAACGGCCACAGCGTCACGAGGAAGCCCTCGAGCACCGAGCCGCCGTCGTGCGTCCGCCGCCCGATCAGGACGAAGACCGCGACGAGGACGACGTCGAGCGCCAGCCCGAGCCCGGCGCGGCGGGTCACGCCGGCTCCGTCACGAAGTCGATCAGCTGCTCGACCCGGCCCAGCAGCGCGGGCTCCAGGTCCTTGAAGGTGCGGACCTGCCCGAGGATGCGCTGCCAGGCGCGCGCGATGTCGGCCTGCTCGTCGTGCGGCCAGCCGAGCGCCTGGCAGATGCCCTTCTTCCACTCGATGGAGCGCGGGACGTCCGGCCAGCGCTCGAGTCCGACGCGGGCGGGCTTGACCGCCTGCCAGACATCGACGAAGGGATGGCCGACCACGAGGACGTGCGCGCCGTGCGGCCCGGCGGCGACCGCGTCGGCGATCCGCGACTCCTTCGACCCGCGGACGAGGTGGTCGACGAGCACGCCGATCCGCCGTCCTGGACCGGGGGCGAAGGCGCGGACCAGCTCGTCGAGGTTGTCGACGCCCTCGATGTACTCGACGACCACGCCCTCGATCCGAAGGTCGTGGCCCCAGACCTTCTCGACCAGCTCGGCGTCGTGCCGGCCCTCGACGTAGATGCGGCTCGGCAGCGCGACGCGCGCCTTCGCGTCGGCGACGTGGAAGGAGCCGGAGGCGGAGCGCGCCCGGCCGAGGTTCGCGTCGCGCTTGAGGCCGGGAGCCTTGAGCGACACCGGCTTGCCGTCGATCAGGAAGCCGGGGCCGATCGGGAAGACCCGGACCTTGCCGAAGCGGTCCTCGAGCTTCACCATCCTCAGCTCCACGCCGATGACGGCGCCGACGAAGCCGGAGGCGACCTCCTCGACCACGAGATCGCGCTCGGCCTCGACCACCGCGACCTCGACCGTGTTCTTCGCCCGCCAGTTCCCGGCGAGCACGTCCTGCTCGTACCTGTCCTCGTCCATCGCCTCGAGGGTAGCCCGCTGCTGCGGATGATCATCACTCTCGATTACCAGAATGTATTGCGATGCGTTTATGGATCTGGTCCACTGGTCGTGGCTGCCGACCGGCGGCCGCGTTCCTCCGAAAGGCAGCACCATGAGCACCACCGACCTCCACGCCGAGCACGACGTCACCGAGCACGAGCACGGCGACGGCTGCGGCCACACCACCGTCCAGCACGACGACCACGTCGACTACGCGCACGGCACCCACCGCCACGCCCTGCACGGCGACCACTACGACGAGCACGGCGCGCACGCCGAGCACGCCGCCGCCGCCGACCGGTCCTGACCCGTTCGGCGGATCTCGATACGCCCCCTGCGGGGGCTACTCGATCAGCATGAAGGAGCCGCCGCCGCCCTTGCATGCTGGTCGAATAGCGCGAAGCGCGTATGGACCCGCCGGCGACGAGCATGACGCTGCAAGACCCCGCTCCCAGCCGCGGTGAGTAGGCTGAGGGGGTTACAACGTGCTCCGGGGTCGGTGAGAGTCCGAACCGGCGGTGACAGTCCGCGAGCCGCTGACCACTTCGGTGGGAGGCGGTTGACCTGGTGGAATTCCGGGACCGACGGTGAAAGTCCGGATGGGAGGCAGCACGAGCGTCGCGCGCGAGCGCGGCGCTGAACGACGGTGCCCGCGCACCGCCGCTCGCACCCCGGAGTTCGGCGACGAACGGAACCGGGAATGACGATCGACTTCGAGCACGCGATGCGCAGGGCGCTGGCCCTCGCCGAGCGCGGCCCCGCCCGCGGCGTGAACCCGCGCGTCGGCTGCGTCCTCCTCGCGCCCGACGGCTCGGTGCTCGCCGAGGGCTGGCACCACGGCGCCGGCACCGCGCACGCGGAGGTCGACGCCCTCTCCGCCCTCGCCCCCGGCGCCGCGACCGGCGCCACCGCCGTCGTCTCGCTCGAGCCCTGCAACCACACCGGCCGCACCGGCCCCTGCAGCCGCGCCCTGATCGACGCCGGCGTCGCCCGCGTCGTCTACGCCGTCGGCGACCCGGGCGACCGCTCGGCCGGCGGCGGCGACACCCTCCGCACGGCCGGCGTCGAGGTGGTCGAGGGCGTCCTCGCCGAGGAGGCGGAGGAGTTCCTGCACGTCTGGCTCGCCGCGACCCGCCGCCGCCGCCCCTGGGTGACCCTCAAGTGGGCGTCCACGCTCGACGGCCGCACCGCCGCCGCCGACGGCAGCAGCCGCTGGATCACCGGCGCCGCGGCCCGGCAGCGGGTGCACGAGCAGCGCGCCGCCGCCGACGCGATCCTCGTCGGCACCGGCACGGTCCTCGCCGACGACCCGAGCCTGACCGCCCGCGGCGACGCCGGCGAGCTCCTCGCCGAGCAGCCGCTCCCCGTCGTCGTCGGCGAGCGCGGCCTCCCCGCCGGCGCCCGCGTCCTCGAGCACCCGCGCCGCCCGATCCTCGAGCGGACCCACGACCTCGCCGCGGTCCTCGACCGCCTCTACGACGCCGAGGTGCGGAACGTCTACGTCGAGGGCGGCCCGACGCTCGCCTCCGCCCTGGTCGCCGACGGCCTCGTCGACGAGTTCCTCGTCTACCTCGCCCCGGCGCTGCTCGGCGGCCCGCGACTCGCCCTCGACGACCTGGGTGTCGAGAGCATCGCCGGCGCGCACCGCCTCGACCTCCGCTCCGTGGAGGTCCTCGGCGGCGACCTCCTCGTCACCGCCCGGCCGGGCTCCCCCGCCCGCCGGCCGCCCGCCCCGCAGAAGGAGTCCTGATGTTCACCGGAATCATCGAGGAGGTCGGCGTGGTCACGGCGGTCTCGGCAGGGACCGACGCGATCCGCCTGACCGTGCGCGGCCCCCTGGCCGTCGAGGGCGCCCGCCACGGCGACTCCATCGCGGTCTCGGGCGTCTGCCTCACCGTCGTCGACCAGTCGGCCGACGGCTTCACCGCCGATGTCATGGCGCAGACCCTGCGGATGTCGACCCTCGACGGCGTCGCGGTCGGCGACTCCGTGAACCTCGAGCGCGCGGCGCTGGTCGGCGACCGCCTCGGCGGCCACATCGTCCAGGGCCACATCGACGGCACCGCGACGCTGCTCGCGGTGACGCCCGGCGACGCCTGGCGGGTGCTGCGCTTCTCGCTCCCCGCCGAGGCGGCACCGCTGGTCACCGACAAGGGCTCGATCGCGGTCGACGGCGTCTCGCTGACGGTCTCGGCGATCAGTCCCGCCACGGAGCCGGAGCAGTGGTTCGAGGTGTCGCTCATCCCCGAGACCCTCGCCGCCACCACCCTCGGCGCCCGCGCCGTCGGCGACCGCGTCAACATCGAGACCGACATCCTCGCCCGTCACGTCGAGCGGATGCTCGCGCTGCGGTCCGTCACCAGCACCGGAGGTCGAGCATGAGCCTCGCCAGCATCCCCGAGGCCGTCGCGGCCCTCCGCGCCGGCCGGCCGATCATCGTCGCCGACGACGAGGGCCGTGAGAACGAGGGCGACGTCATCGTCTCGGCCCAGCTCGCGACACAGGAGACGATCGCCTGGATGGTCCGCCACTCCTCGGGATTCATCTGCGCGCCGATGACCAACGAGATCGCCGACCGCCTGGAGCTGCCGCTGATGGTCGTCGACAACGAGGACCCGCGCGGCACCGCCTACACGCTCTCGGTCGACGCCGCCGACCGGCTCTCCACCGGCATCAGCGCCTCCGACCGCGCGCACACGCTCCGCGTGCTGGCCGACCCGGACGCCACCCCGTCGCGGCTGCACCGCCCCGGCCACATCCTTCCCCTGCGCGCCGTCGAGGGCGGCGTCCGCGAGCGCGACGGGCACACGGAGGCGGCGGTCGACCTGATGCGCCTCGCCGGGCTCGAGCCCGTGGGTGCCATCTCGGAGATCGTGGCCGAGGACGGCGAGATGATGCGCCTCCCCGGTCTGATCGCCCTCGGCGAGCGCGAGGGCGTGCCGGTCACGACCGTCGCCGCGCTGATCGCCTATCTCGAGGAGCACCACGCCGAGCTCGACGCGACCAGCGTGGAGCCGGCCCGCGACACTCCGCGGGTGAGCTTCGAGGTCGAGACGACCGTGCCGACCACCCACGGCCCGTTCCGGCTGCGCGCCTACCGCGACCGCCAGACCGGCGCGGACCACGTCGCCGTCGTGGCCGACCCCGTCGGCGACGGCCGCGGGACACTCGTGCGCGTGCACTCGGAGTGCCTCACCGGCGAGGCCTTCGGCTCGCTGAAGTGCGAGTGCGGGCCTCAGCTCGACGCGGCGCTCGACACGATCCAGCGCGACGGCGGCGTCGTGATCTATCTGCGCGGGCACGAGGGCCGCGGTATCGGGCTGATCAACAAGCTCCGCGCCTACCGGCTGCAGGAGGACGGGCTCGACACCCTCGACGCCAACCTCGCGCTCGGCCTGCCCGCTGACGCGCGCGACTACGGCGCCGCCGTCGGCATCCTCGAGGACCTCGGCGTCACCGACGTCCGCCTGCTCACCAACAACCCCGAGAAGGTGCGCCAGCTCACCGACCGCGGCATCACCGTCTCCGAGCGCGTGCCGCTGGTGGCCGGCGTCGGCGCCTTCAACCAGGGCTACCTCGCGACCAAGCGCGACCGGATGGGCCACTTCAGCGATCTCGACGCCCTCGTCGGACTCGACCCCCTCGACGCCGGACCCTCCGGCGCGACACCGAAGGAGTAAGCCATGGCCGGTAGCGGCGCCCCCACCACCTCCACCGTCGACGGGAGCGGCCTCCGCGTCGTCGTCGTCGCCGGGACCTGGCACCAGCAGATCACCGACGGGCTGATCGCCGGCGCGAAGGCCGCGCTCGACGAGTCCGGCGCCTCCTGGTCGCTCGTGCGCGTCCCCGGCTCGTTCGAGCTGCCGGTCGCCGCGAAGGCCGCCCTCGAGGCGGGCGCGGACGCGGTGGTCGCCCTCGGCGTCATCATCCGCGGCGGCACCCCGCACTTCGAGTACGTCTCGGACGCGGCGACCTCGGGCCTGACGAACGTCTCGATCCAGACCGGCAAGCCGGTCGGCTTCGGCGTGCTCACCCTCGACACCGAGCAGCAGGGCCTCGACCGCGCCGGGCTGCCCGGCTCGAAGGAGGACAAGGGCCGCGAGGCGGCGGAGGCGGCGATCGCGACCGCACTCGTCCTCCGCGAGCTGCGCGGCTAGCGGGCGACCTCGCACGCCGCTCTCCCGCGGCGCTCAGCGCCGGCGACCCCCTTCTCGGGGGCGCCGACGCTGAGTGCTGAGAGGCGCTCTTGCTGGGAGACCGCGGAGTAAAGTGGACGGGTCGTCACGAGCGGCCCTACCCTCCCTCCCCCTCGGCCCCCGCGGCCCGCAGCGCCCGATCGACGCCGCCCCCGCCGGCACCGGGAGACCCCTCCATCGGAGCAGCCCTCTTCCATGTCTTCTTCCCGTACCGCAGCCGACGCTCCCGCCGCCGCCCCGCAGAACTCGCGGGGCCGGGTGATCCTGGCGAGCCTCATCGGCACCTCGATCGAGTTCTACGACTTCTACGCCTACGCGACGGCCGCCGTCCTGGTCTTCCCGTCGCTCTTCTTCGTCAACGAGGATCCGGCGGTCGCCCTCCTCGCCTCCTTCGCGGTCTTCGGCGTCGCCTTCATCGCCCGCCCGATCGGGTCGATCATCTTCGGCCACTTCGGCGACCGCGTCGGCCGCAAGGGCACCCTCGTCGCCTCGCTCCTCACGATGGGCATCGCGACCTTCCTGATCGGCTGCCTGCCGACCGCCCTCACGCCGGGCTGGGAGTTCCTCGCTCCGTTCCTGCTCGTCGTGATGCGCTTCTGCCAGGGCCTCGGCCTCGGCGGCGAGTGGTCCGGCGCGGCGCTCCTGGCGACCGAGAACGCCCCCGCGAACAAGCGCGCCATCTACGGCACCTTCCCCCAGCTCGGCGCCCCGATCGGCTTCATCGTCGCGAACGTGCTCTTCCTGGTGCTGGCGAGCACCATGAGCGACGAGACCTTCGCCGCCTGGGGCTGGCGCGTGCCGTTCCTCGCGAGCGCCGTGCTCGTCATCGTCGGCCTCTACGTGCGCCTCAAGCTCGTCGAGACCCCCGCGTTCCAGAAGGTCGTCGACAACGGCGAGGTGGCCAAGCTGCCGCTCGCCCGCGTCTTCAAGACCAGCTGGCGCCCGCTCATCCTCGGCACGTTCATCATGCTGGCGACCTACGTGCTCTTCTACCTGATGACCACGTTCACGCTGACCTACGGCACCACGCCCTCCGACGCGGCGACCCCGGGCCTCGGCTACAGCCGCAACGACTTCCTGATCATGCTGATCGTCGGCGTCGTCTTCTTCGGGATCTTCACGCTGGTCTCCGGACCGCTGGCCGAGAGGTTCGGCCGCCGCCGCACGCTGCTCGTCGTCACCTCGGCGATCCTCGTCTTCGGCCTGCTCTTCGTCCCGCTGTTCAGCGGCGGCTTCGCCGGCGTGATGGCGGTGCTGATCCTCGGCTTCACGCTGATGGGCCTCACCTTCGGCCCGATGGGCGCGGTCCTGCCCGAGCTCTTCCCGACCAACGTCCGCTACACCGGCTCGGCGATGTCGTACAACCTCGCGTCGATCCTCGGAGCGGCGCTCGCCCCGATCATCGCGGTGGCGCTCTGGCAGTCGGCCGGCGGCAGCACCCTGCTGGTGGGCCTCTACCTCAGCGGCGCGGCGGTGCTGACGCTGATCGCCCTGCTGCTCTCGAAGGAGACGCAGCACACGGCGTACCACGACAACGTGTCGTAGGGCGCTCCTGCCCTGCACGTCCGGCCCGTCGGTTCCCCCGGCGGGCCGGACCTGTCTCCGGGCCTCGCAGCGGGCCGTCGCCCCGCGCCGCGCGTCAATGCGAGTTGACAGCTCCCGAGCGGGGCGCGCAGACTGGACGTCAATCGCGGTTGACACATCGGCGAGCGCGACCGACGGCCCGCTCGCAGCAAGGAGGAGGCAGAATGAACGACGGCACGATCACGACCCTCGCGGGGGACGCCGGCGCCGACGACCCGATCACCGCCCTCCGAGCGATCCACGGCCTGCGCGCCGAGCTCGACCGGGCCGAGGCGCTCGCCGTGCGCCGCGCGCGGAACGCGAACGCCTCCTGGCAGCTGATCGCGCTCTGCCTCGGCGTCAGCCGCCAGGCGGTCCACAAGAAGTACGGCAGGGCATGAGCGAGGACGAACGAGCGATGAGCAGCACCACGGAGAGCACGCGCGGCGGACGGCGGCCCCGCCGCGGCAAGGACGACGGCCCCCGCGCCTCCTTCTCGCAGCTCGTCCCCTACCTGCTGGAGCACCGCGGCATCCTCTCGGTCGTGGTCGTGCTCAGCCTCTTCGGCGCCGCCGCCAGCCTCGCCCAGCCGCTCGTCGTCGGCCAGGTCATCACCCGCGTGCAGGACGGCCTCGACCTCGGCCCGCTCGTCTGGGCGCTCCTCGTCCTCGTCGTCGCCTCCGGCCTGATCTCCGGCTTCGCGCACTACCTCCTCCAGCGCACCGGCGAGGGCATCGTCCTCTCCAGCCGCCGCCGCCTCGTCGCGCGGCTGCTCCGCCTGCCGATCCGCGAGTTCGACGCCCGCCGCACCGGCGACCTCGTCTCCCGGGTCGGCTCCGACTCCACCCTCTTGCGCGCCGTGCTCACCCAGGGCCTCGTGGACTCGATCGCGGGCTCGCTGCTCTTCGTCGGCGCGATCGTCGCCATGGCGATCATCGACTGGGTGCTGCTGCTGATCATCGTCGTCGTGGTCGCCGTCGCCCTCGGTGCGGCCCTCACCCTCGGGCGCGGCATCCGCGTCGCCAGCCGGAAGGCGCAGGAGAAGGTCGGCGACCTCGCCGCCGCCGTGGAGCGCGCGATCAGCGCCGTCCGCACCATCCGCGCCGCCGGCGCCACCGACCGCGAGATCGCCGTCGTCGACACGCACGCGACCGAGGCGTACCGGCTCGGCATCCGCGTCGCGCACATCTCGGCGCTCGTCGTCCCGGTCGCCGGGATCGCGATGCAGGTGGCCTTCCTCGCCGTGCTCGGCGTCGGCGGCTACCGCGTCGCCTCGGGCGCGATCGACATCGCGCAGCTCGTGTCGTTCATCCTCTTCCTCTTCATGATGGTGATGCCGCTGGGCAACTTCATCGGCGCGATCACCTCGGTCAACTCGGCCCTCGGCGCGCTCGGCCGGATCCAGGAGATCATCGACCTGCCGATCGAGGGCGACGGCGAGCGCGACGGCGGCGGCCTCGGCCCGGGCGTCGCGGACTCCGCGATCGCCTTCGACGACGTGGTCTTCTCCTACGACGAGAAGGCCCTCGACGTCGACGAGGACGCGCGCGACCGCACCGTCCTGCGCGGCGTCTCCTTCACGGTCCCGCGCGGCAAGCGCACCGCCCTGGTCGGACCGTCCGGTGCCGGCAAGAGCACGATCCTCGCGCTGATCGAGCGCTTCTACGACCCCGAGGCCGGCGTGGTCCGGCTCGGCGGCGTCGACATCACCGCGATCGACCGCGACGCCCTCCGCGCCCAGATCGGCTACGTCGAGCAGGACGCACCGGTCCTCGCCGGCACCCTCCGCGAGAACCTCGTGCTCGGCCGCCCCGACGCCTCCGACGAGGACTGCCTGCGGGTGCTCGACGCCGTGAACCTCACCGACGTGCTCGAGCGCAACCCGCTCGGCCTGAACGCGCCCGTCGGCGAGAGCGGCGTGATGCTCTCCGGCGGCGAGCGCCAGCGCCTCGCCATCGGCCGCGCGCTCCTCGCCGCGCCGCCGATCCTGCTGCTCGACGAGTCCACCTCGAGCCTCGACGGTCTGAACGAGCAGCGCCTCCGGCTGGCGATCGACGCCGTGGCCGAGAACCGGACGCTCCTCGTCATCGCGCACCGCCTCTCGACGGTCGTCGACTCCGACCAGATCGTGGTGCTGCAGAAGGGCGAGGTCGTCGGGATCGGCACGCACTCCGAGCTCGTCGAGTCGACGCCGCTCTACCGCGATCTGGCCAAGCACCAGCTGCTGGTCTGAGCCGGGCGGCCGGGCCTTCGGGCGGCCGTCAGCGCGGCGGCATCCGCAGCGCGCCGTCGAGGCGGATCACCTCGCCGTTGAGCATCGGGTTCTCGATCACGTGGCGCACCAGCGCGGCGAACTCCGACGGCCGGCCGAGCCGGGCCGGGTGCGGGACCGCCGCGCCGAGCGCCGTGCGGGCGGCCTCCGGCAGCCCGGCGAGCAGCGGGGTGTCGAAGGTGCCGGGCGCGATCGAGACGACGCGGATCAGCGCCGCGGCCAGCTCCCGTGCCAGCGGCAGGGTCAGCGCGGCGACGGCGCCTTTCGAGGCGGCGTAGGCGGCCTGGCCGATCTGCCCCTCGAAGGCGGCGATCGACGCCGTGGTGACCAGGACGCCGCGCTCGCCGTCGACCGGCTCGCCCTGCGCGATCGCGGCCGCGGCGAGCCGCAGGACGTTCAGCGTGCCGACGGTGTTGATCCGGAGGACCCGCTCGAAGGCGTCGAGCGCCAGCGGCCCGTCGCGGCCGAGGAGCCGGCCCGGGGTGGCGACGCCTGCGCAGGTCACGGCGATCCGCAGTCCGTCGGCGGCCGCCACGGCCCGCTGAACGGCGTCGGTGTCGAGGACGTCGCCCGCGACGCGCCGGACCGACTCCGGCAGGTCGGCGCTGTCGAGAGCCGCCGGCAGATCGAGCACGACGACCCGCGCTCCGGCCTCGGCGAGGGCGCGCGCCGTCGCGGCTCCGAGCCCCGAGGCTCCGCCGGAGACCAGCGCCGCGCAGCCCTCGACGCGCATCAGGGCGCGATCGTCGGGGCGGGCGCGTCGGTGGACAGCGCCTCGGCGGAGCAGTCGGTGAGGGTGCGGTCGTAGTCGGCGATCGCCTCCTGGGCCGCCAGCCACTCCGTCTCGCTCACGGACCCGTCCGGCGCGGTGGGCCGCTCGTTCAGGCCGTAGCGCGCGAGGCAGCGGGTGATCAGCTGCGAGACCGTGTCGCCGCCGTCCGTGATCGCGTCGGTCGCTCCCGGCGCGGGGTCGGTCGCCCGGATCGTCCGCGCGGGGGTGGCGCCCGAATCGGGGACCTCGGCCGGGTCCAGCGCGCAGCCGGCGGTCAGCACCAGCAGCAGCGCGGCGGCGGGCGTGAGCAGCGCGCGGGCGGCGGAGGGCCGGGAGCGCTCGGACATGGACGACCTCGAGGAGTGGGCGGTGGCGGAGGAACGGGGCGGCAGCGGAGGGCCGGTGCCGGGCGGTTTCGTGGCGAGCGTAGCGCAGGCCCGCGGAGCGGCGTGCCAGGCCTGCGCGGAATGACGGACCACGGCCCGGACGGGGGTCAGGGCGCCGCGAGTGCCCACATCGCGACCGCGCTCGCGGCGGCGACGTTGAGCGAGTCGATCCCGTGCCGCATCGGGATCTGCACCGCGACGTCCGCTGCGGCCAGCGCCTCGGCGGTGAGCCCCTCCCCCTCGGTGCCGAGGACGAGTGCGACCCGCTCCGGAGCGGCGGCGGCGAAGTCGCGCAGCGGCACCGCCTCCGGCGTCAGCGCCATCGCCGCGATCGTGAAGCCCGCGTCGTGCAGCAGCGCGCGGGTGCCCGGCCAGTCGCCCACCCGCGTCCACGGCACCTGCAGCACCGTGCCCATGCTCACGCGGATCGCGCGGCGGTAGAAGGGGTCGGAGCAGCGCGGCGTCACCAGCACGGCGTCGGCGCCGATCGCGCCGACCGAGCGGAAGATCGCGCCGACGTTGGTCGGGTCGACCACGTTCTCGATCACGACCACGCGGCGCGCGTCGGCGAGCAGCTCCGCGGGGTCGGCCAGCACCGGCCGGTCCAGCGCGGCGATCAGGCCGCGGTGCAGCGTGTAGCCGGTCAGCTCGGCCAGCAGCTCGCCGGGCCCGGTGAACACCGGCACGTCCCGGCCGCCGAGCAGCCGCTCGGCCTCCTCGACGGAGCCGCCGAGGGAGAGCACCGAGCGCGGCCGGTGCCCCGCGGCGAGGGCCCGCTCGAGCACCAGCGCCGACTCCGCGAGGTAGAGCCCGTGCGGGCCGCGGGCGTTCTTCAGCGCGACGTCCGTGGCGTGCGCGTAGTCGCGCAGCCGGGGATCCTCGAGCGAGCGGACCTCGATCAGCTCCACGGATCAGGCGAAGGGATCGGGGGTGAGCGTGTACTTCGTGCTGAGGTACTCGTGGATGCCCTCGAGGCCGCCCTCGCGGCCGAGGCCCGACTGCTTGACGCCGCCGAACGGCGCCGCCGCGTTGGAGACGACGCCGACGTTGAGGCCCATCATCCCGGTGGCGAGCCGCTCGATCATCCGCTGACCGCGGGCGAGATCGCGGGTGAAGACGTAGGAGACGAGCCCGAACTCGGTGTCGTTGGCGAGAGCGACCGCCTCGTCCTCGTCGCGGAACGGCACGATCGCGAGCACCGGGCCGAAGATCTCGGTGCGCAGGATCTCGCTGCCGGGCGCGACCCCCGCGAGCACCGTCGGCTCGTAGAAGTGCCCCGCTCCGTCGACGCCGTGCCCGCCGATGCGGATCTCCGCGCCGCGGTCGACAGCGTCCCGGACGAGCGAGGCCGCCTTGTCGACCGCGCGGTCGTCGATCAGCGGACCGATCGTGACGCCCGCCTCGGTGCCGCGGCCGACGGTCAGAGCGCGGACCCGCTCGGTGACGCGAGCGGCGAACTCCTCGGCGATCGACTCGTGCACGAAGAACCGGTTCGCGGCCGTGCAGGCCTGCCCGATGTTGCGGAACTTCGCGAGCATCGCGCCCTCGACCGCGCGGTCGAGGTCCGCGTCCTCGAAGACGACGAACGGCGCGTTGCCGCCGAGCTCCATCGAGGTGCGCAGCACGCCCTCGGCCGCCTGCTGCAGCAGCGTCCGGCCGACCGGGGTCGAGCCGGTGAAGGAGAGCTTGCGCAGCCGCGGATCGGAGAGGATCGGCTCGGACAGGGCGCCCGCCGACGAGGTCGTGACGACGTTGACCACGCCGTCGGGCACTCCCGCCTCGGCGAGCAGGGCCGCGAAGGCCAGCGTCGTCAGCGGCGTCAGCTCGGCCGGCTTCACGACGACGGTGCAGCCCGCGGCCAGGGCCGGGGCGATCTTGCGCGTCGCCATCGCGAGCGGGAAGTTCCACGGGGTGATCAGGTAGCACGGGCCGACGGGGTGCTGCGAGACGATCATCCGCCCCGTGCCCTCCGGGTTCACGCCGTAGCGACCGGAGATGCGCACCGCCTCCTCGCTGAACCAGCGGAGGAACTCGCCGCCGTAGGCGACCTCGCCCAGCGCCTCGGCGAACGGCTTGCCCATCTCGAGCGTCATCAGGAGGGCGAAGTCGTCCTTGCGCTCCTGCAGCAGGTCGAAGGCGCGGCGGAGGATCTCCGCTCGCTTCCGGGGTGCCGTCGCGGCCCAGGCCGGCCCCGCCTCGACGGCGGCGTCGAGCGCACGCAGACCGTCCGCCGGAGTCGCGTCGGCGATCGTGCGGATCACCTCGCCGGTGGCCGGATCCTCGACGTCGATCGTGCCGCCGCCCGAGCCGTCGACCCAGGCGCCGCCGATGAGCAGCTGCGCGGGGACGCGGGCGAGCAGGGCCGCCTCGGCGGCGCTTCGAACGACGGAATCACTCACGAGAACACTCTTCCTGTGCGGATCGAGTCGCGCGGACCCCGCACGACGATGCTTCTCAGTCTACGACCGGCCCCCGGCACTCCTCAGGAGCCGGTCGCCGCTGTGGACGGACGAGCCCCTGTGGAGGAGGCCTCGACGTGCACGCCCGCCTCGGCGAGCTCGCGCAGCGCGGCGGCGCTCGCCTCGGCCGACACTCCGGCCACGAGGTCGGAGAGCACGCGGACCTCGAGGCCTGCCGCGCGCGCATCCAGAGCCGACGCCCGCACGCAGTAGTCGGTCGCGAGCCCCACGACGTCGAGTCCGGTCACGCCCAGGCGCTCGAGGAGCGCCGGCACCGGCTCGCCGTCGACGGTCGCCCCCTCGAAGGCCGAGTAGGACGGCCGACCCTGGCCCTTGCGGATGTGCGCATCGACCGCGTCCAGGGCCAGCGCCGGGTGGTACTCCGCCCCCGGGGTCCCCGCGACGCAGTGCACCGGCCAGGTGTCGACGTAGTCGGGCTCGGCGGCGAAGTGCCCGCCGTTGTCGGAGTCGCCGTCGTGCCAGTCGCGCGAGGCGAGCACGGCCGCGTAGCGATCGGCGCTCGCGGCGAGGTGGGCGGTGATCCCCTCGGCGACGCGGGTGCCGCCGGCGACGGCGAGCGCGCCGTTCTCGGTGAAGTCGTTCTGCACGTCGACGATCAGGAGTGCCGTGGTCATGGTGGTCCTCTCGGGTCGGGAATCGGGGCTTTCGCGCGCGGTCAGGAGTCGGAGAGCGCGCCGCCGCAGCGGTAGACGCCGGTGACGAGCGTGTCGATGGCGGTCTTCGCCGAGTCGGAGACGTCGCCGAGCGCGTAGACGGCGAAGGTGAGCGCGGTGCCGTCCTGGGCGTCGACGACCCCGGCGAGCGTGTAGCCGCTGTCGATCCAGCCGGTCTTGGCGCGGACCGCGCCGTCGGCCACCGCGTTGTCGCCGGCGAAGCGGTCGGCGTAGGACAGCGAGCCGGTGCGCCCCGAGACGGGGAGCCCGTCGAGGAGGACAGCGAGCTGCCCCTCCCTGGCCTGCACCTTCCGCAGCAGGCTCGTGAAGTACGCGGGGGCCACCGCGTTGTCGTCGCTCAGGCCAGAGCCGTCGACGATCGCGATCCCGGTCGTGTCCACTCCGTAGCCGGCGAGACCCTGGAGGACCCCCGCCTGCTCGGCGCCGAAGGTGTTGCCCGAGCCGGTGCGGATCGCGACCAGGCGGGCGAGCATCTCGGCGATCGCATTGTCCGAGACGAGCAGCATCTGCTGCACGAGCGTGCTCACCGGGGCGGACTCGACGGTGCCGAGCACCCTCGCGCCCGCCGGGGCGGTGCCGGTGCTCACCGTCGGCGAGCCGGTCAGCTCGTCGGCGAAGGCGTCGCCCGCCCGGCCGATCGGGTCCTCGCCCCGGCGGGAGGTGGAGGCGGTCGGGTCCGCGCGGTCGCCGTCGACCTGCAGGGCGGTGATCTCGGGCATGTAGCCGTCGGTCTGCTCCTTGCGGTTCCAGCTCGGCTGCCAGGTGTCCCCGGAGTAGAGCGACGCGTCGAGCACGACGGACGAGATCGCGGTGCCCGCCGTCGCCGGATCGGCGTCCCAGGCGCTCTCGACCTGGGCGGCGAGGTCGTCGAGGTGCGCGGCGCCGGCGTAGACCGACTCCTGACCGCTCGGCAGCCGGCTCAGCGTGAGGTCTCCCCCGCCCACCAGCACGACGCTGCCGGGAGCGTCGCCCGCGACGACGGTCGTGGCGAACCGGGTGTCGGGGCCGAGGACGGCGAGCGCGGAGGCGGCGGTGAGGATCTTGAGGGCGGAGGCGGTGCGCGAGGCGGTCGTGCCGCCGCGGTCGAAGAGCACCTCGCCGGTCGCGGCGTCGACGACCCGCGCCTGCATCGAGCCGAGCCGCGGGTCCGCGGCGAGCCCGGCGACGGAGCAGGTGCGCAGCGCCTCTGCGGTCTCGGTGCCGGCGGGGCGGGCGGTGGGCGTCGGCGTCGCGGCGGGCGGGGTCGTCGGCGCGGTCGCCAGTGCGGAGGGCGAGGGCGCTGCGGCCGGAGTCGTCGTGCGCCCGATGGCGGTCCCGGCGCCGAAGGCTCCGATGCCGAGCAGCACGGCGACGGCGGCCACCGCGGCCACGAGGGCGCGCGGTCGGCGGCGGGGCGGGGTGTCGGTCATCCGGACCAGGGTAACCGGCCGGGATCGACGGGCCCTGAGGGCGATGACGGCACTCGCGGCTGCACCACGACGACGAAGACGGAGCCGCCTGTCGGAATCGAACCGACGACCTTCTCATTACGAGTGAGACGCTCTACCGACTGAGCTAAGGCGGCGTGCTCGCGGGGCGATGGCCCCGGACACGATTACACAGCATAGCCTGCTCGCGGGCCGGGGCGTGAATCGAGGCGCGGAGCCCGCGGGCTACTCCGCGAGGGCGCCGCGGAGCTCCTCGAACGAGTGCACGATGAGGCCCGGCAGCGCATCGCGACCGTCGTGATCGACCCAGCCCGCCCACGCGTGCCGCATGGCCGCGAGACCGAGCAGGGTGAGCATCCTGGCCCGGCTGCGCACCGCCTCGGCGTCCGTCCCGCCGCGGGTCAGGCGCTCGGCGACCAGGTCCTCGATCGCCACCTCGAACTCCCGCATCCCGGCGATCTTCAGGCCGACGAGCTGGGGGTGCTCGCGGAAGAGGCTCCGTCGCAGCAGGTGCAGCTCGCGGTCCTCCTCCCCCGGGACCTCCGCCGCCGCGACGAAGACGGCCTGCAGGTCGGCGAGCAGCGGCGCAGCACCGGCGAGGAACGCGGCCGCGGTCTCGTCGGAGATCACGGGCAGACCGCCGACGAGGGCGTCCTCCTTCGAGGCGAAGTAGTTGAAGAAGGTGCGGGTCGAGACATCGGCGGTGCGCGAGACGTCCTCGATCGTCACCCGGTCCGGACCGCGCTCGCTCGCGAGCCGCAGGACCGCGGTCTCGATGGCGCGCCGGGTGGCGAGGCGCTTGCGCTCGCGCAGGCCCGGCTGCTCCGGAGCGCTGCGGCGCTCCTGCTCGGTCAGCACTGCGGGTCCTCCTCGGGGACGACGCCCTCGAGCAGGTAGGCGTCGACGGCGTCGTTCACGCACGCGTTCGACTTGTTGTAGGCCGTGTGCCCCTCGCCGTCGAAGGTGAGGAGATGCCCGTCGGACAGCTCGCCCGCCAGCGCCTGCGCCCAGACGTAGGGGGTCGCCGGGTCGTTGGTGGTGCCGACGACGAGGATCGGGGCCGCGCCCTCCGCCGTGATCGGCTCGCGGGAGCCCTCGAAGGCCGCCGGCCACTCGCCGCAGAGGATGTCGCCGTAGGCCAGGTAGCGGCCGAGCGTCGGCGCCGCCGCCTCGAGCTCGGCCGCGTCTGCTCGCATGGACTCCGTCTCGGAGTCGTAGGCGTAGTCGACGCAGTTGATCGCGAGGAAGGCCTCGGTCGTGTTGCCGTCGTAGCCGCCCTCGGCCGTGCGGCCGTTGTAGGCGTCCGCGTACTGGAAGGCGATCTCCGCTCCGCCCCGGCGGACGTCGGTGAGCATCTCGCTCAGCCCGCCCCAGGACGAGGCCGAGTAGAGCGGGTAGACGATCGCTGTGAGCAGCGTGCTCGAGCCGAGCTGCCGACCGTCCTCCGCGCGGATCGGCGAGGCGTCGACCCGCGCGAGCAGCGCGGCGACCTGCGTGAGCGCGTCGTCGACGGTGCCGGTGAAGGGGCAGCCCTCCGAGCCGAGGCAGTCGGCGAGGTAGGCGCGCAGCGCGCTCTCGAAGCCGATGGCCTGCTCGCGCACCACGTCGAGCGACGTCGCCGCCGGGTCGATCGCGCCGTCGAGCACGAGCCGGCCGACGCGGTCGGGGAAGAGCCCGGCGTAGGTGGCGCCGAGGAAGGTGCCGTAGGAGTAGCCGAGGTAGTGCAGCGACTCGTCGCCCAGCGCCGCGCGCAGCACGTCGAGGTCGCGCGCCGCGCTGGTCGTGCCGACCTCCGGCAGCAGCGCGCCGCTGCGCTCCTCGCAGGCCGCGGCGAAGGCGGCCGAGGCGGTGCGCTGGGCGGCGATCCACTCGTCGCTGCCGCGCTCACCCGGGACGATGTCGTACAGGTAGGAGTCGAGGCCGGCGGCGTCGAGGCAGGACACCGCGGTAGAGGCGCCGACGCCCCGCGGGTCGAAGCCGACGACGTCGAAGCGGGCCGCGAGCTCGGCGTCGACCGCGTAGTCGAGGCTGTCCCGGACGAGCTCGACTCCGGAGCCGCCGGGCCCGCCGGGGTTCACCAGCAGGGAGCCGATCGCGTCGCCGCCCGTCGCCGGGTGGCGCACCAGGGCGATCGAGGCGGTGTCGCCGGTGGGCTCGTCCCAGTCGAGCGGGACGGTCGCGTCGGTGCACTGCATGCCGTCGCCGCACTCGTCCCAGACCAGGGTCTGGCCGTAGTACTGCTCGAGGCCGGCCTCGACCGGCTGCGCGGCGGGCGTCGACGTGCGCTCGGGCGACGGCCCGGGCGCGAAGCAGCCGGAGAGCAGGGCGACCGCGGCTCCGACGGCCGCGATCGCCGACCAGCGGCCCGCGCGCCTCATGCCGCCACCGGGCGCCGGGCGGCGACGACGAGCATCGCCTCGAGCGCGAGGACGGGCGAGACGTTCGCGTCGATGCGCTGGCGCGCCGTCGCGACGGCGTCGAGCACCGCGAGCGTGCGGTCGGGGGCGGTGGACCGGGCCAGCGCGGTCATCTCGGCGCGCACCTCCTCGTTGATCACGCCGCCGGGGGCGCCCAGCTGCAGGCGCACGACGTCGCGGTAGAGCGACAGCAGATCGACGAGGATCCGGTCGAGGCCGTCGCGGAGGCTGCGCGTCGCGCGCCGCTTCTGATCCTCCTCGAGGGTCCGCAGCTGCGAGCGGAGCTGCGCTGGGATCGTGCCGCCGGGCTCGACGCCGAGCGAGCGCAGCGCCTGCTGCCGCTCGACCTCGTCGCGCTCGAGCGTGTACGCCTTCGCGTCCTCGGTGGCGACCTCGATCATCCGCGCGGCGCCGAGCACCGCGTCCGACACCCCGCGCAGTCCGAGGGCGATGCGGAGGGTCTCCTCGCGCCGCTCGCGGGCGTTCGCATCGGTCGCGAGCCGGTGCGCCATGCCGATGTGGCTCTGCGCCTGCCGGGCGGCGCGCTCGGCGGTCGCCGCGTCCACGCCGTCACGTCGCTCGAGGAGGCCCGCGACGTCCTCGACGCTCGGCACCCGGAGCCGCACCGAGCGCACGCGCGAGCGGATGGTCGGCAGCAGGTCGGCCTCGCTGGGCGCGCAGAGGATCCAGACGGTGCGCTCCGGCGGCTCCTCGAGCGCCTTGAGCAGCACGTTCGAGGTGCGCTCGCTCATCCGGTCGGCGTCCTCGATGACCATGACGCGGTAGCGCGAGACCGACGGCGAGTACTGCGACGAGGAGACGAGCCGGCGCACCTCCTCGATCGAGATGATGACGCGCTCGGTGGCGAGCACCGCGAGGTCGGGGTGCGAGCGGGCGGCGACCTGCGCGCAGTCGGGGCACTCGCCGCAGCCGCCGCGGCGGCAGAGCAGCGCGGAGGCGAACGCGTAGGCGAGGTTCGACCGGCCGGAGCCGGGGGGCCCGGTGATCAGCCAGGAGTGGGTCATCGCGGACGATTCGCGGCCGTTCTCGTCGCGGGGGGTCGAGGCGTCGCGCAGGGCGCCGATGGCGTGCTCCTGACCGACGAGCTGGCTCCAGACACTCACGGTTCCAGGCTAACCGCGGGGTCCGACAGCGGGCCGCGCGCCGCGAGGACCGGCGTCGAGCATCGGCTCGATGCGCGCGCGGACGGCGTCGGCGAGCTCGTCGACGGGGCGGCTGGCGTCGAGGACGAGGAAGCGCTCGGGGTCCGCGGCGGCGAGGTCGAGGAAGGCCTGGCGCACGCGGCCGTGGAACTCCGCCTTCTCGGCCTCGAGCCGGTCGTAGCGGGTGCGCGCGGCGTCGAGCCGGGTGCGGGCCACGGCGGGATCGAGGTCGAGCAGCACCGTGAGGTCGGGGCGCAGGTCGCGGGTCGCCCACTCCGAGAGGGAGCGGACCTCCGCGGCGTCGAGCACCCGGCCGGCACCCTGGTAGGCGACGGAGGAGTCGATGTAGCGGTCCTGGACGACGACCTCGCCCCGCTCGAGCGCGGGGCGGACGAAGGTGCCGATGTGCTGCGCGCGGTCAGCGGCGTAGAGGAGCGCCTCGGCCCGCGGATCGATCTCCCCGCGGTGGTGCAGCACGATCTCGCGGATCTGCACGCCGACATCGGTCCCGCCCGGCTCGCGGGTGCGCCGCACGGTCTCGCCGCGCGAGCCCAGCCACTCCTCGAGCAGCCGGGCCTGCGTGGTCTTGCCCGCGCCGTCCCCGCCCTCCAGGGTGACGAAGAGGCCGGTCACGACTCCGTCGCGCCCGTCGTCTTCGCCGCGGTGC
The DNA here is from genome assembly GCF_009866655.1 of Rathayibacter sp. VKM Ac-2804. Lineage (NCBI taxonomy): Bacteria > Bacillati > Actinomycetota > Actinomycetes > Micrococcales > Microbacteriaceae > Rathayibacter > Rathayibacter sp. VKM Ac-2804. Next base: position 3,210,695 of record NZ_CP047420.1, read on the forward strand.
TGCGGGCTCGGGTGGTGGCGGGCTTCTTCGCGGCGGTGGTCTTCGCCGCCGTGGACTCAGCGGCCGTGGTCTTCGCCGCCGTGGTCTTGGCCGTCGTCGCCTTCGCCGCCGTGGTCTTCGCGGCGGTGGTCTTCGTCGCCGTCGTCTTGGCTGCCGTGGTCTTCGCCGCGGGCTTCTTGGCGGGCGCCCGCTTGGCCGGGGCCTTCTTGGGCGCCGGGCCCTTCGCCCGCTTGTCCGCGAGCATCTGGACCGCCTGCTCGAAGTCGATCTCCTCGATCGGCTGGCCCTTGGGGATGGTGACGTTGGTCTCGCCGTCGGTCACGTAGGCGCCGAAGCGGCCGTCGCGGATCCGGATCGGCTTGCCGCTGACGGGGTCGGCCTCGAACTCCGCGAGGGCGCTCGTGGCGCGCTTGGCGCCGTACTTCGGCTGGGCGAACACCTCGAGCGCGGTCGGCAGGTCGACCTCGAAGATCTGGTCCTCGCTGGTGAGTGAGCGGCTGTCCGTCCCCTTCTTCAGGTACGGGCCGTAGCGGCCGTTCTGCGCGGTGATCGGCTCGCCCGACTCCGGGTCCTCGCCGACGGTGCGCGGCAGGTCGAGCAGGCGCAGCGCGGTGGCGAGATCGACGGTCGCGACGTCCATCGATTTGAAGAGCGAGGACGTGCGCGGCTTCACCGCGGCCGGCTTCTTGGCGCCGCGCTTGGCCGGCGCCGACTCGACGACCTCGCCGGTGGCGGGGTCGGCGGTGGTCTCCGGCTCCGGGTCGACCTCGGTCACGTACGGGCCGAAGCGGCCGTCCTTGACCACGACGGTCTTGCCCGAGTCCGGGTTGCTGCCGAGCACGCGGTCGGTCTGCACGGGGGCGTCGACCAGCTCCTGCGCCTTCGCGGGCGTGAGCTCGTCGGGAGCGAGCTCGAGCGGCAGGTTGACGCGGCGCGGCGTCTCCTGCCCCTCCTCCTGGGCGACCTCGAGGTAGGGGCCGTACTTGCCGATGCGCAGGGTGATGTCGTCGGTGATCCGGACCGAGTTGATGCTCTTCGCATCGATCTCGCCCAGGTTGTCGACCACGTGGCGGAGCCCCGGCTGGTCGCCGCCGCCGAAGTAGAAGCGGTTCAGCCAGTCGACCCGGTCCTCCTCGCCGCCGGCGATGCGGTCGAGGTCGCCCTCCATCGCGGCGGTGAAGTCGTACTCGACGAGGTCGGAGAAGAACTCCTCGAGCAGGCGCACCACCGAGAAGGCGATCCAGTTGGGCACGAGCGCCGTGCCGCGCGGGGTGACGTAGCCGCGGTCGACGATCGTCGTGATGATCGAGGCGTAGGTCGAGGGGCGCCCGATCCCCAGCTCTTCGAGCGACTTGACGAGGCTCGCCTCCGTGTACCGCGGGGGCGGGGACGTCTCGTGGCCCTTGGCCTCGACCTCGGCGACGACGAGGCTCTGGCCGACCTCGAGGACGGGCAGCTTGGCGTCCTTCTCGTCGCGGGCGCCGTGGCGCTCCTCGTCGCGGCCCTCCTCGTAGGCGAGCAGGAAGCCGCGGAAGGTGATGACCGTTCCGGAGGCGGTGAACTCGGCGGTGCGCTCCGTGTCGCCGGCCGGGTTGGCGAGCAGGGTGACCGTCGCGGTCGAGCCCTTCGCGTCGGCCATCTGCGAGGCGACGGTGCGCTTCCAGATCAGGTCGTAGAGGCGGTGGTCGTTGCCGCGGAGGGTGCCGGCGAGCTGGTCCGGGGTGCGGAAGGTCTCGCCCGCGGGGCGGATCGCCTCGTGCGCCTCCTGCGCGCTCTTGTTCTTGCCGGAGTAGAGGCGCGGCTTCTCGGGCACCGTCTCGGCGCCGTAGAGCGAGGCCGCCTGCGAGCGGGCGGCGTTCAGCGCCTGCTGCGAGAGGTTGGGCGAGTCGGTCCTCATGTAGGTGATGAAGCCGTTCTCGTAGAGCGACTGGGCCACGCTCATCGTCTGGCGCGCCGAGAAGCGGAGCTTGCGCGCCGCCTCCTGCTGGAGCGTCGAGGTGGTGAACGGAGCGGCGGGGCGGCGCGAGTAGGGCTTGGACTCGAGGTTCGAGACGCGCACGAGCGTCTTCGGGTCGCGCAGCGCCTCGGCGAGGGCGCCGGCGGACGACTCGTCGAGGACGGTGACGTCGCCCTTGAGCTGTCCGCGGTCGTCGAAGTCGCGGCCGCTGCCGATCCGCTTGCCGTCGAGGCGCGCCAGGCGGGCGTCGAAGGCCGCCGAGGCGTCGGCCTCGGGGGCGAGGACCGTCGCGAGGTCCCAGTAGGAGGCGGAGACGAACGCGAGGCGCTCGCGCTCGCGGTCCACGACGAGGCGGGTGGCGGCGGACTGCACGCGGCCGGCGGAGAGCCCGGGCCCGACCTTGCGCCAGAGCACCGGCGAGATCTCATAGCCGTAGAGGCGGTCGAGGATGCGGCGGGTCTCCTGCGCGTCGACGAGAGAGGTGTCGATGTCGCGGGTGTTGTCGCGGGCCTTCTGGATCGCGTCCTTGGTGATCTCGTGGAAGACCATCCGCTTCACGGGGACCTTGGGCTTGAGCTCCTCGAGGAGGTGCCACGCGATGGCCTCGCCCTCGCGGTCCTCATCAGTGGCGAGGAAGAGCTCGTCGGCGTTCTTCAGCGCGCGCTTGAGATCGGCGACCGTCTTCTTCTTCTGGTCGGAGACGACGTAGTAGGGCTCGAAGCCGTTGTCGACGTCGACGGAGAACTTGCCCAGCCCGCCCTTCTTGAGCTCGGGCGGCAGGTTCTTCGGCTCGATGAGGTCGCGGATGTGCCCGACGGAGGCGAGCACCTCGTACCCCTCGCCCAGGTACTGGGCGATGGTCTTGGCCTTCGCCGGCGACTCGACGATCACCAGCTTCTTCGTGCCGGACACAGTTCTCCTCGATTGATGCTGTCGGGTCGGACGATTCAGTGGATCCGACGGGTCCCCTTCGGCGGGGAGGCGGTGCGCGGCGTCCGCACGAGGAACGACGATCCGTTCGCGTCGGCTTCGGGCGCCCGACAGGCACACCATACACACTGACCCCGGGCGTCCCGCGCCGCCGTCCACTCGCCGCGGGCTGGGAGCGCCCCGGTCGCCGCCCGGCGATCCGCCGGATCGCCCGGGCCGCACCCCGTGACGGATCGCGGCGATCGGCGCATGATGACAGGCATGGCAACGACGCACCCCACCTCCGCTCCGACCATCTCCGCCTACACCGCGAAATTCCTCGACGGACCGCTCGAGGGCAAGACCCTCCGCCGCTCCTACGGCGAGGCCACGGCCCCGGCGGGCCGCCTCGAGATCCCGGCCGCCCGCGAGGGCGCCCGCTACCTCTATCTCCTCGCCGGCGCGCTCGAGCACGAGGAGGGCGGCGGCGCCCGGCCCACCGCTGCGGCCTACCGCTACCTGCGGGTCAGCTCGGACTGAGGACCGGGAGCTCCTCCCCTCCGGCTCCGCGTCGGCTCGCTGCCGCGGTCACGGCGGGGGTCCGGCGCGCGATCGGGCGGGCAGCGCGAGCGGTCCGACGGCCACGACGACCTCGACGGTCGCGATCCCTTCTTCCAGCGCGCACCCCGCGAGGGTCGCGGTCATTGCTCCGGCGACCCGCTCGGCCTCCCCGCACGGCTCTCCCGGGAACAGACCGGAGGCCGCGTCCGCCGCGGCGAGCGCCGCCGCGTCCGCCGCCGCCACCGCCCGCTGATGCCCGACGACTCCCCCGCACCCGGCGAGCACGGCCGCCGTGACCAGGATCGTCGCCGCGACGACCCCGACCGCGACGACCGCCGCCGAGCCGTCCTCCCCCGCGCGGTCGCCCTCTCCCCCCACCCGTCGGCCTCGGCCTCTCCACCTGCCCCTCCGTGGACTCATCGCCCTCCTCCCAGCGCGCAGGACCGGATCGAGACCGGCAGCGCCACCGCCGGCAGCGGCCGCAGCTCCGCGGCGACGTCCACGCAGACGAGCCCGCCGTCCGCCGAGGTCGCCACGCTCGCACCCGCGTCCGCCCGGGCCACCGGACGCACCGGATCGTCCCCGCGCGCCAGCGAACGCGCACCGTCGGCCGCCGCATCGACGAGCCGGACGTACTGCGCCGAGGCCGCGACCGAGCCGAGGCAGAGCGCCAGCACGACCACTACCGCCGGCAGCACCACCGCCAGCTCCGCCGTCGCAGAGCCCTCCTCGCCCCGACCGCCTCCGCCCGGCCGGCCCTCCCCCGCTCGGACCATCGCCCGGGTGCCGCCGAAAGAGCACCGCACCGCTCATCCCCCCGAGGTGAGCGCCCGCGTCACCAGGTCGGTGAGGATCCCCCTCACCTCGTCGCCTTTGAGGATCACCACCAGCAGACCCGCGAAGCCGACCGCCGCCATCGTGGCGATCGCGTACTCGGCGGTGGCCGAGCCCTCCTCGTCGCCCCAGCGCCGCAGAGGCCCCGCCTCCCAGGCGGGCTGCGGGAAGCACTCCCGCGCCGCCCCGAGGCCCGCCGCCCCGATCATCCCCGCCCCGATCGTCCCCGCACCGTTCCTCCGACTGCCGTCCATCGCTCGCTCCGTTCGCCTTCGCTGCCCCCACTCGAGGATCGTCGAGCCCGGAGCCGCCCGGAGCCGCCCCCACCCGAACGGTGGAGAGACGAGGAAGGAGCGGCCTGTGGAGAGCGCCCGCGCACCCGCTCACCCCTGCTCCGCGAACGTCGACAGCAGCACCGAGATCATCATCGGAGCCACCCCCAGCAGCAGGAACGCCGGGAGCACGCACACTCCCAGCGGCAGCAGCAGCGTCACCCCGAGCTTCGCCGCCCGCTCCCGCGCCTCGGACGCCGCCCGCACCCGGGCCAGCGCCGCCTCGCTCCGCAGCAGCCGCCCCGCGGGCACCCCCCGCCGCGGCCGACAGCGCGAGCACCGGCTCCGCGGCCTCCAGCGCCGGCGGTCCCGACGCGAGCCCGCACTCGTCGAGCGCCGCCAGCACCCGCTCCCGCCCGCCGCCGATCGATCCGCCGCCCGCGAGCGCCACCGCGAGCAGGTCGAGCGCCAGTCCGGCGCCGGATCGCCCGGGCCGGCGCCGCGGACGAGACGCCGCGTCCACGCGGCGGCGGCGAGCATCAGCCCGAGCCCGCCGCCGAGGCAGACGAGCCCCGCCACCGTCCCGAGCAGCACGCCGAGCACGTCGAAGCCGAGCAGCGTCCCGAAGCCGAGCGCCACCAGCGGCAGCACCCCGACCACCCGGCTCGTCGCGAGCGGACCCGCCAGAGCGACCTCGATGTCCCGCCGCGCCCGGCCCAGCTCGCGCATCGACTCCGCCAGCTCGGCGAGGGCTGCGGCGATCGGAGCGCCGGAGTCGGCGGCGACCCGCCAGCAGGCGGCGAGCGCCGCCCACGCAGTCTCCTCGCCGTGATCGCGCGGGCGTCGCGCGACGCCCTTCCCACGGCGGATCGCGCGCACACCCGCCCGCGCGCCCCTCTCCCCCGGCGAGGCGCGGGCACACCGGCCAGGATCGCCGCCGTGACGTCCCCGCCGCGGGCCGCCTCGACCGCCACGGCGCGCAGCAGCCGGCGGCGGCGCGCCGCTCCCGCCGCCTCCGAGCCGTCCGACGCCGCGAGGTGCCCGAGCGCCGACGCCGGCGCGACACCCGCGGCGAGCAGCACCGCCAGCCGGTGCACCACCGCGGCCACCTCGTCGATCCCCCCGTCGCGTCTCACGACGAGGACCGGCGCGGCCGGGCGCCCTCCTCGATCCGCAGCCGCCCGGCGGGATCGAGTCGGAAGCAGCCCGAGGCTGCGAGCCGGCGCCGGCCGCCCCGCCGCTCGAGGTGCAGCACCAGGTCGATCGCGCTGACCGTCTGCCGCGCGACCGCCTCCGGCCCCATGCCCGCGAGCGAGCCGAGCGCCTCCAGCCGCGCGGGGACGTCGGCGAGCGAGTTGGCGTGCAGCGTCCCCGCTCCCCCGTCGTGCCCCGTGTTCAGCGCCGAGAGCAGATCGCGCAGCTCGACCCCGCGGCACTCGCCGAGCACGAGCCGGTCCGGTCGCATCCGCAGCGCCTCGCGGACGAGACGGTCGAGACCGACGCCGCCGGCTCCCTCGAGGTTCGCCTGGCGCGCCTCGAGCGAGACGACGTGCGGGTGCGCGGGCCGCAGCTCACCGACGTCCTCGATCACGACCAGGCGCTCGTGCGGGGGCGCGCAGCCCAGGAGCGCGCCGAGGAGCGTGGTCTTGCCCGAGCCGCCGGCACCCGTGACCAGGAGGTTCCAGCGCGCCTCGACCGCCCGCCGGAGCAGGCCGCGGCCGGCGTCGTCGAGCATCCCCGCCGCGTGCAGCTCGTCGAGACTCCAGGCGTCGGCCCGCGGGACGCGCACGGAGATCAGCGTCCCGGCGGTCGCCACGGGCGGCAGCACCACATGCACGCGGACTCCGTGCGTGAGGCGCACGTCCACGCACGGGCTCGCCTCGTCGACGTGCCGGCCGCCCGCCGCGACCAGCGACACCGCCAGCCGCCGGGCACCCGCGGCGTCGAGCGTCCACGACGGGACGCGGACCGCTCCGCCGCCGCGGTCGAGCCAGAGACCGGAGTCCCCGTTGACGAAGAGGTCGGTCACCGCAGGGTCCGCCGCGAACGGGGCGAGCAGGCCCAGCGCCGCCGCCGCGGGACGGACCGGCGCGGACCGCGGTGCACCGCCGTCCTCCTCACCCGGTGGGCGAGGTGCGTCCGGGCGATAGACGGCGGGAACGAGCGGGACGAAACCGGTGGTCATCCGGGAACGCTAGGAGCGCGCGCTCGCCGGTGGCGCGCAGAAGACCGCAGCGGTGGACGGCGGGGCCGAGGACGCCCCTGGGGAGGAGCGACGTGCCCGGCGCGTCCTCGCGCGAGCCGGAGACGCATCCGGCCGACTGCGAGCCGACCGTGCGGATCCTCCGGGGAGCTGAGCGCTCGACCAGCGGAGGGAAGAGAAGGGGGCGGCACCCATTGGGGGGAACAGGTGCCGCCTCGGCGGCGCTGGATTGGGGGGAATCACTTGCGCCGCTGAGCCGAAGTTCATTCGGCCGTATGCAACGTTAGGGCACGGAGGCCGTTTCGCCAAGTCCGATTCGCGTTCTGAGCCGACTCTTCACGAAACCCCGCCGGACGGTCAGCTTCGCGTCGCCCCCTCCCCGCCCCGGAGCCGGACGCTACGGTGGTCCGGAACCGACCACGCCGGACGGCGCACGTCGCACTCGCGAAGGAGCGAATCGCAGATGTCCACACCCCTCGACGCGTCCGGGGCCGCCGGCTCGAGCGCCATCGACAGCCTCCAGCAGGAGACGCGGCGCTTCCCGCCGCCCGCGGAGTTCGCCGCCGACGCCGCCGCGACCGCCGGGCTGGCCGAGCAGGCCGCCGCCGACCGCCTCGCCTTCTGGGCCGACCGCAGCCGCGAGCTGCTGCACTGGCACCGGCCGTTCACGCGCACCCTCGACTGGAGTGAGCCGCCCTTCGCGCGCTGGTTCGACGACGGCGAGCTCAACGTCGCCTACAACTGCCTCGACCGGCACGTCCTCGCCGGCCACGGCGACCGCGTCGCGATCCACTGGGAGGGCGAGCCCGGCGACAGCCGCGACCTCACCTACGCGGAGCTCACCGCCGAGGTGAAGCGCGCGGCCAACCTCCTCACGAGCCTGGGCGTGCAGGCCGGCGACCGTGTCGCGATCTACCTGCCGATGATCCCCGAGGCCGTCGTCGCGATGCTCGCGGTCGCCCGCCTCGGCGCCGTGCACTCGGTCGTCTTCGGCGGCTTCAGCGCCGAGAGCCTGCGCGCGCGGATCGACGACGCGGAGGCGAAGCTCGTCATCACCGCGGACGGCGGCTGGCGCAAGGGCTCGGTCTTCCCGCTCAAGCCCGCCGTCGATGCGGCGCTCGCCCTGGACGGCGGCGGGTCGAGCGTCGAGCACGTCCTCGTGGTCCGCCGCGGTGGCAACTCCGTCGAGTGGAGCCCGGGGCGCGATCTGTGGTGGCACGAGGAGATCGTCGCGGTCGACGCCGACCACGTCGCCCGTCCGTTCCCCGCCGAGCAGCCGCTGTTCATCCTCTACACCAGCGGCACGACCGGGAAGCCCAAGGGCATCCTGCACACCAGCGGCGGCTACCTCACCCAGGTCGCGTACACGCACCGCACCGTGTTCGACCTCAAGCCCGAGACCGACGTCTACTGGTGCACCGCCGACGTGGGCTGGATCACCGGGCACAGCTACGTGGTCTACGGACCGCTCGCGAACGGCGCCACGCAGGTCATGTACGAGGGCACGCCCGACACCCCGCACGCCGGGCGCTGGTGGGAGATCATCGAGAAGCACGGCGTGACGATCCTCTACGCCGCCCCCACCGCCGTCCGCACCTTCATGAAGCTCGGGCGGCAGATCCCGCAGCGCTTCGACCTGTCCAGCCTGCGCCTGCTCGGCTCGGTCGGCGAGCCGATCAACCCCGAGGCCTGGATCTGGTACCGCGACGTCATCGGCGGCGGCCGCACCCCGATCGTCGACACCTGGTGGCAGACCGAGACCGGCGCGATCATGGTCTCCCCTCTGCCCGGCGTCACCACCCTCAAGCCGGGCTCGGCGCAGGTCCCGGTCCCCGGGATCTCGATCGACGTCGTCGACGACTCCGGCGCCCCGGTCGGCGCGGGCTCCGGCGGGCTGCTCGTCATCACCGAGCCCTGGCCGTCGATGCTGCGCGGCATCTGGGGCGACCCGGAGCGCTACGTCGAGACCTACTGGTCGAAGTTCGGCGATCGCTACTTCGCCGGCGACGGAGCGCGGCTCGACGAGGACGGCGACCTCTGGCTGCTCGGCCGCGTCGACGACGTGATGAACATCTCGGGCCACCGCCTGTCGACGGCCGAGATCGAGTCGGCCCTCGTCTCGCACCCGGTCGTCGCGGAGGCGGCCGTGGTGGGCGCGGCGGACGAGACCACCGGCCAGGCCGTCGTCGCCTTCGTCATCGCCAAGGCGAGCCGGGCGGAGGCGCTCGCGGGCGGCCACGACGAGCTCGAGGCCACGCTCAAGGCGCACGTCGCCGAGCACATCGGCGCGATCGCCCGGCCCAAGCGCATCTTCATCGTGCAGGAGCTGCCGAAGACCCGCTCCGGCAAGATCATGCGCCGGCTGCTGCGCGACGTGGCGGAGGGCCGCGCCGTCGGCGACACGACCACGCTGGCCGACACCCAGGTGATGGCCGTCATCTCCTCCGCGGTCGCCGCCGAGGACTGAGCCGCCGAGGACTGAGCCGCCGAGGACCGGGCCGCGGACGACGGGCCCGCCGGGAACGCCGAAGGGCGCCGCCTCCGAGAAGGAGAGCGGCGCCCTTCGGCGTTCGGGCCGGGGCCCGGATCAGGCGAACGCGACGATCAGCTCGACCTCGACCGGAGCGTCGAGCGGCAGCTCCGCCACGCCGACGGCCGAGCGCGCGTGCCTGCCCGCCTCGCCGAAGACGTCGCCGAGCACCTCGGAGGCCCCGTTGATCACGCCGGGCTGGCCGTTGAAGCCCGGCGCGGAGGCGACGAAGCCGGTGACCTTGACGATCCGGGTCACCCGGTCGAGCGAGCCGATGACGTCGGCGATCGCGGCCAGTGCGTTCAGCGCGCAGACGCGGGCCAGGTCCTTCGCGACCTCGGGCTCGACGCCCGCGCCGACCTTCCCGGTCGCCGGCAGTGCGCCGTCGACGAACGGGATCTGCCCGGCCGTGAAGACCAGGTTCCCCTCGACCACGGCCGGGATGTAGGCGCCGGCCGGCACCGCGACCGCGGGGAGCTCGATGCCCAGCTCGGCCAGGCGCTCGGCGATCACGCGCCGGCCTCGGCGACCGGGCGCTTGAGGTAGGCCACGAGCCCGCCCTCGGGCCCGGTGACGATCTGCACGAGCTCCCAGCCCTCGGAGCCCCAGGTGTTCAGGATCGCGGTGGTGTTGTGGATCATCAGCGGCGTCGTGATGTATTCCCAGCGGGGAACGGACATGGCTCTCCTCGTGAGGCAGGGGTGCGGATGCCGGGCGGACCGCACCCGGAGGAGTCGGCGCCGGCGGGTCGAGCCGCGTCCCGTGTCAGGAGCGGCGGTTACGCTGATTCTATGTCGGGGGCAGTCGGGAACAGGGTCGTCACGTCCATCGGCGCCGCGGTCGGAGGACTGATCGGGATCGTCGCCATGAGCGTCATCGCCGGAGTCCTCGTCGCGGCGTCGGTCACCCCGGCGATCGCACTCGGAGGCATGGCGGCGAACAACACGGTGACGATGTTCGACAACCTCCCCGAGTACCTCGAGATCGGCACGCTCGCCGAGAAGAGCGACGTCTACGCGAAGGACGCGAACGGCGGGGACGTGCTCCTCGCCTCGTTCTACGCGCAGAACCGCGTCGAGGTCGGCTGGGACGACATCTCGCCGTTCGTGAAGGACGCGGTCGTCGCCTCGGAGGACCCGCGCTTCTACGAGCACGGCGGCATCGACCTGCTCGGCACGATCCGCGCCGCCGCCACGGTCGCCTCGGGCGGCAACGTGCAGGGCGGCTCGTCGATCACGCAGCAGTACGTCAAGAACGTGCTCGTGCAGAAGGCGGAGGCGCTCTCGGACCCGATCGAGCGCGACGCCGCCTACCGCGAGGCCACGGAGACCACCGCCGAGCGCAAGGTCGCCGAGATGCGGCTCTCGATCGGGCTCGAGAAGGAGTACCCGAAGAACGACATCCTGCTCGGCTACCTCAACATCGCGCTCTTCGGCGGCACGGTCTACGGGATCGAGGCGGCGGCGCGCTACTACTTCGACACCAGCGCGCGCGACCTCACCCTCGCCCAGTCGGCCGCCCTCATCGCGATCGTCAACAACCCGGAGAAGTTCCGCTTCGACCGCCCCGACGACCCGGCGAACCTCGCCGTCGAGGGCTACCCCGAGACGCTCAACCGCCGCAACTACATCCTCACCCGGATGGGGATCGAGTCGAAGGTCACCCCGGAGCAGATCGGCGAGGCCGCCTCGACGCCGGTCGTCCCCGTGATCACCGAGCCGAGCACCGGCTGCCAGACCGCCGGCATCGCCGCCTACTTCTGCGACTACGTGACCTGGGTGATCAAGAACGACGACGCCTTCGGCGCGAGCCAGGACGAGCGCGACGCGACCTTCAAGCGCGGCGGCTACCAGATCTACACGACCCTCGACTCCGACCTGCAGGAGGCGGCGGTCGCGGCCACCGAGGACTGGGTGCCGAAGTCGATGGCGCGGGTGAACATCGGCAGCGCGAGCGTCTCGGTCGAGGTCGGCACCGGGCGCATCCTCGCGATGACCCAGAACAAGGACTACTCGAACGACCCCGACGTCACCGGCGCCAACTACACCAGCGTCAACTACAGCACCGACTTCGGCTACGGCGGCTCCAGCGGCTTCCAGGTCGGCTCCACCTACAAGGTCTTCACCCTCGCCGAATGGCTGCAGGAGGGCCGCGCGCTGAACGAGACCGTCGACGGCACCCGTCGCGCCTACACGACCTTCCGCGACAGCTGCGAGCCCGACGGCACCTACTACGGCGACAGCTGGGACCCCAAGAACGACGAGGGCGGCAACGGCGGCGTCTACTCCGCGCTCGACGCGACCAAGGGCTCGATCAACACCGGCTTCGCCGCGATGGCGCAGCAGCTCGACCTCTGCGGCATCCGGAACACCGCGCTCGCGATGGGCGTGCACCGCGCCGACGGCACCGAGCTGCAGAAGTTCGCACCGACCATCCTCGGCACCAACGAGATCGCGCCGCTGACGATGGCGACCGCCTTCGCGGGCTTCGCCAACAAGGGCACCGTCTGCACGCCGATCGCGATCGACCGGATCGTCGACCGCGGCGGCGCCGATGTCGCGCCGCCCGCGAGCACCTGCACGCAGGGCATGTCCGAGCAGGTCGCCGCGACCGCGGACTTCGCCCTCCAGCAGGTGATGACGGGCGGCACCGGCCGGGCCTCCGCGACCGGCACCGGCGTCCCGCACATCGGCAAGACCGGCACCACCGACAACGCCGTGCACACCTGGATGGTCGGCGCGAGCACCGAGGTGGCCACGGCGACCTGGGTCGGCAACGTCAGCGGCTTCACCTCGATGCGCGGCTTCAGCCTCAATCGGGTCAACGCCGGCCAGGTGCGCCACCAGATCTGGCCGCGGATCATGCGCGTCGCCGACCAGAAGTACGGCGGATCGGCCTTCCCGTCACCCGAGCAGTCGCTCGTCGACGCGCCGCAGCAGGCGGTGCCCGAGGTGACCGGCCAGAACCCCGCCGCCGCCACCGCCCGTCTGCGCGAGCTCGGCTTCGTCGTGACGGTCGACCCGAACCGCGTGCCCTCCGACCGACCCGCGGGCTCGGTCGCGCAGACGAACCCGCCGGCCGGCTCCCGCCTCACCCGCGGGGCCCCGATCGCACTGCAGATCAGCGCCGGTCCGTCCACCCCGCCGCCCGGCGGCTGACGCCGGGTCGTCCCCCGCGCCGCGTCGGGCAGACTGTACGCGGTCGCTCCCGCGCCCCGCCCCCGACGAGAGAAGGATCCATGACCGGACGCAGCGCTCGCCCCCTCACCACGGCCCTCGCGGCCGTCGCCGCCGTCGGGAGCGCCGCCGCCGTCTGGGGCATCGCGATCGAGCGGACGCTGTTCACCGTTCGCCACGTGCCCGTCCCCGTGCTCCCCGCGGGCTCCGCTCCGCTGCGGATCCTGCACGTCTCCGACCTGCACATGGCGCCGTGGCAGACGAAGAAGCAGGACTGGATCCGCTCGCTCACCGCCCTGGCGCCCGATCTGGTCGTCGACACCGGGGACAACCTGGGCCACCGCGACGGCGTCCTCGGCATCCGCCGGGCACTCGAGCCCTTCGCCGGCGTCCCCGGCGTCTTCGTCAACGGCTCGAACGACTACTTCGGCCCGCGGGTGAAGAACCCGCTGCGCTACTTCCGCGGCCCGTCGAAGAACCCCGCGCGCAACGCCAGCGACCTCGACACCCGGGCGCTGACGGGCTTCTTCACCGACGAGCTCGGCTGGCAGGACCTCAACAACACGGCGACCAGCCTCGACGTCCGCGGCACCCGGGTCGAGCTGTTCGGCGTGGACGACCCGCACATCGGCCTCGACCGGATCGACCTCGTGGCGGGCGCCGTCGACGAGTTGCGGGCGTCGGAGGACGAGCCGGCCGGCGTCAGCATCGGCGTCGCGCACGCGCCCTACCAGCGCGTCCTGGACGACTTCGTCGCCCGCGGCGCCGAGGTGATCCTCGCGGGCCACACCCACGGCGGGCAGGTCTGCGTGCCCGGCTTCGGCGCGCTGGTGACCAACTGCGACATCCCGCGGGACAAGGTCTCCGGGTTCTCCAGCTGGGACAACGGCCTGCGCAGCGCGCACCTGAACGTCTCCGCCGGGGTCGGCACCTCGATCTACGCGCCGGTGCGCTTCGCCTGCCGCCCCGAGGTCAGCCTGGTGACGCTCGAGCCGGTGGCCTGAGCGGCCCTCGCCCGGCATCACGGCGGGTGTCCGACACCGCCGCCGAAATCGGCTACTATTGACGAGGCTCGTGAGCGGTTCACCGCGAAGAGTCCACCGGGGTGTGGCGCAGCTTGGTAGCGCGCCTCGTTCGGGACGAGGAGGTCGTGGGTTCGAATCCCGCTACCCCGACCGGTGAGAAGCCCGGCCAGGATCGATGATCCGGGCCGGGCTTCTGCGTTCCCGGGCTTCTGCGTTTCCGCGCATCGTCGTTCCCGGGCTTCGTCGTTCCCGGGGCGCAGCCGGACGGGACCGCACGGACGGCGCCATCGCGTCGACGATCCGGCGCCATCGCCGACGCACCGCGAGCGCGCCGGGAAGACTGGGACGCTCTCGCGCTCGCCGTCGACGCGCTCCCTCCCGTCGCCGCGGCGACCCTCGCCGAGACGAGCACCGTGCCCCGATCGCTGACCCGCCTCACCGTCCTCGCGGCGATCGTCTACGCCCTGGTCCTCGCGGCCGTCGTCTTCTGGCCCACCCCCGTCGACGGAGGGCGCACGGACGAGCTCCGGCAGATCCTCGACAGGCCGCGACGCGAGGGGCTCGAGCTCCTCGACTACACCCGCATCGAGGCGGCGGCGAACGTGCTGCTGTTCGTCCCCCTGGGGCTGCTCGCCGCACTGCACCTGCCTGCGCGCAGGGCCTGGCTCGCCGTCCTGCTCGGCATGCTGACCAGCACCGCCGTCGAGGCCGTGCAGCTCCTGCTGCTCGCGCAGCGCCACGCCGACCTGCACGACGTGCTGGCGAACACGATCGGCGCCGCGGTCGGCGCGGCGATCGGGGCCCTCCTGCGCGGCCTGCTCCTGGCACGACGACGCCGGAGGGCCGTGGAACCGGACGGCGCTCCTGCGCGCGTCCCGCTCCACGGCGCCTCCGGCGTCGTCGAGGATCCAGCGGTCCCGCCCCGGTCGGAGCGTCGCTGACCGGCGACCGCTCGACAGCGGCGGACGATCAGCGGCTCGGGGGCCGGTGAGGGAGGATCAGCGGCCGAGGCCGCGGTACTCCCAGCCGGCGGCGCGCCAGGCGTCCTGGTCGAGGCAGTTGCGGCCGTCGACCACGAACTTCCCGGCCACCTTCTCGCCGGCGGCGGCGGGGTCGATCGCGCGGAACTGCTTCCACTCGGTGACGACCACGACGGCGTCGGCGCCGCGCAGGGCCTCGTCGATGTCGGTCGTGTAGGTGATGTCGGGGTAGCGGCGGCGCGCGTTCTCGATCGCCTCCGGGTCGGTCGCGACGACCTCGGCGCCCAGGTCGTGGAAGCGCGTGGCGACGTCGAGCGACGGCGAGTCGCGGACGTCGTCCGACTCCGGCTTGAAGGCGAGGCCGAGCACGGCGATCGTCTTGCCCTCGACCGAGCCGCCGAGGCCCTCGGTGACGAGGTCGACGACGCGCTGGCGGCGGCGCAGGTTGATCGCGTCGACCTCCTTGAGGAAGGCGACCGAGTCCCCGACGCCGAGCTCGTCCGCGCGGGCCGAGAAGGCGCGGATGTCCTTGGGCAGGCAGCCGCCGCCGAAGCCGATGCCGGCGTTGAGGAAGCGGCGGCCGATGCGCACGTCGTAGCCGATCGCGTCGGCGAGCTGCGTGACGTCGGCGCCGGTGACCTCCGCGATCTCGGCGATCGCGTTGATGAACGAGATCTTGGTGGCGAGGAAGGCGTTGGCCGAGACCTTGACGAGCTCGGCGGTCGCGTAGTCGGTGACCACCAACGGGGTCTCGGCGGCCAGAGCCGTCGCGTAGACCTCGTCGAGGGTCGCCTTCGCGGCCTCGCCGGCCGCACCCGCGGGCACGCCGTAGACGAGGCGGTCGGGGCTGATCGTGTCCTCGACGGCGAAGCCCTCGCGGAGGAACTCCGGGTTCCAGGCGAGCGTCGCGCCGCTGGCGGCGATCCGCTCGGCGAGGCGGGCGGCGGTGCCGACCGGGACGGTCGACTTGCCGACGACGAGCGAGTCCGCCGTCAGCAGCGGCAGGATCCCGTCGATCGCGGCGTCGACGTAGGTCATGTCGGCGGCGTTCTCGCCCTTCTTCTGCGGCGTGCCGACCGCGATGAAGTGCACCGAGGCGTCGGCGGCGTCGGCCGTGTCGGTCGAGAAGCGGAGGCGGCCCGAGGCCACGCCCTTGGAGAGGAGCTCGGGCAGACCCGGCTCGAAGAACGGAGCAGTGCCGGCCGAGAGGGCCTCGATCTTCCCCGGGTCGACGTCGATGCCGATGACGTCGTGGCCGAGCTCGGCCATCGCGGCGGCGTGGACGGCTCCGAGGTAGCCGCAACCAATGACAGAAAGCTTCACGGGATTTCTCCGAATCGTAGGCGGGTCGATGTCGCGTCGGCGACTGCGTGAGGGAGGAACAGGTGGAGCAGAGGGAGCCCGCGCGGCGCGCGCGAGGTCAGCTCCGCGCCAATGCTCTCAGATCCCGGGAGATGTCGTGGACGGCCGCGGCGATCTCCTGAGCGACGCGGACGTGGGTGCTCTCGCTGCGGCCGATCGGATCGTCGATGTCGTCGCCGTCCCCGCGGGGCGCTCGACCGCGGTTCGCGGCGGCCAGGCGGACCACTGCGCGCAGCCGCGCAGCGGGGTCCTCGACCTCCGGGATCGGCACCTCGGCGAGGACGAAGGGCAGCACGCGGGCGAACTCGCTGAGGGTGAAGCCGCGCAGCAGGAGCGGCGGGTGCCGCCGCGACGCGTCGACGAGGTGCTCGCGGGTCATGGCGAGCATCAGGTCCGCCTCCCCCGCGACGGCCTCGGTGAGCTTCGCGCTGAGGTGGCCCGAGGTGTCGCCGCCGAGCTCGGCCGAGAGGCGGGCCGAGGTCGGCTCCATCGGGTAGCCGTCGCGGGTCTGCACGCCCGCGCTGCGGAAGGCGAGGAGCGCCGCTCCGGTCGGACCGGTCAGGTCGCCGAGCTCGGCCCGCAGGAGCTGCTCCGCCATCGGCGAGCGGCAGATGTTGCCGGTGCAGACCGCGAGGACGGTGAAGACCGGGGCCGAGGACGGCGTGGCCGCCTCACCGGGACGCCAGCCGCGCCGGGCGCGCCGCAGGCCGTCGTCACCCGGGAACGTCATCCTCGACCGCTCAGACCGCGGACGGGGCCGGTGCGGGGGCCGGCTGGGCCGCGGCGTCGGGGCGGGCGCCCGACTTCTGCGAGCCGTAGTAGCTCGTGTAGTAGTAGCCGTACCCGCGGCCGACCTGCCCGCGCGGGGGGACGCGGTTGAGGATCACGCCGAGGGTGTGGCCGCTGACCCGCTCGAGGTTCTGGATCGCCTTGCCGAGCTCGTCCGTCGTGGTCCGGCCGGCCGAGATGACGACGAGGGCGCCGTCGGTGCGGGCGGTGAGGATCGCGCCGTCGGTGACGGGCAGCAGCGGCGGGGCGTCCACGATGACGATCGCCTCGCGGGCGATCTCGTGCAGGAGGATGTCCATCCCGTTCGAGCCGAGCAGCTCGCTCGGGTTCGGCGGGATCGAGCCGGCGCCGAGGATCCAGAGGTTGCCCGAGGGGCCCCAGGGCTGGAGCACGTCCTGCAGCTCGGCCTTGCCGATCAGCAGGTCGGTGAGGCCGACGCCGGGGACGAGACCGAAGGACTTCGCCACGGTGGGCTTGCGGAGGTCGCCGTCGACGACGACGGTGCGCTGCCCGGAGGCGGCGAGCGTGACGGCGAGGTTCGCGGTCACGGTCGACTTGCCGTCGGAGGGCAGCGGACTGGTGACGACGATGATCCGCGGCGGGCTGTCGACGTTCATGAACTGGAGGTTCGTGCGCAGCTCGCGCAGCGCCTCGGCGAGAGCGTGCTTGCCGTCGGACTTCACGTAGTCGGTCGTGTCCGCCTCGGGCACGATGCGGTTGGTCTCGTTCAGCCGCTTGTCGATCGGGAGCGTGCCGACCACGGGGAGGTCGAACAGGCGCTCGACCACCTCGGCGGTCCGGATCCGGCGGTCGAGGGTGTTGCGGACGAAGGCGTAGACGAGGCCGAGCACGAGACCGGCCAGCGCGCCGACGCCGAGCACGAGGCGCACGTTCGGGAACTCGGGCGCGGACGGCAGAGCGGCCGACTGGACGCCGGCGAGGCTGACGGTGTCGCCGGCCCCGGACTCCTCGTTGACCTGCTGGATGCGGATCGCGATCGCGTCGATCCAGGCGTCGGCGAGGGTGCGCGCGCCCTCGGGGGTGGACGCCGTCGCGCGCACGTCGAGGATCGGCGACTCCGGGTCCGGGGTGACCTGGACCGCGGTGATGAGGGACTCCGCGCTCACGTCGAGGCCGAGGTTGGCGATGACGATCTCGGCGACGTTCCGCGACTTCGCGATCGGCACGTAGGTCAGGGTGCTCGACTTCGCGACCGAGTCGGCGATCTGGCGGAGGTAGATCGCCTGGCTCGGGTCGCCTCCGGCGTCGGCGACCGCCGCGGAGACGAGTCCCTGCGCCTCGGCCGCGTAGCGCGGCTTCTGGGTCAGCGACCAGCCGTAGGCCACGAGAGTGCCCAGGAGCACGGCCGCGACGAGGGCGAGCCAGTGCGTGCGGAGAAGTCGCAGGACGTCTCTAAGTTCCACAGTGTCAAGTTCCTTCACTGGTTCGGACCGAGCGGCGAGCGCCGGAGACGGGCTTCAGAATTGTTGCACGCCGGTATGACGGGCCCGTTTCCGGACCGGTCAGGCGTGCACCCCTTCCGGGGCTGGCCGGGGCGGAGCACCGCTCGTGATCACGCCGAGACCGCGCAGCTCGTCGACGGCCGCGGACACGGCGGCGGCCGCA
The DNA here is from genome assembly GCF_009866655.1 of Rathayibacter sp. VKM Ac-2804. Taxonomy (NCBI): domain Bacteria; kingdom Bacillati; phylum Actinomycetota; class Actinomycetes; order Micrococcales; family Microbacteriaceae; genus Rathayibacter; species Rathayibacter sp. VKM Ac-2804. The sequence continues at coordinate 3,228,919 of NZ_CP047420.1, forward strand.
TCGATCCCCTCCGGCGGACCGCCGAGCTCGGCCAGGACCGCGGCGACGAGGGCGGGCTGATCGACGCCGTCGCCGGCGGCGCGCCACACCGTCGGACCGATGCCGGCGAGCCGGATCACCGTGTTCTCGCGGAAGACGAGGACCTCGCCGCTGGGCAGCAGGAGCGCGTCGTCGACGCGCGCACGGCGGACCGACCCGTCTCCCGCCGCGTCCTCCACGTCGATCGGCAGAGCGAGGACCTCGTCCCAGATCGACGGTGCCGGCTCCTGGGAGGCGGCGAGCAGGCCGTCCACCAGGGGGAGCACGCCCTCCGCCTCGGAGTAGACCAGTCGTTTCACGCCACCGACGGAGGCGAGCGTGCGAACCAGGTCCCAGAGCGCCCTCGGGCGGGAGGCGAGGTAGGAGGTCTGCGGGACCAGGTCGTCGATCGCGTCGGTCGGATCGACCTGCTCGAGGCGGGGCTCGTCGACGCCGTCGCGGCGATCGAGCAGCACGACGCCCGCCAGCACGAGCGGCGCCTGCGGGAGGGGGCGCAGTCCGAGGTCGACCGGCGAGAGCTGCGCCTTCGGCGCGCTGCCGGTCAGGGGCTTCACCGACAGCGGCTTCGGGTAGGGCAGCACGCCGCCCTCGGGAGTGACGGCGACCGTCTCGTCGGTGACGTAGCCGAAGCGCGCGCCCAGCACCCGCGAGGCGGTCGTCTTCCCGGTGCCGGAGGCGGCCACGAACGCGAGGACGCGGCCGTCGTCGGCGGCGACCCCGCAGGCGTGCAGCATGAGCAGCTCCGCGCGGCGCTCCCCGATGGCCTCGAGCGTGAGCGTCGAGGTGAGCGACTCCTCCAGCTGAGCGACGGAGTGCGCCTGGACCCGGACGCCGGCGCCGGTGCTCGCGGCCGGGCCGAGGACGTCGGCGGAGATCACGCGGGCCTCGGCGGTGTCCTCAGCCGCGCAGGACTGCCAGCTGCTCCTGATTCGCGCGACGTCCTCGTCCGAGAGCCCGGGACCGAGCTCGACGCGGAAGGGCACCTCCAGGATCGCGAGCGACAGGCTCCGCGACGGGGTCTTCTCCGCGCCGGCGGGCTCGGCACCCGTCCGGTCCGCGCCGGTCAATAGGCCCCGTCCCTCGCCAGGACCGCGCGCGCGGTCTTGAAGAGGATGACGATGTCACCGGTCATCGACCAGTTCTCGACGTAGTAGAGGTCGAGGCGGACGGTGTCCTCCCACGAGAGGTTCGAGCGGCCGCTGACCTGCCAGAGGCCGGTGATGCCGGGCTTCATCAGGAAGCGGCGGTGCACGTGCTCCTCGTACTGCTCGACCTCGCGGGCCAGCGGCGGGCGGGGGCCGATCAGCGACATGTCGCCGCGGAAGACGTTGAGGAACTGCGGCAGCTCGTCGAGGCTGAAGCGGCGCAGGACGGTGCCGACCTTGGTGACCCGGGGGTCCTTCGCCATCTTGAAGAGGATGCTGTTGCCCTCGTCGCGCTGCTGCGCGGCCAGCTCGGCCAGGCGCGCCTCGGCGTCCACCACCATCGAGCGGAACTTGAGCATCTCGAAGGTCGAGCCGTTCAGCCCGATGCGCTCCTGCCGGAACAGGATCGGACCCGGGCTCGTCGTCTTCACCAGCACGGCGACGACGATCAGCACGGGCGCGCTGAGGATGATCAGCATCGTCGACGCGGCGATGTCGAACAGCCGCTTGGCGAAGCGCTGCCGGCCGTCGAAGCGCGGGGTCTCGACGTGGATCAGCGGGAGTCCGGCGACCGGACGGGTGTGGATGCGCGGACCGCCGATGTCGGTGAGGCTCGGCGCCACCACCAGGTGCTCGCGACCGGGCTCGAGGGTCCAGCTGAGCTCGCGGATCCGCTGGGGCGCGAGCTCGTCGGAGCTCGTGACCACGACGGTGTCGGCGCCGGTCGCGTCCATCACCGCGCGCACGCCGTCGATCCCGGAGAAGCCGTGCAGCGAGAGACCCGCCAGCTCCGCCTCGCTCGTGAGCGCCTCGGCGCCGCCGACGGAGGTGGAGACCGCCCCGACCAGCTTGTAGCCGGCCTCGGTGCCGCGGCGCAGCTCGCGCGCCGTGTGCAGCACGCTCGCGCGGGAGCCGAGCAGGACGACCTGGCTGGAGAAGCGGCCGACCTTGCGCTGGCGGGTGAGCCAGGAGCGCCAGACGAGGCGGCCGACGCAGATCAGCAGGATCCCGGCGGGGAACGCCGTGATGATGTAGCCGCGCGCCAGCAGGATCTGCAGGAGGTACGCGATGATCGCGACGATGCCGAAGAGCCAGATCGAGGAGTCGACGATCCGCCGGTACTCGACGTAGCCGGTGCCGACGATGCGGCGGTCGCGGGTGTCGAAGACCTGCAGGGCGAGGAGCCAGCCGATCGAGAGCACGACCGAGACCCAGGTGTAGCTGACGGCGATGTCGACGGGGTTGTTGAAGCCCACGTCGGAGTTCAGGTCGAGGTCGAACCAGAACAGCTGCGTGCCGAAGACCGAGACGAGGATCGCGATCACGTCGGTGGCGAGAAGACGCCGGCGGTAGTCCTGCTCCCAGGACGGACGGCGCTTGGGCGGGGTCCCCTGCGTCGCCGTCGATCCCCCCGGCCGCGCGTGCGGCGTCGGAAGGCCTGGATGCGTTTCCGGTGATGTCACGCCCGCAAGGCTACCCACATCCTTGTTTCGGATGGGTCACGCAGGATGAGCACATCTCGGCACTGCTAGCCGCGCAGCCGCCCGCGGCTCTCCTGGAGGTAGCAGGAACCGCAGAGCGATTCGTAGGTGACCTCGGCTCCGTCGATCGCGACCTGGTCGCCGTCGAAGACGAACCGGCCGTCCACGACCCGGCCGTTGAAGATCGCCTTCCGGCCGCAGCGGCAGATCGTCTTCAGCTCCTCGAGGCTGTGCGCGATCTCGAGGAGCCGCCTGCTGCCGGGGAACGCGGCGGTCCGGAAGTCGGTCCGGATGCCGTAGGCGAGGACGGGCACGTTCTCCAGGATCGCGATCCGGAGCAGATCGTCGACGTGCGACTCGGGCAGGAACTGCGCCTCGTCGACGAGCAGCGCGCTGACGTCGCGGGCCGTCTCGGCGAGGACGCGCGCCCGCGCGGCGGAGAAGACCGCGATCGGATCGCCGTCGGGCTCGAACAGGATGTCCACCGGACGGGTCACGCCGAGCCGCGACACGATGAGCTCCTCGCCCTTGGTGTCGACCGCGGGCTTCGCGAGCAGCACCCGGTGCCCGCGCTCCTCGTAGTTGTGCGCGGCCTGCAGGAGCGAGGTGCTCTTGCCGCTGTTCATCGCTCCGTAGCGGAAGTAGAGCTTCGCCATCAGATCCTGTCTCTGCTCGGTCGCGGGCTGCACCCGCGGGTCGCGCCGTGCGCGGCCGTGGTCGTCGTCGTGGTCGTCGTGGTCGTCGCCGTCGTGATCGTCGCGGTCACTCGAGGAAGCCGTCCTCCGCGGCCCGGCGGATCAGATCGGCGCGCCGGCCGGCCGGCCGACCGACCTTCACGTACTTCTGCCGGACGCGGCGGAGGTAGGTCTTCGCCGTCTCGAACTGCACGTTCATCCTGGCGGCGACCTCGGGAGTGCTGGCGCCGGCCACGTAGAGGCGCAGCGCCTCCAGCTCCCCCGCGCTCAGCCGGGGCCGCTGCTGGGCGGCCACGCCGATCGGGAGGGGGCGCCACTGCGAGGCGGATCCGGCGGTCGAGCGCATGGCCATCGCCGAGCGCGCCGCCTCCATCACGTCCTGCATCGACTGCGCCTTCGTGAGGTGCCGCGCGGCCCCCGCCCGCAGCGAGCGCTCGCGGATCTCCTCGTCCTCGTGCTCGGCGAGGACGATCACGGTCGCTCCGGCGGCTCGACAGGTGCGGATCCGCGCCTCGATCGAGATCGGCTCGCTCAGCTCGAAGTCCATCAGGACCACCTGGGTCGGGAACACGGTGCTGGTGACCAGCTCCATCCAGGTGCCGGCGCTCACCACGAGCTCGAAGTCGGGCGCGTTGGCGGCGATCCAGCTGCTCATGCTGTCCAGGAGCAGCTCGTGGTCGTCGAGGATGCCGAGCCGGACCGGCCGGGCGGCTCCCTCGGCGGGCGGGGTCTCGGCGGACCGGGTCTCCGCCGACCTGGTCTCGGCGGACCGGGTCTCCGCCGTGCGGACCTCCGCGGCCCGGGCGGAGGAGCCGGACGTCGGCTCACCGGGGCGAGGGAGCATGCGACGATCCTAGCCGCGGGGACGCGGACGACCGCGGCGGCCTCAGAACAGCGTCGGCTGGCCGACCCCGGGCAGGACCGAGGCCCCGTCCTCGCCCAGCTCGCGGAGGATCAGACCGCCGTTCCGGAGGCCGTCGTGGCGCGTGCCCGCCTCGCCGTCCTGCGGTCGGCCGTGCTCGCCGCCGAGCGTCCGGAGCGTGCCGAGCGAGGCGAGCGCCGAGGCCCCCCGCGCGATCGGGCCGAGCGCCGAGGACCGCATCGAGCCCGTCGCCGGGTCGGCCTCGCCCTCCTCCAGCCGGTGGTCGCGCATCAGCGGCCGGATCCGCGCGGACAGCCAGCGGCGGTACTCGACCGGCGCGTAGGCGGAGCGCCCGGGATAGAGGGACCGGTAGCGGTCGAGCAGCTCCGGGTGCTCCTGCGCGAGCCACTGGAGGAACCACTCCTTCACTCCGGGCTTGAGGTAGAGCGTGGAGTACATGATCGTGCTCGCTCCCGCCTCGCGGCAGGCGCGGAGCGAGGCGTCGAGGTGGGCGCGGGTGTCGGTGAGGAACGGCAGGATCGGCATCAGGAAGACCGAGCACTCGAAGCCCGCCTCCCTCGCGGCGGTGACGGTCGCCAGCCGGGCCGCGGCGGTCGGCGCGCCGGGCTCGATCGAGCGCTGCAGGTCCTCGTCGAACACGGCGATCGAGACGCCGAGGTCGACGGGCACGTGCTCAGCCGCCTCGCGCAGCAGCGGCAGGTCGCGCCGGAGCAGCGACCCCTTGGTGAGGATCGACAGCGGGGTGCCGGAGGCGGCGAGCGCGGCGATGATGCCGGGCATCAGCCGGTAGCGGCCCTCCGCGCGCTGGTACGGGTCCGTGTTCGTGCCGAGCGCGACCGGGTGGCGCTCCCAGCTGGGACGGGCGAGCTCGCGGGCGAGCACCTCGGCGACGTTCACCTTGACGACGATCTGCGAATCGAAGTCGCTGCCGCCGTCGAACTCGAGGTACTCGTGCGTGGGCCGGGCGAAGCAGTAGGTGCAGGCGTGCGTGCAGCCGCGCATCGGGTTGATCGTCCAGCCGAACGGCATCTTCGACGAGGAGTGCACCCGGTTCAGCGCCGACTTCGCGAGCACCTCGTAGAAGGTGATGCCGTCGAACTCCGGGGTGCGGACGGTCCGGACGAGCTCGGTGAGCTTGACCAGGCCCGGGAGCGCGGCCTCGTCCGCCGCGCCGATCGCCTGCCCGCTCCACCTCATGCGTCCATTAGAACATGTGTTCGAACATTCCGATGGATCCATGCTGGTCGAGTAGCCCCGCAGGGGCGTATCGAGACCCACCGTCCTCAGCAGGGCGGGTCTCCAGACCCGTCTTCTGACGACGGTGGATCTCGACACGCCCGCTGTGCGGGCTACTCGATCAGCGTGCTCATCCCGCCCTCGGTGCTCAGACCGAGGCGCGGAGCGCGAGCGCCTCGGAGGTCGCGGCGACGGTGCGCTCCGCCGTCTCCGGGGCGTCGTTGAGCGTGGAGCCGTAGCTCGGCACGAGCGAGCGGATCCGCGGCTCCCAGGCCTTCATCCGGTCGGGGAAGCAGCGCTTGACGATGTCGAGCATGATCGGCACCGCCGTCGAGGCCCCGGGCGAGGCGCCGAGCAGGCCGGCGATCGTGCCGTCCGCGCCGGTGATGACCTCGGTGCCGAACTGCAGCACGCCGCCCTTCTTCTCGTCCTTCTTCATCACCTGGACGCGCTGACCCGCGGTGATGAGGTACCAGTCCTCCGAGCGGGCGGTGGGCAGGAACTCGCGCAGAGCCTTCATCTTCTTGTCGCGGCCCGCCAGGACCTCGCCGAGCAGGTACTTCATCAGGTCGAGGTTGTCGCGGGCGACGGCGAGCATCGGGCCGATGTTGTGCGGGCGGATCGAGAGCGGCAGGTCGAGCCAGGAGCCGCGCTTGAGGAACTTGGGCGTGAAGCCGGCGTACGGGCCGAACAGCAGCGACGCCTGGCCGTCGACGACGCGGGTGTCGAGGTGCGGGACCGACATCGGCGGGGCGCCGACGGCGGCCTTGCCGTAGACCTTCGCCTGGTGCCGGGCCACGATCGCCGGGTTGTCGGTCCGGAGGAACTGGCCGGAAATGGGGAAGCCGCCGAAGCCCTTGATCTCGGGGATGCCCGACTTCTGCAGGAGGTGCAGGGCACCGCCGCCGGCCCCGACGAACACGAAGCGGGCGACGACCTTCTTGGGGGTGCCGCCGACCTTCTGCTTGAGGTCCAGGCGCCAGGTGCCGTCCTTCTGCCGGGTGATCCCGGTGACCTCGTGGCCGGTGTCGAGGGTGCCGCCGTGCGCGACGACGTGGTCGAAGAGCTGGTGGGTGAGGGCGCCGAAGTCGACGTCGGTGCCGGCCGGGATGCGCGTGGCGGCGTAGGGGCCGCCACCGGCGGGGCGCTGCTCCATCAGCAGGGGAGCCCACTCGTGGATGGTCTTCGTGCTCTCGGTGAACTCCATGCCGGCGAAGAGCGGCTGGTCCTTCAGCGCCTCGTAGCGCTTGCGGAGGTACTCGACGTTGGCCTCGCCGTGCACGAAGGTCATGTGCGGGGCGGAGTTGATGAAGCTCGAGGGCTCGCGGATGTCACCGGCCTCGACCAGGCTCGACCAGAACTGGCGCGAGATCTGGAACTGCTCGTTGATCTGGATCGCCTTCGCGGGATCGACGGAGCCGTCGGCCGCCTCGGGCATGTAGTTCAGCTCGCAGAGGGCGGCGTGGCCGGTGCCCGCGTTGTTCCAGGGGTTCGACGACTCCTGCGCCACGTCGCCCAGGCGCTCGTAGGCGGCGATGGTCCAGTCGGGCTGGAGCTTGGTGAGGAGTGCACCGAGGGTGGCACTCATGATGCCCCCACCGATGAGGGCGACGTCGACCGGTTCCGAGGAGTTCACGAGAGTCGAGTTTACCGTCGGGCGCCGGGCGGCAGGCGGGCCGGGGGCCCGCTCCCCCATCAAATTGACGGCTTTTCCCGTCGGGGGTCGGCGGGGGCGGCCGATGCTCGGACACGTGGGTCTCGATACGCCGCTCCGCGGCTACTCGACCAGCATGCAGGCGCCGCGGCGCAGGCGGGCGCTCCATGCTGATCGAGCAGCCCTCGCAGAGGGCGTGTCGAGATCCGCGCCGGGTCAGGCGACGGGCTGCTTGGCCGCGATCAGCTCGGCGATCTGCACGGCGTTGAGCGCCGCGCCCTTGCGGAGGTTGTCGTTGCTGATGAAGAGGGCGAGGCCGCGGCCCTCGGGGGCGCCCTCGTCGGCGCGGATGCGGCCGACGTAGCTCGGGTCGCTGCCGGCGGCCTCGAGCGGGGTCGGCACCTCGCGCAGCGCGACACCGGGGGCGTCGGCGAGCAGCTCGCGGGCGCGCTCGGGGCTGAGCGGCGCGGAGAACTCGACGTTCACCGAGAGCGAGTGGCCGGTGAAGACCGGCACGCGCACGCAGGTGCCGGAGACCAGCAGGCCGGGCAGCTCGAGGATCTTGCGGCTCTCGTTGCGGAGCTTCTTCTCCTCGTCGGTCTCGTTCAGTCCGTCCTCGACGAGGCTGCCGGCGAACGGGATGACGTCGAACGCGATCGGCGCGACGTATTTCTCCGGTGCCGGGAAGGCGACCGCCGAGCCGTCGTGCACGAGGTCGAGCAGGTGCTCGTCGGCGACGGCCGCGCGGACCTGACCGGCCAGCTCGTTCGCTCCCGCGAGCCCGCTGCCCGAGACGGCCTGGTAGGTGCTGACGATGAGGCGGGTGAGGCCGGCCTCGCGGTCGAGGACCTTGAGGATCGGCATCGCAGCCATCGTGGTGCAGTTCGGGTTCGCGATGATGCCCTTCACGGCCTGCTCGATCGCGTGCGGGTTCACCTCGCTGACGACCAGCGGGACCTCGGGGTCCATCCGCCAGGCGCTGGAGTTGTCGATGACCACGGCGCCCGCGGCGGCGAAGCGGGGCGCCTGCGCGCGCGACCCCGTCGCTCCGGCCGAGAAGAGCGCGATGTCCAGGCCCGAGGGGTCGGCGGTCTCGGTGTCCTCGACCACGATGTCCTCGCCGCGGAACGGCAGGGTCGTGCCGGCCGAGCGGGCGGTCGCGAAGAAGCGGATCGACGCGATCGGGAAGTCGCGCTCCTCGAGGAGGCGGCGCATGACGGTGCCGACCTGACCGGTGGCTCCGACGACTCCGATGTGGAGGGGGGTGCTGCTCATGCTGTGCTCTTTCGTCCGTGCGGCGCTCGCGGGAGGAGCGGACCGAGGGTGCTGGCGGGAGGTGCCGGGGCGGGCTCCCCGGAGACGGTACCGAACGCCGGAGGAGGCGCGGGGACCGGAGGGTGCGATCGGCAGGATCGCGGGGGCGTTCGGCGGTCAGCGACCGGTGCCGGCGTAGACGACGGCCTCGTCGTCCGCGTCGAGACCGAAGGCGGTGTGCACGACGCGGAGGGCGTCGTTCACCGTGTCGGCGCGCGTGACGACCGAGATGCGGATCTCGCTCGTGGAGATCATCTCGATGTTGATCCCCGCCTCGTAGAGGGAGCGGAAGAGCTTGGCCGAGACGCCCGCGTTGGTGCGCATGCCGGCGCCGACGAGCGCGAGCTTGGCGATCTGGTCGTCGTACTGCAGCGACTCGAAGCCGACCTCGTCCTTCTCGGCGTTCAGCGCGGTGAGGACCGTCTGGCCGTCGGCCTTGGGCAGCGTGAAGGAGATGTCGGTGCGGCCGGTCGCGGCGGCGGAGACGTTCTGCACGATCATGTCGATGTTCGAGCCGGTCTTGGCGACGATCGTGAAGATCTGCGCGGCCTTGCCCGGGATGTCGGGCACGCCGACGACGGTGATCTTGGCCTCGTTCAGATCGGCGGCGACTCCGGCGATGATCGGCTCTTCCACGGGCTGTCCATTCTTCTCGGTGCTTCCGGGGGCGTCCTCGCCGGGCACGGCGTTGTAGACGATGGTGCCCTCGTTGGGGCTGAACGAGGAGCGCACGTGCAGCGTGACCCCGTGACGGCGGGCGAACTCGACGGCGCGGATGTGCAGGACCTTCGCGCCGGCCGCGGCGAGCTCGAGCATCTCCTCGCTGGAGATGCGGTCGAGCTTGCGGGCCTTCTTGACCACCCGCGGGTCGGCGGTGAAGACGCCGTCGACGTCGGTGTAGATCTCGCAGGTGTCGGCACCGAGGCCGGCGGCGAGGGCGACGGCGGTGGTGTCGGAGCCGCCGCGGCCGAGGGTGGTGATGTCCTTGGTGTCGCGGTTGAAGCCCTGGAAGCCGGCGACGATGACGACCGCGTTCTCGTCCAGCGCGGCGCGCAGGCGCACCGGGGTGATGTCGACGATGCGGGCGGCGCCGTGCTGGGCGTCGGTGATCATGCCGGCCTGGCTGCCGGTGAAGGAGCGGGCGTCGTAGCCCATGCTCTTGATCGCCATGGCGAGCAGCGCCATCGAGATCCGCTCGCCGGAGGAGAGCAGCATGTCGAGCTCGCGCGGGGCGGGGATCGGCGTGACCTGGTGGGCCAGCTCGAGCAGGTCGTCGGTCGTGTCGCCCATCGCGGAGACGGCGACGACCACGTCGTTGCCCGCCTGCTTCGTGGCGACGATGCGCTTCGCGACCCGCTTGATGCTCTCCGCGTCGGCGACGGAGGACCCGCCGAACTTCTGGACGATCAGGCTCACGCGCTACTCCCGGGTCAGTGGCTCGGGCCGTGGCGACCCGACGCAGGAGTCTACCGGCGGCCGCATGCGCGAGGGGTCATGTTGCGGCGAGGCCGCCCGGACCGCCGGCTCGGCGTCAGTTCTCGACGAGGCGGCGGCCCTCGAAGGCGCGGCCGAGGGTGATCTCGTCGGCGTACTCGAGGTCGCCGCCGACGGGGAGGCCGGAGGCGAGGCGGGTGATCCGGATGCCGAGGGTGCTGAGCATGCGGGAGAGGTAGGTCGCGGTGGCCTCGCCCTCGAGGTTGGGGTCGGTCGCGATGATGACCTCCTGCACCTCGCCGTCGGCCAGGCGCTGCAGCAGCTGGCGGATGCGGAGCTGGTCGGGGCCGATGCCGTCGATCGGGCTGATCGCGCCGCCGAGCACGTGGTACAGCCCGCGGAACTCGCGGGTGCGCTCGATGGCGGGGACGTCCTTCGCCTCCTCGACCACGCAGATGACGGCGCGGCTGCGGCGGGGGTCGCGGCAGATGCCGCAGGTGGCCTCCTCCGCGACATTGCCGCAGATGTCGCAGAAGTGCACGCGGTTGCGCAGCTCCAGCAGGATCTCGGCGAGACGCGTCACGTCGAACGTCTCGGTCTGCAGGATGTGGAACGCGATGCGCTGGGCCGACTTCGGGCCGATGCCGGGGAGCCGGCCGAGCTCGTCGATCAGCTCCTGGACGATGCCTTCGTACATGCGGGCGCCTCCTCTCGGGGAGCGGATTCGGGGGTGAGGAGTGCGGGAGCGAGGAGCGGCGCGACGGTCATCCGCCGGTCACCCGCGGACCGCGGGGGACGTGCGGCTGCTCCTCGATGAACTGGGCGCCGAGGATCTCGCGCACCACCGCCTCGCCGTAGCGCTGACGGCCGTCGGCCGTGGCCGAGCGGGTGGTGCGGGTCACCGGGCGGGGCGCCGGCTCGGGTCGCTCGCGGGCGCGGACCGGGGCAGGAGCGACGGGGGCCGGGGGCGCGGTCGGCTCGCCGGGAGGGGCGACCACGGCCCAGGAGTCGGGCATCGGCGGCTCGACCGGCGGCATGTCCTCCTCCGGCGGCTCCTCGTCGAACGGCGGCTCGTCGTCCGAGCTGCCGGCCGACGCGGCGGCCGGGCGGACCGGGGGCTCCTGCGCGGGGACGACCGGGGCGGAGCGCGGCGACGGGGCGAGGACGGGGACGTCGGTCGGCTCGGGAGCGACGACCGTCTCGATCGCGGGCTCGGCGGCGACCTCGGCGGGAGCCGGATCGGCGGGGATCGCGACCGTCGCCCACTCGTCGGGGTCGCTCGGGGCGGCCGCCGCAGCGGGCTGCTCGGCGGCGGCGGGCGGTGTCGCCTCGACGGCCGCTCGCTCGGCCTCGGGCGCGGTCGCGCGCGGCTCGACGCGGGCGATGTACTTGACCCGGAGTCCGAGGACCTGCTGGATCGCCTGGCGCAGGTGCTCGCTCACTCCCGGCTGACCGGCGCTGCCGGCCATCTTGAACGAGTCGACGTCGTTCTGGCTGGGGAAGGAGAGGGTGAGGACGTCGTCCTTCAGCGCCCGCACCTGCGCGGTGTAGGCGACGAGCCAGGCCGTCATCCGGGCCTTCTGCACGACCTCGAGGATCTCGGGCCAGCTGTCCTTCATGCGCTGCAGTGTGACGCCGCCGGGCTCGTCCGCCGCGGAGGGATGGGGCGCCGCAGCGGGCGCGGCCGACGGCGGAGCCGTGGCGCCGGACGGAGTCGAGGCGGCGGGAGTGGAGTCGGCAGGAGCGGGGTCGGCGGAAGTCGCGTCGGCGGCGGCACCCGCGACGGCGTCGGGCGCGGAGGGCGCCCCGGCCGAGCCGGAGCCGGCGTCGACCGACGCGGCGGAGACGACCGGTGTCTCGACGCGGGGGGCCGCGGCGATCGACTCGGGGACCGACTCCGGCGTCGCGGCGTGCGACGGGAGATGCGGCTCGGGCATGCGCGAGTCGGATGCGCGCGTCTCGGGTGCGCGGGATGCAGCGGCACGGGACTCGGGCGCGCGCGACCCCGGAGCGCGGGAGTCGGCCGCCGGCCGCGTCGGCGCCGGGGCGGCCGGCGCCGCCGAGGGCGCCGGCACGACGACGGACGCCGGGGCGGCCGCCGTGCCCGCGCCGTGCACGAGGGTGCGCGCGATCATCAGCTCGAGGTGCAGCCGCGGCGAGGTCGCGCCCGTCATCTCGGTGAGCGCGTCGTTGACGATGTCGGCGATGCGCGAGAGCTCGCCGAGTCCGAGGGCGCGCGACTGGCCGGCCATGCGGTCGAGCTCGTCCTGGGAGACGCCGCGCAGGACCGCGGAGGCCGCGCCGCCGGTGGCCGCGACGACGATGAGGTCGCGCAGCCTCTCGAGCAGGTCCTCGACGAAGCGGCGCGGGTCCTGGCCGGTCTGGATGACGCGGTCGACCGCGCCGAACGCCTCGGCGGAGTCGTGCTCGGCGAGCGCGTCGACGACCTCGTCGAGCAGGGCGCCGTGGGTGTAGCCGAGCAGCGCGACCGCCCGCTCGTACTCGACCGTCTCGTCCTCGGAGCCGGCCATCAGCTGGTCGAGCAGGGACAGGGTGTCGCGGACCGAGCCGCCGCCGGCGCGGACGACCAGCGGGAGGACGCCCGCGGCGACGCCCACCTTCTCGCGCTCGCAGAGCTCCTGCGTGTAGTCGAGCATCTGCGCGGGCGGGACGAGCCGGAACGGGTAGTGGTGGGTGCGCGAGCGGATCGTGCCGATGACCTTGTCGGGCTCGGTCGTCGCGAAGATGAACTTCACGTGCTCCGGCGGCTCCTCGACGATCTTCAGCAGCGCGTTGAAGCCCTGCGGCGTCACCATGTGCGCCTCGTCGAGGATGAAGATCTTGAAGCGGTCGCGAGCCGGGGCGAAGATCGCGCGCTCACGCAGGTCGCGCGCGTCGTCGACGCCGTTGTGGCTCGCGGCGTCGATCTCGACCACGTCGAGCGAGCCCTGGCCGTCGCGGCTGAGCTCGACGCAGCTGTCGCAGACGCCGCACGGCGTGTCCGTCGGGCCCTGGGCGCAGTTGAGGCAGCGGGCGAGGATGCGCGCCGACGTCGTCTTGCCGCAGCCGCGGGGGCCGCTGAAGAGGTACGCGTGATTGACGCGGTTGGTGCGCAGCGCCGTCATGAGCGGATCGGTCACCTGGGACTGGCCGATCATCTCGGCGAATGTCTCCGGCCGGTACCGGCGATACAGGGCTGCTACCACCCGACAAGAGTAGCCGCGACCTCCGACACCGGACGCTGGTCGCCGACGCCGCCGCCTCCCGTAGCCTCGAGCCCGTGACAGGCCGCCCGAGCACTCCCCCGTTCGACGCCGTCGTCCTCGCCGGAGGACGCGGCGAGCGCCTCGGCGGCGCGGCGAAGCCCCTGCTCGAGCACGACGGCTCGACGCTGCTCGCGCACGCTCTCGCGGCGGTCGCCGAGGCGCGGAGGATCGTCGTCGCGGGGCCCTCCTTGCTCCGCGGCGGTGTCGGATCAGCGCTCCTCGTCCAGGAGGAGCCCGTGTTCGGCGGACCGGTCGCCGGTCTCGCCGCGGCACTGCCCCTGCTCGCGCGGACCGGCGCTCCCGACTGGATCGCCGTCGTCGCCGCCGATCTCGTCGATCCGGCCCCCGCCCTCGATCGACTGCGGGCGAGGGCCGCCGCCGCGGATCCCGCGACCGACGCCCTGCTCGCCGTCGACGAGGACGGCCGCGCGCAGCTCCTGCTCGGCCTGCACCGCCGGCACGCGCTGACGGCCGCGGTCGAGCGGCTGCCAGAGGCGGACGGCGCCTCCGTCCGCGCGCTGCTGGGCGGGCTGGCCGTGGTGCTCGTCGAGGTGCCGGCCGGATCGACCGCGGACGTCGACGATCCCGCGGACGCCCTCCGCCACGGCATCTGCGTGCCGGACGGGAGACGAGTGCCGGATGCGGATCGCCTGCCGGGCCCAGAATGAACGCGTGACCGACGAGACGAACGAGACCTCTCCCTCCTCCCCCGACTCTCGCGAGGGCGACGGCGCCCGCGAGGACACCGCCGCAGTGCTCGCCGCCTGGTGGGACGAGCTGAGCGCCGCCCTCGGGCTCGCCGACGTTCCGGTCGAGCGCGACGCCCTGCTCTCCCTGGCCGGCGACGCGGCGCACGGCGTGGTGCGGCCCGCCGCTCCGCTGACGACGTTCCTCGCCGGCTACGCGGCGGGCCTGCAGGGTGGCGACCGGGCGGCGATCGACGCGGCGGTGCGGACGTCGCTCGAGACCATTCGCATGCGAACGCACGAATCCTGAGACGCTACTCCCTCCCCCTCGATCCGGCACCAGGCTTCGGGCGTACGGTTCGCTCGAGCCTCGACGCCGCGGCCCTCCTCCGGACGATCGCGGCGCGGCTCCCGCGGGCGCTCACGCACCGCGGTCGCATCCCGTGAAGGAGAACCGCATGTCAGGCAACAGAGCCGTCGCCTACAAGAGCCCCGGCGTCGTCGAGGTCATCGACATCGACTACCCGACCTTCGAGCTGAAGGACGGACCGGGCGTGAACCCGGCGAACATCGGCAGGAAGCTGCCGCACGGCGCGATCCTCCGCACCGTCTCGACCAACATCTGCGGCTCGGACCAGCACATGGTCCGCGGGCGCACCACGGCCCCCGCCGATCTCGTCCTCGGGCACGAGATCACGGGCGAGGTCGTCGAGGTGGGGCCGGACGTCGAGTTCGTCAAGGTCGGCGACATCGTCTCCGTGCCGTTCAACATCGCCTGCGGCCGCTGTCGCAACTGCAAGGAGCGCAAGACCGGCATCTGCCTGAACGTGAACCCCGACCGCCCGGGCAGCGCCTACGGCTACGTCGACATGGGCGGCTGGGTCGGCGGGCAGGCCGAGTACGTGATGGTCCCCTACGCGGACTGGAACCTGCTCGTCTTCCCCGACCGCGACCAGGCGCTGGAGAAGATCCTCGATCTGACGATGCTCTCGGACATCTTCCCGACCGGCTTCCACGGCGCGGTCACCGCGGGCGTCGGGGTCGGCTCGACCGTCTACGTCGCGGGAGCGGGCCCGGTCGGGCTCGCCGCGGCCGTCGGTGCGCAGCTGCTCGGCGCGGCCGTCGTGATCGTCGCGGACCTCAACGAGGAGCGGCTCGCCCAGGCGCGCTCGTTCGGCTGCGAGACCGTCGACGTCTCGAAGGGCGACCCGGCCGGGCAGATCGAGCAGATCCTCGGCGTGCCGGAGGTGGACTGCGGTGTGGACGCGGTGGGCTTCGAGGCGCACGGCAACGGAGCCGACTCGGGCACCGAGGCGCCGGCCACGGTGCTGAACTCGCTGATGTCGATCACCGCGGCGGGCGGCGCCCTCGGCATCCCGGGGCTGTACGTCACCGGCGACCCGGGCGGAGTGGACGAGGCGGCGCAGGAGGGCTCGCTCTCGATCCGCCTCGGCCTCGGCTGGGCGAAGTCGCTGTCCTTCACGACCGGCCAGTGCCCGGTGATGAAGTACAACCGGTCGCTGATGATGGCGATCCTGCACGACAAGGTGCAGATCGCGAAGGCGGTGCAGGCCACGGCCATCACGCTGGACGAGGCTCCGCAGGGCTACGCCGACTTCGACAAGGGCGCCGCGAAGAAGTTCGTGCTGAACCCGAACGGCTACCTCGGCTGATCCCGCCGACGGCGCCGGGTCCGCGGATCCGGCGCCGTCGCTCCCGCGCGGTCGCCGCGACCAGAATGGACGGATGAGCGAGACCGACTGGGACGGCGCCCGCGCGCGGATCGCGGAGGCGACCGCTCCGGGGCCGCTCGAGACCGTGCCGCTGCGCGAGGCGGAGGGCTGCGTCACGGCGGGCGCCCTGCTCGCGCCGCGGCCGCTCCCCCACTACGACTCCTCCGCGATGGACGGCTGGGCGATCCGCGGCGCGTCGCCGTGGCGGCTCGGACCGGGCAGCGCCGAGCCGATCGTGACCGGCGGGGTCGTGCCGGAGTGGTGCGAGGCCGTCCTGCCGAGCGAGCGCGGCCTGGTGGCCGGCGAGGTGCTCTCCTCGGAGCAGCCGCTGCCGCTCGGACGGCACATCCGCAGCGCGGGCGACGAGGCTCCGGCGGGCACCGCGCTCGTCGACTCCGGGGTGCGGCTGCGGCCGGCGCATCTCGCACTGCTGGCGATCGCGGGCTTCGACGAGCTCGTCGTGCGCCGGCCGGCAGCGGTCGACCTGCTCTTCACCGGCGACGAGGTCGACACCGCGGGGATGCCCGGGACCGGCCGCGTCCGGGACGCGTTCACGCCGCTGCTGCCGCCGCTGGTCGCGCGCTGCGGAGGTGCGATCGGCTCCGTCGCCCGGCTCGGCGACGACGACGAGGCGGTCGCCCGCGCGCTGCTCGCGACGACGGCTCCGCTGCGGGTCACGACGGGCGGGACCGGGCGCTCGCGTGCCGACGCGGTGCGGCGAGCTCTGGGGCTCGCGGGAGCGACCGTCCTGGTCGACGGGGTCGCGATGCGGCCGGGGCATCCGACGCTGATCGCGGTGCTGCCCGACGGGGCGGTCGTGCTGGCGCTGCCCGGGAATCCGCTCGCGGCGTTCCTGGCGGCGCTGTCGTTCCTGCCGCCGGCACTGGATGCGGCGAGCCGGGCCGGTGCGTCCGCGCTGCGGCGGGGTGTGCTCGGCGAGCCGCTCGGGCGGGCCGGGTCGACCGTGCTCGTGCCGGTGGTCGAGGCGGACGGCGTCTGGCGGGCGGTGCACGGGATCCGCTCGCACATGCTCTCGGGGCTGACGGTGGCGGAGGCGGTCGCGGTCGTCCCGTCGGGCGGCAGCGGGGCGGGTGAGACGGTGCGGCTGCTGGCGCTGCCGTGGTGAGCGGGACCGGACTGCTGGC
This sequence comes from Rathayibacter sp. VKM Ac-2804, assembly GCF_009866655.1. Classification (NCBI taxonomy): domain Bacteria; kingdom Bacillati; phylum Actinomycetota; class Actinomycetes; order Micrococcales; family Microbacteriaceae; genus Rathayibacter; species Rathayibacter sp. VKM Ac-2804. The sequence goes on from NZ_CP047420.1 coordinate 3,245,630, forward strand.
GGGGCGGGTCTCGATACGCCGCTCCGCGGCTGCTCGACCAGCGTGAGGGCGAGCCGGCCGCTGGGCGGCCGACGGGTCAGGCGGCCGGCTCCAGGCGGACGACGACGGACTTGGAGGTCGGGGTGCCGCTGACGGCCGCGGTGGAGTCGAGCGGCACCAGCACGTTCGTCTCGGGGTAGTAGGCCGCGATGCAGCCGCGCGGGGTGTCGTAGGCGATCACGCGGAACGACGGGGCCCGGCGCTCGAGGCCGTCCTCCCACTCCGAGACCAGGTCGACCATCGCACCGTCGGCGAGGCCCTGCTCGGCGATGTCGTCGGCGTGCACGAAGACGACGCGGCGCCCGCCGTGCACCCCGCGGTAGCGGTCGTCCTTGCCGTAGATGGTGGTGTTGAACTGGTCGTGCGAGCGCAGCGTCTGCAGCAGCAGGCGCCCCTCGGGCACCTTCGGGTACTGCAGCGGATTCGCGGTGAAGCGGGCGAGGCCGGTCGCGGTGGCGAAGCGGCGCTCGTCGCGCGGCGGGTTCGGCAGGACGAAGCCGCCGGGCTCGTTGACGCGGCGCTCGAAGTCCTCGAAGCCGGGGACGACCGCGGCGATGTGCCGGCGGATGAGGCGGTAGTCCTCGCGCAGCGCCGCCCAGTCGACGACCGGGGTGTTCGGCCGGTCGGCGAGCAGGCGCTCCGCGATCCCGGTGAGGATCGCCACCTCGGACTGCAGGACCGTGCTCGGCGGGGCGAGCCGCCCGCGGGAGGCGTGCACGGCGCTCATCGAGTCCTCGACCGTCACCCGCTGCTCCCCCGTCGCGCGCTTGTCCGAGTCGGTCCGGCCCAGGGTCGGCAGGATCAGCGCGCGCCGGCCGGTGACGACGTGCGAGCGGTTGAGCTTGGTCGAGACGTGCACCGTGAGCGCGAGCGAGCGCATCGCGGCCTCGGTGACGCCGGTGTCCGGAGTCGCCCGGGCGAAGTTGCCGCCGAGGCCCATGAAGACGCGGGCCTTCCCGTCGCGCATCGCGCGGATCGCGGCGACCGTGTCGGTGCCGTGCTCGCGCGGCGAGGTGAAGGAGAACTCGCGGTCGAGGGCGTCGTGGAAGGAGTCGGGCATCCGCTCGAAGATGCCCATCGTGCGGTCGCCCTGCACGTTCGAGTGGCCGCGGACCGGGCAGACGCCCGCGCCCGGCTTGCCGATGCTGCCGGTCAGCAGCAGGACGTTGACGACGTCCTTGAGCGTCGCGACGGAGTGCGCGTGCTGGGTGAGCCCCATCGCCCAGCAGACGATCGTGCCCTCGCTCGCGGCGATCAGCTCGGCGATCGCGCGGATCCGCGCCTCGTCGATCCCGCTCGCCCGCTCGATCTCAGACCACTCGGTGCCGCGGATCTCGTCGAGGTAGCCGTCGAGGCCGTCGGTGCTCTCGGCGATGAAGGCGCGGTCGAAGACGCCGCCGCGCGCCTCCTCCGCGTCGAGGAGCGCCTTGCCGAAGCCCTGGAAGAGCGCCTGGTCGCCGCCGAGCCGCACCTGGAGGAAGTGGTCGGCGAGGGCCGTGCCGCCGCCGATCATGCCGCGGACGGTCTGCGGGTTCTCGAAGCGCAGCAGCCCCGCCTCGGGCAACGGGTTGATCGCGACGATGGTGCTTCCCGCGCGCTTCGCCCGCTCGAGCGCGGTGAGCATCCGCGGGTGGTTGGTGCCGGGGTTCTGGCCGGCGACGATCAGCAGCGGCGCGCGCTCGACGTCGCGGAGGCTGACCGTGCCCTTGCCGATGCCGATCGTCTCGGTCAGGGCCGAGCCGCTGGACTCGTGGCACATGTTGGAGCAGTCGGGCAGGTTGTTGGTGCCGAAGCCGCGCACCAGCAGCTGGTAGACGAACGCGGCCTCGTTGGAGGTGCGGCCGGAGGTGTAGAAGATCGCCTCGTCCGGATCGGCGCAGGCGCGCAGCTCGTCCGCCACGACGTCGAGGGCCTCGTCCCAGCCGACCGGCCGGTAGTGCGTGGCACCCTCGTCGAGGAGCATCGGCTCAGTGAGGCGGCCCTGCTGGCCGAGCTGGTAGTCGTCCCAGCCCTCGAGCTCGATCAGCGAGTGCGCGGCGAAGAAGGCGGACGTGACGGTGCGCAGCGTCGCCTCCTCGGCGACCGCCTTCGCGCCGTTCTCGCAGAACTCGGCGACGTGCCGCTTGTCGGACTCGGGCCAGGCGCAGCCGGGGCAGTCGAAGCCGGTCTTCTGGTTGACGCGGAGGAGCGTCTCGGCGCTGCGCAGCGGACCCATCTGCTTGAGCGAGATCTGCAGCGCGTGCGCGACGCCGGGGATGCCGACCGCCCGCCGCTTCGGGGCGCCGACCGTGACGGCGCTCTCGTCGATCGGCTTCTCGCGGGCTTCGGCGTCATCGACCATTCCTGCATCGTACGTCGGGGAGCGGGTGGGAGGATGAGCGCCTGCCGTCCGGGCTCTCAGGTCGCGGGGCGGTGCGCCGCCGCGTCGAGGAGGACCCCATGAGCCGTGCCATCGCCCGGACCCGTCTGATCGCGGTCCGCGCCGGGGAGCCGACCCGCCGCCGCGAGGACGTGCTCGCCGTCGAGGAGCCGCTGGAGATCCGGGTGGGCGGCCGGCGGTTCAGCGTCACCATGCGCACGCCCGGGGAGGACTTCGACCTGGTCGCCGGGTTCCTGGTGTCGGAGGGGGTGCTCACCTCGACCGATCAGCTCGCGGCCATGCGCTATTGCGCGAGCGGCGCGGGGCCGGGCGAGAACACCTACAACGTGATCGACGCGAGCGTCCGCGGGGGCCGCGCGGAGATCCTGCTCGACCGCGAGCGCTCGGTGTACACGTCGAGCTCGTGCGGCGTGTGCGGGCTGGCGTCGCTCGAGGCGGTCGCGACGGAGTCGGCGTGGAGCGTGGCGGAGGATCCGCTGCGGGTGTCGACCGAGCTGCTCGTGTCGCTGCCGGACCGGCTGCGGGAGGCGCAGGCCGTGTTCGAGCGCACCGGCGGCCTGCACGCGGCCGGGCTGTTCGACGCGGACGGAACGCCGCTGGTGCTGCGCGAGGACGTGGGGCGGCACAACGCGGTCGACAAGGTCGTCGGCTGGGGGCTGCGCGAGGGGCGGCTGCCGCTGCGGGGCACCCTGCTGCAGGTGTCGGGCCGCGCCTCGTTCGAGCTCGTGCAGAAGGCCGTGATGGCGGGCGTCCCCCTCCTCGCGGCGGTCGGCGCCCCGTCCTCCCTCGCCGTCGACCTCGCCCGCGACTCGGGCCTCACCCTCATCGGCTTCAGCCGCGGCGGGGGCTTCAACGTCTACGCGGGCGACGCCCGCCTCGCGGACTGACGCGGCATCTCCACACGCCCTTCCCGCGACACCTCGACCACCACGCAGCGCGCGCTGACCGCGGAAGGCACCAGCTCGCGCGCCAGCGCGGCCCTTCCACGGCTCGCACGTCCGCCGGCGACGTCGCCGAAAGCAGCTCGCGCGCAGCGCGGCCCCACCGCTGCTCAGGCGACCACCGAGGACGTCGGCCGCACCGGGCTTGCACGGGCAGGGCAGAGGGCCGCGACCCGGAATCGCGTGCCAGCGATTCAGGGCAGCCCGACGCGACCCGCTCCGCGAAACGCTCCCACCCCTGCAAGCCGACCGCGAGTCGTCTAGCAGCGAAGCTGCTAGACGACCGACAAGGACTGCCGGGCGATCTCGAGCTCCTCGTTGGTGGGGATGACGAGGACGGCGACGCGGGAGTCGTCGGTGGAGATGCGGCGGGGGCCGCGGTCGCGGGCGGTGTTGCGCTCGGGGTCGAGCTCGATGCCGAGGCCCTCGAGGCCGCGGAGGGCGCCGGCGCGGACGGCCGGGACGTTCTCTCCGACTCCGGCGGTGAAGACGATCGCGTCGACGCGGCCGAGCTGGGCGTAGTAGGCGCCGACGTAGTGGCGGAGGCGGTGGTAGTAGACCTCGAGGGCGGCCGTCGCGGTCTCGTCGCCGGCCTCGGCGGCGTCCTGCACGTCGCGCATGTCGCCGCGGCCGGAGAGACCGAGGAGTCCGCTGCGGCGGTTGAGGACGGTGTCGAGCTCGTCGGTGGAGAGGCCGGCCTTGCGGGCGAGGTGGAAGACGACGGCGGGGTCCAGGTCGCCGGAGCGGGTGCCCATCACGAGGCCCTCGAGCGGCGTCATGCCCATCGAGGTCTCGACGGAGGCGCCGCCGTCGATCGCGCACGCGGAGGCGCCGTTGCCGAGGTGCAGGACGATCGTCTTGAGGTCGGAGCGGCGGCGGCCGAGGAACGCGGCGGCCGCCTCGGAGACGAACTTGTGCGAGGTGCCGTGGAAGCCGTAGCGGCGGATGCGGTGCTTGTCGGCGAGCTCGGCGGGGATGGCGTAGGTGGACGCCGCGGCGGGGATCGTGTGGTGGAAGGCCGTGTCGAAGACCGCGACGTGCGGGACGTCCGGGAAGGCCTTCTGCGCGGCCTCGATGCCCTCGAGGTTGGCCGGGTTGTGCAGCGGGGCGAGGTCGCTGAGGTCCTCGATGTTGATCTTCACGAGGTCGGTGACGACGGTCGGCTCGTAGAAGCGCTTGCCGCCGTGCACGACGCGGTGGCCGACGGCGATCGGCGGGAACTCGTCGAGGCTCGGGCCGTGCTCGGCGAAGGCGCGGATCATCGCGTCGAAGCCGGCCGTGTGGTCCGGGATCGGGGTCTCGAACTCGACCGTGTCGCCGTCGTGGCTGTGCTTGGTGCGGCCGGTCTCCTCGCCGATCCGCTCGACGAGGCCGCTGGCGAGCGTCTCCTCCGTCGTCATCTCGATGAGCTGGTACTTGAAGGACGACGAGCCGCTGTTGACGACGAGGACGACGGACACGGTGGGACTCCTGGGGGTTCGGGGTCGGACGGGGCGCTCGGGCGGGTGGCCCTCAGCGCACGACGGGGATGGCGGAGGTCGGCGGGACGATGGCCTGGGTCGCCGCCTGGATCGCGGTGATCGCGACGGTGTTGACGATGTCCTGCACGAGCGCGCCGCGGGAGAGGTCGTTGACGGGCTTCCGCAGGCCCTGCAGGACCGGCCCGATCGCCACGGCACCGGCCGAGCGCTGCACGGCCTTGTAGGTGTTGTTGCCCGTGTTGAGGTCCGGGAAGATGAACACCGTCGCGCGACCGGCGACCTGCGAGCCGGGCATCTTCGAGGCGGCGACGGCCGCGTCCGCGGCGGCGTCGTACTGGATCGGGCCCTCGACGAGCAGGTCGGGGCGGCGCTCGCGCACCAGGGCGGTCGCCGCGCGGACCTTCTCGACGTCGGCGCCCGCTCCGCTCTCGCCGGTGGAGTAGGAGAGCATCGCGATCCGCGGGTCGATGCCGAACTGCTGCGCCGTCTCGGCGGAGGAGATGGCGATGTCGGCCAGCTGCGCCTCGGTCGGGTCGGGGTTCACGGCGCAGTCGCCGTAGACGAGGACGCGGTCGGCGAGCGCCATCAGGAACACGCTCGAGACGACGGAGACGCCGGGGCTGGTCTTGATGATCTCGAAGCCGGGGCGGATCGTGTGCGCGGTGGTGTGCGCGGCGCCCGAGACCATGCCGTCGGCGAGGCCGAGCTGCACCATCATCGTGCCGAAGTAGGAGACGTCGGTGACGGTGTCGTAGGCGTGGTCGAAGGTGATGCCCTTGTGCGCGCGGATGCGGGCGTACTCCTCGGCGAAGCGGTTGCGGTGCTCCGGGTCGAGGACGCTGAGGACGCGGGCGCCGTCGATGTCCAGGCCGAGGCTCGCCGCGCGGGAGCGCACCTCGACCTCCTCGCCGAGGATCGTCAGGCGGGCGATGCCGCGCTTGAGCACGGTCGCGGCGGCGCGGAGGATGCGGTCGTCGCCGCCCTCGGGCAGCACGATGTGCCGGTCGGCGATGCGGGCGCGCTCGATCAGGCCGTACTCGAACATCAGCGGCGTGACGACCTCGGAGCGGCCGACGTCGAGGAGGGTGAGCAGCTCGACCGGGTCGATCGCCTCGGCGAACAGGGCGAGGGAGGTGTCGCGCTTACGCGGCGAGTCGGCGGCGAGGCGACCGCGCGCGGCGGTGACGCGCACCGCGGTGTCGTAGGTGCCGAGCTCGGTCATCACGATCGGCAGGCGGTTGTCGACGCCCTCGATCAGGCGGACGATCGGCTCCTGCAGCTCGAAGCCGCCGTTGAGGATGATCGCGGAGACCGTCGGGAAGTTGCCGGAGGCGTGCGCCATGATCACGGCGAGCACGACCTCGGGGCGGTCGCCGGGGACGATGACGACACCGCCCTCCATCAGGCGCGGCAGGACGTTGACCATCGACATGCCCGCGACGACCACGCCGAGGGCCTCGCGGCCGAGCAGCTCCGGGTCGCCCGCGACGAAGACGCCGTCGACGGCGTCGATGATGCGGGAGACGCTCGGGGCGACGAGGGACGGGTCCTCGTGGATCGCCCAGACCGGGGCGCCGGCGGGGAGGGCCTCGCGGATCGCGGCGACGGCCTGCTCCGAGGTGCCCGGGTCGGCGCGGTTCGCGACGACGCCGATGAGGCTCGCGTGCGCGGTGCGCAGCTCGACGGCGGCGAGCTCGGTGATCTGCCGCATCTCGTCGGGCGTGCGGGCGGGGGCCTGGCCGAGCTGCTCGCTCCGCGACGGGTCGCGGCCGGTGAGGACGAGGAGGACGGGGGCGCCGAGGTTGGCGGCGATGCGGGCGTTGTAGCCGAGCTCCGTCGGGCTGCCGACGTCGGTGTAGTCCGAGCCGAGGATCACGACCGTGTCGCACTGCGCCTCGACGGCCTTGTGGCGCTCGACGATGCGGGAGAGGGCGGCCTCGCCGTCGGCGTGGACGTCCTCGTACGTGACGCCGATGCAGTCGTCGTAGGCGAGACCCGAGTCGGAGTGGCCCAGCAGCATCTCGAGCACGTAGTCGCGCTCGGAGGTGGAGCGGGCGATCGGGCGGAAGACGCCGACCCGCTGCACCTGGCTGCTGAGCAGGTCGAGGACGCCGAGGGCGACCGTGGACTTGCCCGAATGACCTTCGGCGGACGAGATGTAGATGCTCTGAACCATCGGCGCAAGCCTAGCGACGGGGGCCCTCCGGAGGCTGGGCGGGTGCCCCGGATGGGAGAGCGTGCAGGAGCGGCGGGGTGTGGAGGAGAGACGGGCGGTCGTCGCCGCCCGGGCCCATGCGACGTAGCCCGGAGCCTGCGGCGTGCCGGAGCCAGGCGCCCGCAGGGCGGCGCCGCCCGCGGGCGGCGCGCAGGCGCTCGCGCCGCTTAACGGAAAAGACCCCCCGCGCACCCGCCAGAGCCCGGTTACCCTTGCTGCGTTTCCGCCCTGGGGGAGTTGGCCTGGATGGCGCCACGCGGGGAGCCGGGAGACAGTCTAACCGACGTCGGCGGGGTGCGGGCACGGCCGTCGCGGTGCTGTGGTCAGCGGAGGGCGCCGGCACCGGCTAGTATCGATGAGTCGCGGCCACGGTCGCGCCAGGAGGATTCGCCTAGTGGCCTATGGCGCACGCTTGGAAAGCGTGTTGGGTGCAAGCCCTCGGGGGTTCGAATCCCCCATCCTCCGCCGAACGGCGCCGCACGCTCTCGCCAGCTGCGGCGCCGTTCTCTGTTTCCCGGCGCCCACGCGACGTCTTCTTCGCGAGCACCTTGCTCCTCGGAACGGTCGAATCGCGTCGGTCACCGCCTTCTTCGCGCTCACCGCACCGGCGGTAGGACGACCGTGCCAGAATCGCACGCATGACGGAGATGAACTCCCGCGTCCTCGGCTTGCGCATCCGCGAGACCCGGTCACGCCGCGGGATGAGCCAGGACGAGCTCGGCGCAGCGGTCGGCCTGGAGCGCTCCGTCGTGAGCAAGATCGAGGCCGGGGTCAGAAGGGTGACAGCCCTGGAGCTGTCCGATATCGCGGCAGCCCTCGGAGCGCGGATGTCGGAGTTCTTCGAGGACGCCGCTCCGGCGGTCGTCGCTCACCGATCGAGCCGAGGGCTCGACACCGTGGACTCGAACATCGATGGGCTCCTGTCCGGACTCGTGCGGGACGTCGAGTTCGTCGCGGGACTGAACGCCGCGAAGCTGCCTCGAGCGGTCGACGACACCGGTGCGCGTCCGCGGTGGACGCCACCCACCACCGGCCGCGAGGCGGAAGCACTCGCGGTCCGCGCTCGGGAGCTTCTCGCGCTTCCCGAGGACGCCCCGGCTCGCGATCTGAGCGAGCTCGTCAGCAAGGCCGGGCTGCTCGCCTTCTCCTCCGACATCGGGGCCGACACCGCCGACGCCGGGTCCGTGCAGTACACGCTCGGCGGGATCGCCATCGTGAACAGCCACATGAAGGTCGGGCGCCGGCGGTTGGCGCTGGCGCACGAGCTGGGACACCATCTCACCGCCGCCGCGTACGTCGTCGACTGGCGCGTCAGCGAGCACGGACTCGATTCCGTTCCCCTCGAATCCAAGCTCGACCGCTTCGCTCGCGCGGTCCTGCTTCCCGAGCAGGCGCTCCTGCGCGAGTGGCCGACTCTCGTCGAGACCTCGGGCGCACGGAGCGCCGCGATCCTCACCGCGAGCAGGTACCGAGTCGACTTCGCCTCGCTCGCCTCGCGCTTGCGGGAGCTCGACCTCGTCAGCCAGGACGACGACGCGGTGGTCCGCCAGTGCAAGCCGATCGCTGCGGACTACATCGAGCTCGATCTTCATGCTCCCCCCGAGGAGCTCACGGGGACGAGCGTGCCTCGGCAGTTCTCGAAGGCGGTGCTCGATCTGGTCAGGACCGAGCGGATCAGCCGCGAGCGCGGCCTGGACCTGCTGCGTCGAACTCTCGCGGAGGATGATCTTCCCGAGGTCCGCCCGCGGCGCGCCGACGAGATCTGGTCCTTCGTCTCATGACAGTGCCGGCGGAGGCGCTCGTGTTCGACACCGGACCGATGCGCCACTTCGCAGCGGAGGGCTGGCTGGGGGTCCTCAAGTTCCTCGCGGGAGACCGCCCGGTCGTCATCCCCGACGCCGTCGAGCGGGAGCTGCGCAGCGCGCCGGGAACCGTCTTCGACGGGCTCGATCTCTCGAGCCACACCTGGATCAAGGTCTTCCGGTCGACCGACCTGGACTTCCTGAGTGCTGTCGCGAGCTTCGAGGACAGGCTCGTCGCGGACCGGAAGAACGTGGGCGAGTGCGCGGTCCTGGCCCTGGGCCAGCGGTTCGGCTGCGAGCTGGTCATCGATGACGCCGTAGCCCGGTCCGTCGCGCGGGAGCACGGCCTCCGCTTGACCGCAACGGTTCCGCTGCTCTGCCAGGGGATACGGTCGAAGCTGCTCACGCTGGCGATGGTCGAATCGCTCGTGGACGATCTGCTGCAGGGCGAGTACTTCCTGCCGTTCGGGAGGGGCGGATTCAGGCAGCACGCGCTCGAGACCGGCCTTCTCGAGTACGAGGACATCTGACGACGCTCGCAGCCTCTCGACCGATCGAGGGGAGTCCGGTCAGCGGGTGAGGCGCAGGAGCCACTCGTCGAGGAGGGCGCTCTCGGCCGCGCTGAGGCCGTCGACGCCGGGCAGCGCGGTGCGCAGGGCGACCGCGTGGGCGGCGAAGGCGCGGGCGGCGGGGTCGGTCGGGCCCGCCTCCGTCGTGGTGATCGCGGCGAGGACGGCCTCGCGGGAGCGGGCGGAGAGCTCGTCGTCCGGCGCGGACGCCAGCGTCAGCGTGCAGCCGAGGGCGGCGGACTGCAGCAGGCGGGCGGCGTGCTCGACCTCGACGGTGAGGCGGCCGGCCTCGGCGACGGCGCGGACGTGGCCGGCGAGGACGCCGCGGGCGAGGCGGGCCGCCTCGGACTCCTCCCCCGGCCGCCCGGTGAACATCAGGGCGTAGAGGTGCGGCTCGGCGAGCCCGAAGGCGATGTGGTGGTCCCAGGCGGCGCGGAGGGCGTCGACGGGGTCGGCGGGTGCGTCGACGGCGTCGAACTCGGCCTGGGCGGAGGCGAAGCCCGCGGCGGCGACGGAGTCGAGCAGGCCGCGGAGGTCGCCGAAGGTGCGGTAGATGGTGGGCGCCTGGACGCCCGCCGCCGAGCTGATCGCGCGGGTCGAGACCGCGTCGCGGCCGCCCTCCGCGAGCAGCGCCGCCGTCGCGCTGAGGATGCGGTCGCGGGTCGTCGGGCTCTCGGTCACGAGTATCGACGCTAACACGGCGGCGTTAGCGGTCGTGCACGGGGAGTGCCGGTGACGTGGATCTCGATACGCCCGCGGAGCGGGCTACTCGATCAGCATGAAGGGCGGCGGGGCCGGCTCCACCAACAGCACGAGGGGCGTCGGCACATGCTGGTCGAGTAGGCGCCCGCAGGGCGACGTATCGAGACCCGCCCGACTGGCCACGGTGGATCTCGAGACGCCCGCTGCGTGGGCTACTCGATCAGCATGGAATCCCGCTGCGCGGGCTACTCGATCAGCAGGGGCAGCGCGCGGCGCAGCCCGAGCGGGCCGCGGGCGCTAACGGGGTGAGCTCGAAGGCGGAGGAGGAAGCGATACCGGCGGCATCGCGCCCGACGACAACGCCGCAGATCGCCCCGTCAGCGCTCATGCGCCGCGGCCGCTGGCGCCGCCGGCTGCAAGGCGGAGGAAGGAGCGATACCGGCGGTATCGCGACTGACGACAACGCCGCAGACGGTGGTGTCAGCGGCCGCGGCGGGCGGTGCCGAAGATGCCTCGGACGACTTCGCGCAACAAGGTCTTCCCGACCGAGGACCCGAGGACCTCCTCGACGACCGTCTTGTCGCGGCGGGTGGAGCGGGAGCGGGTGGTCGGCGCGGTGCGGCGGCGGGAGCGCTCGGCGGCCTCGTCGGCGCGGCGCTCGGCGGCGGCGCGGTCCTTGGCACGGCGGGCGGCGTCGCGGGCGTCCTCCTTCGCGCGGCGGGCGTCGTCGGCGGCCTGCTCCTTCGCGCGGCGGGCGGCCTCCTCGGCCTGCTCCTCGGCGGCGACGCGGGCCTCCTCGGCGTCGGCGGCCGCGTCGAGGCGGCGGGTGAGGATCTCGCGGGCCGAGTCGCGGTCGAGCGGGGTGCCGTAGCGGGCGAGCAGCGGGGAGCGCAGGACGCTCGCCTCCCGCTCGGCCTCGGGGGTCGGCGCCATCGAGCCGCGCGGGGCGCGGAGCCGGGTCCAGGCGACCGGGGTCGGGGCGCCGCGCTCGTTCATCACCGTGACGATCGCCTCGCCGATGGGGAGCGCCTGCAGCACTTCGCCGAGGTCGTAGTCGCTCTCGGGGTAGGTCGAGACGGTGGCGCGCAGGGCCTTCGCGTCGTCGGGGGTGTGCGCGCGCAGCTGGTGCTGGATCCGCGAGCCGAGCTGGGCGAGGACGTCGCTCGGCACGTCCTTCGGGGTCTGCGTCACGAAGACGATGCCGACGCCCTTCGAGCGGATCAGCCGCACGGTCTGCGTGATCGCCGCGAGGAAGTCCTTCGACGCGTCGCGGAAGAGCAGGTGCGCCTCGTCGAAGAAGAACACCAGCTTCGGCCGGTCGAGGTCGCCGACCTCGGGCAGGTCGTTGAAGAGATCGGCGAGCAGCCACATCAGGAACGTCGAGAACAGCGCGGGCTTGTCCGCGACTCCGGGGACCTCGAGCAGGCTGACGACCCCGCGGCCGTCGGGCGCGAGGCGGAGGAACTCGGCGGTGTCGATCTCGGGCTCGCCGAAGAAGACGTCGGCGCCCTGGTCGGCGAAGGCGATCAGCTCGCGCAGGATGACGCCGGCGGTGGCCTTGGACAGCCCGCCGAGCTCGGCCAGCTCGGCCTTGCCCTCGTCGCCGACGAGGTAGGTGAGGACGGCGCGGAGGTCCGAGAGGTCGACGAGGGGCAGCCCGGCGCTCTCCGCGTAGTGGAAGACCAGGCCGAGGCTCGACTCCTGGGTGTGGTTGAGGCCGAGGACCTTCGCCAGCAGCAGGGCGCCGAAGCCGGTGACCGTCGCGCGGACGGGGACGCCGGTGCCGATGCCGCCGAGCGCGAAGTACTCGGCGGGAGCCGCCTCGGGTGTCCAGTCCTGCCCGATGGTGCGGGTGCGGGCGAGCAGCTTCTCGTCGGGGGTGCCGGGGGTCGCGAGTCCGGACAGGTCGCCCTTGATGTCGGCGGCGAAGACGGGGACGCCGTGCGCGGAGAGCTGCTCGGCGAGGACCTGGAGCGTCTTGGTCTTGCCGGTGCCGGTCGCGCCGACGACGAGGCCGTGGCGGTTGAGCATCCCGAGCGGGAGGCGGACGGGGACGTCGGCGCGGGCGTCGCCGTTGACGAGGGCGCCGATCTCGAGGGCGGGGCCGGTGAAGGCGTAGCCGGTGCGGACGGCGTCGACGGCGGACTCGGCGAGCGGTCCGGGGGTGGGGGCGGCGGACGGTGCAGGGGCGGATGCCGCAGCAGGTGCAGGCGCGGACGCCTCGACCGGAGCGGGCACTGCGACGGGTACGGGCTCCTCCCCCGGCACGCCGTCGACGAGCCGCACGTCGTCGACGAGCCGCACGTCGTCGACGACCGCGGCCGCCTCCTCCGGACCGGCGACCGCCTCGAGGGCGGCGGCAGCCGCCTCGGCGCGGGCGAGCGCCTCCGCGGCCTCGGCCTGCAGTCCTCGGGCAGCCTCGAGGGCCGTGCGTGCGTCGTCCCTCGCCGAGGCGAGCCCGTCGTCGTTGCTCATGCGCTCAGCCTAGGCTCGCGGCGCGACCCGGGCCCCGCTCCCGCTCAGTCCTCGCGGACGTGCCACGGCTGGCCGTAGCCGCCCTCCTCGAGCGGGCGGGCCATCAGCTCGAGGAACGGCTCGGCGTCGAACGCCTCCGGTCCGAGCACGCCGGAGCCGGACCAGGCGCCGGTCGCGAGCAGCTCGAGGGCGATCACCGGGTTGAGCGCGGTCTGCCAGACGACGCACTGGGTGCCGTACTCCGCCATCGTCCACTCGTTGTCGCTCACGTGGTAGAGGTACACCTCGCGGTGCGCGCCGTCCTTCGCGCCGGAGACCCAGAGGCCCGCGCAGGTCTTGCCGGTCATCCGCGGGCCGATGCTCGCCGGGTCGGGCAGGCCCGCGGCGACCACGTCGCGCGGCGAGACCAGCACGGGACCGTCGGCGGAGCGGACCCGGACGGGCTCGGTGCGGTCGAGTCCGAGCAGGTTGAGCGTGCGGAGGACGCCGATGAACTCGGCGCCGAGGCCGTACTTGAAGGTGACCCGCTTCGCGTCGAGCCAGCGCGGCATCAGCAGCACCTCCTCGTGCTCGACGTTGACGCACTCGACGGGGCCGATCCCCTCGGGGAACTCGAACACCTCCGGCTCGGAGAACGGCGGCGTCGTGAACCAGCCGCGGTCCTTCTCGAAGATCACCGGCGGGTTCAGGCACTCCTCGATGGTCGTCCAGATCGAGAAGGAGGGCGCGAAGATCTCGGCGCCGGACTCGTCGCGGACGACGAGGTTCGCGCCGTCGCGGACGCCCAGCTCGTCGATCTCGTCGAAGAGGTGGTCGGCAGCATAGCGGGCGAAGACGTCGGAGAGACCGGGCTCGACGCCCATCCCGACCAGGGCGAGACGGCCGGCGGTCTCCCACTCGGGCGCGGCGGCGAACTGCTCGTCGCCGAGCTTGAGGCCGGTCTTGGCGTGCGGCTCCTCAGGGTGCGGCCGGGAGAGGCTCATCGCCATGTCGACGTAGTCGGCGCCGGCGGCGAGGGCGCCCGCGAAGATCGTCGGCACGAAGGACGGCTCGACGGCGTTCATCACGTGGGTGGCGCCGTGGGCGCGGGCGACGGTCTCCACGTTCTCCGCGTCGGAGGCGTCGATGCGCGCGGCGACGAAGCGGTTCTCGAGGCCGTCGGCGCCGTGCCGCTCGAGGATCCAGGCGACGGTGCGCTCGGCCCGGGCGAGCTCGTAGTCGCAGACGACGATCTGCTCGAAGAAGGTGCGGCGGGCGGCGATCTTCGCGAACGCGTCGCCGACGCCGCCGGCGCCGACCAGGAGGATTCTCATGCAGCCACCGTAGCGACGGAATCGCTCGTGGTTCAAGGCCCGGACCGCGGGAATCGGGAGGCGGGGTGGATCCGCACGACGGAATCCGTCACTCCTGCTCCGTCTCCTCCGCGATCTCGAGGAGGCGGATGAAGCGCGAGAGCCGCTCGAGCGCCGCCATCGAGGTGGGCGGCGACGCGGCGAGCGCCGGTGAGTGCACGAGGTAGGCGGCCCACTTGGCCCGCGAGATCGCGACGTTCAGCCGGTTGGGCAGCAGCAGGAACTCGAGGCCGCGCGGGACGTCGGCGCCGGAGGAGGCGGCGAGCGAGACGATCGCGACGACCGCCTCCCGGCCCTGGAAGAGGTCGACGGTGCCGACGAGCGTCTCCTCGAGCCCGGCCGCGTCGAGGGCCTCGCGGAGCAGGGCGCCCTGCGCGTTGTAGGGGGCGACGACGATGACGTCCGCGGCGGTCAGGGCGCGCTCGCCGTGCTCGTCCGTCCAGGCGCGGCCGACCATGGAGAGGGCGATCTCGACGACGCGGCGCGCCTCGTCCGGCGAGGAGGTGGTGTCGCCGGCGTGCACGACCGGCGCCGCGTGCAGCCCGGGCGCGACGCCGTCGAGCCGGCGCTTCGCCGGGGCGCGCGAGGAGAGGGCACCCTCGTAGGAGAGCTCGGAGACGGCCGCGGCGAGCGCGGGGTGCATCCGGTAGGTCTGCGCGAGGAAGTAGCCGAAGGCGGGCGGCAGGACGTCGTGGCCGTCGGCGAGCCAGCCGAGCGCCGACTCGTCGACCGGCTCCGGGTGCGAGCCCTGGCTGACCTGCGGGAGCTGCTGCGGGTCGCCGAGGAGGAGCACGCGCTCGGCGGCGATCGCGGAGGCGATGGTGGGCGCGAGCGAGAACTGCCCGGCCTCGTCGATCACCAGCAGGTCGAGCGAGCGGCGCGGGACGCTGCCCGCGTTGGCGAAGGTCCAGGCGGTGCCGCCGACGACGCAGCCGCCGCCCTCGGCGAGCGCGGCGAGGGCCGCGCCGTTCTTCACCGGCGTCCAGGCGACGGCGGCGAGCGCCTCCGCGGAGCTGCCGGCCTTGGGCACCTTCGCGACCCGGGCGCGGTCGACGCCCTTCGCGACGACCGCGGTCAGCACGTTCTCGACGACGGAGTGCGACTGGCCGACGACGCCGACCCGCCAGCCGTGCTCGGTGACGAGCCGGGCGATCACGTGCGAGCCGACGTAGGTCTTGCCGGTGCCGGGCGGGCCCTGGACGGCGAGCGTGGCGCGCTCGAGGCCGAGCAGGGTCTCGACGACCGCGCTGATGACGTCGTCTCCCTGCACCGGCGCCACGACGGCGGGCGGCACGCGCCGGAGCACGTCGAGGGCGGGGTCGGCGAGCAGCGCGGGCAGGGCGTCGAGCACCTGGCCGCCCCACTCCGCGATCGCCTCGGGCTGCGGGGCGGCCCGGGGCGGCGGCGCGGGCGCGAGGGCGATCGGGACGTCGTCGTGCGGGTCCTCCCCCGCGCGCAGGCCCTCCTTGAGCAGCAGCACGATCCGCTCGCCGTCGTCGGACGCGGCGAGGATCTCGGCGCGGTCGGAGGCGCCGCGCATCCCCGGACCGGGAGACGGCGCGCCGGGCGGCGCCGGGGAGTCGTAGACGAGGAACGGCTTGGCGCCGATGCCGAGCCGGCTGCCCGGGGCGAGGCGTCCGAGGATCCGCAGCTCGCGCGAGAGGGTGCGCGCCCTGGCCGGCGTCGACCAGTCGCGGACGACCTCGACCCGCTCCACGACGACCACGTCGCGGGCGTCGGCCCAGTCGTCGAGCGGCTGGCGCAGCCGGTCGAAGTGCTCCTGCCAGAAGGTCTTGGCCTCGCGGCGGTGATAGTCGATCGCCGCACCGGCGAGGGCGAGGGCGGTCTGGTCGGGGGTGCGCTCGCGCGGCTCGATCCCCTCGACCTCGGCGAGGAGCGCGACGGCGACGGGGTCGGGCTCGCGGGGCACGGGCAGGTCGACGTCGACGAGCGGGAGCGGCTCCTCCTCGCGGGCGGGGACGAGCGAGCGCAGCCAGTCGCGCAGGCGCAGGGTGGAGCGGCAGTCGTAGGCGTTGTACTCGCCGATCTCGGCGAGGCGGCGCTCGCCCTCGGCGCGATCGGCCGCCGCCTTCCCCGGATCCTTCTCGGCCCGCTGCAGCAGCGCCCGCGCCTCGACGTACTCGCTGATGCTGTCCGCCGCGTTCGTCACCCCCTCGACGTCGCGCGCCTCCTCGCCCATGTAGAGCGGCTCGAGCTTCTTGATCGAGTAGCTGCGCGAGCCGACGCGCAGCGCCCGGCGGACGACCGGGTAGAGGTCGACGAGGACGCCGTCGCGCAGGAGCGCGTCGATCTCCTCCTCCCCCGTGCCGTGCCGCTGCGCGAGCGAGAGCAGGTGGCTGCGCTCGTAGGAGGCGTAGTGGTAGACGTGCATCCGCGGGAAGCGCGCCCGCCGCTCGCGGAGGAGGGCGAGGAAGTCGACGAGGGCGCGGCGCTCGGCCGCCAGGTCGTGCGCCCAGAACGCGGTGAAGACCTCGTCCTCATCGACCATGCCGAAGAGGTAGTCGAGGCCCCACTGGCCGTCCTCCGCGTGCAGGGGGTCGCCCTCGAAGTCGAAGAAGAGGTCGCCCGGGTCGGGGGCGGGCAGGGCGTTCAGCACGGAGGCGTCGACGACCTCGACGACGGGGACGTGGTCGGCCGAGGCCTCGGTGGCGAGCTGCAGGCGGGCCTGGGAGCGCAGCGTCTCGGCGGCGCCGGCGCTCATCCCGGGGACCGGCCCCTCGCTGACCGCGAGCGCGTCGAGGGTGGTGATGCCCGCGGCGGCGAGCTTCGCGCGCTGGTCGAGGCGCATGCCGGCGACCAGGATCGGGTCCCGGTGGGCCTGCACCTCGGGGGCGCAGAGGCCGCAGCGGCCGCAGGCGGTGAAGCGCGGATCGCCCCAGGCCACCGGCTCGGTCGCGGCGAGGTGCTCCTCGAGGACGGTGCGCAGGCGCGCCCGCTGGACCCGCTGCACCGGGGCGATCGTCGCGAGGTCGTGACTGGTGGTCGTGCCGTCGCCGAGGACGAGGTGCACGCGCTCGCCCACGCGGATGCCGCGCGCCGCCATCTGCTCGGCGTACGCGGCGAGCTGCAGCAGCGCGGGGATCTTCGCGTGCCGGGCGAGCTTGGTGTCGTAGACCTCGTAGGCCCCGTCCTCGGTGCGGAGGAGGAAGTCGGAGAAGCCGATGAAGCTGCCGTCGTAGAAGGTGGCCTGGTAGAGCACGTCGACGCCCGCGCGCATCGCCTCGACCGCCTCGTCCGCGGCCCTCGCGTAGTCGGCGCGCTCGGGGCGGGCGAACTCGAGGACCTCGTGCGTGCGCTTCAGCTCGGCGAGGAAGGCGACCTCGTGCTCGTCGCCGAGGACGGCGGTGCGCTGGAGCATCGCGTCCTCCTCGAGGACGACGCGGGACGCTCGGCCGAGGGTCGCGTCGAGCCGGCGGAGCACCGCCCACTCGCAGGCCGACCAGGAGGAGAGATCGGTCGGGCTCGTGACGATGCGGCCGTCCTCGAGATACATGCGATTCCCTCCGAGGCCGCCGGGCGACGACCGCCTCCAGGGTAGGGCGACCCTCCGACACCGTTGCGTGCGAGGCTGGGCGGGTGACCAGGGCGCGCTTCGAGATCATCCCGTCGGACGGCATCGGCGAGGAGGCGGAGCGGGCGTTCCCCGATCCGGCAGCGGTGACGCTGACCGTCACGAGCCTGCCGAAGCACGGGACGGAGCGGACGATCGACGCCGCGGTGGAGCTGGCCGGCCGCGGCTTCCGGGTCGTGCCGCACCTCGCGGCGCGGAACGTGGACGGGCGCGACGCCCTGGAGCGCGCGCTCGGGCGGATGCGGGACGCGGGGATCGACGAGGCGTTCGTCGTCTCGGGCGACGCGAAGAGCGCCTCCGGCAGCTACTCGACCTCGCTCGAGCTGATCCGCGACGCCCGCGAGCTGCGGCCGGAGCTCGCCGTCGACATCGCCGGCTACCCCGAGGGGCACCCGCACCTCTCGGACGAGAGCATCGCGAAGCACCTGCGCGAGCGGGCGCCCTACCTCCGCGGGATCGTCACGCAGATGTGCTTCGACGTGGACGCGGTGGTCCGCTACGCCGACGGGCTGCGGGACTCGGGGATCGACGCGGAGCTGTGGGCCGGAGTCCCGGGGCCGGTCGAGCGGGCGAAGCTGCTCTCGCTGGGCGCGCGGATCGGCGTCGGATCGTCGCTCAACTTCCTGAAGCGCAGCTCGTCGGTGGCGGGCGGGCTGCTGCGCGGCCGCCGCTTCGACCCGTCCGCGTTCGTCGCGCGCCTCGAGGCCGCCGCGGGCGACCGCCTCGCCGGCCTGCACGTCTACACCTTCAACGAGCTCACCGGCCTGCGCGACTTCTGACGCACGCCGCGAGATGCCACTTGTGAGCGGCTTTCACGGCGTGTCGAGCTCACAAGTGGCATCTCGCGGAGGGGATCAGCGCGTGAGGCGGACCCAGATCGGCGGGTGGGGGAGCTCGGACTCGGTGCGGAGGCGGCCGGCGAGGGGGGCCCAGACGATCAGGGCGACGGCCAGGCCGAGCAGGAGGCCGCCGATGGTGTCGCTGAGCCAGTGCGCGCCGAGGTAGGTGCGGCTGGCCATCATCGCGACGGAGTAGAGGAAGCCGGCGATCCAGACCCAGAGCAGCGGGAAGACCAGGGCGAGCACCATCGCCGTGGTCGAGGCGTTCGCGGTGTGGCCGGAGGGGAAGGAGCCGTAGTCGCTGGTGACCAGCATGTCCTCGGGGCGGGCGCGGCCGACCAGCTCCTTCACGAGCTGGGTGGCGCCGACGCTGACGAGGGCCGCGACCGCGTAGTAGAGCGCGGCCCAGCGCCGGCGGAAGACGAGCAGCACGATGATGATGGCGACCGGGATGATCGCCGTGCCGACGATGCCGGCGCCGACGGTGTTCATGATCAGCGCGGGGACGTCCCAGACGCTCGAGCGGTGCTCGACGACCTCGTCCATCCACTCGACGTCGAACGAGAACGCCGACGTGGGGCGGAAGGCGATGATGACCGCGAGGACGATCGTGACGGCCAGCGCGATCGAGGCGGAGATCAGCGGCCAGCGGCGCGAGACGTGCCGGGCGGCCTCCGTGGTGAGGACCTTCGAGACGACGTCGTCCGAAGGGGCGCGCCGGTGGAGGCGCTCGCGCTGCACGGCGTCGGGCTGGGCGACGCCGGGCTCGGTCTTCAGGGGGTCGTGGCGAGGATCCATCCGGACATGATGCCGTCGTCGGCCGTTCACGCGCTGGGGGTTGCGGGCGGGCGCGGCGAGTCCCGGCTCGGAGGAAGCACCTCCGGCACGCGGGAATCGGCGAATTCCGCGAGCCGGGGCGGTTCCGCGAGCCGGAGGTCCGGCTCGGCGGCTCAGTCCTGCAGGGCCGGGACCGTCCGGGGGCGGACGACGAGCCAGAGCGCCAGGATCGACACGGCGGCGGTCGCCATCATCACGCCGGCCATCGGCACGGCCGACTCGGCACCGAAGACGCCGGAGATCGGCGAGAGGATGCCGGCGGTGCCGAAGTTCACGGCGCCCAGCAGCGACGCCGCGGTGCCCGCCTCGCGGCCGTGGTTGACCAGCCCGAGCACCTGCACGCAGGGGAAGCTGAAGCCGCAGGAGGCGATGAAGAACCAGAGCGGGACGAGGGTGCCCCAGATGCCGAAGCCCAGCACGTCGAACAGCGCGATCAGCCCCGCGGTGACGAAGAGCGAGACGGTGGTGACGGCGAGGATCCACTGCGGGCCGACCCCGCGGCGGCTGAGGAACGAGGACGCCTGCACGCCCGAGACCACGCCGAGCGAGTTGACCGCGAAGAGCAGGCCGTACTGCTGCGCGTCCAGGCCGTAGAGCCCCTGGAAGAGGAACGACGAGCTGGAGAGGTAGGTGAACAGACCGCCGAAGGTCATGCCGCCGATGATCGCGACGCCGACGAAGACCCTGTCCGAGAGGACGGCCCGGTAGCGCTGCACGAGCGAGCGGGAGTCGCGGTCGGCCCGCGCGACCCGGGGGCGGGTCTCGACGATCAGCAGCGCGACGGCCAGCATCACCAGCAGGCCGTAGGCGGCGAGGAAGACGAAGATGCCGCGCCAGTCCATCACCAGCAGCAGCTGCGAGCCGATCACCGGGGCGAGCACGGGCGCCAGCCCGGAGACCAAGGCGAGCCGCGACAGCATCTTCACCAGCGGACGCCCGCCGAAGAGGTCGCGGACCATCGCCATCGCGACGACACCGCCCGCGGCGGCGCCGGCTCCCATCAGGAAGCGGAAGACGCCGAGCGAGACGATCTCGGGCGCGAACGCCGCGCCCACGCAGGCGAGGACGTGCAGCGAGGTCGCGAGCAGGATCGGCAGCCGGCGGCCGACCACGTCGCTCCACGGGCCGACGACCAGCTGCCCGAGCGCGAAGCCGAGCGTCGTGCCGGTGAGGGTCAGCTGCACCGCCGCCTCCGACACGTTCAGCTCGCCCTGCAGCGCGGGGAAGGCGGGGAGGTAGAGGTCGATCGTGAACGGGCCGAGCGCGGTGAGCGCGCCGAGGACGATCACGTAGACGAGGCGCTGACGGTTGGTCAGGGCGTCGCCGGCGTGCCGGTGCACGGGGATCGAGCCGGTGGGGGTCGGGGCGAGAGAGGTCACGGAGCCTTCCTGCGGAGCGCAGAGCGGAGAAGGGAGAGGGGCGTCGCGGAAGGGCACCGCCTCTACCGCCAAGCGACGGGAGGCCGGATTCATTCCTCGACTATCGAATCAATTCGACCGGTGTCGCGCAAGAGCGGAAGCCGACCTCGGGAGCCGGAGTGCGCCTGCGGGATGCCCGGAGCGACGCTCAGGCGGCGGGCCGCGCCCCGCCGACCGGGTGCAGCTCGGCGGTGAGGGGGTCGGCGAGCAGCCGCTCGAAGGCGAGCTCGGCCGCGCCGAGCATCAGCAGGTCGGCGCCGAGCTCGGTGCGGGCGATGCGCACGGAGTCGAGCGCCACCCGGAACGGCCCGCCGCGGCCGAGCCGCTCCTCGAGGAAGCCCGGTGCGACGCCGACGAGCGCGCCGAGGAAGCCGCCGAGCACCACCAGCTGCGGGTTGAAGATGTTGACGACGTTGCGCAGCGCCACGGCGAGGTGCCCGAGCTGCCGCTCCACCTCGGCCCGCACCGCGGGGTCTCCGGAGGCGGCGAGCGCCTCCTCGAGCCGCTCGCTGACGTCGGCGCTCTCGTCGAGTCCGAGCACCCGCAGCAGCTCCGCCCGGCCGACCTCAGTCTCGAGGCAGCCGACCGCGCCGCAGTGGCAGTCGACACCGGCGCTGTTGACGAGCGTGTGGCCGATCTCGCCCGCGTAGCCGTCGATGCCGTGCAGCGGGGTGCCGCCGACGATCACGCCGGCGCCGACGCCGCTCGCGCCGCCGTTGAGGTAGACGAGGTGCGAGACCTCGCGTCCGGCGCCGAGGACGCTCTCGGCGAGTGCGCCGAGGTTGGCGTCGTTGGCGGAGAGCACCGGCAGACCGGTCGCCTCGGCGAGCATCCGCGAGAACGGCTCGTCGGTCCAGCCGAGGTGCGGGCCGATCCGGACGAGGCCGTCGGCGTCGCGGACGAGACCGGGGACGGCGACGCCGATGCCGACGGTGCGGGCGTCCGCCGGCAGCTCGGCGACCAGCTCGGCGATGGCGCCGGCCGCGAGCGCCGCCGCGGCCTCGGCGCTCGGCACGGCGGCGGTGCGGCGGATGCGGCGGCGCACCTCGGCGTCCAGGCCGACGACCGCGACCGTGACGGCGTCGATCTCGGGGTTCACCGCGATCGCGACGACCCGGGGATCCGCCTCGACGATCGGGCTCGGCCGGCCCACCTGGTTGAGGGTCTCGGGCTGCAGCTCGCGCACGACACCCAGCTCGACCAGCTCGCCGACGAGGGCGGCGATGGTGGAGCGGTTGAGGCCGGTGAGGCGGGTCAGCTGCGAGCGGGAGCGCGGGCCGACGCGGTGCACGAGCCGGAGGATCGCGGACAGATTGTGCCGGCGGACCCGGTCGAGGTTGTTGCCGCGCGTCGCGTTCTCGGCCATTCCGCGGTCTCCTCTGCTCTCCGGGGCCAGCCTATCCGCGGGTGGACGCGCGGTCCGCCGCACGACATCAGCTGAGAAGGGCGACGAACCCCCATGGGCGATGAGTCGCCTTCTCCGCTGATGTCGTGCGCGGACCTCGCCGGTCAGGACCCCGCGCGGGTCCAGGTCCAGCTGCCGGCGGGCGCGTCGACGCTCACGTCGCCGCCCGAGCGGGTCACCGTGAACACCGTCTCCGCACCGGAGTCGTGCGCCGGCACCCGGACGACCGTCTCGCCGTCAGCCCCCGGGAACACCCGCAGCTCGAGACCGTCGACGTAGTCGTACTCGGCGACGTCGCTGCGCGCGCCGACAGGGATGACCGCGCCCTCGCGGACGTAGAGCGGCAGCGAGTCGAAGCCGTGCACCTCGCGGCGCCACTCCCCCGCCGAGTCGGTGCTCTCGCCCGTCCACCAGTTCGTCCAGCGGCCGCGCGGCAGGTAGAACTCGACCGAGCCGTCGGGGGTGAACACCGGCGCGACCAGCAGGTCGTGGCCGAGCATGTACTGCGTGTCGAGGTGCGCCGCGCTGCGGTCGTCCTCGAACTCGAGCGTCATCGGCCGCATCACCGGGGTGCCGGTGCGCGCCGCCTCCGCCCCCGCCGCGTAGAGGTACGGCATCAGAGAGAGCTTCAGCCGGGTGAACAGCCGCGTGACGTCGACCGCCTCCTCGTCGAACGCCCACGGCACCCGCACCGACGACGAGCCGTGCAGCCGCGAGTGCGAGGAGAGCAGACCGAAGGCGAGCCAGCGCTTGAAGACGCCCGGGTCGGGCGTGCCCTCGAAGCCGCCGATGTCGTGCGCCCAGAAGCCGAAGCCGCCGAGCGCGAGCGAGAGCCCGCCGCGCAGGGTCTCGGCCATCGAGACGTAGGAGGAGGTGTTGTCGCCGCCCCAGTGCACCGGCAGCGCCTGCCCGCCGACGGTGGCGCTGCGGGCGAAGAGCGCCGCGCGGCCCGCGCCGAGCTCCTCCTCGAGCACCTCGAACACCGCCCGGTTGTAGAGCTGCGTGTACCAGTTGTGCATGCCCTCGGGGTCGGAGCCGTCGAACCACGCGACGCCCTCGGAGGGGATGCGCTCGCCGAAGTCGGTCTTGAAGGAGTCGACGCCCTGGCGGACGAGGACCCGCAGCTTGTCCTGGAACCAGCGGGTCGCCTCCGGGTTGGTGAAGTCGATCAGCGCCATGCCGGCGACCCACAGGTCCCACTGCCAGACGTCGCCCGCGGTGGTGCGCAGCAGGTAGCCCTTCTCGCGGCCCTCCTCGAACAGCGCCGAGGCCTGCGCGATGTAGGGGTTGATCCAGACGCAGGTGTGCAGGCCGCGCTCGTGCAGGCGGGCGAGGATCCCCTCCGGGTCCGGGAAGGTGCGCGGGTCCCACTCGAGGTCGGTCCACTGGAACTCGCGCATCCAGAAGCAGTCGAAGTGGAAGGCCGACAGCGGCAGCTCGCGCTCGGCGAAGCCGTCGATGAAGGAGTTCACCGTCTCCTCGTCGTAGCTGGTGGTGAAGCTCGTGGTGAGCCAGAGGCCGTAGCTCCAGGCGGGGACGATCGCGGGGCGGCCGGCCAGCCCGGTGTAGCGCCGGAGCACGTCCTTCTTGGTCGGGCCCTGGATCACCAGGTACTCCAGCGCCTCGCCGCCGACGGAGAACTGCACGCGCTCGACGGTCTCCGAGCCGATCTCGAAGGAGACCAGGCCGGGGTCGTTGACGAGGACGCCGTAGCCGTGGCTGGAGAGGTAGAAGGGGACGTTCTTGTAGGCCTGCTCGGAGGAGGTGCCGCCGTCGGCGTTCCAGACGTCGACGGTCTGGCCGTTCTTGACGAACGGGCCGAAGCGCTCGCCGAGGCCGTAGACGAGCTCGCCGACGCCGAGGTCGAGCTGCTCGTGCAGGTAGGCCTTCCCGTCGGGGCCGGTGAGGTAGCCCTCGGCCTTGTGCCCGGAGCCGGTGAGGCGGGTGCCGGTCGCGGTGTCCCAGAACTCGAGCGACCAGGGCGCGCCCTGCGCGACGCGGACCTCGAGGTCGCCGGTGCGCAGCACGCCGCCGGTCTCGGTGAGGCTCGCCTCGCCCACCGCGTCGTCGACCAGGTCGAAGCCGCGGCGGGTCGCGGTGCCGCGCCAGTGCTCGATCCGGACCTTCGCGACGCCCTCGGCCGGGGAGGACACGGTGACGGTGAGCGTCGGGCGGTTCAGCACGTCGCCGCGGCCCTGGATCACCTTGGTCGGCGCGATCACCTCGAGGGAGGTGCCGTGGGAGCGGATGTCGTACGCCTCCTGCGCGAAGAGGGGCGTGAATCCGGCCCTCGTCTGCCAGAACCCGTCGGTGAACTTCATGGGGTGGTGCCTTTCTGATGGGAGGCCGATGCCGGGAGCGAGGTCGAAGCGCTTCGATTCCCTACCGGGCGCGCCGGGGGGATCAGCGGCGCGGGCCCCGGTGGAAGGACCCGCGCCGCGGTGAGAAGGGGCTACTTGACCGCGCCGGCGGTGATGCCGCGGGTCAGGGTGCGCTGGAAGATCAGGAAGAAGATCAGCGTCGGCAGCAGACCCAGCAGGGCGCTCGCGCTGGTCGTCGTGACGTCCATGATCTTGTCGCCCTGGAGGCTGGAGATCGCGATCGGGACGGTCTGCGTCGCGTCGCTCACCAGGAAGACCAGCGGGATGAGGAACTCGTTCCAGGTCCAGATGAAGAAGAAGATCATCAGCACCGAGAGCGTCGGCCGCGAGATCGGCACGATCACCCGGGTGAGCACCTGCCACTTCGAAGCGCCGTCGAGCGCCGCGGCCTCGAGGATCTCCTTCGGGAAGGTGCCGTAGACGCTGGAGAGCAGATAGGTGCCGAACGCCGACTGGATCACGGTGAAGATGATGATCACCGAGAGCTGGCTGTCGTAGATCCCGACCGCCTTGAACATGTAGTACAGCGGGTAGAGCAGGGCCTCCTGCGGCAGCATGTTCGCCAGCAGGAACAGGATGATGATCCAGCTGCGGCCCTTCACCCGGCCGATGCCGATCGCATAGGCGTTGAGCACCGAGAGGGCGACCGCGAGGATCGCGACCGAGCCGGAGATCAGGATCGAGTTGCCGAGCTTCTCCGGGAAGTTCACCCGCTCCCAGAAGGTCGAGAGGCCGTCGAAGGAGAGACCGGTCGGGAAGGCGAGCGGACCGCCGACCGAGTACTCGGCCGGGGTCTTGAACGAGTTGAGCAGGATCAGCAGCACCGGGCTGATGATGACGAGCCCGATCACGACGGCCACGACCAGGATCGCCCAGTCGCCGAGGGTGCGCTTGGTCGCGCCCTTCGAGGCCTTGGGCGCCTTCTTCGGGGTGGTCAGATCGGTGTCGTCCGTGCCGGCCTGGGTGAACGGCAGGGCTTCGATGGCCGACATCAGCGGGCTCCTTCGCTGCGCTCGACGCGCTCCTGGGCGCGGATGAAGAGGACGGCCAGGATCACGATGACGATCGTCAGCGCGGTCGCGATGGTGGCGCCGTAGCCCACCTGCTGCTTCTGGAAGAACTCGGTGTAGGAGTAGTAGCTCGGCACGATGGTCGAGTCGCCCGGGCCGCCGCGGGTCAGCGCGTAGATCGGGCCGAAGACCTTCAGCGCGGCGATGGTGCAGGTGAGGGTGACCACGAAGACCTCGGGGCGGATGATCGAGATCGTGATCCAGCGGAAGCGCTGGAACCAGTTCGCGCCGTCGAGCTCGGCGGCCTCGTAGAGCTCGGGGTCCACGCGCTGCAGCGCGGCCATGAAGATGACGACCGGGTAGCCGAGCTGGACCCAGATCATCACGACCATGATCGAGAGCATCGCGGTGTCGGGCTTGCCGAGCCAGTCGTGCGCGAGCGAGCCGAGGCCGACCGCCTCGAGGATCGAGTTGAGCGCGCCGTTGTCCGGGCGGAGGATCCAGCCGATCACGATGGCGGCGATGACCGTCGGCAGGATCTGCGGGAGGTAGTAGGTCGCGCGGAGGAAGGAGGCGATCCGGCCGCCGAACTTCTTGCCGACCAGGTCGAAGAGGATCGCGGCGAGGAGGAGGCCGAGGATCGTCGGGACGATCACCATCGCGATGATCATGTAGACGGAGTTCAGGAACGACGTCCAGAACTGGTCGTCGCCCATCAGCTCGATCCAGTTGTCGAGGCCGATGAAGATCGGCGGCTTGATGCCGCGCCACGAGGTGAAGCTGATGTAGACGTTCCAGATCAGCGGAATCAGCACGATGAACACGAAGAGCACGAAGCCCGGGATCAGGTAGAGCCAGTATCCGCCGGAGCGCTTCTCGCGGGGCGGCTTCTCCGCCGTGGGAGGCGGCGGGGCGCTCTCCGCGCGACGCGGAACGGTCGTCGTCATGGGTACTCCTAGAACGTGGGGGCTGTATGAGGGGGCCGCGAGATGCCACTTGTGCACGGCTTTCACGGCGTGTCGCGTGCACAAGTGGCATCTCGCGGAAGGGGGGCGGGCCCTCTTTGCTGGTCGAGTAGCCCCGGAGGGGCGTATCGAGACCCGCCCCGTCAGTGGCGGAGGTTCGGAGGCGGCTGATGCGACCCCATTGAGGGGTCGCCGTCGCGTCGTCGAGGCTGCCGCGGCTATTCCGCGCCTGTGGGCGCGGGGCTGGCCGCCTTGAAGTGACGCTGTCGCGTCACTTGATGTCGGCGACGCCGTCGTCGTACTTGGACTGGAGCTCGGTGAGCATGCCGCTGGGGTCGGTCGAGCCGTTGATGAGCTCCTGCGAGGCGGCGACGAGGTCGTCGTAGAAGGTGGCGGTGGGCCAGTCGGGGTAGAAGGAGAGCTGGTCCTCGTCGACGACCGTCTTCCACTGCGACAGCAGCGCCTTGCTCTTCTCATCCGTGATGGCGGTCTCGTCGACGACCAGCGGGATGCCGCCGTTGTTGCCGATGAGGTTCTGGATCTCGGGGCGCATCGTGATGTCGATCCACTTGAAGGCGAGGTCCTTGTTCTTCGCCGTCTCGGGGATGACCCAGTGGTTGCCCGCGGAGCCCATCGTGAACTCGGCGCCCGGGAAGAGGAACGTGTCCCACTCGAAGCCGGTGATCTCGGTCTTGAAGCGGCCGAACCACCACGAGCCCGAGAAGAAGATCGGGTACTCGCCGGAGATGAACGCGGTGCCCGCGTCCTCGGCCTTGAGCCCGGAGGCGTCGGCCGAGAAGTAGCCCTTGTCGACGTAGGTCTGCAGCTGATCGGCCGCGTAGCTCCAGGCCGCGTCCTCGAAGTCGACCTCGCCGGTGTAGGTCTGGTAATCGGTGATCCACTGGCGGTCGGCCTTCAGCAGCGCGAGCTGGTAGAAGAGCTGCTGCAGCGGGTACTCCGCGCCGGCCTCGGCGAGCGGGGTGATCCCCTTGGCGACGAAGGCGTCGAGCACGGCGGTAAACTCGTCGTAGGTGGTCGGGACCTCGAGGCCGTTGGCCGCGAAGACGTCCTTGTTGTAGTAGACGAAGGTGAACTCGCCGTAGTTGGGGATGCCGTACCAGGAGCCGGAGCCCATGATGCCCTGCTCGTCGTACTTCGCGGTGGTCTGCAGCGCACCCGGGATCAGCTTGTCCCAGCCGTAGAACTCGACGGCCTCGTCGAGGTTGGTGAGCAGGCCCTGGCTCGAGAGCAGACCGCTGGTCGCGTTGCCCTTGTTGTACTCGACGACGTCGGGCGCGGAGTTGGAGTTGAAGATCTGGCTGGCACCGGTGCGCAGCTGCTCGAAGGCCTTGAACTCGTAGGCGATCTCGGCGCCGGTCTCCTTGGTGAAGATGTCGCGGGCGGCGAGCCAGGCGATGCCGCGGTCGCTGTCGGGGGTCTCGAAGTCCCACATGGTCAGGGTGCGGCCGGCACCGTCGACGTCGGTGGCGAGGGCGTCGGAGCCGGCGTCGGAGCCGCCCCCGGAGCAGGCGGCGAGCGCGAACATCGCGCCGATGCCGACACCGCCGGCGATCAGGCCGCGGCGGCTCAGCGAGCCGACGGTGGCGGCGGAGGGGCGGTGGAAGGCGGTGCGGGGACGAAGCGACATAGCGGGAGTTCTCCTTCAAACGGTGCCGCGGGGCTGTGGACGAGGGGCTGTGAGTGGTCGGTCGTGCGAGTCGAAGAGCGCTCTCTGGGCACGTGACGGGTGTCGAAGCGTTTCGACGATCGGCGCGGAGAGGCGGAGGCGAAGAGGACGGGGACAGGTCAGGGAGCGGTCGGCGCCGGAGCGCCGGCCGGGGCGAGCGCGACGGAGCCGCGGTCGACGTAGTGGGGCGGGAGGAGGTCGACGCCGGTGCTGCGACCGGAGTCGATCTGCTGGAGGGTCCGGGCGACGGCCGCGCGGCACATCGCGTCGAACGGGAGGGGGATGCTGCTGACCGGCACGGGGAGCGCCGCGCCGTCGTAGCTCGCGCAGGCCGCGAGGACCGACAGGTCGCCGGGGATCGAGAGGCCGCGCTCGACGAGGCGCTCGATCGCCGCCTCCGCCACCGGCTCGTTGCAGTGCAGCACGAGGGCGGACACGCCAGCGGCGAGCAGCGCGTCGACCGCCGCCGACGCGCTCGCGCGGCCGATGTGCGGGCGCTCCACGCTGAGGGCGAGGCCGAGGGCCGCGCACTCCGCCTCGAAGGCGTCGTCGAAGCGGCGGACGAAGCCGGCATTGCGGTCGGTGTACGACTGCGGGTGCTCGATCAGGCCGATCGAGCGGTGGCCCTGCTCGGCGAGCAGGCGGACGCTGCGGCGGGCGGCCTCGGCGAAGTCGAGGTCGACGCAGGCGAGCTCGTGCGCGTCGGCGGGGACGCCGATGAAGGTCGCCGGGACGGCGGCCGCGCGGATCAGGGCCGCGCGGTCGTCCTCGTCGTCGACGCCCATCAGCACGACGCCGTCGACGAGGGAGGAGGAGGAGACGCGGGCGATGCCGCTGGAGGCCTCGTCCGTGACGAGGAGGAGGACGTCGTAGTCGGACTCGCGGGCCCGCTCGAGCACCTCGGTGACGAAGCGCATGTGAGTGGGCAGGTGGAGCTCGCCGCGCATCGGCGCCGACAGGGCGAGGATGTGGGTCCGCGCTCCGGCGAGCATGCGGGCTCCGGCGTGCGGCCGGTAGCCCAGCTGCCGGACGGCCTCGTCGACCCGCTGGCGGGTGGAGGCGGCGATCGATCGCTTGCCGGAGAGGGCGTAGGAGACGGTGCTGATCGAGACTCCGGCCACGCGGGCGACGTCGTGGATGCTCGCCATCGTTCCTCCTGCCGGACCTCGTCGTCGGTGCCCGGCCGCTCCGCCCTGCTCGGGAGAGCAGTGCTTCGAAACGCTTCGACCGGGTTGCTGCTGAGCACTGTACGCACAGTCGAAACGCTTCCGCAAGGAATTCGTCGGGCCACGCCACATATCAACGCGAGACGTCGCGTCGATCGATCAGCACAGTGACGCGAGACGTCGCGTCGATGGAGGAGCACAGTGACGCGAGACGTCGCGTCGATCGAGGAGCACCACCGCGCGACACGTCGCGACGACCGTTGCGCCGCACGCCCCCGATCGATATGTTGGGCGCAACAACAATTCGGCGACGTCGCCGGAAAGGATTCGGATCAATGTCCCTGACCCCCACCCGCGCCGACAAGTTCTCGTTCGGCCTCTGGACCATCGGCTACAACGGGACGGACCCGTTCGGCGGCCCGACCCGGAAGCCCCTCGACACCGTGCACGCGGTCGAGAAGCTGAGCGAGCTCGGCGCCTACGGCCTCACCTTCCACGACGACGACCTCTTCGCGTTCGGCTCGTCGGACGCCGAGCGCCAGACCGAGATCGACCGCCTCAAGGGCGCGCTCGAGTCGACCGGCCTCGTCGTGCCGATGGTGACCACCAACCTCTTCAGCGCCCCCGTCTTCAAGGACGGCGGCTTCACCTCGAACGACCGCGACGTGCGCCGCTTCGCGCTGCGCAAGGTCCTCCGCAACATCGACCTCGCCGCCGAGCTCGGCGCGCAGACCTTCGTGATGTGGGGCGGCCGCGAGGGCGCCGAGTACGACTCCGCGAAGGACATCCGCGCGGCCCTCGAGCGCTACCGCGAGGCCGTCAACCTGCTCGGCGACTACGTCACCGACAAGGGCTACGACATCCGCTTCGCGATCGAGCCCAAGCCCAACGAGCCCCGCGGCGACATCCTGCTGCCGACGCTCGGCCACGCGATCGCGTTCATCGACTCGCTCGAGCGCCCCGAGCTCGTCGGCGTGAACCCCGAGGTCGGCCACGAGCAGATGGCGGGCCTGAACTTCACGGCCGGCATCGCCCAGGCGCTGTACCACGGCAAGCTCTTCCACATCGACCTCAACGGCCAGCGCGGCATCAAGTACGACCAGGACCTCGTCTTCGGTCACGGCGACCTGCACAACGCGTTCTCGCTCGTCGACCTGCTGGAGAACGGCGGCCCCGGCGGCGTCCCGGCCTACGACGGCCCGCGCCACTTCGACTACAAGCCCTCGCGCACCGAGGACGAGACCGGCGTCTGGGACTCGGCCGCGGCCAACATGCGCACCTACCTCCTGCTCAAGGAGCGGGCCGCGGCCTTCCGCGCCGACCCCGAGGTCCAGGAGGCGCTCGCGGCGTCGAAGGTCGGCGAGCTGTCGACCCCGACGCTGAACGAGGGCGAGTCGTACGACGACCTGCTCGCGGACACCGCGTCCTACGAGTCGTTCGACACCGACGCGTACCTCGGCGGCAAGGGCTTCGGCTTCGTCCGCCTGCAGCAGCTCGCCACCGAGCACCTGCTCGGCGCGCGCAGCTGACCCACCCGGGCCGCTCCCCTCGCAGGGCGCCCTGAGACGGACGGGATCCCGTGCCTCGGCACAGGGTCTCGTCCGTTCTCGCATGCTCGGGCGGAGGCCCAGCCCCTCCCCCGCGGAGGCCGCGCCTCCGTCCCCACCCCGCGCAGGCGACGCCTCCGCACCCCGACTTCAGCGGAGGCCGCGCCTCCGCGCCGCCACAACGAACGGAGACGGCGATGACGCTCGTCGCAGGGATCGACTCGTCCACCCAGAGCTGCAAGGTGGTCGTCCGCGACCTCGACACCGGAGCCGTGGTCCGCACCGGCCGCGCCTCGCACCCGGACGGGACCGAGGTCGACCCGGCCGCCTGGTGGGAAGCGCTGCAGATCGCGCTCGCGGACGCGGGCGGACTCGACGACGTCGCCGCGATCTCGGTCGGCGGCCAGCAGCACGGCATGGTCGTGCTCGACGCGGACGGGCGGGTCGTCCGGCCCGCGCTGCTCTGGAACGACACCCGCAGCGCCGGCGCGGCCCGCGATCTGATCGAGGAGCTCGGCGCCGAGGCCTGGGCGCAGCGCACCGGCAGCGTGCCGGTCGCCTCCTTCACCGCCACCAAGCTGCGCTGGCTGCGCGACGCCGAGCCGGAGAACGCGGCACGCGTCGCCGCCGTGGCGCTCCCGCACGACTGGCTGACCTGGCGCCTGCTCGGCTACGGGCCCGACTCCGCACGCGGGCCGCAGCTGGACGCGCTGACGACCGACCGCTCCGACGCCTCCGGCACCTCGTACTGGGGCGCCGACGGCTATGACCTCGACCTGCTCGAGCGCGCGCTCGGCCACCGGCCGCTCCTCCCCCGCGTGCTCGGCCCGTCGGAGCAGGCGGGCACCACCGAGGGCGGCCTCGTCGTCGGCCCCGGCGCGGGCGACAACGCCGGCGCGGCACTCGGCCTCGGCGCCGGCCCCGGCGACGTCGTGGTCAGCATCGGCACCAGCGGCACCGTCTTCGCCGTGACCGACGACCCGGTGCGCGACGCCTCGGGCACGGTCGCGGGCTTCGCGGACGCGAGCGGGCGCTTCCTGCCGCTGGTCGCGACGCTCAACGCGGCGCGGGTGCTGGCCTCGACGGCAGGGCTGCTCGGCAGCGACTTCGACGCCTTCTCGGCGCTCGCGCTCGAGGCCGAGCCGGGCTCCGGCGGCCTCGTGCTCGTGCCGTACTTCGAGGGCGAGCGGACGCCGAACCTGCCCGACGCGACGGCGAGCCTGCACGGGATGACGATCGCGTCGACCACGCGGCCGAACCTGGCGCGCGCGGCGATCGAGGGCATGCTCTGCGGCCTCGCCGACGGCCTGGACGCCGTGCGGGCGCAGGGCGTCGAGGCGCGGCGCATCCTGCTGATCGGCGGGGCGGCGCAGAACAGCGCCGTGCAGCTGGCCGCCTCGCAGGTCTTCGACGTGCCGGTGGTCGTGCCGACGCCGGGCGAGTACGTCGCCGACGGCGCCGCCGTGCAGGCCGCCTGGGCGCTGACCGGCGCGCGCCCGACCTGGGAGGTCACCTCCCTCGCCGAGCCGGCGCCGGACCACCGCCCGGTCATCCGCGAGCAGTACGCGGCGGCCCGCGCCTGACCCGGCTGCAGAGGGCGGGTCTCGATACGCGCTGCGCGCTACTCGACCAGCATGGGGAGAGAGCTGTCGCCCATCGGGCGTCCTCCGTTCCATGCTGATCGAGGAGCGCGCGCAGCGGGCGTATCGAGATCCGGCGATCAGCTCGTCAGGCCGTCGACGTACTCCCGGTTCTCCGCCAGCCACGACTCGAGGGCCGCGTCCTGGTCGTCCGCGCCCTCGTTGAACAGCGCGTTCTCGAGCGAGTACAGCGTGTCCGAGTCCATCCGGAAGTCGCGCAGCCAGCTGCTCAGCGTCGGGAAGTCGCTGTCGAAGGACGCGGAGCCGAACGCGTGGATCCCCTCGGCCTCGCCGAGCAGTCCCTTCGGGTCCTCGAGATCCTTCACCGGGAACGCATCGTAGGCCCAGTGCGGACGCCACAGCGTCACCGCGATGTTCTCGCCGGCCGCCGTCGCACTGGACAGCTCCTGCAGCATCGCCGGCGTCGAGGAGGTCAGGTACTCCATCCCCTCGAGGCCGTAGCCGGGGATGACCGCGTCGGTCGTGACCCCGTTGAGCCCCGAGCCGGGCTCGATGCCGACCAGGCGGTTCCCGACGACCTCGGGGTTCGCCGCGAGCTCCTCGAGCGTGTCGATCGGCGCGTCCTCGTTCACCGCGATGGTGAGCTTCGCGTCGTCGTTCCAGGCGCCGAGGTCGACGATGCGGTCGCCGTACTCGTCGAGGTAGTCGCCGTGGGTGATCGGCAGCCAGGTGTCCAGCGCCAGGTCGTAGTCGCCGCTGGCGAGGCCCGAGAAGCCGGGCGCCACGTCGATACTCTGCAGCGTCACGTCGTAGCCCTCCTCCTCGAGCACCGCGCCCCAGAGCCGCGACGCGGCGATGCCCTCGTCCCAGCCCTGGAAGACCGCGAGGGTGACGTCGGTGCGGTCGCCGTTGTCGACGGACGCGGTGGTCGCCGGGCCGGCGACCGCGGAGGCGCCGAGCGACGCGACGACGCCGACCGACACCGCAGCGATCGCCGTGCGCGTCGCGACGACGGCCTTGCGGCTGCTCGCCCGGGCGACACGGGCCGGCGACGGCGCACCGAGGGCGCTCGTCATCCGGTCGAGGATGATCGCCAGGATCACCACCGCGATGCCGGCCTCGAAGCCGAGCGCCACGTCGATCCGGCCGATGCTGGCCACGACGTCGCCGCCGAGACCGCCGGCGCCGACCATGCCCGCGATGACGACCATCGAGAGCGACAGCATGATCACCTGGTTGAGCCCGGCCAGGATCGACGGCAGCGCGAGCGGCAGCTGGATCTGGCGGAGGATGCGCCACTTCGACGAGCCGAAGGACTCGCCCGCCTCGACCAGCTCGGAGTCGACACCGCGGATGCCCAGCTCGGTCAGCCGCACGCCCGGTGCCATCGCGAAGACGATCGTCGCGACGATGCCCGGCACGACGCCGACGCGGAAGAGGATCAGCGCCGGGATCAGGTACACGAACGCCGGCATGGTCTGCATGAAGTCGAGGACCGGGCGCAGGATCGCCGAGGCGGTCCGGTTGCGGGCCGCGAGGATCCCCAGCGGCACGCTCAGCGCGATCGCGACGGCGGAGGCGACGAGCACCAGGGCGAGCGAGTCCATCGCGTTGCCCCACTGATCGACGCTCGCGATCAGCAAGAGTCCGACCGCGGAGCCGAGTCCGAAGACCCAGCCGCGCGCCGCGTAGGCGAGCACCGCGATCAGGGCGATGACGACCCAGAACGGCGGGGTCGCCAGCACGAAGTCGACGCCGGTGTAGGCGGCGCCGAAGACGGTGCGGAGGAGGTCGAACACCGGCTGGAAGGTCTGCGTCAGCACGTCGACGACGGTCTCGGCGGCGGCGCCGAGCGGGAGGCGGAGGTCCGGGTTCATCGCACGCCCCCCTCGGTCGCGAGCACGGCGTCGTCGACGGGGCCGCCGGTCGCGTGCAGGGTCGCGGTGACCAGCTCGGTCGGGAGCGTGGCCGGCGGCTCGACGAGCGGCAGCTCGCCGGTGGCGGTGCCGACGTTGCCGAGCGCGGCGAGGAGCGTCACGCGCGGGATCGCCCCGAGGAGCCGCCCCGCCTCGTCGACGACGGCCACCGGCAGCGCCGACTCGACGGCGGGCTCGATGATCTCGCTGAGCGCGGTGTCGGGGCCGACGCTGACGACCGCCTCGGTGACGACGAGCGAGAGGTCGGTGATGCTCGCGCGCACCTGCTCGATCACGTCGCGGTCGCGGACGGTGCCGAGGAGGCGGCGGCCGGCACCCACGACGAAGGCCGCCGCGGTCTGCTGGTCGCGCATGGTGCGCAGCGCCGCGCGCGGGCCGGCGGCGAGCGTCACGACGGAGCGCGCCGGCTCCATCACGGCCGAGGCGGTGAGGACGCGGGCGCGGTCCACGTCCTGCACGAACTGGGCGACGTAGTCGTTCGCCGGGTCGGTGAGGATCTCCTCCGGCGTGCCGATCTGGACGATGCGGCCGTCGCGCATCACGGCGATCCGATCGCCGAGGAGCATGGCCTCGTTGAGGTCGTGGGTGATGAAGACGATGGTCTTGCCGAGCTCGTGCTGCAGCTCGATCAGCTGCTCCTGCATCTCGCGGCGGATCAGCGGATCGAGCGCCGAGAACGCCTCGTCCATCAGCACGATGTCGGTGTCGGCGGCGAGCGCCCGGGCGAGTCCGACTCGCTGGCGCATGCCGCCGGAGAGCTCGTCGGGCAGTTTCTCGTGCCAGCCGGCGAGTCCCGCCCGCTCGACCGCGAGCAGTGCCCGCTCGCGGCGCTCCGCGGCGGGGACGCCCTGGATCTCGAGCGGGTAGGCCACGTTGTCGAGCACGGTGCGGTGCGGGAGCAGCGCGAAGTGCTGGAAGACCATCGAGATCGACGAGCGGCGTACGCGGCGCAGCTCCTTCTCGGAGACGCCGGTGATCGAGGCGCCGTCGATCAGCACCTCCCCCGCGGTCGGCTCCTGCAGGCCGTTGAGCATGCGGATGAGCGTCGACTTCCCGGAGCCGGACAGCCCCATCACGACGAAGATCTCGCCGCGGCGCACCTCGAAGGAGGAGTCGATCACGGCCGCGGTGCCCTGGCCGGCGAGGTCGGCGCGGTCGGCGCCCTCGCGCAGCCGCCGCACGACCTCCTCGGGCCGGCGGCCGAAGACCTTGAAGAGGTTCCTCGCCTCGAGGGCCGGGCCCTCCCGCTCGAGGGTCGCGGTCGCGGCTCGGTTCCCTGGCTCGCTGATGTCCTGGTGGTTCTGCTGCACGTGCACTCCGTCGGCGCGCAGGGACGCATCCCTGCACTCTCATCTCGTGGTGCCGGGTCGGGTGCGGGGGACGACCGTCTCTCCAGCCTCCGCGGGCGACCCGCCGCGGGTGAGCGGCGAGGCGTGGAGGCGATTCCGGATCGTCCGGGAGGCGGCCACGGGGCCGCCTCGCGCACCCGTTGACCGTACGCTCGCGGCACGTCGGGGAGGACGCCGCACGAGCGCGGACCGATTCATCGGGGTCTCGAGGACCGCCGTCCACGGTAGCCGCGGGTGCCCGTTCGGACAAACGGAGGGCGCCGCCTCCGGGGGTCTGCAACGATGCAGAGCCGGGCTATCGAGTGCGTCTGAGCCGGTCAGCGCCCCTTTCCACACCGTTGCCCGATCGTTACCCGCGGATGCCCGCTTGCGCCCGGATGATCGAGCGGTCCGCGCAACCGGCACCCCTGCCGCTCGAGACCCATGCTGATCGAGCAGCCCGCGCCGCGGGCGTATCGAGATCCACCCACCTGCAGACGGCGGGTCTCGAGACGCCGGCCTGCGCCCGGCTGCTCGACCAGCGGGGAGTTTCAGTCCGTCGTCTCGCCCGCCGGCCCGGACGGCGCTGCGACGCCGACGCCGCCGATGGGCTCGCCCTCCCAGGAGACGAGCGACCACTCCGAGCCGGAGCCCTCGAGGATCACGACGCCGGTGTTGTCGAGCAGGTGGTCGGCGATGAAGTGAGCGTCGAGGTCGAGCGAGCGCAGCCCCGCCCAGCAGCGGATCGCGGCGCCGTGGCTGACCAGCGCGACGACGTCGTGGCCGGTCGCCTCCGCCTCCGCGACCACCGCGTCGTAGCGGGCGGCGAACTCGTCGCCGGTCTCGCCGCCGGCCAGCTGCAGCGAGGTCTCCCCGCCGGCCCAGCGGAAGACCGTGCCCATGTACTCCTCCACCGCGGCCTCGTCGCCGCGCATCTCCAGGCCGGCCGCCGCGATCTCGCGGATCCCGGCGCGCTCGACGGGCTCGAGCCCGAGCGCGGCGGCGAGCGGCGCGGCCGTCTCGTGCGTGCGCCGCATCGTCGAGACGAAGAGCGCGCCGATCGACTCGTCGGCGAGCGTCGCCGGAAGCGCCGCCGCCTGGCTGCGGCCGAGGTCGGTGAGCCCGGGGCCGGGGATGCGGGTGTCGAGGATGCCGTCGACGTTGGAGGGGGTCTGGCCGTGGCGGATCAGGAGGAGGCGCATCCGTCCACGCTACCGGCGGCCGCCGACAGGGCTGCTGAGCACCGGGCGGTCGCGGGCATTGCCGGAACCGCAGGCGACTGCGACGATGAGCCGCGGCGGACCACGGCGGCCCGCGCGAAGGAGACTCCCATGGCTGACGGCTTCACGAAAGAGGAGCGCGCCGCGATGAAGCAGCGCGCCGCCGAGCTGCGCGAGGAGGCGAAGCGGCAGAAGAGCGCCGACAAGACCGCCGCCGAGAAGGCCGATGCGGAGGCGGCGATCGCGGCGATGACGGATGTCGAGCGGCCGATCGCGCAGATGCTGCACGACGTCGTCGCCGCCGAGGCGCCCGAGCTGCTGCCGAAGACCTGGTACGGCTTCCCCGCCTACGCCCGCGCCGACGGCAAGGCGATCATCTTCTTCCAGCCGGGCGCGAAGTTCGGCACCCGCTACTCGACGCTCGGCTTCCAGGACGGCGCGCAGCTCGACGACGGCAGCATCTGGCCGACCGCCTACGCGCTCACCGCGGCCGACGACGCGACCCGCGCGACCGTCGCCGCGCTGGTGCGTCGCGCGGCCGGCGTCGCCTGAGCAGGCACTGCTGGCGGCCGAGCAGCCCGCGTCTCCTGCTGATCGAGCAGCCCGCGCAGCGGGCGTATCGAGATCCACCGTTCTGCAGACGCGGGGTCTCGATACGCCGTCCCGCGGACGGCTACTCGACCAGCATGTTTCGGCGCGCGACCGGCATGGTTCGGCGCACGACCGGCATGTTTCGGCGCGCGACCAGCATGGTTCGGCGCACGACCGGCATGGGTCGGCGCGCGACCGGCATGGTCCTGTCCGCGACCGGCATCGCATCGCCGCTCAGCGCAGCAGCACCGGTCCCGCGTCGACCGCGAGGCGGAACAGCGAGTACGGGTAGGCCCGCAGGTCCGTCCCGCCTTGGTAGTCGGCCTGGCGGTGCAGCTGGTTGGCCGTGACGTAGAGGTGGCCGTCTGTCGCGAGCGACATCGTGTCGGGCCAGAGCAGCCGCTCGTCGTGCACGAGCGTCTCGATCGTGCCGTCGGTGCGGCGGCGCACGATCGCGTTGTTCTCGTAGCTGGTGGCGTAGAAGCGGCCCAGGTCGTCGGTCTCGAGCCCGTCCGCTCCGCCGCCCTTGTCGCCCTCGTCGACGACCGTCGCAGCGACGTCCTCGTCCGAGACGCCGCGGTCGACCAGCGCGTCGGTGGCGACGCTGTACCAGCGCCGCGAGGCGAGCGGGCAGTACCAGAGCCGCTCGCCGTCGGCCGAGATCGCGATGCCGTCGGCGCCCATCGTGACGGGCTCCGGGTCGCCGTCGGCGGGCCGCTTCATCAGCACCCGCCCCTCCGCCATCGGCACCAGCTCGGGCGGCGTCAGCGCCTTCGTGCTCGGGTGCTCGTGCAGCCGGCGCCACGCGCTGCCGGACTCGAGGTCGACGACGATGATCCCGTTCGGCCCGGAGTCGGCGGAGTCGGTGATGTAGGCGATCCCGCGCCGCAGATCGAAGCGGATGTCGTTCAGGTAGGTCGTCGGCAGGGCGACGTCCGGCTCGAGGACGATCACCTTCTCGACGGTGTCCGTCGCCAGGTCGACGCAGACGAGCTTCGGCCCGCCGCGCTTCGTCGGCTGGAACAGCGGGCTGCCCGTGTCCAGGATCCACAGCCGGTCGGCCGGATCGACCACGATGCTCTGCACCGAGACCAGCGCCTCCGCGTCGTCGTCCCCGTCGGGCGAGTTCCACGCCTCGTCCGGGAACGGCACCGCGATGCCGTCCCGCAGCTCGACGACCGTCGCGGGGACCTCGTCGCCCCACTTCGGGAAGTTCACGAAGATGCGGCCGGTGTGCGACACGCTCACACCTGTCGGCATCGGCCCCTCGGTGAACTCGTGCACGAGCTCCAGCTCGCCCAGCGGCTCGTCGACCGGGCGCGGCCTGCCGTGCGAGTCGTCGTCGTCCTGTCCCCAGAAGCCCATCGGTCGTCCTCTCGTCGGTGCCCGCGGTGACGCGGAGCGGTGCTGATGGGCGGGCCGTCGCGCCGGTCGTGCGCCGGTGCGCGTCTCGCCTGCTCCTTCATCGTCGGTCCACCCCCGCTCCGCTGGCGAGGTGCTGGCCATCCCGCCGTCGAGCGCCTACCCTCCCGCCCACCGCCGCTCCCCCGCCCACCTCCGGCACGCGGAACCGTCTCCGGCACGCGAAAGGCTCCCGAAACGACGAGCCCGAGATCGTTCCGCGAGCCGAACCTCCGACGCGCCACCTCCGGCACGCGGAAACACCTCCGGCACGCCGGAACCCGCTGATCCCGCGAGCCGGACGGCGTTCGGCGAGCCGGAGTCCGCAGGAGCCGCCCGCCCCGGATCCGCGCCGCAGAACGACCCACGAGCCGAACCTCCGCCCCACCCACCTCCGGCACGCGGAGCCACCCCCGGCACGCCGCAACCGCACAATCCCGCGAGCCCGGCCCCATCCCGCGAGCCGGACCTCCGCGCACCCCCGCGTCCCCCCTGAGAGGGGTTCCGCCCCGCGGGAGACGTAAGGTGTGCTCACACGCGCCCGCGGACGGGCGGGCCCCGCATCGCAGCGGCACCCGCGTCCCCGCGACGAAGCGCCGCCCGATCACAGGAAGCCACGGTGCCCGATGCCGGAAGACAAGCCCGCGCCGCGGGCCCCGAGCATCTACGACGTCGCCCGGGCGGCCGGAGTGTCGCACCAGACGGTCTCCCGCGTGCTCAACGACCACCCCAGCCTGCGCGCCGAGACCAAGAAGCGCGTCCTCGACGTGATGGCCCAGCTCGACTACCGGCCCAATCTCGCCGCCCGCGCCCTGGTCACCAGCCGCACGCGCACGATCGGCGTGCTCTCCTCGCAGAGCCTGCAGTTCGGCCCCGCGTCGAGCATCCAGGCCATCGAGGTCGCCGCCCGCGACGCCGGGTACCTGGTCGTCACGGCGAACGTGGACGGCACCGACGGCGACTCCATCCGGGCCGGGATCCGGCACCTGCTGAACCAGGCGGTCGAGGGTCTCGTGGTCATCGCACCGCAGATCCGGGTCTTCGACATCCTCTCCGGCGTCGCGCTGCGGATCCCGAACGTCACTCTGCAGACCACCGACGCCGAGCGCGACGACGCGCTCTACGTCGACCAGATGGCCGGCGCGCGGATGGCGACCGCGCACCTCATCGAGCTCGGCCACACCGAGATCGTGCACCTCTCCGGACCGCAGGACTGGATCGAGGCCGAGGCCCGGATGCGCGGCTACCTCGTCGAGCTCGGCGACCGGAATCTGCCGCTGCGCCCGCCGATCCTCGGCGACTGGAGCGCGGAGCGCGGCCACCACGTCGGCCTCGAGCTCAGCCGGCTCCTCGACGTCACCGCGGTCTTCGCCGCGAACGACCAGATGGCGCTCGGCGTGATGAGCGCGTTCCACGAGCGCGGCATCCGCGTCCCGGAGGACGTCAGCGTCATCGGCTTCGACGACATCCCCGAGGCCGCGTACTACTGGCCGCCGCTGACGAGCGTGCGGCAGGACTTCGCCGAACTCGGCCGCCGCTGCGTGGCCGCGCTGCTGAGCCTGATCGAGGGCGAGCGCCCCGAGGCGTCGGCGCCGATCGACCCGCAGCTGATCGTCCGCGGCTCCACCGCGGTGCCCCGCTCCGCTCCGGCCGCCGTCGGCGCGGCGCACCGATGATCCGCGCCGTTATCGAGTCGAGACATGCACGGTGGCACGATTGCCGCCGACAGGTCTAGCATCACTCCATGTGATCGCTCACATGAGCGTCCCGCCGCCGCCGGCCCCCCGCGGCAGCCCAGCACCCGCTGCATTCAATGACGAAGGAATCACAGTGACCACAATGAAGCGCGCACTCATCGCCGGCATCGCCGGTGGCGCGATGATCCTCTCCCTCGCCGCCTGCTCGAGCGGCTCCGGCGACTCGGGCTCCGGCTCGGGCGACGGCGGCCTCGTCGGCGTCGCGATGCCGACGAAGTCCTCCGAGCGCTGGATCGCCGACGGCAACAACGTCAAGTCGCAGCTCGAGGAGGCCGGCTACCAGGTCGACCTGCAGTACGCCGAGGACGACATCCCCACCCAGGTCTCGCAGCTCGAGAACATGATCACCAAGGGCGCCAAGGCCCTGATCGTCGCCTCGATCGACGGCACCACCCTCACCAGCGTCCTGGAGGAGGCCGCGGCGAACGACATCCCCGTCATCGCCTACGACCGCCTCATCCGCGACTCCGAGAACGTGGACTACTACGCCACGTTCGACAACTACAAGGTCGGCGTCCAGCAGGCCACCTCGCTCCTCGCGGGCCTCGGCCTGACCGACCTCGAGGGCACCGCCGCGGCGAGCGCCCCCGCCGGTCCGTTCAACATCGAGCTCTTCGCCGGCAGCCCCGACGACAACAACGCGACGTTCTTCTTCAACGGCGCGATGGACACCCTCAAGCCGTTCATCGACGCGGGCACCCTCGTCGTCGCGTCCGGTGAGACCGAGTTCAACACCGTCGCCACGCTGCGCTGGGACCCCGAGGTCGCCCAGAGCCGCATGGAGGACATCATCACCAAGACGTACTCCGACGGCTCGAAGATCCAGGGCGTCCTCTCGCCCTACGACGGCCTCAGCCGCGGCATCATCTCCGCGCTGACCGACGCCGGCTACACCGTGGGCACCGACTTCCCGGTCATCACCGGCCAGGACGCCGAGCTCGACTCGGTCAAGGCGATCATCTCGGGTGAGCAGTACGCGACCATCTACAAGGACACCCGCGAGCTCGCCAAGGAGGCCGTCTCCATGGCCCAGGCCGTCCTCGAGGGCACCGAGCCCGAGGTCAACGACACCGAGACGTACGACAACGGCGAGAAGGTCGTCCCGTCCTTCCTGCTCGAGCCGGTCATCGTCACCAAGGACCAGATCCAGTCCGTGCTGGTCGACGGCGGCTACTACACCGACGCCGAGGTCAACGGCTAAGCACCGCCTCCACTGAAGTCAGCACTACCCCGGGAGGGCGCCCATCGGGCGCCCTCCCCCACTACGAAGGAAGGGAGGCACGCGTGACCACGAACATCCTCGAGATGCGCGGCATCACCAAGACGTTCCCGGGCGTGAAGGCGCTCCAGGACGTCACGCTGAACGCCGAGCGCGGCGAAGTCCACGCGATCTGCGGAGAGAACGGCGCCGGCAAGTCGACGCTGATGAAGGTGCTGTCGGGCGTGTACCCGCACGGCACGTACGAGGGCGACATCGTCTTCGAGGACGAGGTGATGCAGTTCGCCAGCATCCGCGACTCGGAGGCGAAGGGCATCGTCATCATCCACCAGGAGCTGGCCCTCAGCCCCTACCTCTCCATCGCGGAGAACATCTTCCTCGGCAACGAGGTCCGCGGCTTCGCCGGTCTGATCGACTGGAACAAGACCAACGCGGAGGCGGCCTCGCTGCTCGCCCGGGTCGGCTTGAAGGAGAACCCCACCACCAAGATCCAGGACATCGGAGTCGGCAAGCAGCAGCTCGTCGAGATCGCCAAGGCGCTCTCCAAGCGGGTCAAGCTGCTCATCCTCGACGAGCCCACCGCGGCGCTCAACGACGAGGACTCCGACCACCTGCTCGATCTGATCCTGCACCTCAAGCAGCAGGGCATCACGTCGCTGATCATCAGCCACAAGCTCAACGAGATCAAGAAGATCGCCGACACCGTCACGGTCATCCGCGACGGCAAGACGATCGAGACGATCGCGCACGACGACGTGACCGAGGACCGGATCATCAAGGACATGGTCGGCCGCGACCTCGACCACCGCTACCCGGACCACACGCCGCACATCGGCGAGGAGATCCTCCGCGTCGTCGACTGGACCGCGCACCACCCGCAGGACCCGACGCGCGTCATGGTCGACAAGGTGAACCTCACCGTGCACCGCGGCGAGATCGTTGGCATCGCGGGCCTGATGGGCGCCGGCCGCACCGAGTTCGCGATGAGCCTCTTCGGCCGCTCCTACGGCAGCCGCATCTCCGGCCAGGTCTTCAAGGCCGGCAAGGAGATCAAGATGCGCAACGTGTCGGAGGCGATCGCCCACGGGCTCGCCTACGCCACCGAGGACCGCAAGCACTACGGCCTCAACCTGATCGACGACATCAAGCGGAACATCTCGCTCGCGTCGCTGCCCAAGGTGTCCAGCGCCGGACTCGTCGACGACAACCGCGAGTTCGAGGTCGCCAACGAGTACCGCGGCAGCATGAACATCAAGTCGCCGACCGTGCTCGCCAAGACCGGGAAGCTCTCCGGCGGCAACCAGCAGAAGGTCGTCCTGTCGAAGTGGATCTACTCCGACCCGGACGTCCTGATCCTCGACGAGCCGACCCGCGGCATCGACGTGGGCGCGAAGTACGAGATCTACACCATCATCAACCGGCTCGCGGCGGAGGGTAAGGGGATCATCGTCATCTCCTCCGAGCTGCCCGAGCTGCTCGGCATCTGCGACCGCGTCTACGCGCTGTCGGAGGGCCGCATCACGGGCGAGCTGCCCATCGCCGAGGCCACGCCCGAGGCAGTCCTCACCCTCATGACCCAGGAGAAGCAACGATGACCGATCTGCAGAACACCCCGCCGACGGCGGCGGGAGCGCAGGTGAACCCCACCGAGAACGCGTTCACCAAGCGCCTCAGCCACGTCCTCAGCGACCTGGGCAAGAACGGCATCTTCCTCGCCCTGATCGTGGTGGTGCTGCTCTTCCAGATCATGACCAACGGGATCCTCCTGCGTCCGCAGAACATCTCGAACCTGATCGTCCAGAACGGCTACATCCTCATCCTCGCCATCGGCATGGTGATGGTCATCGTGGCCGGGCACATCGACCTCTCGGTCGGCTCCATCGCCGCGTTCGTCGGCGCCATGTCCGGTGTCTTCGCCGTCAACATGGGCCTGCCGTGGTTCGTCTCGATCGTGCTCTCGCTGCTCATCGGAGCTCTGGTGGGCGCCTGGCAGGGCTTCTGGATCGCGTTCGTGGGGATACCCGCGTTCATCGTGACCTTGGCGGGCATGCTGATCTTCCGCGGCCTGGCGCTCGTCGTCCTCGGCAACGCGAACATCGGCTCGTTCCCGATCGAGTACCGCGCCCTGGGCAACGGCTTCCTCACCGACCTGTTCGGCGAGACCGAGGGTCTCGACCCGCTGTCGCTCGGCGTCGGCGCGCTCGCGATCATCGCGTTCACCGTGCAGTCGGTCCGCACCCGCCGCGGCCGCCAGAAGTACAACCAGGGTGTCGAGCCGGGCGCCTGGTTCGTCACCAAGCTCGTCCTCATCGCGCTCGTCGTCGCCGCG
Source organism: Rathayibacter sp. VKM Ac-2804 (assembly GCF_009866655.1). Classification (NCBI taxonomy): domain Bacteria; kingdom Bacillati; phylum Actinomycetota; class Actinomycetes; order Micrococcales; family Microbacteriaceae; genus Rathayibacter; species Rathayibacter sp. VKM Ac-2804. The sequence goes on from NZ_CP047420.1 coordinate 3,289,816, forward strand.
TTCGCCTTCGCGCTCTCGTCGTTCAAGGGCATCCCGGTGACCCTGATCGTCCTGGCCGTGCTCGTCCTCGTCTACGGCGTCGTGATGAACCGCTCGGTCTTCGGCCGCCACGTCTACGCCATCGGCGGCAACCTGCACGCCGCGGAGCTCTCGGGCATCAAGACGCGCAACGTCACCTTCTGGCTGTTCGTCAACATGGGCGTCCTCGCGGCGCTGGCCGGTCTCGTCTTCACCGCCCGCCTCAACCTGGCGGGTCCGAAGGCCGGCGACGGCTTCGAGCTCGAGGCCATCTCGGCCGCGTTCATCGGCGGCGCGGCCGTCCAGGGCGGCGTCGGCACCATCGGCGGCGCGATCCTCGGTGGTCTGATCATCGGCGTCCTGAACAACGGCATGTCGATCATGGGCATCGGCATCGAGTGGCAGCAGGCGGTCAAGGGCCTCGTGCTCCTGCTCGCGGTCGCCTTCGACGTCTACAACAAGCGCCGCTCCGGCGGACGCTAGCCGCTCCGGTCGTGGCCGACTGGTCGCGGTTCCTGCCGCTCAGCTCCGGAGCCTCGGTCGACGAGTCGGGGGTCAGCAACGACTGGCGCCCGCTCGTCGCGGATCGGCTCGACCGGCTCGCCGTCCTGGCCGCCTCCCCCTCCTTCACGGAGGGCGGGGCGGCCAGTGCCGTCTCCACCCCTCTTCTCGGCGCCCTCGTCGTGCGGCTCTCCAGCAGTACGACGCAGCGGCTCGCCTCCCGCCTCGGCGCTCGCGAGGCCGCCGATCCCCCCGCCCCGGCAGCGCTGCCGGCGGCGATCACCGCCCTCGCGACCGCCCGCCGCGCCGGTCGCGGCCCCACCGGCGTCGCCGAGCTCGTCGAGGTCGTCCGCGTCGAGCTGGCCCTCGCCCCGGAGACGGTCCTCCCCGAGAAGGTCTCCGGCGCCGTCGCGCTCGACCGCTTCCTCCGCGCGCCGCTCGCCATCCGCGCCGCCGCCCGCGGCAGCTCCCTCGTGCCGACGGACGCCTCCTGGTCGCTCGGCTCCGGCCCCGCCGTCCGCGCGCCGGCCACCGAGATCCTGCTCTTCCTGCTCGACCTCGGCCCCTTCCCCACCTCGGTCGCGCCGGAGGAGTAGCGAGCGCCAGAATCCGGACGATCGACGCCTGCCGAGAGTCCCGCTGACGACGGATGTGAAGATGTTTCACGTCCGTCTTCTCCTTCTCCGCTCCGAGGATCTCCATGACCACGCTCCACCACGACCGCCCGACGACCTCCGGCCGGCGTCGCCCCCGCTCCCTCGACATCGCGGTCGCGACCGCACTGACCGTCGGTCTCCTCGGCGGTGCGGCCACCGCCGCCCACGCCGAGGCCCCTTCGACGGGGTCGCCTGCGCCCTCGTCGGGAGTCGCCGCTCCCGTCGAGCACCCCGGCATCGACGGGCACTTCACCGGAGTGCTCGACACCGAGGACGGCCGACCCGTCACCGTCGGCACGTACATCACCTGGACCGCTGAACTCGCCAACACCGGCGACGTCGAGATCCGCACCATCCACGGCATCGACGTCAACCTCGCCCCCGGCGAGACCACCACCAACTTCTCCTGGCGGAAGCAGGTCACCCAGGCCGACCTCGACGCCGGCACGGCCACCATCAGCTTCCCCTACGACGCCACCACCGCCTCCGGCCTGGCCTTCACCTCCCCCGCCATCACCGGCACCCTCGCCCTGCCGCCGCGGCCGGCGGCGAACTGACGCGAGCCCTGGAGTCGAGGGACTGCATGCCACCCCGCAGGGAACACGCGACGGGAGAACCCTGCGCAGGAGGCGCCGGGTCGCCCTCCACGAGCAGCCGCGTCCTCGCCCGTCAGGACCTCCTCGCCCTGCGCGGACTCGTCAACACTCTCCATTCGCTCCTGCTGGCCGAGATCGTCGACAGTCATGCGGTCGGCAGGATCAGGGTGTCGCTGAACGAGACCGGTCTCCTCGCGGGAACGGAGGCCACCGATCCCGCCGACATCGACATCCGCCAGGCACTCGAGGACCTCTTCCACCGGTTGCTCTACGTCCTGGAGGAGACGGACGAGGTCGACGGCCGTCATCCCGTCTGGTCGGGTGATGACGAGAGCGCGTCCGGCACGTCGTAGAGAGGGCTCTCCCCGCGACGCCCTGTGGAGGTCGTCACGTCTCGGCTCGTCGGTCGGGCGGGCCTGCTGCCGCGGACTCGTCCACCGGAGCCGGCCGTAGCATCGGAGGATGACGCGCTCACTGCCGAGAAGCACCCCCTCCGCCCACGACCTCGACGCCGCGGGCGTCCTCGATCTGCTCGACGCGATCGAGGCCGCGCCCGGTGTCGAGCTGCACGGCCTGATGGTCGTGCACGGCGGCGACGTGGTCGCGGAGGGCTGGTGGGCTCCGTACTCCGCCGAGCGGCTGCACCTGCTCTACTCGCTCAGCAAGAGCTTCACCTCGGCGGCGGTCGGCCTCGCGGTCGGCGAGGGGCTCGTCGATCTCGATGCGACCGTCCTCTCCTACTTCCCCGAGCTCGACGCCGAGGTGACGGATCCGCGCTCCCGGGCACTCCGCGTCCGGCACGTCCTCGCGATGGCGAGCGGCCACTCCGCCGAGACGATCGACCGGGCCCGTGAGCTCGATCCCGTCGACATGGTCCGCGGCTTCCTGCTGCTGCCGCCCGAGCAGGAGCCCGGCAGCGTCTTCGCCTACAACCAGCCCTGCACCTTCGCGGCCGCGGCGATCGTGCAGCGCGTCACCGGTCAGTCGTTGACCGAGTACCTCCGCCCCCGGCTGCTCGATCCGCTCGGCATCGGCGAGGTCGCCTGGATCCGCGACGCCTCCGACCGCGAGATCGGCTACAGCGGGATGCACACCACGACCGAGGCGGCCGCCGCCCTGGGACAGCTGCACCTGCGGGAGGGCCGCTGGGGCGACCGCGCGATCCTCTCGCCGGAGTGGGTGGCCGAGGCGTCCACCGCGCAGGTCGCCACTCCCCCGAACGACGGACCGGACTGGGAGCAGGGCTACGGCTTCCAGTTCTGGCGCTCGCTGCACGGCTACCGTGCCGACGGCGCCTACGGCCAGTTCAGCCTGATCGTTCCGGAGCACGACCTCGTCGTCGCGATCACCGGCCAGAGCACCGACACCGGCGCGCTGCTCGCGGCGGTGTGGGAGCACCTGCTGCCGGCGGTCGGCCGCGGATCGACGGCGGACGCCGACGCGCAGCTGCTCGAGCGCCTCGGCTCGCTCGGGCTCGCGCCGCTCCCCGCTCCGTCCACCGCCCCCGAGCCCGCGCGCTTCACGGCTGCGGCCGACTCGGCGGTCCGCTCGCTGACCGCGGTGGAGATCGCGGGCGACGACGCCGGCTGGACCCTCGCGCTGATCGAGGGCGAGGAGCGGCTGCTGCTCGCACCCGGCTCCGGCGAGTGGGTCGTCACCGACGTCGTCGCGGCGAGCGCCGGCACGGGCGAGGGCGGCACCCTCCTGGTCGACGTGATCTTCCTCGAGACGCCGCACCGCCTGCACCTCGTGCTCGACCCCGCCGCCGGCAGCGTCTCGGCGCGCTGGGCGACGGAGCCGCTGCACGAGGGGCCGCTCGCGCTGCTGCGCGCCCCGCGCTGAGCCGGGGCTCCTCACTCAGGGCCCTGCGCGAAGGGACCGGCGACGGGCCCCGCACACTCTGCGGGGCCCCGTTCACGTCCACTCGCGAGCTCCGACGCAGGCGAGTGGACCCGTGTCGGGGTCTGCGGACGGGGCGGGACCCGTTTCGCGTCCGCTTGGCGCGGAGGCGCCTACGTCGATCCATTCGGCGCACTGGTCTCGCGGAACGTCGGTGGTCCGCTGTAGCGTCGAGAGCGGATGTTAACGTCAACATCGTCCCGGCGTGCAAAGGAGCACAGCATGAGATCCCGACAGTCATCGGCACGGAACCGCTCGGCACTGGCGGGAGTGGCCGCGGTCGTCGCGGCCCTCCTCCTCGGAGTCGGAGCGTCACCCGCGACGGCGGCGCCCTCCGGAGTCGTCACCGATCCGAACGACGGAGTGCCGCGGACCAGTCCGCCGCCCGTCTACACCGACTACCCCGCGGTCCAGGACCCGGGCCGCGGCGCCGCCGGCTACTTCCAGCCCTCCTGGTACGACACCGACGGCCGCCACATCCAGGCGCACGGCGGTCAGATCGTGACGACCGAGGAGAACGGCCAGGAGGTGCAGTACTGGTACGGCGAGGACCGCACCAAGGGCTACTGGAACAGCCCCGGCGTCGCCGTCTACCGCTCGACGGACGGCCACAACTGGGAGAACGAGGGCGTCGCGCTCCGCAGCGTCGCCGCCCCCGGCGACCTCGAGGCGCCCTACTTCGACGCCCTCTACGACACCGTCGACGACGCGGGCCAGCCGCGCGCCGACCGCATCGCCGAGCTCGACCACCACCTCGACACGACGCAGTCCTCGCCGAACACCGCGATCTTCGAGCGCCCCAAGGTCCTCTTCAACGAGAAGACCGGCAAGTGGGTCATGTGGTGGCACTCCGACGGCCGCATCACGCCGGGCGGCAGCACCTACGCGCGGTCGATGGCGGGAGTCGCGACCTCCGACAGCCCGACCGGCCCGTTCACCCTGCAGGGTGTCTACCGGCTCTACAACCGGACGGACTACCAGGCCTGCACGACCTCGGCCGTCCCCGGCCAGGCGCGCGACATGACCGTCTTCCAAGACGAGGACGGCACCGCCTACATCTCCTACTCCTCCGAGGAGAACTACTCCCTCTACATCGCGAAGCTCGACGCCGACTACACGAACGTCGAGCGCACGACGACGACGGACACCCTTGACGCTGGTCAGTACTCGGCCGACGGCACCTACCCGTACGTCTTCGCGGATGGCACGGCGGGCGCACCCGTCCGCGGGACCGACTTCCAGATCGTCAAGGAGTGCGGCCACCTCGAGGCGCCCGCGATCTTCGCGAACGGCGGGAAGTACTACACGATCGCCTCCGGAGCGACCGGCTGGGCGCCCAACCCGCAGACCTACTACACCGCCGACTCCATCCTCGGCTCGTGGATTCGCGGCGTGGAGAAGGGCGACGTCAACGAGAACGTCGCCTACAACGCGATCCCCGAGGGCGGTGACGGACTGCTCTCCATCGGCGACGGCCGGAAGACCACCTTCGGCTCGCAGTCGACGAACGTGCTGACGCTCGCGCCCGGGAAGTACGTCTACATGGGCGACCGCTGGAACGACGGCGAGTCGGACTCGAACTACGTCTGGCTGCCGATGACCGTCGGCGAGAACGGCCGCCTCGAGATGCGCAATCCCGCCACCGAGGACCCGGCGCGCTGGGCGAACGGCTGGAACGAGTCCTACTGGGACGGCAAGGGCGTCGGAGTGGGCACCTGGTCCGTCGCCGACGACCGCCTGCCCGACACGGTGCGCCGGAACGCCGACGTCGCCGCCGCCCTGCCCGCGACGGTGTCCGTGACGACCGGCTCCGGCACCCGCGACGTCGCGGTCACCTGGGCGCCGACCGGCCCCGCGCTCCTCGGCACGCTGACGGTGACAGGCACGCTCGCCGCCGACTCCGAGTTCGCGACCGGCCGCACCTTCACGCGCACGATCGAGGTCGCGGAGCCCGGGATCGCGAACCTCGCGCCCGGCGCCTCGCTGACGGTCTCGAGCCGCGCCGACCTCGCGCCGACGCTCGTCGACGGGAACGTGAAGGCGAAGGGCTGGGACGACTGGACCGGCACCGGCTACCCCCGCGACAGCCGGCTCGCCTTCTCCTGGAGCAGCCCGCAGAACCTCGACTCGGTGACGGTGCACGCCTTCAAGGACGGTGCGACGGCGACCTGGCCCTCGCGCATCGAGGTCGAGTACCAGGCGAACGGCGCATGGACCACGAGCACCGTTGCGGCGACGCTCTCGCAGGCCGCGACCGACGCCGCGCCGACGGTCGCCCTCGACCTGTCCTCGCTGCCGGACACCACCGGACTCCGCCTGCACCTGACGAGCGCCGCGAACACCTGGCAGTCGATCTCCGAGGTGCAGATCTGGGGCACCGCGCCGCCCGTGAACGTCTGCCGGGTGAAGGGCGCCGCCGTCTCGGCGTCGTTCAGCCAGACCAAGTGGGCGACCCTGCCCGCCGGCAACGCCTGCGACGGGAGCGTCGCGACGGCGTGGTCGACCTGGACCGACCAGGCGTTCGCCGGCAGTGCGGACTTCACGCTGACCACCACGGAGGCGCACCGCGTCGCCGGGCTGTCGTTCACCAACACCGAGGGAACGCTCGCCTCGGTGAGCATCGCCTACCGCGGCACCGACGGCGTCTGGCGCCCGACCTCCGCGCAGAACGTCGCTCCCGCGGCGAACGGCGCGCTGACGACGATCCCCTTCACCGCGGTCGACGCCACGGGGCTGAAGCTGAGCTTCTCGACGCCGAACTCGTACCTGAAGATCACCGAGATCGTGGTGCCCGAGGCGGCGGCTCCGGCGCTGACGGTGCCGGCCGTCGTGTCGTCGCGCTGCATCGCCGGCAAGGCGGTGCTGTCGGTGACGGCGACCAACGGCGAGAGCGCGCCGATCGGCGTCACCGTCTCGTCCGCGTACGGCCAGAAGGCCTTCGCGAGCGTCGCGGCGGGCGCGAACGCCGCGCACAGCTGGACCACGCGCCAGACCGCGATGCCGTCCGGTGAGGTCACCGTCACCGCGACGTCCGGCCCGGCCACCCTCGAGCAGAAGGTGAGCTACCCGGCCCGCACCTGCTGACACCCCCGGATCTCGAGGCGCCCGCTGCGCGGTCTGCTCGATCAGCAGGAATCGCGCAGCGGCGACGGTCGGTGCTCGCGCACGGCCCCCTCTGCATGCTGGTCGAGTAGCCGCGGAGCGGCGTCTCTGCATGCTGGTCGAGTAGCCCCGCAAGGGCGTATCGAGACCCTTCCACTCCAAGGACGTCGGTCTCTTCCCCGCCCTGCGCTGGCGCCGAAGGCGCCCGCTCCGCGGGCTGCTCGATGAGCAGGGGCGTCCGCCCCTTCCCCACTGCACCCGGAAGCGGGGTCTCCCCCGCCCGCCCGCCACTGATAGGAATCTCAGGCCGGTGCATCGCCGCGACCGGCAGAACGGGAACCTCAGTGATCCGCACCACCCGCGCCGTCCTCGCGACCGCGGTCCCCACCGCCGCCGTCGCGCTGAGCGTCCTCCTCGCCTCGGCCGCTCTCGCTCCGGAGGCGGTCACCGCTCCCGAGAGCACGGCCACGGCCGCGCCCGTGCCCGTCGCCACGTCCTCCGTCTCGTCGACGGCACTGCCCTGGCCCTCGACCGCCGCGCGCAGCGGTCGCGAGTCCGTCACGGACGCGGCGACCGCCTGCTGCGCAGCGCCCGCGGCGACGAGCGCGGCCACTCCCGCCGCCGCCCCGGGTGACGACGCCACGCGACTGGACGCCACGCCACCCGCCTCCACGTCGCCCGCCTCCCCCGACGGACCCGCCCCCACCGCGACTCCCTCCCCCGAGACCCCCGACCGCGTCCCCGAGCAGCAGGACGCCGGCGGCGTCGACGTGGGCGTCAGCATCGACCCGCCCGCCGTCCCCGGAGTCCTGTCGATGACCGTCGCCGACTCGTCCGCCACTCTCGTCGAGTCCGGCTCCACACCCCTGCGCCGACGGTTCGTCGGCGCGCTGCCCACCGTCACGGTCACCGACAGCCGCGACCCCGCGCCGAGCCCGGCCGCCTCCGGCTGGTACGTCCTCGCCTCCGCGAGCGACTTCACCGGCACGAGCGGCCGCACGATCGGCGCCGAGCACCTCGGCTGGACCCCGGAGCTCACGGGCACCGGTGACGCGGTCTCCGCGGGCCCCCGCGTCGCAGGGACCCTCGACGGCGGCCCGGGCCTCAGCGACGCGGTGCTCCTCAGCGCCGCCGACGACTCCCCCGGGGCGTCCGGCTCGTGGTCCGCGACCGCCGCCCTCCTGCTCGGCACCGAGCCGACCGTCGCGGCCGGCGGCTACCGCTCGACGCTCACCCTCTCGCTCTTCGAGTGAGCCGGCCCGGCTCTCACTCCCCGAGCGTCGCCAGGATCTCCTCCGCCCGCACCGCGACGGCGTGCTCCCGTTCGGCGAGCTCGGCGAGCGCCGTCCGCTCCCGCGCGATCAGCGCCGCCTGATTCCGCGCCTCCAGCTCGCTCAGCGTCTCGACGAGCGCCGTCTCCTCCTTGCAGCCCACGTCGATCAGCGCCGTCCGGACCGCGTCCTCGCGCTCGACCGGCACCTCCGGCGTCCCCGGCGAGCGCTCGCCGGTCCGCAGCACGAGCCCGTGCTCGACCAGGCAGGCGCTCCACCGCGCGCGCACCGCGGCCCACTCGCGCGTCGACTCGGCGGCCGACCTCGCCCGCTCGCGGATCCGCCGCGGCAGCTCCGTGGTCGCGAGCGACGCCGCGTCCGCGCTGTCGCGGCCGAGCTCGGGCAGGTGCTCCGTCGACTCGAGGCAGTCGGCGAAGGCGGGCCCCCAGCCCGCGTCGGCCCGGCTCGCCGCGACGACCGACTCGTCGAGCGCGCGCATCATCGCCGTCCGCTCCGCGTCGAGCTCGTAGCCGGAGCGCGCCGCCTGCTCCCGGGTCCACACCCCGTAGACGCCGTCGGCGAGCGGCGGACGAGGCACGGGCCCGAGCTCGGCCGGCGGGTAGGACCGGCCGCTCTCTCGGAGGCAGGCGTCGAGCAGCAGGGCGTTCGCCTGCACCAGCCGCCCTTGAGCGGCCGGGTCGAGGAAGTACGCGTCGATCGGGAGCTCGATCGTGCCGGCGGACCGGTCGAGGACGGCACCGGCGTCGGCGGAGGCGGCGATGTCGACGTCGACGCCGGACGCGAGATCGGGCGACTCCCGTTCCGCGCAGCCCCCGAGCACCAGCGAGGGGAGCGTCAGCGCGACGACCGCGGCACGACGTCGGCGGATCCACCGAGCGGAGGGAGCGGGCGCACGGGCGCCTCCCGGACGGTCGGGCAGGCGGAGACGGCCGGGCATGCAGGACTCCCGAGGACTCGGTGGGAGGAGAGTCCTCGGAGAGTAGAGCGCTCGGGCGTCACCGCCGCTCGGCGGCGCCCGCCGTCGGGTGTCCCGGCGCGCACCGCGCGCCGTCAGTCCTGCGCGACCGCGACCGTGACGACCAGCGCCGAGTGCACCACCGGCTCCGAGACGGCGAGATAGCCCTCCGAGCCCTCGATCCACGCCTCCGTCGCCCCCTCGCGGGTGCGGAAGAGCACGTGCTCCTCGCCGGACGCACCGCGCCCGTCGGCCTTGACCACGGCGCGGGTCCGCAGCTCCTGCAGCACCTGCTCCGCGCTCGTGCTCCCCGACGCGATCCGCTCGCGCACCGCGCGGGCCCGGGCGGCGGCGATGCCGATCTCGCGACCGGTGGCGAGCGCGGCGACGACGGCGCCGTCGCAGTGGGCGATGCTGATCCGCATCCGCTCGAGCGCCGGGTGGTCGCCGCCGAGCACGGGGCGCCCGTGCGGTCCGCTGCACTGCCCGCAGCGCGCGTCGACGCGGACGTCGAGCGGATCGATCCCGAGCGTCTCGGCGGCGAGCTCGCGGACCAGGACCCGGCCGAGGAGGAAGCCGTCGCGCACCTCACGGCGCCCGGTCGCCTCGTAGCGCAGACGCTCGGCGAGGGTGAGCAGCCGGAGCATCCGGTGCCGGGCGGAGTCGAGGACCTCGGGGCGCGCCCAGCGCAGCTGGACGTCGTCGGTGGCGAGGAGGGGGAGACCGGTCATGCGCCGCACGGTACGCCGCGCAGGCGACATCGGCGTGACGGGCCGGTGGCCGGGCGGCGTCCGGGCGGCCACAGCCGAGGAGCATCCGCGTCGTCTTGAATGGGGCGGGTGCAGACCTTCCTCCCCGTCCCCGACCTCCGCGCGAGCGCTCGCGCCCTCGACAGCAAGCGGCTCGGGAAGCAGCGGATCGAGACCCTGCAGATCATGCGGGCGCTCACCGTGCCCGGCTACGGCTGGCAGCACCACCCCGCGGTGCGGATGTGGCGCGGCTACCGGCCGGCGGTGATGGCCTATCAGCGCGAGACCTGCGACGCCTGGACCGACCGCGGCTTCGCCGACACCTGCCTCGAGAAGACCGAGGCCGCCCTCGCGCTCGACCCCGACGACACCGCGCTGTACCGCGCCGGCGAGATCGAGCTGCCGCCCTGGTTCGGCCGCGACGACGTGCACCTCTCGCACCGCTCGAAGCTGGTGGAGAAGGACCCGGAGCACTACGCGCCGCTCTTCCCGGACACCCTCCCCGGGCTGGACTACGTCTGGCCGGTCACCGCCTGACGGCCGCCGTCGGAGCGCCGCTCCGGGCGTCCGCACGGGCTCCCGCGGCGTCCGAGACGCTCGTCGCCCGCGCACAGGCCCTTTTCAGGCCCCGGACCGGCCCTTCGTCATTCGCGGTTCTGCGGTTAGTCTGTCGGGGTTGACCCGGCGCAGTGGGCGTCCGGGGCGTCGGTGGCGGCCGTCGTGATGATCGGGGGTGACCCGAAGGAGAAGGTTTGGCGTCCGACAGCAGGACAACCGGTGGCGTGATCAAGGCGATCGTGGGCTTCCTCGGCATGAGCGTCGTGGCAGGAGTCCTCGTGACCGCCACCGTCACTCCTGCTGTGGCGATCGCCGGCGTCGCCGCGAACCAGTCCATCGGAGTGTTCGACGGTCTCCCCGAGTACCTCGAGGTCGACAAGCTCTCCGAGAAGAGCAACATCTACGCGACCCGCGCCGACGGCTCCCCGCAGCTGCTCGCCTCCTTCTACGTCGAGAACCGCGTCGAGGTCCCGCTGGACCAGATCTCGCAGTTCGCCAAGGACGCCGCCGTCTCCGGCGAGGACCCCCGCTTCTACGAGCACGGCGGAGTCGACCTCCCCGGCACCCTGCGCGCCGTCGCGCAGACCTACGTGCTCGGCAACGACACCCAGGGCGGGTCCTCCATCACGCAGCAGTACGTGAAGAACGTGCTGGTCGAGAAGGCCGTCCGCAACATCACCGACGAGGCCGAGCGCGCCGCCGCCATCGACGCCGCGACGCGCACCTCCCCCGAGCGCAAGCTCCGCGAGATGAAGCTCGCGATCGGCCTCGAGAAGGAGTACTCGAAGGACCAGATCCTCCAGGGCTACCTCAACATCGCCTTCTTCGGCGGCACCACCTACGGCATCGAGACCGCCGCCAACTACTACTACAACACCACCGCCGCGAACCTCACCGTCGCCCAGGCCGCGAGCCTCATCGCGATCGTGAACAACCCGGCCGTGCTCCGCCTCGACCAGCCGGACAACCCCGACAACGGCGCCGCGAACGGCTACCTGCGCAACAAGGACCGCCGCGACTACATCATCGGCAAGATGCTGGAGGAGGGGAAGATCTCGCAGGAGGATCACGACGCCGCCGTCGCGTCGCCGATCGAGCCGCAGATCACCGAGCCGAGCACCGGCTGCTCCACCGCCGGCGACGCGGGCTACTTCTGCGACTACGTCACCAACATCCTCAAGAACGACAAGACGTTCGGCGACGACGAGGACACCCGCTGGACGAACTTCCGCCGCGGCGGCCTCGACGTCTACACGACGCTCGACGTCGATCTGCAGAACGCGGCCGTCGCCGCCGTCAACGCGCAGGTCCCGCAGACCTGGAACTTCGACGTCGGAGCGGTCTCCGTGAGCGTCGAGGTCGGCTCCGGCCGCGTCCTCGCGATGACGCAGAACAAGAAGTACTCGCAGGATCCGGACGTGCTCGCGGCCGACCCCTCCTACAGCGCCATCAATCTCAGCACCGACCGCGCCTACGGCGGCTCCTCGGGCATCCAGCCCGGCTCCACCTACAAGCTCTTCACCCTGGTGGAGTGGCTGAAGGAGGGGCACAGCATCAACGAGTCCGTGGACGGGACGCGGAAGGCGATCTGGGGCAGCTTCGAGGACTCGTGCGCACCCGGCGGCACCAACTACGCAGGCTCGACCAGCGCCAAGAACGACGAGGGCGGGAACGGCCAAGTCGGCACCGCCGTCGACTTCACCAAGACCTCGCTCAACACGGGCTTCGTCGGCATGGCCCGCGAGCTCGACCTGTGCGCCATCCGCAACACGGCGGCGGACATGGGCGTGAAGCGGGGCAACGGCGAGGAGCTCGAGCACAACCCGTCGTCCGTGCTCGGGACCAACTACGTGTCCCCGCTCTCGATGGCCGGCGCCTTCGCCACCATCGCGTCCGGCGGATCGACGTGCGACTCGATCGCGATCGACAAGATCGTCGACGCGACCGGAGCCGAGCAGCCCGTCCCTGCAGCGAACTGCCGCCAGTCGATCGACCGCAACGTCGCCGCTACGGCGGCTGTAGCCCTCCAGTCGACGTTCACGAACGGCGGCACCGCGGTCGCCTCCCGCACTCCCGACCGCATCCCGCTGATCGGCAAGACCGGAACCACCGACGACGCCGTCGCTACTTGGATGACCGGGGCGAGCACCCGCGTCGCGACCGCCGTGGGTGTCTTCAACATCAAGGGTGCCGCGAGCCTCCGCGCTCCGCGCTACTCCTTCGACACCGGATCCGCGGCGACCGCCCGTCACCGCATCTGGCCGGTGGTCATGGCCGCCGCCAATGCGAAGTACGGCGGCACCACGTTCCCCGAGGCCGACGGCTCGCTGCAGGTCGTGCCGCGTGTGAACGTCCCCGACGTGACCGGCCTCTCGGTCGGCGACGCCCGGGCGAAGCTCGAGTCGGCCGGCTTCAGCGTGACCGAGGGCGCCGCCGAGGCGAACTCCGCCGCGTCGGGCACCGTCGTCCGCCAGAGCCCGTCCGGCACCGCGACCCGCGGCACCACGGTGACGATCATCCCGAGCTCGGGACCCGCGCCCGCCCCCGCTCCCGCCCCGACCGCGGATCCCGCCGCTCCGGCGGCCCCTGCGGCCGGTCAGCAGACGGTGCCGAACGTCGTCGGCCAGGACCTCGAGACCGCCAAGGCCGCGTTCGCCTCGGCCGGCTTCTCGAAGATCACCCTGTCCTGCACCGAGAACGGCAACGCCCCCGACGCCGGCCAGGTCACCGGCCAGGACCCCGCGGGCGGCACCGGCGTCGCCCCCGACGCCACCCTCCGCGTCTCGATCACCGCCAAGAAGTGCCCGTAGCCCCCCCTCCGGCACGTGAAACCGCCTCCGGCTCGCAGAACCCCCCCCCCGGTTCCCGCGAGCCGGAGCCGTTTCCCGTGCCGGCGGCCGCGCCTCCTATCGGCCGAGAAGCCCCGCACGGGCGTCTCGGCTCATGCCGGCCGAGTAGCTCCGCAGGGGCGTATCGAGACCCACGGTCATCAGCAGGGCGGGTCTGCAGACTCAGCTTCTGACGGTGGTGGATCTCGCTACGCCCGCTCCGCGGGCTGCTCGATCAGCAGAAGAGGGCCGCGTCAGCCGCGGCCGCGCAGCGCGCCGACGATGGCGACCGTCGCGTAGTGCACGATCAGCGCCGCGATGCCGAAGCAGGCCAGCCCGCCGCTCGCCTCCGACCAGGGGCGGTGCGCGTCGGTCATGCTGCCGGGCATCACGATGTCGAGGGCGAAGAAGCCGACCGCGAGCCCGAAGCAGACCAGGCTGATCACCAGGAGCGCGCGGACCGCCTTGCCGACCGGATCGTAGTAGCGCGGGTTCGACATCGTGCCTCCGGTTCTCGTCCCTCGTGTCTATCCGCCCGCGCGACCCCCCGCAACCACTCGACACCCCGTCTCCTCCTCCCCCCGGACGCGCGAAACCCCCGGCTCCCCTCCGCGAGATGCCACTTGTGCGCGCGACACGCCGTGAAACGCGTGCACAAGTGGCATCTCGCGGGAGGGACGCCGGGGGCGTCACCTCACCAGAAGGTGCGGGGTCAGGCTGCCAGGGGCAGGGTCGCCTTCGAGGTGACGACCAGGTCGCCGGCGATCGCGTCGACGCGGACGGCGCCGCCGTCGGTCACGTCGCCGGAGACGAACAGGTCGGCGATGCGGTCGTCGACCCAGCGCTGCACCAGGCGGCGGAGCGGCCGGGCGCCGTACTGCGGCTCGTAGCCGTGCTCGGCCAGCCAGTCGATCGCGGCCTCGGTCACCTCGAGCGACACCTCGCGGGAGGCGAGGCGCGCACGGCTGGCCTCGAGCACCAGCCCGACGATCTCGCGCAGCTGCGCGTGGCCGAGCCGACGGAACAGCACGATCTCGTCGATCCGGTTGAGGAACTCCGGTCGCATCGCCTCGCGGAGTCGGCCCATCACGCGATCGTGCAGGTCCTTCTCCGAGGCGAAGCCCTCGGCCGACTCGTCGCTCTGCGCGACGAAGCCGAGCGCACCGGAGCGCGAGGCGAGGAACTCCGACCCCAGGTTCGAGGTCATGATGATGACGGTGTTCCGGAAGTCGACCGTGCGGCCCTGGCCGTCGGTCAGGCGTCCGTCGTCGAGCACCTGCAGCAGCAGGTTGAAGACGTCCGGGTGCGCCTTCTCGATCTCGTCGAAGAGCACGACCGAGTAGGGGTTCCGGCGCACGCGCTCGGTCAGCTGACCGGCCTCGTCGTAGCCGACGTACCCGGGAGGGGAGCCGACCAGTCGCGAGACGGTGTGCCGCTCGCCGAACTCGCTCATGTCGAAGCGGATCACCGACTGCTCGTCGGCGAACAGCGAGCCGGCCAGCGTGCGGGCCAGCTCGGTCTTGCCGACGCCGGTCGGGCCGAGGAAGAGGAAGGAGCCGACGGGCCGCGAGGAATCGCCCATCCCGGTCCGGCTGCGGCGCACGGCGCGGGCCACCGCAGCGACCGCGGCGTCCTGGCCGATGACGCGCCGGTGCAGCTCGGTCTCGAGCTGCGCGAGCCGGTCGCGCTCCCCCTCGGTCAGCCGCGACACCGGGATGCCGGTGGCACGGGCGACGACCGCGGCGATCTCGGCCTCGCCGACGACCGCCTCCTGCGAGACGGCTCCGCCGGCGGTCGCCGCGTCGAGCGACGCCTGAACCGCGGTGATCTCGTCACGCAGGCGAGACGCCTCCTCGTAGTGCTCGGCCGAGACGGCCGCGTTCTTGTCGCCCTCGAGGGTCGCGAGCTGCGCGAGCAGGGCGTCGGTGTCGACACCCGCGCCCAGCTTCAGGCGCAGGCGCGCGCCGGCCTGGTCGATCAGGTCGATCGCCTTGTCGGGCAGCACCCGGTCGGGCAGGTAGCGAGCGGAGAGCTCGACGGAGGCGCGCAGGGCGTCGTCGGTGAAGGCGACGCGGTGGTGCTCCTCGTAGGCGCCGCGGAGGCCGTGCAGGATCGCCACGGCGTCCTCGATGCTCGGCTCGCCGATGCGGACCGGCTGGAACCGGCGCTCGAGGGCCGGGTCCTTCTCGATGGTGCGGTACTCCTTGAGCGTGGTCGCACCGATGAGGTGCAGCTCGCCGCGGGCCAGCCGCGGCTTGAGGATGTTCCCCGCGTCCATGCCGCCCTCGCCCGCGCCGCCGGCGCCGACAACGGTGTGCACCTCGTCGATGAAGACGATCAGCTCGCCCGAGTGGGCCGCGATCTCGTCCATCGTCGTGGTGAGGCGCTCCTCGAAATCGCCCCGGTAGCGGGTGCCCGCGAGCATGGCGGGCAGGTCGAGCGAGACGACGCGCTTGTCGCGCAGCTGCTCCGGGACCTCGCCGGCCACGATCGCGCGGGCCAGGCCCTCGACGACCGCGGTCTTGCCGACGCCGGCCTCGCCGACGAGCACCGGGTTGTTCTTGGTGCGGCGGCTGAGGATCTCGACGGCCTGCTCGATCTCGTCGGAGCGGCCGATCACCGGGTCGAGCCGGCCCTCGCGGGCGAGCTCGGTCAGGTCGGTGCCGAACTTGTCGAGCATCGGGGTCTCGGACGCGGGCGCGCCCTGCTCGGGGACGGACTGCTCGCCGGCGACGGTCTCGCGCAGGCCCTGGGTGAGCGCCTCGGCGGTCACGCCCGCGCGGGCGAGGACCTGCCCGGCGGGCGCGTCCTGGCCGAGCACGAGCGCGAAGAAGAGGTGCTCGGGGTCGATGTAGGTCGAGCCGCTGGAGCGGGCGACCTGGTAGGAGTGGAAGAGCGCGCGCTGGGCGCTCGGGGTGATGGTCGCCGCGTTCTGCGAGGCCGGGGCCTCGCTCGCCTGCGGCAGGCGCGCCTCCGTGGCGGTCGCGATGGCGCCGGGGTCGACGCCGATGCGGCGGACCGCCTGCGACACGGCCTCGTCGTCGACGAGGACCCGCAGCACGTGCAGGGCGTCGAGCTCGGTCTGGCCGCGCTCGAGGGCGAAGCGCCCTGCGGACTGCAGGATGCTCTGGGTGCGTGCGCTGAGGAAGCGGCTGAGGTCGATGGACCGCGCCGCGCGGGCGCGCTCACCGTCGAGGTAGCGGGCGAGGAAGTCGTCGAACGAGCTCGCTCCGGCCTCGTTGTAGTTGTCGGGCACCAGTCCTCCTGAAAGAGTTGAGTCACTTGCACTCAAGTTCAACGCAGGGGGCCCTCCCCTATTCCCGTCCGCGAGATGCCACTTGTGCACGCCTTCCACGGCGTGTCGCGTACGCAAGTGGCATCTCGCGGAGGGGGGCAGACGAAGAGGAGGCACGGACCCTGTCCGGTCCGTGCCTCCCTGTGCGCCGACGCGCGTTTCTCCGGGGTGGGAGCTCTAGGGGACGATGTGGCCCGCGGCGCGGAACAGCTCGTACCACTCCGGCCGGGTGAGCGGCAGGTCGGAGCCGAGGGCTGCGTCGCGCACGCGCTGCTCGTTCGTCGTGCCGAGGACGACCTGCATCTTCGCCGGGTGGCGGGTGATCCAGGCGGTCGCGACGGCGAGGGGCGGGACGTCGTACTTCGCGGCGAGGCGGTCGAGGACCGCGTTCAGCTCGCCGTACTCGGGGTTGTCGAGGAAGACGCCGGTGAAGAAGCCGCTCTGGAACGGGGACCAGGCCTGCACGGTGATGTCGTTGAGGCGGCAGTAGTCGAGGATGCCCGCGTCGCGCATGACCGACTGGTCCTCGGCGAGCATGTTCGACGCCACGCCCTGGGCGATCATCGGCGAGTGCGTGATCGAGAGCTGCAGCTGGTTCGCGACGATCGGCTGGTTCAGCGACTTCTTCAGCAGCTCGATCTGGTACGGCGTCTGGTTGGAGACGCCGAAGTGCTTGACCTTGCCGGCCGCGTGCAGCTCGTCGAAGGCGCGGGCGACCTCGTCGGGCTCGACCAGCGCGTCGGGGCGGTGCAGGAGGAGCACGTCGATGTAGTCGGTGCGCAGCGCCTTCAGCGAGCCCTCGACCGACTGCATCAGGTGCTCGTAGGAGAAGTCGAAGTACGGACCGTCGCCGACGATGCCGGCCTTGGTCTGCAGGACGACCTGCTCGCGCTCGGACGGAGTGAGCGCCAGCGCCTCGGCGAAGCGCTCCTCGCAGCGGTGCAGCTCGCCGCCGTAGACGTCGGCGTGATCGAAGAAGTCGATGCCGGAGTCGCGCGCGGTGCGGACGAGGTCGCGGATGGCGTCGTCGGTCATGTCGGGGATGCGCATGAGGCCGAGGACGACGTTCGGGGAGTCGAGGCCGGAGGCGCCGAGGGGGACGTGCTTCAAGGGAGTGCTCCTTCGTTGGATACCTCGACCACGGTACGGGCGCCGCCTGTGCGCCGTCCAACAGGGGGCGCTGGTGCGATTCATGCGCCGGAGTGGTGAATCGCACTCGTTGCCGGGGAGACGCCGCGGTGGGAGGCTGCCGCCATGACGATCGAGGTGCGCCCCGCCGCCGTCTTCGACGATCTGGCGACGATGAACGGCCCGAAGCGGCCCGATGCGAGCGTGTGCTGGTGCCTGAGCTACCGCCTGCTCTCCTCCGCCGAGAACAACGCCCTGCGCGGCCCGGCCCGCGGCGAGCGGATGCGCGAGCTCGTCGCGCAGGACCCGCCGCCCGGCGTCCTCGCCTACGACGGCGGCGAGGTGGCGGGCTGGGCCGCCGTGCACCGCCGGGCCGACACGAGCTACGCGAAGAACCGGAGGATCCCGCACGTCGACGACCTGGACGTCTGGAGCGTCTGGTGCATCCGCGTCCGCCCCGGCTTCCGCAGGCGCGGGATCTCGCACGCCCTGCTCGCCGGCGCCGTCGACTTCGCCCGCGCGCACGGCGCCCCGGCGATCGAGGGCTACCCGGTCGACAACGCCGGCGCGCGGGTCGAGCAGACAATGGCCTACGTCGGCACCCGCGCCCTTTTCGAGAAGGCCGGCTTCTCGCACGCGGCCGACACCACCTCGGTGCTCAACGGCTTCCCGCGCGTGCTGATGCGGCTGCCGCTGAAGTGAATGCGCCGACCGGCCGCGGTGCTCGCGTTCATGCTGATCGAGTAGCCCGCGGAGCGGGCGTATCGAGATCCACCAGCGTCGGACGACGGTCTGCATACCCGCCTTCTGAGGACGGCGGGTCTCGATACGCCCCTGCGGGGCTACTCGACCAGCATGTGACACGCCCCTGCGGGGCTGTTCGACCAGCGGGACGCCGCTCGTCGTGCGGCGCGGAGCGACTCCTCGATCGGCAGGGACCGGCCTGTCGACGAGAGCCCTCGCGCCACTTCGCCATGACGTTCCTTCGGCCGTTACCGTGTCGACGTGCAGACAGGCTCGATCGACACCTCAGCGGTGGTGCGCCGCGCCCGCGAGGACATCGGCCTGTCGCAGGACTCACTCGCCCGCGCCGCCGGGCTCCGTCGGTCCGATCTCGCTGCGATCGAGTCGGGAACGCGACGGGTGGGCCCGGAGCAGCTCACTCGGATTCTCAAGGCGGCGCGCCTTCGTCCCTCGCTGGCTCTCGAACTGCTCGCCGACCAGGTGCGGGCCCTCGCGGCCGAACACGGGTTGCACGACGTCCGCGTCTTCGGCTCGACGGTCCGCGGCACCGATCACGAACACAGCGACATCGATCTGCTCGTCGCCGCAGATCCAGCCGTCGACTTCCTCGGTCTCGCGGCTTTCCGCGGTCGGGCTGCGGAGCTGCTCGGCTTCCCGGTCGACGTCGTCGTCGACGACTGCGACAACGAGGTCGTCCGCGCGATACGCCAGGAGGCAGTACCGCTCTGAGCAGCTCCACCCCGCTCGCGGCGCTGCGGGAACGGCTGACGCGAAGAGCCTCCGCGCACCGACCGCGGAGACGAGGAACGGCTCCTCACCCGGAGGGGAGGAGCCGTTCGCCGTGGAGGCCGGGACGTGGTGTCGACGCCTAGAAGTCCCAGTCCTCGTCCTCGGTGTTCACGGCCTTGCCGATCACGTAGGAGGAGCCGGAGCCCGAAAAGAAGTCGTGGTTCTCGTCCGCGTTGGGCGAGAGGGCCGACAGGATCGCGGGGTTCACATCGGTGACCTGCTTGGGGAACATCGGCTCGTAGCCGAGGTTCATCAGGGCCTTGTTGGCGTTGTAGTGCAGGAACTTCTTGACGTCCTCGGTCAGGCCGAGCTGGTCGTAGAGGTCCTGGGTGTACTGCGCCTCGTTGTCGTAGAGCTCGTAGAGCAGCGAGAACGTGTAGTCCTTGATCTCGTCGCGCTTGGCCTGGTCGACCAGCTCGAGTCCCTTCTGGAACTTGTAGCCGATGTAGTAGCCGTGCACGGCCTCGTCGCGGATGATCAGGCGCACCAGGTCCGCGGTGTTGGTGAGCTTGGCGCGCGAGGACCAGTACATCGGCAGGTAGAAGCCCGAGTAGAAGAGGAACGACTCGAGCAGCGTGGAGGCGACCTTCCGCTTCAGCGGGTCGTCGCCGCGGTAGTAGTCCATGACGATGGACGCCTTCTTCTGCAGGTTCGGGTTCTCGACCGACCAGCGGAACGCCTCGTCGATGTCCTGGGTGTTCGACAGGGTCGAGAACACCGAGGAGTACGACTTCGCGTGCACCGACTCCATGAACGCGATGTTCGTGTAGACGGCCTCCTCGTGCGGGGTGAGCGCATCGGGGATCAGCGAGACGGCGCCGACCGTGCCCTGGATGGTGTCGAGCAGGGTCAGACCCGTGAACACGCGCATCGTGAGCTGCTGCTCGTCGTGGGTCAGCGTGTTCCACGACTGGATGTCGTTGGACAGCGGGACCTTCTCGGGCAGCCAGAAGTTGCTCGTGAGGCGGTTCCAGACCTCCACGTCCTTGTCGTCCTGGATGCGGTTCCAGTTGATGGCGTCGACGTGGCTGACCAGCTTGAGCTTCTCAGGGGGAGTCATGATCTCTTCTTCGTGCGGATAGGTCGTTCGAGACTGTCGGGGGATCGACGGGGGACGTTACAGCATGCAGCTGACGCAGCCGTCGACCTCCGTGCCCTCCAGCGCGAGCTGGCGGAGACGGATGTAGTAGATGGTCTTGATGCCCTTGCGCCAGGCGTAGATCTGCGCGCGGTTGATGTCGCGGGTGGTCGCGGTGTCCTTGAAGAACAGCGTCAGCGAGAGGCCCTGGTCGACGTGCTGCGTCGCCGCGGCGTAGGTGTCGATGATCTTCTCGTAGCCGATCTCGTACGCGTCCTGGTAGTACTCCAGGTTGTCGTTCGTCATGAACGGCGCCGGGTAGTAGACGCGGCCGAGCTTGCCCTCCTTGCGGATCTCGATCTTCGACGCGATCGGGTGGATCGAGGACGTCGAGTTGTTGATGTACGAGATCGAGCCGGTCGGCGGGACGGCCTGCAGGTTCTGGTTGTAGATGCCGTGCTCCATGACCGAGGCCTTGAGCGCGCGCCAGTCGTCCTGGGTGGGGACGGCGATGCCGGCCTCGGAGAAGAGGCGGGAGACGCGCTCGGTGGCGGGCGTCCACTCCTTCTCGGTGTAGGTGTCGAAGAACTCGCCCGAGGCGTACTTCGAGTCGGCGAAGCCCTCGAAGGTGGTGCCGCGCTCGATCGAGATGCTGTTCGACGCGCGCAGGGCGTGGAAGAGCACCGAGTAGAAGTAGATGTTGGTGAAGTCGATGCCCTCCTCGGATCCGTAGTGGATCCGCTCGCGGGCGAGGTAGCCGTGCAGGTTCATCTGGCCGAGGCCGATGGCGTGCGACTTGTCGTTGCCGTCCTCGATCGAGCGCACCGAGGTGATGTGCGACTGGTCGGACACCGAGGTGAGGCCGCGGATCGCGGTCTCGATGGTGCGGCCGAAGTCGGGCGAGTCCATCGTCAGCGCGATGTTCAGCGAGCCGAGGTTGCAGGAGATGTCCTTGCCGATGCTGTTGTAGGAGAGGTCCTCGTTGTAGGTCGTCGGGGTGTTGACCTGGAGGATCTCGGAGCACAGGTTGGACATGTTGATGCGGCCCTTGATCGGGTTCGCCTTGTTCACCGTGTCCTCGAACACGATGTAGGGGTAGCCCGACTCGAACTGGATCTCCGCGATGGTCTGGAAGAACTCGCGCGCCGAGATCTTGGTCTTCTTGATGCGCGGGTCGTCGACCATCTCGCGGTACTTCTCGGAGATCGAGATGTCGCCGAAGGGCAGGCCGTAGACGCGCTCGACGTCGTACGGGGAGAAGAGGTACATGTCCTCGTTGTTCTTCGCGAGCTCGAACGTGATGTCGGGCACGACGACGCCGAGGGAGAGCGTCTTGATGCGGATCTTCTCGTCCGCGTTCTCGCGCTTGGTGTCGAGGAACCGCAGGATGTCGGGGTGGTGCGCCGAGAGGTACACCGCGCCGGCTCCCTGGCGGGCGCCGAGCTGGTTCGCGTAGCTGAAGCTGTCCTCGAGGAGCTTCATCACGGGGATGATGCCCGAGGACTGGTTCTCGATCTGCTTGATCGGCGCGCCGGCCTCGCGGATGTTGGAGAGCGAGAGGGCGACGCCGCCGCCGCGCTTGGAGAGCTGCAGCGCGGAGTTGATGCCGCGGGCGATCGACTCCATGTTGTCCTCGATGCGCAGGAGGAAGCAGGAGACGAGCTCGCCGCGCTGGGCCTTGCCCGTGTTGAGGAAGGTGGGGGTCGCGGGCTGGAAGCGGCCGGCGACGATCTCCTCGACGAGGGCGATCGCCAGCTTCTCGTCGCCCTGCGCGAGGCCGAGGGCCGACATGACGACGCGGTCCTCGAAGCGCTCGAGGTAGCGCTTCCCGTCGAAGGTCTTCAGCGTGTACGACGTGTAGTACTTGAAGGCGCCGAGGAAGGTCGCGAAGCGGAACTTCTTCGAGTAGGCGAGGTCGTTCAGCTCCTGGATGAAGTCGAACGAGTACTGGTCGAGGACGGCCTTCTCGTAGTACTCCTTCTCGACCAGGTAGTCGAGGCGCTCCTTGAGGGAGTGGAAGAAGACGGTGTTCTGGTTGACGTGCTGCAGGAAGTACTCGCGCGCCGCCTCGCGGTCCTTGTCGAACTGGATCTCCCCGTTCGGGCCGTACAGGTTCAGCATCGCGTTGAGCGAGTGGTAGTCCATCTGCGCGGCGTCCCGGGGGGCGTCGATCACTGCTGCGTCCAAAACGAGTCCAATCCTTCGTCGACGGCGCGGACGTCGTCGGGTGTGCCGAATACTTCGAAACGGTAGAGATGCGGCACCTCGCACTTGCGGGCGATGATGTCGCCGGCGAGGCAGTAGGCCTCGCCGAAGTTGGTGTTGCCGGCGCCGATGACGCCGCGGAGCAGGGCGCGGTTGCGCGGGACGTTCAGGAAGCGGATGACCTGCTTGGGAACCGCTCCCCCGCCGTTGCCCCCGCCGTAGGTGGGGAGGACGAGCACGTACGGCTCGTCGACGTGGAGCGTGTCGACCGCGGCGCCGTCCCGCCGGGAGTGCAGGGGGATCTGCTGCGCGGGCCGCCCGAGCTTCTGCATGAAGCGGTGGGTGTTGCCCGAGCTGCTCGAGAAGTACACGAGTCCGCTCATCGCGCGCCTCCCCCGTCCTTCCGTCGTCCGCCCTCGCGGGCGCTTGCGGACCCGCTCCCGCGGATCCTCCGCCGGCCCGGGGCAGAACCTGCGCACCCGGACCGGCGAAGCTGTGTGCTCTGCCTCCGTCGCCGTGTCCTGACCAGCCCCTCTCTGAGGCGTCTGGTCGGTCAGCTGCAAGGCGGAGGAAGGAGTCGTAGCGGCGCTACGGCGACTGACGACAATGCCGCAGACGGCCGATCAGACGCCTCAGAGAGCGGAGATCTTGTCGGGGCGGAAGCCGGACCAGTGATCGTCGTCCGTGATGACGACCGGGGCCTGGAGGTAGCCGAGCGCCTTGACGGCGTCGAGGGCCTTCTCGTCGACGGAGAGGTCGAAGATCTCGTAGTCGATGCCCTTGCTGTCGAGGGCCCGGTAGGTCGCGGTGCACTGCACGCAGGAGGGCTTGGTGTAGACCGTCACAGCCATGGGTGTCGTCCTTTCGGAAGGAGGTGTCCCGAGGGCCGGATCCGGTGCCGCGCCGGGGGTCCGGGCGGGCGGGAGGCGGTCGTGGGGAGTTGTGATGTGGGGTGGTGCGGGGCGCTCGGCGACCGAGCGGCGGTGCCGGTGGGCCTCTCGGCCCGACCTGCTCAGCAATACTACATATAGTGGGCGGCCCGGCGGCAGCCCACTAGGAGTAGTAGTTACATCCGTGTAGTTATCCACCGGTCCTCCCCCGGTCCATCCACAGGCCGGGGCCCGCGGACCCGCGGAAGGACGCGGATCTCGCCGAGTTATCCACCGCTGTGGACAGTCGCGACGGGTTCCCTGGGTACAACGCTCCACGGCGTGTCGGCATGCCCGACATGCGGGTGCTCGGGCGCGATCGGACCACTACATGTGGGGGTCGTCGCACGTCGCGGGCCATACGTCGACGCTACGGCCGACCACCGACATCGGCGGCCCCGCGAGCGGGCTGCGGACGGGTCGAGGCGGCGCGGCGGACGGGTTCCTGGGGACGGGGCAGCACGGGCCGCAGGAGGGCTCTCGACGGGTGATCAGGAGGCGCGTGCGAGCTCCGCCGCGACCGCCCGCAGGTGCGGCAGCGGGTCGGCGATCGCCGCCGCCGCCGAGCCCGCCGCCTCGGTCAGCGAGGCCGCCGCGGCGAAGGCGGTGGTCGGCGCCTGGATCGCCCCGGCGACGAGCATCGCCCGGGCGCCGGCCGCCTCCGCGAGCCCGAGCAGGTAGGAGGGCACCTTCCCCGCCATCGACTGCGCGTCGAAGCGGCCCTCGCCGGTCAGGACCACGTCGGCGCCGGCGACGAGCGCCGGGAGCCCGAGCGCCTCGCCGACCGCGGCCGAGCCGGGGGCCAGGCGCGCGCCCCAGGCGAGCAGGCCGAAGCCGGTGCCGCCGGCCGCGCCGGTGCCCGCCTCCTCCGGGTCGGCGTCGAGGTGCGCCGCGAGGTGGCGGAGGCCGTCGTCGAGGCGGAGCACGTCGTCGACGGTCGCGCCCTTCTGCGGCCCGAAGACGTGCGCGGCTCCGGAGTCGCCGAGCAGCGGGTTGGTGACGTCGCTGAGGATGCGCGCGCCGCCGGCCGGGACGGGGCGCAGCGCGTGCCGGTCGACGACCGCGAGCTCGTGCAGCGCTCCGCCGCCGTCGCCGAGCTCGTGCCCGGAGACGGTGAGGAAGCGCGCGCCGAGCTCGCGCAGCGCCCCGACGCCGCCGTCGGTGGACGAGCTGCCGCCGATCGCGAGAAGCACCGCATGGGCGCCGGCGTCGAGCGCGGCGGCGATCGCCCGGCCGAAGCCGCGGGTGTGCGCGGTGAGCGGGCGCAGCGGGTCGAGCAGCGTGATGCCGCTCGCGGAGGCGAGCTCGACGACCGCGGTGCCGTCGGGCAGCAGCAGCCAGGCCGTCTCGACGGGGCGGTCGTCGGGGCCGGTGACGGTGAGCGCGTGGCGGCGCGCCTCCGGCACCGCGACCGCGAACGCGTCGACCGTGCCCTCGCCGCCGTCGGCCATCGGCGCGAGCACCAGCTCGTCGCCGGGCCGCGCGCTGCGCCAGCCCTCGGCAAGCGCCTCCGCCACCTCGACGGCGGTCGCCGACCCCTTGAAGGAGTCGGGCGCGATGATCACTCTGCGGGCTCCGCTGCTCATGCGCTCCAGTCTGGCAGCGCACCGCCCACCCGCGGACAGGCCGCGAGCGGACACTCGATGGGGTCTGAACAAGAAGCAGGGGCCCTTCCGCGGCCACTCGCTCGCGCCCTGTGGAGAACGCGAGCGGGCCTCTCCAACCCTCGGGCAGGATGGCGCGATGCCGCGGCCCGCCCCCCTCCCTCCCGCGCTCGCGGGGCGGGCGTTCTCGGTGCGGGAAGCGCTGGCAGCGGGGGTCGGGATCGAGCGGCTGCGCGCGAGCGATCTCGAGGCACCGTTCCGGGGAGTCCGTGTTCCCCGGGGCGAGGCCGTGACCGTGGCGCAGCGCGCTCGTGCGTATGCGACCGTCATGGAGGGTGCGGTCTTCTGCGGCATCACCGCCGCCCGGCTGTGGCCGCTCGATCTGCCGCGGGAACCGCCCGGCGAGCCGCTGCACGTCGCAGTGCGGCCGCCGGCCCACGCGCCGCGCGGAGGCGGTCTCGTCGGCCACTCCCTCGGCGACCCCCGCCTGCGTGCCGTCCGCCGCGGCGGGCTCCTCCTCGCGGACGGAGCGAGTCTCTTCCTCCAGCTCGCCTCGGTGCTGTCGCTGGAGGACCTCGTCGCCGTCGGCGACGCGCTCGTGCTGGCCCCTGTCCGGCCTCAGGCGGGGCGGCCGTGGGTTCCGCTGCGCGAACTGAGGAGGCGGCTCGAGGGTCATGAGGGGCGGGGCGCCCGCGCGGCCCGGCGGGCACTCGACCTCGTCCGCGAGGGGGCGGAGTCCCGCCGCGAGACCCTCCTGCGCCTCGCGCTCGCGGCCGCCGGTCTCCCCGAGCCCGAGCTGCAGGTGGAGCTCTTCGACGCCGACGGGAGGATCGGGCGGGTCGACCTGCTGTTCCGCCGATGGCGGGTGGTCGTCGAGTACGAGGGCGACCACCATCGCACCGACCGAGCACAGTGGGACCGCGATCTGATCCGCTACGAGCGCCTCGCCGCCGCCGGGTGGACCGTCGTGCGCATCGCCTCCGCCTCCTTCGACGCGGACCTCCACGGCTGCGCTGACCGCGTCCGCCGAGCCCTGCTGGCCGGCGGCTGGCGCCCGTCCCGCTGACCGCACTCGCCCGCTCCGCGTCCACTCGACGTCGACGCGCCGCACGAACAGACGCGAACAGGGGGCCGGCACTCGTACATGCCCCGGCATGCGTCCACTCGCGGATCGATCCGCAGCCGCCTCCCCGAAGAGACTCGACATGGGGTCCGGCTCGTGCGCACACCCCCGCACGCGTCCACTCGACGGCCACGGCCCGCTCGAATGGACCCGAACGGGGCGAAGGTAGACGTGCAGACCCCATCGCGCGTCCGATGGTTCCCACGACAACGCGGCAGGCGGCCGTGCGGAAGCCGAACCGCCCGCGGGTCTCCGCGCGGTGAGCCGCAAGGCGGAGGAGAACGCGATACCGGCGGTATCGCAACCGACGACAACGCCGCAGGCGGCCGTGCGGACACCCACCGACCCGCGGGGCTCCGCGCGGTCGGATGCAAGGCGGAGAAGGAAGCGATACCGGCGGTATCGCGCCCGACGACAACGCCGCAGGCGGCCGTGCGGACACCCACCGACCCGCGGGGCTCCGCGCGGTCGGATGCAAGGCGGAGAAGGAAGCGATACCGGCGGTATCGCAACCGACGACAACGCCGCAGGCGGCCGTGCGGAGGCCCGCGGGCCTAGCGGGGAACGGACAGGCGGAAGCCGCGCTTGATCACGGTGGCGACGAGGCGCGGCTCCGGGAGGGCCTGGCGGAGGCGGCTGATGGCGACGTCGACGGCGTGGTCGTCGAGGGGCTCGGGGGCGGCGGCGGCGAGGACGGAGCGGGCGACGGTGGCGCCCTCGGCGGCGACCAGGGTGCGGAAGAGCGCCAGGGCGACGGGGGTGAGGGCGACGCGGGTGCCCGCGAGCAGGGCGTGCCGGCCGCGCAGCTCGAGGGGCCCGAAGTCGGTGTCGATGCGGGGGGCGGACTGCTCGAGGTGCTCGCAGGTGAGGCGGATGAGCGCGCCCATCCGGAAGCGGTCGGGGACGATCGGCAGGATCTGCGCCTCGACGAGGGGCGCGGCGGTGACCGGGCCGACGGCGGCCGCGACGACGGTCTCGCGGAAGGCGGCCTGGAGCTCGTCCAGCCGGCCGGCCGCCTCTGCGACGGTGAAGAGCGCCTCGACGGCGGGGGCGCTGGTGAAGGTGACGGCGTCGAGGCCGCCGCAGCAGATCGCCTCGATCAGCCGGAGGACGCGGGCCGAGTCCTCGTGCGCGCTCCAGCGGTAGGGGGCGGCGGTGAGGACGGTCGCGCCGGCGTCGGTGAGGCGCTGCAGCTGCGCCGGGTCGGTGAAGCCGTGCAGCTGGACGGCGACGGTGCGGCCGGCGGCGCCCTCGCGCAGGGCGAGGTCGACGAGGGAGGTGGTGGTCTCGCGCTCGCTCATGCCGTGGTCGTCGAGGCCGGCGGCGCGGACGGCCCCGCGTGCCTTCGGGCCGCGGACGAGGATCCGGGCGTCGGAGAGAGCGTCGGTCAGGTCGTCGCCGAGACCGGCGGCGTCGGCCGCCTCGAGCCAGCGGCGCATGCCGTAGGAGGTGGTCGCGAGCAGCACGTCGGGCCGGGCCGCGACGATCGCGCGGGTCTCCTCCTCGAGGACACCCTCGGTGTCGACGCCGCGCATCCGGATGGTGGGCGCGTGGGTGACGTCGGCGCCGCGGCGCTCGAAGGCGGCGATCAGGTCCTCGGAGCGGCGGTCGGAGGTGACGCCGATCCGGAAGCCGACGAGCTGGTCGGGCCGGAAGCCGGGCGAGGCGGCGTCGGGATCGGGCCCGTCGGCGCCGGGCCCGGCGCTCGCGGTCCTGACGGCACCGGTCGCCTCAGCACCGGCCGCACTCCCGCCGGTCGCCTCGAAACCGCTCGCCTCGGTGCCGGTCATCAGCGGCCCCCTCGGGCGGTCACAGGGTGAGTGCATCGACCGCGCGGGCGATGCTCTCGGGATCCCGAGCATCATCGCACGCCGCCTGGCGCACCACCTCGCCGATCACGATGACCGCGGGCGAGCGCGGCGCCAGCTCGGCGAGCAGGCCGAGCACCCCGCCGACGGAGGAGATCGTGGTGCGCTGGGCGTGCGACCAGCCGCGCTCGACGATCGCCAGCGGCACGCCGGCCGGCATCCCGGCGCGCTGCAGCCCCGCGACGAGGTGCGGGAGCGTGTTCACGCCCATCAGCACGACCAGCGTCCCGCCCAGCCCGGCCAGGTGCCCCAGCTCCTCCTCGCTGAAGGGCGCGTGGCCCGAGACGACGGTGAAGGCGCGGCTCACCTCGCGGTGGGTGACGGGGATGCCGGCGGCGGCGGGGACCGAGATCGCGCTCGTGACACCGGGGACGATCGTGAACGGGACGCCGGCGACGCGGCAGGCGCGCACCTCCTCCGACCCGCGGCCGAAGACGAACGGGTCGCCGCCCTTCAGCCGGACGACGTCGAGTCCGTCGAGGGCGCGGGAGACCATCAGCCGCTCGATCTCGTGCTGCGGCACGGCGTGGTGGCCGGGGGTCTTGCCGACGTCGATCAGCTCGGCGCCGGGCGCCCAGTCGGCGAGGCCGTCGTGCGGGCCCAGGCGGTCGAAGAGCACGACGTCGGCCTCGCGGAGGGCCCGGTGCGCGGCGAGCGTCATCAGCTCGGGGTCGCCGGGGCCGCCGCCGACGATGCTCACATGGCCGACGGAGCGGCACGCGGCCGGCTCCTCGTCGACCAGCCAGACCCCGTGCCGCGCGGCCTCGGCGGCCGCGGCGGATCGGAGGGATCCGGCTCCCTCGACCCAGACGAGCAGGGCGGGGCGGGCCGCGGGCAGGAGCGACGCGGAGGCGAGGCGCACGCACAGCGCGTCGTCCGCGTCCCAGCGCTCGACCCGGGCGCCGGCCGCGCGGTGGCGGGCGAGCACGCGGCGGGTGCCGGCGACGCTGCCGACGACGAGGACGCGGCGGCCGGTGAGATCGACGGAGAGCTGCATCACGCCTCCGATCCGGGAGCAGAGGGAGCGAACGGCGCGAGCGTCGCAGGCGCCGGCACCGACGCCGACGGCCCCACCACCGAGACCGCGCCCGGCCCGATCGGGATCGACGTCCCGGCCACGAGCACCGGCCCGTCCGAGCGCTCGTCGCGCCCCGCCGGCCGGCTCTGCCCGCGCTCGCGGACCGTGCTCACCCGCGGATCCGCGGTGTCGGGCGCGTTGACGAAGGAGCGGAAGCGGCGCAGCCGGTCCGGGTCCGCGAGCGTCGCCGCCCACTCGTCCACGTAGGTGTCGACGTGGGTCGCCATCGCCGCCTCCAGCTCGGCCGCGATCCCGAGCGAGTCCTCGCAGACCACCTCCTTGACGTGGTCGAGGCCGCCGGGCAGGTCCTCCTGCCAGCGCGCGGTCCGCTGCAGGCGCTCGGCCGTGCGGACGTAGTACATGACGTAGCGGTCGATGTAGCGCACGAGCGTCTCGTCGTCGAGGTCCTGGGCGAGCAGCTGCGCGTGGGCCGGCTGGTAGCCGCCGTTGCCGCCGACGTAGAGGTTCCAGCCGGTGTCGGTCGCGATCACGCCGATGTCCTTCCCGCGCGCCTCGGCGCACTCCCGGGCGCAGCCGCTGACCCCGAGCTTGAACTTGTGCGGCGAGCGCAGGCCGCGGTAGCGCTCCTCCAGGAGGATCGCCATGCCCACCGCGTCCTGCACGCCGTAGCGGCACCAGGTCGAGCCGACGCAGGACTTCACGGTGCGCAGCGATTTGCCGTAGGCCTGGCCCGACTCCATCCCGGCGTCGACGAGGATCCGCCAGATCTCGGGGAGCTGCTCGAGGCGCGCGCCGAACATGTCGATCCGCTGGCCGCCGGTGATCTTCGTGTAGAGGCCGTACTGCTCGGCGACCTCGGCGATCACCTTGAGCTTGGCCGGCGTGATCTCGCCGCCGGGCACCCGCGGGACGACGGAGTAGGTGCCGTCCTTCTGCATGTTGGCGAGCGCGCGGTCGTTGGTGTCCTGGAGCGGCGCCTGGCCGGCGTCGAGGATGTAGCCGTTGGTCTGGGTCGCGAGCACGGAGGCGATCACCGGCTTGCAGACGTCGCAACCCAGGCCCGAGCCGAAGCGCTCCATCACCTGCTCGGCCGAGGACAGGCCGAGGATCCGGACCGATTCGAACAGCTCGCTCCGGCTCAGCGAGACGTGCTCGCAGAGCGCGCGCGACACCTCGACGCCGGCGCGGGTGAGCTCGGTGTCGAGCAGCTTCTTCACCAGCGGCACGCAGGAGCCGCACTGGGTGCCGGCGCGGGTGCAGGCCTTCAGCGGGCCGAGCTCGGTGCAGCCCTCGCCGATCGCGTGGCGGACGTCGCCGACGGAGACGTTGTTGCAGGAGCAGAGCTGCGCGTCGTCGGGCAGATCGCCCGAGGGCGCCTCGCCGCCGGCCGCCGCGAGGTAGGCGCTCGGCTCCGCGGGCAGCTCGCGGCCGAGCAGCGGGCGGAGCGAGGAGTAGGGCCCCGCGTCGCCGACGAACATGCCGCCGAGCAGGGTGCGCGCGTCGTCCGAGACGACGATCTTCTGGTAGAGCCCGCGGGCGGGATCGGCGTAGACGACCTCGAGCGCCCCCTCCCCCGCGCCGAGCGCGTCGCCGAAGCTGGCGACCTCGACCCCGGAGAGCTTGAGCTTCGTCGCGTCGTCCACGCCCGGGAAGGTCGCGTCGCCGCCGAGCAGGCGGTCGGCGACGACCTCGGCCATCGCGTTGGCGGGGGCGACGAGGCCGACGGTGCGGCCGTCGATCGCGGCGACCTCGCCGATCGCCCAGACGTGCGGGCGGCTGGTGCGGCAGGCCTCGTCGACGACGACGCCGCCGCGGGGCGCGACCTCGATGCCGACCGCGCGGGCGAGCTCGTCGCGCGCCGTGATGCCGATCGAGAAGACGACCATGTCGGCGCCGATGCTGGTGCCGTCGGTCATCGTGACGCCGAGCACCGTGCCCTGCGGCGAGGTGAGGACGGCGGTGGGCCGGTTGCCCAGGTGCAGCGTGACGCCCTGGGCCGCGATGATGCGGCCGAGCGCCTGCCCCGCGCCCTCGTCGAGCTGGGCGCTCATCAGCCAGCGGCCGGAGTGGATCAGCGCGGTGCGCGCGCCGAGCCGGTGCGCGCCGCCCGCGGCCTCGAGGCCGAGGAGGCCGCCGCCGACGACGACCACGCTGGCTGGACGGCGGCGGCGGGCGCGGAAGGCGGCGAGGTCCGCGACGAGGCCGTCGACGTCCTCGAGGGTGCGGTAGACGCGGCCGTGCTCGGCGCCGTCGATCGGCGGCACGGTGGCGGAGGAGCCGGTGGCCAGCACGATCTCGTCGCCCTCGAACCAGCGGCCGTCCGCCAGCTGGACGCGGCAGCGCTCCGGATCGAGCGCGACGACGCGGGAGGAGGTGACGAGCGTCGCCGACTCCCAGAGCGCGCCGTCGCCCAGGGTGAGGTCGGTCATCCCCTCGAGGCGCTTGGAGAGGGCGACGCGGTCGTAGGGGTGGTGCGCCTCCTCCCCGAAGACGGTGATCTCGAGGGCGATGGCGCCGGCGCGGGCGACGAGCGCGTCGACCAGGCGGTGGGCGGCGGGGCCGGCGCCGACGACGAGCACGCGTCGGGGGCCGGTGGGGATCGCACCTCGGGATGTCATGGGCTCCACCGTAGGCAGGCGCGGTTTCGCCCCCGTTGCCCCTGCGTAACGTCGTGTGACCGACCTCTCACGACAGCGGACCGGCATCGTGAGGGCTTCGTTACGCCCGTGACTCCGGAGGGGTGCTCCCGCGAAACGTGGGCTCTCTACCGTGGGCCTCACCGCCGCCGACCGGCCGCGGACGGCACTCCTCTCGGAAGGCGGGACGATGACCCTCCTCGATCAGCACGTCCCGGGCCGCACCGCTCCGGCCGGCACCGCTCCGGCCGCGACCTGGGTCCCCGTCTGCAACCGGCTCGAGCTCGAGCCGCTCTGGGGCGAGGCCGCTCTCGTCGGCGGTGTGCAGCTCGCGCTCTTCCTCCTTCCCGACGGCCGCGTCTTCGCCGTCTCCAACCTCGACCCCGCGACCGGCGCGGCCGTGCTCTCCCGCGGCATCGTCGGCTCCCGCGCGGTCGACGGCGTGCAGCGGGCGACGATCGCCTCGCCCCTGCACAAGGACGTCTTCGACCTCGAGACGGGCGTCTGCTACACCTCGCCGCGGCTGCACCTCGCCACCTGGAGCGTGCGGGAGACGGGCGGCGTGATCGAGGTCGCGCAGCGGACCGCGCTGGTCTGCGCCTCGCACGGCACCTCCGACGACGACGGCCGCACTGCGGTCGCCGCGCTGGTCCAGGCCGTGCGCGAGGCGAACCCCGCCGCGGACGTCCTCGACTCCTTCGTCGACGTGCAGCAGCCCGACGTGCCGGCCTCCCTCGGCACCCTCGAGCCCGAACGCTCGGCCGTCGTCGTGCCGCTGCTGCTCTCGGCCGGCTACCACGTGCACGTCGACCTCGCCGAGGCAGCGGCGGAGGCGGACCGCCCCGTCCGCGTGACCGGCGCCCTCGGCCCGGACCCGCGGCTCGCCCGCGTCCTGGCCCGCCGTCTGCGCGAGGCGGGACTCGCCGACGGCGACCGCGTCGTGCTGGCCGCGGCCGGCTCGAGCGATGCCGGTGCGGTCGCCGACTGCTGGGCCACCGGCCGCCTCCTGGCCGCCGAGCTCGGCCGCGACGTCGCCGTCTCCTTCATCTCGGCCGCCGAGCCGCGCGTCCCGGAGGCGGTGGCCGCCGAGCGCGCCGCCCACCCCGGCGCCCGCGTGCTGGTCTCCACCTACCTCCTCGCCCCCGGCTACTTCGCCTCGCTCGCCGCCTCGGCGGGCGCCGACCTCGCCACCGCCCCGCTGCTCACCGCCGTCGACCCGCCCGCGCGCGAGCTGGTCGACATCGTCTCCGAGCTCTTCGGCCGCAGCGCGTAAGCGCTCGACCGCCCGACGCCCTCACTCCCCGCACTCTCTTCGGCGCGCCCGCGCCCACTCCCCGGAGGATCCGATGACTGCTGCACCGCCCACCACCGCCGCCGCCACCACCGGCCCCGCGACGACCACCCCGTCGGGCCTCACCCGCCGTCCCGGCCGCTGGATCGACGGCTGGAACCCCGAGGACCCCGCGCAGTGGCAGGCGGAGGGGCGCGGCGTCGCCGGCCGCAACCTGCGCTGGTCGATCTTCGCCGAGTTCCTCGGCTTCGTCGTCTGGCAGCTCTGGTCGGTCGTGGTCGTCCAGCTGCCCGCGGCCGGCTTCGACTTCAGCACCGGCGAGATCTTCTGGCTGATCTCGATGCCGAGCCTCGTCGGCGCGACGCTGCGCATCCCGTACACCTTCATGGTCCCCCGCTTCGGCGGACGGAACTGGACGATCGTCTCGGCCGGCCTCCTGCTCATCCCGAGCATCGGACTCGCCATCGCGGTGGGGAACCCGGACACGCCGTTCGGCGTGATGCTGCTGGTCGCCGCGCTGGCCGGCTTCGGCGGCGGCAACTTCGCCAGCTCGATGGCCAACATCACCTTCTTCTACCCGTACGCGCAGAAGGGCTACGCGCTCGGCCTGAACGCCGCGGGCGGCAACCTCGGCGCCTCGGTGGCGCAGCTGATCGTGCCGATCGCCGTCACGATCGGCGCCGCGGCGACGGTGAACCTGCCGCTCGCCGGCCTCATCTGGGTGCCGCTGATCGTCGTCGCGATGATCGGGGCCTGGAAGCGGATGGACAACCTCTCGACCGCGAAGGCCGACGTCGCCGCCTCCCTCGCCGCGCTGCGCGAGCCGCACCTCTGGCTGCTCGCGGTGCTCTACATCGGCACCTTCGGCTCGTTCATCGGCTTCGCCGGCGTCTTCCCCAAGCTGATCGTCGACACCTTCCCCGAGTTCTCCGGCTTCACCGTCGGCTCCGCGACGCTCACCCTCGCCTTCCTCGGCGCCCTGGTCGGCTCGCTCTCGCGGCCCTACGGCGGCCGGCTCGCCGACCGCTTCGGCGGCGCACCCGTGACGATCGCCGCGTTCGTCGCCATGGGCGCCGGGATCCTCTTCGTCATCGCGACGCTGCCGCTCGGCAGCTTCTGGCTGTTCCTCCTCGGCTTCCTCGTGCTGTTCGCCTCGGCGGGCATCGGCAACGGCGCGACCTACCGGATGATCCCGACCGTCTTCGCCCTGCGCGCCCGGCAGAAGGGCGACGACGGGGTCGGCGCGCAGCGCACCTCCGCCGCGGCGCTCGGCCTGATCTCGGCGATCGGCGCCTACGGCGGGTTCGTCATCCCGCAGCTGCTCGGCTACTCGAAGACGACCTTCGGCGACTACACGACGGCGCTCGGCTGGTTCGTCGCCGCCTACGCGGTGATGCTCGCGATCACGGCGGGCGTCTACCTCCGCCTGGCCGCGAAGACGGGGACCCGGATCTGACGATGACCGCCGCACCCGCCCCGACCGACTCGCACTGCCCGTACTGCGCCCTGCAGTGCGCGATGACGCTGACCCGGGTCGACGACCCGACGCCGGTGAGCATCGCGGGGCGGGAGTTCCCGACCAACCGGGGCGGGCTCTGCGCGAAGGGCTGGACGGCCGCGGAGCTGCTCGCCAGCGGACAGCGGCTGCGCGCACCGCTGATGCGCGGGGCGGACGGCACCTTCACCGAGGTGACGTGGGCGGAGGCGCTCGACGCGGTCGCGGCGGCCGTCACGACGGCGCAGCAGCGGCACGGAGCGGACGCGGTCGCGGTCTTCGGCGGCGGCGGGCTGACGAACGAGAAGGCCTACCAGCTGGGCAAGTTCGCACGGGTCGCCCTCGGCACCTCGCGGATCGACTACAACGGCCGGTTCTGCATGTCCTCGGCCGCCGCCGCCGGCAACCGGGCCTTCGGCGTCGACCGCGGGCTGCCGTTCCCGGTGACCGACCTCGACGAGGCCGACTCGATCCTGCTGCTCGGCTCGAACGTCGCGGCGACCATGCCGCCGTTCCTGGCGCACCTGGCCGGGGCGCGCTCGCGCGGCGGGCTGATCGTCGTCGATCCGCGCCGCTCCGCCACCGCCCGGCTCACCGAGGACGGTGCCGGACTGCACCTGCAGCCCGCACCCGGCACCGACCTCGCGCTGCTGCTCGGCCTCACCCACCTCGTCCTCGCTGAGGAGCTGGCCGACCGCGACTACCTCGCCGCGCGCACGACCGGGTTCGACGCGGTGCGCAGGAGCGTCGCGTCCTGGTGGCCGGAGCGCACCGCCTCCGTCACGGGCGTGCCGGCCGAGCTGCTCCGCCGCACCGCCCGCCGCCTCGCCGCCGGTCGCGCCTTCGTGCTGACCGGCCGCGGGGTCGAGCAGCACGTGGACGGCACCGACACCGCGACCGCCGCGATCAACCTCGCGCTCGTGCTCGGGTTGGTCGGGCGGCCGGGCTCCGGCTACGGCACCCTCACCGGGCAGGGCAACGGCCAGGGCGGTCGCGAGCACGGGCAGAAGGCCGACCAGCTCCCCGGCTACCGCTCGATCCGCGACCCGGAGGCGCGGCGGCACGTCGCCGACGTCTGGGGCGTGGATCCGTCGACGATCCCCGGTCCGGGGCTGCCGGCCGTCGCACTGCTCGCCGAGCTCGGCCGCTCGGTGCACTGCCTGCTCGTGCACGGCTCGAACGTGGTCGTCTCGGCGCCCGACGTCGACGCCGTGCGGGCCGGGCTCTCGGCGCTGGACACGCTCGTCGTCTGCGACTTCTTCCTCTCCGAGACGGCGGCCCTGGCCGACATCGTGCTGCCGGTGCCGCAGTGGGCGGAGGAGGAGGGGACGATGACGTCGCTCGAGGGCCGCGTCCTGCGCCGTCGCCGCGCGCTCGACCCGCCCGCCGGCGTCCGCAGCGAGCTGTGGATCCTGAGCGAGCTCGCCCGCCGCCTCGCCGCGCCCTCGACCTGGTCGACCGAGCCGGCGGAGGTGTTCGACGAGCTGGCCCGCGCCTCGGCCGGCGGCGTCGCGGACTACTCCGGGCTCTCGCACGCGCTGCTCGACACCGGGGTCGCCGCGTACTGGCCGTACCCCGCCGGCAGCACCGGCACTCCGCGGCTCTTCGGCGAGCGCTTCGGCCACCCCGACGGCCGGGCCAGGATGGTCGCCGTCAGCACCGCTCCCCCGGCGCCGGTCGACGTCGGCGACGAGCTGACGCTGATCACCGGCCGCTACCTGCAGCAGTACCAGTCGGGCACGCAGACCCGGCGGGTCGCCGAGCTCGACGCGGCGCGGCCCGAGGCGCGCCTGGAGATCCACCCCGCCACCGCCTCCCGGCTCGGCGTGCGCGACGGCGGGCCGGTCTCGGTCGGCAACGCGCGCGGGGTGGTGCGGGCGCGGGCGAGCGTCACGGCCGACATCCGGCACGACACGGTCTTCCTGCCGTTCCACTACGCGGGCGAGCAGTGCGCCAACCTGCTCACCGAGGCGGTCGTCGATCCGATCTCGTCGATGCCGGAGTTCAAGCGGACGCGGGTCTGGATCCGCGCGGAAGGGGTGCTCGATGCCTGAGCGGACGACGGCCGAGAACGGGATCGCCGCGCCCGAGCGGGTCGTCCTGCTCGGCTACGGACCGGTGGGCGCGCGCTTCGTCGAGGAGCTGCTGCCGGCTGTCCGCGCCGGGTCGGTCGCGCTGACCGTGGTCGGCGCCGAGCCCGCGGACGCCTACAACCGCGTGCTGCTGGCCGAGTACGCCGTCGGCCGGGCGACCCGCGAGCGGCTCGATCTCGGGGACCGCGCCACGGCCGAGGCGGCGGGCGTGGTCTTCCGGCTCGGTGCCGCCGCCGTCGGCCTCGACCGCGCGCGCGGGGTCGTCCGCCTGCACGACGACGAGCGGCTCCCCTACGACCGCCTGGTCTTCGCGACCGGCGCCCGGGCGAACGTGCCGACCCTCGTCGGGATGGAGCGCTCGCGGCGCGACCGGCGGGTGCGCTCGGCGCTGCCCGCGACGCTCGATCAGGGCGCGAGCCCGCTGCCCGAGCGCGTCGTCGCACTGCGCGACCTCGACGACGCGCACGTCGTGCTCGACGCGGTGCGCGCCCGCTCCCGCATCGTGGTGCTCGGCGCCGGAGTGCTCGGGGTCGAGTTCGCGCTCGCGGCAGCCGAGCAGGGCGCCGACGTCGTGGTCGTCTACCACGGCGACATCCCGATGGGGCGGAACCTCGACCACGGCGGCGGGCGGATGCTCGCCGCGGCCGCCCGCGCCGCCGGCGTCGACATGGTGTCGCACGCCCGCTCCGAGAGCATCCTGCTCGCCCACGACGACCTCGGGCGCGCGCACTTCCAGGCACTGGTCTGCGCGGACGGCAAGCAGATCGAGGGTGATCTGCTCGTGCTCTCCTGCGGTGTCGGAGCGCGCACCGAGCTCGCGGCGAGCGCCGACCTCGCGGTCTCCACCGGGATCCTCGTCGACGAGCACCAGCGCAGCTGGACGGATCCGCGCGTCTTCGCGATCGGCGACTGCGCCCATGTCGCGACCCGCGGCTCGGTGCTGCCGGACGGGCGCGTGCCCGGCGGCCCGAGCGGGCTGATCGGGCCGGGCTGGCAGCAGGCCGACCGCCTCGCGGCCCGCATCGTCGCGGAGGCGGCGGGTCGCGTCGCCGACGAGCGCGTGCCGGCCGCGCGCCCCGCCGTGGTGATGCTGAAGGCCGAGGGCGTCGATCTCGTGGCGGGCGGCGACCCGACGGCCGAGCCCTGGGACGCCTGCGACGGCGTCCCGCACCCCGAGGTGACCGTGTGGGCGGACCCCGCCCGGGGCGGCTACGCCAAGCTCGTCACGGTCGGCGGAGTGCTGCGCGGCTTCGTGTCGGTCGGCCTGCCGCGGGTCGGCGCCGAGCTGACGCTCCTGTTCGAGCGCGGCTCCGAGCTGCCGGCCGACCGCTCGAGCCTGCTGCGGCTGGATGCTCCGGACGCGGGAGCGGCGCCGACCGGCGACCCGTTCGCTCCGGACGCGACGGTCTGCTGGTGCAACGGCGTCTCGGCCGGCACGATCGCGGACGCGGCCGCCGCGGGCCACGACACCGTCGCCTGCATCGGCTCGGCCACCCGCGCCGGCACCGGCTGCGGCGGCTGCACGGGCCGGATCGCGGAGCTGCTGGCCCGCACGGCCGTCCCGGCCTGAGAGCCGGCGACGGCGCCGCCCCGCCGTCGGACGGATCCTGCCGCCTCGGACGCCGCGGACCAGCAGAGGACGTCCCACGGGCTCGACCCCGGGCCGCCCAGGCGGTCGCGTCCAGCGCCTCCGCGAGGCGCCGCGTCACTCGCCGAGCGGATGCGGGAGGACGAGCACGAACGGACCCGAATCGGGCCCCGGTTCCCGCGTGCACCCCCGCCGGCGTCTCCTGACTCAGAGGGCACGACGCGAGTGGACCCGAACCGGGCGCCGGAGGCTCTGCAGAACCCGCTGCGCGTCGTCTCGCCCGCTGCGCCCTGCACGAGGGGACCCGAACGGGGCATCGGCAGAGGTGCTCGCCACTTTCTGCTGCTTCAGCCCCCGATCACCAGCAGAAAGTGCCGAACGGATCGTTGAGATCCGAGGCTCGCGCGCTCAGTCGGCGGCGGGGGCCGAATCGAGCTGCTCGGCGGAGTCCAGCGCCTCCGCGAGGCGCCGGGTCACCGCGCGCAGCTCGAGCTCGGCGCCGCGGACGCGCTCCTCGAGGTCGGCCGTCCGCGATTCGCCCGCGGTGAGCAGCGGCGGCGTGACGGCCAGCGACTCCTCGGTCTCGCGGCGCAGCTCCGCCAGCGCGGCCCGGTCCTCGTCGAGGGCCGAGCGCAGCCCGGCCGTCTCCTCGCGCAGCGCCGCGTTCTCCGCGCGCACCGCCGCGAGCTCCTCCCGCAGCCCCGCGAGCTCGCCGCGGACGCCCGCGACCTCCTCGCGCACCTCCTCGGTGCGCAGCCGCGCCTGCTCGAAGTACGGCGCGACCATCCGGTGCACCGCCTCGCGCAGCGCGACGCCGCCCCGGCCGAAGCGGGTCGGCGCGGAGGCGGGGTCGGCCCTGAAGTCGTGGTCGTCGGTCATTCGTCGTCCCGTCCCGAGAAGCGGCGGTGGAGCACGTCCATCGCGCGGTGGTCCTTGTCCATGATCTCGGCCTCGAGGGCCGTGTCGGCCACGCGCTCGGCGAGGCCCGGTCGCGAGCGGCGCTCCAGCGACCGCTCGAGCAGCTCGATCGAGCGCTCGAACGAGAGCGGTCCGCGGGCCGCCGCGCGCCCCCGCCGGCCGAGGGCCTCGAGGTCGGTCGCGCCCGTCACCACGTCGCTCATCGCCTCGAGCAGCGCGGGCGCCGAGCGGCGGATCTTGACGCAGTCGACCCCGTCGACGAGGAACTCGGCGACTCCGCTGGCGGCGGTCACGATCGGCACGCAGCCGGCCGCGGCCGCCTCCACCGGCGCGACGCCGAAGGGCTCGCCCGCCCAGGTGGGGAAGAGGAAGGCGTCGGCGCGGCCGTGCGCGGCCAGCACCTCGTCGCGGGGGCGCGCCCCGTGGAAGGTCAGGACGCCCTCGAGCCCCAGCGACTCGGCCCGGGCACGATAGCCGTCCACGTCGCCGTCGCCGTAGAGGTCGACCCGGAAGTCGCGGGTGCGCTCCGCGAGCGCGGCCGACGCCTCGAGCACGAGATCGACGCCCTTGTGCTCGCCGAGCGACGCCGCGAAGGTGAAGCGCGTGACGCCGCCCTCCCGGTACTCCCGCGGGCCGTCGTCGGCGGGCACGACGACGCCGCGGCCGATCACCTCGACCTCGCCGAGCTCGAGCCCGCCCGCCTCGATCGCCTCGACGAGCGAGCGGCTCACCGCCACGATCTCGCCGCGGTCGAAGTGGTCGACCCGGTCGGCTCCGTAGACCGACAGCACCCTGGCCGAGAGCCCGTCGACGAGCGCGTTCGGCGTGCGGTCGCCGAGGTTCCACATCCAGCCCGCCTCGACCCGGCGCAGCAGGTCGACGATCGCGAGCCCGCCGATCCCGAGCAGGTTGAAGGCGACCACGTGCGTCGGGGCGAAGTCGCGCAGCTCCTCGAGCAGGATCCGGGTGTTCTCGAACCGCGACACCGCGCTCTCGTGGTGCATCAGCTGGGCGATCTCGCCGCCGGTCTGCGGCAGCGGGAAGTAGGTGCGCAGGCTCAGCGTGCGGTGCACCTCGACGCCGGACGGCTCGGGCGGCAGGTAGGTCGGCGTGGTCAGCACCCGCACGTCGTGGCCGCGCGCGGCCATCGCCTCCGCGACGCGGGCGCAGGTCATCTCGTAGCCGCCGAGCACCTGCGGCGGGTAGAGGTTGCTGAGGAAGAGGAGTCTCATGCGGTCGCCCCCTGCCGGGCGGCGTCCGCGGCGATGCGGGCGGTGACCTCGGGCGTGTAGCTGGCGCCGGCCTGGCGGTCGTTGCCGCCGTCCCAGTAGTTGACGAGATAGAGGCCGGTCTGCTGCGTGCGCGGGACGAACGGGAAGAGCTCGGCCGCCGGCTCGATCTGCGCGACGCGGTAGCCCGCGTCCACCGCGCGCACGTGCAGCCAGATGTCGTCGGCGTCGGGGGCGACCTCGCGGAAGGCGTCGCCGTGCTCCGCGATCGCGACCATCAGCTCGCTCGGGAACAGCTGCCCCGACACCGACGTGCCGAAGACGTCGAACGAAGCCCGCGTGTCCGCGACCGGCGGCCAGCTCGTGTACGGAGCGACGACGCCGTCGGCGACGAGCACCCGGTGCGCGCGGTAGCAGAGCACCGTCTCGCGCGGATAGCGCGAGCGGGCGTCGAGCAGGCCGCGGAGCCAGGTGCGCGGATAGACGATGTCGTCGTCGGAGGTGACCAGGTCGCGCTCGCCCGCCCGCCCGGAGAGCAGGTGCGGGTAGTACTTGGTGTGCACGCGGTAGCCGTCGACCAGCCGGATCTCGAGGCCGCGGCGGCGCAGGCGGCGGAGGCTCGCGGGCAGCGCGGCGAACAGCGCGGGATCGTCGAGCCAGAGCACCAGCCGGGCCGGGCGGACGGTCCCGCGGGCGATCGACTCGATCGCCACGTGGACGCGCTGGATGCGCTCGCCGTGGGTGGTCATCGTGACGACGACCTCGCCGGCCGGGTCGACGACCGGGCGGCGGGAGACGCGGT
Organism: Rathayibacter sp. VKM Ac-2804; assembly: GCF_009866655.1. Taxonomy (NCBI): domain Bacteria; kingdom Bacillati; phylum Actinomycetota; class Actinomycetes; order Micrococcales; family Microbacteriaceae; genus Rathayibacter; species Rathayibacter sp. VKM Ac-2804. Next base: position 3,330,824 of record NZ_CP047420.1, read on the forward strand.
TGGCGAGGTCGAGGCCGAGCAGCTCGCGGCGGAAGGCGAGCGAGCGCGGGTGGTCGATCGGGCGGGCGGCGACGGCCGCGGCGCGGCGCGCGCGGAGGCTCTGCGGCGCGGATCGCGCACCGCGCGCGAGGCGGAGCAGGCGGGTGCGCGGGCGGATCCGGGCCCCCAGCGCGGCGAGGCGCGTGCGGGGCCGGAGACGTCGGCCGAGCGCGGCGAGGGCGGGATGCATCGATCCAGGATAGTCAGGCGCCCCTGGACGCCCGTGGTCTCAGCGGCCGCCGACGACCGCGTAGGCCCGCACCGGGAAGGTGCCGAAGCCGCTCACCTTGGGCGGCACCGCGGTGAAGCGGGCGCCCGTGGCGGGGAGCTGCTCGAGGCCGGTGAGGTGCTCGACGACGTGCACTCCCGCGGCGAGGAGCAGGCTGTGGGCGGGCCGCTCGCCGACGCCCTCGACGTCGTCGATGTTGAGCGAGTCGATCCCGACGAGCACCGCGCCGCCCGCGATCAGCGCCTCGGCGCCGGCCGCCGTGAGGAAGGGCGCGCCGCTCGCGTACCCGGGCGTGGCGAAGTGCGCGTCCCAGCCGGTCGAGAGCAGCACGGCGGCGCCGGAGACGTCGAGGCCGTCGAGCGCGTCGCGGCCGATCCCGCGCTGTCCTGCCGCGCGCGCGTCGACGACGACGGCGGGGAGGTCGACCAGCGTCTCGAGGTCGAGTCCGGCCAGGTCGGCGCCGCCCTCGTAGCGGTGGAACGGGCTGTCGAGGTAGGTGCCGGTGTTGCCGATCATCTCGATGACGTCCATCGCGAACTCGGTGCCCGGGGCGTACGCGGCGCGCGAGTCCTCCCGCGTGAGGTGCGGCCGGATCCGCGGGGCGGGCAGACCGGGGTAGGTCACCAGGCCGTCCGCGACGGTGTGGCTGAGATCGACGAGGCGGCGCGCGGAGGAGATCATGCCTCCGATCGTCGCAGTGGCAGGATCATCGCGTCCCTCGAAGAACTGCCACGGGCCGCCGGAGGAGCGCCAGTCCGCACGCACCTCCGGCTCCGCCGCTACTTCTTCGGCAGGGCCGCCGAGAGGTCCGCGATCAGGTCGCTCGGGTCCTCGATGCCGACCGAGAGCCGCACCAGCGACTCCGACACCTCGAGCGGCGTGCCCTTCACGGACGCGTGCGTCATCTCGCTCGGGTAGCCGATCAGCGACTCGACGCCGCCCAGCGACTCCGCGAGCTGGAACAGCTCGGTCGACTCGGCGAACTTCCGCGCCGCCCGCGGGGTCGCCAGCTCGACCGAGAGCATGCCGCCGAAGCCCGACATCTGGCGCTTCGCCAGCTCGTGCCCCGGGTGCGTGGGCAGCCCCGGGTAGTGCACGGCCGTGACGGCGGAGTGCTCGGCGAGGAACTCGGCGACCGCCTGGGCGTTCTTCGAGTGGCGCTCCATCCGGATCGCGAGCGTCTTGATGCCGCGCACGGTCAGCCACGCGTCCATCGGTCCGGAGATCGCGCCGACCGCGAACTGCAGGAAGCCGATCTTCTCCGCGAGCGGGCCGGAGCGCAGCGCGAGCGCCCCGCCGACCACGTCCGAGTGCCCGCCGAGGTACTTCGTCGTCGAGTGCACGACCACGTCGGCGCCGAGCGCGAGCGGCTGCTGCAGCGCCGAGGAGGCGAAGGTGTTGTCGACGACGACGATCAGGTCGTGCGCGTGCGCCAGGTCGGCCAGCTCCGCGATGTCGCTGATGGTCATCAGCGGGTTCGACGGCGTCTCGACCCAGAGCATCTTGGTCTCGCCGGGGCGGATGGCGTGCTGCACCTCGCGCAGGTTCGACATGTCGACCGCGGTGTTGGAGATGCCCCAGGCCGCGTGCACCCGGTCGATCAGCCGGTGGCTTCCGCCGTAGGCGTCGTTGCCGAGCACGATGTGGTCGCCGGGAGCGAGCGCCGCCCGGATCAGCGTGTCCTCGGCGGCGAGGCCGGAGGAGAACGAGTAGGCGACGTCCGCGCCCTCGAGCGAGGCGATCAGCTCCTGCAGGGAGTCGCGGGTCGGGTTCGCCGAGCGGGCGTACTCGTAGCCGCCGCGGAAGCCGCCGATCCCGTCCTGGACGAAGGTCGACGTCATGTAGACGGGCGGGACGACCGCGCCGGTGGTCGGGTCGAACTCCTGACCGGCGTGGATGGCACGGGTGTCGAAGTGCTGCTTCTTGGGCATGATCGCGGGCTTTCCGGGTCGAGGGGTGGAGAAGAAGGGGAGGGGGAACGGCGCTCAGGCCGTCGCGAACGACAGGAGGTCCTGCCGGGTGATCACGGCGACGGGCTTGCCCTCATCGGTGACGAGCAGGGCGTTCGCCTCGCTCAGAGCGGCGCGGGCGGCCGTGATGCTCTCGCCGAGGCCGATCAGGCGGAGCGCATCGCCGGCCCAGGGGCCGATCGGATCGGTCATCGAGGTCGCACCGCTGAAGACGCGGTCGAGCAGCTCGCGCTCGTCGACGGCGCCGACGACCTCGCCCATCACGACCGGCGGCTCGGCGGTGAGGACGGGCAGCTGCGAGACACCGTAGGTGGTCATGATCTCGATCGCGTCGCGGACCGTGTCGCTGGGGTGCACGTGCACGAGGGCCGGCAGGTCGCCCGTGCTCGGGTTCGCGGCGCGGGCCGAGAGCACGTCGCGGACCGTGCCCTCCTCGCGGTGCTCGAGGAAGCCGTAGGAGCGCATCCAGCGGTCGTTGAAGATCTTGCCGAGGTAGCCGCGCCCGCCGTCGGGGAGCAGCACGACGACCACGTCGTCGGGTCCGAGCTCGGCGGCCGCCTTGAGCGCGACCGAGACGGCGAGGCCGCTCGAGCCGCCGACCAGCAGGCCCTCCTCGCGGGCGAGCCGGCGGGTCATCGCGAACGACTCGGCGTCGCTGGAGGCGATGATGCGGTCCACCACGCTCGGGTCGTAGGCGCTCGGCCAGAAGTCCTCGCCGACGCCCTCGGTCAGGTACGGGCGCCCGCCGCCGCCGGAGTAGACCGAGCCCTCCGGGTCGGCGCCGACGATCTGCACGCGGCCCTCCGACACCTCCTTGAGATAGCGGCCGACGCCGCTGATGGTGCCGCCGGTGCCGACGCCCGCGACGAAGTGGGTGAGCTTGCCGGCGGTGTCGCGCCAGATCTCGGGACCGGTGGTCTCGTAGTGGCTGAGCGGCCCGTTGAGGTTCGCGTACTGGTTGGGCTTGAAGGCGCCCGGGATCTCGCGCGCCAGGCGGTCCGAGACGGAGTAGTAGGAGTCCGGGTCCTCGGGCGCGACGGCCGTCGGGGTGACGACGATCTCGGCACCGTAGGCGGTGAGCACGTTCCGCTTGTCCTCGCCGACCTTGTCGGGCAGGACGAAGACGCAGCGGTAGCCGCGCTGCTGCGCGACGAGGGCCAGGCCGATGCCGGTGTTGCCGCTGGTCGGCTCGACGATGGTGCCGCCGGGCTTCAGGAGCCCGTCGCGCTCGGCCGCGTCGATGATGCGCGTCGCGATGCGGTCCTTCGAGGAGCCGCCGGGGTTGAGGTACTCGACCTTGACCAGGACGGTGGCCTGCACGCCGGAGGCGACCGGGCCGAGCTTCACCAGCGGGGTGTCGCCGATCAGGTCGAGCACCGAATCGGCGTACGCCATCCCGGTGTCCGGGCGTGCGGGAAGGGCTCGATCGAGGGTCATCTGTCCAGCGTATCAACCGCGGATCGGCGGATGACGGGGGCCGCCGAGACGCTCGCAGGCGGCTCCCGCTCGGCCCGGGAGGGAGTGGTTCGACGCCGGGGAGTGCCCTATCGTGGGGGTCCTCGCGTCACCGCCGACCGGAACGGACACCGCCTGCAATGACCCCTCCGATCACCGCCACGACGCGGGGTCCGGCCGACGCGCGCCTGCTCAGACTGCTCGGCCCCGCCATGGTCGCCGGAGTCGCCTACCTCGATCCGGGCAACGTCGCCAGCAACATGACGGCGGGTGCCCGCTTCGGCTATCTGCTCGTCTGGGTGGTCGTCCTCGGCAACCTGATGGCCTGGCTGATCCAGTACCTCTCGGCCAAGCTCGGCCTGATGACGGGCAAGTCGCTGCCCGAGCTGCTCGGCGAGCGCCTCCGCGGGCGCTGGGGCCGGCGCGCCTACTGGCTTCAGGCCGAGACGGTCGCGATCGCCACCGACCTCGCCGAGGTCATCGGCGGGGCGATCGCGCTGAACCTGCTGTTCGGGCTTCCGCTGCTCGCGGGCGGACTCGTCACCGGGGCCGTCTCGCTGGTGCTCCTGGTGATCCAGACCCGCGGCGGCGCGCAGCCGTTCGAGCGCGTGATCACAGCGCTGATGGTCGTCATCGCGGTCGGCTTCACCGTGGGCGTGGTCGTCGATCCGCCGGACGCGGGCGCCGCCGCCGCCGGGCTCCTCCCCCGCTTCGACGGCTCGGAGTCGGTGCTCCTCGCCGCGTCGATCCTCGGCGCCACGGTCATGCCGCACGCGATCTACGCGCACTCGGCCCTCGCGCGGGACCGCTTCGGCCGCGTCGACGGGGTGACCGCCCGCCGGAGGATCCTCACGGCCACCCGGATCGACGTCACCGTGGCCCTCGCGATCGCCGGCACCGTGAACCTCGCGATCCTCCTGCTCGCCGCGCACTCGCTGTCCGGCGTCGCCGGCACCGACAGCCTCGAGGGCGCGCACGCCGCGATCGGCGCGGCGCTCGGGCCGGTCGTCGCGACGCTCTTCGCAGTCGGCCTCCTGGCCTCCGGACTCGCCTCGACCTCGGTCGGCGCCTACGCCGGCGCGGAGATCATGCACGGGCTGCTGAACCTGCGGGTGCCGCTCGTCGCCCGCCGCCTGGTCACGCTGATCCCGGCGCTGATCGTGCTCGGGATCGGCTTCGACCCGACCCGCGCGCTCGTGCTGAGCCAGGTCGTGCTCTCCTTCGGCATCCCCTTCGCGCTCGTGCCGCTCGTCGCCCTGACCCGGAACCGCGCCCTGATGGGCGACCAGGCGAACCGCTGGTTCACCACCCTCGGCGCGATCCTCGCCGCCCTCTTCCTGATCGTGCTGAACGGCCTGCTCCTCTGGCTGACCTTCACCGCGTGAGCGCGGCGCTGCATGCTCACCGGCTGACCCGCAGGCGCTGCATGCTCACCGGCTGACCCGCAGGCGCTGCATGCTGGTCGAGCAGCCCGCAGGGCGTCTCGAGACCCGCCCCCAGCCAGCACTCCCACCGCGCATTGATCCGATCCGGAGCCTCGCTCGTTATCCTCTGAGAGCGCCTCTCAGGCGCCTGCGCCCTCCCCGGCGCGCCACCCCGACTCAGAACGAGAGACGCCACCGTGCCCAAAGACACGATGTCCGCCAAGAACCGCGCCCGCCAGGACAAGGTCGAGGCCTACAAGCGCGAGCAGGCCAAGCGCAAGCGCAGCGGCCGGATCTGGATCTGGTCGCTCTCGGCCCTCGCCGTCGTCGCGATCGGCGGCATCGTCGCCGTGACCGTCTTCGGCAACCAGCAGATCGTCGAGGCCCGGCAGATCGACGGCCTGCAGACCTTCGAGAACGACGCGACCCACGTCGCCGGTGCGGTCGAGTACGAGCAGACTCCCCCGGCGGGCGGCCCGCACAACGCGGTCTGGATGAACTGCGGTGTCTACAGCGAGCCCGTCCCGAACGAGAACGCCGTGCACGACCTCGAGCACGGCGCCGTCTGGGCGACCTACGACCCGTCCCTCCCTCAGAGCGAGGTCGACGCCCTCATCGCCGCGATGCCCGACACCTACGCGGTCGTCTCGCCCTACGAGGGACTCGAGTCGCCGATCGTGCTGAGCGCCTGGGACGCCCAGGTCGCCATCGACTCCCCGGAGGACCCGCGCATCGACGCGTTCGTCGAGCGCTTCTGGCAGGCCTCGACCGCGCCCGAGCCCGGTGCCCCGTGCACCGGAGGCATCGATGCGCCCGGCAAGCAGTAGGGGCCGCCTCCTCGTCGCGGCCGTCGCCGCCGTCGCCCTGCTCCTGGGCGCCGCGGGCGGCTACCTCTTCGGCGCCCTCGCCCCGTTCTCCTCCACGGCCACGCCGTCGACGACGAGCGCGGAGGCCGGCTTCGCCCGCGACATGCAGGTGCACCACCTCCAGGGCGCCGAGCTCGCGATGATCGCGCGCGACCGCAGCACCGACGACGAGGTCCTCACCGTCTCGAAGGACATCCTGCTCACCCAGCAGCAGCAGGCCGGCCAGCTGTTCGGCTGGCTGAACTCCTGGGGCCTGCCGCAGGCCGCTCCCGAGCCGTCGATGACGTGGATGGGCCGGCCCACCCTCGCGGGCGCGGCCGACGAGCACTCGTCGATGGGCATGTCCACGGAGGAGGACGTCGTCCCCGAGAGCATGCCAGGCCTCGCGACGCCCGAGCAGATCACCGAGCTCGGCACGCTGACCGGCCGCGACTTCGACCGCCGGTTCCTGGAGCTGATGATCGCCCACCACCGCGGCGCGATCGACATGGCCGAGGCGCTGCTTGCCCGCAGCCGCGCCACGGTCGCCACCGACTTCGCCTCCTCGGTCGTCCAGGCCCAGGAGGCCGAGATCTCCCTGATGGAGCAGATGCTCGCCGACCGCCCGGCCGCCTGACCTGGAACCTCCGACTCGGACTGTCTCACCATTGAGACAGAACAGAGTAGTGTCTCGAACATGAGACTCGGCGAGCTGAAGACGGCGCAGAAGGAGCTCGGCTACTCCGTCGATCTCCTCGCCTCCCGTGCGGGTCTCTCGCGCGCCACCGGCTACCGGATCCTCTCGGGGCAGACCGACCCGCGCCTCGACGACCTGCGGGAGCTCCTGCTCGCGGTGGGCCTCGATCTCGATCTGTCGGTCCGGCCCCTCTCCGATCCGCACGCGGCGTCGGCCGCGCGCGCGATGCTCGGAGACCTCTCGGTGGCCCCTGGCGACGAGGAGATCGCGGCCTGGACCGCTCGGCTCACCCGGTACTCGCGCGGGGAGACGGCGCTCCTCCTCGGCGAGGCCGGTCGAGCGTCCGCACCGCAGCACCGGCCGGGTGCCGTCGCCCTCGCAGGCCCGCGCTGGAGCATCGACCGCCTCGCCTCCGCGGGGCACGCCTCCGAGGAGCCGTGGGCGCTCTCCGGAGCGGCCGCCTTCGATGCGATGGGGTACGACCTGCAGGGGGTCTCGGTGCTGTGGACCACGGACCCGCGCCGGGTCTCACAGCTGCTCGCCGACACTCTGACGCCGACGACCACCGAGCACGCCGACGTCCTCGTGGTCCCCGCGCCCGCGCCCCTGTTCCAGGGCGCGGTCGACGTCGAGGGAGTCGTTTTGGTGTCCCCGCTGCAGGCGGTGCTCGACGGCATCGGCCTCGGCGGTGACCTGGCGGCGATCGCCTCGGAGCTGGGACGGGAGTGGTCGTGACCGACGAGCAGCGACCCGGACCCGGCTACCGGCGTCGCCCGACCGGCGGACGGACCGAAGGACCGGCGGACCGCTCACTCCCCGCCGCGGACAGCACCCTCCTGCGCGAGCGGACCGGCATCACCTGGACCGCGTCGACGATCGAGTGGAACCGCCTCGTGGCGACCACCTCCGAGCGCGCCCGGTTCCGCTTCCGCGCCTCGCTGCCCGACCTCGTCTGGAACGCCGCGGCACTCGAGGGCAACACCTTCACCCTCCCCGAGGTGCGGACCCTCCTCGAGGGCGTGACCGTCGGCGGCAAGCCGCTGGCCGACGAGGAGCAGGTCCTGGCGTTGAGTCAGGCGTACAGCGATCTGGACCAGCTGGTCGGCCGGAGCGCCTTCGCCCTCCGCAAGGACGTGTCGGACACCCTTCACCGCACGGTCGCGGCGAAGGAGGCGATCGAGTCCGGCCACTTCCGCGGCGAGGGAACCGTCTCCGGCGGCGGCAGCGTGCGACTCGCGAACGGCGGCTTCGTCGCCGGCGTCGAGCACGGGACCGGCGGCGAGGCACTGATCGAGCGCTTCGACTCGCTCGTCCGCTTCCTCGAGACGCTGCCCGAACCGAGGGAGCGGGCCGTGGCCTACTTCGCAGCCGCGACACGGAGCCAGTTCTACTTCGACGGCAACAAGCGCACCGCCCGCCTGATGATGACGGGAGTGCTGATGAGCGCCGGCATCGACGCCGTCAACATCCCCTACAGCCGCCGCCTCGAATTCAACCGCGCCCTCGACGAGCTGTCCGAGACGGACGACGCGACCAGCCTGATGCGCTTCGTCGTCGACTGCGCCTGACACACGGACACCCCCGCGCCGCCGCCGACGCGCGTCAGGAGCTGAGGGCAGTCTCGACCTGCTGGGCGTAGAGGGAGGCGTAGAGACCGCGGCGCTCGAGCAGCTCGAGGTGGGTGCCGGACTCGACGATGCGGCCGCCGTCGACGACGTGGATGACGTCGGCCGAGACGACCGTCGAGAGGCGGTGCGCGATCGCGATGGTGGTGCGGCCGCGGGCGGCGTCGTCGAGGGCGGTCTGCACGATCCGCTCCGAGACGGTGTCCAGCGCGCTCGTCGCCTCGTCGAGGATGAGCACGGCCGGGTCCTTCAGCAGCACCCGCGCGATCGCGAGGCGCTGCTTCTCGCCGCCGGAGAGCCGATAGCCGCGCTCGCCGACGAGGGTGTCGTAGCCGTCGGGGAAGGACGCGATCGTGTCGTGGATGTTCGCGGACCGCGCGGCCGCCTCCAGTTCCTCCTGCGTCGCTCCGGGGCGCGCGTAGCGGAGGTTGTCGGCGATCGTCGCGTGGAAGAGGTACGTCTCCTGGCTGACGATGCCGATGTGCGAGACCAGCGACTCCTGCCGCAGCTCGCGGACGTCCGCGCCGGCGAAGCGGACCGACCCTTCGGTGACGTCGTAGAGCCGGGGCACGAGGTACGAGATGGTCGTCTTGCCCGCACCGGAGGGCCCCACGAAGGCGACGAACTGGCCGGGCTCGATCGAGACCGAGACGCGGTCGAGGGTCGGCCGGACGTCGTCGGTCTGGTCGGGGTAGCGGAAGACGACCTCGTCGAGCTCGACCCGGCCGAGCTCGCCGTCGACGTCGCGGGCGCCCGCACGGTCGGCGATCGCGGGCTTCAGGTCGAGGTACTCGAAGATGCGGGCGAAGAGCGCGCCGGCGGTCTGCAGGTCGAGCGCGACGCGCATCAGGCCCAGCAGCGGCCACATCAGCCGCGCCTGCACGGTGGTGAAGGCGACGACGGTGCCGGCGGTGACGGTCGTCCCGCCGAGGATCAGCCAGGCGGCGACGAGGTAGACGACCACGGGGATCACCGAGAGGAAGATCTGCACGGTCGCGAAGAACCACTGCCCGGACATCTGCTGGCGGACCTGGAGCTCGATCTGCCGGCCGTTCTCGTCCGCGTAGCGGGTGACCTCCGACTCCTGGCGGCCGAAGCTCTTGGCGAGCAGGATGCCCGAGACGCTCAGCGTCTCCTGCGTGATCGCCGTCATCTCGGACAGCGACTCCTGCGTCTTCGTGGCGATCCGGGCGCGGACCTGGCCGACCCGGCGCTGGGCGATGACCAGGACCGGGGTGAGCACCACGGCGACGATCGTCATCTGCCAGGACAGCAGGAGCATCGCGACGACCGCCGCGATCACGGTGACGGTGTTGCCGAGCACGCTCGAGACGGTGTTGGTGAGCACGCTGGCCACGCCGCCGACGTCGTTCGCGAGGCGCGACTGGATCACGCCGGTGCGGGTGCGGGTGAAGAAGCCGAGCTCCATCGCCTGGAGGTGGCGGAACAGCCGGATCCGCAGCTCGCCCATCACGCTGTTGCCGACGGTCGCGGTGAGGAAGGTCTGCCAGACGCCGAGCACGGCGGAGACCACCCAGATCAGCACCATCACGCCGACGAGCTCGAGCAGGACGGGGAAGTCCGGGCGGCCCGACTCCGGGAACAGCCCGCGGTCGAAGGCCAGCTGGGTGAGCAGCGGCGGCACGACCGTCAGTGCGGCGCCGACGAGCACGAGGGCGACCGTGAGCGTGAGCTTCGTGCGGTGGTCGCGGAAGAGCGAGGCGATCCGGGAGAAGAGGTGGTCGATCCTCGGGGCGTCGGAGTTCTTGCGCCGCTGGGCGTCGGGGTCGCTGCTGGAGATCTTCCCGCGCACCGCGCCCGCGCGCATCCCGCCGCCGCTCGCGACGTCACCCATCCTGCTCATCGCTCGACCATAACCCCGCCCGCCGACACCGCCCGCGGCTTCCGCCCACGGCGAAGATGTGCTCAGCGGCGGGCGCTCGGCGGCGACCCTGCCGACCATGTCGGGCCGCGTTCGCGGACTCGACTCACCGGGTCTCGATACGCCGCGTCCCGCGGCTGCTCGACCAGCATGGAGGGGACCACCGTCCGCAGGCCGCCGGTCGGTCCACCGCCTGGCCGGCGCGATCATGCTGGTCGAGTAGCCGCCATCGGCGGCGTATCGAGACCCACGCGGACGAAGGAAGGCCCAGGCCCTGCGTGAGCAGGACCCGGGCCTCCGAATGGAACGGCGATCAGCCCTTCGTGGCGCCGGCCAGCAGGCCGCGGACGAAGAAGCGCTGGAGGGCGAAGAACACGATCAGCGGGACGATGATCGAGATGAACGCTCCGGCCGTGAGGAGCTCCCACGACTGGCCGTACGAGCCCGAGAGGTCCTGCAGCGCCTTCGTGATCGGGAGCCCCTGCCCGGAGGTGAAGACCGTCGCGACCAGCAGGTCGTTCCAGACCCACAGGAACTGGAAGATGCCGAACGAGGCGATCGCCGGGACCGAGAGCGGCAGCACGATGCGGAAGAAGATCTGGCCGTGGCCGGCTCCGTCCACGCGCGCCGCCTCGATGACCTCGCCGGGGATCTCCGAGATGAAGTTGTGCAACATGAAGATCGCCAGCGGGAGCGCGAAGATCGTGTGCGCGATCCACACCTTCGCGTACGAGCCGTCCAACCCGTTCACCCCGAGCCCGGGCAGGATGTAGAGGTTGCCGATGCGCAGGCCGTCCGAGAACAGCTGCAGCAGCGGGACGAGGGCCATCTGGATCGGCACGATCTGCAGCGAGAACACGAGCACGAACAGCGTGTTCCGGCCCTTGAAGTCGATCCAGGCGAACGCGTAGGCCGCGAGGCTGGCGATCGTGATCGGGATCAGCGCCGCCGGCAGCGTGATGACCAGCGAGTTCACGAACGCCTTGCCCAGCGTCAGGCTGTCGCCCGAGTTCAGCGCGTTCGCGTAGTTGTCGAGGGTGAAGCCGGGGTTGGCGAAGATCGTCCACCAGCCGGTCGTCTTGATGTCGTTCGCGGGGCGGAACGACGAGATGAACAGCCCGAGGGTCGGGATGGTCCAGATCGCCGCGATGATCGCGGCCGCGAGGGTCGCTCCGCGCGAGGTGGTCGCCTTGCGGACCTTGCCGCTGGCCGCCTCGATCTTCGACTCGCCGCGGGCGAGCGAGCGCTCGGTGCTGCGGTCGACCGGAACCTGGATCGGAGTGGGCGTGACGCTCATCGGATCTCCCTCTGCTTGGCGAGCTGGCGGGCGTTGTAGACGACGATCGGGAGCACGAGCAGGAACAGGATGACCGCGAGGGCCGCGCTGTAGCCGCTGCGGGCGCCGAGCTGGAACTGGCGGACCATCTCGAAGGCGAGGACGGTGGTGTCGGAGCGGCCGCCGGTCATCGCCGAGACGATGTCGAAGACCTTCAGCGAGGCGATCGAGATCGTGGTCAGCACGACCACGATCGAGGAGCGGATGCCCGGGACGACGACGTTCCAGAACGACTGCCAGGCGTTGGTGCCGTCCAGCGACGCCGCCTCCAGCTGCTCCGAGGGCACGCCCTTGATGGCGGCCGAGAGGACCGTCATCGCGAAGCCGGCCTGCGTCCAGATCAGCACGACGACCAGGAACAGCGTGTTCCACGGCTCGAGGCCCAGCCAGTCGACGGGAGAGCCGCCGAACGCGGTGAGGATGCCGTTGAGGACACCGATCTGCTCGCCCTGGCGGGTGTCGTAGAAGAACTTGAAGATGATCGAGGCGCCGACGAACGAGATCGCCATCGGCATGAAGACCAGCAGCTTGAAGAACTTCTCGCCGCGGCTCTTGTCGATGAAGACCGCGTAGGCGAGGCCGATCGCGGTGGCGGTGATCGGAGCGAGGAGCACCCAGACCACGGTGTTGAGGAAGGCGGTCACGCCGTCGGGGCTGGTGAAGACCCAGATGAAGTTGTCGAGGCCGGCGAATCCGGAGCCGTCGTTCTTCATGAAGGCGTTCAGCGCGGTCGTGATCGTCGGGTAGATCAGGCCGATCAGGATGAAGAAGGCGGCCGGGGCCATGAACGCGATCAGCTGCAGTCCGTAGCCCGCGCCTTTGCGGGACCGGAAGTCGAGCAGGAAGAGGATGCCGCCGAGGACGGCCGCGACGACCGCGACCCACATGACCGAGTTGTACAGGCCGAACGCGAGCAGGAGCACGACCGGCAGGACGACGGTCACGGCGAGACGGAGGACCGTGTAGCCGGTGCCGCGCCGCGGGGCGATCTCGACGAAGAAGAGGATGATCGCGACGACCGCCGCGAACGCCAGAAGGATGATGGGGATCTGCGCGAGCGGGGGGATGCTCGCCAGCCACTGGAAGAAGCCGGACATGGACGCCCTTTCGAGTGCGACTCTGAACTCTGGTGAGGCCCGGTCCGGCCGGACCGCGGGTGCGATCGGGCCGGACGGGCATCGGTCGAGGGCCGCCGCTCCGAGAAGCGGCGGCCCTCCACCCGACTGCTAGGAGGTGTAGCCGGCCTGGATCTCCTCGAGGACCTGATCGGTGCTCGAGCCGTCGATCCAGTCGACCATGCCCTTCCAGAAGCTGTCGGCGCCGACGGACTTCGGCATGAGGTCCGAGCCGTCGAAGCGGAACGTGGTGTCCGGGTCCTGGAGGATGCCGATGGAGTCCTTCAGGATGTCGCTGCCGGCGTTCTCGGCGTCGAGGCCCGTGTTGGCCGAGATGACTCCGCCGAGCTTGACGCGGCTGTTGGCCCAGTCGGCGCTGGCCAGGTACTCCTGGACCTTCGCGGTGTCCTCGTCGTTCGAGAACGCGGCGACCATCTCGCCACCACCGGTGACGGCCTGGGGGTCGTCGGCATTGGTCGGCGGGGTGAGGAAGGCCCAGACGTCGCCGTCCTCGGCCACGTTGGCGCCGGCCGAGATCAGGAAGCCCTCGAAGAACGAGGCCTGGTGGGTCAGGGCGCAGGTGCCGTTCGCGATGTTCTGCGCGACGTCGCCGAAGGCGGTCGAGTTGATCGAGGAGACGTCGCCGTAGCCGGCGTTGACCAGGGTCGGGTCGAGGAGGATCGAGCCGACGGAGTCGAACGCCGCCTTGATCTCGGGGTCGGTGAACGGGGTGTCGCCCGCGACCCAGGAGTCGTAGACGTCGGGGCCGGCCTCGCGGAGGACGGCGTCCTCGATCCAGTCGGTGCCCGGCCAGCCGGACGCCTCACCGGAGTTGAAGCCCGCGCACCAGGACGGTCCGCCGGTCTTCTCGGCGATGGTCTTGCCCAGCGCCTCCATCTCGTCCCAGGTGGTGGGAACGGAGACGCCCCACTCGGCGAACTTCGCCGGCGAGTACCAGATGTAGCCCTTGACGGACGCCATCAGCGGCGCGCCGTACTGCGTGCCGTCGACCTGGCCGTACTTCTGCCAGTCCTCGGACCAGTTGTTCTGGACCTCGGTCAGGGCACCCTCGGGCAGCTCCTGGACCTTGCCGGAGGCGACGGTGTCGGCGAGCAGACCGGGCTGCGGGAAGATCGCGAGGTCGGGGGTGTCGCCACCCTGGACCTTGATGCCGATCTGCTTCTCGAACTCCTTGTCGCCGGTGTACTTGATGTCGATGCCGGACTCCTCCTCCCAGTCCGCCCAGGACTGCTCGAGAAGGGTGGCCTCGTCGCCGTTGATGGTGCCGTAGACGTTGACGACGCCGTCGGCGGTGCCGACAGTGCCGGCGGAGCTGCCGCCGCCGGCGTTGGGGTCGTTCGGGTCGCTGCTGCTCGAGCAGCCGGCGAGGGCGATCCCGGCCGCTGCGAGAACGGCGACGGGAAGGGTGATACGGCGGTGCAGGGATGACCGCATGGTTCCTCCTCATTGAGTGGTGGTTCAGCCGAGGGCCGGTGCCGTCCGGCGGGCCGGCGGGCTGAGGCGACTCGAAGCAGGTGCTGCGACGACTCGGATGCTGTTGGTGGTTCCGTGCGAAGACTCTCCGAGCGGAACACCGGGTTCGTGTGGACTCGGGCCTCCACGGAGGGAAACCTTTCCACAAGTTCGATGAAAGCACAACGGCGCCGATAGAGCGCTCTCTGAGATAACGATCCGGCGACGAACCGCGGGAAATCGGGCCGCCCGCCGCGGGAGATCGATCTCGACGCTCCCGGTCGCGTCGCGCCCGGGGTATAACTTTCTGGAACCGTTTCCAGCATCGACGCCGGACGGACCGGGAGGAACGCCGTGCCAGGCATCGAAGAGGTCGCCGAGCTCGCCGGAGTGTCGAAGGCGACCGTGTCGCGCGCGCTCAGCGGCCGCGGCTACGTCTCCGCGGGGACGAAGCAGCGGGTCGAGCGCGCCGCGTCCAGCCTCGGCTACGTCGTCTCGGCGAACGCCTCGAGCCTCGTCACCGGTCGCAGCAACAACGTCGCGGTGATCATCCCGGTGATCAACCAGTGGTTCTTCGGCGGCATCATCGAGGGCATCGAGCACGCCCTGCTCGCCGCCGGCTACGACGTGCTCCTCTACAACATCGACAAGCACCACGACGCGCGCCGGAGCGTCTTCGAGTACTACCTCGTCCGCAAGCGCGTCGACGCGATCGTCGCGGTGACCCTCGAGATCTCCCCGGACGAGACGGAGGCGCTGCTCGCGCTGGGCAAGCCGATCGTCGGGATCGGCGGCTCCCTGCCCGGCATCCCCACCTTCAGCATCGACGACGTCGCCGCGGCCCGCCTCGCCACCGAGCACCTGCTCTCGCTCGGGCACGAGCGGGTCGTGCACATCGGCGGGCTCACGGAGGAGGAGATGGACTTCCACGTGCACACGAAGCGGCACGAGGGGTTCCGCCAGGCCCTCGCCGCGGCCGGACTCGAGCAGGGGCCCGGCCACTTCGTGCCGACCCGGTTCGACATCCCGGGCGGGCACCGCGCCGGGCGCCAGGTGCTCGGCGACCCTCGGACCCGGCCGACCGCGATCTTCGCCGCGTCCGACGAGATCGCGATCGGGATCATCCTCGCCGCCCGCGAGCTCGGGCTGTCGGTGCCGGAGGACGTCTCGATCATCGGGATCGACGACCACCCGCTCGCCGAGCTGTTCGGCCTGAGCTCGATCCGGCAGGATCCGCGGCAGCAGGGCGAGCTCGCGGTCGCGCTGGTGCTGGAGGCGCTGGCGGCGCTCGGCCGGGGCGAGGCGCCGCCGCCCGCCCGGCACACGACCATCCCCGCCTCCCTCGTCATCCGCACCAGCACGTCGGCGCCGCGGGGAGCGAGAATCGGAGCATGAGCGACTCCGCCGCCCCCTCCCCCGTCGTCCGCGACGCCCCCGAGCGCTCGCGCTTCGAGATCTCCGTCGGCGGCGAGGTCGCGGGCTTCGCGGCCTACGCCCGCCGCGGCGACGAGGTGGTGCTGACGCACACCGTCGTCGACGACGCGTGGGAGGGGCACGGCCTCGGCAGCGTCCTCGCCCGCGCCGCGGTCCTCGCGGTGACGGACGCCGGCGGCACGGTCGTCCCCCGCTGCCCCTTCATCGCGGCCTGGCTCCGCAAGCACCCGGACTCGGGCGCCCGCGTCCGCTGGCCCGAGGACTGAGCCGAGGCGGCCGCGCCCGCCCCCTGCTGATCGAGCAGCCCGCGCAGCGGGCGTGTCGAGATCCATCACCGGCAACACTGACTGCTGATGATCGTGGGTCTCGATACGCCCCTCCGGGGCTGCTCGACCAGCATGGGAGGGAACCCCGCCGCTCACGCCGGCGGGGTGCGGGAGCCGATCTCCTGGAGCGACCAGGTGTTGCCGTCGGGGTCGGCGAAGTGGGCGTACTTCACGCCGCCCATGTCCTGCACGTCCGAGAGCTCGAGCCCGCGCCCGACCAGCTGGGCGCGTGCGGCGACGATGTCGTCGACGACGAGGTGCAGCCCGCGGACGACGCCGTCCTCCGGCCCGGGCCCCATCCCGGTGCCGATCACGATCGAGCAAGCGGAGCCGGGCGGCGTCAGCTGGACGATCCGCATCGACGGCGAGGGCCGGACGTCGTGGTCCACGTGGAAGCCGACGACGTCGGCGTAGAACGCCAGCGCACGGTCGACGTCGGAGACGGGCACGGGGACGAGTTCGAGTCGCATCTGCACGCGCTCATCCTGCACGAGTCGCTGACGGAGGTGGCTCTCGATGCGCCCCTCCCGGCTACTCGACCAGCATGCGTGCGCAGGAGGGCGCGGCGAACTCAGTCGCGCGGGGCGACGACGAGGCGCTCGTGCATGATCTCGACGGCGCGCTCGAGGACGCGGCGGTCCTCGGGGCGGAGGTCGGCGAAGATCGGCGTGAGGGCGTCGCCCAGCTGGGTGCGCCACGCGCTGAGCGCCGCGGCGCCGTCGGGGGCCAGGCGGATCTGCCAGGCCCGGGCGTCGGCCGGATCGGCGATGCGGTCGAGCCAGCCGGTCTCGACGAGGTTCTTCACGATCTTGGTCATCGTGGGCTGCGAGACGCGGCTCTGCGTCGCCAGTTCGCCCAGGCGCATCGGCCCCATCGACAGCAGCACCGAGAGGGTGCGCCAGACCGCCTGGGACTCCTGGTTGTCGGTGGCCTGCGCGGCGAGCCGGGTGATCCGGTGCGTCACCGAGACGAAGTCGCTCAGCAGCTCGCTCAGCGAGACCTCGCTGGGCGGCACGTCGCGCGCCGGCAGGCCGGCGAGCGGGTCGATTGCAGTCACCCGCCGATTCTAGAGGCTGCGTCCCGCGACACCGGGAAGGCAGGGCACCCCCGGTCGGGGCGGCGCAGCAGCGGGAACGACGAAGGGCGCCGCCTCCGAGGAGACGACGCCCTGCGCCGGTGGGCCCGCCCGGAGGCGGATCCGTGCACCCGAAGCGGGTGCGAGGGGATTACTTGACGGTGACGGTCGCGCCGGCGGCCTCGAGCTGGGCCTTGGCCTTCTCGGCGGTCTCCTTGTTGACGGCCTCGAGGACAGCCTTGGGGGCGCCGTCGACGACAGCCTTCGCCTCGCCGAGGCCGAGGCTCGTGAGCGCGCGGACCTCCTTGATGACCTGGATCTTCTTCTCGCCGGCGGCCTCGAGCACGACGTCGAACTCGGTCTGCTCCTCGACCTCTTCGGCCGGGGCGGCCGGGCCGGCGACGCCGGCAGCCGCGACGGGCGCGGCGGCGGTGACCTCGAAGACCTCTTCGAACTTCTTCACGAACTCAGAGAGCTCGATGAGCGTGAGCTCCTTGAAGGCCTCGATGAGCTCGTCCTGCGTGAGCTTTGCCATGATTTTTCTCCTTGTTGTTTCTTGTCTACGAACCGCGTGCACGCTGCCTCCCGGAGGGAGACGTCAGCTCGCGGACTCCTGCTTCTCGCGCAGTGCCTCGACCGTGCGAACGGCCTTGGACAGCGGGGCCTGGAACAGGTAAGCCGCACCGAAGAGCGAGGCCTTGAAGGCGCCGGCGAGCTTGCCGAGCAGCACTTCACGGGACTCGAGGTCGGCGAGCTTGCCCACCTCTTCAGCGGTCAGCGGGTTACCGTCGAAGTAACCGCCCTTGACCACGAGGAGAGGGTTTGCCTTGGCGAAGGCACGCAGCGACTTCGCGACGGCGACGGGGTCGCCGTGCACGAACGCGATGGCCGAAGGGCCAGCGAGCTCGGCGTCGAAGGACGAGATCCCGGCGTTGTTCGCCGCGATCTTGGTCAGCGTGTTCTTCACCACGGCGTAGGTCGCGTGCTCACTGATGTCCTTGCGCAGCGTCTTGAGCTGAGCAACAGTGAGACCGCGGTACTCGGTCAGCAGAACGGCGGTCGAACTCTGGAACTTCTCCGTGAGTTCGGCGACCGAGGCTTCCTTGTTCGCCATGGGTACTCCTGTGAATTCTCGTGCCGGTAGCCCGAAGGCACGCAAAGAAAAAGGCTCCGGCGCAGGAGCGCGGGAGCCTGGGGATCGCGATGAACGCGGAACTGGTCTCTTGCACACCTGCGCGGGCCATTCGCTTCGCGAATCCTTCGTCCGGCGGCGATCCGCGGGGCCTGGGCCCTGCTCGTGCGCACACCGGAAACCGGCGGTCTTTGGCTTCGGGAAGCGTACGACGTCGACGGGCCCGTGCGCAAGTCGGCCCGACACGGGATGCTGGAGGGATGACAGGCTCGCCCTCCGCCTCCGACCCCGAACCCGGCGCGCACGACGGCGCCGACGCGGACGCCGACGGCACGACCGACACCGCGATCGCCGCCGTCGAGGGCGAGCTGAGCACCCTCTTCAACCGGGTGCGCGACGCGATGCGCTCGGCCGCCGAACGACTCCACCCCGAGCTCAGCACCGCGGGCTACCGGACGCTCGCCACCCTCGAGCGGCGCGGCCCGATGCACTCGGGCGCCCTGGCCGAGCTGCTCGAGACGGACAAGTCCTCGATCAGCCGGCAGATCTCGGCGCTGGACCGCCTCGGTCTCCTCCAGCGCTCCCCCGACCCCGACGACGGACGCGCGACGATCCTCTCCGTGCCGCCGGAGACCGCCGAGCGGATGCGGGCGATCCGCAGCTCGCGCCAGGCGCTGATGCACGAGGAGCTGCGCCGCTGGGAGGCGGGGGACGTCGAGCTCTTCGCCGTCCTGCTGCGCCGCATCACCGCCCTCGACATGCGCGGCGCTAGCACCGCCCAGACCGGGGGACAATCGGGCGCGGGCCCGGAGCCGACCGCGTAGCGTCGCGGGAGATGGAACAGCTCGCCCCTCCCTCCCTCCCTGCTGACGTCGACGGCGCCCTGGCGCTCGCCCGCACCCTCTCCGCGGACCCGCCTCGGCCCGGCACCGGCCGCACCGCCGAGCTGCATGCGCTGCTCGAGCGCCTCGCCCGGCACGACCTCGGCGTCGCCCGGGCGATCGAGCCGCATCTCGACGCGCTCGCGATCCTCGGCGAGGCGGGGCTGAGCGCCCGGGACGCCGGAGTGGACGACGACGCGGTCTGGGGCGTCTTCGCGGCGGAGGGCGGCGACGAGCCGCTCATCGCGACTCCCGACGGCGACGCCTGGCGGCTGGACGGCGTGAAGCCCTGGTGCTCGCTGGCCGGGCGCCTCGACGCGGCCCTGATCACGGCGCACGTCGGCGAGGGCTCCGGCGAGCGCCGCCTCTTCGCCGTGCGCCTCGGCGACGGCACCGCGACCCCGGAGGAGAACGCCTGGCACCCCCGCGGCCTGATCGAGATCCCGAGCGGGCCGGTGCGCTTCTCCGGCGCCCGGGCTCAGGAGGTCGGCGCCCCCGGCTGGTACCTCTCGAGGCCCGGCTTCGCCTGGGGCGGCATCGGCGTGGCCGCCTGCTGGCTCGGCGGTGCCCGGGGCGTCGCCGCGGCGCTGGCCCGAGCGGCCGCCCGCCGCGAGGATCCGCACCTGCTCGCGCACCTCGGCGCGGTGGACACCGCTCTCTCCGCCGGCCGGCGCGCGCTCGACGAGGCATCGGCGCTGATCGACGCCGGCGAGGCCGAGGGGAGCCGCGGCTCGCTGCTGGCCAAGCGGGTCCGCGGCACCGTCGCGAGCGCCGTGGAGGAGGTCCTGCTGCGCGCCGGCCGCGCCCTCGGGCCCGCTCCGCTCGCCCTCGACGCGGAGCACGCCAAGCGGGTCGCCGACCTCGCTCTCTACGTCCGCCAGCACCACGCCGAGCGCGACGACGCGGCCCTCGGCCGCGCGGTCCTCGCCAGCGGGGAGGCGGAGGAGTGGTGAGCCGGGTCATCGCCTTCGACGGGCACCTCGAGGGCACGCCCGTGGAGCACTGGCGCGAGGACGGCCGGCTCGATCGGCTCCCGGTGCTGTCCGCGGACGCGCTCCTCTCCGTCGACCGCGTGCTCGTCGTGGTCGCCCACGCCGACGACGAGACGCTGGGCTGCGGCGGCACGATCGCCCTCGCCCGCCGCCTCGGCGTCCCCGTGGACGTCGTGATCGTGACGGACGGCGGTGCGGCCCACGGCGCCTCCTCCCCCGGGGCCGCGGCCGCTCTCGTCGCCGAGCGGCGCGCCGAGGCCCGCGCGGCGCTCGACGAGCTCGGCGCCGGCATCGGCCTCGCCTTCCTCGACGTCCCCGACTCGGGCACGCCCGAGCACCGCGACCGGATCCTCGCGGATGTCCTCGCGCGCGCCGGCGCCGAGTCCGGCCGGGTCCTCCTGCTCTCCACCTGGACCGGCGACGGCCACCGCGACCACCGCGTGGTCGGCGAGGTCTGCACCGAGGCCGCCGACGCCCTCGGCCACCCGCTGCTCGCCGCGCCGATCTGGCTCTGGCACTGGGCCGCGCCCGACGACGCCGAGGTGCCATGGTCCGCCCTCGTGCGCGTCGAGGCCGACGACGATCTGCGGGCGCGCAAGGCCCGCGCCCGCGAGCGCTACCCGAGCCAGACCGCGCCCGGGCCGGCCGGCACCGCCCCCGTCCTGCACCCGCGCTTCGTCCGCGCGTTCGCCGGCGACGACCGCCTGGTACGGGTCCGCTGATGGCGACCCCGGGGCTAGCGCACGGCGATCCGACCGACAAGTGGCGGAGAGAAGCCGCGATCCTGCCTAGGCTCGGAGGCACGAGCGGGCGCGGCCCCGACGACGAGGACACGGGGATGAGCTACTTCGACGAGCTGTACGAGCGGCACGAGGACCCCTGGGGGTACACGAGCCGCTGGTACGAGGAGCGCAAGCGCGCCCTCACCCTCGCCAGCCTGCCCGAGCGGCGCTACGACTCCGTCCTCGAGATCGGCTCCTCGATCGGCGTGCTCGCCGAGGCCCTCGCCGCGCGGGCCGAGCACCTGCTCGCCCTGGACGTCTCGGCCGCCGCCGTGGAGCGGGCCGCCCGCCGCCTCGCGCCGCTCGAGCACGTGCGCGTCGAGCACCACGACATCACCCGCGGAGTGCCGGAGGGCCCGTTCGACCTGATCGTGCTCTCCGAGGTCGGCTACTACCTCGGCCGCGAGACGCTCGAGCGGACGCTCCGCGGGGTGCGCGACCGCCTCTCCGCCTCGGGCGAGCTGGTCACCGTGCACTGGCGGCACCCGATCGACGGCCTCGAGCTCGACGGCGACGCCGTGCAGAGCGCCGTCGCCGGTCTCGGGCTGCGGCGGATCGCCCGGCATGAGGAGGAGGACCTGCTCCTCGAGGTGCACTCGCGCGACGGCCGCTCGGTCGCCCGGCGGACGGGGCTGCTGTGACCCGGATCGAGCAGGTGCTGATCGTCGTGCCGGCCCACGACGAGGAGGAGCGGATCGGCGCCGCCGTCGCGTCCGTGCTGCGCAGCGCCGAGCACCTCGCCCTGGCGCATCCGCCGATCGTGGTCCGGCTGATCGTCGCGGCCGACGGCTGCACGGACGCGACCGTCGAGCGCGCCCGGGCCGCCGGCGCCGAGGTGCTCGAGCTCGAGCGCTGCGGGGTCGGCGCCGCGCGGGCGGCCGGCATCGCGCACGCCCTCGGCACCGTCTCCGTGCCGGACGACCGGGTCTGGCTCGCGAACACCGACGCCGACACCGTCGTGCCGGAGGAGTGGCTGCTCGAGCACGTCGAGCACGCCCGCCACCACGACGCGCTGGTCGGCACCGTCCGGCCCGACCCCACCGACCTGTCGCCGGCGATGTACCGGCGCTGGCGGCGCACGCGCGAGCAGGAGGAGTCGGTCGGCAGCATCCACGGCGCGAACCTCGGGGTCCGCGCGAGCGCGTACCTGGCCGCCGGCGGCTTCGGCGGCGAGCCGCTGCACGAGGACGTCCTGCTGGTGGAGCGCCTGCACGCCGCGGGCGCGCGGGTCGGGGCGACCGACCGCGGCGAGGTGACCACCTCCGGACGCCGCCGCAACCGCGTGGACGGCGGCTACGGACCGTATCTGCACGACCGGTTCGCGGACGCTCCGGTGCACTGACGCTCCTCCGACCGCGCGGACCTCTGCTACAACGCGCGGGCGCAAGCAGATCGGCGACGCCGTTGTCAACGGTCCGGCCCTGAATTGTCACGGCATCCGCAGGAGAGTGGAATGGGGGCCGAGCACGACCCTGTGCTCTCTCCGATGGAAGGGTCACCGCATGAATCCCCGCCTCGTCCTGCTGGCGCTCGTCGCCCTCGCTGCGTACGTCTTCGGCGCCCGCGCCGGTCGCGGACGCTACGAAGAGCTCCGCCATCTCGCACTCGGCGTGTGGAACGACCCCGCCACGAAGAAGACGCGCAAGAAGCTCAAGAAGACCTCGAAGCGCGAGGCGAAGCACTTCACCGCGGTCGCCGACAAGGCACGCGCGAAGGTGCAGCGCTCACTCCGCTGATCGACATCATCTGCAAGGACGCCTTCACGACAGGCGTTGACGCTCGCACCGGAACGGCCGGTCGAGCACACTACGAAGGAGACACATCATGGGCATCATCGGTTGGATCGTCCTCGGCCTCATCGCCGGCGCACTCGCAAAGCTCATCCTGCCCGGCAAGCAGGGCGGCGGATGGATCATCACCATCATCCTCGGCATCGTCGGAGCCCTCCTCGGAGGATTCATCGGCGGCGCGCTCTTCGGGCGCGACGACCCGATGGGCTTCAACCTCGTCAGCATCATCCTCGCCGTCGTCGGCGCGATCATCGTTCTGCTGATCTACGGCGCGATCACCGGCCGCAAGTCCCGCGCGTAGTCACGCGACCCTCGAAGGCCCCCGGCATCCGTGCCGGGGGCCTTCGTCGTTCCCCGGCGCGGTGACGGCGCGGGGCGTCGTGGAACCGGCGCCGGACGACCGCCGATGTTCGCGAGCCGCGCAAGGCCTTGCACCTGGGAGGCCGCGGGGCGTGGACTGTACTCCGGCCGCATGCTCTCCGATGCGGTCGATCCCCGGACGAAAGGACGCTCGAGTATGAGCACGGACGCGAACACTGTCCCCACGATCACCCTCAACAACGGAGTCGAGATCCCGCAGCTGGGCTTCGGTGTCTTCCAGATCGACCCCGCCGAGACGAAGGACGCGACCCTCGCCGCCCTCGAGGTCGGCTACCGCCACATCGACACCGCCGAGATGTACGGCAACGAGGCCGGCGTCGGCGAGGCCGTGCGCGCCTCCGGCCTCGACCGCTCCGAGGTGTTCGTCACCTCGAAGCTCAACAACGGCTTCCACGCCCGCGAGGACGCCCTCCAGGCGATCGACGACACCCTCGCCGAGCTGAAGTTCGACTACGTCGACCTCTTCCTCATCCACTGGCCGCTGCCGAAGGTCGGAGACTACCTGGAGACCTGGAAGGCGATGGAGGAGATCTACCGCAGCGGCAAGGCGAAGGCGATCGGCGTCTCCAACTTCCAGACGAACCACCTCAACCGGCTGCGCGCCGAGGCGACGATCGTCCCGGCCGTGAACCAGATCGAGGTGCACCCCTTCCTCACGCAGGACGAGCTCCGCGCCTACGGCGTCGAGCACGGCATCGCGACCGAGGCCTGGTCGCCGATCGCGCAGGGCAAGGTCCTGGACGACGAGGCGATCGTGCGCATCGCGAGCAGCGTCGACCGCTCCCCCGCGCAGGTCGTCCTCCGCTGGCACCTCCAGCGCGGCGACATCGTCTTCCCGAAGTCGGTCACGCGCAAGCGCGTGGAGGAGAACTTCGCCCTCTTCGACTTCGAGCTGGACGACGAGTCGATGACCGCGATCTCCGCGCTCAACCGCGACGAGCGCACCGGCCCGAACCCGGACGAGTTCAACTACATCCCGAGCTGACCCTCGGCTCCTGAGCCGGCTCCTCCGGCTCGCACGAACGCCTCCGGCTCGCGGGATCCTCGGATCCCCGCGAGCCGGAGGCGTTTCCGCGTGCCGGGCGGTGGTGGCTACTGCGCGTCGCGCCAGGAGTGCTCGGGGGCGTAGCCGAGGACCTCGCGGGCGTGGTCGATCGAGAGCAGCGTGTCGTTCACACCGAGCTCGCCGCGCAGCTCGACGCCGGGGAAGACCTCGGCGACCAGCTCGTCGTTCGGACGGGTCATCACGGTGTCGGCCGCCGCGATGATGAAGCGGTCGAAGCCGGGCTCGCGGTGCGCGAGGGCCTTCTCGACCGCCTGGGCGCCGTCGCGGCCGTCGATGTAGCCCCAGAGGTTCCACTTGCGCAGCGTCGCGTCGGCGTCGAAGGACGGGAACTCGGCGTAGTCCTCCTCGTTCATCACGTTGGAGAAGCGCAGGCCGATGATCGTGAGGTCCTCGTGCCAGCGGCAGAGCTCGATCGCGAGCTGCTCCTCGAGGTGCTTGGTGAGCGAGTAGACCGACTCCGGGCGGGCCGGGTACTTCTCGTCGACCGGGATGTAGGGCGGCGGCACGTCGAACGGCAGGCCGAGCACCGTCTCGCTGGACGCGTAGACGATGCTGCGGATGCCCGCGCGGATCGCCGCGTGGAAGACGTTGAACGTCGACGACATGTTGTTCTGGAAGGTCGCGATGTCGGGCACGATACCGGGCGCCGGCACGGCCGCGAGGTGCACGACCGCGTCGATCCCCTCGTAGCGGTCGCCCACGGCCTGCAGGGCGTCGACGACCTGCCCGTAGTCGGTGATGTCGATGCTGATGACGCCCTCGCCGCGGGTTCCCGCGCGGTCGAGGACGAAGACGTCGTGGCCGGATTCGCGGAGGCGGGTGACGACGCTGCGGCCGAGTTTCCCGGATCCACCGGTGACTGCGATTCTCATGCCTCGAACGCTAACGGGCCGCGGGCCTGCGGACGAGGGGCTGGCGGATCAGCCCGCGACGTGGAGGGAGATGCCGCCGCCGACCTCGGGCGTCGTCTCGTCGGCGACGAGCTCGGTCCAGCGGCGCAGCACGGCGGCGCCGGCCTCGTCGTTGATCGCGCCGTCGACCACGAGGATCGGGTACGGCTTGTCCGGGACGCCCTCCGCGGGGCGCACGTCGACGTGGGCGACGTCGTAGGCGTGCTCGGACAGCCAGTCGGCCATCGCGTAGTCGCTGCGGGAGTCGCCGACCGTGCGCCAGCGCTGCGGGATCGGGCCGGTGGCGCCGAGCAGCTCGACGGCGCGCTGAGCGCCGAGGTCCTTGCCGAGGCGGTTCGACTCGATGTCGGTGGAGATCACGGTCGGGTCGATGCGGTACTCGACGGCGCCGGTGTCGTTCGGGTAGCGGATGCCGCGGCGCTCGACGCCGAGGCCGGCCGCGGTCATGATCTGCAGGGCGTCGGCGTCGAAGACGAGCTGGCGCTCGAGGTAGTCCTCGCTGGAGAGGTCGACGAGCTGCTCGGCCGAGACCATCGCGCGCTTGGTCTCGTCGAAGAAGACCAGGTCGTCGTAGTCCTCGCGGATCATCCGCTCGAGGTCGCGGGCGACGGCCTCCGGGATCGCGAGCGACTCGTCCACGATCGGCTCGGAGGTGCCGCGGTAGTCGACGGTGAACCAGACGGCGCCCTTCTCGCAGACGCAGACGATGCGCGCATCGGCCGAGACGCCGCGCTCGAGCAGCGACGGCAGCACCCGCTCGCGCAGGAACGCGTCGGAGCGGCCGGTGTTGAAGACGAGCGGGATGCCCGCGTTCGCGAGGGTGACGAGGTCGTCGGCGATCGAGGCGATGGCGATCGTGCGGCTGATCGGGCTGGCGATCGGCCCGTCGACGTCGAGGAGCAGGCCGAGCGGAGGTGTGGTGGAGGTCATCGTCTCCATTCTGCCGTGCGCGCGCGTCCGGCCGTCCCCGCGAGATGCCACTTGTGCACGCTTTCGACGGCGTGTCGCGTGCACAAGTGGCATCTCGCGGCGGGGAGGAGGTCAGTCCGTGGTCAGGACGAGGGTGCGCTGCGTGAGGGTGCCGTCGGGGGACTCGACGGCGAGGGTGATCAGTGTCTCGGCGTCGCGGCAGGGGACGGAGAGGGCGGAGTAGCCGGTCACGGAGAGGTCGACGGGGTCGCCGGACTGCGCATCGGTCGTGCCGACGGCGAGACGGGCGGCGACGCCGCCCTCGGTCTGCCAGGAGAGCGCGACCGGGACGGAGGCGGTGCGGTCGCCGGCGCAGTCGATCGTCGCGGGCGAGGCGGTGAAGGAGAGGACGGCGGCGGCGGCGGATTCGGGGGCGGCCGAGGCGACGACTCCCTCGGTCGGGGAGGCGGCCGAGGGGGCGTCTGCGGCGGGGGCGGTCGTCTCCGCCGCGGGCCCGGTCGTCGCGGCCTCGGTGGGCGCGGTCGACGGGGCGGCGGCGGCCGAGGCGGAGGGGGCGACCGGGGTGGACGTCGGGGCGCCCGCGCCGTCGGCCGGGCGGACGAGGAGGACGATCGCGACGATCACGGCGACGAGGCCGAGGACCGCGAGGACGATCCCGAGGGTGCGGGCGGTACGGGGCGGCATCGGGACTCCTCGGTGGTGCGGGTGCTGTGGTGCGTCGGTGCGGAAGTGCGGGCGTTCGGAGGTGCGGAGGTGCGGGCGTGCGGAGGTGCGGAGGTGCGGTCGTGCGGCGTTGCGGTCGTGCGGAGAGAGCGAGGCGGGAGGGCCGGCGGATCGTGCTCGCCGGCCCTCCCGGGGCGGAGGCTACGCCTCCTCGGCCTCGCGGCGGCTGCGGGCGATCAGCAGGGCGCCGAGACCGAGCACGACAGCACCTCCCGAGAGCAGCAGCCAGGGGCCGGTGTCGACGCCGGTCGACGCGAGGCCGCCGGTGCCGGGCGTCGCGACGGGTGCCGCGGTCGCCGTGGCGGTGGGCTCCGGAGCCGCGGTGGGCGCGACCGTCGGAGCGGCGGTCGCGGTCGGCTCCGGCGTGGCGGAGGGCTCCGGGGTCACCGTCGGCTCGGGAGTCGCGGTGGGCTCCGGGGTCGCGGTCGGCTCGGGCGTGGCCGTCGGCTCGGGAGTCGCGGTCGGCTCCGGCGTCGCGGTCGGCTCAGGAGTCGCCGTCGGCTCCGGCGTCGCGGTCGGCGTCGCCGTCGGCTCCGGCGTCCCCGGCAGCTCGACGGCCGCGCCCTCGGGCGCCACGGCGAGCAGCGCTCGGGCGACGTCGCTGAACGCGCCGACCGGGTGGTTGCGGAAGACCGGCGAGGTGCCGAAGAGGAAGCCCTCGGTGCCCGACTCCGTCGCGAACGAGACGGCCGAGGCCTGCCCGGCCGCGTCGCTCCGGGACTGGCCCTCGGAGGCGACCCAGTGCCCGGCGACGAAGGTGTCCTCGGCGGCGTAGCTCTGCTCCACCGTCACGGACGCGTCGAAGCCGTCGAACCAGAGGGCCGGCGAGACGAAGGCGGTGTCCTGCGGATAGTCGCCGAGGATCCCGTCGGCCGGGGTCTCGACCGAGACGATGCCGTTCGAGCCGCCGGTGCCGGTCTGCGCGGTCAGCGTCGCCAGGCCGAAGTCGGTCGCGAAGGCCGCTCCCGCTCCGCCGCGGCCGACCACGTCGCCGCCCGCCGCGAGGAACTCCTCGACGGCGGTGCGGCCCGCGGCCTGCTCCGGGGTGAAGGACAGCGCGCGGCCCAGCAGCAGCACGTCCGCGTCGGTCAGGACGGTCTCGCCCGAGGCGAGCGTCTCGGCCGTGACGGCGACCGCGTCGGCGAAGCCGAGCTTGGCCAGCGCGTCGCGGTCCTCGTGCGAGCCGGAGTAGGCGACGCGGACGGCGGAGAGCGCGGTGCCGTCCTCGTCCTCGATCCGCTCGGCGGTGGTCGCCGAGAAGTCGACGCCGAACTCGGCGGCGGCGGCCTTCGCGGCGGCGAGGCCGTCGGCGTCGGCGCGGAGGGCGATCGTGCCGTCGGCGAACTGCTCGAGCGCGACTCCGGCGCCCAGGAGCGCGTTCACCGCCTGGTACTCGAGCACGCCGCGCGGCTCGAAGGCGAGGTAGCCGGCGTCCGCGGGGACGCTGCCGCTCGGAGCGACCGCGGTGACCGGCTCGAGCTCGACGGCGGGCATCGGGTCGAGCGTGGAGCCGACCGGGATCACGTCGGCGCCCCAGAGCAGCGAGAGGCTCCAGGCCGAGACGTCGTACATCTCGGGCACGCGGTCGGAGATGTCGGTGCCGTCGGCGAGCAGCACGTTCGCGAGGCCGCGGACGGGCTGGTGCATGTCGACGACGTAGGAGCCGGCCTGGTAGGTCGTGCCGCCCGCGGTCATCGCCGTGGTCGTGCGGTCGACCTCGACGCCGTGCGCGAGCAGCTGCGCGACGAGGGTCTCGGCGTCGGACGCCGAGCGCTGGGCGTCACCGGCGGGGATGACGTAGGCGCGGGGGTACTCGGTCGTGTAGACGTCGGTCTTGTCCCAGATCTCGGTCCACTCGGTCGGCGTGCCGGCCGGCAGGTCCGAGGCGGAGACGTCGGCGGGGATCTCGACGGCGGGGGCGCCGGTGACGCCGCGCTCGAAGATCTGCACCTGGTTGCTCAGCAGGGCGTCGCGGTTGGCCTCGATGTAGTCGACCGAGGCGTCCATGACGATCCCGGCGATCTCGATGTCGATGTCGGCGTTCGCCTGGCCCTCGGCGATCTGCTCGGGCGTCTCGTTGTCGGTGCGGCCCAGCGGCAGCTCGACCGTGTTGGTGATCGCGCCCTGGAAGGCGACGTACTGCGG
The DNA here is from genome assembly GCF_009866655.1 of Rathayibacter sp. VKM Ac-2804. Taxonomy (NCBI): domain Bacteria; kingdom Bacillati; phylum Actinomycetota; class Actinomycetes; order Micrococcales; family Microbacteriaceae; genus Rathayibacter; species Rathayibacter sp. VKM Ac-2804. Next base: position 3,359,482 of record NZ_CP047420.1, read on the forward strand.
CGCGAAGATCGGGGGCCAGTCGTCCCAGCCCGCGCGGATGTCGCGGTAGGGGATCAGGATCTGGCCCGTGTTCTCGGTCGTGACGCTGCCGTCGGCCGCCTTGTAGGTGTTGCCGGGCACGTCCGCCTCGACGACGCGGCGCTCGATCTCGAGCGCGGTCGCGTAGGCGTGCGGCAGGAACAGGTCGTACTCGTAGTTTTCGCCGTGCGGCGGGCCGCAGGGCTCGACCTGCAGGATGCCGGTGTAGCCGTGGATGTCGATGAAGTAGGTCGGCTGCAGGACGCTGGAGAGGTCGCGGATGACGGCCGCCTCGTTGGTCGCTCCCGTGATCATGTCGCGGTTGGGGTCGTAGCCCGCCGCGACGGCGCGCTGGCCGAGGGCCCGGCCGTCGGGGTTGTTGGTGACGGTGAAGTAGAGGCGGTTGCCCTCGAGGAGCGCCTCGGTCTCGGCGTCCTCGGCGGTGGCGACCTTCTCGATGTAGTCCAGGATCGCGTCGGATCCCTCCCACTCGTTGCCGTGGATGTTGCCGTTGAACCAGGTCGGCACCTTGTACTCGGCCATCAGCTCGGCGTCGGCTGCGGCCGCCTCCGGCTCGTTCTTCAGGCGATCGCGCCACTCGGCCTGCTGCGCGGTCTCGGCGGCGGACTCGGGTGCGGTGACGGTGACCAGGTAGATGTCGCGGCCGAGGCCGGACTTCCCGACCACCTGGGTCGAGACGCGGTCGGAGCGCGCGGCGAGGTCGTTCAGCGCCGGCGCGATCTGGTCGTACGGCGTGACGCCGCGGGTCAGCGAGGCGTCGGTCGGATCGACCGCGACCTCGGTGAGGGCTTCCCGGTAGGGGTAGCTCGCGGGCTCGGTGATCGGCGCCGAGGCGGGGCGGACGAGGTCCACCCGCTCGAAGGCGGAGGGTGCGGCGGCGGTCGGTGTCGCGGTGGTGGTCGCTGTCGCGGCGGGCGCGATCAGCAGACCGCCGGCGGCGAGCGCGAGGGCCGCGCAGCCGGAGGTCAGGGCGGTGCGTGTTCTCAAGCGGAGATCTTTCGTGTCGGAGGTCGGCGCGGACGAGGCTCCGCGCTCGCTCCTGCGTCATCGACCTCGAAGCAACGTGTGAACCCTCTCAGGAACCTAGGCCACCCGTGTTTCCGGCACGTGTCACGCCCGCCCCCCCCTCGCGAGATGCCACTTGTGCGCGCGACACGCCGTGAAAGGCGTGCACAAGTGGCATCTCGCGCTGGGGGTCAGCGGGGTCAGCCCAGGAAGAGGGAGAGGAGGAGCACCATGCCGAGGGCCAGGACCGAGGCGAGGGAGACGCCGACCGTCACCGACTTGAGGGCGCCGCGGACGGACTGGCCGAGGAAGCTCTGCAGCAGCCAGAAGGTGTTCGAGGTGACGTGGATGCAGAACAGCGCGCCGGAGCCGGCGGCGAGCGCGATCAGCAGCGGGTCGAGTCCGAGGGTCGCGGCGACCGGGGCGACGACGCCCGCGGCGGTGATCGCCGAGAGGGTGACCGAGCCGACGGCGATGTGCAGCACGGCCGCCATCACCCAGACCAGCAGCAGCGGCGCGGAGGCGTTCGCCGAGAAGTAGCCCTTCAGCACCTCGCCGAGGTCGCCCTCCGCGATCACCGCGGCGAGCGCCCCGCCGACGCCGGTGAGCAGGAAGATCTGGCCGCCGTCCTGGAAGCCCTTCGCCACCGCCTTCTCCATCCGCGCCGTGCCCGCGACCGAGCGGCCGACGAGCCCGGTGGCGATCACGGCGAGCAGCAGCGCGATCACCGGGTTGCCGAGGAACTGCAGCACCGGCACCTCCGCGCCCGCGACCGAGAGCACGGCCTGAGCGGCGATGAGCAGCAGCGCGAGCAGCATCGGGGCGAACAGCAGGAGCAGCGGGCGCTCGCGCGGGGCGTCGGCGTCGTGCGCGACGGCGGAGTCGAGCGCTCCGGCGGAGTCACGGCCACCGTCCGTCCCGCGCTCGCCGCCGTCGGACGGGCCTCCCGCGGATCGTGCGGACCCGGCCGAGGCCGACCCGCCGGCGGCCTCGCCCTCCACCCGCTCCCCCGCCGGCACCGTGGCGAGCCCGGCGGTCTCGTCGCGGACGACGAGCTGCTCGTCGCGCGCCGGGTCCCAGAAGCCCATCCGGAAGGCGAGCGACATCAGGAGGATGGTGAGCACCACGGTCGGCGCGACCACCGCGAAGCCGCCCAGCATCATCACGCCGAGCGGCACCCCGAGCAGCCCCGCGAGCGCCACGGCCGCGAAGCCCGGCACCATCATCACGATGCCCATCTCGAGGCCGACGGCGAAGGTGACCGCGACGATCCCGGTGCCGTTCCGGCCGAGCCGCGGCGCGATCCTCCGGGCGAGCGGTGCCGCGATGACGATCAGGGCGTCGACGAAGATCGTCTGCAGATACGTGGCGAAGGACAGCCCCAGCGCGTAGGGGATGCCGCGCTTGCCGAAGACCCGCAGCAGCCCCTCGACGAGGCGCACGACGGCGCCCATCTCGTTGAGCATCGCGCCGATCAGGACGCCCCAGCCGATCAGGAGCCCCGCCTCCATCATCACCTCGCCGAAGCCGCGGGTCATGGTCGAGACGGTGTCGACGGGACCGAGCCCGGTCAGCAGCCCGATGGCCGCGGCGCCCACGGCGAGCGCGAGCACCGGATTGAAGCGGAAGCGGACGATCGCGACGACGACCACGACGATGACCAGGGCGACGACGCCGAGGGTGTACCACTCCGGCATGACGCCTCCTCCGCCCGCGGCGGCGCGGGTTCTCACACCCTAGGGGTGCGCGCCGCCGCCGCGGGAGTCGGCGGGCCGCATCGGCGAGTCGCCCGGGAGGGCTCGTTCTCCAGCCCGGGAACGAGCCTTCTCGGGCGACTCAGGAGCTCCGGGCCTGCGCGACGGGGGCTCGGCGTCGTGCAGGAGGAGGGAATAGCGTGGCGGGATGGCACTGACGCTTCCCGAGCCCCGGCTCCCCTCGCTCCTCGACTCCCCGGTGCTGCGCTGGGGAGTCCTCGCCCCCGGCTCGATCGCCGGCACCTTCGTCGACGCGCTGCAGAAGCACACGCGGCAGCGGGTCGTCGCCGTCGGCTCGCGCTCCCAGGAGCGCGCGGACGAGTTCGCGCGGCGCTTCGGCGTCGAGCGGGCCTCGGCCGGCTACGAGGCCGTCGTGAACGACCCGGAGGTCGACGTCGTCTACATCGCCTCGCCGAACTCGGAGCACGCGCGCCAGGCCCTGCGCGCGATCGCCGCGGGCAAGCACGTCCTCGTCGAGAAGCCGTTCGCCACCACGGCGGGCGAGGCCGAGATGATCGTCCACGCCGCGCGCGACGCCGGCGTCTTCGCGATGGAGGCGATGTGGATGCGCTACCTGCCGCAGATGGACGTCGTCCGGCAGCTGCTCGCGGACGGCGCGGTCGGCGATCCCGCGCTGGTCTCCGCCGACTTCGGCGCCGCGTTCGCGTTCGACCCGGCCAGCCGCATCTTCGATCCGGCGCTGGCGGGCGGCGGCCTGCTCGACGTGGGCGTCTACGCCTCCTCGTTCGTCTCGATGGTGGCCGGCGCCCCGCAGAGCACCGTCGTCGCCGGCGCCCTGACCTCGACCGGGGTGGACGCGATGGCGACGATCGTCGGGCGGCACGCGCACGGCGTCCAGTCGGTCGCGACGTCGACCGTGCTCGCCGACACCCTGCACGCCGCGAGCGTCGCGGGCAGCGAGGGGCGGATCGACGTGCACCCGTCGTTCTGGACGCCGAGCGGCGTCACCCTGACCCGCGGCTCCGACAGCGCCTCGTGGCGTGACGAGACGGGGCTGCAGGGCGGCGAGGGCCTCGCCTGGGAGGCGGTGCACCTCGCGCAGTACGTGGCGGAGGGGCGCACCGAGTCGCCGGTGCACCCGCTGGACGAGACGGTGCAGGTGGTGCGCACGCTGGACGAGGCGCGCCGGCGCCTGGGCGTCGAGGTCTGACGCGCGGAAGTCCGATCTGCAGATGATCCGGCCACCCCGCGCCGCTCCTGCGCGGAGGAGAGCGCCTTCCGGGCGGGGTCGCCCGCGGATCGAACAGGCACCCGACAGTCGTCAGCCCGCCGGCAGCTCCACGCGGAAGCTCGTGCGCCCCGGCTCGGACTCGACCAGCACGCGTCCGCCGTGCGCGTCGACCACCGCCGCCACGATCGCGAGGCCCAGCCCCGTCGAGCCGGTCGTCCGCGCGCGGGAGGAGTCGCCACGGGCGAAGCGCTCGAACAGCACCGGCACCAGCGCCTCGTCGATGCCCGGACCGGAGTCGGTGATCGTCACCACCGCGATCGGCCGGCCGCGCTCGTCCCGGTCCTCGGCGAGCGCCGCGACGACGCGCGTCCCCGGCGGCGTGTGGACGGTGGCGTTCCGCAGCAGGTTCGCGACCACCTGGTGCAGCCGGAAGCCGTCGCCGCGGATCTCGATCGGCTCCTCCGGCAGGTCGAGGTCCCACTCGTGGTCGGGTCCGGCGACGTGCGCGTCCGATACGGCCTCGATCAGCACCATCGTCAGATCGACCGGCTCCGTCTCGAGATCGCGGCCCTCGTCCAGGCGCGCCAGCAGCAGGAGGTCCTCGACGAGCGAGGTCATCCGGGTCGCCGCCGACTCGATCCGATCGAGCGAGTACTCCGCTGCCCCGGAGAGCTCGACGTCGCCGCGACGGGGCAGCTCGGCGTAGCCGCGGATGGCCGCGAGCGGCGTGCGCAGCTCGTGCGAGGCGTCGGCGACGAACTGCCGGACCTTGTTCTCGCTGGCCTGGCGCGACTCCAGAGCACCGCCGACGTGGTCGAGCATGCGGTTGAAGGCGGCGCCCACCCGGCCGACCTCGGTGCGGACGTCGGCGTCCTCCTCCGGCACGCGCTCGATCAGCTCGACCTCGCCGCGCTCCAGCGGCAGCTCGGCGACGCGGGTCGCCGTCGCCTCCACCCGCTCGAGCGGGCGCAGCGCCACCCGGATGATCGCGGTCGCGATCAGGGCGACCAGCAGCATCGCGAGCAGGACGACGACGACCACGACGGTGGTGAGGGTGCCGAGCGTCTCCTCCGTCTGGCCGAGCGGGACGCCGACGAGCACGACCGCGCCGTCGACGAGCCGCGCCTCGACCCGGTACTCGCCGAGGGCGCCGCCGAGGTCGAGCGTCGTCGCGTCGCCGAGGCTCTGCACAGCGTCGGCGAGGACGGAGTCGGCGGGCTCGGCGAACTCCCGGCAGGACCCGGAGCTGTCGATGTACGCGCCGGTGTAGGCGCCGGTCGACCCGAGCACCGCGGTGATCGTCTGGGTGTCCTGGTTCGGCCGCCCCGCGAAGTCGCCGCTCGGGCAGGTCGTCGCGCGCTCGATCGCGCTGGAGCCGGCGAACTGGCTCGGCCCGTCGAATCCGGCCAGCCGGTCCAGCGACTCCGAGAGCTGGGTCTCCGCGTTGTCGTAGAGGATCCCGCGCAGGGACAGCACGCTCACCGTGCCGACGATCCCCGCGGTCACCGCGACCAGCGCGACGACGGCGACGACCATGCGGCGCCGCAGCGTCCACGGCGCGCGGCGGGCCGCGTTCGAGCGCCGCAGCGCGGACCGGGTGGCGAAGTCGCCGAGTGTGGGACGCAGCCGCCCGCCCCCGGTCGTCACTGCTCGGCGGGCTTCAGCAGGTAGCCGGCGCCGCGGACCGTGTGGATCATCGGCGAGCGCCCGGCGTCGATCTTCTTGCGGAGGTAGGAGATGTAGATCTCGACCACGCTCGATCTGCCACCGAAGTCGTACGACCAGACCCGGTCGAGGATCTGCGCCTTGCTCAGCACACGGCGGGGGTTCCGCATCAGGAAGCGCAGCAGCTCGAACTCCGTCGCGGTCAGCTCGATGTCGGTGCCGGCCCGGCGCACCTCGTGGCTGTCCTCGTTCAGGACGAGGTCGCCCACGACGACCTCCGGGTCGTCGGCGTCGTTGGCGAGCAGGGTGGAGCGGCGGATCAGCCCGCGCATCCGGGCGACGAGCTCCTCGAGCGAGAACGGCTTGGTGACGTAGTCGTCGCCGCCGGCGGTGAGCCCCGCGATGCGGTCGTCGAGCGCGTCCTTGGCGGTGAGGAAGAGGACCGGGGTCTCGCTGCCGTCGGCGCGGATCCGCTGGAGCACCTGCAGCCCGTCGATGTCGGGCAGCATCACGTCGAGCACGATGACGTCGGGGCGGAACTCGCGGGTGATCGTGATCGCGGAGCGGCCCTCGGCAGCGGTGCGCACCTCCCAGCCCTCGTAGCGCAGCGCCATCTGCAGCAGATCGGTGAGGGTGCTCTCGTCGTCGACGACGAGGACGCGGATCGGCGTGCCGTCCGCTCGCTTGAGGCGGGTGCGCTGCGCGGAGGCGAGGTGCTTCGAAGGGGCCGGGGTGCTCATGACTCCCCAGTATCAGGAGTTTCCTATGAGCGCGCTATGCCCGGGCGATGGCCCGGCTGTGCGCGGCCGGAGAGCGACGGCGGCGATGGACGCCCGGCCGGCTTTCTCCGAAAGCGGAAGTCCCCCTCTCGTCCCGAGCGGCGAAGCCGCGTCGCGTCTCGGCTGTGAGGAGGAGGACGCGGCCGTGCCCCTCTGCATGCTGGTCGAGGAGCCCCGCAGGGGCGCATCGAGACCCGCCGTGACCAATAGGGCTCGCGTGCAGACCCGTCCATCAGGGGCGGGCGGATCTCGAGACGCCCGCTGCGCGGGCTACTCGATCAGCATGGGCTTGCCGCCCTAGCGCTTCGGCGCCCGCGCCGACTCGTCGGCCGGATCGGCGTCGAACTCCTCCGGGTCGACGACCGCCGAGCGGGCGTAGCCGCGCACGCGCCGGTCGATGAAGGTCGCGAACCAGAGCAGCACGCCGATCACGAGCAGCACGGCCGCGATCTCGTACTGCGCGATGTCGCGACCGGAGGTGATCGGCAGCACCAGGTAGACGCAGGCGATCGCGCCGAGCACCGGCAGCACGGTCGGCGTCCGGAAGTGCTCGTGCTCGACCGGCTGGCGCCGCAGCACCAGGACCGCGACGTTCACCACCGCGAAGACCGCGAGCAGCAGCAGCGACGTGGTGCCGCCGAGCAGGACCGCGATCGGGTCGGAGGGGTCGCGCGACACGTACGCGGTGAGCAGCAGCGCGAGGACCGTGGTGAACAGGATCGCCGCCCACGGCGTCCGCCGGCCGGCCAGCACGTTCTTCAGGAACGGCGGCAGCACGCCCTGCTTGCTCATCCCGTAGAGCAGTCGGCTGGCCATCATCATGTTGATCAGAGCGCTGTTCGCGACGGCGAAGAGGGAGATGAACGGCAGCAGCGTCGAGATCGGGAAGTCCGGCGCGGCCGTCTCGACGACCGTCACGAGCGGGGTGTCGTTGCCGGCCAGCTCGCCGATCGGCACGATCGCGACGGCCAGCGTCGAGACCAGCACGTAGACGACGGCCGTGATGCCGAGACCGGTCAGCATCACCTTCGGGAAGATGCGGCTCGGATCCTTGGTCTCCTCGGCCATGTTGACCGAGTCCTCGAAGCCGACCATCGCGAAGAAGGCCAGCGAGGTGGCGGTGCTGATCGCGAGCAGCAGCGACTTGTCCTCGGGCGTCTCGAAGGCGACGACCCGGGAGAAGTCGGCCTGGCCGCCGAAGACCGCGAAGGAGCAGACGAGGATCACCAGCAGCAGGCCCGACAGCTCGATCAGGGTGAGCACCACGTTGAGGCCGACGCTCTCCGCGACTCCGCGCAGATTCACCAGCGCGATGCAGACCATGAAGATCAGCGCGATGCTCAGCCGCGTGCCCGCGCCGTCGCCGAGGCCGAAGCCGATCGCGAAGTTGCTCGCGAACGCGCCGGAGGCGGCCGAGGCCGAGGTGATCCCGCTCGCCATCACGGTGAAGCAGACCAGGAAGGTGACGAAGTGGATCCCGAACGCCTTGTGCGCGTAGAGCGCGGCCCCGGCGGCCTGCGGGAACTTGGTCACCAGCTCGAGGTAGGAGCAGGCGGTGAGCGTCGCGACGACGAAGGCGATCACGAACGGCAGCCAGGCGGCACCGCCCACCTCCGAGGCGACCTGCCCGGTCAGGGCGTAGATGCCGGTGCCGAGGATGTCCCCCACCACGAACAGCAGGAGGAGCTTGGGGCCGAGGACCCGCTTGAGCTCGGGAGGTGCCGTCTTCTCGCTGGTCGCCGTCATGATCGCGCCTCCATCGGTTCGTACCGGGTGGCGCGAGCCTAGGGCCGCGCGGGAGGCAGGGGGAAGCCCCGGGGACGGAACGACGGCGCGATCGCGCCCGGGAACGCAGAAGCGCCAGGACCCCGAACCGGTCCTGGCGCTTCTGTGGTGGTCGGATCAATGGGGACGACGGACTCCGCCTTCCCCCGTGGTCGAGACCTAGATCGGGAGGCAGACCCCGAGGAAGCCGGTCAGCGGGAAGGCGGAGACACCGGTGAGGTTCGCTGCCGCGGTGTTGTTCCCGGTGTTGGTCTCCGTGTAGCCGGCGGGGACGCTGGCGAGGGAGAGCCGGAACTCGGCCACGGCGAAGACCCCGAGGACGCCCGTGATGTCGATGATCGCCGACGGGGTCGCCGTCACGATCGTGAAGGTGATGGTGTTGTTGACGAGGACGCCGACGTTCGCACCCGTGGCCGAGACACCCACATTGGCCAGGCGCGGGCTGGTCAGCGTGAAGGTCGTGCCGGCGGGGATGTTGCCGGTCACGGCGGACACCGTGAAGCGCGGCACGGCGTTGCCCACCGTGAGCGTGCGGCAGGTGCGCGAGACGACGATGTCGACGGTCGCGTTCGACGCGGCGGCGGCGGGCGTGGCGATGGCGACGGCGACGACCGGCACGCTCCACGCAGCGGTCTTGGCGAGGTTTCGGCGGGAGATGGAGTTCTCGGGCACGGGTTCCCTTTCGAGAGGAGTGGGGTCGGAGGCCGTGCGTCGGAGGAACCCCCCACGTCCGGACAAGGGGAAAGCTAGGGAGCTGTCCCCCTTTCGATCCACACCGCCGGAGCCGGCGAGGATCCTTCGCTTCCGTCTGATCCTGGGAGCGCTCTGAACGCGGCCTCTGAGGTCGAACACTCGATTCCGCGCCGTTCCGGGCACCGCCGCTCGCCGCTCCCACGGCCGAGGGCTCGCCCGCGGTCCGATCCGCCGGGCGCAGGCTCGCCGCGCGGCCCGATCAGGCGTCGCGGAATCGCGCCCCGCTGGCGGGCCCGGACGGATCCGCCGCCGGGTCAGCCGTCGTCGAGGTCCTCCGCGGCGCAACGCAGCCGCAGCAGCACCTGCAGCTCCAGCACCTGCTCCCGCCACTCCCGGCCGAGCAGCCGATCGAGGGCCGCGAGCCGCTGGTGGACGGTGTCGGCGCCAGCACCGCGGGCCGCGACGTCGCGATCCTCGGCCTCGCCACGACCCTTCCGCAGGCGCTCGCTCATCGGCGACTCAAAGACGACAGAGACGACTCGGATAGCCGGCCTTCCTACTGTCGGGACGTCGAGCGGGCCCCTCCGCTCGTCCTCCCCGACCGAAGGACGCCATGTTCGCCACCTATCTCCGGCGAGAGCTGACCAACCGCCGCCGGCAGACGATGATCATCGCCGCCGGTATGGCGCTCGCCATCGCCCTCGTGATCCTCGTCACCTCGTTCTCCGCCGGCGTCCGCAGCGCCCAGGCCTCGGTCCTCGAGTCCGTCTACGGCGTCGGCACCGACATCACCGTGACCCAGGCCGCCGCCGCGCCGACGGAGGGCGAGGCCCCCGGCCAGCGCTTCGACTTCGGCTCCACCGACGGCACGACCGACGACGGCACCACCTCCGTCAGCCAGTCACGCCTCGAGGCCGACCGCGGCACGACCACGTTCGACGCCTCGGCCGTCGCCACCGCGCAGGGCGTGACCGGCGTCTCCGCTGCGATCGGCGTTCTCTCGCTGAACAACACCACCTTCAGCGGGCAGCTGCCCGGCTCCTCCCAGCAGGGCGGCACGGACGGCACCGCGGACCAGGGAGCAGCGGGCACCGCTCCGGCGGCCGGCGAGGCGCCCACGGGCGGCCCGGACGGCGCGGGCGGCTCCTCCTTCGGCGTCGACTCCTTCTCGGTGCTCGGCCTCGACCCGGCCGGCTCCGCGATCGGCCCCCTGGCCGACGTGAGCCTCACCGACGGCCGCACCTTCACCACGGACGACGCGGGCCAGGACGTCGTCGTCGTCGACTCCTCCTACGCGACCACGGCCGCGCTGTCCGTCGGCTCGACCGTCGACATCGGCGGAACCGCCTTCAGCGTGATCGGCATCGTCACGACCGACTCCACGGACGCGAGCACCGCCTCCGACACGTACATCCCGCTCGACGTCGCCCAGACCCTCTCCGGCCAGGCCGGCCTGATCTCCTCCGTCTACGTCCAGGCCGCCTCCTCCGAGGACATCTCCTCGATTCAGACCGCCCTGCAGACCGCGCTGCCCGACGCGACCGTCTCGACGCAGGCCGATCTCGCCTCGAGCGTCTCCGGCTCGCTCTCCACCGCGGGCGACCTGGTCGCGAACCTCGGCACCTGGCTCTCGCTGCTGGTCCTCGCCGCCGCGTTCCTGATCGCGATCCTGTTCACCGTCTCGGGCGTCACTCGGCGCACCCGCGAGTTCGGCACGCTCAAGGCCATCGGCTGGAGCAACGGCGCGATCGTGCGCCAGGTGGCCGGCGAGTCGGTCGTCCAGGGGCTGATCGGCGGCACCGCGGGCATCGTCCTCGGGCTCGTCGGCGTCACGATCGTCAATCTGATCGCGCCCACGCTCTCGGGCACCTCCACCAGCACCTCGGCGATGGGCGCCGGTGGTCCCGGCGGCGGCTTCGGCGGAGGCGGCCCCGGCGCCGCGCAGACCGCCGCGGCCACCGAGGTGGCGCTCTCGCTCCCCGTCACCGTGCCGGTGATCCTGCTCGCGGTCGGCCTCGCCGTCCTCGGCGGGCTGCTCGCCGGAGCCCTCGGCGGCTGGCGCGCCTCGCGCCTGCGCCCGGCCGCGGCGCTCCGCTCGGTCGGCTGACCCCCTCGACTCCTCGTCCCCTCGTCCCCGGAAGGACACCCGCATGTACACCCTCACGAACGTCACCAAGAGCTACGACGGAGCGAAGACGAAGGTCACCGCGCTGAAGGACGTCACCCTCACCATCCCGGACGGGCAGATGGTCGCGATCCAGGGACCGACCGGCGGCGGCAAGTCGACGCTGCTGCAGATGCTCGGCGCGCTCGACCGGCCCACCTCGGGCACCGTCGTCCTCGGCGAGCACGAGATCTCCTCGGCGGGCGATGCGCGCCTCGCGGCCATCCGCGCGCGGGAGGTGGGGATCGTCTTCCAGAGCTTCAACCTCATCCCGACGCTCACCGCGCTCGAGAACGTCGAGACGGCCCTCGCTCCGCAGCGCATCCCGCGGGCGGAGCGGGCCGAGCGGGCGAAGGCGGCGCTCGCCTCGGTCGGCCTCGCCGACCGCCTCGACCACCTGCCCGCCGAGCTCTCCGGCGGTCAGCAGCAGCGCGTCGCGATCGCCCGCGCGCTGGTCAAGAACCCGACGGTGCTCCTCGCCGACGAGCCGACCGGCGCCCTCGACGAGGACACCCGCGACGACATCATGACGCTGCTCGAGACCCTCTGGAAGGACCTCGGCCTCACCCTCGTCATCGTCACCCACGACTCCACCGTCGCCCGCCGCGCCCAGCGCCGCCTGCACCTCAAGGGCGGCCACGTCCGCGACGTCGCCTGACGGCGGAGGAGCACACATGCTGGTCGAGTAGCCCCGCAGGGGCGTATCGAGACCCGCCGCCCCCAACAGGGCGGATCTGCAGACTCACGTCCAGACGTCGGTGGATCTCGATACGCCCGCTGCGCGGGCTACTCGATCAGCAAGTGTGCGGGCACAGCTCGGCGGACGTGCCGCCGACCGCCTCAGCCCGCGTGCTCCCGCAGGAACGCCAGCGCACGCGGCCACGCGTCGGTCGCCGCGTCCGCCCGGTACATGCCCTCGTTCGCGTCGTTGAAGAACGCGTGCCCCGCCCCCGGATACACGACGACCTCCACCTCCTTGCCCGCGGTCGCCTCGCGGATCCCGGGCACCTGCGCCATCAGCGGTTCGTCCTGGTCGCCGTAGAACGCGAGGACCGGCACCCGCAGCGAGCCGAGCTCCTCCGCCGAGGCCGTGTTGTGCCCGTAGAACGGCACCGCCGCGGCCACGCGCGGCTCCGCGAGCGCGAGGGCCCAGCTGAAGGTGCCGCCGTAGCAGAAGCCGGTGACGGAGACGCTCGTCGTCCCCTCCTCGCGCAGGAGCCGCTCGACCAGCGCCCGGAGGATCGCGACCGTCCGCACCGCGTGCTGCGGCGTGAACACCGGGGCGAAGAAGGTCCGCAGCTCGACCTGGCGCGGCAGCCGGCGCACCGGGTGGTCGTAGTCAGCGCGCTGCTCGGTCTCGAGCTGCTCGAGCAGCCCGCTGTCGGCGAGCAGCTCGGGCGCGACGACCCGGAAGCCCTCGGCCGCGTACCGGTCGGCGACCGAGCGGATGTGGCCGTCGACCCCCCACACCTCGTGGATCAGGATGAGGACGCGCCCGCCCTCCCCGCTGCAGTACACCGGTACATCGTGGTCGGCCAGGGTCCAGGTCTCATCGCTCGTGGGCATCTGCGCACCCTAGACCCGCGAGCCGGGAGCGCACCCACTGGCGGTCCTCCGGCACGCAGAACCTCGTCCGGCTCGTCGAAACGGCCGACTCCCGCGAGCCGGAGCCGACTCCGCGAGCCGGAGGTGCTCCGGAGTCGCGATTCCCGCGAGCCGGAGCCGTTCCGACGTGCCGGAGGTGACGTGCCGGAGCTGTCCCGGAGTCGCAGTCAGCCCGCCGCAGGCGTGAGCGGCGGCGCGACGAGGATCTCGTCCCACTCCCCCTCGGGCCTCTCGTAGCGGAAGCCGTGCCGCTCGTAGAGCCGGCGGGCGGCGCTCCCCCGCAGCACGTCGAGCCGGAAGGGCCGATCGGCGCGCCCGTCCTCGAGCATCACCCGCCGGAGGACCGCCGCCCCGATCCCGCGCCCCTGCGCGGCGGTCGCAAGGTAGAAGTGCTCGATCCAGACCGCGTCCTCCTCGAGGCGCGAGGCGATGCAGCCGACGAGCTCGCCGTCCACCTCGATCACGCGGGTGTGCTCCGGCCGGTAGCCGTCCAGGAAGCGGTGACGCACCCGGTGCTCGTCGTAGCGGTCGAGCCGGTCGAGGTCCGGCCGCATCACGACGGCGCGCAGCTCGGCTATGACCGGGGCGTCGTCGAGCGTCCCGGGACGGAGGCTCCAGTGCGCGGCGCGCTCAGCGCCCACGGGGCTTCCGGGTCCGCCGCACCGCCGGCCGCGCGGTCCCGCCGGGCCGGGCGGGCTTCTTCTTCCCGCCGCCCGCCTTCTCGCGCTTCTCCCGCGCCTCGCGGGCCTTCGCCTTCGCCGCCTTCGCGCGCGACTCGACCTTCGGGGTCGCCGCAGTGCCGCGGGTCGTGTTCGCGCTGCGGCCGCGGACGACGCCGATGAAGTCCTCGACGTCGTCGGTCTTGTCCTCGGTCGCCCAGGCGAGGCGGATGCTGGTGGGCGCGACGCCGCTGACCGGGACGACCCGCACGTCCTTCCGGCTGTGCACGCGGGCGACCGACTGCGGCACGATCAGCACGCCGACGCCGGCCGCGACCTGCTCGACCGCGTCGTCGAGTCCGGCCATCCGCGGCAGCGCGCGGCGGGTCCCGTCCGCGATCTCCACGGCGAGCGCCGCCCACTCCGGCACCGTCGCCGGCTCCTGCAGCAGGTGCTCGTCCGCGAGGTCGGCGACGTCCATCCCCTCGGCGTCGGCGAAGGCGTGGTCGCGGGGCAGGACCACGACGGGCTGCTCCTCGTAGAGCAGGATCGAGCTGACGGAGTCGCTGCGCACGTCGCCGCGCACGAAGACGATCTGCGCGCGGCCGTCGCGCAGCACCTCCTCCTGCTCGCTCTCGGCGATCGGGAGCACCCGGAGCCGCAGGTCGGGTCGGCGCTCGGCCCAGACGCGGGTCCACTTGGTCGGCGTGACGCCGGGCACCAGCGCGATCAGGAGGGCCGGGCCCTCGGGCTCGGCGACGTCCCGCTCGGCGTCGTCCGGCTCCGCGTCGTCGAGCACGGCGTCGTCCGGCACGGCGTCGTCCGGCTCCGGCGTCTCGAACTCCGTCTGCGCGGCGTCGGCCCTGTCGTCCAGGCCGCCCGCGTCCTCGCGGTGTGCCGGCTGCTCGCGGGGGTCCGGCTCGTCGCTCATCCGTCCAGGGTAGGTCCTGCGCACCCACCGGTAGGGTTGCCGCATGGCCAAGGCGACACAGACGATGAAGGCTGCGACCGCGGCGAAGAAGCTCCAGATCTTCTTTCCCGCGACTCCGGAGGAGTTCCAGGAGTCGGCGATCACGCGCGAGCAGTACGACGACCTCGTCGCGAACCCGCCGGAGTGGCTGACGAAGCTCCGCGAGACCGGCCCGCACCCGCGCCCGGTGATCGCCTCGCGCCTCAACGTGTCGATCTCGGGCCTGGCCCGCGGCGGCATCGACGAGGCGCTCACGACCGAGCAGATCCAGGCCCTCCTCGACGAGGTCCCCGAGTGGCTCCGCGTCGAGCAGAACTCCTACGCCGAGGTCCGCCGCGAGCAGGCCCGCCTGAAGGCCGAGCGCGCCGCCAAGGACGCCGAGTCCGCGTAAGCCGGACTGCCGCGAGATGCCACTTGTGCACGCGACACGCCGTGAGAGGCGTGCACAAATGGCATCTCGCGGAGGCGGCTAGGCCGGGACGTCCACCCAGGCGCCGGCCGCCGACGCGTCGAGCACGGCGTCCGTGATCCGCGCGGCGCGCAGGCCGTCGGCGAAGGTCGGCAGACCCTCGACCTCGGCACCCGCGACGGCGGCGTAGGTGTCGCGGGCGAACGCGGTGAACGCGTCCTGGTAGCCCATCGGATGCCCGCTCGGCACGATCGAGAGCCGTGCCGCATCGGGGCGGAGGATCGACCCGTCGCGCGGGATCAACGCAGCGCTGTCGCGCCGCCCGACCCACAGCGTCTCGGGCAGCTCCTGCTCGAACCGCAGCGACTCCTCGAGCCCCGAGACCTCGAGCACCAGCTCGTTGCGGTGCCCCGCGGTCACCTGCGAGACGAGCAGCGTGCCCACGGCGCCGCCCGCGAGACGCACGATCACTCCGGCCGCGTCCTCGGTCTCGACCCGACGGCCACCGCGCTCGGCGTGCACGGTGCTCGTGAGCGAAGCGAGCGCCGCGATCCGCTCGCCCGTGACGAACTCGAGCAGGTCGACCAGGTGCGAGCCGATGTCGGCGAAGGCGCGCGAGCGCCCGCCCGCCGCCGGGTCGACGCGCCAGTTGTCGTCGGAGGCGCCGAGCAGCCAGTCCTGCAGGTAGCTGCCGCGCACCGTGACGAGCCGCCCGGCCTCGCCGGCCGCGACCCGGGCTCGCGCCTCGCGCACCATCGGGTGGAAGCGGTAGGCGAACGGCACCGTGGCGACCACTCCGGCCTCGGCGGCGGCCTCGACGAGCGCCGTCGCCTCCGCCGTCGTCGCCGCGAGCGGCTTCTCGCAGACCACGTGCTTGCCCGCCGCGATCGCCGCGAGCGCGAGCCCGGCGTGCGTCCCGTTCGGCGTGCAGACGTGCACCACGTCGATCGAGTCGTCCTCGATCAGCGCGCGAGCGTCGTCGTAGGCGACCTCGAATCCGAGCTCACCGGCCGCCCGCTCGCCCTTCGCCGGGCTGGAGGAGGCGATGCCCGCGAGCACCGCGCCCGCACTGCGGGCCGCCCGGCTGTGCACGGCGGCCATGAAGCCGCCGCCGAGCACGCCGACCCGCAGGGGTCCGCCCATCAGACGAGCGTCGCTTCGCTCGGGTCCCAGTCCTCGGGCAGAGCGGGGCGCGGCGCGACGGTGCTCTCCACGAGCACCTTCTCGCCGGTCTCGGCGGCCTCGAGCAGCGACAGCATCACGTCGGTCACGTGGTACGCCAGGTCACCCGACGCCGCCTCGGGGCGGTCGGCCCGGATCGCGCGGGCGAGCTCGAGCACGCCGGTGCCGCGCGAGGCGGTCGAGCCGGTGGCCGGGATGACCTCGGGCTCGGACCCGCCGCGCCGGTACAGCGTCAGCTCGCCGTCGTGCATGTTCGGGTCGGGCAGCACGAGGGTGCCCTCCGAGCCGTTGATCTCGACGAAGCCCATCCGCGGCAGGCTCGACTCGAAGCTCCAGACGCCCTGCGCCGAGGCGCCCGACTCGAAGCGCAGGAGCCCGCCGATGTGCGTCGGGATCGTGACGGGGAACTCGGTCCCCTCGCGCGGGCCGGAGCCGACGGTGCGGGTCGCGCGCGCCTGCGAGGAGACCGCGGTGACGCTCTCGACCGGGCCGAGGTTCTGCACGAGGGTCGTGATGTAGTACGGCCCCATGTCCAGCAGCGGGCCGCCGCCGGTGGTGAAGAAGAACTCGGGGTTCGGGTGCCAGCCCTCGGGGCCCGGGCCCTGGAAGAGGGTGATCGCCGAGAGCGGCGTGCCGATGGCCCCGCTCTCGATGATGCGCTGCGCGGTCTGCAGGCCGGCGCCGAGGAAGGTGTCGGGCGCCGTGGCGACGCGCAGCCCCTTCTCCTTCGCGAGGGCCAGCAGCTCCACGCCGCTGTCGCGGTCGAGCGAGAACGGCTTCTCGGTCCAGACGTGCTTGCCCGCCTCGACGGCCTTCCGCGCCACCTCGACGTGGGCGGCCGGGATGGTGAGGTTCACGACGATCTCGATGCCGGGGTGCGCGAGCAGCTCGTCCACCGTGCCCGAGGCCGGCACGCCGAAGGCCTCGGCCTGCGCCCGCGCGCGGTCGAGGTCGATGTCGGCGACGAAGAGGACCTCGAGGTCGGGGAAGACGGTGAGGTTGGTCAGGTACTGCGTGCTGATGTTACCGGCGCCGATGACGCCGACGCCGACGCGCCCGGTGCCGCTCATGCGCCGAGCTCCGAGACGTAGCGGCGGCCGGAGGCGAGGCCCTCGAAGACGTCGCCCGCGTAGGCGTCGAACTCGAGGACGGCGAGGGACTGCGGGGCGGCGGCGAGGATCGCCGGGACGTCCATCGCGCCCTCGCCCGCGGGCAGCTGCTCCAGCGTCTCCTTCGAGATCGGCCCGTCCTTGATGTGCAGGAACTGCACGCGGTCGCCGAGGCGGCCGAGCACCTCGACCGGGTCGTCACCGCCGACCGCGGCCCAGTAGGTGTCCAACTCGAGGACGATGCGCGGATCGAGCAGGCCCGCGAGGTGCTCGAAGGCGCTGCGGCCGTCGACGCGGTTCTCGAACTCGAAGGCGTGGTTGTGGTAGCCGAGCGCCAGCCCGCGCGACGCGGCGGAGTCGACGAGCGCATTGAGCTCGTCGGCGACTCCAGCGACGGAATCCGCACTGGTCCAGCGCTCCGGGTCGACCATGGGGTCGATCACGGTCTGCACGCCGAGCGAGGCGGCGATGTCGAGGATCTCCTCGACCGGCGCCCCGGTCTCGAGGAGGCGGGCGTGCGCGCTCGGCGCGGTGAGCCCGCTGGCCGGGAGTGCGGAGCGGTAGGCGTCGGCGCGGTTCACGACGTCGAACAGCTCGACCTTCGCGAAGCCGAGGCCGGCGAGCCGGTCGAGCGCGGCGGGCAGGTCGGCGGCGAGCGCGTCGCGGACCGAGTACAGCTGGACGGAGAGGTCTGGGGGTGTGGCCACCGGGGGGTGCTCCTGATCGACGTCGAACATTGGTCCCCCGACCCTACGCGGACTTTTGCTTGCAGCCAAGCAAAACCCCGTCGAGTGGCGCGGGAAAGCGCGCTCCCGACGCGCAGAAGACGTGTTCGCTGTGGTTGACTCCAGCCATGTCCCCGCGTCGCCGCTCCTCGATCAGCGCGGTGGGCGAGCTGCTGCTCCTGCTGTCCGACGGGGCGCCGCGCACCCGGGCCGACGTCGTCGCCGAGACCGGCCTGCCGCGGGCCGCCGTCTCCGCCCAGCTCGACGCGCTGATCGCCACCGGACTCGTCGCCCGCCGCGACGACGCCCCCTCCTCCGGCGGGCGCCCGGCCGGCCGCGTCGCCTTCGACGCCCGCGCGCGCAGCCTCCTCGTCATCGACTTCGGCGCCGCGCACGCGACCGTCGCCCTCACCGACCTCGACGGCCGGGTGCTGGCGGAGCGCCGCGAGGCGATCGCGATCGCCGACGGCCCGCAGATCGTCCTCGGTCACGCCCTCGACGTCGCCGGCGCGCTGCTCCAGGAGGCTCCCGGCGCCGGTCCGCTCGCGGGCGTCGGCGTCGGCGTCCCCGGCCCGGTCGAGCACGCGACCGGCCGCCCGGTGAAGCCGCCGATCATGCCCGGCTGGGACCGCTTCGACATCCCGTCGTCCGTCGCCCGCAGCCTCCCCGTGCCGGTCCTCGTGGACAACGACGTGAACCTCCTCGCCCTCGGCGAGCACGCCGCCCACTACTCCGACGTCGACGACCTCCTCTACGTGAAGGTCTCCACCGGCATCGGCGCCGGCATCGTCAGCGGCGGCGCCCTCCAGCGCGGGGCCCTCGGCGCGGCGGGCGACCTCGGCCACGTGCAGGTGCCCGGCGACCGCGGCGAGGCCGACCTCGAGGCCATCGCGAGCGGCTCGGCCATCGCCCGCCGCCTCACCGCCGCGGGCCTGCACACGGCCGCGGGACTGCCGGTCTCGAGCACCTCCGATGTCGTCGCCCTGCTCACCGCGGGCGAGCCGACCACCGTCGAGCTGACCCGCGCCGCCGGCCGCGACCTCGGCGAGGTGCTCGCGACCTGCGTCAACCTGCTCAACCCCTCCGTCATCGTCATCGGCGGCAGCATCGCGGAGGCGAGCCACGAGGTTCTCGCCGGCGTCCGCGAGGTGGTCTACCGCCGCTCACTCCCCCTGGCGACCCGCGCCCTCGACATCGTGCAGGCCTCCGGCGACACCGGCGGCGGCGTCCGCGGCGCCGCCCTGATGGTCCGCCGCCACCTGCTCTCCCCCGCCGAGGTCGACGCCTTCCTCGGCGCCTGACCGCTCCGCGCGCTCCGTCGTCGAGTGGACGGTCGACGGGCTCCGCGAGATCCGCCGACCCCTGTTCGCGTCCTCTCGCTCGTGGCGCCGACTCCGACCGGACGCCTATCGGGGTGTGCGCGCGCCTCGCGCCCCGTTCCGCGTCCGCTCGCGCCGCTGGCGGCGGGGACGGAGGGCCGCTCAGCGGAGCGGGCCGGCCGCGAAGACGGAGGTGTAGACCGCGACCCGCAGCTGCTCGACCGACCGCGCCGCCCCCTCGGCGAGACCGCCGGCGTCGATCGCACCGCGGAGGATCTCGACGCGCCGCTCCTCCGAGACCGCCCGGACGAAGGGCAGGATGCGCGCGGCGTCCAGGATCGCGAAGGCGAGGACGCCGCGCTCCCCCGCCGGCTCGCCCTCGACGAGGGCGGTCAGCTCGGCGAGGAGCGCACTGCGCCGCGCGTCGTCGAGCACCGTGATCCGCACGGTCGGCAGCATCCCGAGGAACCGCGAGCGCTGCACGGTCAGATCGCCGCGCGCCTCGAGCTCCTCGAGCCCGGCCCGGAGCGCGTCCTCGCCCAGCTCACCGACGACGGCGCCCGGATCCGTGGTGCGCTCGAGCACGGCGGCCAGCGCCGCAGGCAACCGGGACGCATCGACCGTGACGAGCTGCCCCTCCTCGAGGCGCAGCGCTCCGGAGAGCACCGCATCGGCCACAGCAGCCGCTCCGGCCGCCTCCGAGGGGCCGGTGCCGCCACCCGCCCAGGCGCCGTCGCGGGTGAGGCAGAGCAGGATCACGTCCGAGGTGAAGGAAGCCATCCGGCATGGTAGCGATGCTCCAGGACAGTGCGCGGCGCCCTGACGTGCAATCGCACCTCCCCCCGCCGACGGCGTGCCGGTTGGGCAGGACGGCCCGGGAGGCAGAGAATGAATCGGTGCCCGATCTGCAGCTCTCGTTCCCCTGGGAGACGCAACCCGTCTTCGTGGACGCGAAGCCGCCGCACCTCCGACGGGTCGTGGCCGACTCCTCCGACCGCGTCGCCTGGCTGCGCGCCCGCTCGCGGGGCATCACCGCGACCGACGTCGCGCGCCTGTCCTCCCCCGCGGCCATCGACCGCGCCGCGCTCGACAAGCTCTACGGCTCGAGCTTCAGCGGCAACGCCTTCACCGACCACGGCCGCGCCCGCGAGCCGGAGATCGCCGCCTGGGTGCTCCGCGAGCACGCGATCGAGCCGAGCAGCACCCTCTTCCACGCGAGCCAGGAGCGCCGCCACCTGGCCACTCCCGACGGCATCGGCCTCCGCGAGGACGGCCGCCTCGAGCTCTGCGAGATCAAGACGACCTCGAAGCAGTGGCGCAGCATCCCGCGCCACTACCTGCGCCAGGTCTTCTGGCAGCAGTACGTCCTCGGCGCCGAGCGCACCCTCGTCGTCTGGGAGCAGCACCGCGACTTCGTGCCGATCGACGCCGTGCCCGAGTTCCGCTGGGTCGACCGCGACGAGGACGAGATCCACGTGCTGGTCCGCCTCGCCGGCATGCTGATGGCCGAGCTGCACGAGAGAACCCGCGCGGGCCGGAGATGACCGCCCTGCTCCTGCACGGCCTGGGCGGCGACCGCTCCCAGCCGCTCGGACTCCTGCGCGCAGCGCTGCCGGCCGGCACCGAGGTGATCGCCCCGGACGTCCGGGCGCACGGCGCCTCCGAGCTGATCGGCGGCGCCGCCGACTTCTCGCTCGACGCCCTGGCCGACGAGGTCACCGAGCACGTGATCCGGGCCGGAGCCGCGCACAAGCCCCTCACGGTCCTCGGCATCTCGATGGGCGCCGCGATCGCCCTGCGGCTCGCCAGCCGCAAGGTCCTGCCGATCGACCGCGCCGTCTTCGTCCGCCCCGCCTTCACCGCGGAGCCGCTGCCGGACAACCTCACGGTCTTCCCCGTCATCGCGCAGCTCCTGCACGACCACGGCGCCAAGCGCGGCGAGCGGCTCTTCCGAGCGTCCGGCCTCTTCGAGCGCGCGGCCCAGGTGTCGCCCGCGTCGGCAGACGCGCTCTGCCTGCAGTTCCGGTCGCCGCAGGCACAGGAGCGGGCCGTCCGCCTGGCCGAGATCCCCCGCAACGCCGCCTACCGCGACTCCGGCGAGCTCGGCGGGGTCATCGCGCGCACACTGGTGATCGCGGCCGACCGCGACCCGGTGCACCCGGTCGCGGTCGCCGAGCAGTGGGCTAGGGCTCTTCCGGACGCAGACCTCGAGCGGGTCCCGTCGCGGGACGCCGGTCTGGCGCAGCAGCAGGAGCGGATCCGCGGCCACGTCCGGGAGTGGCTCGGCCGCTGAGCTCCTCGCCGGCCAGCCCACCCTTGAACTCCTCGCCAGCGAGCCCACCCTTGAACTCCTCGCCAGCGAGCCCACCCTTGAACTCCTCGCCCGCCAGGACGAGCCCGACGACGGCCAGCCAGAGCACCGCGATCGCCGTCGCGACGAACTCGAGGGTGCCGCCGACTCCCAGCCACAGCCGCAGCAGCGAGAAGATCGCGCCGGTTCCTGCCACCAGGGCCACCGCGACGCCCGCGACCAGTGACAGCCGGGCGACCCCGGGCCGCTCCCGCGCCGTGGCGAGCTGCAGCATCGCCAGGCACGCCGCGGAGAAGCCGAGCACCGCGGCCGACGTGTGGATCAGGTCCTGCCAGCTGAACGCCGGACCGACCGGCAGCGGGCAGCCCGCCGAGCAGGTCACCTGCGAGGCGAGCGCGAAGCACAGCGCGGCGAGGAGGATCGCCAGCGCCGGCCGGAAGCCGGGCAGCAGCCGCGTCCGCACCGCTCGCGCCCCGACGGCGATGGCGACGCCGCCGGCCGCGACCAGCAGCAGGGCGATGCGGAAGGTCCCGGCGGTCGGCAGGTCCGGTGCGCCCATCTCGCTGACGTAGACCCAGCGGCTGGTGCCGATGCTGAAGCGCGCGGCGAGCAGCAGGGCGAGCCCCGCGAGGACCAGGAGCGCTCCGACCACGAGAAGGGGGCCGTTCGCTCGTCGTCGCACCTGCTCATCGTGCCAGACCGCACCGGGGGTGCCGCTCAGGAGGCGGGTCACCGCCCTGCCCTCCCGTACGGGGGACACAGAGGCTTTCTTCTCGGAGGGGTGACACCGCCGAAACAGCCCGGACTCATTACCGGGCTTGACTGAACGCGGCGCGCGGAAGCGGGGTCGGTCGGGGCGGACAGCCGCCTCCCGCCTGCTCGAAGGACCACCGGCGCCGGATCAGGAAAGGGCGATGATGCACAACAGCGCGCTCGGCCACGGCCTCGCGATCGGCGACATCCCGGAGGAGGTGGTGCTCCCCGACACGATGACGGCGGCGGTCATCGACGCCCCGGGCGACTGCTCGGTCCTCCACCTGGCGACGGTGCCCACGCCGACCGCGATCAACGCCGAGTTCGCCGTCAAGGTGATCGCGGCGGGAGTGAACCCGCTCGATGTGAAGACGCGAGCGGGCAAGGGAGTCGCCGCGCAGATCCCCTCCTACCCGGCGGTGCTCGGCCACGACTTCTCCGGCATCGTCGTCTCGAGTCCGTACCCGGCGCACCCGCTGCGCCCCGGCGACGAGGTCTACGGCTTCGTGATGGTGCCGCGCTACTCCGGCTCCTACGCGGAGTACGTCAGCGTCCCGAGCGTCTCGCTGGCCCGCAAGCCGTCGACGCTCTCGCACGTCGAGGCGGCGGGGGTGCCGCTCGCCGCGCTGACCGCCTGGGGCATGGTCGTCGAGCTGGCGAAGGCGCACGAGGGCCAGCGGATCCTGATCCACGCCGGGTCGGGCGGCGTCGGTCACTTCGCGGTGCAGTTCGCCGCCTACTTCGGCGCGTCGGTGATCGCGACCGGCTCGACCCGCAATCTGCAGTGGCTCCGCGAGCTCGGGGCGGACCAGGTCATCGACCACACCACCGAGCGCTTCGACGAGCTGCTGTCCGGCGTCGACGTGGTGATCGACCTCGTCGGCAACGTGCACGACAGCACGGGCTCCCGCTCACTGTCGGTGCTGCGCCCCGGTGGGCTGATCGTCAACGCGCCGACCGGCAGCTGGCCCGAGTTCTTCCAGGAGGCGGCCGCCGCGGGCGTGCGCGCCTCCACCTTCCGGGTCGCTCCCGACGGCGCGACCCTCGGCGTCGTCTCGCGCCTGCTCGAATCCGGCGACGTCCGCGTCTTCATCGACGGCGTCTACCCGCTCTCCTGCGCCGGCGAGGCGCACGCGCAGCTCGAGACCGGCCACACCCGCGGCAAGCTCGTCCTCACGGTCGCCGAGGGCTGACCCCTCCCCTCCTGCGAGATGCCACTTGTGCACGCGACACGCCGTGTCCGGCGTGCACAAGTGGCATCTCGCGGCGGGGAGCAGGGCGTCAGGGCAGGGGGCGCTCGAGGACGAAGTCCTCCTCGAGCCGGCCGCCGACGAGGAAGTGCCGGATGCCGACGGGCGCGAAGCCGTGCTTCGCGTAGAAGCGACGCGCGCGCTCGTTCTCCTGGTTCACGCCCAGCCAGACGCTGAGGGCGCCGATCGCGCGCGCCTCGTCGAGGGTCGCGGCCATCAGCCGCGCCGCGATCCCCGAGCCGTGACGGTCGGGCAGCGCGTAGCACTTGCTGAGCTCGATCGTCGGCCGGACCGTGACCGCGACCTCCGCCTCGGGGTCGGACGGCTCGCCCCGCACGAGCATCGTGTAGCCGAGCGCGCGCGAGTCGTCCTCCGCGAGGAACAGCACGCGACAGGGGTCGGCGAGGTAGCCGCGGAACCGCTCGACCGACAGCACGGTCCGGATGAAGTCGGCCTTCGCCTCCTCGGTGACGTGCGGAGGGCAGGCGAGCGGGAACGTCGCAGCGGCGACCGCCGCGAGCTCCTCCGCGTCAGCGGGCTGTGCGCGGCGGACGGTCACGGGGTCGGCGCTCGGGCGGAGGGAGTCGGACACGCCGTTCAGTATGCCCGGCGCGCGCGGCTCCCCCGGGACGACGAAGGAGGGGACCCGCCGAAGCGGATCCCCTCCTGTCACTGCCTGCGCAGCTCAGTGCTGTGCCGAGGCTCAGGCCAGGACGTTGACGTCCAGCGGGATGCCGGGGCCGAAGGTCGTCGAGACGGCGGCCTTCTGGATGTAGCGGCCCTTCGAGGAGGACGGCTTCAGGCGGACGATCTCGTCGAGAGCCGTCTTGAAGTTCTCCTGGAGCTGCTCCTCCGTGAAGGCGGCCTTGCCGACGACGAGGTGCACGTTGGCGTGCTTGTCGACGCGGAACTCGATCTTTCCGCCCTTGATCTCGGTCACGGCGCGCGCCACGTCCGGGGTCACGGTGCCGGTCTTCGGGTTGGGCATGAGGCCGCGGGGGCCGAGCACCTTTCCGAGACGGCCGACCTGGCCCATGAGCTCCGGGGTCGAGACCGCGGAGTCGAACGAGGTGTAGCCGCCGGCGACCTTCTCGATGAGCTCGGCGCCGCCGACCTCGTCGGCGCCCGCGGCGATCGCGGCCTCAGCGGCCGGACCGGTCGCGAACACGATGACGCGGGCGGTCTTGCCCGTGCCGTGCGGCAGGATGACCGTGCCGCGGACCATCTGGTCGGCCTTGCGCGGGTCGACCCCGAGCTTGAGCGCGACCTCGACGGTGCTGTTGAACTTCGCCGAGCCGGTCTCGCGCGCGAGCGCGACGGCCTCGTCGGCGGTGTAGAACTTGCCCTCTTCGAGCTTGGCGGCGGCGGCCCGGTAGGCCTTCGACTTCTGTGCCATGTTGTTTCTCCTTGAAACGAGAATGTGGTTCTAGAGCCTGGCGGGCTCTCCCACGGTGTGAGTTCTGGAAAGGCGGAGGACTAGCCCTCGACCGTGATGCCCATCGAGCGAGCCGTGCCGGCGATGATCTTCGAGGCGGCCTCGATGTCGTTCGCGTTGAGGTCGGTCTGCTTCGCCTCGGCGATCTCGCGGACCTGCGCCATGGTGAGCTTGGCGACCTTCACGGTGTGCGGGGTCGACGAGCCCTTGGCGACGCCGGCCGCCTTCTTGATGAGCTCCGCCGCGGGCGGGGTCTTCAGGATGAAGGTGAACGAGCGGTCCTCGTAGACGGTGATCTCGACGGGGATGACGTTGCCGCGCTGCGACTCGGTCTGCGCGTTGTACGCCTTGCAGAACTCCATGATGTTGACGCCGTGCTGACCGAGCGCCGGACCGATCGGAGGGGCCGGGTTCGCGGCGCCCGCCTTGATCTGGAGCTTGATCAGGCCGGTGACCTTCTTCTTGGGGGCCATTCAGGATTCCTTTTCTCAGGGTTCGAGTGGTCGGGGGCTCCCGGCCGCTCTCCCGCGCACCCGGCGGGGCCGGATCGCGGTGGAGGAGGGTCGGTCGGCGCGCACGAGAACGGGCGCCGACACGAAAACCCGTACGAGCTTACACGGCGAAGGCCCTCCCCGACAGTGCGGGAAGGGCCTCGGCCGGACGGCGTCCGTCGTCAGAGCTTGGTGACCTGGTCGAACGACAGCTCGACCGGGGTCTCGCGCTCGAAGAGCGACACGAGCACCGTGAGCTTGCCGCTCTCGGGCTTGATCTCGCTGATCGAGCCGGGAAGACCCGCGAACGAGCCCTCCTTGATCGTGATGGTCTCGCCGATCTCGAAGTCGACCTCGGCGGGCAGCACGCGCTGGGCCTGCTTCTGGCCCTTGACGCCGGCCGTCTTGGACGGCGCGACCTCCTTGATCTCGACCAGGCTCTTCAGCATCGTGAAGGCCTCCTCGAAGCGCAGCGGCGTCGGGTTGTGGGCGTTGCCCACGAAGCCGGTGACACCCGGGGTGTGGCGGACGACCGACCACGAGTCCTCGTTGAGGTCCATGCGCACCAGCACGTAGCCGGGGATGCGCACGCGGGTGACCATCTTGCGCTGGCCGTTCTTGATCTCGACCACGTCCTCCATCGGGACCTGGACCTCGAAGATGTAGTCCTCGGCCTCGAGCGAGACCTTGCGGTTCTCGATGTTGGACTTCACGCGCTTCTCGAAGCCCGCGTAGGAGTGGATGACGTACCACTTGCCCAGCTTGCCGCGCAGCTCGGCGCGGAACGCCTCGTACGGGTCGATGTCGGCGAGGTCCTCGCCCTCGGCCTCCGCGTCCTCCGCGGCGACCTCGGCCTCGTCCTCGACGGCCTCGAGGGCCGCTTCGGCCTCCTCGACGGTGTCGATGTGCGCGGCCTCGTCGACGGCCGAGTCGGCCTCGGGGTCGTCGACCGAGCCGATCGCGTCGAGCGCGGCCTCGAGGTCCGACGCGAGGTCGTCCTCGGACTCGTTCTCGTCGATGATGCTCAGCGCGCCCTCCTCGGCGGGCTCGACGGCGTCCTCGGCCTGAGCCTGGGTGTCGCCCTCCTGAACCTCGTCGACCTCGGACGACTGCTCGGCGGCGGTGGCCCAGTCGACGTCGTCGCGGTTTCTGTCAGACACTCGTAACTCTCTCTCGATCGATCGGCCGCGTCCCGTCCGGGAATCGCGTGCCGCTGCCGTCGGCGTCCCCCGCTCGTGCGGACGGGACGCTCCCGGGTCGGGTGGCGGGGGTCAGGCCGCCGGTGTGCCGAACACGTAGGTCACGGCGAGCGCGAACACCCAGTCCAGCAGCGACACCAGCGCCATCATGATCACGACGAAGATCAGGACCACGACGACGTAGTTGCCGAGTTCCTTCCGCGTCGGAGTGACGACCTTCTTCAGCTCGGCGATGACCTGCCGGATGAAGAGGGCGATGCGCGCGAACGGACTGCGCCGCGCCTCGCGCTGCTGATTGGCGATCGCGACGACGTCCTCGCTCGGCTCGTCGACTGCTTTCCCGGCCACCTGCACGCACCTTTCCCGCACCGGAACCTCCGGTGTGGCCGACCGCCCGTGGGCGGTCCTGGACCGATGACCGCTGCATCGCGGGGACCGCGTGCGACGGGCATCGATGTGCAGGGCGGACAGGGCTCGAACCTGCAACCTGCGGTTTTGGAGACCGCTGCTCTACCAATTGAGCCACCGCCCTATGGATGCCGTTGCGAGCATCCGAGGAGGAGCCGAACTCTTCCGAACCCCACCGCGGCCCTCTCGGGCGCTGCACCTGGACGGCGCTGCACCCTGGATGGCGCTGTGAATCCTGGCAGCGTTCGACTACCGCAGACGAGTGTACGTGGACCCGCTGGACGTGTCCAGCCGGGCGCAGCCCGTCGCCCGCCGCCCTCCGCGCCCGCGCGATACGCTGGCCGTCGTGTCCTCCACCACGCGCATCTCCGCCCGCATCGCCGCCATCGCCGAGTCCGCGACCCTCAAGGTCGACGCGAAGGCGAAGGCCCTCCAGGCCCAGGGGCGGCCCGTGATCTCCTACGCCGCGGGCGAGCCCGACTTCACGACGCCGCAGCACATCGTCGAGGCCGCGTCGGCCGCGGTGCTGGACCCGAAGAACTACCGGTACACCCCGGCGGCCGGCCTCCCCGACCTCCGCCAGGCGATCGCCGAGAAGACCGCGCGCGACTCCGGCTGGGCCGTCGAGGCGTCGCAGGTCGTCGTCACCAACGGCGGCAAGCAGGCCGTCTACCAGGCGTTCCAGACGCTCCTCGACGACGGCGACGAGGTGCTCGTGCCGACCCCCTACTGGACGACCTACCCCGAGGCGATCAAGCTCGCCGGCGGCGTCCAGGTCGACGTCTTCGCCGGCGCGGACCAGGGCTACCTGGTCACCGTCGAGCAGCTGGAGGCCGCGCGCACCGAGCGCACCAAGGTCCTCCTCTTCGTCTCCCCCTCCAACCCCACCGGCGCGGTCTACTCCGCCGAGCAGACGCGTGAGATCGGCGAGTGGGCCGAGGAGCACGGCCTCTGGATCATCGCCGACGAGATCTACCAGAACCTGGTCTACGCGGCCGAGGGGCAGGACGACGCGAGCCCGCTCACGCGCGCGACCTCGATCGTCGAGGCCGTCCCCGCGCTGCGCGACCGCACGATCCTCGTCAACGGCGTGGCCAAGACCTACGCGATGACCGGCTGGCGCGTGGGCTGGATGGTCGGCCCCGCCGACGCGATCAAGGGCGCCTCCAACCTGCAGTCGCACCTCTCGAGCAACGTCTCGAACATCTCGCAGCGCGCCGCCATCGCCGCCCTCACCGGCCCGCAGGAGCCCGCCGAGGAGATGCGCCTCGCCTTCGACCGCCGTCGCCGCGCCATCGTCGACGCGCTGAACGCGATCGACGGCGTCGACTGCCCGACCCCCGGCGGCGCGTTCTACGTCTACCCGGACGTCCGAGGACTGCTGAACCGCGAGTGGGACGGCGTCACCCCGACCACCTCGCTCGAGCTCGCCGACCTCATCCTCGAGAAGGCCGAGGTCGCCACCGTCCCCGGGGAGGCCTTCGGCCCCAGCGGCTACCTCCGCCTCTCCTACGCGCTCGGCGACGACGCGCTGATTGAAGGCGCGAAGCGCCTTCAATCGCTGTTCCGTTGAGCTGATCTCCTCCTTCGTCGTCGATCAGCCGCGGTCGGCCGTTTGAGGTGGGCGCGTTCCGCAGAGCGTCCCGCGTCCACGCACGACGATTCGCTGGCACGCGAATCGCCGGTTGCGTTCGGCCCTGCTGCCGTGCCGACGGAGTTCCTGAGCTGATCTCCTCCTTCGTCGTCGATCAGCCGCGGTCGGCCGTTTGAGGTGGGCGCGTTCCGCAGAGCGTCCCGCGTCCACGCACGACGATTCGCTGGCACGCGAATCGCCGGTTGCGCTCGGCCCTGCTGCCGAGACCCCGGGCGGTGTCTCTTCCTGAAGTGCGGGGCTTCGCGGGAGGCCGGTCGTGGGCATGACACGCCGAGTGGGGGAGCGCAAGTGGCATCTCGCGGGGGCGGATGACTGGGCTCGGGGGACAGGACAGGGCACGCTGGGGGGATGACGCCTGACGACGCCGTCCGAGTCCGTGATCTGCGGAAGGACTACGGGGGTGCGCCCGCGCTGAGCGGAGTCTCGTTCGAGATCGCGCGCGGGGAGACGTTCGCGCTGCTCGGCCCCAACGGAGCGGGCAAGTCGACGACGATCGAGATCCTCGAGGGGTACCGGGACCGCTCCGGCGGCGAGGCCTCGGTGCTCGGCGTGGATCCGCGCCACGGCGACCTCGCCTGGAAGTCGCGGCTCGGGATCGTGCTGCAGTCCAGCGGCGAATCGGGCAACGCGACGGTCCGCGAGCAGATCGCGCACTTCGCGAGCCTCTACCCGAGCCCGCGGGACGTCGACGAGACGATCGAGGCGGTCGGACTCACGGCCAAGGCGCGCTCGCGCATCGGCAAGCTCTCCGGCGGGCAGCGCCGCCGCGTCGACGTGGCGCTGGGGATCGTGGGCCGCCCGGAACTGGTGTTCCTCGACGAGCCGACGACGGGCTTCGACCCGGAGGCGCGGCACTCGTTCTGGGACCTCGTCGCCCTCCTCAAGAGCGAGGGCACGACCATCCTGCTCACGACGCACTACCTGGACGAGGCCGCCCAGCTCGCCGACCGGGCCGCGGTCATCGCGGGCGGGCGGCTCCTCGCGATCGGTCCGATGGACGGGATCGGCGGCGAGGAGGCCCGCGTGCCGATCGTGCAGTGGCGGGAGGACGGCGCGCGGCGTCGACGGCGCACGACGGAGCCGGCCCGCGTCGTCGCCGAGCTCAGCGCCCGCCTCGGCGAGCCGACGGCCCTCGAGGTCCTCCGGCCCAGCCTCGAGGACATCTACCTCGACCTGATCCGCGACGACCGTGCGGGCGAGACCGCCCTCGACGTGATCGGAGAGCCGGCATGAGCGCCGTCACCGCACCCCGCCCCGCGCTTCGCACCGGCGTCGGCCGCACCCTCCGGCTCGGCGCAGCGCGCGCCCGCTACGAGGTGCGCTCCTACTTCCGTGCGCCCGACCAGGTCTTCTTCACCTTCCTCTTCCCCGTCCTGCTGCTCGCGATCTTCTCGGTCGCCTTCGGTGACGGCGCGGTCATGCAGGCCGACCCGCAGGATCCAGGGATCAGCATGGCCGAGTACTACGTGCCGGGACTCGCAGCGGCGGGCATCCTGCTCTCCGGCGTGCAGAACCTCGGAGTCGACATCGCCATCGAGCGCGGCGACGGCACGCTCAAGCGCCTCGCGGGCGCTCCCCTGCCCGTCCTGAGCTACTTCCTCGGCAAGTTCGGCCAGGTGCTCGTCACCAGCGCCGCGCAGACGGCGCTGCTGCTCGCGGTCGCTGCGACCGCCTTCTCCGTGCCGCTGCCGACCGACGGCGGCCGCTGGGCGACCTTCGCCTGGGTCTACCTCGCCGGGGTCGCCACCTCGGCGATCCTCGGCATCGCGGTCTCCGCACTCCCCCGCACAGGCAAGAGCGCGACGGCGGTCATCGTGCCGCCGCTGCTCGTGCTGCAGTTCATCTCGGGCTCCTACCTCTCCTTCACGACGCTGCCGGACTGGCTGCAGACGATCGCGAGCGTCTTCCCGCTCAAGTGGATCGCGCAGGGCATGCGCGCGGTCTTCCTGCCTGCCGACTTCGAGCAGGCCGAGGTGAACGGCGCGTGGGACCTGGCCGGAGTCGCGATCGTGCTCGGGATCTGGCTGGTGCTCGGCCTGATCGCGAGCCGCCTCACCTTCCGCTGGATCCGCCGCGACGCCTGACGGCACCGCTGCCGGCGGATCCCGACGCGCCGCTCCGCGGGCTGCTCGATCAGCAGGCTGGCGCGCGCTGCGCGATCTGTGGCGCGTCAGACGGTGGTGCCGACGACCACGGGCTCGGGGTGCAGGAGGATGCCGAACTCGGCGAGCACCCGGCCCTGCACGTAGCGGGCGAGCTCGGCGATCTGCTCGGCGGTGGCGCCGCCGCGGTTCGTGAGCGCGAGGGTGTGCTTGCTCGACACCGCCGCGCGCGAGCCCGGGAGCGAGAAGCCGCGGGCGACCCCCGCGTGCTCGATCAACCACGCGGCGCTGAGCTTGACGAGCGCGTCGGGCGCGGACGGCGCGGGCAGCCGGATCGGCGCGCCCGCCTCGACGTCGGCGAGCGGCGTCACCAGGGGAGCCTCGCTCGCGGGGGTCTCGGGCCAGCGCGGGGCGGTCGGCGGAAGACCGCTCGCGGCCGCGACGGTGACGATCGGGTTGGTGAAGAAGGAGCCGGCGCTGGCGGTGTCCGGATCGTCCGCATCGAGCACCATGCCCTTCGCGCCGCGCAGCCGCAGCACGCTCGCGCGCACCTCGGCGAGCGGCACGCGATCGCCCAGTTCCGCGCCGAGCGCGCTGGCGAGCTGCCCGTAGGCGACGGGGGCGCCGAGGCCCGCACCGCCGACGTCCTCGAGCGCGAACTCGACCGCGAGGACGGCGCCGCGTCGACCCTGCTTGACGGCGGACGTCCGGTAGCCCAGCTCGAGCTCCGCCGCCGTCAGCCGCACGGGCTGGTGCGCGCCCTCGTCCAGGAAGTCGACCGCGACGAGGGTGTCGGAGAGCTCCTGACCGTAGGCGCCGATGTTCTGGACCGGCGACGCCCCGACCGTCCCGGGGATGCCGCTGAGCGCTTCGAGCCCGGCCCAGCCGCGCTCGACGGTGGCCGCGACGAGGCCGTCCCACGACTCGCCCGCCTGCACGCGCAGGTGCACCGCGCCCGGCCGGTCGGACGCCAGCCGCTCGATACCGGTCGTGCGGACCCGCACCACCGTCCCCTCGACACCCTCGTCGCCGACGAGGAGGTTGGAGCCTCCCCCCAGCAGCAGCCAGGGCTCGTCGTCGGCCCAGACCTCGCGGAGGGTCGCGATCAGCTCGGCCTCGGTGGCCGGCTCGAGCAGGCGCTCGGGGACCCCTCCGACGCGCAGAGTGGTGAGGGTGGAGAGGGCGGGTGCTGTCATCGGGGCGCGATCAGGCCAGCGAGACGCGCGCCTGGGCCTTGCCGAGCACGGCCTGGCCGCCGAAGGTCACGGCGAGGTCGATGCGCGCGGTCCCGGCCTCGGCGTCGAGCGCTCCGACCTTCGCGACGACGTCGAGCTCGGCGCCCTCCTTCGGGTCGACGACGACCGGCCGGGTGAAGCGGACCTGGTAGTCGACGACGCGGCCGGGGTCGCCGACCCAGTCGACGACGACCTGGACGGCGGTGCCCATCGTGAGCATGCCGTGCGCGAGCACACCCGGCAGCCCGACCTCGGCCGCGACGTCGTCGCGGTAGTGGATCGGGTTGAAGTCGCCGGAGGCGCCGGCGTAGCGCACGAGCGAGCCGCGCTCCAGGTGGAAGCGCCGCTCGCCGACGACGTCGCCGACGGTGAGCTCGGACAGGAGGGGGCGCTCGGCGCTCATTCGTCTCCCCTGACGACGAGGGTGGACAGGGCGGTGACGACGTGGTCGCCGTCGGCGTCGACCATGGTCGACTGCGTGGTGATCATCGAGTGCGCGCCGAGCTGCTTGATGCTCGCGACCGAGAGGGTCGCGGTCAGCTCGTCGCCCGCGACGATGGGGCGCGAGTAGCTGAAGCGCTGGTCGCCGTGGACGACGCGGCTGAAGTCGATCCCCGCGTCGGGGGCGGCGAGCAGCTGGGCGAGCGTGAACTCCTGGATCACCACGGCGAAGGTCGGCGGGGCGACGACGTCGCGGTAGCCCGCGCGGCGCGCCGCCGCGGGGTCGAGGTGGAGGGGGGACTCCGCGGAGACGGCGCGCGCGAACTCGCGCACCTTCTCGCGTCCCACCTGATAGGGCTCCGTCGGCGCGAACACGCGCCCGGTGAGGTCGGGGTTCACTGGCACCCGGCCATCTTAGGCGCTGGCCTCGGAGGCCCCTGCGGGCCCCTCCCCCCTCGATGAGGGTCATGCACGTATGACCATCGGCAATTACCCACGCGAGTATGGGTGACCCGGGCCGATTCTTCTCCGAAGCTGGCGAGCATGTCCACACCTGACCCCGAACGCGACTGGATGACCTACGCCCGCGAGCTCGGCACCAACCTCCACCGCGCCCGCATGGCCAAGGGCGAGAGCCAGGAGCGCATCGCCCATGCGGCCGGCCTGGCGGGCTACACCTACCAGAAGTTCGAGAAGGGCGAGTCGAAGCCGGGCTCGCCCGCGAACCCGCAGCTGAAGACGCTCTTCGCGCTCTGCGAGGCCCTCGACATCGAGCTGTCGGACCTCCTGCCGCCGAACCCGCCCCGCTCATCGGGCGGCACCGGGGCCCAGTAGCCCCAGCGCCTCCTCGACGCCGCGCGCGAGGCGCGCCGCGGCGCTGAGGTCGAGGTCGATCGCGCCGAGTCCGTCGGATTCGAGCCGCAGCCGCTCCTCGGCCCGGCCTCCCGGCCGGCACAGCGAGACGTGCACGACGGCGGCGACGGGATCCGCGGCCGCCCCCGCGTCGCACCAGAGCACCAGCGGGATCGAGTGCGCCCGCGAGCGGTGCAGCCGCTCCTCCGCGCGCTCGATCTCGTCGTGCTCCCCCGCGCACCAGCGGGGGCAGCCGTCGTCGTCTCGCCTGTCCTGTCGTCCATCCATGTTCCGCACCAATCGTTCGAGGCGCACAGCACACCAGGCGGCACCGACATCGAGGCGGGCCCCCCGACCGGATCCCCGGAGGGTGTGGACAGGCACCCGGCACCTCCCCCCTGTGGAGGAATGCAGTCACTGTGCCATACCGGGATGGCGGCGCGGCGGGCCGCGTCAGCGGTGCACGATCAACCAGGTCGCGACCGCCCTCGTGGAGCCGCGGTTGATCATCCGGTGGCCGCGCTCGCACGGGAACGTGATCGCGTCGCCCGCCGAGAGGACCACGGTCTCGTCCTCGAACTCGACGGTGAGCTCGCCCTGGGTGACGGTCCCGATCTCGACGCCGTCGTGCCGGAGGAACCGGCGGTGCGCGGTCGAGGTCGCCCCCGGAGGGTAGGTCGACTCGAAGAAGTCGACGGCGTCGACGGGCCGGGGCGCCAGCCGGCGGAAGAGCACGCCGCCCTCGAGCACGACCGGAGCGACCTCCCCCGCGCGCACCACCGCCGTCGTGATCGCCGGAGCCGCGCCCTCGGTCGGCGGCACCGGAGTGGGCACCGGAGTGGACGCCGGCGCCGACGCCCCGGCGGCGGTCGTGTCGAAGACCGCGGAGAGCGGCACGCCGAGGGCGCCGACCATCGCGATCAGGCGCCCGACCGACGGCTGCATCGCCCCGCGCTCGATCTGCGAGACGGCGCTGGCGGAGATGCCCAGCTCGCGGGCGAGCGCGCGCAGCGACATCCCTGACGCGAGACGCAGCTCGCGCAGGCGCGCGCCGACGCCCTCGTGGCCCGTC
Source organism: Rathayibacter sp. VKM Ac-2804 (assembly GCF_009866655.1). NCBI lineage: Bacteria > Bacillati > Actinomycetota > Actinomycetes > Micrococcales > Microbacteriaceae > Rathayibacter > Rathayibacter sp. VKM Ac-2804. Next base: position 3,393,739 of record NZ_CP047420.1, read on the forward strand.
TCGAGGAGGACGCCGGCGACGTCCGGAGCCGCGCCGGGAGCGGGATCGGGGGCGATCTCGTCGGTCGGCATGCGGGGCGTCGTCCTCTCCTCGGTGATCGTCACACAGCTGTAACGGGCGCGAAACGAACCTCGCCGCGCGGAGCCCTAGGTTCTCCCGTGTGAAGTCATCACTTCACACGATCCGAACGCCCACCGCTCGCGCGGAGGCGGCCGATCGCCTCGGCCGACCGCCTCGACCACCCTGACACATCCGCTCCGTGCGCCGACCCGCGCACGCCCGCCCGAGAGGTGGATCCACCATGACCGACCGCGCCACCGCACCCCGCATCGAACCCTCGCCCGCAGCGCCCGCCGAGAGCGCCGGCCTCGCCGGCCCCTCGCTCGTCAAGCCGGGCTACGACGACCGCCTCGCCAACGAGGACCTCGCCCCGCTCGTCAAGCAGCGCTGGACGAGCTACAACATCTTCGCGTTCTGGATGTCCGACGTGCACAGCGTCGGCGGCTACGTCACCGCCGGCTCGCTCTTCGCCCTCGGCCTCGCCGGCTGGCAGGTGCTGGTGGCCCTCGTGGTCGGCATCGTCATCGTGCAGGTCTTCTGCAACCTCGTCGCGAAGCCCAGCCAGGTGACCGGCGTCCCCTACCCGGTGATCAACCGCGCCATCTTCGGCGTCCGCGGCGCGAACATCCCCGCGATCATCCGCGGGCTCATCGCCATCGCCTGGTACGGCGTCCAGACCTACCTCGCCGCGCAGTCGCTGAACATCGTGTTCCTCAAGTTCTTCCCGGCGCTCGCCTCCTGGAACACCCCGGAGGCGTCCTTCCTCGGCCTCTCGGCACTCGGCTACCTCTCCTACTCGATCCTCTGGGTCGCGCAGGCCGCGCTCTTCTGGCGCGGCATGGAGTCGATCCGCCGCTTCATCGACTGGGCCGGCCCGGCCGTCTACGTCGTGATGCTCGTGCTCGCGATCTACCTGGTCTCGCAGGCCGGCTGGGAGAACATCTCGCTCAACCTCGGCTCGGGCGAGGTCCTCGACCTCGCGTCGTCGATCCCGGTGATGATCTCGGCGGTCGCGCTGGTCGTCTCCTACTTCTCCGGCCCGATGCTCAACTTCGGCGACTTCTCCCGCTACGCCCGCAGCTACCGCGCCGTGAAGAAGGGCAATCTCCTCGGCCTGCCGATCAACTTCCTCTTCTTCTCCCTGCTCACCGTGATCACCGCCTCCGCGACGGTCCCCGTCTTCGGCGAGCTGATCACCGATCCGATCGAGACGGTCGAGCGGATCGACACCTGGTTCGCCGTCCTGCTCGGCGGGCTCACCTTCGTCATCGCGACGATCGGCATCAACATCGTCGCCAACTTCATCTCGCCCGCGTTCGACTTCTCCAACGTCAACCCGAAGAAGATCAGCTGGCGGATGGGCGGCATGATCGCGGCGGTCGGCTCGGTGCTGCTCACCCCGTGGAACTGGTACTCGAACGACACCGCCATCCACTACACGCTCGGCATCCTCGGCGCCCTGATCGGCCCGCTGTTCGGCGTCCTGATCGCCGGCTACTACCTGGTCAGCCGCCAGCGCGTCTGGGTGGACGACCTCTACACGATGAGCGAGAAGGGCCGCTACTGGTTCTCCCGCGGCTTCAACCCCAACGCCGTCTGGGCCACCGTGATCGGCGGTGTCCCCTCCGTCCTCTCGGTGCTCGTGCCGCGCTGGATCGAGGAGGCGGGCGGACCGTCGTTCACCTGGCTCGGCGACTACAGCTGGTTCCTCGGCTGCGGCCTCGGCTTCGTCGCGATGGCCCTCCTCGAGCGCCGCGCTCCCCGCATCGGCCGCCTCGAGGAGGACCTCGCCAACGTGAGCGACGGCAGCGCGGTCTGACCCGCGCGCTCCCCCCCCCCGCCCGCCACTGACACCCGACCCCACCCGGGCGGCCGCCTCGCCATCCACGCCATCCTCCAGAAGTCGCGGTAGTCGCGCGTGACTACCGCGACTTCTGAGGAGTGGCAGGTGGTGAGTCGGGCGCCGTCGCCGTTCCACCCCCGCAGCATCCCGAGGAGCGCCCGTGCGCATCACCGTCGTCAATCCGAACACCAGCGAGCGCATGACGGGAGCGATCGGCCGCGCCGCGCGGTCCGTCGCCTCCGTCGGCACCGAGATCGTCGCCGTCACTCCGCCGATGGGGCCCGCCTCGATCGAGAGCCACTACGACGAGGCGCTGGCCGTCCCGGGGCTGCTGCACGAGATCGTCCGCGGCGACGCGGCGGGCAGCGACGGCTACGTCGTCGCCTGCTTCGGCGACCCGGGTATCGACGCGGCCCGCGAGATCGCCCGCGGGCCGGTGATCGGCATCGCCGAGGCCGCGATGCACATGGCCTCCCTGGTCGGCCGGCGGTTCAGCGTCGTCACCACGCTCTCGCGCACGAGCGGACGGGCCTGGGACATCGCGCACCGCGCCGGCTTCGACCGGGCCTGCGCGGGAGTGCACGCCTGCGACATCCCGGTGCTCGAGCTCGACGACCCGCACTCCGACGCGCGCCGGGTGATCCTCGAGGAGTGCGCCGCCGCCCTCGCGACGGACGGCTCCGACGTGATCGTGCTCGGCTGCGCCGGGATGGCCGACCTCTGCCGCGACCTCTCGCACGAGCTCGGGGTCCCGGTGATCGACGGGGTCGCCGCCGCGGTCCGGCTGGTCGAGAGCCTCGTCGCGATGGGAGTCACGACCTCGCGCCGCGACGAGTTCGCAGCGCCGCGCCCGAAGGAGATGACGGGGCTGCTCGCCCCGTTCGCGCTGGCCTGAGGCGAGCGCACGACGCGGGACGCACGAAGTGCCCGGGAGCAGACGCTCCCGGGCCCTTCGTGTGCAGCGGCTAGGACTGCTGCGCGCTCCGGTGACGGCGCGTCGCGACGAGCGACACGAGGCCGAGCGCCAGCAGGGCGGCCGCACCGGAGACGAGGCCCGCGGTCTCGACACCGGTCTCGGCGAGCGCCGAGCCACCCGAGGTCGTGGTCACGGCGCCGGACGCGACGGTCAGGTGGATCTGATCGCCGACGTACTCGCGTCCGGTCTCACCGCCGTCCACGAATCCGACGATGGTGACGCGGACGTCGTTGTGACCGGGAGTGGTCGCGTAGGTCCGCGTCGCACCGGGGAAGTAGCCGCCGTCAAAGGGGATCGACCCGAGCAGAACCGGCGTGAAGCCGTCGAGCTCGTTCGGCCGCTCGTAGTCGAAGGACCAGATCCGGACCTCGCCGCGCGGGACGCAGGCGATGGTGCCGATCTCGGGGACGGTCACGGTCACGGAGCGGACACCGGCGGTCGCGGTCACCGGGCCCGAGAGCGACTCGACGACGTAGTTGCGGTTCGCGCCGAGGCAGGCTTCGAGGTCGGTGGCGTAGAGCGTCGCGACCTGCGTGTACGGCTCGAGGATCCACATCGGGGACCCACCCACCGACTGGATGACGGTGACGGTGACGGTGTACTCGCGGCTGGTGCGGACCGGGACGGTCAGGGTCCCGCCTGCGTAGCCCTCGTCTCCGACGACGACCTCGGCGCTGGCGATGTCGTCCGTGGTCTCGGTGAGGGTCGGCATGATCGCGAGGATGATCGTCGATCCGTCGGTGCAGTCCGCCAGCTCGGAGGGCGGCACGGTCGCCGTCACGGTGCCCGGCCGGGTCAGGTCGACCGTGAGGGCCGCGGCGTCGAAGGGGAGAGCCGGCGGCACGAACGGGTCGCAGCCGGGCGCGGCGGGCTGCGGCTCGGCAGGCGTCGGCTCGGGAGTCGCGGTCGGGGTCGTCGTCGGCCCGGGAGTCGCGGTCGGGGTCGTCGTCGGCACGACCGTGGGAGTCGCGGTCGGCGTCGCCGTCGGCGTCGCGGTCCCGGTCGGCTGCGGGGCCGCGGTCGGGACAGCCGTCGGTGTCGGGGTCGCGGTCGGAGTCGACGTCGCGACGGCGGTCGCGGTCGGCTCCGGAGTGCTGGTCGACGCGGCGGCGGCCGGGGCGATCAGGCCGCCGGCGAGGCCGACGACGAGGGTGAGGCACGCGAGACGCGAGCGCGAGCGGAGAGAGGTCCCCCGGAGAGACATGGATGTATTCCTTCTCGAGAATGTAGAAGCGGGATCGGCGCCGAAGCTGCCCCCGTGGCGCCTGGCTGATGTCTATCAGCGGCCTGAACATCCGCACATCCCCCGCGAGGACGCGCTCTGCATCGATCGCGTAACGGCGTCTTCACGAGATCTGGGCGCGCCTCTCAGGCGGCTCGATCGACCGCCGACCGGACCCTCCCGCGGGCACGCCGAAGACCCGGAAGCGACGACTCCCGGGCCCCGGCGGTGGCCGGTCGTGCTGCGGTCTAGGACCGCTGGGCGGTTCGGCGGCGGGCGATCACGAGGGCTGTGAAGCCGGCGAGCAGCAGGGCTGCGGCGCCGGTCGCTGCACCCGCGGCATCCGAGCCGGTGTCCGCGAGCCGAGTGCCGCCCGAGGTCGTGGTCGCCGTCGTGGTGGTGGTCTTCGCTGCGGTCACGACGAGGAACTCGCGCTCATCGTCGGGCTGGTTCACGCTCGGGGCGAAGACCTGGAACAGACCCCCGCTCTCGCCGTCGACGACCCCGCCGGCCAGGACGACCACGAAGTACCGGCCAGGGGCGAAGGATCCGGAGACGGTAGCCCCGTCGAAGGTCGAGTCGCTCCGGAGCGGGCCGAGCTCGACGCCCTCCTGCTCGTCGTTGCCGTCAGCTAGCTTGACCAGGACCCGGAACTCCAGCTCGTCGAAGCAGTCGGCGAGCGTCAGCGCTCCCACGGTGACGTCGATCCGGCCGACGCCGGCGACGGCGTCGACGGTGAAGGGCTCGTTCGTCTGAGAACGGTCCAGGCCCGCGGCGCAGGTGTCGAAGGCGCTGAGCACCGTGACGGTCTGCTGGAACACCGAGCCGTCGACGGCCGTCGAGACCGACACGGTCCAGTCGTCCGAATACGGCAGGGCGACCTCGATGATGCGCGGCGGCAACCCCTCGGCGGGGACCTGCTCGACGGTGTCCAGGGCGACTCCGACGCCGCCGTCCTGGGCGATGCGGTAGAAGATGCTCGCCGCACCGACGGGGCCCGTAGCGGAGCGGGCGGGCACCGCCAGCGTGATCGTCCCGGGGGCAGTGCTGACGGAGATCGCGCCGTCGAAGGTCACAGTGCCGGGGATCGGGGCGGGAGAGGCCGTCGGCGTCGTGACGGGGGTCTCGACCGGAGTCGGAGTCGCCGTCGGTGTCGCAGTCGCCGTCGCGGTCGCAGTCGCCGTCGGCGTCGCGGTCCCGGTCGGCTGCGGCGTCGCGGTCGGGGCCGCGGTCGGGACAGCCGTCGGGGTGGGGGTCGCGGTCGGAGTCGACGTCGCGACGGCGGTCGCGGTCGGCTCCGGAGTGCTGGTCGACGCGGCGGCGGCCGGGGCGATCAGGCCGCCGGCGAGGCCGACGACGAGGGTGAGGCACGCGAGACGCGAGCGCGAGCGGAGAGAGGTCCCCCGGAGAGACATGGATGTCTTCCTTCTCGAGAATGTGGAAGCGGGATCGGCGCCGAAGCTGCCCCCGTGGCGCCTGGCTGATGTCTATCAGCGGCCTGAACATCCGCACATCCCCCGCGAGGACGCGCTCTGCATCGATCGCGTAACGGCGCTTCTGCGAGGATCGAGCCATGGCGATCCTCCGCGACCTGGCCCTCGGTGCACGGCTCTTCGGCAGGGGGTTCGGCACCTGGGTCCGCTCGCCCCGGGCCATGCTCCTCGGCGCGATCCCGCCCCTGATCGTCGGCCTCGTCTTCGTCGGCGTGCTGGTGCTCGTCCTCACCCGGATCGACGGCGTCGTCCTCGCACTGACGCCGTTCGCGGACGACTGGGACGAGTCCTGGGCGGGGACCGTCCGCCTGCTGATCTCGATCGCCGCGGTCGGCGCGCTGGTGGCCCTCGGCGTCGTCCTGTTCGCCGCCGTCACCCTCCTGGTCGGCGATCCGTTCTACGAGCGGATCTGGCGCGGGGTCGAGAACGAGCTCGGCGGCGTGCCCGACGAGCACGAGACGGGGTTCTGGAGCGGACTCGGCCGCTCGCTCCGCGACTCCGGGGTGCTGGTGGCCACCTCGCTCGGGATCGGCGTCGTGCTGGTCCTGCTCGGCGTCATCCCGATCGTCGGACAGGTGATCGGCCTGATCGCCGGCGCGCTCGTCGGCGGCCGGGCGCTCGCCCTCGAGCTGACCGGGTTCGCCGGGGACGCGCGAGGCCTGACCCTCCGCGACCGCCGCCGCCTCCTCGGCGAGCGCCGCGCGGTGTCGCTCGGCTTCGGCATCGCGGTCTACCTGACCTTCCTCGTCCCCGGCGGCGCGGTGGTCGCCACGCCCGCTGCGACGGCCGGGGCGACGCTCCTGCTCCGGACCCTCCGCGGCGAGTCGACGGAGCGGATCGAGCCCGCAGCCGACGCCGCGACCGCCTGATCGGGTGGCCGCCCGAGCGGCCGCTCCCCTAGACTTCCCCCGTGCTCACGTCGACCCTCCGCCCCTGGTGGCCCGCCTCCTAGGCAGGCCGACGCGCAGACTCCTCTCGCACACGACCGCCTCGACCGGGCGGTCGTTCTGCATGTCGGGGCCCGGGTGAGGGACACCCCGACCCAAGGACCACGATGACCTCGCTCCTCTCCCGCATCCTCGCCTCCGACGGATCGCTGCCGTTCGCGGTCGTCCTCCGGCAGGGCCGGACGGACGTCGACGTCTTCACGGGCGACGTCGTCGACGTCGACGGCCTCGCCGACATCCCGCTCGACGGCGCCGACGTGCTGACGCTCGTGCCCTACCGCCAGGTGCGCGAGCGCGGCTTCGCGGCCAAGGACGACGGCGCTCCACTGCGCAACCTCGTGGTGCGCGAGCGCGAGAGCGTGCCGCTCGCCGAGGTGCTGCGGCTGCTGCCCGAGCGCGAGATCCCGGTCGAGGAGCGCGGCTTCGACGTGCCCGACGAGGAGTACGCGGAGATCGTCCGCCGGGTGATCGACGACGAGATCGGCCGGGGCGAGGGCGCCAACTTCGTCATCAACCGCGCGTTCGTCGCGCACACCGATGCTCCCGCGGTCGAGGCGGTGCTGGCCTGGTTCCGCCGGCTGCTCACCGACGAGTCCGGCGCCTACTGGACCTTCGCGATCCACACTCCCGGCGCCGACGGCTCGCCGGCCGTCACCGCGGTGGGCGCGACGCCCGAGCGCCACGTCTCGGTGCGCGACGGCGTGGCGATGATGAACCCGATCAGCGGCACCTTCCGCCACCCCGCGGCCGGCCCGACCGGCGCCGAGGTCCTCGCGTTCCTCGCCGACGTCAAGGAGAGCGAGGAGCTCTTCATGGTGGTCGACGAGGAGATGAAGATGATGAGCGCGGTCTGCCCGAACGGCGGCCGGATCCTCGGCCCGTTCCTCAAGCAGATGTCGCGGCTCAGCCACACCGAGTACCTGCTCGAGGGGCGCACCGACCTCGACGTCCGCGAGGTGCTGCGGCTGACGATGTTCGCGCCGACCGTCACCGGCTCGCCGATGGAGAACGCCTGCGCCGTGATCGCGGAGTACGAGAAGGAGCCGCGCGGCTACTACTCCGGTGTGCTCGCGCTGTTCGAGCCGGAGGAGCACGGCTACACGGTCGACGCGCCGATCCTGATCCGCACCGCCTACCTCCGCGAGGACGGCCGGCTCACCGTGCCGGCCGGGGCGACGCTCGTGCGGCACTCGACACCGGAGGGCGAGGTCGCCGAGACCCGCGCGAAGGCCTCCGGCGTGCTCTCCGCGCTGGGGCTGCTCCCCCACCGCGACATCCCGCCGGCGATCGACCTCAACGCGCAGCCCGGCGTGCAGGAGGCGCTCGAGGCGCGCAATGAGCGGCTCGCCTCGTTCTGGCTGCGGCCGCAGGCCCCCGAGCACATCGAGGGTCTCGCCGGCCACACCGCCCTCATCGTCGACAACGAGGACCAGTTCACGACGATGCTCGCGCACCAGCTGCGCCACCTCGGCATGGACGCCCGGGTCGAGCGCTGGTCGAGCGTCGAGGACGTACTGAGCGACGACCTCGTCGTGTTCGGGCCCGGTCCCGGCGACCCGCGCGACGACTCCGAGCCGCGGATCGCGCGCCTGCGGGCGCTGATGACCGAGCGGCTCGCCTCGGAGCGGCCGATGCTCGCCGTCTGCCTCAGCCACCAGATGCTGTCGCTGCTCGCCGGGCTGCCGGTCGAGCCGCTGCCCGCGCCCCGGCAGGGCGTCCGGCTGGCGGTCGACGTCTTCGGCGAGGACGCGGCGATCGGCTTCTACAACACCTTCTCGTCCGTGGCCGGCGCGGACGTGTCGAGCACCCCGCTGCTCGACCTCGAGATCTCGCGGGACCCCGCGACGGGGATCGTCGACGCGCTCCGCGGCGAGGCGGTCGCATCGGTCCAGGGCCACCTCGAGTCCGTGCTCTCCTCCGACGGCCTGCGCACCCTCGAGCGCCTGGTGCGCACCGCGACGTCGCAGCCGGCGCGCGCGTGAGCGACGTCCGGCTGATCGCGTCGCCGTCCTACTCCGCCGAGCTGCGCGAGGCGGTGGCCGCGAGCGTCCGGGCGGCGGCGGAGGCGGCGCGCGGCTGGTACGGGCGCGGCGACAAGCTCGCCGCCGACGCGGCCTCGGTCGCGGCGATGCGCGCGGTGCTCGCCGAGGCGCCGTTCGACGGTGTCGTGGTCATCGGCGAGGGCGAGAAGGACGACGCGCCCATGCTCGCGAACGGCGAGCGGCTCGGCCGGGCCGGCTCGCCCTCCTGCGATGTCGCGGTGGATCCGCTGGACGGCACGCGGCTGACGGCGGAGGGGATCCCCGGCTCGGTCTGCGTGATCGCGCTCGCGCCGCGCGGCACGATGCTCGATCCGCGCGACGTCTTCTACATGGACAAGCTGGTCTGCTCCGGTGCGGGGGCGGGGGTCGTCGGGCTGGACCTGGCTCCCGGCGAGAACGCGCGACGGCTGGCGGAGGCCCTGGGCAAGCCGGTCTCCGAGCTGGTGGTCGCCGTCCTCGACAAGCCGCGGCACGCCGGACTGATCGCGGCCCTGCGGGACGCCGGCGTCGCGCTGTCCCTGCGCGGCGAGGGCGACGTCTCGGTCGCGATCGAGGCGGCCGACCCCTCCGGCGCCGTCGACCTGGTGCTCGGCATCGGCGGCACCCCCGAGGGCGTCGTCGCCGCCTGCGCCGTCCGCGCCCTCGGCGGCGTGATGGAGGGCCGCCTGGCTCCGCAGACGGACCTCGAGCGGTCGAACGCCCTGGCCGCCGGCCACGACCTCACCCGCTTGCTGACCCTCGACGACCTCGTCTCCTCCCCTGACGTCCTCTTCGCCGGCTGCGAGGTCTGATCCTTCCCCTCCCTCCCGGGGTGCGGTCGGCGACCGGCGGCTCGGCCGCGCTCGACGCGGGTCCACCCACGGTCGCGTCTTCGTGAGTTCCGAAGAGGGGTAGGTGGTTGTTCCTCAATGAGGGATCATATTCGTATGGTCGAGGCGCCGGGCCCGGCCGCACCGCGAGGAACGGCGACGATGACATCGACACGAACGACCCCCTTCACCCTCTATCAGGTGCACGTGCGGGGTCAGTGGCAGGCCTGGTAGAGCCGGAGCCCGACCATCGACACGACCGTGCCGTCGCGCTTCGCACTGGTCCTCACCGATCTGCGGTCGTCGTTGCGCTGGCCGCAGGCGCTCCTCGGTGTGATCCTCGTCGTCGGTCCGACCGCCCTCGGGCTGGCGGAGGTGGGCGGCGGTGTCTACCGCGACGAGCTGGACGTCTACTCGCAGTTCATGATCTCCCCGATGATCGTCCTCTTCCCCGTCTTCATCACGACGGCCTGCTGCAGCGGCACCGCTGCCGAGATCAGGAACAGGTTCGTCATCCTCGTCCGCGCGCGGACGGATCTCCGGTCCTACCTGACGACCCGGGTGCTCAGCGTCGCCCTCGGAGGATTCGTGCTCGGCTTCGTCGCCGCACTCCTTCCCGGACTGATCGCCTTCGGGATCTGGCCGGAGCTGGGTGCGCCCTTCATCGATCCGGTCGTGTACGGACTCGCACCGGACGAGGTGGAACGGAACGCCCTGGAGCGCGTGAACTACTCGCAGCTGCTCGCCTTCGGCTGGCCGGTGTACCTGATCGGCTACTCCTCGGTGCTGGGCGCCTGGGGCGCGATCACGGCGATGGCCGGGGTGCTCGCACTGGTCGCACTGAAGAACCTGGGGCTGGCGATGGTGCTGCCCGCAGTGATCTTCTTCGTCGAGACGATGGCTGTCGCTCTGGTCGACCGGCCGCTTCTCGGATTCATGTACGGAGCCTTCCCGTTCGGTCTCGATCAGGCGCCGATCGGCATCATGGTCCTGCCGCTCGCGGTCGCTGGAGCCGCGACGGTTCTCGCCGCACGGCGGATCCTCGGTAGAGCCCAGCGACTCCCGGCGCTGACATGATCGCCTCGCTCTCCCGCCGTGTCCGCCTGCTGCTCGCCGGCTGGGCCCTCGCAGCTGCCGCCGCGTACTCGATCCACCAGCGGATGCTCTGGGCCGCGTCGGGTTCCTCGTTCGGATTCGTCGACCTGGCGATCGAAGTCGTGAACGACCCGCTCTTCGTCTGCTGCGGACTGGGAGCGCCCTGGTGCATCGCCTTCTTCCTGGCGTCGAGATCCCTCCCGCCGGAGGCGGTGTGCATCCGGGCCGGATCGCTCAGGAACGCTCTCCTCGTCCTCCTGCGCAGCGACGCGGCGAGCGCTGCGGTCGTCCTGTTCGGGGTGCTGACGACGTGCTGGGTGTGCTCGCTCGGGCTGGCGAACGACGTCGCGCGCGTGCCCGGATCGGTGAGTGCGCTGCTCGCGGACGTCGCGCTGCCCCCGCCCGTCGGAGTGCTGCTCCAGCTCCCGCTCCTCCTGCTCTTCCTCGCGACGATCGGGTCCCTCCTCTCCGCCTGCTGGGTGCTCTCGGGCGGGAGTGTCCTCGTCGGGGTTGCGGCGACGGTGCTGCTCGGCTGGTTCGCCGTCTCGGCGGCGGGGGGACTCCCGAGGGACTCCGCCGTCAGCTCGGCCTTCCTCTCCAGCTCGTCGCTCCATCTCGGGCGGCCGTTCGGCGTGCTGGGCGCCTTCGTCGTCCTGCTCTCGATCGAGGTCGTGCTCCTCGGCGCGATGCGGGTGCAGGACCGCCGGCTGTCCGGAGCGGCGCGGTCACGGGGTGCCGGATGGGCGGTGTACGTGCTCCTCCTCGGTTCGGTCGCACTCGGACCGACGGGGCTCCGGTCGGCCGCAGAGGGGCTTCCGGCACCCGGGATCGAGGGGAGCGTCCTCGGTCCTCTCTTCGCGGGCCCTGTCGGCGCTCTCGCACCCACTCTGTTCTCCGTCCTCATCATCACCGGCTTCGCGCTGACCTGGCAGCTCAGTGAGCTCGATCCCCGACGCCCGATCCTCCGCTGCGAGCTGATCCGGTTCGGATCGAACGGCGCTCGGAATCGGCGGCTCGGCGCGGGGCTCCTCGCCCGCGCGCTCGGGGTGAGTGCGCTCGTCGCCGCTCTGGCCGGTGCCGAGGCGCTGCTTCGGGGCGCACCCGGCGAGCTCGCGTCCTTCGCCGACCCGGTGGTGGGGTTCCAGCTCCTGGTCAACGGAACGCTGCAGTTGATGCTGGTCGCGGCCGTCTCCTCCGCGTTCGCGCCGCTCGCCGGATCGGGTGCGCTGCCCGCCGCCTTCTCCGCCGGGCTGGCCTTCCTGCCGAGCAAGCTCCTCGAGGGCAACCCGCTCGCCGTTGCGGGCCTCTGGAGATGCGCAGGGGGCTGGCCGAGCGTCCTCCACGGGACGGCGCTGGCGCTGGGGAGCGCCTGCATCGTCCTCGTCGCAGCAGGCATCGCGTCTCGACTGGCCGAGAGGCATCCCAGAACAGAAAGAGGTCGCCCATGACGAACGCCATCACGGTCGAGGGTGTGTCCAAGAGCATCCGCGGGCATCTGCTCTACAGCGACGTGGCGTTCGAGCTGCGCCGAGGCGGTCTGTACGCCCTCCTCGGCCCGAACGGCTCCGGGAAGTCGGTCCTGCTGCGACTGCTCTGCGGATTCCTGAGGCCGGACTCGGGCAGCATCAGCGTCGACCCGGCGATCTCGCCGGAAGGGCGGACGTTCCCGGACGGCTTCGGGATCACGATCGACGGCCCCGCCTACATCGCAGGCCTCTCCGCGGAGCAGAACCTCCTGCGACTGGCCGCGATCCGCAAGCGCATCGGGATCGAGGAGATCCGCGCGACGCTCGCCTCGGTACGTCTGCAGAGCACGGGGCGCTCAGCGGTCCGCACCTTCTCCTCGGGGATGAAGCAGAAGCTGTCCCTCGCGCAGGCTCTGATGGAGGACCCGAAGGTGCTCCTCCTCGACGAGCCGTTCACCGCGCTCGACACGGAGAGCGTCGCGGTCGTCAAGGACCTCCTCCGCGAGCGGGTGGCCGAGGGGGTCACCGTCCTCCTGACGATGCACGGCGAGGCGGACTTCCTCGCCGAGTGCGACGGCGTCCTCCGGATCGAGAACCGCACGATCTCGATGCTCTGACGACCGGTCGTCTCCGCGAGATGCCACTTGTGCCCGCCTTTCGCGGCGCGTCGCGCGCACAAGTGGCATCTCGCGGAGGGGGTGCGGCGGGGACGACGAAGGCCCCGGCTCGACGTGCGAACCGGGGCCTTCTCGATGTAGCGGGAGCGGGACTTGAACCCGCGACACCACGATTATGAGCCGTGTGCTCTAACCACCTGAGCTACCCCGCCGCACGTTTCCGGAGGCTGGCCTGCCGGGAACGGAGCCCCCTGTGGGAATCGGACCCACTACCTCTTCCTTACCAAGGAAGTGCTCTACCAATGAGCTAAGGGGGCGCACCTGCGGGTCTGACTGCCCCTCTCGGGGCGTGCCCGCGATTTGGCACCGTTAGACGATAGCACCTCCACGGGGCGGTGATGACCGCGGGGTGGAGGGGGTGGTCCGGGCGGGGTGGGTCTCGATACGCCCGCTTCGCGGGCTACTCGACCAGCAAGGGACGAGCCGTCCCCTGCGCTGGTGGAGCAGCTGCGCACCGGGGCCCTTCATGCTGGTCGAGTAGCCCCGCAGGGGCGTATAGAGACCCGCCGTCGTCAGCACGTGGGTCTTCAGACTCCTGCTCTGACGCCGGTGGATCTCGATACGCCCGCTGCGCGGGCTACTCGATCAGCATGGACTTCCCGATCTCGACGCGGCGATCCCTGCTCGGGACCCGGCTACGAGCGGCTCGCCGTGTCGAGCGCGGCCAGCTCGTCCGCCGTCAGCTCGAGCGTCGCGGAGGCGACGAGGGCGGGCAGCTGCTCCATCACGCGGGCGCTCGCGATCGGCGCCGCGACGCCGTCCTGCAAGCGGAGCCACGCGAGGGCGACGGTCGCGACCTCGGCGTCGTGGGCGGCCGCGGCCGCGTCGAGGGCCGCCAGCACCCGGCGTCCGCGGGCGTCGAGGTACTGCGCGGCACCGGAGGCGCGCGGGCTGTCGGGCGTCGAGCCGTCGCGGTACTTGCCCGTCAGGAAGCCGGACGCGAGCGCGTAGTAGGGGACGACGGCGAGCCCGGCCTCGCGGGCGAGCGGCAGGACGTCCGCCTCGATGCCGCGCTCGACGAGGTTGTAGTGCGGCTGGACGGCGACCGGTGCGTGCAGGCCCTCCTCCTTCGCGAGGCGCAGCCACTCCGCGATGCGGTCGGCGCTGAAGTTCGAGACGCCGATGGCGCGGACGAGGCCCTCGTCGACGAGCTCGGAGAAGACCCGGGCGATGTCCTCGAGCGGGACGGCGTCGTCGTCGAAGTGCGCGTAGTAGAGATCGATCCGGTCGGTGCGCAGGCGCTGGAGCGAGGCGCGGGCGGCCTTGCGGACGTTGTCGGGGGCGAGACCGGTGAACTCGGGGTGCCTGCTGACCTTGGTCGCGATCACGACGTCGTCGCGCGAGCCCGAGCGGCGCGAGAGCCACTCGCCGATGATCGTCTCGGACTCGCCGCCGTGGTTGCCGGGGACCCAGGCCGAGTAGGAGTCGGCCGTGTCGATGAAGTCGCCGCCCGCGGCGACGTAGCCGTCGAGGACGTCGAAGGAGGTCTGCTTCCCGGCGGTCCAGCCGAAGACGTTGCCGCCGAGAGAGAGCGGGAAGACCTCGATGCCGGAGTCGCCCAGGGGCGTGCGGGTGAGGGAGTCGTGGGACGGAGCTGCGCTGTCGGTCGTCATCCCCCGATTCAACTCGCCGCGGGCCGCACTGCCGATCCCCCGCCGCGCATGCGGAGCAAGCACTCAGCCACTCGCGGCGCGCTGGGCGTCAGCCGCCGAGCGGGTAGTCGGCGTAGGCGAAGCGCGTCGAGTCCGGAGACCAGCCGGCGACGTTGATCGTGCCCTGGCCGCCGAAGAGCGACTGCACCACCCGGCCCGGGGACGTGTCGCCGTCCGCGCGCCCCTCGAGCGCGATCAGCCGCAGCTCGACCGGCAGGTTCTCCGGGTGCCCGGCCGTCCCCGCGGGGTACGCCAGGTAGAGCAGGTGCGCGCTGTCCGGCGACTCGTGCGGGAACCAGTCGACCGTGTCCGAGGCCACGAACCGCTCGATCCCGGAGCCGTCGAGACGCATCCGGAACAGCTGGGCGACACCGCCCTCCCGCTCGGAGTTGAAGAAGAGCCGTTCCCCGTCCGCGGAGAAGTCGACGCCGTCGTCGGGGTGCGCGTCGTCGGTCAGCGCGGTCAGCGGACCGCCCTCGGCCGGCATCGTGAACACGTTGGTGACCCAGCGCCCGGTCGCGTCCTCGCCGCCGCCGATCAGCGCGAGCAGCCGGCCGTCGGGCGAGACGCCGTGCAGGTAGTGCTTGAAGCGCGGCACGGGTCCGGCGGAGGTGAGCCGGCGCGCGGGTGCCGAGCCGTCGAGCGCGACCGCGTAGAGGTGGCCGTCGCGGGCCGAGACGTAGGCGGTGCCGCCGCCGGGAGCGAGCACGTGGTCGTTGTTGAGCTCGTCCGGCACCCCGTCGAGCGGGATCGCCTCGAGGGCGGCGGGCCCGACCGGCGCGTCCCCGAGAGGCAGCCGGAACAGCCCGCCGTCCCCGTTCACGACGAGGAACGACCCGTCCGGCGACCAGTTCGGCGCCTCCACGAGCAGCTCCGCGGAGGAGAACACCGTCGTCGCCTCGCCGCTCGCGACGTCGAGCACGCGGATCCGGCAGGTCTGGTCGGGGAGCAGTGAGCGGGCCATGCGCACCACGGTAGGGGAACGGAGGTCGTCAAGCCCGTCCGCACTCAGGTTCCGGCCGCCCGCCCTCCCTTATCCTTGTCTGGACAACTGTGCTGAGTGGAACCGGGGAGGACTGTGTGATGCTCCTCACCCTCGCGATCACGTTCGCCCTCGCGGTGGTCACGCCGTGGATCGTCGACCGCTTCGGCCCGAAGGTCTTCTACGCCCTCGCGCTCGTGCCGGCCGCCACCTTCGTGTCGACCGCGGCCTCGCTGCCGACGGTCCTCGCCGGCGGGGAGCTCCGCGAGGAGATCCCGTGGATCCCCTCCCTCGACATCTCCCTCTCGTTCCGGCTCGACGCGCTGTCGATCGTCCTCGCGCTCGTCGTCAGCGGCGTCGGCGCCCTCGTCCTCGCCTACTGCGGCAGCTACTTCAAGAGCGACGAGCCGTCTCTCGGCCGCTTCGCCGCCCTGCTCTTCGCCTTCGCGGGCGTGATGTACGGGCTGGTCACCGCCGACGACGTGATCATCCTCTTCGTCTTCTGGGAGGCCACGAGCGTCCTCTCCTACCTGCTGATCGGGCACTACAGCGGGCGCAAGGAGAGCCGTGGAGCCGGCCTCCAGGCGCTGCTGGTCACCACCCTCGGCGGCCTGGCGATGCTCGTCGGCGTGATCATCCTGATCGTCGAGTCCGGCACCTCGAGCCTCGCGGGCATCGTCGCCGCCGCGCCGTCCGGCCCGATCGTCTCGGTCGCCCTCGTCCTGGTGCTGCTCGGCGCCTTCTCCAAGTCGGCGCTCGTCCCCTTCCACTTCTGGCTGCCGGCCGCGATGGCCGCGCCGACCCCGGTCAGCGCCTACCTGCACGCCGCCGCGATGGTGAAGGCCGGCATCTACCTCGTCGCCCGTCTCGCTCCCGGCTTCGCGGACGACGCCGTCTGGCTGCCCGTGATCGTCAGCGTCGGCGTCTGGACGATGCTCGTCGGCGGCTGGCGCTCGCTCCGCCAGTACGACCTCAAGCTCGTCCTCGCCTACGGCACCGTGAGCCAGCTCGGCTTCCTGACCGTCGCGGTCGGCTTCGGCTCGCGCGACGCGGCGCTCGCCGGGCTCACCCTGCTGATCGGCCACGCGCTGTTCAAGGCGCTCCTGTTCCTCGCCGTCGGCATCGTCGACCACCGCGCCGGCACCCGCGACCTGCGCAAGCTCAGCGGTCTCGGCCGCCAGGCGCCGGTGCTCGCGGGCGCCGCGCTGCTCGGCGTGCTCTCGATGGCCGGCATCCCGCCGCTGCTCGGCTTCGTCGCCAAGGAGGCGGTCTTCACCAGCCTGCTGTCCGCGATCGAGCAGGGCTCGTTCTGGGCCTGGGTCGCGCTGATCGGACTCGTGCTCGGCTCGATCCTCACCGTCGCCTATTCGGCCCGCTTCTTCTGGGGCGCGTTCGCCCGCAAGAAGGGCCTCGAGGACACCCACCTCCACGCGGAGCCGTGGACCTTCACCGCACCCACCGTCGTCCTCGCCGTCGTGAGCGTCGTCGGCGGCATCGGCGCGTCCCTCCTCGACCCGCTGGTCGCGGTGTACGCGGACACGCTCCCCTACGGCGCCCCCGACGCCGACCCGCAGCTCGCCGCGGCGGCCGAGGAGTCCGACCACGGCGGCTACCACCTCGCGCTCTGGCACGGCTTCGAGCCGGCCCTCGCGCTCAGCGCCCTGGTCATCGCGATCGGCCTGCTGCTCTTCGCGAAGCGGATCGCGGTCGCGCGGATCCAGTCCCGGGTCCCGAACACGATCGACTCCGCCGAGGGCTACTGGGCGACCGTCCGCTGGCTCGACCGCGTCGCCAGCACGGTCACCGAGTTCGTCCAGCGCGGCTCGCTCCCCCGCTACCTGACGGTGATCTTCGCGGTCTTCGTCCTCGGCGTCGGCGGCGCCGCGGCGCTGAACCGCACCTGGCCCGGCGACCTCGTCTTCTGGGACTCGCCCGGCCAGCTCGCCGTCGCCGCCGTGATGATCCTCGCGGCGATCCTCTGCGCCGTCGCGCGCAACCGCGTCGCCGCCGTGCTGCTCGCCGGCGCCACCGGCTACGGGATGGTCGCCCTCTTCGCGATCCAGGGCGCCCCGGACCTCGCGCTCACCCAGGCGCTGATCGAGACGATCACGCTGGTCGTCTTCGTCCTCGTGCTGCGCCGCCTCCCCACCCGGATCGCGCAGAAGCACCAGCCGATGCGCAAGCGCCTGCGCGCGGTCATCGGCATCGCGGTCGGAGCGGTCATGGCCCTCGCCGCGACGATCGCCCTCGGCGCCCGCACCGCGACCCCGATCTCCGTCGACCTCCCCCGCCTCGCGTACGAGGAGGGCAAGGGCCGCAACATCGTCAACGTCCTGCTCGTCGACATCCGAGCCTGGGACACCATGGGCGAGATCTCCGTGCTCGTCGTGGTCGCCACCGGTGTCGCGAGCCTGATCTTCCTCTCCAGCCGGGCCGGCGGCGCCCCGCGTCTCGAGCACCCGACCGCCGCCGACCGCGAGGAGCGGGCGACCGACCTCACCGCGCCCTCGGCCGACGCGGAGAAGACCGGCGACCGCGGCTCCTGGCTGGTCGCCGGCCGGACGCTCCGCCCCGAGAACCGCTCGATCGTGCTCGAGGTGCTGGTGCGCCTGCTCTTCCACCCCGCGATGATCGTCTCGGTCTACCTGCTCTTCACCGGTCACAACACCCCGGGTGGAGGCTTCGCGGGCGGTCTGCTCGCCGGTCTCGCACTCGTCGCGCGCTACCTCGCCGGCGGCCGGTTCGAGCTCGGCGAGGCCGCGCCGATCGACGCGGGCAAGGTCCTCGGCCTCGGCCTGCTCTTCGCGGTCGGCACCGCCGTCTCCTCGCTCGCCTTCGGCCTCGAGGTGCTCGAGTCGAGCTGGCTCGACCTCTACCTTCCCGTCCTCGGCGAGCTGCACCTGGGCACCTCCACCCTCTTCGACATCGGCGTGTACCTGATCGTGATCGGCCTGACCCTCGACATCCTCCGCAGCCTCGGCGGCGAGGTCGACCGCCACGGCGAGGAGGCCGAGCAGGGCGACCCCTCGGGCGACGGCGTCACCCACTCGACCGACAGCACCCCCGGACCCGGCGCCGGCACGGTCGACGGCCTCGAGACCAAGCTGCCGACCGGGTCGACCGTCGTCGGCGGACCGGGCAGGGGGGACGAAGCATGAGCATCACCCTCGTCCTCGTCGTCGTGATGGCGGTGATGTACGCGGCGGGCGTCTACCAGATGCTCGAGCGCAGCCTCACCCGGATCCTGATCGGCTTCCTCCTGGTCGGCAACGCGACGAACATCCTGATCCTGCTGATGGCGGGCCGCTCGGGAGAGGCGCCGTTCGTCACCGATGACGGCCGCTCCTACGAGCAGATCGCCGAGGAGATGGCCGACCCGCTGCCGCAGGCGCTGATCCTGACGGCGATCGTGATCACCTTCGGAGTGTCCGCCTTCCTCCTCGCGATGATCTACCGGCGCTGGCGCCTCGCCAACGCCGACCAGGTCGAGGACGACGAGAACGACGCCTCCGTCCGCGCGGACGCGGCCGGCATCTCGGCCCAGACCACCGCCGACGACCGGGCCCTGGACGTGCTGCTCGAGTCCAGCGACGAGGGCACCGCCTCGAAGCACGCGGAGAGCGCCATGACCGACGACAGGAAGGAGGACCGATGAACGTGCTGATCCCCCTCGTCGTCACCCTCCCCCTGCTGGGAGCCGCCGTCGCGCTCGTGCTCGGCCGGCACCGCCGCGCGCAGATCACGGTCAACATCGTCACGCTGTCGACGGTGCTCGTGATCTCCTCCGTGCTGCTCGTCCTCGTCCTCACCGGCCAGGAGGGCGGCAGCGCCGTCTACGTGGGCGGCTGGGAGCCGCCGTGGGGCATCGTGCTGGTCGTCGATCCGCTCGCCGCCCTGATGCTCGTGATCACCTCGGTCACGCTGCTCGGCGTCCTGCTGTTCTCGGTCGGCCAGGGCCTGGTCGACGGCAACCGCGAGACGCCGGTCACGATCTTCCACCCGACCTATCTGATCCTCTCGGCGGGCATCCTCAACGCCTTCGTCGCGGGCGACCTCTTCAACCTCTACGTCGGCTTCGAGATCCTGCTCGCGGCGAGCTACGTGCTGATCACCCTCGGCGGCACCGCGCCGCGGATCCGGGCGGGCACGACCTACGTGGTCGTCAGCCTGGTCTCGAGCGTGTTCTTCCTCTCCGCGATCGGCCTGCTCTACGGCGCCACCGGCACCGTCAACATGGCGCAGCTGTCGATCCGGATCGCCGAGCTGCCCGCCGACGTCCAGCTGGTGCTGCACGTGGTGCTGCTGCTGGGCTTCGGGATCAAGGCCGCGGTCTTCCCGCTGTCGTTCTGGCTGCCCGACTCCTATCCCACCGCTCCGGCGCCGGTCACGGCCGTGTTCGCCGGCCTGCTCACCAAGGTCGGCGTCTACGCGCTGATCCGCACCGAGACGCTGCTCTTCCCGGGCGGCAGGCTCACCGAGGTGCTGATGGTGGTCGCGCTGCTGACGCTGATCGTCGGCATCCTCGGCGCCGTCGCGCAGGCGGACATCAAGCGGATGCTCTCCTTCACGCTGGTCTCGCACATCGGCTACATGGTCTTCGGCATCGCGATCGGCACGGAGGCGGGCTACGCCGCGACGATCTTCTACGTGATCCACCACATCACCGTGCAGACCACGCTCTTCCTCGCGACCGGGCTGATCGAGCGCGTCGGCGGCACCACGTCGATCCTCCGGCTCGGCGGGCTGCTGAAGGCCTCGCCGCTGCTGGCGCTTCTCTATTTCATCCCCGCGATGAACCTCGGCGGCATCCCGCCGTTCACCGGCTTCCTCGGCAAGGTCGGCCTCTTCGTCGCCGGCACCGAGTCGGCTGCGGACCAGCCCTCCTGGCTGATCTGGGCGGTCATCGCCGCGGGCGCCGTCACCTCGCTGCTCACCCTCTACGCCGTCGCCCGCGTCTGGAACATGGCGTTCTGGCGCCGCCAGGAGGAGGTGCCCGGCTACGAGTCCCCGCTGATCGACCAGCTGCAGGAGGACCCGCACGACACCGGCACCGTCCGCACGCGGCACTCGCCGCCGATGATGGTCCTCGCGACCGCCGGCATGGTCGTCTTCGGCGTGGGCCTGACGATCGCCGCCGGTCCGCTCTACGACGCCAGCGAGCGAGCCGCCGCCGCGGTCGCCGATCCCTCCACCTACATCGCCACCGTCTACCGCGACTCGTCCTTCGGAGAGGAGGGCCCCCGATGAGCCCCCGCCGCCGCGTCGACTTCTGGAACCGGTTCGCGATGTTCGTGACCCTGGTCGGCATCTGGGTGCTGCTCTGGGACGACGTCTCGGTGCTCTCGATCGTCTCGGGCTTCCTCGTCGCGCTGATCATCACCCGCGTCTTCTACCTGCCGCCGGTGGAGTTCTCGAACCGGGTGAACCCCTGGCACCTGCTGGTCTTCCTGCTGCGCCTCGCGCTCGACATCGCGGTCGCGTCCGTCCGCGTCTCGTACCAGATCCTCACCCTGCCGGTCCCGGTGCGCAACGCGATCGTCGCCGTGCACCTGCGCAGCCGCTCCGAGGGGATGCTGGTCTGGACCACCGAGGCCGTCTCGCTCGTGCCCGGCTCGCTCGTGATCGACGTCGACCCCCAGCTGAACGTCCTCTACCTGCACGTCCTCGGCGTCACCCACGACGAGGGCCACCGGATCGACGAGGTCCGCCGCACGGTCCTGCGCACCGAGGCGCGCATCGTCCGGGCGATCGGCTCGCGCGAGGACGTCGCCCGGGTCGGCGAGCCGCTGGGCGAGGACGCGGGGGTGCTCCGATGATCGACTGGCTCGTCTGGATCCTGGTGCCGATCTTCGGCGCGGCCGCCCTGCTCGCGCTCGTGCGCATCCTGATCGGCCCGTCGGTGCTGGACCGCGTGGTCGCCGCCGACGTGCTCGTGGCGACGATCCTCTGCGGCCTCGGCGCCGAGATGGCGATCAACCACCACGCGACGACGCTGCCGGTCGCGCTCGGGCTCGCGCTGTTCGCGGTCTTCGGCTCGATCAGCGTCGCCAAGTTCATGGCCAACCGCGAGGAGGACTGACATGGACGTCTTCTTCGACGTCGTCACCGCCGTGCTCGTCATCGTCGGCGGACTGCTCTCGCTGATCGCCGCGATCGGGCTGCTCCGCTTCGGCGATCTGCTCTCCCGGATGCACGCGGGCACGAAACCTCAGGTGCTCGGCATCATCTGCGTGATGCTCGCCGTCGCGATCCGGAACCCCGGCTTCGCCGCCGCGGGCACCGTCGTCCTCGTGATCGGCTTCCAGCTGCTGACCGTGCCGATCTCGGCGCACATGGTGGGTCGCGCGGCCTACCGGGCCGAGGCGGTCTCCACCGGCTACCTCGTCTCGGACGAGCTCGCCGACGCCGTCCAGCGCGCGGACGACGCCTCGCGTGCGACGGGCCCGGAGACGGCGCACGCCTCGGACGAGGCCGCCGAGCGCTCGAGCGCCCCGCAGCCCGAGGACGAGGACGGCCCGGCCGCGACGGCCTAGCCCCCGGTCATCGTGCGGAGCGCGAAGCCGCCGACGGCGAGCGTCACCGCGAACAGCCCGCCGACGAGCAGCACCAGCAGCGGCACCACCCAGAGCAGGGCCCTTCGGCGTCGGGTGCGGGCGGCTTCGGGGGTCTCTTCGCTCACCCGTCGACCCTAGGCCAGACGGGCGCCCCGCCGGGCCGGCCTGCTCCGGGCCGCCCGCTACCCTTGATGCCATGACCCTGGACTCCGCTCTCTCCGGCGCGCCCGAGAACTCCTCCGCGCCCGAGAACTCCCCCGTCTCGTTCCCGGAGGCGGCCGACCGGCCCGGCGCGGAGTGGTGGCGCACCGCGGTCATCTACCAGATCTACCCGCGCTCCTTCGCAGACGCCGACGGCGACGGCATCGGCGACCTCCCCGGCATCACCTCGCGGCTCGACAGCCTCGCCGAGCTCGGCATCGACGCGATCTGGCTCTCCCCCTTCATGACCTCGCCGCAGAAGGACGCCGGCTACGACGTCGCCGACTACTGCGACGTCGACCCGCTGTTCGGCTCGCTGGCCGACTTCGACGCGATGCTCGCCCGCGCCCACGCTCTCGGGATCCGCGTGATCGTCGACCTCGTCCCCAACCACTCCTCGAGCGCGCACCGCTGGTTCCAGGCCGCGCTGGCCGCTCCCGCCGGCAGTGACGAGCGCGCCCGCTACCTCTTCCGCGACGGCCGCGGCGCCTCGGGCGAGCTGCCGCCGAACAACTGGGAGTCGGTCTTCGGCGGCCCCGCCTGGACGCGCGTCACCGAGCCCGACGGCGCGCCCGGCCAGTGGTACCTGCACCTCTTCGACACCTCGCAGCCCGACTTCGACTGGACGGACAACTGGGTGCGCGAGCGCTTCCGCGAGGTCCTGCGCTTCTGGCTCGACCGCGGCGTCGACGGCTTCCGCGTCGACGTGGCGCACGGGATGATCAAGGCCGAGGGCCTGCCCGACTACACCCCGCCCGCCGACAGCGGCTCGATGGGCGGCGTGGCGCCGGGCGACGACGCCGAGCCCGTCACCGCTCCCTACTGGGCGCAGGACGGCGTGCACGAGATCTACCGCGACTGGCACGCGCTGCTCGCCGAGTACCCGGCCGACCGCGTGCTCTGCGCGGAGGCGTGGGTGCAGCCGCTCTCGAAGCTCGCCCGCTGGGTGCGCCCCGACGAGATGCATCAGGCCTTCAACTTCGCCTACCTCGAGACGCCGTGGGCCGGGCCCGCGCTGCGCGACATCATCGACTCCTCGCTGAGCTCGTTCGCCGCGGTCGGCGCGCCCTCGACCTGGGTGCTCTCGAACCACGACGTCGTGCGCCACGCGAGCCGCCTGGCCCTGACCGCCGACAACCCGCAGGGCTACGGCATCGGCCCGCGCACGCCCGGCCTGCCCGACCCGGTGCTCGGCCTCCGCCGCGCGCGGGCCGCGACGGCGCTGATGCTCGCGCTGCCCGGCTCCGCCTACGTCTACCAGGGCGAGGAGCTCGGCCTGCCCGAGGCGATCGACCTGCCCGACGCGGCACGTCAGGACCCGACCTGGTTCCGCACGAACGGCGAGCGCTACGGCCGCGACGGCTGCCGGGTGCCGCTGCCCTGGGAGGCGGAGGCGCCCGCGTACGGCTTCAACGACTCCGGCGACTCCTGGCTCCCCCAGCCGGGCGACTGGGCGCCGTTCGCGCGCGACCGCCAGGTCGGCGTCGAGGGGTCGACGCTCGAGCTCTACCGGGCGCTGCTCGCGGTGCGCCGCGCGGAGGACCTCGGCTCGGGCGCGATCGAGTGGCTCGAGGGCTACCCGGAGGAGGTCGTGGCGTTCCGCAACGGCGACCTCACCGTGATCGCCAACACCGGCTCGTCGCTGGTGGAGCTCCCGGTCGGCACGGTCGTGCTCTCCTCGGAGGAGCTGCACGAGCCGGCCCTGCCGGGCGACACGACGGTCTGGCTGCGCGAGGGCTGACGTCCGGCTCCAGGGTTCGATCTGCAGGCGATCGGCCGCCGCGGGCTGCGCTCCTGCGGCGGAACGGGCGCTCGGGCGTGGATCGCCTGCAGATCGAACGGGAGCAGGCGGGCGGGAGGCGGCTCAGCGCCCGGCGTTCGCCTTCAGCCAGAGGTAGGAGTCGACCTTGGTCACGCCGTCGAGGCGGATCTCGAAGTGCAGGTGCGGCCCGGTCGACATGCCGGTCGTGCCGACGAGGCCGAGCAGCTGGCCGACCTTGACCGGGTCGCCCTCGTTGACCGCCGCGGTGCCGTGCTGCATGTGCGCGTAGACGCTCGAGACGAGCTGGCCGTCGATCTCGTGGTCGACGATGACGTGCACGCCCAGCGAGCCCTCGCCGTCGATCACGGTGCGGACCACGCCGTCGGCGATCGCCTGGATCGGCGAGCCGTTCCCCGGGTTGAAGTCGGTCCCGCCGTGGTTGACCGAGCAGCCCGCGCAGTTGCGGTAGCCGAAGCGGTCGCCCACCGGCACGCCGACCGCGAAGGGCCACTGGATCGAGGCGTTCGGGTCGTTGGTGAAGCCCGCGTCGGAGGTGCGGCCGATGGCGGCGATGTCCGTCTGGGTCTTGCGCTCCTGCACGCCGAAGCCGTCGCGGGCGACGGTCTCCGCGCTGACCTCGCCGGTCGTGAACGACTGCGCGCCGCGGTCGACGGTGCCGCCGGGCGCGACGACGAGGTTCTGCGCCTGCACGTCCTCGGCGGTGAGGAGCGACGTGGCCGGCAGCGAGGTCGCGGCCACCATCGCGGCGACGAACGAGAGCGCGACGAGCCCGCCGATGCGGCGGCTCGAGCGCACCGGCCGCAGCGGCGCGACCCGGGGAGCCGAGACGGGCGAGGGCGGCGTGGAGCGGACGGAGGCGACGCGGAGCTCGGCGTCGCGCAGGTCGGCCGCACCGACGGCCACTCCCTCGGCCTGCGCATCGGCGGCGAGGGCCTGGGCGCGCTCGCGCTCACGCAGCTCGCGACGGGTGAGGGGTGGGAGGGATTCGCCGGGGGTCGATGCGGAGGCAGCGGGCAAAGGCGAATCGGGGCTCACGAAATCCGGATCTTCCGTCGGGGGCAGGGGACGAGGGGCGCTCCGCCAGGGAGTCGAAGCGCTTCTCGGGGATCCGCGACCGCATCCTGTGCGAATGTCACGAATTCATAAAGGATAACCACGGACTCCCGATCCGGCCAGAGCGGGTCGCCTCGAGGCCGGATCCTCGTCGTCCGGTCCGCGCGCGGCGCTCGGATCCTGCGCGATCATGCGCGCGCATGCACCGACTCCGCGCGGAGTCGGCTCCGCTCACACCTCGTCGGCCCGCAGCCGGCGCAGAAGGGCTTCGAGCTCGCTGAAGATCGGCTCGGGGGCCGCGATCAGCAGGCCGTTGCCCGCGGGCCGGCCGTCGAAGCCGGCGACGACGGCTCCCGCCTCCTCCGCGACGAGGGCGCCGGCCGCGAGATCCCAGGGGTTCAGCCCGCGCTCGTAGTAGGCGTTCAGCGACCCGGAGGCGACCGAGCAGAGGTCGAGCGCCGCCGAGCCGATGCGGCGGATGTCGCGGACCGAGCCGAGCAGCTCCTGGACCACGGCGCCCTGCCGCATCCGGCGCGCGGCGTCGTAGCCGAAGCCCGTGCCGACCAGCGCCAGCGAGAGCGAGGCGGGCGGAGTGACGTGCAGCGCGACCCCGTCCCGCTCGGCCCCGCCACCCCGGCTCGCGGTGTAGACCTCGCCCGTCGCGCCGTTCACCACCGCTCCGGCGAGCGCCGTCCAGGTCTCGGGCTCCGGCTCGCCCTCGACCACGGCGATGCTGACCGCGTAGGAGGGGATGCCGTAGAGGTAGTTGACCGTGCCGTCGATGGGATCGACGACCCAGGTGAGTCCGCTCGTCCCGCCGCCCGCGCCCGACTCCTCGCCGAGGAAGCCGTCGTCCGGCCGGGCCTCGCTTAGGCGGCGGCGGATCAGCTGCTCGACCTC
Source organism: Rathayibacter sp. VKM Ac-2804 (assembly GCF_009866655.1). Lineage (NCBI taxonomy): Bacteria > Bacillati > Actinomycetota > Actinomycetes > Micrococcales > Microbacteriaceae > Rathayibacter > Rathayibacter sp. VKM Ac-2804. The sequence continues at coordinate 3,419,494 of NZ_CP047420.1, forward strand.
GCGGTCGGCCGCCGTCACCACGTCCTCCGGCGACGACTTCGACGCGGCGATCTCGACCCCGTCCTGGCGGCGCTGCCGCGCGAGGTGCGCCGCCTCGACGGCGATCGAGCGGGCGATGGCGAGGAGGGAGGCGTGGGCGCTCATGCGTCCAGCCTAGGGACCGGGCGGTCAGACGGGGCAGACGGCGACCGGGCCCGCGGAGGATCATGGGGGCATGAGCGCCGCCGTGACCCTTCAGCCCCCGATCGCCGTGACCGGAGCCACCGGGGCGGTGGGCGGCCGCGTCGCGCGTCTGCTCGCCGAGGCCGGCCTCCCCCTCCGCCTCCTCGCCCGCGACCCCGCCCGAGCGCCCGAGCTGCCGGGGGCGACGGCGGTCCGCTCCTCCTTCACCGATCCGGGCGACGCGCTCGACGGCGTCCGCCTGCTGCTGATGGTGTCGGCGGCCGAGAACGAGGACCGGCTCGCCGAGCACCTCTCGATGGTCGCGGCCGCCGCCGCCGCGGGCGTCGAGCACGTCGTCTACACGTCCTTCGCCGGCGCCTCCCCCACCGCGACCTTCACGCTCGCGCGCGACCACGCCGCGACGGAGGAGGCGATCCGCGCGTCCGGCATGGCCTGGACGTTCCTCCGCGACAACCTCTACCTCGACTTCGTCCCCGCGATGCTCGGCGACGACGGCGCGATCCGCGGCCCGGCCGGGAGCGGGCGCGCCGCGATCGTGGCCCGCGAGGACGTCGCCCGTGCCGCCGCCGCGATCCTGCGCGCCCCGGAGGAGCACCGCGGCGCGACCTACGAGCTGACCGGCCCCGAGGCCCTCACCTTCGACGAGATCGCCGCGGTCCTCACCGCCGCCGGCCGCCCCGCGGTCTTCGTCGACGAGACCCTCGAGGAGGCGCGTGCCTCCCGCCGCCGCTGGAACGCCCCCGACTGGCAGCTCGACGCCTGGATCAGCACCTACACCGCCGTCGCCGCCGGCGAGATGCAGCACGTCTCCGGCGACGTCGAGCGCCTGACGGGCCGCGCCCCGCTCTCCCTCGCGCAGTTCCTCGCGGCGTCGCGACCAGCACGCGGGCAGGGCGCTTCATCGGCCGCGCAGTGATCGGCCGCGCAGCGGACGGCCCTTCCCATGCTGGTCGAGTAGCGCCACAGGCGCGTATCGAGACCTGCCGTCATCAGCAGGGCGGATCTGCAGACTCATCCTGCTGACGTGGGTGGATCTCGATACGCCCGCTGCGCGGGCTGCTCGATCAGCATGAAGGGCGCCTGCCTGCACATGCTGGTCGAGTAGCCGCGGCACGCGGCGTATCGAGACCTCCGTGATCAGCACGGCGGGTCTGCAGACTCGACTGCGGACGCAGGTGGATCTCGATACGCCCGCTGCGCGGGCTCCTCGATCAGCATGAGCACTGAGCGCCGCGGCGGACGAGCAGCAGTCGACCGCGCGGCGGACGGCCCTCCTCGTGCTGGTCGAGCAGCGCCGCAGGCGCGTATCGAGACCCACGCGCGCGAAGGACCGGGAGACGGAGGAAGCCCCGCTCGCCGCCTCGGGAGGCTGGTGCGGGGCTTCGATCGTGCAGTCGTTCGGTCTCGATGCTGTGGCGAGTGAGGGATTCGAACCCCCGAAGGCTACGCCGTCTGATTTACAGTCAGATCCCTTTGGCCGCTAGGGTAACTCGCCGTCGCGCACCCGACCGGGAGTCGTGCTCTCGACCGAAGGCGCTGGACAAGGATACCCACGCGCTCCCCGGATCGGAAATCGGCGTCAGCCCGCCGCCGCCGCGTACCGGGAGGCCGCCTCGGCGACCTTGCCCGCGTAGCTCGTCGCCGGGTTGTAGGCCGCGATCGCGTCGCGCCAGCCGGACTGCGTGGTGAGGTCGCCGCCCGCCTGGCAGAGGTACCGCGCGGCCGTGACCGCCTGCTGGTCGACGTTCTGCGGGTCCCAGCCGGTCGACGCCCAGCGCATCCAGGTGGCGGGGATGATCTGCAGCGGCCCCATCGCGCGGTCGGTCTCCGGATCGCCGTCGAGCGCGCCGCCGTCGTTGTCCTCGACGCGGTCGAACTGCGTGCCGTCCAGCGAGGGGCCGTAGATGGGCTCGGTCGGTCGCCCGTCCTCACCCAGCTCGCCGCCGAAGATCGTTCCGTGCCGGCTCTCGACGTAGCCGATGCCGGCGAGCGTCGCCCAGTCGAGCCCGCAGCCGGGGTCGACCGAGGAGGTCAGCAGCGCCGCGCCCGCGTAGGCGGTGAGCGCCCGCACCGGGATCCCGCTGCCCTCGGCGGTGCCGGCGAGCCAGTCGCCGCTCGTGAGCCGCCGGACGGGCGTCGCCGCCGTCTCGTCCGGATCCTCGAGCAGTGCCGGGTCGGCTGCGGCGGGCGCGGCGGCGGCCGGCGGCACGGTCACCAGTCCGTCCTCGTACTCCACCGCGGGCTCCGCGGGACGGGTGCAGCCGACGAGCACGAGGCCGACGAGCGGCAGGATCAGCAGGGCGGGGAGGCGGCGCACGGTCCCTTCGTACCAGGCGCGCCTCCGGATCCGCCCCGCCGGGGCGCGAAAGCTAAGCTCGAAGGCATGGCAGATTCAACGTTCGACGTCGTCAGCAAGGTCGACAAGATGGAGGCGGACAACGCCCTCAACCAGGCCCACAAGGAGGTCGAGCAGCGCTACGACTTCAAGAACGTCGGCGCCTCGATCGCCTGGAGCGGCGAGAAGATCCTGATCAAGGCGAACACCGAGGAGCGGGCGAACGCCATCCTCGACGTCTTCCAGACCAAGCTGATCAAGCGCGGCATCAGCCTCAAGAGCCTCGACTCGGGCGAGCCCTTCGCCTCGGGCAAGGAGTACCGGATCGAGTCCACGCTCAAGGACGGCATCGACCAGGAGCAGGCGAAGAAGATCAACAAGCTGATCCGCGACGAGGCGCCCAAGTCGGTCAAGTCGCAGATCCAGGGCGACGAGCTGCGCGTCTCGTCGAAGAGCCGCGACGACCTCCAGGCGACGATGGCGCTGCTGCGCGGGGCCGACCTCGACCTCGACCTCCAGTTCGTCAACTTCCGCTGAGGGATGTCGCACTCCGAGAGCACGCCGACCCGCCCCGGCATCGACGCCCCCGACGCGCGGGGCCGCACCGGCCTCGACCGCGAGGGCCACGACCTCACCGGCAACCCCGACGTCGTCGTGAAGTCGGTGACCCTCCTCTCCAGCCACTGGTACGTCCTGCGCACCACCGAGTTCGAGTACCGCCACCGCGACGGCCGCTGGACCACCGAGCACCGCGAGACCTACGACCGCGGCAACGGCGCGGCCGTGCTGCTCTACGATCTCGAGGCGCGTTCCGTCGTGCTGGTACGCCAGTTCCGCTACCCCACCTATGTCAACGGCAACCTCGACGGCATGCTGCTCGAGGTGCCGGCGGGGCTCCTCGACGAGGACGGTCCGGAGGAGGGCGCGCGCCGCGAGGCGTCGGAGGAGACCGGCCTCGAGGTCGGCCGGCTCGAGCACGTCTTCGACGCGTTCATGAGCCCCGGCTCGATCACCGAGATGCTGCACTTCTACGCCGGGCCCTACCGCGCCGGCTCGAGCGACGGCGTCTACGCCGGACTCGCCGACGAGGGCGAGGACACCGAGCTGGTCGAGCTGTCCTTCGACGAGGCGCTCGCGCAGATCGGCGTCCAGATCATCGACGCGAAGACGATCATGCTGCTGCAGTGGGCGGCTCTGAGCGGCCCGTTCTCGCGCTGACGCCGGGCGCACCAGCAGAGGCTCTCCGGAGGCCGTCCCGTCAGGCCGTGTAGGCCCGCAGCGCGTCGCCGGTGCGTGTCTGCGCGCCGGCGACGAGGTCCGCCGGCGTCCCCTCGAACACGATGGTCCCGCCGTCGTGCCCCGCGCCGGGGCCGACGTCGATGATCCAGTCGGCGTGCGCCATCAGCGCCTGGTGGTGCTCGATCACGATCACCGTCGAGCCGGAGTCGACGAGGCGGTCCAGCAGGCCGAGCAGGTTGTCGACGTCGGCGAGGTGCAGGCCCGTCGTCGGCTCGTCGAGGAGGTAGACCGAGCCCTTCGAGGCCATGTTGATCGCGAGCTTCAACCGCTGCCTCTCGCCGCCGGACAGCGTGTTCAGCGGCTGGCCGAGGGTGAGGTAGCCGAGCCCGACGTCGACGAGGCGGGCCAGGATCGTGTGCGCCGGCCCGGATCCGAAGAACGCCGCCGCGTCGACGATCGGCATCGAGAGCACCTCGTGGATGTTCCTCCCGCGGAGCCGGTACTCGAGCACCTCGGCGGTGAACCGCTTGCCCTCGCACTCCTCGCAGACCGACGAGACGGTCGCCGCCGGGCCGAGCTCGGTGAAGATCAGCCCGGCGCCCTTGCAGACCGGGCAGGCACCCGCGGAGTTGGCGCTGAACAGGGCGGCCTTGACGCCGTTCTCCTTCGCGAAGGCGGTCCTGATCGCATCGAGCACGCCGGTGTAGGTGGCGGGGTTGCTGCGCCGCGAGCCGCGGATCGGCGACTGGTCGGCGACGATCACCCCCGGCCGCTCGGCCAGCGAGCCGTGGATGAGCGAGGACTTGCCCGAGCCGGCGACGCCCGTGACGACGGTCAGCACGCCGAGCGGGACGTCGACGTCGACCCCGCGCAGGTTGTGCATCGAGGCGCCGCGGATCTCGGCGACCCCCGTGCGCCGCCGCACCTCGCTCTTGAGCGGCACCCGGTGGTCGAGGTGGCGGCCGGTGAGGGTGTCGGACTCGCGCAGCGCCGCGACCGACCCCTCGAAGCGGATCTCGCCGCCGTGCGAGCCCGCCCGCGGACCGAGGTCGATGACGTGGTCGGCGACCGCGATGATCTCCGGCTTGTGCTCGACGACGAGCACGGTGTTGCCCTTGTCGCGGAGCCGCCGCAGCAGCTCGATCACCCGCGAGACGTCGTGGGGATGGAGCCCCGCCGTCGGCTCGTCGAAGACGTAGGTGATGTCGGTGAGGCTCGACCCGAGGTGCCGCACCATCTTCACCCGCTGAGCTTCGCCGCCGGAGAGCGTGCCCGACTCGCGGTCGAGCGAGAGGTAGCCGAGCCCGACCTGCACCAGCGAGTCAAGCGTGCCCAGCAGCGCCTCGACGATCGGGGCGACGGAGGGGTCGCGCACGCCGCGCAGCCACTCCGCGAGATCGGTCGCCTGCATCGACGAGCACTCGGCGATGTTCCGGCCGCCGATCAGCGAGGAGAGCGCCGCGCGGGTGAGCCGGGCTCCCCCGCATTCCGGGCAGGCGCCGAAGGTGGCCACCCGCTCGGCGAAGGCGCGGATGTGCGCCTGCGCGGCCTCCTTCGCGAGGTAGAGGCGCGTGACCTTCACCACCAGGCCCTCGTAGGTCATGTTGATGCCGGCGATCGGCATCTTGGTGGCCGGCTTGTAGAGGAAGTCGTCGAGCTGCTCGGGGGTGAACTCGGCGATCGGCACGTCCGCGGGATAGAGCCCCGATTCGGCGAGGCTCTTCCAGTACCAGCCGCCGACGACGAAGTTCGGGATCGCGTCGAGCGCACCGCCCTCGAGCGACTTCGAGCGGTCGAGCAGCGCGTCGAGGTCGATGTCCGAGACTCGGCCGGTGCCCTCGCAGCGCGGGCACATGCCCTCGGGCAGGTTGAACGAGAAGGCGCCGCTGGTCCCCACGTGCGGATCGCCGATCCGACTGAAGAGGATGCGGAGCATCGTGTAGGCGTCGGTCGCCGTGCCGACGGTCGAGCGGCCGTTCGCCCCCATCCGCTCCTGGTCGACGACGATCGTCGCCGACAGCCCGTCGAGCGACTCGACGTCCGGCCGGGCCGGCGAGCCCATGAACTGCTGCAGGAAGGCGGAGTAGGTCTCGTTGATCAGCCGCTGCGACTCGGCCGCGATCGTCCCGAACACGAGGGAGGACTTGCCGGAGCCCGAGACACCCGTGAAGACGGTGATCCGCCGCTTCGGGATGTCGACGTCGACCCCGCGCAGGTTGTTCTGGCGGGCGCCGCGCACCCGGATCACGTCGTGCGGGCCCGCGTCGCGCGGCCCCGCCTCTCCGAGGGTCGAGGGGGTCATGCGGTCTCCGTCCGTCAGCGGTGCCCGAATCCTAGGGGAGCCCTCCGACATCCGGGAGACGCCGAAGGGCCCCCGGATCGCTCCGAGGGCCCTTCCGACGGACGCGCCTCAGCTCGAGACGGTCTCGCCGCGCGAGATCGATATCATGTCCTCGCGCGGGACGACCTTGACGCGGACGCGGCCCTGCGGAGCGCCGAGCGCCTGCTCGTGCTCGTCGAGGCGGTGCCAGCCGTCGAGGTCGGTGTAGGCGACGCCGCGCTCCTCGAGCAGGGCGACGACCGCCGACTCCTCGGGGTGAGCCGGGGTCCACCAGGACGCCTGGTCGTTGAGCACGTGCCCGACGGTCTCCATCGCATCCGACTTGGTGTGGCCGATGAGGCCGACCGGTCCGCGCTTGATCCAGCCCGTGGCGTAGACGCCGTGCACCGGCTCGTCGTGGTCGTCGAGCACCTGGCCCTCGCGGTTCGGGATCACACCGCGCATCTCGTCGAACGGCAGGCCGTCCAGCGGGGAGCCGAAGTAGCCGACGGCGCGGTAGACGGCCTGGACAGCGATCTCGCGGATCTCGCCGGTGCCGCGGGTGCCGCCCTCGCCGTCCGGCTCGGTGCGCTCGTAGCGGATGGCCGACACGCGGCCGGTGCCGTCGTCGACGAGCTCGAGCGGCTTGGCCCAGAAGTGCAGGTGCAGGCGGCGCGAGGCCGAGCCGACCTCGCGGGTGCGCCACTGGTTCAGCACCCGGTTGATCACCATGACCTGCTTGTTGGTGTCGATGGCCGCCTGCGAGGCGGGGTCGAGCACGAAGTCCTCGTCGGCGACGATCATGTCGACGTCGCGCAGCTCGCCGAGCTCGCGCAGCTCGAGCGGGGTGAACTTGACCTGCGCCGGGCCGCGGCGGCCGAAGACGTGCACGTCGGTGACGGGCGAGGCGGCCAGCGCGTCGTAGACGTTCGGCGGCACCTCGGTGGGCAGGAGGTCCTCGGCGTGCTTGGCGAGCATCCGCGAGACGTCGAGCGCCACGTTGCCGTTGCCGATGACGGCGACGGAGGAGGCCTCGAGCGGCCAGGTGCGCGGCACGTCGGGGTGGCCGTCGAACCAGCTGACGAAGTCGGCGGCGCCGTACGAGCCCTCGAGCTCGACGCCGGGGACGTCGAGCGGGGCGTCGCGGATCGCCCCGGTCGAGAAGATGACCGCGTTGTAGTGCCGCTTGAGGTCCTCGAGCGTGATGTCGGTGCCGAAGTGCACGTTGCCGAAGATCCGGATGTCGCCGCGGTCGAGCACCTCGCGGAGCGCCGTGATGATGCCCTTGATCCGCGGGTGGTCCGGTGCGACGCCGTAGCGGACGAGGCCGTAGGGCGCCGGCAGGTGCTCGAACAGATCGATCGAGACGTCGTACTTCTTCTCGGCCTTGATCATGAGGTCGGCGGCGTAGATGCCCGCGGGACCCGCGCCGACGATGGCCAGCCTGAGCTTGGTCATTGCATTCCTCCTGCCGGGGCGCCGAGGCGCGTCTCCGGACTCATTCCTGCGGCGCTCGAACGCGCCGCGACGATCGGGGTCAGCCGTTGCGGTCGACGACCGTGTCCGCGAAGCGCGTGAGCGCCTTGCGGACCGGCCCGTCGGGCAGCGGAGAGAGGGCGGCGACGGCCTCGTCGGCCCAGCGGTGGGCCTCGGCGAGGGTCTGCGCCGTCACGGGGTGGTCGCGCAGCTGCGCGATGGCGTCGGAGATGTCGGCGCTCTGCTCGTCGGTGTGCGCGATCGCGTCGTTGGTGCGGCTGACGTAGCTCTCGATGCGCGCGAGCAGGACGGCCGCATCGCGGTCGGTCGAGGCCCGCTCGCGCAGACGCAGGATCGGCAGCGTCGAGACGCCGGCGCGGATGTCGGTGCCCGGGTTCTTGCCTGTCTCCTCCGGCTGCGGCGACAGGTCGATGACGTCGTCGACGATCTGGAAGGCGACGCCGATCTTCTCGCCGAAGACGCGCACCGCCTCCTCGAAGGGAGCGGGCGCCTCGGAGAAGACGACGCCGGTGCGCGCGGCGGCGGCGATCAGCGAGCCGGTCTTGTCCGCCAGGACCCCGAGGTAGTGCTCGACCGGGTCCTCGCCCTCACCCGGGCCGACGGTCTCGTGCAGCTGGCCGAGCACGAGGCGCTCGAAGGTGTCGGTCTGCAGGCGGATCGCGCGCTCGCCGAGCTCGGTCATCAGCTGGTTCGCCCGCGCGAAGAGCAGGTCGCCGGTGAGGATCGCGACGTTGTTGCCCCAGACGGTCTGCGCCGAGGGCACGCCGCGGCGCTTCTCCGCCTCGTCCATGACGTCGTCGTGGTACAGCGAGCCGAGGTGGGTGATCTCGATGGCCTGCGCGGCGCTGAGCACCTCGGGGGTGTTGCCCCGGCCGAGCTGCGCCGTGAGCAGGGTGAGCATCGGCCGCACCCGCTTGCCGCCGGCCTCGAGCAGGTAGCGCGTCGACACGTCCGCGACCGCGTCCGCGAACGAGAGCTGCTGGACCATGCCGGCCTCGACCCGTTCGAGCCCGTCGTCGATGCTGCGGGCGAGGGCGCGGTCCGGCGCGGTCGAGAAGATGCGCTCGGAGAGGCCGAGCTGCGCCGTCAGAGACGGACTGCGGCGGGCGACGGGCGCACTGGCGTTCACACTCAAACCCTAACGTCTCGGCCCGGCAGGCCCCTGGGCGCGCATCAGGTCGCCGCGATCGGCTTGACCCCGCGGTGCAGGGCCACGATGCCGGCGGTGAGGTCGCGGTAGGCGACGCGCTCGAAGCCGGCGGCGCGGAGCCAGCCGGCCACGACCTTCTGCTCGGGCCAGGCGCGGATGGAGTCGCCGAGATAGTCGTACGCCGGGTCGTTCGAGGAGGCGAGGCCGACGATCACGGGCATGACCTTCGTCAGGTAGAAGTCGTAGGCGGCGGCGAGGGGCTTCAGCGGCGGGGTCGAGAACTCGCAGATCACGACACGGCCACCGGGCTTCACGACGCGGAAGAACTCGGCGAGCGCCGTCCGCGGCTCGGCGACGTTGCGCAGGCCGAAGGAGATGGTGACCGCGTCGAAGGACTCGTCCTCGAAGGGGAGCTTCATGGCGTCGGCCAGGACGAACTCGATGAGCTCGTTCTCGGCGTGCCGGCGACGGCCGACCGAGATCATCCCGCGGGAGAAGTCGGCCGCGACGACCTGCGCCCCCGAGCGCGCGAGCGAGGCGCTCGAGGTGCCGGTGCCGGCCGCGACGTCGAGGATCCGCTCGCCCGGCGCCGGGTTGACGGCGCGGGTCGTGGCGATCCGCCAGAGGTGGTCGTTGCCGACGGACAGGACGGTGTTCGTCAGGTCGTAGGCGGGCGCCACCGTGTCGAACATGGCAGCGACCTCGTCGGGCCGCTTGGTGAGGTCTGCCTTTGTCACGATCATCGAGTCTAGGGCGAGGAGCGGGGCGGCGGCTGTGCATCGCCCGCCCTTGCACATCCGCTCAGACGACCACCGCCGGCCGGAGGACGAGCCGGGAGGAGAAGGGGCGGGCGGAGGTGCCGGGGCCGCCTTGCTCCGCCTAGCTGCGGCGGCCCCGGACGAGGAAACGGTAGCAGCGGGCCCCCGGGTGAGGGGCGCTGCGGCGCACAACGTCTCGCTTTCCAGCGCGGGCGTACTGTGGAGCAGTGACATCGACCGGGGCCGGGGCTCCTCCCCTCCACGCCGAGACGACTCCGCTCGACGGCCCGCAGGAGCTGCTCCCCCGCGTGGATCCGCGGCGTCCGCTGCTCTGGCAGCGTGGCGGGGCCGGCCTGGCCGGGCTCGGCGAGGCGCTGCGGCTCGAGTTCTCCGGCCCGGACCGCATCCGTGAGGCCTCGGCCGCGTGGCGCGAACTGTCGGCCTCGGCCGTCGTCGCGGATCCGCTCGGCGTCCCCGGCACGGGGCTCGTGGCCTTCGGCGCCTTCGCGTTCTCGAGCCGGTCGAGCGCCCGCAGCGTCCTCATCGTCCCCCGCGTCGTGATCGGCTCCCGCGGCGGACGGTCCTGGCTGACCCGCATCGGCACCGCCGACCGGTCGACGGCTTCGCCGCGCGTCCCCGACTCGGTTTCGTACGGCGACGAGTACCGGCTCCCCCTCCTCCCCGGTGCGATGACGCCCGACGCCTACCGCGCCGCCGTCGCGTCGGCCGTCGGCACGATCCGCTCGGGCGCGCTCGAGAAGGTCGTGCTCGCCCGCGATCTGCAGGGACGGCTCCCCCGCGACGCCGACCGCCGCCGCCTGCTGCGCGATCTCGCCGACGGCTACCCCGACTGCTGGACCTTCTCGGTCGACGGCTTCCTCGGCGCCAGCCCGGAGACACTGGTCGGCGTGGACCACGGCGCGATCACGGCGCGCGTCCTCGCCGGTACCAGCGCTCGCGGCGGCGACGCGGAGGAGGACGCCGCGATCGCGCGCGCACTCCTCGCCAGCGCGAAGGACCGCTCCGAGCACGCCTTCGCGATCGCCAGCCTCCTCCGCGAGCTGCGCCCGCACACCGGCTCGCTCTCCACCACCCCCGAGCCCTTCGCGCTCGAGCTGCCGAACCTGTGGCACCTCGCGACCGACGTGCGCGGCACGCTCGACGACGGCTCCACCGCGCTCGACCTCGTCGACGCCCTGCACCCGACGGCGGCCGTCGCCGGCACCCCGACCGATCGGGCGCTGGATCTGCTCGAGGAGCTCGAGCCGTTCGACCGCGGCCGCTACGCCGGTCCGGTGGGCTGGATCGACGGCAACGGCGACGGCGAGTGGGCCGTGGGGCTGCGCAGCGCCCAGGTCTCGGCCGACGGCGCCGTCACCGCGTGGGCAGGCGCGGGCATCGTCGCCGACAGCGACCCGGACGCGGAGCTCGCGGAGACCGGGATGAAGTTCCGCCCGATCCTCGACGCGCTGGGCTGACCGGTGCTCGTCCCTCCGGGCCGGCGCTAGCGCTCGAGCGCGATCTCGACGATGCCGGGGCCCTCGCCGGGCGAGGTGAGGGCCTGCTCCAGCTCGCCGCGGGTGGCGACGAGGCGGTGCGACCAGCCGTAGGCCCTCGCCAGCGCGGCGATGTCGACGGTCTGCGGCGTGAACTGCACGCGGTCGAAGGCGTCGGGCGCCGAACTGGTCGCGACCTCGAGGCCGTCGAAGATGGTGCCGCCGCCGTCGTTCACCACGACCAGCTGCACCCGGGGCCGGCGCTCGCCCGGGGCGAGCAGCAGTCCGCCCGCCTCGTGCAGGAGGGTGAGGTCGCCGAGGACGACGCGGGTGGCGCCGCCCGAGCCCGCGTCGCCGGACTGCGAGGCGACGGCGATGCCGAGCGCGGTCGAGACCGTGCCGTCGATGCCGGCGAGCCCGCGGTTGGAGTGGACGGTGATCCGCTTGCCGGGCAGCGAGCCGTCCGCGACGCGGATGAGGCGCGAGGCGCCGAAGAGCAGGCGGTCGTGCGGCCAGGTGACGCGCCAGACCGCCGCGACGACGAACTCGCGGGTGAGCGCTGCGCGGATCGCGGTGAGGGCGTTGCGGGCGTAGCCGCGGCGGTCCTCGATCGACATCGAGCCGCCGTCGGGCGCCTCGGGGATCGCGTCCGGATCGGCGTCGGCCAGGAGCGCTCGGCTCGCCGACACCCAGGTGCCGGCCCAGGCGCGCTCGGACCGCTCGGGACGCGGAGAGCCCTCGGGGCGGACGACCGCGAGGGCGCGGACGCTGCGCGCGCGACGGCCGGGGTTGTAGAACTCGCGGCGTCCGCGGTCGACGACGATCACCTCGACGTCCTCGCGGCGCAGGAGCTCCGGGACCTCGCGGGACAGCGTGGGGTGACCGAGGACGATCGCGCGACGCACCCGGCCGCCGAACTCGGGCTCGGCGAGGAGCCGGCGCCAGGCGACGACCAGCTGCGGCCCGAAGCGGGCGCCCGAGGAGACCTCGGCGAGCAGCGGCCAGTCGCCGGCGCGGGCGAGAGCCTCGGCCTCGGCTCCCGCCTTGTCGCCGGCGATGACGACGGTGAGGGGCTCGAGCGGTCCGGCCGTGATCGTCTCCGGAGCGACGACGACGTCGTCCGGTGCAGGTGCGGCGGATCCCGCGGCCGGCACGTCGAAGGCCGGGAGGCGCGAGGACAGCGGGTCGCGGAAGGCCAGGTTGAGGTGCACGGGACCGCCGGGACGCAGCGCGGCCGCGTAGGCGCGGTCGGCGAGCGCGCAGGCCGACTCCGCCGTCGACAGCGCGTCGGGCGCGGCGACGTCCTCGAAGAGGCGGACGGCCCGGCCGAACAGCTCGACCTGGTCGGTGGTCTGGTTGGAGCGGATGCCGCGCAGCTCGCCGGGACGATCGGCGGTGAGCACGATCATCGGCACGTCGGACGCGTCGGCCTCGAGCACGGCGGGGTGGAGGTTCGCGGTCGCGGTGCCGGAGGTGGTGATCAGGAGTGCGGGCACACCGGTCTCGAGAGCGAGCCCGAGGGCGAGGAACCCGGCCGAGCGCTCATCGATGCGGACGTGCAGACGGATGCCGCCGCGGGTCTCGAGCTCGGCCGCGACGAGGGCGAGCGCCTGCGAGCGGGAGCCGGGAGAGACGACGACGTCGCGGACTCCGAGCGCGACGAAGCGGGAGAGGAGGTCGACCGCGGAACGGGTGGAGGGGGCGACCGGAGCCGCGTCAGGCATCCCGACGGCCGGTGCCGTCCGACTCGCCGGAGTCGTCGAGATCGGCGAGGTCGCGCTCGAGCTGGGCGATGCGCTCGGCCTGCTCGCGCTCCTTCTCGGGGTCGCGCTCGCGGCGGAGGGTGCCGAGGAAGTCGGGGTCGTCGTCCGGGGCCGTGAAGCGGCGGTCGTCGGAGCGCTGCTTGCGCGGGCGGCCGATCCAGAACCAGAGGCCGGCGCCGATGATCGGCAGGAGGAGGACCACGAGGACCCACGACCACTTGGGGATCGCGCGCACCGCGTGGCGGTTGCTCAGGGCGACGTCGATCACGGTGTAGACCGTGAAGACGGCGAGGGCCACGAGCAGGCCGATGAACAGGCGGATCATGGTGTCCAGTGTACGTCCGGGGTCCTCGAAGGAACCGGGCGCACGGATGCTGGACAGGGAGCTCCCGGGGTGCTCACGGACGCGCATGCGGGGGCCGACGTACACTTGCCCGGTGAAACTGAGCCGCGCGGTCGTCGTCTACTCGCTCCTGCGTCTGGCCATGTTCGCCGGCGTCTTCGTGCTGGTGTACCTGCCGGCGCGCTCCTTCGTCGACTCCGAGCTGACCGCGGCCGTGACCGCCGGCTTCGTCGCCGCCATCGCGAGCATGTCGCTCTCCTACATCGTGCTGCGCAAGCCCCGCGAGCGCATCGCCGAGGCGATCTACCAGCGCCGCAAGGACGTCCCGCGCACGCCGACCGACGACGACATCGAGGACGCCGCGGTCGACGCGGCCCGCGACGGGCGCCCCGGCGCCTGACCCCGCCACTCGCGGAGCCCGCGCAGCGGGCGCCCTTTGCTGATCGAGTAGCGCGCGCAGCGCGCGTATCGAGATCCACCACCGTCGGCACGGTGGTCTGCAGACGCGGCGTCTCGGTGATGGAGGGTCTCGATACGCCCCTGCGGGGCTACTCGACCAGCATGAGGGGTTGGTCAGAAGGCGAGGGCTGCGCCGAGGATCGCGGCGTAGGCGAGGCCGCTCAGGCTGGTCAGCTGCAGGGCGAGGATGAGCTCCTTCGCCGTGCGCGCGGTCAGCGTGATGAGGATGGCCGGCAGGACCGCCAGCAGGACGAAGAGCGTGAGCCAGGCCAGCGGGTAGAACAGCGCGAGCACCACCGCGATGCCGAACGGCACCAGCACGAAGGCGCTGTACATCGCCCGCGCGATGGTCGGACCGACGACGACCGCGAGGGTCCGCTTGCCGGAGAGGCGGTCCGTCGGGATGTCGCGGATGTTGTTGACCATCAGCACCGCGCAGGCGAACAGGCCCGCGGCGACGGCGCCGAGCCAGGACTCCTGGTTCGCGCGGCCGATCTGCACGAACGTGGTGCCGACGGTGGCGACGAGTCCGAAGAAGACGAAGACGAAGAGCTCGCCGAGGCCGAGGTACCCGTAGGGACGCCGGCCGCCGGTGTAGAACCAGGCGGCGGCGATCGCGGCGGCCCCGATGATCAGGAACCACCAGAAGCCGGACAGCACCGTGAGCACGAGGCCCGCGACGCCCGCGATGCCGAAGAAGACCAGCGCGACCGTGAGGACGGCGCGGGGCTTCGCGGCTCCGGATCCGGTGAGGCGGGAGGGGCCGACGCGGTTCGCGTCCGTGCCGCGGATGCCGTCGGAGTAGTCGTTGGCGTAGTTGACGCCGATCTGCAGCGCGAGCGAGACGACGAGGCAGAGCAGGGCGCGCACCCAGTGCCAGCCCTCGTCCGTCACCTGGGTGGCCCCGGTGCCGATCAGGACGGGGGCGATGGCGAGCGGGAGGGTCCGCAGCCGCGCTCCGGCGATCCACTCGCGCGGGCCGGCGGGCTCGACGACGACGCGGCGGGGGTCGCCGCCGGGGCGACCGCTCCGGGGCTTCGCCGACGGCTTCTTCTTGCGACTCGAACTCGACACGGAGGGAATCCTACCGAGTGGGCCGTGCCGCTCCCCCGGCGTCGGCCGTCCGGCGAAGCGTCGTTCCCCGCCCCCGTCCGGGCCCGTCGTCAGACCTCTCCGGCCGCCGCGAGGGTCTCGAGCGCCCGGCGGTCGGGCTTCCCCGAGGCGAGCAGTGGGATCTCCGCGACGGCGAGCACCGCCGCCGGACCGGCCGCGCGCCCGAGCCGCTCCACGACAGCGGAGCGCAGCCGGGCCAGGTCGACGTCCGGGGCCTCCGTCGCGACCACCGGCACCTCGCCCCACTGCGCATCCGGCCGGCGCACCACCACCGCGTCGGGCAGGAGCCCGTCGCGCAGCACCCGCTCGACCGCGTCCAGCGAGACCTTCTCCCCGCCCGAGACGATCACCCGGTCGAGGCGGCCGGTGACACTCAGTCGGCCGTCCTCGACGACGCCGGCGTCGCCGGTGCGGTACCAGCGCTCGCCGTCGAGCGAGACGAAGGCGGCGGCGCTGCGCTCCGCGTCGAGTCCGCCGTCCGCGTCGAGGTAGCCCTCCGCGAGGGTCGGACCGCCGAGGAGGACCTGGCCGTCGACGACGCGCATCCGCACGTCGCGCAGCGGGACGCCGTCGTAGACGCAGCCGCCGGCGGTCTCGCTCGAGCCGTAGGTGAGCCGGATCCGCACGCCGAGCGCTGCCGCCCGCTCGCGCAGCGCCTGCGGGGTCGACTGGCCGCCGATCAGCAGCGCGTCGAAGGAGGCGAGGACCGCGGCCTCGGCGGGGTCGCTCTCGGCGAGGTCGAGCAGCCGCGCGAGCTGCACGGGGACGAGGGACGAGTAGCGCCGCTCCCCCGCCGGCATCGTGCGCGCGAGCGCGAGGAAGGCGGCGGCGTCGAAGGCGCCGGCGGGGAGCACGACGGGGTCGGCGTCGGCGGTCAGCGAGCGCACCAGCACCTGCACGCCCGCCACGTAGTGGGTGGGCAGGCAGAGCAGCCAGCGGCCGGGACCGCCGAGCTCGGCGAGTGTCGCGGAGGCGCTGGTGAGCAGGGCGGAGGTGCTGAGCGCGACCCGCTTGGGCGGGCCGGACGAGCCGGAGGTCTCGACGACGACGGCGACGCGCTGCGGCACGACCGCGTCCGCCTCGGGCTCGGACTCCCTCGCCGGGGGCCCGATCCGCACGGCGGGGCCGCTGCCGTCGAGCGCCGCGCGCAGGGCGATCAGCACCTTCTCCGGAGCGGGATCGACGGAGGCGAGCGGGCGGGTCATCGCCCGGCCGCCGGAACCGGAGCCGCCACGGTCAGAACTGCCACGGGAAGGGCGACCAGTCGGGCGCGCGCTTCTCGAGGAAGGAGTCGCGCCCCTCGACGGCCTCGTCGGTGCCGTAGGCGAGGCGGGTGGTCTCGCCGGCGAAGAGCTGCTGGCCGACGAGTCCGTCGTCGACCGCGTTGAAGGCGTACTTGAGCATGCGGATCGCGGTGGGCGACTTGGTCAGGATGGTCTCCGCCCACTCGAGGGCGGTCGCCTCGAGCTCGGCGTGCGGGACGACCTCGTTCACGGCGCCCATCTCGTAGGCGCGCTGCGCGGAGTACTCGCGGGCGAGGAAGAACACCTCGCGCGCGTTCTTCTGGCCGATCTGCCGGGCGAAGTACGCGGAGCCGTAGCCGGCGTCGAAGGAGCCGACGTCGGCGTCGGTCTGCTTGAAGCGGCCGTGCTCCGCGGAGGCGATCGTGAGGTCGCAGACCACGTGCAGCGAGTGCCCGCCGCCGGCCGCCCAGCCGGGGACGGCGGCGATCACGACCTTGGGCATGAAGCGGATCAGTCGCTGGACCTCGAGGATGTGCAGGCGCCCGTTGCGGGCCGAGTCGATGCCCTCGGCGGTCTCGCCGTCGGAGTAGCGGTAGCCGTCGCGGCCGCGGATGCGCTGGTCGCCGCCCGAGCAGAACGCCCAGCCGCCGTCGCGCGGGCTGGGGCCGTTGCCGGTCAGGATGACGACGCCGATGCGCGGGTTGGTCCGCGCGTCCTCGAGCGCCCGGAACAGCTCGTCGACCGTGCGCGGGCGGAACGCGTTGCGCACCTCCGGGCGGTCGAACGCGACCCGGGCAATCCGGCCCGAGCGGTCGTGGTGGTAGGTGATGTCCTCGAGACCGTCGAACCCGTCGACCGGCGCCCAGCGGCGCGCGTCGAACAGCTCGGAAACCTGCGTGCTCATGGCCTCGACCCTACTGTCGAGGGCTGGGGGCAGGATCGGTCCCGCTGCACCCTGCTGGTCGAGCAGTCCGCAGGGCGTATCGAGACCCGACCTCCACACTCGAGACGACGTGGATCTCGAGACGCCCGCTGCGCGGGCTGCTCGATCAGCATGAGATGCGCCCGCTCCGCACGCTCCTGCGTCGGCGGGCATCCCGGAGACGCGAAGAGGGACCCCGCGGTGGCGGGGTCCCTCGACGGGTGGTGCGCTGGTGCTACTTCGCGGCGGAGGTGGTGCGGTTCTCGGCCGACACCATCCAGGCGTACTGCTCCAGGCTCTGGATGATCGCGTGGAGGAGGTCGGCGCTCGTCGGGTCCTCGTCGTCCACCTGGTCGTGCACCTCGCGCATGGTGGCGGCGGTGTTCTCGAGGCGGATGGTGACGAGGTCGACGGTCTCGGCGGTGTCGATCTCGCCGTGCGGGTACTCCGGCAGCGTGGTCGTCGCGGCGACGGTGTCGCTGCGGCCGTCCGGGATGCCGTGCAGCGCGCGCATGCGCTCGGCGATGTCGTCGCTGAACTCGCGCGCGGCCTCGATGATCTCGTCGAGCTGGAGGTGGAGATCGCGGAAGTTCTTGCCGACGACGTTCCAGTGGGCCTGCTTGCCCTGGACGTGCAGCTCGATCAGGTCGACGAGGACGATCTGGAGGCTGTCGAGCAGCTCCTTGGAGGCCTTGAAGCCCTTCTCGGCGTTCTGGCGGCGGCTGGTCTTCGCTCCGGAGCCCGCGGGGGCTTCGACGTGGCGTTCGAGGGTGGTGGTCATGGACCGTTCCTTTCTCTGACAGTGCCGGGATGCGGAAAACCCGACTTCGAGTGTGACTCATGGGGCTGGACGTCACCCGGACGCACACGGTGCGCGCCCTGGACGACGCCGGGACAGGGGGCTAGATCGTGGCGACCGAGCCGGAGTCGACGCGGTAGTTCGAGCCGTTCACGAACGAGGCGCGCTCGGAGCAGAGGAACGCGATGACGGCGGCCACCTCCTCGGGCCGGCCCCGTCGCTTCAACTCCAGGTACGGCCGCTCCTCGTCGAGGAAGGACGAGATCGCCTCCTCCTTCGAGGTGCCGTTCTCGTCGGCGCGCTTGTCCATCATCGCGTCGGTCATCGGCGTGTGGATGAAGGCCGGCGAGACGGCGTTCACGAGCAGGCCCTCGAGGGCGTACGAGCGGGAGAGGCCCTTGGCGAGCGCCAGCACGCCGGCCTTCGCGGCGCAGTACGGCAGCTCGTCGTCGTAGGGCTGCACCGCGTCCTCGGAGGCGGTGAGCACGAGGCGGCCCCAGCCTCCGGAGCGCAGATCGGGCAGGAACTCGCGGACCAGGCGGACGGGACCGAGCAGGTCGGTCTCGATCGTGCTGGTCCAGCCCTCGTCGTCGATCTCGTGGAACAGGCCCTGAGCGCCGGTGACTCCCGCGCACTGCACGAGGATGTCGATCTCGCCGACGGCCGCGGCCGTCCGCTCGTGCAGGGCGGCGAGCTCGGACTCGCTCGTGACGTCGGCGGCGAAGGCGTGCAGGGTGCCGTCCGCGGCGCCGAGGCGGGCGGCGGCCTCGTCGAGCTTCCCCTGGTCCTTGTCGCTGAGGACGACGGTGACGCCCTCCGCGAGCAGGAGCTGGGCGGTGTGCCAGCCGATGCCGGAGTCGCCGCCCGTGACGAGGGCGGTGCGCCCGGAGATGCCGAGGTCCATCAGTGCTGTTCCCTTCTCACGACCCCGGCTGCGCGGAGCGCGCCGAGGTGATGACTCCGGTCTACGCGGCCCCGCCGGAGCCCCTCAACCCGCTTGCGCGAACGCGTTCGCGGGTCTACCGCGCGTGGACGTGCCGATCGCGAAGACCGCGCCGGAGAGCGGAGCGTCGCGCAGCTGCTGCTCCTCGAGGTTCTCCCGCGCGGTGCCGACGAAGAGGGTCGCGCCGTCGGGGCCGCCGAAGGCGACGCCCGTGACGTTCGGCGCCGGGATCGCGATCTCCTCGAGCAGCTCGCCGGCGGCGCTCCAGTGCAGCACCGCGCCCTCGCCGTTGGCCCCGGCCCAGAAGCCGCCGTCGACGTCGAGCGCGAGCCCGTCGAACGCGCGTCCGGTGAGGAACGGCTCGGGCTCGCCGAGCTCGTCACCCGGTCCGTAGGCGGCGCTGTAGACCGTCGAGGCAGCGGTGTCGGTGAAGTAGAACGTGCGGCCGTCGTCGGACCACTCGAACCCGTTCGCGACGCCGAAGCCGCCGAGCAGCGTCTCGAGCGCGCCGTCCGCGTCGATCCGGTAGAGCGCGGCGTCCGGCTCGCCCGTCGTGAGGTTCATCGATCCCGCCACGAAGCGGCCGAACGGATCGCACTTGCCCTCGTTCATCCGCAGGCCCGCGTGCACGTGCTCGATCGGAGCGAGCTCCCGGGTGACGGCGAAGCACTCGTCGAGCAGGACCACCCGGTCGCCCAGCGCGGCGACGAAGCCGCCGCCGCTGACCGGCTGGAAGGAGCCGAGCGGCGCCTCCACGGCGACCACACGGTCGTCCGAGCCGTCGACCGCTCCGTCCCAGGCGCTCACGTGCACGGTGCCGGTCGAGATGTCGGCCCAGTGCAACCGCCCGCGGTGCCAGAACGGGCTCTCGACGAGGATCGCGCCGGTGTCGCGGAAGACCCGCGCCTCGAGGCCCATCAGCGCCCTCCGACCTTCTCGGGGGCCAGCTCCTCGATCGTGATCGCGGCGTTGATCAGCGCGAGGTGGCTGAGGCCCTGCGGCAGGTTGCCCCAGAAGGCCAGGTCGTCGACGGCCACCATCTCGGACATGATCCCGACGTCGTTCGGGACGGTCGCGACCAGCTCGTCCATCAGCGCGATCGCCTCGTCGTGGCGGCCGACGCAGGCGAGCGCGCCGGCGAGCCAGAACGAGCAGGCGACGAAGGGGTGCTCCTCCGCCTCCATGCCGGAGTAGCGGAACAGCAGCGCGCCCCGACCCAGCTCCTTCACCAGCGCGTCGATCGTCGAGATCATCCGCTCGCCGCGCTCGTAGCCGCTCGGCGCGTGCAGCAGGACGGAGGCGTCCAGCTCCTCGGTGCCCGGGTACATCACGTAGGAGCCGAGCTCCTCGGACCAGCAGTTCTCCTCGATCCAGTCGCGGATCCGGTCGCGCTCGAAGCGCCAGCGGTCCGGACTGCCCGCCACCTGGCCGAGCTCGGCGAGGTGCACGGCGGCGTCGAGCGCCTGCCAGCAGCCCATCTTCGACGAGGTGTAGTGCTGCTCCTCCTCGAGCTCCCACATGCCCGCGTCGCGGTTGCGCCAGAGGTCGCAGGTGGTGTCCGCGACGCGCGCGAGCAGCCGGCCGGTCTCGATGTCGAGGACGTTGCCCTCGTCGACGTAGATGCGGCAGATGTCGAAGAGATCGCCGAAGACGCCGAGCTGCAGCTGGTTCTGCGCGCCGTTGCCGGCGACGACCGGGCCGATCCCCGCGTAGCCCGGGACGTCGTACTCGCTCAGCTCCGTCGGCAGCGAGCCGTCGAGGCCGTAGAAGATGTGCAGGTCGGGGCCGTGCTCCTTGATCGTGCGCAGCAGCCAGGAGAGCGCGGCGTGCGTCTCCTCGCGCAGCCCGAAGCGGACCAGCGCGTGCGCCGTGTACGCGGCGTCGCGCACCCAGGCGAAGCGGTAGTCCCAGTTCTTGCCGCCGTTGGGCGACTCGGGGAGGGACGTGGTGGCCGCGGCGGCGATCGCTCCGGTGGGCGAGTAGATCAGCAGCTTGAGGGCGAGCGCGCTGCGCTGCACCGCGCCGGCCCAGGGACCGTCGTAGGAGAACTCGTCGGACCAGGACTGCCAGCTGGCGAGCGTGCGGTCGATGCCGCGGTCGACGTTCACGGCGACCGGGAAGTGCAGGGGCTCGTCGTGCGTCGCGGAGACGACCAGGACGTGCCGCTCGCCGCCCGCCGTCGCGACGAAGCCGCCGGCCAGCTCGTCGCCGGCGCCGGAGGGCGCGCTGTCGTCGACGGGCCCGTGGTCCTTGCCGGTGACGCCGATGGTAATGTCGCCCGCGCGGATCAGCGAGCGGCCGTCCGCGTTCTGGATCCACGGCGAGAAGGTGCCGAGGCCGGTGCCGGGGCGGACGACCCAGCGCATCCGCACCTCGCCCTCGGTGCACTCGATGCGGCGCGCGAGCTCGGCCCACGGGAGCCGGCCGGCGATCCCCGTCACGAGTGCGTCGGTCACCGTCACGGTGCCGGACTCGGTGGTGAAGGTGGTCTCGAGCACGTTCGTGTCGTCCACGTAGCGGCGGGTCGTCTCCGCGGGCTCCTCCGGCGCGAGCTCGATGCAGCCGCCGGTCTTCGCGTCGACGAGCGCCGCGAACGCCGGGATCGAGCCGAGGTCGGGGACCGGCAGCCAGTCGACGCTGCCGTCGCTCGCGATCAGCGCGACCGTCCTCCCGTCGCCGATCGCCGCGTAGTCGCGCAGGGGTCTGGTCGCTCGGGGTTGGGCCATGCCCTCACGCTAGGCGGCGCACGGGCGATCGGCTCGGGCTTGCGGGGTCACCGCGATCCCGGTACCGACGCGGGTCAGGTCGCCGCGACTCCGCCGTACGCCTGCATGCGCTCGGTGAACTCGGCCCGGTCGCCCTCCTCGAGGATCGAGTTGGCGTAGCCGGCGAGGAAGGCTCCGCTGTCCGGCGGGGTGAGCCCGACGTCGTCGAGCATCCGCTCGACCTCTCCGGTGCTGTCGGCGCCGAGATCGACGAGGCCGATCTCGATCGCGGGCACGTCCTCGACCGTGGAGTAGGCGGTGACGATCCACAGCGCGGCCCCCGCCTCCTCGTCGCTCAGACCGCCCTCGTACTCGTAGCCGACCTCCGACCACTCCGCCGGGGTGTCGGCGACGTCCACGGCATCGAAGCCCAGCGGAGCGACCGCCGCGGTGAAGACGTCGACGACCGCCTGCTTGGCGGCGTCGGAGCCGAGGTCCGCGTCGGCGTAGCTCGTGGCCGAGATGTAGTCGTAGAGGAGGGACGGCCCGCCGTAGCCGTTCTCGGAGCGCTCGTAGTACTCGTCGTCGGCCGAGGTCCAGCCGTCCAGGACGGTGGCCTCGATGGCGGAGACGGCCGCCTCGGACTGCGCGATCGCGGTCTCGGCGGACGGCTGCGCGAGGACGAGGGCGGCGTCGCCGTCCTGGTAGCCGGGGTAGTCGTAGAGCGGGTCGGCCGGGTCGCCGCTGTCCGGGCCCTCGGTCGCCTCGCCGAACGGCTCGTCGGTGAAGCCGGGCGCCGCCGTCGGCAGGGCGTCGGCGGTCGCGTCGATCGCCGTGCCCAGGCCGAGCGCGAGCAGCGTGCCGAGCACGCCGGTGTAGACGACGCCGACGACGATGCTCGTGCCGAGCGCGATCCAGCCGCCGGTGCCGAGCGGCCGGGGGCGGGGCGCCCCGGGGACACCGGACGGAGCCGCCGGGCTCGTCGGGGGCGGGCTCACGGGTACCTGGCTCATCGCGTCCCTCCGGGGTCGAGCGTCGTCGACGCCAGTCTCGCACGGGCCGGGCCACCGGCCGTCGGCGCCGATCCTCCCCTGGGCACGCGGCGCTCCGTGTGCCACGCTGGCCCCGCGCGCCGGAGACGACCGGCCGCGGTGGGAGGCGTCGTGAACCGGATCGAAGCGGGCTTCGGGACGGTGGTCGGCGTGATCGCCGTCGGAGCGATGGCGGCACTCGCGTCCGTCGCCGGCGCGGGAGGCGCTCGGGAGGCGGAGGCCGCCGCGCAGACGGTCGTCGTCACCGCGTCCGACCCGGCCGCCGACGCACTCGCGGACATCGAGATCTGGAGCACGCCGGCCGCCGACGCGCCGGCCGCTCCGACGGGCGCGCCGATCGACTCCGCCGAGGCCGCGATCGCCGTCGTGCGCCCGCTCGAGGGCCCGGGCGTCGATGCGGGCAGCGAGCGGGCCGTCCGGGTCAGCGCCGACTCCGTCTACGGCGAGAACGGCTCGCTGCGGGCCTCGGGACAGGTGATCGCGGCTCCTCCCGGCCTCGCTCCCGAGGACTCGCTCTGGCTCGTCGGCTACACCGGTGAGATGCCGGCGCCCTTCGGCGTCATCGACCTCACGCTCGACCACCTCGTGCTCACGATCGACGCCGCGACCGGCCACGTGCTCAGCAGCGGGGGCGGCGAGGGCGGGCTGCCCGCGGTCTTCGACGACGCGGGCTGAGCGCCGCCCGTCCCGGCCCGCTCCCGCGGCGGAGGATGATGGCGGGATGGACGATGTCGTGCCTCCCGCTCCCCCGCTCCCCGCTCCCCTGCCCTCGCTCGGCGAGGTCGACGCCGGACTGCACGTCGTCGCGCTGCCGCTGCGCACGCGCTTCCGCGGGGTCGAGCACCGCGAGATCGCCCTGGTCCGCGGGCCGGAGGGCTGGACCGAGTTCTCCCCGTTCCTCGAGTACGGACCCGCGGAGTCGGCCGCCTGGCTGCGCGCCGCCCTCGACTACGGCTGGAGCGAGCAGCCCGCCCCGCTGCGCGACCGCATCCCGGTGAACGCGACCGTGCCGGCCGTGGACCCGGACGAGGTCGCCGCGATCCTCGCGAGCTACCACGGCTGCCGCACCGCCAAGGTGAAGGTCGCCGAGCGCGGGCAGACCCTCGCCGACGACGTGGCGCGGGTCGCCGAGGTGCGCCGGGTGCTCGGACCGGAGGGGCGGATCCGCGTGGACGCGAACGGCGGCTGGAACGTCGACGAGGCGGAGCACGCGGTGCACGCCCTCGCCTCCGCCGACCTCGAGTACGTCGAGCAGCCGTGCGCGAGCGTCGACGAGCTCGCCGATCTGCGCCGCCGGGTGAAGTGGATGGGCATCCCCGTCGCCGCCGACGAGAGCGTGCGGAAGGCCGCGGATCCGCTCGCCGTCGCCCGCGCCGGAGCCGCCGACCTGCTCGTGGTGAAGGCCCAGCCGCTCGGCGGGGTGCGGCGGGCGCTGGATCTCGTCGCCGAGGCGGGACTGCCCGCGGTGGTCTCGAGCGCGCTGGACAGCTCGGTGGGGCTGGCGATGGGAGCGGCGCTCGCCGCGGCACTGCCCGAGCTGCCCTACGACTGCGGCCTCGGCACGGCCTCGCTGCTCGCCGCGGACGTCACCGAGCGGCCGCTGCGGCCGGTCGACGGCGCGATCCCGGTCGAGCGGGTCGAGGTGTCCGAGCCGCTGCTGCTGCGCCATGCGGTCTCGCCGGAGCGGCTGGACTGGTGGCGCGACCGCCTCCGCGAGACGTGGGCGCTGCTCTGAGCCACTGCGGACTGGTGCGCCCCGGCTGAGGCGCTCCGGCCCGCCCCGCCCCTGATCAGGCGGGCGGCACGAGCACCGAGATGACGGCGGAGTCGTCGGCCGCCGCGAGGCCCTGCGCCGCGCCGAGCAGGAACAGCTGCTCGGCCGCGGCGGCGACCGGGGTGGCCAGCCCGGCCGCGCGCGCGGCGGTCGTGACGATCCCGAGGTCCTTGACGAAGATGTCGAGGCGGCTCAGCACCTCGGCCCCGCCCTCGTCGCCGGCCTGCAGCATCCGCGGGCCGCGGTTGCCGAGCATGAACGAGCCGGCCGCACCGGCGGACAGCGTCTCGAGCGTGGCAGCCGGGTCGAGGCCGAGCTTCGCGGCCAGCGCGAGCGCCTCCGCTCCGGCGGCGATGTGCACGCCGCAGAGCAGCTGGTTGACGGTCTTGAAGGCCTGGCCGTCGCCCGGGCGGTCGCCGATGACGCTGAGGGTCGAGGCGAGCAGGTCGAGCACGGGGCGGGCCTGCTCGCGGGCGGCGGGGGTCGCGCCGACGACGATCAGCAGGTCGCCCGCCCCCGCCCGCACCGGTCCGCCGCTGAGCGGGGCGTCGACGAGATCGACCCCGTGCTCGGCGAGCGCCGCCGCGACGTCGGTCACCTCGGCGATGCCGACCGTGCTGGTCATGATGACGACCGAGCCCTGGCGGAGCGCGGTCGCGATGCCCTCGGATCCGGCGCCGCCGAAGAGCACCTCGCGCAGCTGAGCGCCGTTGCGGACGGCGAGCAGCGTCGCATCGGCGCCCGCGACCGCCTCTCGGGCCGAGCCGAACGGCGTGATCCCGGCCTCACGGGCCAGCGCGAGCCGCGGCTCGGCGATGTCGAAGCCGTGCACGGTCAGCGAGCCCGCCAGGCGGGTCGCCATCGGCAGGCCCATCGCGCCGAGTCCGAGGACGGCGACGGTGTACTCGGGGGCGGGGGCGGGGGCGGTGTCGGGTGCGGTCACGGGGTCCTCCAGGGGATCGGGGCGGATGCGGATGCGCGGTCAGAGCGCGGGAGCGCGGAGCGTCGCGGCGACCTGCGCGAGCGACTCGTCGTCGCCGACGTTGCCGGCGAAGACGATGTAGGGGATGCCCGTGGCCGGCCCCTCGACCGGCTCCCAGAGCGAGACCAGGCCGGGCAGCATCGGGCCCCGCACGATCGCGCGCCGGATGCCGAGGCCCTCCGAGGCGACGTCGCTCGAGGTGATGCCGCCCTTCGCGATGACGAAGCGCGGGCGGACGCGGGCGAGCACGCCCTGCACCACGGTGACGACGGCCGCCGAGACGCGCCGCGAGATGTCGAGGCTCTCCTGCGGGTCGTCGGTGCGGCGGAGCGAGCGGCTGGTGTGCACGGCGACGTCGCCGTCCGCGAGGGCCGCGACCGCCGCCTCGACGAGCTCGGCGAGGTGCGCCGGCGCGCGCTCGGGGTCGACGGCGCGGTCGACGTCGATCTCGAGCGTCGCGCGGAGCGAGCCGGTGGCCGCGAGCCGCGCCAGCTGCCGCGAGGTGAGGCCGACGTGCGAGCCGACGACGACGAGGCCGCCGCGCGCCCGCGCGTCCGCGTCGGCTCCGCTCGGGAAGACCTCTTCCGCGGTGAGCGGCGGGTGCACCTCCTGGCCGATGCGCGCCCGGACGAACGGCGGACCGACCCGGTAGAGCACGCGGAGCCCGGCCTCCTCCGCCTGCGCGAGACCGAGGGCCAGCAGCCGCAGGTCGTCCTCGGTGACGGCGTCGACGACGACGGGCACGCCGCCGCGGAGCGGAGCGAGGACGGCGGCCACGGCGTCGGCACCGGCGCGGATCGTGTCGAGCCCGAGGGCGACGACCTCCGCGGCCGGCCGGCGCCCGCCGGTCTTCTCCTCCACCCACTCGCGCAGGTCGGAGTGGGCGTAGCCGAACGTCGAGTCGCGGGCGAACTCGGTCTCGGCGACCGGCTGCAGCCCCTCCTCGCCGCGCATGTAGTGGACGCCGCCGATCGTCACTCGGCCCGCGTCGGGGAACGCGGGCACCAGGAGCACGGCATCCACCGCGCCGTCGAGGGCGTCCGTGATGGTGTCCGTCTCGAGCGGGAAGTGCCCGCGGAGCGTCGAGTCGCCGCGGCTGACGAAGGCGACCGGCACGTCGAGGGAGCGGGCGGCGGCGAGCGCGCCGGCGACGATCGCGCGGTTGCGCTCGGCGGCGTGCTCGGGTGCGAGGCTCCGGGTGTTGCTGAGGACGTACACGGCGGGCGCGCCGGTGGCGAGCGCCCAGCGGAGGTCCTCCTCCGCCCAGCTGGTCAGCACCGGCAGGTCGGCGACGGACTGCGTGCCGGTCGGATCGTCGTCCAGCACCACGAGGACGGGCGTGCGCTCCGTCCGCGTGCGGGCGACGGCGGCGGCCTCGACCGGCACCTGCGCGGGGTACTGCTGCAGCAGCGTCGTCTCCGAGATCACCGGTACTCCTTCGTCCTGGGGTATCAGATATCTTACAAGTAGCCCGACGTGCGCGGAAGAGCGAGCACGGATCGAGCGGCACATCCAGCGCCACCCCTGCTGATCGAGCAGCCCGCGCGGCGGGCGCATCGAGATCCACCACCGCAGCCGGCCGGCCGCCTAGTCGGAGGAGTCGTCGGCGGAGAGCACGTAGCGGCGCAGGTCCTCGGCCGTCTGGGCGATGTGGTCGGCCATCGCGGCGCGGGAGGCGTCCGCGTCGCCGGCCCGGATCGCCTCGAGCACCGCGCGGTGCTTGACCAGGGCGTTCCGCTGGATCTGCACGAGCGCGGAGGTCTGCTCGCGCTCCGTCCGCATCACCTTGGCGAGCGGCGCGAAGACGGCGGCGACGAAGACGTTGCCGGTCGCGGCGAGGATCACGTCGTGGAAGGCGATGTCGGCGGCGACGAACGCGGCCAGGTCGCCGCTCTCGTGCGCGGCGGTCATCCGCTCGAGCTCCTCCTCCAGCCGCGCGAGATCGGCGTCGGTGCGGCGGACAGCGGCGAGCGCCGAGGCGCCGGTCTCGATCATCTCCCGCACCTCGATCAGGTGCAGCGACGCGGCGGCGGAGTCGACGCCCGACGCGGTCGCGCGCAGGATCGGCTCGAGATCGCTCCAGCGGGCGACCGGGTTCACCGTGCCGCGCTTGCCCCGGCGCGCATCGATGACGTTCAGGCCCTGCAGGCGACCGAGCGCCTCGCGCATCGTCGCCCGGCTCACGTCGTGCGCGAGCGCCAGCTCGCCCTCGCTCGGCAGCTCGGAGCCGATCGGGATGCGGCCGGCGACGATCTCGTCGAGCAGCGCGTCGGCCACGGTGGCGACGAGGGACGGACGCGGCACGGGCCCCTCCTCGTCTCGAGCACCGGCCGGGCGGCGGGCACCGGTTCAGGCTACCCGCGGTCGGGGCGGCGCCGCCGGAGGGCCAGAATGGATCTGCTCCGGCCGCCGATGCCCGCCGCACCCCTCCCCCTTCGAGCATCGGAGTCCCGTGACCGCACCCACCGTCCCCGTCTTCCTCGACTGCGACACCGGCATCGACGACTCCCTCGCCCTGGCCTACCTGCTGCGCTCGCCGCTCGCCGACCTCGTCGGCATCAGCACCGTCAGCGGCAACACCGACGCCCGCCAGGCCGCCGTGAACAGCCTGGGCCTCCTCGCCCTCGCCGGGCGCACCGACGTCCCCGTCGCGGTCGGCGCGCACGACTTCCTCGAGGAGCCCTACTCCGGCGGGTCCCCGCACGTGCACGGCGAGAACGGCATCGGCGGCGTGCTGCTGCCCGCCGGCGCGGAGCCGGTCGACGAGGACCCCGCGGACCTGCTGCTCCGCCTCGCCCGCGAGCACGAGGGCGAGCTGCGGCTGATCGCGATCGGCCCGCTGACGAACCTGGCGCTCGCGCTGCGGAAGCACCCCGAGCTGCCGTCGCTCCTGCACTCCGTCACGGTGATGGGCGGCGCCGGGCTGGCGCCGGGCAATGTGACCGCGGTCGCCGAGGCGAACATCTGGCACGACCCGGCCGCCGCGGCCGAGGTCGTGGCCGCGGACTGGGACCTCACGCTCGTCCCGCTGGACGTGACGATGAAGCACCTCCTGGACGAGGAGCAGCGCGACGTCCTGATCCGCTCCGCCGACCCGCTGGCGTCCGCGATCGGGCACGCGCTCGACTACTACTTCGACTTCTACGTCGGCCACTTCGGCGATCGCACGGCCGCGCTGCACGACCCGATGGCCGCCGCCATCGCCGTCGGCGCCCTCGAGCTCACCTCGGCCCCGCGCGTCCCCGTCGAGGTCGACACCTCCTTCGGCCCCGGCCGCGGCCAGACCCTCCCCGACCTCCGCGGCCTCTACCGCGACATGCACCCCGAGGGCGCCCGCACCCGCTTCGTCCTGTCGCTCGCCGCGCCGTTCGCGCCGCACCTGATCGACGTGATCACGGGCGCCTGACCGGATCCGCTGCGCTGCTCACCCGCTGCCGAGCAGTCCGCTCCCCGCGGCGCATCGAGGTCCACCACTTCTCGCAGGCCGCTGAGGGGCTGCTCGACCGGCAAGGGTGCGGATGCGCGTGCTCGCCCCAGCGAGTGGACCCGGAAAGGGGCCCGGCGCATCCGCAGGACCCGATCCGAGTCCACTCGCGGGAGCGGCCGCCGTCGACTGGACGCGAGCGGGGCCCTGCGCGCTGCGCAGACCCCGTTCCCGGTCGGGTCGATGGGCGGAGGAGCGACCCGACGACCACCCACTGATCCACGTGGGTCTCGTCAGGTCCCGAGGAGCTGCTCGACCAGCAAAGGGGTAGGACGGCCTCGTAGACCGCGGACACCCGTGCTGATCGAGGAGCCCGCGCAGCGCGCGCATCGAGATCCACCCGTGTCAGAAGACGGGCCGGCAGACCACCGTGCTGACAACGGCGGATCTCGATACGCCCCTGCGGGGCTACTCGACCAGCATGCAGGGGCGGGGCATCCGCCTGCTCCGATCCTCCGGAAGTCCGCCGAAGCCGCTCGTCGCGCAGCGACGGTCGTGTTCCCGAAGGCTCGTCGCGCAGCGACGGCTGTGCGCCTGGAGGCTCGTCGCGCAAGGACGGCCCTGCTCCCGAGGCTCGTCGCGCAGCGACGGCTGTGCTCCCGAAGGCTCGTCGCACAGCGACGGCCCTGCTCCCGAGGCTCGTCGCGGAGCAACGGCTGTGCTCCCGGAGGCTCGTCGCGCAGCGACGGCCCCCGCCCCCCGTCAGTACCGATCTGCGGGTGCTGGTGGGTGTGATCGCAAGGCGGAGGAGTGGTGCGTGGCGGCGCCACGGACCGCGACGACAACGCCGCGAGCGCGCCCGCCAGCGCCCGCAGATCACATGCCGGTGTCGAGGCCGGAGTAGGCGTGGAGCCCCTTGAAGAAGACGTTGACGACGCCGAAGTTGAACATGACGGCGGAGAAGCCGATGATCGCGAGCCAGGCGGAGGGGGTGCCGCGCCAGCCGCGGGTGGCGCGGGCGTGGATGTAGCCGGCGTAGATGGTCCAGATGATGAAGGTCCAGACCTCCTTGGTGTCCCAGCCCCAGTAGCGGCCCCACGCCTTCTCGGCCCAGACGGCGCCGGCGATGAGGGTGAAGGTCCAGAGGATGAAGCCGATGATCGTGACGCGGTAGGCGAGGTTCTCGAGGGTCAGCGAGCTGGGCAGGGTACGCAGGAAGCGGAGGACCGAGGGGGCGCTCTCGCCGCTGGTCTCCCTCCGCGACTGGAGCAGCTGGGTGACGGAGAGCGCGAAGCCGAGGGCGAAGAAGGCGGTGCCGAGGATCGCGACGAGCACGTGGATGACGAGCCAGTACGACTGGAGTGCCGGCGGCAGCGGGACGACGTCGACGTAGTAGTTGACGGTCGCGACGCCGAGGAGCACCAGGACGAGGCCGGTGATGAACGCGCCGAGGAAGCGGAGGTCCCAGCGCAGCTGCACGGCGAGGAAGACGCCGATGATGAGGACGGTCCCGGTGATCGAGAACTCGTACATGTTGGCCCACGGCACGCGGCCGGCGGCGATGCCGCGGAGGACGGTCGCGCCGAGGTGCAGGACGAAGGCGAGGAGGGTGAGCGAGAAGCCGATCCGCATGGCCTTGGAGCGGGACGGAGCGTTGTAGACCTCGTCCTCGACGCGGCTGCCGAGGCGGGAGAGCGTCGCTGTGCGGCCGTTGCCCCCGGCGGAGGCGGAGGCGACGGTGGCCCTGCCGCTCGCGGCGCGGTCGGCGGCGGCGCTCGAGGCGACCTTCTCGGCCTCGCGGACGACCTCGATCGAGTCGCCGTCGGCGACCGACGAGCGCCGGGCCAGGTCGATGGCGAAGAAGATGAAGGCCAGGGCGTAGATGCCCATGGCGGAGTAGAGGCACAGCACCGAGTACTGCGAGAGGGTCTCGATCACTCCTCCAGGGTAAGCGACGGTGCCGTGAGGCGCCCCTGCACACATGCACAGGTTGGATCACTTGACCGCGGCCACCGCGGAGTCCGGTCCCGGCCGGCGTCAGGGCCGGCCGGCGTCAGGGCCGGCCGGCGTCAGGGCTGGTCGAGCGGCGCGTGCCGGTCGGCGATCGTCCGGACCGCGCGGGTGAGCTGCGGGTCCTCGCCGCGGGCGAGCCCGGCGTACTCGAGCGTCAGCCCGCCGTCCGCCCCGCTCGTCGCCTTCACCCAGACGCGCCGGCGCGGCACGAACAGCGAGGTGAGCAGCCCCGCGAGCACGAGGATCGCGAAGAGCAGCACCCAGCCCTGGGTCGCGTCGTGGTGGATGTCGAACGAGGCGAAGCGCTTGACGCTGTCAGTGCCGACGACGGAGGTGTCCGCTCCGACGTTGTCGAAGGTGACCGTGCCGAGGCCGTTCGGCAGGTCGGCGGAGTCGCCCGGCTTGAGCGTGATCGACGCCACCCCGGTCGTCCCGCCGGTGAGGCGGGTCAGCGTGTCCGTGTTCAGCACGTAGACGGAGGTCGGCACGCCGCCGTCGAGGCCGAGGTCGCCCTCGAAGACGTTGAGCGAGAGCACCGGGTACTGCAGGTCCGGGAAGATCGAGGTCGACGCTCCGGAGGGCAGCTCGTCCTGCGTCGGGTAGAAGAAGCCGGTGAGTCCCACCTGCTCCGCGAGGCCGTCGGTCACCTTGACGACGCCCACCGAGGTGAGGTTCGCGTCCTGCGGGAGGAAGGGCACCGAGTCGGTGAAGATCGCCTTCCCCGAGGGGTCGCGCACCGTGATCGTGGGGGCGTAGCCGTTGCCGAGCAGGTAGACGTTGGTCCCGCCGATCGCGAGCGGGTCGTTGACCTTGATCGTCTCGTCGGAGGAACCTCCGTCGCGCTGGGTGGTCGTCACGTGCGCAGTGAAGTCGACGGGCTGACCGAGCGCCTGCTGGTTCTGCTCCTCGTACTCCACGTCGAGCGAGTCGAGGGTGAGCTGGTACGGGTCCAGCTGGCCGCTGTCGAAGAACCGGCCCGGGTTGAACGAGTCGTAGCCGGCCAGGTTGTTCGCGAAGCCCTGCGAGCCCTCGACCAGCACGCGCTGGCCGCTGTAGCCGAAGCCGCCGCCGATGCCCACGGCGACGAGGATGCCGACCAGGGCGGAGTGGAAGACGAGGTTGCCGGTCTCGCGCAGGTAGCCGCGCTCGGCCGAGACGCTCGACCAGCGCCCGCGCGGGTCGTCGTGGCGCTCGGTGCGGTAGCCCGCCCGGCGCAGGACGGCCTGCGCGGAGGCGATCGCCTCCTCCTCACTCGCGCCCTCGACCTCGCGGACGGTGTAGCCGGCCAGGCGCTGCAGGCGGGCGGGCGTGCGCGGCGGGCGCGAGCGCATCGCCTCGAAGTGGTGCTTCGTCCGGGGGATGATGCAGCCGATCAGCGAGACGAACAGCAGCAGGTAGATGCTCGAGAACCACGCCGAGGTGTAGGTGTCGAAGGCCTGCACCTTGTCGAGCAGCGGCGCGAGGTCCGGATTGTCGACGAAGTACTGGGTGACGCCGTTGGGGTCGGAGGAGCGCTGCGGCACGAGCGAGCCCGGCACCGCCGCGATCGCGAGCAGCAGCAGCAGGAACAGCGCGGTGCGCATGCTGGTGAGCTGGCGCCACATCCAGCGGACCCAGCCGGTGAAGCCGAGGGTCGGCTGCGTGATCGAGCCGTCGGAGTCGAAGTGGTCGGCCGGGCGGAACGACGCGTCAGCCCTCTGCTGGGTCGCGTCGGCCGTGGAGGCGCCCTCGGGGGCGTCGGTGCTCGAGCCGGACTCAGAGCGCGGGCTGGAAGCCATTGATCACCTCGAAGAGTGCTCCGTAGACGAGGGTGTTCCACAGGCCCGTGACCATCAGGACTCCGATCAGGACGAGGGCGACGCCGCCGGCGATGTTGATCGCGCGGATGTGGCGCTTGACGAACGCGAGGGTGGTGGTGACCCAGCTGAAGCCGAACGCCACCAGGAGGAAGGGGATGCCGAGCCCGAGGCAGTAGACGACCGTCAGCAGCGCACCGCGCCAGGGCGATCCGGCGCCGTAGCTCAGGGCGAGGATCGAGGTCAGCGTCGGGCCGAGGCAGGGGGTCCAGCCGACGCCGAAGACGATGCCGAGCAGCGGGGCGCCGATCAGTCCGGTCGCCGGGCGGAAGCCGGGCCGGAGCGTGCGCTGCAGGAAGGAGAGCTGGCCGATGAAGACCAGCCCCATCGCGATCACGAAGACGCCGAGCACGCGGGTGATGACGTCGCCGTAGGCGCGCAGCCAGAAGCCGACCGAGCCGGCGGCGACCCCGAAGAGCACGAAGACCAGCGAGAAGCCGAGCACGAACAGCAGCACGCCCAGCACGACCCGGCGGCGTCCGCGGGCGGCGCGCTCGCCGGCGTCGGTGAAGCCGCCGACGTAGGCGAGGTACCCCGGCACGAGCGGGAGCACGCAGGGCGACGCGAACGAGACGAGCCCGGCCAGCAGCGCGATCGGCACCGCGAGGAGGAGCTGGCCGCTGATGACGACCTCGCTCACCGCGCTACTCCGACTCCGCGAGCGTGTCGCCCACGAGCGTCGAGAGGATCGACGCCTCCTGCAGCTGGCCGAGGATGCGCGAGGCGACCCGGCCCTCCCTGTCGAGGACGATCGTGGTGGGCACCGCGTTCGGCGGGACATCGCCGGTGAAGGCGAGCTGCACCGAGGAGTCGGTGTCGACGATGGAGGGGTAGCTGATGCCGTAGTCGGCGGCGAAGCTTGCGGCCGTCGGCGCCTGGTCGCGCACGTTGACGCCGACGAACGAGACGTCCTGGCCCTCGAACTCGGTGTTGACCGCCTGGAGGTCGGCGGCCTCGGCGCGGCAGGGAGCGCAGCTGGCGTACCAGAAGTTGACGACGACGACCTGGCCGGCGAGGTCGGCCGAGTCGATGGTCGCGCCGTCCTCGTCGGTCCCGGTGAACTCGATCGTCTCGCCCCGCTGGTCGACCGGCACCTCCGTGATCGTGCCGTCGCCCGAGATGAAGCCGTTGTTGGTGCCCTGCCGGTAGTCCTCGGCGAGCTTGTCGCGGGTGCAGCCGCTCAGCGCGAGGGCGCCGACGAGCACGAGCACGCCGAGCGCGCGGGTCCGGCGCATCAGACCGCTCCGACGTCGGTGGCGAGGCCCTGGAGGCCGGCCGCCGGGTCGGAGTAGCCGACCTCGACGAAGCGGTCGCCCCGGCGCTCGAAGGTGGTGATGCTCGAGAGCGCGCAGCGGCGCTTGCGCGGATCGTGGAAGAGCTTCTCCCCCGCGATCGCGCGGTGGGTCGTCCAGATCGGCAGCTGGTGGCTGACGAGCGCAGCGTCGCCGGAGGCAGTGCCCTGCCAGGCGGACTCGAGCGCCGCGTACATCCGCGCCGAGATGGAGAGGTAGGGCTCGCCCCAGCTGGGCTCGAAGGGGTTGCGGAGCAGCGGCCAGCTGCGCGGGTCCTTGAGTGCCGAGTTGCGGGCGGCGACGCGCTTGCCCTCGAAGCGGTTGGTCGGCTCGATCAGGCGCTCGTCGGTGACGATCTCGAGCTCGAAGGCCTGCGAGATCGGCTGGGCCGACTCCTGCGTGCGCTGCAGCGGCGAGGCGAAGAGAGCGGTGACGGGGCGGCGGCGCTCGAGCAGGTCGTCGGCGGCGGCGCGCGCCATCCGGTTGCCCAGGTCCGAGAGCCGGAAGTGCGGGAGTCGCCCGTAGAGGACCCGGTCGGGGTTGAAGACCTCGCCGTGCCGCACGAGATGGATCTGATCGGCAACCACGAGCGTCAAGTGTACGGAACGCCGCGTGGAGGAACGCCGGGAATAGGGACGGCCGATCCGCACCTCTGCCGAGCTCGGCTGGAGCGGCCGGTCAGCGCCGCGCGCTCACCGCCGCGGAGAGCCGCCGCACGAGCGAGCCGGGCAGGTGGCGGACCACGCTGATCGGCACGCCGAACCGCCAGGAGGGGATCGAGACGACCGAGCCGCGCGCCACGTCGCCCAGGAACTCCTCGACCACCGCGTCCGCGTCCAGCCAGAGGAAGGAGGGGATGGAGGCGGTGTCCATCGCCGCGCGCTCGTGGAACTCGGTGCGCACCCAGCCCGGGCAGAGCGCGGCGGCCCGCACGCCGCTGCCGCGCAGCTCCACCGCCAGCGACTGGGTGAAGGCCGTCGCCCAGGCCTTGATCGCCGAGTACGGCCCGAGGTGCACGAAGCCGGCGACGCTCGACACGGTGAGGATCGCCCCGCGCCCGCGGCCGACCATCGCCTGCGCGGCGGCGCCGGAGAGCACGGACACGGAGCGGACCATCACCTCGAACGCCTCGTCCTGCGCCGCGACGTCGGGCTCGGCGAAGCTGCCGTCGATCCCGAAGCCGGCGTTGTTGACCAGCACCCGGACGGGCCGCTCGGGGTCGACGAGCCGGACGCGCACCCGCTCGACGTCGTCGCGGTCGGAGAGGTCGGCGGGCAGCACCTCGACCTGCGGGGCGCCGAGCGCGCGGAAGGCGGCGGCCGCCTCCTCGAGCCGGCCCCGGTCGCGCGCGACGAGGACGAGGTCGAAGCCCCGTCGGGCGAAGGCGCGCGCGAACGCGGCGCCGATGCCGGTGGACGCTCCGGTGATCAGTGCGGTGCTCATGCGGGCGACGCTACCGCGCCGCGGACCGCCGGCCCTCCGGCACCGCGGCGCCTGCCTCGCCGGCCGACAGCCGCCCGTCCCGCATCGTCGCCACGCGATCCAGCCGCGGGAGGTGCGCCTCCTCGTGCGTCACCAGGAGCGTCGCCGTCCCGCGCTCGCGCGTGAGGCGGACGATCAGGTCGATGATCGCCGTGCCGCGCTCGGTGTCCAGAGCGCTCGTCGGCTCGTCGACCAGCAGCACCGACGGCGCGTTCATCAGCGCGCGGGCGATGTTCACCCGCTGCCGCTGACCGCCCGAGAGCTGCGCCGGGCGGGCGTGGGCGCGGTCGGCGAGACCGACCTCCGTGAGCAGCTCGTCCGCCCGCGCCGACGCCGAGCTCCGCCGCTTGTCGCCGAGCCGGTCCATCACCAGCAGCTGCTCGCGGGCCGTCAGCGCCGGCAGCAGGTTCGCCTGCTGGAAGACGATCCCGATCCGCGAGCGGCGCAGCCGTGCCGCCCCCGCGCGGGACAGCCGCGACACGTCGTCGCCGTCGATCAGCACACGGCCCGAGTCCGGGCGGATCAGCGTCGCCGCCAGCGCGAGCAGGCTGGACTTGCCGGAGCCGCTCGGGCCCGTCAGCCCGGTCACGGTGCCCGGGCGGCAGTCGAGGTCGGCCCGGTCGACGGCGGTGAGGCGCGAACCGCCGTCGTCGAAGGTGAGGGTGGCGTCCCGCAGTTCGATCATCGTGCGCTCCCGAGGGCGGTGAGGGGGTCGGTGGAGACGACGGTGCGCAGGGCCGCGGCGGCGCCGAGCAGTCCCAGCGCGATCATCAGGGCGACCGGGACCAGCGTGGTCACGGGGCTGAGCAGGAACGGCAGGGCCGAGCCGGCGAGCGAGCCGAGCCCGAGCACCGCGAGCAGCCCCGCGCCCGTCCCCGCGATCAGCACGACGAGGGCCTGGCCGAGGGCGTCCCGGAGCAGTGAGGGTGTCGACGCGCCGAGGGCCTTGAGCACGGCGATGTCGCCGGAGCGCTGCATCGTCCAGACCGTGAAGAACGCTCCGACGACGAGCGCGGCGATCCCGAAGAGCATCGCGACCATCAGCAGCAGCGAGCCGATCTCGGACCGGAACGAGCCGATCGCGGTGAGCGCGGCGAGCGGAGCCCGAGCGATCGTGCCGGTCGCCGCCTCCCCCGCCGCCCAGTCCGGCGAGCCGCGCACCGCGAGGACGGTCGCGTCGGCCGGCGTGCCGAGCGAGGCCGCGAGCGCTCGCCAGGCGGCGAGCGGGAGGCGGACCACGGGGGTGTGGCTGTACCAGTCGTCGCCGCCGATCGAGGAGACGACGGCGGAGGTGCCCGCGATGCGCACGGCGTCGCCGACTCCGACGCCGAGCGCTTTCGCCGCGGGAGCCGAGAGCGCGATGCCGCCCGGGTCGGCCGAAGCCCCGAGCGCCGCGTCGACGCCGAGGACGGCGACCGCGACGCGCGCTCCGTCCGCCTCCGCCCGGGCCTGCAGCACGCCGAGCGGCTCGACGGAGACGACTCCCGGGAGCGCCGCCCACTCCGCCTCCTGCTGCGCGGTGACCGCGGAGTCGGCGAACGAGGGCGCGTCGTCCCCGGCCGAGAAGACGAGCCGGTCGGCGGGCACGCCGAGGACCGCCGAGACGTTCTGCAGGGCCAGCCCGCCGGTCAGCCCGGAGAGGAACCCCACCAGGAGGGTGAGCAGCGCGACCACCGCGCCGATGAGCAGGAATCGGCCGCGAGCGGAACGCAGCTCGCGCCAGGCGACGAACACGGGGACCTCCAGGGAGTCGATGCCGCGGGATCGGCGGCCCCTCCAGCCTGGAAGCGGCGCGGATCCGGCGCATCGTGCGGTCGACCGGGGGCGCCGCCCGCTCTTCGAGGGACGGCCGCCTCCTCCTTTCGCACGATGACAGGCAGCCCCGCGGTGCGTAGCGTTCCCCCGTGCCGCACACCCCGCTCGCCCCCGTCCTGACGGGACTGCGCGCGGGACTGCACCTCCTGGTCGGCGGTCTGCTCGCCCTCGTCGCCGTGCGCACGCTCGTCGAGCCCGGCCCGCGCACTCCGGCGGTGCTCCTGCTCTGCCTCCTCCTGCTCGCCGCGTACCTCGCCGGGCCGCGCTGGACGGCCCGCTCGCGGCGCCGCGGGAGGCTGCGGCTCGCGGGAGTGACGCTCGCCTGGGCCGCACTCGTCCTGCTCGAGTCCGACGCCGCCTACCTCGCGTTCCCGCTGTTCTTCCTGGCGATGCACGTGCTGCCCCCACGGGCGGCGGTCGCCGCGGTGCTCGGCCTCACGGGCATCGCCGTCGCGGCCCTCGGCTGGGACGACCGGTGGAGCATCGGCGGGGTCGTCGGCCCGGTGATCGCCGCCGGCATCGCGATCCTGATCGGCCTCGCCGCGCGCGCCCTCGCCCGGGAGGCGCGCGAGCGGGAGGAGCTGCTCGCCGAGCTCCTCGCCACCCGCGACCGGCTCGGTGCGAGCGAGCGCGCGGCCGCCGTCGCCGAGGAGCGCTCGCGGCTGGCCCGCGAGATCCACGACACCGTCGCGCAGGGTCTGTCGAGCATCCAGATGCTGCTGCACGCGGCCGAGCGCGCCGACCCGGGGCGACCGGGGATCGAGCACGTCCGCCTCGCCCGGGAGACCGCCGCGGCCGATCTGGACGAGACGCGGCGCTTCATCCGCGAGCTCGCCCCGCCGGCTCTCGACAGCGAGAGCATCGACGGAGCGCTGCGGCGACTGGCCGGCACGCACTGGGAGCGCTCGGGCGTCGTCGTGACGGTCGACGCCGAGGACGGTCGCGCCCTGTCGATGCAGACGCAGACGGCGCTGCTCCGGCTCGCCCAGGGCGCGGTCGCGAACGCGCTGCAGCACTCGGGAGCGAGCACGGTCGCGCTGACGCTCCGCAGCGACGGGCGCACCGCCCGTCTCGAGATCGCGGACGACGGGGCCGGGTTCGATCCCGAGGCGGCCGCCCCCTCAGCGCGGCCGGACTCCTTCGGCCTGCGGGCGATGCGCGAGCGGGCCGAGCAGCTCGGCGGGCGGCTGGAGGTCGAGTCGTCGCCGGCCGGCACGACGGTCCGCGCCGAGCTCCCCGCCGGCGGCACCCCGTGATCCGCGTCCTCCTCGTCGACGACCACCCGATCGTCCGCACCGGGCTGCGCGCGCTGATCGCCGCGGACCCGGGTCTGACCGTGGTCGGCGAGGCCGGCTCCCCCGCGGAGGCGATCAGCGCCGCCGCCCGCCTGCACCCGGACGTGGTGCTGATGGACCTGCGCTTCGGCGCCGACCGCGAGACCGGCGTCGACGCGACGCGGGCGCTGCGCTCCTCAGCCGCGCCGCCCTCCGTCCTCGTCCTCACGACCTACGACACCGACGCGGACATCCTGGGCGCGGTGGAGGCCGGCGCGAGCGGCTACCTGCTCAAGGACGCGCCGCCGGAGGAGCTGCTCGCCGCGATCCGCGCTGCCGCCGCCGGCGAGAGCGCGCTCGCCCCCGCCGTCGCCGCGCGGCTGTTCGAGCGCCTCCGCTCCCCCGCGCCGCGGCTCAGCGCCCGCGAGACCGAGGTGCTCGCCCTCGTCGCCCAGGGCCTCAGCAACACCGAGGTCGCCGCCCGGCTGTTCGTGACCGAGACCACCGTCAAATCGCACCTCGCGCACGTGTTCGCGAAGCTCGGCGTCACCTCCCGCACCGCGGCGGTCTCGGCCGCGCGCCGCTCGGGCGTGCTGCGCTGACCCCCCGGCGGACCCCGCGGGTAGACTCCCCTACCGTGACCGACGAGACCCGCCTCCCCCGAACCACCGTCAGCAAGCTCGCCGCCCTCGAGGACGGCCCGGTGCGCGTCGCCGGCTGGGTCGAGACCGTGCGCGATCAGAAGAAGGTGCAGTTCGTCGTCCTCCGCGACGAGTCCGGCGCCGTGCAGCTGGTGAACCCGGCCGTGCGCGAGGCCGTCGAGGGCGACGACGCCTCCGCCGCGAAGCTCGCGATCACCGAGGCGATCTCCGGACTCGCGCAGGGCTCGTTCGTGAGCGTGACCGGTCAGCTCAAGCACGACGAGCGCGTGAAGCTCGGCGGCCTCGAGGTCAAGCTCGAGTCGCTCGAGATCGTCAGCGCGTCGATCCCCGAGGCGCCGATCGCGGCCGACTCCGGCATCGACAAGCGGATGGACTGGCGCTTCCTCGACCTGCGCCGCCCCGAGCAGAACCTGATCGCCCGGGTGCAGACCACGTTCGAGCACGCGCTGCGCACGTACTGGATCGAGCACGACTTCATCGAGATCCACACCCCGAAGCTGATGGCGAGTGCCTCCGAGTCGCGCGCCGAGCTCTTCGAGGTCGAGTACTTCGAGACCAAGGCCTACCTCGCGCAGAGCCCGCAGTTCTTCAAGCAGATGGCGCAGCCGGCCGGCTTCGGCAAGGTCTTCGAAGTGGGGCCCGCGTTCCGCGCCGACCCGAGCTTCACCTCCCGGCACGCGACCGAGTTCACCAGCGTCGACGCCGAGGTCTCCTGGATCGACTCGCACGAGGACGTGATGGAGCTGCACGAGCAGCTCATCGTCGCCGGCCTCACCGCGGTCGTCGAGAAGCACGGCGAGGCGATCAAGGCACTCTTCGACATCGACCTGCGCGTGCCGACCACGCCGTTCCCGCGCATCCCGCTCGCCGAGGCCAAGCGGATCGTCGCGGAGCGCGGCTACGAGGTGCCCCGCGCCGACGACGACATGGACCCCGAGGGCGAGCGCCGCATCGCGGCCTACGTGCAGGAGGAGTTCGGCCACGACTTCGTCTTCCTGACCGACTACGCCTCGAGCATCCGGCCGTTCTACCACATGCGCCGCGAGGGCGACGGAACGATCACCAACAGCTACGACCTCATCTACAACGGCGTCGAGATCTCCACCGGCGCGCAGCGCGAGCACCGCGTCGACGTCCTCGTCGAGCAGGCGCGCGAGAAGGGCCTGGAGCCGGAGGAGCTCGAGTTCTACCTCGACTTCTTCCGCTACGGCGTCCCGCCTCACGGCGGCTTCGGCATG
Organism: Rathayibacter sp. VKM Ac-2804; assembly: GCF_009866655.1. Taxonomy (NCBI): domain Bacteria; kingdom Bacillati; phylum Actinomycetota; class Actinomycetes; order Micrococcales; family Microbacteriaceae; genus Rathayibacter; species Rathayibacter sp. VKM Ac-2804. The sequence goes on from NZ_CP047420.1 coordinate 3,459,627, forward strand.
GGGCTCTCCCGCGTCATCATGCTGATGCTCGGGCAGGCCAACCTGCGCGAGGTCACGTACCTCTTCCGCGGGCCCACCCGCCTGCTGCCTTAAGGCATGGCGGGCCGGGGTCTCGATTCGCCGCTGCGCGGCTACTCGACCAGCATGAAGGTGCGCACGGGTTCACTTCGCGCTGCACGCGCGGGCGTCCGTCTCATGCTGATCGAGTAGCCCTCGCAGAGGGCGTATCGAGATCCACCCGCTCGCAGGACGGCGGATCTCGATACGCCGCTCCGCGCCTACTCGACCAGCATGTGGAGCCGCGTCAGCGGGGCAGGCGCTCGTACGGCACGCGGCGGCTCAGCCAGCCGAGCACGCCGGCGACGGCGGCCGCGACCGTCGCAGGCACGAGCAGCAGCCAGAGCGCCGAGGTCACGGCGACCAGCGCGAGCGCCACCGCGGCGACCCCCGCGCCGATCGCGAAGTTCCAGCGCACGTCGGTCACCACCCCGGCCTCCGGCCGCGCCCACAGCACGACGAGCGCCGTCGCGATCGGGCCGAGGAACAGCCCGAGCACGAACCAGCGCCAGCGCGAGCGCCCCTTCTGCTCGGCGAGACCGGCCGTGACGATCGCGAGAGCGAACCAGAGCCAACCGGAGCCTTGGGTGAGTGTCATGCCCGGAGCCTACGGCGCGGGCAGGATCATGAGGTCGAGGTAGTCGGTCAGGCAGGCCACCATGTCGACCGCGTCGTTGTCCAGCAGCCACTGCAGCTGGATGCCGTCCCAGAGCGCGATGATCGAGGCGGCGACCCGGTCCGGATCCGCCCCCTCGCGCAGCCGCCCCTCGGCACGCAGCTCGCGGAGCTGCCCGGCGTAGTCCGCGCGCAGCCGCTGGAAGCGCGAGGCGAAGAAGTCGCGCCCCGGATGCTCGTCCGTCGTCGACTCCCCGCAGAGCACCGCGTAGAGCTCGATCACGCCGGGCGCCGTCTCGTTGTAGCGGGTCTGGCGCACGATCCCCTCGACGAGCCCCTCCTCCGGATCGACGGGCGTCGAGCCGTCGCCGGTGATCAGGTCGCGGTGCCGCAGCACGGCCAGGAGCAGATCCGTCTTCGACGGGAAGTAGTGCAGCAGGCTCGTCTGGCTGAGCCCGACCCGGTCGGCGACGTCCTGCAGCGAGCCGCGAGCGTAGCCGCGGGCCGCGAAGACCGCGTGCGCCGCCTCGATGATCGCGCGCCGGCGCTCGGCCGACTTCGCATAGGGACCGCGGCGGGTGCTGCGGGCGGGGGTCGCCTCCGTCATCAGCCGCTCCTCGCCCTCGAAGTGCCGGCTGCGCAGCCGGTCGATCGCCCAGCGTAGCGCGCGCTCGGAGCGACCCGGCGGCGCCGGCTGCCAATTTCGAGTAAGCACTCGAAATTGTGGTAGCGTCCCGATCAGCCGGGCGGACTGGTCCCGGACTCCACCACGATGAAGTGAGGGAAACATGCACCCGTTCACACGACGGCAGCTGCTCGCCGCGGGCCTCGGCACCGCGGCACTCGGCGGCCTGACCGCCTGCGCGACGCCCGGCACCGTGTCGGTCAACGCCGGCGCGGCGATCCCGGCGGCCACCGGCCCCGTCCGGCTCCAGTACTGGGCCTGGCTCAAGGACCTGCAGAAGGTCTGCGACGTCTGGAACGCCTCGCACCCCGAGATCCAGGTCGACGCGGTCTGGATCCCCGGCGGCAACGCCGGCGGCTATCAGAAGCTCTACTCGGCCCTCGCGGCCGGCGGCGGCCCCGACCTCGGCCAGGTCGAGATGCGCTCGCTCCCCGAGTTCCTGCTCGTCAACGGCCTCGTCGACCTCAACCGCTACGGCGCCGAGGACTACGCCGACCTGTACGACCCCACGCTCTGGGGCCAGGTCAGCTACACCGGCGGCGTCTACGGGATCCCGCAGGACAGCGGCCCGATGGCGTTGTTCTACCAGCCCGAGATCTTCGACAGCGTCGGCGCCGAGACGCCCACCACCTGGGACGACTGGGCCGCGGTCGCGACCGAGCTGCGCGGCGTCGACTCCTACATCGACTGCTTCCCGCTCGCCGACGCGTCCGTCTTCGCGGCCTTCGCGACGCAGGCCGGCGCGCAGTGGCTGAAGGCGGAGGAGGACGGCTGGGTCATCGACATGACCGACGAGGCGACGACGAAGGTCGCGTCCTTCTTCGACACCGCGATCGACCAGGACCTGGTCGAGGTCGGCTACGGCGCCTACTCCCCCGCGTGGTTCGCGGCCGCCGCGAACGGCGGGATCGCCTCCTGCACGACGGCGAGCTGGGGCGACGCGCTGATCGAGGGCGTCAGCGGCGGTGCCGGCAAGTGGCGCGCGGCGCCGATGCCGGTCTGGGAGGGCACGGGCTACGGCTCGAGCTTCCTCGGCGGCTCGACGGCGGCCGTCTTCGCCAACAGCAGGCATCCGAAGGAGGCGCTCGAGTTCGCCGTCTGGATGACCACCTCGCAGGAGGGCATCGACGCGATGATCGCCAACAGCGGCATCGGCTGGTCCCCGGCGGTCGGCGAGATCGGCTCGGTCCGCAAGGGCCCGAGCGAGTTCTTCAGCGGGCAGAACTACAACGAGGACGTCTTCGTCCCCGCCGCGACGGAGCAGAACCCGGACTGGTCCTGGTGGCCGGTCACGCAGCAGTCGTTCAACATCCTCAGCGACGGATTCCGGAAGAAGGCGTCCGGGACCACCCTCGTCGACGCCGTGGCGCAGGCGGAGCAGCAGATCATCACGGTCTTCCAGAACAAGGGCCTCAGCATCAGGAAGGCCTCCGCATGACCACCACGACCTCCCCCGCCGCCGCCGCGGTCGCCGCCACCTCGAAGGCGCCCGGCGCCTCGAAGCGGAGCCGCGCGGTCACCCGCGCCCCGTGGATCCTGCTCGCGCCCTTCCTCGCGCTCTTCGTCCTCACCTTCATCATCCCGATCGTCGTCGCCATCGGCTCGAGCTTCACGAGGGTGACCCGCTCGGGCCTCTTCGGCGAGGCGGGCGTGACCAGCGGCTTCGCCGGCTTCGACAACTACGCCCAGGCCCTCGCCGACGGCAACTTCATCGCCTCGATCGGCCGGATGTTCCTCTTCGGCATCGTGCAGGTGCCGATCATGATCGCGCTGTGCACGGTGCTCGCGCTGATGCTCGAGTCCGCGTCCGCGCGCTTCCCGGGCTTCTTCCGTGCCGCCTACTTCCTGCCCTACGGCGTGCCCGGCGTCATCGCCACGATCCTGTGGTCGTTCCTCTACGTGCCCGGGCTCAGCCCGATCATCGACGCAGCGAACGTGGTCGGCCTCGACCCCGACTTCCTCGGCGCGAACTCGGTGCTCTGGTCGATCGCGAACATCTCGCTGTGGAGCTACACCGGCTACAACATGCTGATCATCGTCGCTCAGCTGAAGTCGATCCCGGTCGAGCTGTACGAGGCCGCGAAGGTCGACGGAGCCTCCACCTGGCGGGTCGCACGCAGCATCCAGCTGCCGCTCATCCGCCCGGCCCTCGTGCTCACGACGATCTTCTCGATCATCGGCACGCTCCAGCTCTTCGCCGAGGCGCAGGTGCTGAAGACGGTCGCGCCCGCGATCGACAGCCAGTACACGCCGAACCTCAGCGCGTACACCACCGCCTTCGCCTACAACGACTACAACGTCGCCGCCGCGCAGGCCGTGCTGATCGCGCTCGTCGCGTTCGCCCTCTCCTTCACGTTCCTCTCGATCTCGAACAGGAAGTCCTCATGAGCACGACGGAGCGCGCCACCGCCGATGCGCCCACGACCACCGGCATCGTCACCGCCGACCGGCCCGCGAAGGCCGGCCGCGGCCCCGACCGCTCGGCCGGGCGCAACCGCGCCTCGACGATCATCGTCACCGCGATCCTCGTCGTCGTCGCGGTCTACTTCCTGATCCCGGTCTACTGGGTCGTCGTCGCCGCGACGAAGACCACGGGCGACCTCTTCGCCACCTACGGCTTCTGGTTCGCGCCGACCTTCGCGCTCTGGGACAACCTGGGCCAGGTGCTGACCTACGACGGCGGCATCTTCGTCCGCTGGTTCCTCAACTCCGTGCTCTACGCCGGCGTCGGCGCTCTGCTCGCGACCTACCTCGCGGCCGCGGGCGGCTACGCGCTGGCGAAGTACGAGTTCACGGGCAGCAGACTCGTCTTCGGCACGATCCTCGCGGGCGTCCTCGTCCCCGGGACCGCCACCGCGCTCCCGCTGTTCCTGCTCTTCAGCCAGATGGGCATCGCGAACACCTACTGGAGTGTGCTGATCCCCTCGCTGGTCTCGCCCTTCGGCCTGTTCCTCTGCCGGATCTACGCGCAGGCGACGGTCGACACGGCCATCATCGAGGCGGCCAGGATCGACGGCGCGAGCGAGCTGCGGATCTTCCACACCCTCGGGCTGCGGATCCTCACCCCGGCGCTGGTCACCGTGTTCCTCTTCCAGCTGGTCGGGATCTGGAACAACTACTTCCTGCCGCTCGTGATGCTCTCCGACACCGAGCTCTTCCCGATCACCCTCGGCCTGAACAACTGGCTCAGCCAGGTGGACCGGCTGCCCGAGTTCTACGAGCTCACGACCGGCGGCGTCCTGCTGTCGATCATCCCGCTCGCCATCGCCATGATCGTGCTGCAGCGCTTCTGGCGCGGCGGCCTGACCGAAGGATCCGTGAAGTGACCCTCGCCCCGACGTCCTCCCACTACCTCGCCGACACCGGCCCCGGCTCCGGCCGGCGCCGCGCCGCCCGCTCGTGGCTGCACTCCGACGCCCCGACGCTCCCGCTCGACGGGGACTGGCGCTTCCGCCTGCTCCCCGCCGCGCCGGGGACGCCCGGCGGTGCCGACGCGCTGCCCGAGGGCGAGGGGGTGGACGACGTCGGGGCGGAGTCCTTCGACGACTCCGGCTGGGACGTCCTGCCCGTCCCGTCGCACTGGGTCCTCCAGGGCGACGGCCGCTACGGGCTCCCCGCCTACACCAACGTGCAGTTCCCCTTCCCGACCGAGCCGCCGTTCGTCCCGGACGAGAACCCGACCGGCGACCACCGCCGCACCTTCGAGCTCCCGGAGTCGTTCGCCGGCGCCGAGGCGGTCGTGCTCCGCTTCGACGGCGTCGAGTCGCGCTACCGCGTCTGGGTCAACGGCGTCGAGATCGGCATCGGCTCCGGCAGCCGCCTCGCGCAGGAGTTCGACGTCACCGAGGTCGTGCGGCCCGGCGAGAACCTCGTCGTCGTCCGCGTGCACCAGTGGTCGGCGGCCAGCTACGTCGAGGACCAGGACCAGTGGTGGCTGCCGGGGATCTTCCGCTCCGTGCACCTGATCGCCCGCCCGGTCGGCGGCGTCGAGGACGTCTTCGTGCGCGCCTCCTTCGCCGCCGGCGCGGGCCGGATCGAGACCGAGCTGACGGCCGGTGACGCGGCCTTCCCGGTCACCCTCCGCGTCCCCGAGCTCGGCATCGAGACGGTCTGGGCGAGCGCCGGCGAGGTCGGCCCGATCGAGGTCCCGGCCGTCGAGCCGTGGTCGGCGGAGGCGCCCCGGCTCTACGACGCCGAGGTCTCCTCCTCGGGCGAGACGGTCTCGCTCCGCCTCGGCTTCCGCACGATCGAGATCCGAGGGGACCGCTTCCTCGTCAACGGCGAGCGCGTCGTCTTCCACGGCGTCAACCGCCACGAGACGCACCCCGACCGCGGCCGCGCCTTCGACGAGGAGTTCGCCCGCGCGGACCTCGCGATGATGAAGCGGTTCAACGTCAACGCGATCCGCACCAGCCACTACCCGCCGCACCCGCGCCTGCTCGACCTCGCCGACGAGCTGGGCTTCTGGGTGATCCTCGAGTGCGACCTCGAGACCCACGGCTTCGAGCGCTACGGCTGGGCCGGCAACCCCAGCGACCACCCGGCCTGGCGCGAGGCGTACCTCGACCGGATCGAGCGCACCGTCGAGCGCGACAAGAACCATCCGAGCATCGTGATCTGGTCGCTCGGCAACGAGGCCGGCACCGGGGCGAACCTCGCCGCGATGTCGGCGTGGGTGCACGGCCGCGACCCCGAGCGCCCCGTGCACTACGAGGGCGACTACACCGGTGCCTACACCGACGTGTACTCGCGGATGTACTCGTCGATCCCCGAGACCGAGCAGATCGGCCGCGACGACTCGCGGTCGCCGCTGCTCGGCTGCACGGCCGGCGAGTCCGCGCGCCAGCGCTCGAAGCCGTTCCTGCTCTGCGAGTACGTGCACGCGATGGGCAACGGCCCCGGAGCGATCGGCCAGTACGAGGACCTCGTCGACCGCTACCCGCGGCTGCACGGCGGCTTCGTCTGGGAGTGGCGCGACCACGGACTGCGCGCCCGCACTCCCGAGGGCGTCGAGTACTACGCCTACGGCGGCGACTTCGGCGAGGTCGTGCACGACGGCAACTTCGTGATGGACGGCATGGTCCTCTCCGACGGCACGCCGAGCCCGGGGCTGTTCGAGTGGAAGCAGATCGTGGCGCCGGTGCGCGTCACGGTCGAGCTCGACGCCGTGCTGATCGAGAACCGGCGGCACGACGCGTCGACCGCCGACCTGCGCTTCGAGTGGCGGGTCGAGCTCGACGGGCGGATCACCGCGGAGGGCGTGCTCGACGCTCCGGCGATCGCGGCGGGCGACTCCGCTCGCGTGGCGCTGCCGGCGCTCGACGTGCCGACCGGCGGCGAGGCGTGGCTGAGCGTCGACGCGGTCCTCGCGTCGAGCACGGTCTGGGCCGAGGAGGGGCACGTGCTCTCCACCGGTCAGCGCCGGCTCTCCGCGCCGGCACCCGTCCCCGCCTGGGCGCGCTCGCCCCGCGACGGCGCGCCCGTCGAGGGCGCCCTGGGCCTCGCGAGCTTCCGCAACGGGCGGCTCACCGCCCTGGCCGGGCTGGCGGTCGACGGCCCGCGCGCCGAGCTCTGGCGCGCGCCGACCGACAACGACGAGGGCGACGGCTTCCCCGCGTACACGGACGGCGACCCGTACACCGGCAACGGCAACGGCGTGCCCGCGCCGTCCTCCGCGAGTCGCTGGCGCGAGGCGGGCCTGGACCGCCTCGTCGGCCGCGTCGAGTCGGTCGACACCTCGTCGGGCGTCCGCCGGCGGACCCGCTGGTCGGCCGCCGACCTCGATGCGGCGCTCCTCGTCGAGGAGCAGTGGAGCACCGACGGCGACGCGGTCGTCCTGCGCGTCGACCTGGTGCCGACCCGCGGCTGGGGCTCGGTCTGGCCGCGGCTCGGCGTCCGGCTCGACCTCCCGGCCTCGGTCGACGGCGCCGAGTGGTTCGGCACCGGTCCGCGGGAGTCGTACCCGGACAGCCTCCGCGCCGCCCGGGTCGGCCGCTTCTCCGCCGGCATCGACGAGCTGAAGACGGAGTACGCGCGCCCGCAGGAGAACGGGCACCGCAGCGCCGTCCGCGAGCTGGTCCTCCGCGAGGGCGGGACCGATCGCCTCCGCATCGAGGCGGCGCCCGACCTGCACGGCCGGCTCCCCGGCTTCACGCTCGCGCGCCACACCGCGCACGAGCTGACCGCCGCCGGGCACCCGCACGAGCTGCCCGCCTCCACCCGCTCGGTGCTCACGATCGACGCCGCCCAGCACGGCCTCGGCTCGCGCGCCTGCGGCCCGGACGTCTGGCCGGACTTCCAGCTGCGCCCGGAGGCTCGCACCATCCTGCTGCGCTTCACCGCGGCCGGCTGACAGACGGCGGGTCTCGATACGCCCTCCGGGCTACTCGACCAGCAAGGAAGGACGGCTGCGCCGCGCCGCCTCGGAGCAGGCGCCCGCATCCCTGCTGATCGAGGAGCCCGCGCGGCGGGCGCATCGAGATCCACCACCGTCAGCACCCGGGTCTGCAGACCCGCCCTGCTGAGGACGGCGGGTCTCGGCACGCCCCCGCGGGGGCTGCTCGACCAGCACGGGGGCGCGCATCCGCCGACGCCCTCTTCCGGACATGTCCGCTAGCGGCGCTTGCGGTGGGTGGGTGCCACTCCGGACACTGGGTCCTGCCTGGTCGGCGCAGAACGACCACTCGGGGCGACCCGAACCCTCCCCGAGTGGTCGGGACCCTTCCCGGCACCTGGGCCGCGAAGCGCGGACGAGACCTGCGCCGCTAGACCTCGGCCGGTCCGTCCGGGGCCGCTCGGCCCCCCTCCGCCGACCAGGCTGCTCCCAGCGCGAACAGCGTGGGCGCTCCGTAGTGCTCCATCGCCGCCGAGATCCGGCGCCGGCCCGTGCGCGGGTTGATCCCCAGCCGGTGCGACGCCGCCTCGAGGGTCATGCCCGTCCGCATCAGGCGGAGCAGCGGCGTCCAGCTCTGCTCGGCCGTGCCGACCGGCAGCGCCCGCCGCCACAGCTCCTCGAAGTACGCGCTGACCAGCCCGGCCAGCGCCTCGTGCCGCACACCCAGCACGCTCGTCGGCCGGGTCTCGCCCCACTCGAACGGCACCGCCAGGTACTCGCCGTCGACCCAGAACCAGCTCGGCATCGTCTCGAGCAGGCGGTACTCCACGCCCGCCTTCTGATACGCCTCGATCCGCGCGAGCACGCGAGGATCGCGCACTCCCTCCGCGGGGATGATGACGCGCACCCGGTCCTTCGCGGCGAGCGCCTGGCCGAAGCGCTGAGCCCGCTCGGTCGGCGGATCGAGGAAGCGCTCGACGTCCGGGAGCACCGCGATCAGCGTCCCGGAGTCGCTGCGGACGAGGTCGAACCAGAGATCCTCCGACGCGTGCGGCCCGTGGCGCAGCAGCGTGGGGACGAGATCGTCCGCCGCGGCGCCGACCGACCACGCTCCGAGTAGCGACGGCAGGTCTCCGATCAGGCGCTCGATGCCGTCCAGCGCGTCGAGGGTGGCGCGGCGGGCCGCCACGGTGTGCTGGAGCACGGTGTCCGCCGCCCAGTCGGCGGGCGGGACGTAGCCGATCTCGTCGCCCTCCCCGGCGAGGAGGCCGAGGCCGCGGAACCGGTCGACGGCGGTGCGCACGTCGGCCGGGTCCAGGTGGACGAGCTCGGCGGCCGCCGCGATCGTCCGGGGACGGCCGCGATACAGGGCCGCGATCAGACTGTCGTCGCGCACCGGGGTCCCGTGCCCGTCACCGGCTGCCGGCGGCCGCGGTCCCGCCGGAGCGGGGGCGTCGCGGCGGAGGAGCGCCTCACTGCTCGGTCGGGTGCGGCAGCGGCCCGCCGATGAGCAGGTCGTCGTTCTCGCGGCGGCGGCGCAGGACGACGGCGGTGACGAGTCCGGCGATCAGCAGCGCGACGAGCACGCCCGCTCCGATGGTGAGGCCGACCCCGGCCGAGAGCCCGCCGGTGCTGGCGGCCGCCGGCGGCACGGCGCCCGCCTTCGCGGAGGTGATGGCGATGCCGCAGACCTGCGCGGCGTCGGGGGCCGTCGCGGTCGAGCCCTCCCCCGGGTAGGCGACGGTGACCGCGGCGGTGCGCTTGCTGACCGAGCCGACCGCGACGAGGCAGTAGACCTCGGCCGTGGGTTCCGCGACGATCGCGTCGCCGAGGTCGAGGTCGGACCAGCCGAGTGCGTCGACGCGGACCGAGAGGTCACCGGCCGCGAGGTCCGCCTGGACGCCGGCGGTCGTGAAGGCGCCCACCGTGACGCTCTCGACCGGGCCGAAGCCCCAGACCGCTCCGCGCGGCGTGGCCGCCTCGGAGCTGGAGGCCTCGCGCGGCTCGACGAGGATGCCGGGAGCGGAGGAGGCGATCAGAGCGAACGTCGTGGTCGCCGACGAGCCGCGGTCACCCGAGATCGTCACCGTGTAGGTGCCGATGGAGAGGAGCGCGGCGGTCGGCACGGTGGCCGATCCGGTGCTGGTCGTCTCGCCGTCCTGGCGGTTCTCGACGGTCAGCGGGGTCTCGGTGCCGGCCGGCGCCTTGAGCGTCGCGGTGGCGTTCTCCTCGCGCTGGAATCCGGCGTAGGCGACGCCGACTCCGTAGAAGCGGGCCAGATCGACGGTGAGCGCGCCGGGGTCGACGCCGGCGTCACGGGTCAGGAACACCGAGACGGCGGGGCCGCCGGCGGTCTCGGTCCCGGGGACGGGAGCCGCGGCGGGGTCGGCCGCGGAGGTCGAGAGCAGGGTCCGTCCGGGCGCGGAGGCGCGGGGCGGCGTCGCGCCGGCCTCGGTCGTCGTGGTGCCGCCGGCGGTGCCGCTGCCGCCGCCGGTCGAGCCGGAGTTGGACCCGCCGGTGCTGCCGCCGCCGGTCGAGCCGCCGCCCGTGCTGCTGCCGCCGGTCGAGCCCCCGCCCGTGGAGCCGCCGCCGGTCGATCCACCACCCGTGGAGCCGCCGCCGGTCGATCCACCACCCGTGGACCCGCCGCCGGTCGATCCACCACCGGTGGACCCGCCACCGGTGGAGCCGCCACCCGTGGAGCCGCCACCCGTGCCGGGCGACGGGTTGCCACCGCCCGTTCCGGGGCTCTCGTTGCCGCCGGTACCAGGGTTGCCTGCCCCAGTTCCGGGAATCTCCGGGTTGGGCGCACTCGGCGGGTCTTCGGGCGGAATCCCTCCGACAGGCGGAGGAGTGTCCTCGGGCGCCGGGGCCGGGACCGGCGTCAACTCCGGCTCTCCGCCACCGGATGTCGGCTCAGGCGACGGAGCCGGTACTTCTTCGGTCGGCGGCGTCTCGACGGGAGACGGAGCTTCCGTCGGCACCGGCGCCGCGACGCTCGTCGACGGGTCGTCGGGCAGGTTCTCGGCCTGAGCCGACGCGGGCAGCGCGAGCCCGGCGAGGAGCAGGGCGAGCGTGAGCGCGGAGGCCGTGGAGCGGCGACGCTGCTGCAGCAGACGCTGTCGAGACATGGATGTTCCTCCCCGCGAGACGCCGAACGCACCCCGAACGTGGGGAGCGAGCCTCCCCGTGAAGAGACTATGCGCGATCCGCGAGCGCTCGAGGGAACTCCAGTCCCCCATCCGAGGGGCCTTCTACAACATTCCGATCACGGCGGATCCGCGGGTTCGCGCGGGGATCAGGCGCGCTCGAGCAGCGCCCGGCGCAGTCGATCCGGATCGACGCGCCAATAGGTGTGCACGCGCCCGTCGAGGAGCACGACCGGGATCTCCTCGACGAACCGCTCGTGCAGCTCCGCGTCGTCGAGGATCGAGGCCTCGGCGAGCGAGACGTCCGGAGCGCCGGGGACGTCGGCGAGCTCGGCCAGGACCTGCTGGACCACGGTGCGAGCGTCGTCGCAGAGGTGGCAGCCCGGCTTGCCCACGAGAGTCAGCGCGACGTCCATCCGCCCAGTTTAGCCGGGGCGGTCACGGACGACGCGGGGGGTCGACGCCCCCGGAACGCAGACGAGCGCCCGACCCCAGAGGGGCGGACGCTCGAAGGGGAAGAGGCGCGAGCCTACTTCTTGTTGCGACGCTGGTGACGAGTCTTGCGAAGCAGCTTGCGGTGCTTCTTCTTCGCCATACGCTTGCGACGCTTCTTGATGACAGAACCCACGAAGACCTCACAACGTTCAGGGGGTCGACCGCCCGACGGACGGCCGCTTACGAAAAACTGGCTCCCGCGAGCTTACACGACGCGGCCCCCGCCGAGGATCCGCGCCCGAGGTCCCGCTCGGACGAGCCGCGCGACCTCCTCACTTGCGGATGCGCAGCGCCTCCGCGACCTTCGTCGCCCCCTCGCTCACGCCGCGCTGGATGTCCTGCACGACCGCGCTGACCTGGTGCGTCCGCTCGGCGAGCGCCCGGCCGAGCGACTCGGCTCGAGCGGCCGCCGCCGCGTCGAGCACGGCGGCGCCGTCGTCGGCCTCGTCCGCGGCGCCGAAGGGCAGCAGCCAGTCCTCGACGGCGACGAGCGGCGCGTACTGCAGCGCGTAGATGCGGTGCTGCCCGCTCTCGCGGACGGTGACGAGCCCCGCCTCGCGCAGCACCTTCAGGTGCTTGGACACCGTCGGCTGGCTGAGCTCGAGCTTCGCGACGATGCGCGAGACGCTCATGCCGCCCGCGCCCTCGACCCGCTGCTCCAGCAGGAGGGAGAGGATGTCGCGGCGGGTGCCGTCCGCGATCACCGCGAAGATGTCAGCCATGTGCCCAGGGTAGTCAGCGCCCTGCGCGCGGGGCAGGGTGTCGCCCGTGCGTATGCCCCGCAGCGCATGGCGTACCGGCGACCCGGGCGCCGACCGCCGAGCGGGTAGCATGGCCGCGATCGAGTGGAGGGCCCGCCGTGGTGGTTCGGCAGCAGTTCCGCAGCCCCGTGGGCGTCTCGCCGGCCTCGCCGTGGTCGAGCTTCGCCCGGGCGCGCGACCTCGTCGACGACTTCGCCGGCCGCTCGCCGTCGCGCTTCGCGATCATGATCTTCTCGGCGCTGATCCTCGTCTTCACCCTGCTCTTCTCGCTGCCGGTGTCGAGCACGACCGGCGCCGTCACCCCGCTGCACGACGCCTTCTTCACCGCGATGTCGGTCATCTGCGTCACCGGTCTCGCCACGGTGGACATGGCCACGCACTGGTCGGCGTTCGGGCACTCGATCGTCTTCATCGGCGTGAACATCGGCGCGCTCGGCGTGCTGACGCTGGCGTCGATCATGGGCCTGGCCATCTCGCGCCGGCTGGGGCTGCGCGCCAAGCTGATGGCCGCGAGCGACTCGAACCCGCTCCGCATCCACTCCGGACCCGTCGCCGAGGGCCAGGCCGTGCGGCTCGGCGAGATCGGCGGCCTGCTCGCCACGGTCGCGATCAGCGCTGCCGTGATCGAGATCGTGGTCGCCCTGCTCCTCTTCCCGCGGATGCTGATCGACGGCATCCCGGTCGGCGAGGCGATCTGGCACTCCTTCTACTACTCGGCGATGGCGTTCACGAACACCGGCTTCGCCCCGAACGCCGCGGGCCTCACGCCGTTCGAGGACGACTACTGGTTCCTCGGGATCCTGATGATCGGCGTCTTCCTCGGCTCGATCGGCTTCCCCGTGATCTACGCGTTCTCGCGCGGCTGGCGGCGACCGCGCAAGTGGTCGGTGCACGTCAAGCTCACGCTGGTCACGTCGCTGATCCTGCTCGTCGCGGGAGCCGTGCTCTACATCGTGCTCGAGTTCGACAATCCGACGACCTTCGGCACCCTCGACGCGGGCGACACCGTCTTCCAGTCCTTCTTCCTGTCGACGATGACGCGCTCGGGCGGGTTCTCGACGATCTCGATCCCCGACCTCAACGGCTCCAGCCTGCTCGTCACCGACATGCTGATGTTCATCGGCGGCGGCTCGGCCTCGACGGCCGGCGGGATCAAGGTGACCACGCTCGCGATCCTCTTCCTCGCCGCGTTCGCCGAGGCGCGCGGCAACAACGACATGGAGGCGTTCGGCCGCCGGATCCCCAACGACGTGCTGCGCCTCGCGGTCTCGGTCGTGCTCTGGGGCGCCACCACCGTCGCCGTCTCCTCGGTCCTGATCCTGCACATCACCAAGGCGTCGCTGGACCACGTCCTCTTCGACGTGATCTCGGCGTTCGCCACCTCCGGCCTGTCGACCGGGCTCACCGCCGAGCTGCCGACGTCGGGTGTCTACGTGATGGCGCTGACGATGTTCATGGGCCGCGTTGGTACCGTGACTCTCGCTGCCGCGCTCGCCGCGAGCCAGCGCAGGCAGTTGTTCAGACGACCGGAAGAGAGGCCCATCGTTGGTTGACCGCATCAGGTACGACGCCCCGGTGCTGGTGATCGGCCTCGGTCGCTTCGGTGCCGCCACGGCCGGCCAGCTCGACCGCCTCGACCGCGAGGTGCTCGCGATCGACGCCGACGCCGGACTCGTGCAGAAGTGGTCGGAGCGGGTCACCCACGCGGTCCAGGCCGACGCCCGCTCGCTCGACGCCCTCGCCCAGATCGGCGCGCAGGACTTCCAGGTCGCCGTCGTCGCCGTCGGCTCCTCGATCGAGGCGTCCGTGCTGATCACCGCGAACCTCGTCGACCTCAAGATCCCGCAGATCTGGGCCAAGGCGATCTCGCGCTCGCACGGCAAGATCCTGGAGCGGATCGGCGCGAACCACGTGATCTACCCCGAGGCCGAGGCGGGCGAGCGCGTCGCGCACCTGGTCTCGGGCCGCATGCTCGACTTCATCGAGTTCGACGACGACTTCGTGCTCGCCAAGATGTACCCGCCGAAGCCGATCCGCGGCCTGACCCTCACCGAGTCGGGCGTGCGCCGCAAGCACCGCGTCACCGTCGTCGGCGTGAAGAGCCCGGGCAAGCCGTTCACCTACGCGACCGAGCAGACCGTCGTCTCCAACCACGACCTCATCGTCGTCAGCGGCACCCCCACCGACATCGAGCGCTTCGCGGCCCTGGGCTCCTGACCCCCTCTGCGAGATGCCACTTCGGTACGCCTCGCACGGCGTGTCGCGTACCCGAGTGGCATCTCGCGGGAGGAACGGCGGGCGTCAGGAGGCGGCGAGCTCGCGGGCTCGGGCCAGGGCCGCGTCGGTGGCGCGGGTGAAGAGGGCGGCGAGGTCCGCCTCCTGGAGGACGGCGATCGCGCGCTCGGTCGTCCCGTTCGGGCTCGTGACCCGGCGGCGCAGCTCGGCCGGGTCCTCGCCGGAGTGCACCAGCAGCTCGGCGGCGCCCCGGAAGGTGCCGGTGACCATCGTCGCCGCCTGCTCGGGCGTGAAGCCCTTGGCGAGCGCCGCGGCGGTCAGCTCCTCGACCAGGAGGAAGACGTAGGCCGGCCCGGATCCCGAGATCGTCGACAGCGCGTCGAGCTGCGATTCCGGCACCTCGACGACCTCGCCGACGGTCTCGAACAGCCGGCGCACCAGCGCCAGGTCGCCCTCGCTCGAGCGGGTGCCGGCGCTCAGGCCGGTGACCGCCCGGCCCACGACGGCCGGGGTGTTCGGCATCGAGCGGAGCACGGCGACCGAGACGGGCAGGTGCGCCTCGAACGTCGCGACGGTCACGCCCGCTGCGACGCTCACCACGATCGTCCCCGGGGCGAGAGCGTCGGCGATCTCGTCGAGCAGCGCGGGCACCATGTGCGGCTTCACGGCCACGAGCACGACGGCGGCGCCGTCGACCGCGCGCCGGTTCGCCTCCGGGTCCTCGGCGGTCGCGAACGCGGTCACCACCGGGTGGCCGCTCCACCGCGCCGCCTTCTCCGCATCGCGGTTGGTCACGCGGACGCCGCCCTGCACCTCCACACCCGGAGCGAGCAGTCCGCTGAGGATCGCGCCTCCCATCGAGCCGAGCCCGAGGACGGCGATGGACGGGAGCTGCACGGGTGCGTCGGTCATCCGCCCATCGTACGAACGCGCGGGCGGCGAGCGCGCGCCCGACTCGTCCGAAGGGGATCCTGCCGCCCGGCCCCCGCCTCCTAGGATGGGCCGACCACCCCCGAGCACCAGCACCCCGACGAGTCACCCCGAGGAGACCCCGTGAGCGCATCCGGAGGCGGTTCCGCCATCATCGCGGCGCTGGCCGCGAACCTCGGCATCGCCCTGACCAAGCTCGTCGCCTGGTTCTTCTCCGGCTCGGCCTCGATGCTGGCCGAGGGCGTGCACTCGCTCGCCGACTCCGGCAATCAGCTGCTGCTGCTCCTCGGCGGCCGCAAGTCGCGCAGAGCCGCCGACGAGGAGCACCCGTTCGGCTACGGCCGCGAGCGCTACGTCTACGCCTTCGTCGTCGCGATCATCCTCTTCTCCGTCGGCGGTGTCTTCTCGATCTACGAGGGCGTCGAGAAGATCGCCGAGCCGCACGAGCTGGAGAACGCCTGGCTGCCGATCCTCGTCCTGGTCGTCTCGATCTGCCTCGAGGGCTACTCGCTGCGCACCGGAGTGAAGGAGTCGAACAAGGTCCGCGGACAGCAGTCGTGGCTGCAGTTCATCCGCCGGGCGAAGGCGCCGGAGCTGCCCGTCGTCCTGCTGGAGGACGTCGCCGCGCTCACCGGTCTCGTCTTCGCGCTTCTCGGCGTCGGCCTCTCGGTGATCACCGGGAACACCGTCTTCGACGCGATCGGCACGATCATGATCGGCACGCTGCTGGTCGTCGTCGCGATCGTCCTCGGGGTCGAGACGAAGAGCCTCCTGGTGGGCGAGGGCGCGACCCCGGCCGACGCCGCGGCCATCCGCACGGCGATCGAGGCGGGCGCGGACGTCGAGCGGATCATCCACATGAAGACCCTCTACCTCGGCCCGGACGAGATCCTCGTCGCCGCCAAGCTCGCCTTCCCCGCCGCCGAGACGATGGCCGAGCTGGCCGCGGGGATCGACGCGACGGAGAAGCGCATCCGCGACGCGGTCCCGGCCGCCCGCGTCATCTACCTCGAACCCGACGTCGACCGCGGAGCGGCGCCGACGACGGAGGAACCCACCGCCTCCGCCGGGAGCGCCGGCTGATGCGCCGGGTCCTCGCGATCGTCAACGAGCGCGGCGCCGGGCTCGGCGCCCTCGAGCCGATGCTGCGCGACCGGGGCTTCGCCGTCGACGCGGTCGCGGGCACCGACCTCGACTCCGTCGACATCCTCGCGCCCGACCTGGTCGTCACGCTCGGCTCGAGCGCCGGCGTCTACGAGACGGCGCGGCACCCCTTCATCTCGCCCGAGATCGCCCTGCTGCAGGACCGGCTGCACCACCGCCGCCCGACCCTCGGCGTCTGCTTCGGCGCGCAGCTGATCGCCGCCGCGCTGGGGGAGCAGGTCCGCCCCGGCCCGACCCGCGAGGTCGGCTTCCGCGGCATCGTCGCGACCGAGGCGGGGCTGCACTCGCCGCTGCGCCACCTCGCCGACGTCCCGGTGATGCAGTGGCACAGCGACACCTTCGACCTTCCAGCGGGCACGACGCTGCTCGCCTCCTCCCCCGCCTACGCCGTCGAGGCCTTCGCGATCGACGAGTGGCTTCTCGGCGTGCAGTTCCACCCCGAGCTCACCGGCGACCTGGCCGCGCGCTGGCTCGAGGGCGACGCCGACTACGCGGCGGGAGCGGGCTACGGGCTCGAGCAGCTCGACGACGACGTGCGCGAGGGCCGCTTCGAGCGGATGCGAGCGGCGACCGAGGCCGCGCTCGGCGAGTGGGTCGGCGCGCAGGGCTGAGAAGGGGCGGGCCCGGGGATCCCCGGGCCGCCGGGTGCTCAGCGCCTGGCCGCGAAGAAGTCGAGCAGCAGCCGCGCGCCCTCGTCGGCGCGCAGTCCCGGGTACACCTCGACGACGTGGTGCAGCCGGCGGTCGCGGAGCAGGTCGTGCACCGAGCCGGCCGCCCCCGCCTTCTCGTCCCACGCCCCGAAGACGACGCGGTCGAGCCGGGAGGCGAGGATCGCGCCGGCGCACATCGCGCACGGCTCGAGCGTCACCACGAGGGTGCAGCCCGCGAGCTGCCAGTCGCCGCGTGCGGCCGCGGCCTCGCGCAGCGCGACCACCTCGGCGTGCGCCGTCGGATCCCGGTGCAGCTCGCGCTCGTTGCGCCCGCGCCCGATCACCGCGCCGTCGGGATCGACGACCACCGCTCCGACCGGGACGTCGCCCCACTCGGCGGCCCGGCGCGCCTCGTCGAGCGCGAGCCGCATCCAGGCGTCCGCCTCGGCGGGGAGGGGGAGGTCGCTCTCGCGCATCGCGCCCCCTCGTCCGGCTCCGGCCGGCTCCGACCGGCAAGTAGATTGAGCTTATGCGCGTCCATGTAGCCGACCACCCGCTGATCACGCACAAGCTCACCGTGCTGCGCGACAAGCGCACCCCCTCCCCCACCTTCCGGCAGCTCGCCGAGGAGCTGATGACCCTGCTCGCCTACGAGGCGACCCGGGGCGTCCGCACCCGCACCGTCACCATCGAGACGCCGGTCACCACGACCACCGGCCTCGCGCTGAGCGATCCGCAGCCGCTGGTCGTGCCGATCCTGCGCGCGGGCCTCGGAATGCTCGAGGGCATGGTGAAGCTGATCCCCACCGCCGAGGTGGGCTTCCTCGGCATGGCGCGCAACGAGGAGACCCTGGAGCCGACCACCTACGCCGAGCGGCTCCCGGACGACCTCTCCAACCGCCAGTGCTTCGTGCTCGACCCGATGCTCGCCACCGGCGGGTCGCTGATCGCGGCCATCCAGTTCCTCTTCGACCGCGGCGCCGTCGACGTGACCGCCGTCTGCCTGCTCGCCGCTCCCGAGGGCCTCGCGGCCGTGGAGAAGGCCTTCGGCGGCAAGGACGTGACCATCGTCCTCGGCTCGCTCGACGAGAAGCTCAACGAGCTCGGGTACATCGTCCCGGGGCTCGGCGACGCGGGCGACCGCCTGTACGGGCTCGCCGGCTGAGTCGTTCCGGGCGCCCCGCGCGGCGCCCGGAACCCGCCAGTACGGGCGGACCTGTTGACGAGGTCCGCCGCCATCCGCTTTACTTTCGACCATGACTGACAACGCGCACGCCCTGACCTCCCTTGAGGCCATCGGGGATGCCGGCATGATGATGGCCGGCGGCCTCGTCCTGCGCTGTCGAATGTGCGCCTGAGGAACCACCCTCGCCGGTTCTCCGCACAGCCTCCGCCCCCGATCGCACTGATCGAGTCGATCCTCTGATCGGCCGGGCGTCGCAGGCGCGGCGAACCCCTGGATGCCCCGCATCCGCCCCTGCCGGACCGCACCTCGTGCACCGGCACTCGCGCGCACACCCGGATCCGCTCCCCGGACACTCGTCCCGGATCCGACCAGCCCAAGGATTCGTCATGTCCCTCCTCCACGCCCGTCCCGTCACCGCTCCCGCCGACGCCCCCCGCCTGCAGGCCGCACCCGAGCCCGCGGCCTCCGCCCCCCGCCTCCGCGCCGTGCCCCAGGGCACCGAGGCCCGCGGCTTCGCCCTCTACGTCGGCATCGACGAGGCCAAGGCCCGCGCCGCCGGCATCGACCTCGGCCGCCTGGTCGAGGAGCTCAAGCGCGTCACCGCCGAGTTCGCTCCCGACGCCGAGACCTACGCCTCCGTCGCCCTCGCCCCGCAGGGCGCCGGCGGCCGCGACGTCGACGTCGTCCGCCTCGCCCTCCAGGACCCGGCGGCCGTCGCCCGCCGCCGCGCCGACACCGAGCCCGACCTCGACCGCGCCCCCGGGGGCGTCGTCATCGACATCTCGCGCAAGCGCGTCATCCTCGACGACGAGACCACCGCCCTCACCTACAAGGAGTTCGAGCTGCTGCAGTACCTCGTCCTCCGCGAGGGCCGCACCATCGAGCGCGCCGAGCTGATCTCCTCGCTCTGGGGAGCCGCCGACGACGACGCCCCCAACGAGCGCACCATCGACGTCCACGTCCGCCGCCTCCGCGCCAAGCTCGGCCGCTACGAGGACATCGTCCGCACCGTCCGCGGCGTCGGCTACCGCTTCGACCGCCACGCGGACGTCGCCATCCGCTACGCGTCGACCCCTAGCCCCGATCTGTTCTGAAGTGCTGCGCGAGCGCGAGCGCTCGCTCCGCCGCGGTCGGCTCCGCGGATGGTCGCGTTCCACAGAGCGTCCTGCGTACGGCTCGTGGAAAACGCTGACACGCGTTTTCCACCTGACGCCTTGCGGGCAGCGGCTGGTCGTCCGCCCCGAGTCGGGCGAGGAATCGGTGGCGGCACGACATGCTGGTCGAGTAGCCGCGGAGCGGCGTATCGAGACCCACGCACAGACGGACGGTGGATCTCGATACGCCCGCGGAGCGGGCTACTCGATCGACATGCAGGGGGCGGGCTCCACCTGCATATCGGTCGAGGAGGCGCGGGACGCGGCGTATCGAGGCCCCGCCTGCAGGGGCGACAGAGGGTCACAGGGAAACGTCAGGAAATCGGTCCTTGCGGCGTTATCGATCCGTTATATAGTTCAAGTGCGTCGACCGTTTGCTGTGGCGGGAAGCGCGAGAAGTGATTGCAGGACACTCTTGGTGCAAGGGAATGAAGGCCGGCCGCTCGCCTCAGCGGCCGGCCTTCTGTCGTTCCCGGACTGAGCGCCGCCTCCGCGCGCCGCCCTCCGCCCCGCTCCGCGCCGCACGCGCCGGACGGGCGTCGAGACGCCGTATCCTGAACGGAACACAAGGAGGATGCGTGAGCTCGAGACGTGCGGTCGCCGCGTGGGAGTCGCTGTTCCGAGCGCAGGTGCACGTGATGCGGGCGCTGAGCACCGACTTCCCCTCGAAGGAGATCTCGCTCAACGAGTACGACGTCCTCTTCAACCTCACACTGCAGCCCGGCCGCCGGGCCAGGCTGCGCGACCTCAACAAGCACGTCCTCCTGACGCAGCCGAGCGTCAGCCGTCTGATCGACCGTCTGGTCGCCCGCGGCTGCGTGACCAAGAGCGAGGACCCGACCGACGCCCGCGGCACGGTCATCCAGATCACCGACGAGGGCTACGCCCTCTTCCGCCGCGTGGCGATGACGCACATGCAGACGATCTCGGACCACGTCGGCTCCGCCCTCGACGACGACGAGCTCGACCAGCTGACCGCCCTCTGCGACAAGCTGCGCGACCGCGTCGCCTCCGCCTGACGACTCCCGCCCGCCGCTAGCACGCACCGCCGCCGCGCGGCCAGCACTTCGCGCGGGCGCCGCACTCGCGGATCATGGAGGCACCATGAGCAGCTCCTCCCCCACCCTCGTCTGGCTCCGCGACGACCTGCGTCTCGCCGACAACCCGGCCCTCCGAGCGGCGATCGATCGCGGCGGGCCCGTCGCCGTCTGCTACGTCCTCGACGAGGAGTCCGACGGCATCCGCCCGCTCGGCGGCGCGGCGCGCTGGTGGCTGCACGGCAGCCTGCTCGCCCTCGCGGGCGACCTCGAGGAGGCGGGGGCGTCCCTGATCCTGCGCCGCGGACCGGCCGAGGCCGTCGTGCTCCAGCTCGCGGAGGAGCTCGGCGCCGGCGCGGTGCACTGGAACCGCCGCTATGGCAAGGCTGAGCGCACGGTCGACGCCGCGATCAAGGAGGCGCTGCGCGACCGCGACGTCGAGGCCGAGAGCCACCAGGGCTCGCTGCTCTTCGAGCCGTGGACCGTGCAGACCGGCGGCGGCGGGCCCTACTCCGTCTACACGCCGTTCGCGCGCGCCTGCCGCAACCGCGGCACCCCGCGCGCTCCGCTGCCGCGGCCGCGCGAGATCGACGGGACCGACACGGACGCGGCCTCGGACGACCTCGACGACTGGCAGCTGCTGCCCACCAGCCCCGACTGGGCCGGGGGGCTCCGCGAGCGCTGGGTCCCGGGCGAGAAGGCGGCGGCGAAGCGGCTGCGCGCGTTCCTCGCCGAGCAGCTCGACGACTACGCCGACGACCGCGACCTCCCCGCGCGGGACGCGACCTCGAACCTGTCGCCGCACCTGCGCTGGGGCGAGATCAGCCCGTTCCAGGTCTGGCACGCGCTCGAGGAGGCCCACGCGAAGGGGCAGCACCGCGGCGAGGGCAGCGACCGCTTCCTCTCCGAGGTGCTGTGGCGCGAGTTCTGCTACCACCTGCTCTTCCACTGGCCCGACCTCGCGACCACGAACTTCGACTCGCGCTTCGACTCCTTCCCCTGGGGCCACCCGGGCGAGGACAAGATCGACGCCTGGCACCAGGGCCGCACCGGCTACCCGCTGGTCGACGCGGGGATGCGCGAGCTGTGGAAGACCGGCTACATGCACAACCGCGTCCGCATGGTCACCGCCTCGTTCCTGATCAAGAACCTGCTGGTCGACTGGCGGGTGGGCGAGGACTGGTTCTGGGACACCCTCGTGGACGCCGATCCGGCGAGCAACGCCGCGAACTGGCAGTGGGTCGCGGGGTCCGGCGCCGACGCGTCGCCGTTCTTCCGCGTCTTCAACCCGGTGACGCAGTCGAAGAAGTTCGACCCCGACGGCGGCTACCTGCGCGAGTACGTGCCGGAGCTCGCCGAGCTCGACCGCGCCGTGATCCACGAGCCGTGGACGCTCGGCGAGACCCTGACGCCGGAGGCGGACGGCTACCCCGCGCCGATCCTCGACCTCAAGGAGACGCGGGTGCACGCCCTGGACGCGTTCGCGGTGATCAAAAGCGCGAAGCGCGACATCTCGCGCCGCGACTCCGACGACTGACGACGCGGGCCGGCCCTCGACGACTCGGCCCTAGATGTACATCGCGGGGTCGATCCAGAAGGCCGGATCCGCGAGGGCGTCCTCGGCGCGGCCCAGCACGCGCAGATCGCGGGCCGGGATCCCGACCAGCACGGCGCCGTCCGGAGCGTCCTTCACCACGACCGCGTTCGCGCCGACGCTCACGTCCGAGCCGAGCACGATCGGGCCGAGGATCACGGCCCCCGCGCCGACGACGACCCGGTCGCCGAGCGTCGGGTGGCGCCGCTCGCGCTTGGCCGACTTCCCGCCGAGCGTGACGGAGTGGTACAGCATGCAGTCGTCGCCGATCCGCGCCGTCTCGCCGATCACGACGCCCATGCCGTGGTCGATGAAGAGCCGGCGGCCGATCGTCGCGCCGGGGTGGATCTCCACTCCGGTCGCCGCGCGGGCCGCCTGCGCGAGCAGCCGGGCCGGCAGCCGGGCGCCGCGCCGCCACCAGCGGTGCGCGACGCGGTGCACCCAGACCGCGTGCAGCCCGGGGTAGGCGAGCACCACCTCGGCCGCACTCCGCGCCGCCGGGTCGCGCAGGCGCGCTGCCGCCACGTCCTCGCGGAGGCGTGCGAGGACGGTGGGACGTCCGGGCGCGCCGGAACCTCCGGACGGGCGGGGACGGGGGGATCCGGCGGGGCTCAGCTGCGGAGGTCCTCGTAGAGGACGGTCGAGATGTACCGCTCGCCGAAGTCGCAGACGATCGCGACGATGGTCTTGCCCGCGTTCTCGGGCCGCTTGGCGACCTCGAGGGCCGCCCACATGATCGAGCCGGAGGAGATGCCGCCGAGGATGCCCTCCTGTGCGGCCATCGCGCGCGCGACGCGCACCGAGTCCTCGAGGGTGACGTCGATGATCTCGGTGTAGACGTCGCGGTCGAGGTTGGCCGGCACGAAGTTCGCCCCGATCCCCTGGATCTTGTGCGGGCCGGCCGTCCCCTGCGTGAGCAGCGGCGAGTCGATCGGCTCGACGCCGATGATCTGCACGCCGGGCTTGCGCTCCTTGAGGACCTGGCCGACGCCGGTGATGGTGCCGCCGGTGCCGATGCCGGCGACGAAGACGTCGACCTCGCCGTCGGTGTCCGCCCAGATCTCCTCGGCGGTGGTGCGGCGGTGCACCTCGGGGTTGGCGGCGTTCTCGAACTGGCGGGCGAGCACGGCGCCGGGGGTCTCGGCGACGATCACCTGCGCCCGCTCGACCGCGCCGCGCATGCCCTCGGAGCCGGGGGTCAGCACGATCTCGGCCCCGTAGGCGCGCAGCAGGACCCGGCGCTCGGTGGACATGGTCTCCGGCATCGTCAGGATCACCTTGTAGCCGCGCGCCGCGCCGACCATGGCGAGCGCGATGCCGGTGTTGCCGCTCGTGCCCTCGACGATCGTGCCGCCGGGCGGGAGCTCGCCGGACGCCTCGGCGGCGTCGACGATCGCGATGCCGATCCGGTCCTTCACGCTGTTCGCCGGGCTGTAGAACTCGAGCTTGGCGAGGACGACGGCGCTGTCCGCGCCCTCCAGCCGATTGATGCGGACGAGCGGGGTCCTGCCGACGAGCTGCGTTACGTCGTCGTGGATGCGTGCCATGGTTGTGTGCTTTCTGCCGGGGCCGACCGCCCCGGGGCCCCGGGACGACAGGTGGTGCGGTGCTGCCGCCGCTCCCCTCTCGGGGACGCACCCTCCACGATACGGATGCGGCGTCGCGACGGCAGCCTCACGACGGCCCGGGCCGCCGGATTCCCGCTCGGGCCCCTGCCGCTCTCCAGGACCGACACCTCTCGTCACAGGTGCATCTCGTCCTGCAGGAGGACCCCCTCCTCCCGGGCGCGTCGCGTACCATGACCGGGGGGATTCGCACGACCGGCGCGACGCTCCCGCCACCCTGCATTCGCGCGGCACCACCGCGCCGGAAGGACCTCCCGCTCCATGGCTCTCCCCACCGCATCCCGCAGCTCCGCTCGACCGCTGGGGATGTCGTTGCGGGCAGTGCTGGGCTTCATCGGGATGAGCGCCGTGGCGGGCGTCCTGATCACCGTCGGCGTCACTCCGGCGCTCGCGCTGACGGGCCTCGCGACGAGCAACACGATCGGCATGTTCCAGAACCTGCCCGGCTACCTCGACGCCGGCCAGCTGATGCAGCGCACGAACATCTACGCGGGCGACGGCACCACCCTCCTCGCCTCCGTCTACAACCAGAACCGCGTCGAGGTCGGCTGGGACGAGGTCGCGCAGACCGCCAAGGACGCCGCGGTCGCCGGCGAGGACCCGCGCTTCTACGAGCACGGCGGCATCGACCTGCAGGGCACGCTCCGCGCGCTCGCGGTCACGCTGACCGGGGACGACCTGCAGGGCGGCTCGTCGATCACGCAGCAGTACGTCAAGAACGTGCTCGTGCAGAAGGCCGAGTCGATCACCGACGAGGCCGAGCGCGACGCCGCCTACAAGCTCGCCACCGACCCGACCCCCGAGCGCAAGCTCAAGGAGATGCGCCTCGCGATCGGCCTCGAGAAGGAGACGTCGAAGGACGACATCCTGCTCGGCTACCTCAACATCGCGCTCTTCGGCGGCACGGTCTACGGCATCGAGGCCGCGGCCAACTACTACTACGGGATCCCCGCCAGCCAGCTCTCGGCCTCGCAGGCCGCGTCGCTGCTGGCGATCGTCAACAACCCGTCGAAGTTCCGCTTCGACGACCCGACCGACGAGGCGAACGGCGCCGCGAACGGCTACGCCGCGACCAAGGAGCGCCGCGACTACATCCTCGGCGAGGAGCTGAAGTACTCGAAGATCAGCCAGGAGGTCTACGACGCGGCGATCGCCGAGCCGATCACGCCGAACATCACGGAGCCCTCCACCGGCTGCGCCACCGCGGGCAACGCGGCGTACTTCTGCGAGTACGTGCTGAACGTGCTGCGCAACGACGAGGCGTTCGGCGCCGACGACGACGAGCGCTACCAGCGGATCCGCCAGGGCGGCTTCGACATCGTCACGACCCTGGATCTCGACATCCAGCAGGTCTCGCAGGCGGCGATCAACGCCTACATCCCGTCGTACGACCCCCGCTTCCAGGTCGGCGCGACCGCCGCGTCGGTCGAGGCCGGCACCGGCCGCGTGCTGTCGATGGTGCAGAACACGAAGTACAGCCAGGACGAGGAGTTCCTCGCCGCGAACCCCGGCTTCAGCGCGATCAACCTCAACGTCGACGTCGACATGGGTGGCACCGCCGGCGTGCAGACCGGCTCGACCTACAAGGTCTTCACGCTCGCGCAGTGGCTGCAGGCGGGCCACACCCTGAACGAGTCGTTCCCCTCGCCGACCTCGGGGTTCCGTTCATACCCGCAGAAGTGCGACACCGCGAACGACGGCTACTACGCGGGTGCGCGGTTCGCACCGCGGAACGACGTCGCGTCCGAGGACGCCTCGTCGATGACCGCGGTCCAGGCGACGGCGAACTCGATCAACACCGGCTTCATGGGCATGGCCAACCAGCTCGACCTCTGCGACATCCGCACGACGGCGGAGTCCTTCGGCATCCACCGGGCCGACGCCAAGGAGCTGCAGAGCGGACCGGCAGCCGTTCTCGGGACCAACGAGATCGCACCGCTCACCGTCGCCAACGCCTACGCCGGCATCGCGAACGACGGGACGACCTGCGCCGCGATCGTCATCGACCGGATCACGGACAGCTCCGGTGCGGCCGTCGCGCCGCCCGCCTCATCCTGCACGCAGTCCGTGACCCCCGAGGTGGCTCGAGGAATGCAGTACGCCATGCAGCGGGTCATCACCTCCGGTACCGCCACCGCCTCGGATCCGCGCGACGGCATCGAGCACATCGGCAAGACGGGTACCACCGATGAGGCGGCGGACGTCTGGACCGCCGGTGCCAGCCGCTCCGCGTCGCTCGCCGTCTGGGTCGGCAGCATCAAGGGCTTCGACGACGGATCGAAGCAGAACCTCCGCACCACGCGCCTCACCGGCGAGGAGGGGACGATCCGTGCCGCTGACGCGCGTCACGCGATCTGGAAGCCGATCATGACGGCGCTCGACCAGAAGTACGGCGGCGACGACTTCATCGACCCGCCCGCCTCGATGCTCGCGTCGTCCCCGCGCACCGCCACGCTGACCGAGGTGCCGGACGTGACCGGGCTGACGGTCGCCGCGGCCACCGCGACGCTCACCGCCGCCGGCTTCTCCGTCGGCAGGAGCGAGCCTGTCGGCTCGACGTCGATCCCCGAGGGGTCCGTCGTCTCGACGACGCCCAGCGCGGACGAGACCGTCTTGCGGGGTGCCGTCATCCCGCTGCAGGTGAGCACCGGCGAGGCGTCGAAGAACCCGGGCGACAGCGCCGACATCAACGGCACGCTGCTGACCACCGCATCCGAGTGACGTCGCCGAGCCGCCGCACCTGACGGCGTGCGCCACCCCCTCTCACGACACCGGCCGTGCAGGACGTCGGCGATCCGGCCCTCACCCTGACCACGTCGGGTCACTTCATGTGCAGGCACGGCTGCGGGGTCACGTGGTCGTCGCGCGGAGGCAGTGCCGCGGCCGACTCCCGGCAGCGGGCGGACGTGTTCCGCGCCGGGCAACGGAGCCGCGGGCGCGCCTGGGCGGGGATGTCGGGAGCGTCGCCTAGGGTGCTGGTGCACCGAGAGGATCCATCCTGAAGCGTCCGAACGTTCCCGTCTTCCAGCCCCGTCGCACCGTCCACGGGGCCCTCGGCGCGCTGTTCGGATTCGTGATCGTCAGCGTGCTGGCGGGGCTGCTCGCGACGATCGTCGTGGCTCCGGCGGTCGCGCTCACCGGGGCGGCCACCTCGGGAACGATCTCGGCGTTCCAGTCGCTGCCGAGCTACCTCGAGGTCGGCGAGCTGATGCAGAAGACGGACGTCTACGCGGGCGACCCCGAGGACCCGACGCTCCTCGCCTCCTTCTACGACCAGAACCGCATCGAGGTCGCCGCCGACCAGATCGCGGCGCCGGTCTTCGACGCCCTCGTCTCGAGCGAGGACCCGCGCTACTACGAGCACGGCGGCATCGACCTGCAGGGCACCCTGCGCGCCGTCGCCAGCACCTACCTCCTCGACGCGGCGCCGCAGGGCGGCTCGTCGATCACGCAGCAGTACGTCAAGAACGTCCTCGTGCAGAAGGCCGAGTCGATCAGCGACGAGACCGAGCGCGCGGCGGCCTACGCGGAGGCGACCGCGACCACTCCCGAGCGCAAGCTCAAGGAGATGCGCCTCGCGATCGGGGTGGAGAAGGAGTACTCGAAGGACGAGATCCTCCTCGGCTACCTCAACATCGCCCTCTTCGGCGGCACCGTCTACGGCATCGAGGCCGCGGCCGAGTACTACTACGGCGTCGACGCGGCCGACCTCTCGGTCGGGCAGTCCGCCGCGCTGCTGGCGATCGTCAACAACCCGGAGAAGTTCCGCTTCGACCGCCCCGACGACCCCGACAACGGCGAGGCGAACGGCTACGCGCTGACCACGAGCCGACGCGACTACATCCTCGACCGGATGCTCGAGTACGGGAAGATCGACGCCGCGACCCGCGACGCCGCGAAGGCCGCGCCGATCGAGCCCGTCATCACTCCCCCGTCGACCGGCTGCCAGACCGCGGGCAGCGCCGCCTACTTCTGCGACTACGTCTCGCACGTGCTGCGCAACGACCCGGCCCTCGGCGACACCGCCGACGAGCGCTACGCGGCGCTCAAGCGCGGCGGGCTCAAGGTCTACACGACGATCGACCTCGCCATGCAGGACACCTCGGCGCAGGTCATGGCCGACCAGGTGCCCGCGACCGACCCGCGCTTCGACGTCGGGGCCGCGGCCGTCGGTGTGGAGACCGGGACCGGGCGGATCCTGAGCATGGTGCAGAACAAGAAGTACAGCCAGGACCCGGAGCAGATCGCCTCGGCCGACGGCGCCGAGTACTCGGCGATCAACCTCTCGGTCGACGCGGCCTACGGGGGCGGCAACGGCTTCCAGCCGGGCTCCACCTACAAGGTCTTCACGCTGATGGAGTGGCTGCAGGACGGGCACACCCTGCTCGAGCAGTTCGACGCGAAGAACAAGAACTGGACCGGCTTCCAGGACAGCTGCGAGGGCCCGCAGGACTACGGGGTGTTCAATCCGAACAACAACGGCGGGCAGATCTTCCCCGCCTCGCTGAACGCACTGGAGTCCACGATCGACTCCATCAACACCGGCTTCGTCGGCATGGCACACCTGCTCGACCTCTGCGACATCCGCAAGACCGCGGAGGCGTTCGGCGTGCATCGCGCGGATGCGACCCCGTTGCTCGAATCCCCGGCGACCGTGCTCGGCACGAACGAGATCGCCCCGCTGACCATGGCCGTCGCCTACGCGGGCGTCGCGAACGACGGCCGGACCTGCAGCGCGGTGGCCATCGACTCGATCGTCGGGCCCGAGGGGCAGGACATCGAGGCGCCCGCCTCGACCTGCACGCAGTCGACGACGACGGCCGTCGCCCGTGCCACGCAGTACGCGCTGCTCGAGGTCACCTCGCAGGGCACCGGTCAGGCGGCGAGCCCCGGCGACGGCATCGAGCACATCACCAAGACCGGCACCACCGACGGCGCGGCCGACGGCTGGACGCTCGGCGCCTCCTCCGAGGTCGCCCTCGCGGTCTGGGTCGGCAGCATCTCCGCCCTGAACGACGCCGGCAAGCGGATGGCGCTCGATTCGATCGACTTCGACAGCGGCTCGGCGATCCTCGCGCGGCACCGGATCTGGAATCCGGTGATGACCGCGTTCGACCGCGAGTACGGCGGCTCCGCCTTCGCGAAGCCCGACCAGTCGCTGGTGAAGGCGCCGATGGTGACGATCCCGGACGTGACCGGGAAGAGCGTCGACGCGGCCGTCAGCGCGCTGAAGGCGGCGGGGTTCGTGGTCGGCGGGATGAGCCAGGTCGACTCGTCGGTGCCCGAGGGCCAGGTCGCCGGGACGGACCCGTCGGCCGGGACCTCGGTGATCCGCGGTACGGAGATCGGCGTGCGGATCAGCACCGGCTCGACCGCGACGAGCCCGCCGCAGCCGTCGGTCTGAGCCTCAGCGCGCTCCGCCGTCAGTGGTGGAAGCGGTGCACGACCGCGTGACCCCTGCCGCGGCCGATCAGCCAGCGGTTGACCGGCGTCGTGACCACGAAGGCCAGGGCGAGTGAGCCCACCAGGGAGCCCCAGAACAGGCCGCTCGCGAGACCGGCGTCCATCGCACCGGGGATCGCCAGCATCGCCGTGTTGTCGATGACCTCCATCACGGCGATCGAGACGGTGTCCGCGGCGAGCGCGATGCCGACGGCGGCGCGCCAGGAGACCCCCGCGCGGAGCACGCCGCGCATCGTCAGGGCATAGCCGAAGGCGAAGGCGAGCACGATGGAGAGGACGACGGTGCCGAGGTTGTGCAGCCCGAGTGCGGTGCCGAGCACCATGCCGAGGACCTCGCCGATGGCGCAGCCGGTGAGGCAGTGCAGGGTGGCCGTCGCGGCGGTCCGCCAGGACGTCGTGGCGGAGGACGTGTGCGTGCTGTGGTCGTGCGCGGCGTCGGTCATCGGTGCTCCCTCGGTGTCGGTCACCGTGGTGCAACATACCCCCGGGGGGTATATTCCCGCGGCGGGCGATTCCCTGTGACCGAGGGGTCAGAGCTGGACGGCGGCGGCCGGCAGGAGGCCGAACTCGACCAGCTCGGCGTCGGTGAGGAGGCGGCTGCGGATCATGAAGCGCTTGCCCTCGGGGGCTTCGACGCTGAAGCCGCTCCCCCGCCCGTCGACCAGGTCGACGGTGAGGTGGGTGTGCTTCCAGTACTCGAACTGCGTCCGCGACATGTAGAACTCGATCGGGGCGAGCCCGTCGACGTGCAGCGTCTCGACGAGCACGTCGGACGCTCCCGTGCGGAACATCCCGACCGGGAAGCACATCGGCGAGCTGCCGTCGCAGCACCCGCCGGACTGGTGGAACATCAGCGGCCCGTGCAGCTCGCTCATCCTCCGCAGCATGCCGGCTGCCGCCTCGGTCACGTCGACTCGCGTGCTGTCCATGGGCGGTGTCCTCTCGGGGTGGTGTGTCGGCGGGGGGTCTCGATACGCCCGCTGCGCGGGCTGCTCGACCAGCACGGAAGGGCCCGCAACCGCGGGAAGCGCGACCCGGATCCCGGGTGCGAAGCGGAGCGAGGACGCCTTGCTCCCGCATCCGCTGGAGGACGTGGGTCTCGATACGCACGCGATGCGGGCTACTCGACCAGCATGTCCGCGGCACGTGCGAAGCGGAGCGAGCGCCACCACCGCGTCCGGGCGGGGCGGCAGCAGGGGAGAGCGCGGAGCGCGAATCCGCGTGCCAGCGGATTCGCGGAGCGCGACGCTCCCCGCTCCACTCGGCGCGACCACCTCGGTCAGCCGACCGCGGCGGTGACGACGAGCGGAGCGAGGAATCGCCGCACAGCGGCTCAGAAGAAGCCCATCGGTCCTTCCGCGTAGGAGACCAGGAGGTTCTTCGTCTGCTGGTAGTGGTCGAGCATCATCTTGTGGTTCTCGCGGCCGATGCCGGACTGCTTGTAGCCGCCGAAGGCCGCGTGGGCGGGGTACTGGTGGTAGGTGTTCGACCAGACGCGGCCGGCCTCGATGGCGCGGCCGGCGCGGTAGAGCTGGGCGCCGTTGCGGCTCCAGACTCCGGCGCCGAGGCCGTAGAGGGTGTCGTTGGCGATGGCGATGCCGTCGTCGAAGTCCTCGAACGAGGTGAGGGCGAGGACGGGGCCGAAGATCTCCTCCTGGAAGATGCGCATGGAGTTGCGCCCCTCGAAGACCGTCGGGTTGACGTAGTAGCCGCCGCTGAGCTCACCGCCGAGGTCGGCGCGGTCGCCGCCGATGAGCAGCTTCGCGCCCTCCTGCTTGCCGATGTCCATGTAGGAGAGGATCTTCTCCAGCTGGTCGTTGGAGGCCTGCGCGCCGATCATCGTCGAGAGGTCGAGCGGGTTGCCCTGCTTGATCCGGCCGACGCGCTCGAGTCCGTCGCCGACGAAGTCGTCGTAGATGGACTTCTGCACGAGGGCGCGGGAGGGGCAGGTGCAGACCTCGCCCTGGTTGAGGGCGAAGAACGAGAAGCCCTCGAGCGCCTTCTCGTAGAAGGAGTCGCGCTCGGCGGCCACGTCGGCGAAGAACACGTTGGGGCTCTTGCCGCCCAGCTCGAGCGTGACCGGGATGAGGTTCTCGCTCGCGTACTGCATGATCAGGCGGCCGGTCGTCGTCTCCCCGGTGAAGGCGATCTTGCGGATCCGCGGGTGCGAGGCGAGCGGGGCGCCGGCCTCGATCCCGAAGCCGTTGACGATGTTGAGGACGCCCGCGGGCAGCAGGTCGTGGATGAGGTCCATCAGGACGTGGATCGACGCGGGGGTCTGCTCGGCGGGCTTCAGGACGATGCAGTTGCCGGCGGCGAGCGCGGGGGCGAGCTTCCAGACCGCCATCAGGATCGGGAAGTTCCAGGGGATGATCTGGCCGACCACGCCGAGCGGCTCGTGGAAGTGGTACGCGATGGTGTCGTGGTCGATCTCGGAGACGCCGCCCTCCTGGGCGCGCAGGGCGCCGGCGAAGTAGCGGAAGTGGTCGATCGCGAGCGGGATGTCGGCGGCGAGGGTCTCGCGGACCGGCTTGCCGTTCTCCCAGGTCTCGGCGACCGCGAGCAGCTCGAGGTTCGCCTCCATCCGGTCGGCGATGCGCAGGAGGACGTTCGCGCGCTCGGCGGGGCTGGTCTTCCCCCAGCTCGGGAACGCCTTCCAGCCTGCCTCGACGGCGCGGTCGACGTCCTCGGCGGTGCCGCGGGCGATCTCGCAGAAGGGCTTGCCGGTGACGGGGGTGATGTTCTCGAAGTACTGGCCCTTCGCCGGGGTGACGTACTCGCCTCCGATGAAGTGGTCGTAGCGCGAGCGGAACGAGGCGACGGATCCCTCCGTGCCCGGGTTGGCGTAGACCGTGGACTCCGGTTCCTTCGGTGCCTGGTCGGCTACCGGGTCGGCGTACAGCGTCATGTGGACCTCCATCGACGTCGTTGTCGGGTGAGTGCGGGGTGTCGCGCTCGGTCCGACCGTACGTCGCGGGAGGTTGCACACCGTTGCACGGCCGCGACGACGGACACGTCGGCCGGGTGCCGGTCAGCGCTGCTCGGCCTCGAGCTCCTCGAGGTGCGCGACGATGCCGGCGCGGCGGGGCGAGCGCCGCGGCAGGATCCGCAGCAGCTCGGCCCAGACCTCCACGTCGTCGTGGCCGTCGGGTCCGTGCGCGTAGGCGAGCAGCGTCTCGGCGGCGGCGCTGGTGAGCACGGTGGCGCGCACGCGGGCGCGCAGCTCGTCGGCGATGGCGCGGACACCCGGCGCCTCGGAGCCGGGCAGCGGGGCGCCCGCGTAGGCGTCGAGGGCCAGCCGGTGCGCGCCGCGGTCGAGCAGGCCGACCACCTGGCGCGCGTCGAGGTCGACCGGGCTGGCGAGGCGGTACGGACGCGAGAGCGGGACCAGCCGCGGGAGGCGCGGCTCGAGGATCCGGCGCAGGCGCACCATCTCGGCACGCACGGTGACCACGGCGTCCTCCCGCCCGTAGAGCAGCTGGGCGAGCACCTCGGCGGACAGCCCCGCTCGGTGCCAGGCGAGGAGGGTGAGGATCTCGGCGTGCCGGGTGGAGAGCTCGAGCTCGACGCCGTCGGCGGTGACGACCCCGGTCTCGCGGCCGAGGACGCGCAGGCTCGGCGCGCGGGCGGCCGCGGGCCGCGGGTGCGCGCGGCGCGGGCGCTGCAGCCGCTGCACCATCAGCTGGCTCTCGACGGCCGCCGCGGTCGCCTCCATCAGCGGCAGGGTCTGCGGGGCGACGACCTCCGCGCCGCCGGTGATGTCGATGACGCCGAGGATCTCGTGCGTCTCGGGGTCGTGGATCGGCACCGCGGTGCAGCTCCACGGGTGGACGAGGGAGGCGAAGTGCTCGGCGCCGTGGATCTGCACGCCGTGGTCGAGCACGAGGGCGGTCCCGGGGGCGGAGGTGCCGACGTCGGGCTCGGCCCAGGCCGCGCCCTCGACGAAGAGCATCCGCTCGGCGGAGCTCTTCAGCGCCTGATCGCCGTCGATCCAGAGCAGCCGCCCCAGCGCGTCGCCGACGGCGACGAGAACGCCGCTGTCCTCATCGGCGTCGCGGACGAGGAGGCGCCGGATGACGGGCAGCACCGAGGCGAGCGGGTGGCCCATCCGGTACTCGCGCAGCTCGTCGCTCGAGAACGACAGCGGGGCGGTGAGCCGCTCGGGGTCGAGGCGGTGGCGGCGCGCCCGCTCCCAGGACGCCTCGACCAGCGGGCGGCGGCGACCGCTGCCGGGCAGGGCGAGCCAGGGGTTGGTCATCGGATCCGCCCCTCGTCGTCGATCGGTGAGGCGCTCGGGCGCCGCGGCAGGGCAGAGGCTACTCCGCGAGGCTCGACGGCGCCTCAGGCGCGGGACTCGAGGCCGATGCCCGGCGCGCGACGCCCCTCCCCCGGCGCGCGGGCAGCGCCAGGAGCAGCACGGCGAGCATGAGCACCGCGACGCCGACGACCGCCTCGGCCGTCAGACGCTCGCCGAGCAGGGCCACGCCGAGGAGCGTCGCCGTCGCCGGCTCGACGAGGGTCAGCGTCGAGACCGTGGCGGCCGGCAGGAGGCGCAGGCCCCGCGCGAAGAAGGTGTAGGCGACCGCGACCGTCACGACTCCGAGCCAGAGCACGGCCGGGACGGACCCCGCGAGACTCGCGGGACCGCCCACCAGCAGCACCGGGAGGGCGAGCAGCGCGGCCGTGCCGAACTGCGCGCCCATCGCGGCCACCGGGCTGAAGCCGCGCTCGAGCAGCAGCTTGCCGCAGACGGCGTAGAGCGCGTAGGAGGCGCCCGCCCCGGCCGAGCCGGCGAGACCGAGTGCCGACACTCCGCTCGCTCCGCCGCCGGTGAGCAGCCCCGCGAGCAGCACGACGCCGACCGCGGCGAGCGCCGTCGAGACGAACCAGCGCGGACTCGGGGCGGTGCGCAGCACGAGCCACTCGAGCAGCCCGGTGAAGGCGGGGGCGGAGCCGAGCGCGACGATCGTGCCGACCGCGACGCCGTTCTGGGCGGTGCCGGTGAAGAAGGCGGGCTGGTAGGCGGCGACGCCGGCCGCGCCGAGGAGGACGAGCAGCACCGTCGAGACGCGCAGGCGGCGCCGGGGGCGGCGGGGAGCGCGTGCCGTCTCGACCCCGAGCAGGGCGGCCAGCAGCGCTCCGCCGAGCACGATCCGGGCGGCGCCGAGCAGCAGCGGATCGACGCCCTCCGCACCGAGCGACTGCGCGGTCCCGGTGGTGCCGAAGCAGACCGCGGCGAGGACGATCGCGCCGATGGCGGAGCCGCGTGACCCCATCTCCGCCCCGTCCCCGCGGCCGATCGACGCGCGGGCTCCAGTCTGGCAGCGGCGGACCTCCCGCCGTTCAGCTTCCGGGACCGGGATGGCGGTACGGTCGAAGCGAAGGCGGGTGGAGCATGGGCATCGCGGAACCGTTCGACGTGGAGAGCTACCGTCGCAGCGCGCACGGCAGCCTCCACGACCACTTCTCGATCCGCGAGTTCGAGGAGGCGCCGCTGGATCGCGAGGCGATCGTCGCGTCCGCCTACCTC
Organism: Rathayibacter sp. VKM Ac-2804; assembly: GCF_009866655.1. Lineage (NCBI taxonomy): Bacteria > Bacillati > Actinomycetota > Actinomycetes > Micrococcales > Microbacteriaceae > Rathayibacter > Rathayibacter sp. VKM Ac-2804. The sequence continues at coordinate 3,494,291 of NZ_CP047420.1, forward strand.
CGCGCTCTCGAGCACGCTGCCGTCGTGCGGGTGCTGCCGCTCGCTCGGGCGCACCCCGACCCCCGGGTGCGGACGTTCGCGACGACCTGGGCCGCCGAGCGGCACCGCATCGCCGACGCGCTCGGCGAGGTGCTGGCCGCCTCGCCGCGGATCCGCGGCGTCGACACGACCCCGGCCGAGCCCCGCCCCCGGCCCCGGCTGCTGCGAGACCGGTCCGCGCGGCTGCTCGCGGGGCCGATCGCCCTCGCGCTGGCGGTCGACGCGCAGATCGCGCTGCACGCCTACCGCCGGCTGGCGCGGCTGTCGCTGCACCCCGAGATGGAGCGGCTCGCCGAGACGATCGCGGCGATCCTGGAGCGCCACGCCGACTTCTTCGGCGAGCTCGCCGGGGACACGATCGGTCGGCCGCTGCGGCGCCGGGTCGTCGCGGCCGCCGTGCTCGCCGCGGTGCGGCTGCCGGTGGGCGAGGCGGCGCTGCCCGAGGAGCTGGCCCGCGAGGGACGCGAGCTGGTCTTCGGCCGCGACGACGGCGGGCTCGACGGGATCGACGCGGGTGTCGTCGCCCTCTATGCGCTGCCCTGCACGGCGGCGCGACGGCTGCTGCGGCCGCACCGGACGCTGCCGCTGCGCGCGGCGGTGCAGGCGGGTCGGATCGGTGCCGACGTGGTCGCGGGGGTGCGGGAGCTGCGGCTGCTGATCGCGGACTGAGGCGGCGGCGATCCCGGGAGCCGGGGTCGTCGAGGACGGTCTCCGCGCTACGCCGATTCCCGCTGGACGAGGCTGACGGGCAGGATCGGCTGCCGGTCGACCTCGCGTCCCTGCAGGACGGCGACGACGGTCTCGGCAGCGATGCGGCCCATCTCCGCGAGGGGCTGGCGGATGGTCGTGATCGGGGGGTCCGTGGTGGTCGCGATGACGACGTCGTCGAAGCCCACGACCGAGACGTCCGTCGGCACGCGTCGTCCGGCTGCCCGGAGGACGTGGATCGCGCCGTGCGCCATCAGGTCGGAGGAGGCGAAGACGCCGTCGAGGTCGGGATAGCGCTGCAGGAGGCGCACCATCGCGGTCACACCGCTCTCGACCGTGAACGCACCGTGCGCGAGGGGCGTGTAGTCGATGCCCAGGTGCTCCAGTTCGTCGCGCCAGCCGCGCAGCCGCTCACGAGCGGGCTTCATGTCGTGGGGGCCGGAGATGATGCCGAGCCGGCGACGGCCGGACTCGGCCAGCACTCGCGCGGCGAGCCGTCCGCCCCCGTAGTTGTCCGCGTCGATCACGAGCGCGTCGTCCGCGAGGGCGACACGCGGTCGGCCCACCCAGGCGATCGGCGCGGGAGAGTCCGCCAGCTCCTGCGTCACCTGCGTCATCTCGTTCTGCAGGATCACGATGGCCCCGTCGACCGCGCGCGTGCGGAGGAGCCGGGCGACGCGGCCCCTGTCGTCGTAGTCCGCGGGCAGCAGGACCGGCTGGACTCCCTGCGCGTGCAGGCTCGCCGCGGCGCCCTTCAGGACCGCCGTGAGGATCGTCCCGGGCAGGCGGTCGAGATCCTCGAAAGCGACGATCAGCGCGATCGAGCCCGCGCGTCCCCCGCGAAGCATGCGCGCGGCGCCGTTCGCCTCGTAGCCGAGCTGCTTCGCGGCACGCTCCACGGCGGCGGTCATGCCGGCGTCGACGTTGGTCCTGCCCGCGAGCACTCGAGCGGCGGTCGCGCGCGACACCCCCGCGATGCGCGCGACGTCCACCAGTGTCGGTTCAGCCATCGCCTGTCCTTCTGTCGAGGAGGAGCGACTGTCACGGCGTCGCGGGAGCGCCACGAGTCACCGTCCTGTGCTCCGAAGACACAGGATGTCAGAGTTCGATTCGTGCACTGTCAGGTGACGCCGAGAGGTCGCTGACGCGGCGGGACGCAGTCCCGCGTGATGTCGGATTTCCCCTCCCGCCGAAACACCGGCGTCACCTGCCTGGGGTACGGTGACCGCCGGGGTTCGCGAGGAGACGCATGCACGGAGGACGACGGCTGGCACGGCGCCTCGGCGTCGGCGCCCTCGCCGCGCTCGTGCTGGCGGTCGGCGCCGGGATCCCGGTCTACGTGCTGCCCGCGACCGATCCGGTCCCCGAGCACGCCGACGCGGTCCTCGTCCTCGGGCCGCCCACCCGCGCGCGCACCGAGCTCGGCCGCGACCTCGTCGAAGCGGGCGTGGCCGACACCCTGGTGATCTCGGTCTGGGCCTCGGATCTCGCCGCGGCTCCCGGCGAGAACGACGTCGTGGCCTGCGACGAGCCCGACATGGACGTGATCTGCTTCACCGCCGACCCCGGGACGACGCAGGGCGAGGCGCGCGCCCTCGCCGACGACGCGCGCGCGGACCACTGGGGCAGCGTCGTCGTCATCACGCAGACCCCGCACATCGCCCGGGCGCGCCTGCTGCTCGGCCGCTGCTTCGACGGCGAGCTCTCGATGGTGTCCTCCGGCGAGCCGTACACCTTCGGCGACTGGGCCTACGAGTACGTCTACCAGACCGGCGCGTTCGTGAAGGCGCTCGCGGACCCGGCCTGCTGACCGGACCCGCGCCGGCCCGGGCCGCTCAGCCCAGCAGCTCCCGCACGTCCTCCGCGGTGATGCCGCCGGTGGCCGCCGCGCCGTCGTCGGACATGACGGCCGCGAACAGGGCGGCCTTCGCCTCCTTGAGCGCCATCACCTTCTCCTCGATCGTGTCCTTCGCGACGAGCCGGTAGACCATCACCGAGCGGGTCTGGCCGATCCGGTGCGCGCGGTCCACGGCCTGCGACTCCGTCGCCGGGTTCCACCACGGGTCGAGCAGGATGCAGTAGTCGGCCTCGGTGAGGTTGAGGCCGAAGCCGCCCGCCTTCAGCGAGATCAGGAACACGCCCGCCTCGCCGGAGCGGAAGCGGTCGATCACCTCGTCGCGCTTCTTGGTGGCGCCGTCGAGGTAGGCGTACTCGACACCCGCCGCGTCGAGCCGGCCGCGCACCCGGCCGAGGAAGCGGGTGAACTGGCTGAAGACCAGCACCCGGTGCCCCTCGGCGAGCGCGTCGGCGAGGAGCTCGTCGAGCAGGTCGAGCTTGGTCGACGGCACGGTGGCGTGCGCCTCGTCGACGAGGGCCGCGTCGAGCGCGACCTGGCGGAGCACGGTGAGCGCGCGGAAGATCGCGAAGCGGTTCTTCTCGAAGTCGCCGATCAGTCCGAGCACCCGCTGCCGCTCGCGGGCGAGGTAGGTGTCGTAGACCTTCCGCTGGCGGGTGCCGAGCTCGACCTCGATGGTCTGCTCCTGCTTGGGCGGCAGCTCCGTGGCGACGAGCTCCTTGGTGCGGCGGAGCATCAGCGGGCGGATGCGGCGCCGCAGCTGGCTGAGGCGCTCGGTGTCGGCGTCGCGCTCGATCGGCTTCTGGTAGTACTCGGCGAAGCCGGCCGGCGAGGGGAAGAGGCCCGGAGCGACGATCGACAGGAGCGACCACAGCTCCATGACGTTGTTCTCCATCGGCGTGCCCGTGATGGCGAGCTTGAACGGCACGTCGAGGCGCCGGGCGAGCTGGTGGGTGGCCGACTGGCGGTTCTTGACGAACTGCGCCTCGTCGAGCAGGAAGCCCGACCACTGGATGCCGGCGTAGGACTCGTAGTCGAGGCGGAACAGGGCGTAGGAGGTGACGACCAGCTCGGCCTCGCCGATCATCGTCGAGAGCGCCTTGCGCTTCTTCTTCGAGGTCTCGTCGATCCCGACCACGCGCAGGCCGGGGGCGAAGCGCTTGGCCTCGCCGACCCAGTTGGGCACGACGCTCGTCGGGGCGACGACGAGGAACGGGCGCGGCGAGGTGCCCGCGCTCTCGGCGGCCGCGCGCTGCTCCTGCATCACCCGGGTGACGAGCGCGAGCGACTGCACGGTCTTGCCGAGGCCCATGTCGTCGGCGAGCACGCCGCCGAGCTGGTTGTCGTAGAGGAAGGACAGCCAGTCGTAGCCGAGCTGCTGGTACGGCCGCAGCTCGACGGCGAAGCCCTCGGGCAGGGCGCGCGACTCGAGGGCGCCGGTGGCGGTGAAGCCGGAGAGGCCCTCGACCGAGCGGCGCCAGGCCGCGGCCTGCGCCTCGACGACGCCGAGCTCGACCAGCTCGTCCCAGAGCGAGGACTGGAAGCGGCTGATCCGGAGCGTCTCGCTCGGGTCGTCGGAGAGCTCGCGCGCCTCGGCGATCAGCTCGCGGAGGCGGCCGAAGCGCTCGTCGTCCAGGGCGAAGTAGACGCCGCTCGGCAGCACCATGTACTCGTCGCCGCGGGCCAGGGCGAGGAAGATCTCCGCGAGCGGGACCGCCTCGTCGTTGACCGTGACCGAGATCTCGAGGTTGAACCAGTCGCGGCTGTCCGGCTGGGCGACCGTCTGCACGGCGACGACCGGGGCCGTCTCGGCCTCGCGGTACTCGACGCGCTGGCCGATCTCCTCGATCTCGACGGTGCCGAGCTCGCGCAGGCGCTCGACCTCGCCGGTGAGGAAGCCGACGGTCTGCATGCCGCGCAGGTCGAAGGTCGGGCGGAGGCGGCGGCTCGAGGGCGAGACCAGGGCGGGCGTCGACTCCGGGTCGATGCCGGCGCCGCCGAGGGAGTCGAGGATCCGCTGCTCGGCCTCGGCGTCGCGGTAGCCGGACTCGTCGTCCAGGCGGAGCGGCAGGCGCTCGGCCTCGGTGCCGCGACCGCCCTCGATGCCGTAGCGCCACCACCAGGAGCCGCGCAGGCCCGCGCCCTCGGTGTGCTCGAGGGTCAGGCCGAGGCGCGGCTCGGGGACGGGCGGCGCCTCGAAGGAGCCGTCGCGCGACACGATGTCGAAGAGGCGGTGCAGGCGCTGGTAGTGCTCGGTGAGGAAGGCCGACTCCTCCTGCTCCGGGATGCGGATCGGCTCGCTGCTCCAGAGGAAGGTGCGCGCGGAGGAGACCAGCGGGGCGGCGAACGGCACGAGCGTGACGGCCTTGCCGCGCAGCTCGTCGCCCTCGTCCCAGGTGTAGAGGCCGACGGCGGGGTCGCCGATGAAGCCGAAGTGCTCGGGCGCCGGGTGGTCGCCGATCGCGACGAGCGAGCGCAGCTCGAGGCCGGCGGGGGTGCGGGTGACGTCGATCGAGGCGGTCGCGGTGGTGTCCAGGATCTTCAGCGGGGTCTGGTCGCGGTCGCCCATGACCAGGCCGATGCCCGCGCGGACGGCGCCGTGCAGGGCCGCCCAGATCGCCTCGCTCCGGCACTGGTCGAGGTAGAGCCAGGTGTCGGGCGAGTAGTAGCTCGAGGCGCTGTGCCCCGAGAGCAGGCCCTGCATCTCCCGCACGACGTCGATCTGGCGCTCGTCGTAGTCGTGGCTGTAGTGCAGGTAGCCGAGGTCGCGCCAGCTGGTGCCGGTGCGCACCCAGCGGTCGCGGTCGCCCATCCGCACCGGGCGGACGCCGAGGCGCGGGCGCGGCTCGGGCGGCGGACGGTAGCTGTTGTAGCGGCCGGGCGGGCGGCGCACGGGCTCGCCGGGGAGGAGCTCGAACTGGAGGCCGAGCGGGATGCCGGAGTGCGAGCGCTCGGCGCCGGCGAGCAGCGGAGCGAGGGCGCTGCGCCACTCCGGGACCGCGTCGACGGCGGCCTCGCCGGGGAACGGGCCGCTCAGGGCGCCCTCGCGCTCGCGGCGCAGCGCCTCGATCAGCACGGCGGCGACGTGCTTGCACTCGTGCTTGACGGGGCAGCTGCAGGCGCCGCCGAGGAGGATCGAGTGGTCGCCCTCGTCGCGCAGCTGCACGCTCACCGCGTAGGGCGAGCGGCCGGAGCCGCGGACCTGGCCGAAGAGCCGGGTGCGGCCGCCGAACCACTGCAGCTCGGCGACGCGGCCCTCGTCGGCGTAGGCGACGCCCTTGTCGAGGGCGGCCGAGCCGACGAGACCCCGGATGTCCTGCTCGCTGAACGGCTCGCGACCCGCTGCCCCGGGCGCGGCCGAGGGCGGCAGCACTTCCTCGGGGGGACTCCGGCGGGCCATGGACCTCACACTCTCCGCGCACCGACCGGAGCGCATCCGTCCATTCAACCCGATTCCGGAGGCGCCGTGAGCCGCGGGGCGGGATCCGTGCCCTCGGCGCCCGCTCCTACGATGGACGGATGCCCCGCCTGTCGATCGTCTCGGCGCACACCTCGCCCCTCGAGCAGCCCTCGACCGGCGACGCCGGCGGGATGAACGTCTACCTCGCCGGGGTGCTGCCCGAGCTCGCGGCGCTGGGCTGGGAGGTCACCGTGCTGACCCGCGGCGAGGGCGTGCGGCGGCTCGCGCCGGGCGTGGCGGTGGTCGGGGTGCCGGTCGAGGCGGCGGACAAGTACGCGCTCGCGGCGTCCGCGCCCGCCTTCGCCGCGGCGGCCGAGGGCGCGGACGTCGTGCACTCGCACTACTGGGTGTCGGGGCTGGCGGGGGCGCTGACCGGCGCTCCGCACGTGCACTCGATGCACTCGAACTCGCTGGCGAAGAACGTGCGGTTGGTGCCGGGCGACGTGCAGGAGCCGGAGGAGCGGATCCGCGCCGAGCGCTCGGTGCTGGCCTCGGCGGACGCGGTGGTGGTCGCGGGGGCGTCGGAGCGGTCGGACGTCGTGGGCGGCTACGGGGTGGATCCGGCGCGCGTGGTGGTCGTGCCGCCCGGGGTGGATGCGCGGTTCTCGCCGGGTGCCGAGGAGCGGGCTCGGGAGATCGTGCTGCTCGGGCGGGTGCAGCCGCTGAAGGGGCAGCTGCTCGCGGTGGAGGCGCTGGCGCGGATCCCGATGGACGAGCGGCCGCTGCTGCGGCTGGCGGGCGGGCCGGCGCCCGGGCGCGAGGGATACCTGGAGGAGGTGCGCTCGACGGCGCGCGACCTGGGCGTGGACGAGTGGGTGAGCTTCGAGGGCGTGGCCGACCGGAAGACGGCGGCGGCGCTGCTGCGGCGGGCGCGGATCGCACTGGTGCCCTCGGCGGCGGAGACGTTCGGGCTGATCGCGCTCGAGGCGGCGGCCAGCGCGACGCCGGTGCTCGCGCGGCGGACGACCGGGCTGGTGGACGCGGTCCGCGACGGCGGGAGCGGCGTGCTGATCGACTCCGGCGACCCCGGGGCGTGGGCGGCGGAGATCCGCCGGCTGCTGGGCGACGACGCCGAGCGCGCGCGGCTCGGCCGCGGCGGGGTGCAGTGGGCGGCGGCGCACAGCTGGGCGGCGGCGGCGGCGCGCCTGGACGCGGTGTACCGCGGGCTCCTGCGGACGCGCTGACGCCGACATGCTGATCGAGTAGCCCTCGCCGAGGGCGTATCGAGATCCGGCGTCATTCGGTGGGCGGGTCTCGATACGCCGCTGCGCGGCTACTCGACCAGCAGGGAAGGGAGCGGCCCGCGCGGCGGGCCGCCCTCCTCATCGCGCGGCCCGCACTGCATGCTGATCGAGTAGCCCTCGCCGAGGGCGTATCGAGATCCACCGTCGTCCGGAGGGCGGGTCTCGATACGCGCTGCGCGCTACTCGACCAGCATGCAGACGCGCCGCGACCGCCGGCTAGTCGGCGATGGCTGTCGCGCCCGGGTCGAAGTGGGCGCCGCGGGTCGAGCGGTACCAGGGGGCGAGGCGATCGGGCGAGACGGCGACCATGGCGGCGCCGGTGAAGCCGGCGTCGTTGCCGAAGCGGGCGGAGACGATCTCGGTGCCGAGGTCGAGGAAGCGGGCGAACTCGTCGAAGACGTGGGCCGCCGCTCCGCCGATCACGAAGAGCTGCGGCGAGAGCAGCATCTCGAGGTGCCGGTAGTAGACGTTGAGGCGCCCCGCCCACTCCTCGAGGGTGATGCCCTCGCGGCGGACCGCGGAGAAGCCGACGCGCGGCTCGAAGTCGGGGCCGTCGATGTGCACGTGGCCGAGCTCGGAGTTGGGGATGACCTCGCCCTCGTAGACCAGCGCGGTGCCGATCCCGGTGCCGAGCGTCGTGAGCAGGCAGAGGCCCTCGCGGTCGCGCATCGCGCCGAACTCGCGCTCGGCCACACCGGCCGCGTCCGCGTCGTTGACGACGACGACGTCCACGCCGGTCGCCTCGGACAGCAGCGCCTGCGCGTCGATCCCGACCCAGCGCTGCGAGACGTGGGTGGTCTGCCGGACGATGCCGCCGCGGACGATGCCGGGGAAGCCGACGCCGACGGGGGTGCCGGCGATCGGCGAGACGTCGCGGACGATGCCGGCGATGGCCGCGGCGAAGTCCTCGGGCTCCTTGCCGGCGGGGTTCGCGACGGCGAAGCGGCGGGCGGCGCGCTCGCCGGTGGTCACGTCGACGAGGGAGGCCTTGATCGAGGTGCCGCCGATGTCGACGCCGACGGCGAAGCGCGGGAGGAGGCCGTCGTCGGGCTGGGTCACGGATGCTCCGTCTGGGAAGTGGTGGCGAGGACTGACCTCGGGCTCGCGGGAACGCGGACGGCTCGTCGGATCACGGGATCCTGACGAGCCGTAGGCGATTCTACGAGCCCGAGGTCGGAGCCGGCTCGGAGGTGGCGGCGAGCGCGTCCAGGAGGTAGGCGATCACCGGCTCGTAGAGGTGCACGGCGAGGCCGTCGTCGATCGGCACGACCACCTCGATCGAGCCCTGCGCCTCGGCGACGAAGACGGCGGGGTCGTTGCAGTCGGCGATCGCGATCGTCGGCAGGCCGCGCCGCCCGGAGGCGCCGGCCCAGCCGTGGTCGGCGACGACGAGGTCGGGGCGGACGCCGAGCGCCTCGAGCTCGTCGAGCAGCGCGTTCATCGGCTCGGCCGAGTGGGTGTGCTGAAGGCTGCCGCCGCGGTAGGCGCAGGTGACGCCGCCGGTGCACCACAGCCGCTGGTGCTCGTCGGCCAGGGCGACCCGGACGCCGTCGGGGCGGGCGAACGGGAGGGCGTTGACGTCGATCACGCGGGCGCCGGCCGCCGTCGCAGCCGCGGCGAGCCGGCGGTAGACGTCCAGCAGGGTCGCGGGATGCGCGGTGGCGAAGAGGATCAGCGCACCCTCGCGAACGGCGCGCGCGAAGCGGTCGCGGTAGGCGTCGAGCGCGGCGACGGTGAGGGCGGCGTCGATGCGGTCCTGCCCGTGCTCGAACGCCGGGTCGGTGCTGATGCCGACCCGCTCCCCCATCAGGGCGAGCAGGCTCTCGACGTCCCAGTGCTCGGCGACGTCGACGCCGTAGAGGTGGGCGGGCTCGCGGGCGGCCAGGCGGCGCAGGTTGCCGAGGTTGCTCGCGCGGCCGGTGAGGACGGCGCCGGTGAGGAGCGACTCGTCGAGGATCGCGGCGAGCGCGGCGGCGGACAGCGGCATGCGGAGGGGCCTTCCGGTGGGGGTCCCTCGAGCGTAGTCAGAAAGTCGTGCTTGACGAGTGACAGTCGCCGATATATCGTTACTACATCGCCGACAGATCGTGAGCACTCGCTCCGACGGGCGAGACGGATTTCGAGAGGAATCCCCTGACACGAGAAGAGACACCATGAACACCAGGAACTCCTTCCACGACCACAGCGACCGCTTCGACCGCTCGCACGGCGAGCACGGCCACGGCGGCCACGACCAGCCCGGCCGGCGCGAGCGCCGCGGCCCCGGCGGTCACGGCCGCGGCTTCGGCCCCGGCTTCGGCTTCGGCCCGGGCTTCGGCGGCTTCGGCCCCGGCTTCGGCGGCCCCGGCTTCGGCCGCGGCGGCGGACGAGCCCGTCGCGGCGACGTCCGCGCCGCCCTGCTCTCCCTCCTCGCCGAGAAGTCCTCGAACGGCTACGGCCTGATCAAGGCGATCGCCGAGAAGACGAACGGCTCGTGGCGCCCCAGCCCCGGCTCGGTCTACCCCACGCTCCAGCAGCTCGTCGACGAGGGCCTGATCACGGCCGTCGGCGAGGGCCGCGGCACCGAGTACCAGCTCACCGACGCGGGCGGCACCTACGTGCGCGAGCACGCCGACGAGCTCGCCGCCGCCTGGGAGGCCACTCCCGGCGCGAGCGACGCGGACCGCGAGTTCGTCGAGAACATCGGCAAGCTGATGGGCGTCGTCCAGCAGTTCCGCGGGGCCTCGGAGGCGCAGCGCGCCGCCGCCTCCGCGAAGCTCGACGAGACCCGCCGCGCGCTGTACCTGATCCTCGCCGACTGACGCGGCTCCGCCGCCGGTGGATCTCGATGCGCCCGCGGAGCGGGCTACTCGATCAGCATGAATCGCCACGAGACGGCGGACACCATGCTGGTCGAGTAGCCCCGGAGGGGCGTATCGAGACCCACCGTGCCGAACCGCGCGGGACTGCAGACTCAGCGTCTTGACGGTGGGGATCTCGATACGCCCGCGGAGCGGGCTACTCGATCAGCATGAAGGGCACGCCCGCGGAGCCGGGGCTACTCGAACAGCATGAAGAGGGCACGCCCGCGGAGCCGGCCGCTCGATCAGCAGGCCGGACATCGGACGCCCCTCGCGCACTCGCGCTGGGGGCGTCGTCGTGTCAGCGGTAGGAGGCGGCCAGGCGGGCGAGGCCCTCGTCGAGGGTGACCGCCGGCGTCCACTGCAGGTCGGCGCGGGTGGCGCGCTGATCGAACCAGTGCGCGGTCGAGAGCTGCTCGGCGAGGAAGCGGGTCATCGGCGGCTCGTCCTCCCCCGGGCGCACCGCCCAGACGCGCTCGACGAGCGAGCCCGCGGCGCGCGCGACGCCCGCGGGCACCGACCAGGCCGGAGGGCGCACGCCGGCGGCCCGGCAGATCCCGGCGAGCAGCTCGGCCACCGGCCGCGGCTCGCCGTTCGTGACGACGTAGGCGCGGCCGTGCACCGCCTCCGCCCGGCCGAGCGCGGCGACGATCGCCGAGGCGGCGTTGTCGAGGTAGGTGGAGTCGATCAGCGCCTGGCCGTCGCCGAGCAGCGGCAGCCGGCCGGTGCGGGCGCGCTCGACGATGCGCGCCACGAGCTGGGTGTCGCCCGGACCCCAGACCAGGTGCGGGCGGACCGCCACGACGGCGAAGCCCGGCGCGTCGGCGGCCAGCGCGAGCAGCTCGGCCCGCGCCTTCGTGCGGGCGTAATCACCGCGGGCGCGCTCGGGATCGGCCGGCTCGGCGCCCTCGCCGACGATCGAGGCTCCGGCGTGCGCCACCGACGGCGAGGACACCTGGACGAACCGCGCGACACCCGCCTGCGCCGCGGCGGCCAGCAGGCCCCGCGTCCCGTCGACGTTCACCCAGACGAAGTCGGCCGGGTCGCCCGCGAGCGAGACCTTCGCCGCGAGGTGCACGACGCCCTCGCGGCCCTCGACCGCGGCCTCGACGGCGCGAGCGTCGGCCAGCGAGCCGCGCACGTCCTCGACACCGCTCACTCCCGACGGACGGCGCTGGAACGTGCGGACCTCGTGTCCCTCGGCGACGAGCCCCGCCGCCACGGCGCCGCCGAGCAGCCCGCTCGCTCCGGTGACGAGGACCCTCACGGCGCGACCGTCCGGCCGCCGGCGAGGATCGACTCCGCCCAGCGCGCGAGCGCGGCCCGGTCGATCTTGGAGTTGTGCCGGATGTCGGTCGGCAGCGCCGGCACCACGAGCACGGCCGCGACCGGTGCGCCGACAGCCGCGCGGACCTCGGCGGCGAGCTCCTCGGACGCGAGCTGCGTGCGGCGGGCACCCTCGTGCCGCTCGACGACCGCGACGAGCTGCGCGACGCCGCGGGGCCCGACGCGGACGAGTGCGGCGCGGGAGACGGCGGCGACGCGCGCCTCGATCCGCTGCTCCGGCCCGACGGGAGTCACGACGCCGTCGGCCGTGACGATCACGTGCGGCAGGCGGCCCTCCACCCAGAGCCGGCCGTCGGCATCGATCCGCCCGACGTCGCCGGTGCGGTGCCAGCGCTCGCCCGGCACGGCGCCGCGGCGTGCGGCGCGGTCGGTCAGCCAGAGCCGCTCGTAGTGGTCCTCGACGTGCCCGGCCGAGACGACGATCTCGCCGGTGACGCCGACGAGCTCGGCCGGCTCGGGAGCGGCGCGCCCGTCGTCGTCGAGCGGCGCGATCCGGAGGCGGACACCCGCGGCGGGGACGCCGACGCAGACTCCTCCGCGCGGGTCGTCGTCCGCCGCGGCCGCGCGGATGCCCTCGAGCGAGGCGTCCGTCAGCAGCAGTCCCTCGGTCATCCCGTAGGGCGTGCGGGCCGACGCGTTCGGCATCAGCGCCTGCGCCTGCGCGAGCAGCCCCTCGGCGACGGGAGCGCCTGCGGAGAGGAAGGTGCGGACGCCGGCGAGCGCGCGGTGGTCGTCGGCGTCGAGGTCGCCCGCGGTGGCGACCACGTTGGCGAGCGCGGCGGGCGAGAGGAAGAGGACGGTCGCGTCGACCTGCGCCGCCGCGGCCGCCACCGCCCGCGCAGTGAGCGTCCGCGGCGAGGTGACGTCCATGTCCGGCGTCGCGGAGCGGGTGCCGAGCGCCGGGCCGAGCAGGGCGAACGGCGCGAAGCCGGCGACGAGTCCGGTCCCCGGGCCGATCCCGTACTGGCGGGCGAGGGCGTCGCGGACCCCGGCGAGCTGGCGGTGGGTGTAGACGACGCCCTTCGCGGGGCCGGTCGAGCCGGAGGTGAAGAGGATCGCGGCGGTCGCGTCGGCCGCGGGCGGCTCACCGATGGCGTCGGTGGAGGCGGCCAGCTCCGCGCGGCCGAGCTCGATCAGCTGCCCGAGCGAGGTGTCGACGCCGAACGCGCGGGCGGAGGCGCGCGGCAGCGTCTGCGTCGAGACGCGCCCGCCCGGCCAGCCGAGCGCCCGGGCGACGGCGAGGCCCGGCAGCGCGCCGACGACGAGGTCCGGCCAGGCGCCGCGGACGGCGCGGGTCAGTCCGCGCAGGCCGAGGCCGGCGTCGGCGACGACCACGACGGCCCCGATCCGGAGGCAGGCGTAGAGGAGCGCGGTGAGGTCGGCACCGGGCGGCACGAGCAGCGAGACACGGTCGCCGGGCGCGACGCCCGAGGCCCGGAGTCCGGCGGCCAGCTCGCGGACCCGCCGCGAGAGCAGGCGCCACGAGACGGAGCGCGGACCGTCGCCTCCGGGCGGCGCCATCTCGACCAGCGCGAGCGAGTCGTCCTCGACGCGCTCGTCGAGGTGCCGCCAGAGCGGCTCGATCGGAGCGGTCGGGCGGCGCACGTCGGGCGCCTGGACGCCCGCGGTGACGTCGCCGAGCCAGGTGAGGACGGCGGCGGAGTAGTCGACGTCCTCCGCGAGCAGGTGGCCGGTGCCCTCGAAGCGGTGCACCTGCGCGTGCGGGAGGCGGTCGACGAGGTCGTCGAGGTAGCGGTCGGAGAAGATCGGGTCCAGCGGGCCCCAGAGCAGCAGCGCGGGGGTCTCCAGCGCGCGGACGCCTGCGGCGATCCGCTCCAGCTCGGCGTGGCTCGGGTGCGCGGGGCCGACCGGGATGTCGGCGACGAACCCGCCGACCCCGCCCCGTCGCTCCGCCGAGCGGTAGGGCGCGCGGTAGCCGTCCTTGATCGCGGCCGGGATCGCCGGGTGCCCGAGGGCGAGCGTGGTCTCGAGGAACGCCGGCGTGCCGACCGTCGAGGCGCCGAGGACGCCGGAGGCGAGGGCCAGCCGCAGCGGCGCGGGGATCGGCGCGTCGGCCGGCTGGTGGATCGCGGTGTTGAGCAGCATCGTGCCGCGCAGGAGCTCCGGGTGGTCGACCGCCCAGCCGAGCGAGACGACTCCGCCCCAGTCGTGGCCGAGGGTGACGACGTCGCGGAGGGCGAGCACATCGGTGAGGTTCGACAGCTCGCGCACGCGGTCGGCGAGGGCGTGCAGCTCGCCGGTGCGCTCGGAGAAGCCCATCTCGAGCTGGTCGACGGCGACGACGCGCCAGGCCGGCTCTCCACGGCGGGCGGCCGCGACGGTGGCGGCGGCGAGGGCCCGCCAGAGGTAGGACCAGGTCGGGTTGCCGTGCACGCAGAGGATCGTGCCGACGGGCTCGACGCCCGCGAGCGCGTCGTGCGTGTCGAGCAGGTGCCAGCGGCGCGGGACGCCGTGCGCGTCGGGGGCGTCGACGAGGCGCGACCAGGACGGATCGAGGCCGTCGAGACCCGCCGGCGGCAGCTCCGCCGCCGAGGTCGAGCCGAGTGCGCGGCGGATCCTGGCGGCCGGGTGCCGGCCGGCGGCGGCGCTCACCAGGCGATCTCGAGCATCGCGGTGTTGATGCCGGAGCCGACGCCCAGCAGCAGGACGCGGTGGCCCGGCTCGAGGGTCTTCGACTCCTGCGCGAGGGTGATCGGGATCGACGCGGGGCCGACGTTGCCGAGCGTCGGGTAGGTGGTGGGCACCAGCTCGGGGTCGATGCCGACGGCCTTCACGAAGGCGTTGGTGTGCACGTCCGACACCTGATGCATGATGTAGCGGTCCATCCCGCCCCAGCTCCAGTCGCGCTTCGCCTCCTTCCAGGCGGAGACGACGAGCTCCATGCCGCCCTTGAGCAGAGCCTTCGCGTCGGTGAACATCCCGTCGACGCTTCCGACGCAGAGCTCGTTGAACTGGGTGGCCGCGCGGGTGATGCCGCCGAGGATCCGGTGGCCCTTGGGGTGCTCGTCGGCCGGGCCGAGGATCGCGGCCGCGGCGCCGGACCCGAGGGTCAGGCTCGCGAACTCGCTCATGAAGTCCTTGCGCTTGATGCCCTCGCGGCTGAGGCGCTCGATCGTGTTGACCTGGATCTCGTCGGCGTCCTCGCCGTCGATGATCATCGCGTACTTGATCTGCCCGGAGTCGATCAGCTGGGCCGCGAGCGTCATGCCGTTGACGAAGCCGAGGCAGGCGTTCGCGATGTCGAAGTTGATCGCGGAGGACGGCAGCCCGAGCCCGTGGTGCAGGCGCACGGCGACCGAGGGCTCGAGGTGCTTGCGGGTCACCGAGGTGTTGATGATCAGCCCGATCTGATCGGGCCGGATGCCGGCCTCGGCCAGGGCGCGCTTGCCCGCCTCGATCGCGGCGCCGTCGAAGCCCTGCTCGGGGCCCCAGTTGCGCCGCTCCTGCACGCCGGCGACGCGCTGGAGGAGTCCGGTGGGGAGTCGCAGCCGCTTCAGCGCCGGCGCCAGTCGCGCGTCGATCTCTTCCGACGTGGTCACCCGGGGGGCCATCGTGGTAGCGACGGACAGCAATGCGACGTTGCGGTGCGTGGTCGTTGCGTTTCCGTCCAACGGAACTCCCTATCGAATTGTCGATCTCGGCATGTGCCCCCGTGATTTTACGCTGTCGTTCACCCGACGCTTGCTGGACGCCGGCTGGACGGCGGCGACATGCACACTCTGTGGGCCTGCTGCGCGCTCTGGCGCGGAATCGCGCGCGTTCTCGCGGGTGTTCTCCGCGATGGCCACAGGCGACCCTCCGGTGTCAACCGCCCGGCGCTCGGCAGCGGGAGGGGCGTCAGGTGCCCATGGCCCAGGGCTCGCGGTCGCCGCGGAGGCGGGCGGCGAGCGCCATCGCCTGCTCGTCGGTGAGGGTCGCCACGTAGTCGACGACGCCGCGGGCCCGGCCGAGGCGCTGCAGCGACTCCGCGTCGACGCGCGGGCGGCCGCGCTCGCCGGCCGGCAGCCACTCGGGGCGGTCGGCACGCAGGCGGAAATAGCCGTCGGTCGCCAGCTCGATCAGGTCGAGCAGCTTCTGCGGGGCGCGCGGGCCGTCCCGCGGGTCGTCGAGCCAGGCGTCGAGGTGGGTGACCAGCGTCCCGAGCACCTGCGACTGGCCGCGCTGGTAGGTCGCGAAGTCGGGCCGGTCGATCACGAAGCGGGTGTGCACGAACTTCAGCACCGCGACGTCGTGCCAGGCGTCGGGCAGGAGGGTCAGGTGTCCCGAGCGCACGTTCGGCTCGGCGAGCACGAGCACCGAGCGCTGCAGCCGCCCGATCCAGGAGGAGACGAACGACTCGATCGCCCGCTCGGTGCGGGTGGAGCCGTCGAACGGCACCGCGAGCAGCCCCTCCACCAGCTCGGTCGAGACCCGCTCGACGGAGGAGCGGAAGTGCTCGTCGCTGGCGATCCACGGGTCGCGGGCCACCAGCCTCCGCCGCAGCATCTCCAGCGAGTGCCCGGGCGCCCGCGCCCACAGCTCCTCGGCGTCGAGGGCGGCCAGCGCGTTCTGCTCGCGCAGGAACGCCCGGAACTCCACCGCGACGGCCGCCTGCTGCAGCACGCCGGCGCGGTAGAAGTCGTCGAGGTCGTGCAGCGAGTAGGCGATGTCGTCGGCGACGTCCATCACCGAGCACTCCAGCGTCTGCTGCCAGGGCGCGATCGCGGTGAAGCCGGTGCGGGAGTCGAGCAGGTCGTCGAGGTCGAGCGTGTAGGCCGAGAACTTCGGCGGCGCGGTCTCCCAGCGGCTGGCGGTCGAGCCGCGCGGCAGCTCGGTCGGGTCGGCCGTCTCGAGGTCCGGTCGGCAGACCGTGCGGCCCCACGGGTACTTGAGCACCGCGGCGCGGGAGGCGGCGGTGAGGTTCAGCCCCGCCTCCACCGTCTCGCAGACGTCGAGCTCGGAGAGGATCCGGAAGGACTGCGCGTTCCCCTCGAAGCCCTCCTCGAGGCCGAGCTTCTCGCGGGCCAGGCGGTCGAGCGCCTGCTCGCCGAGGTGCCCGAACGGCGGGTGGCCGAGGTCGTGCGCGCTGGCCGCGGCCTGCACGACGACCGGGTCGCAGCCGCCGAGGCGCTCGACCAGCTCGCGCTGGGCCGTGTCCGTGGTGGTCAGCTGCATCGCGATCGCGCGGGCGACCGCGGTGACCTTGATGGAGTGGGTCAGCCGGTTGTGCACGACCTGGCCGACGCCCGAGGGCGAGATGACCTGCGTGACCGCGGAGAGCCGGGCGAAGTAGGGCGAGAAGCGGATCCGCTCGAGGTCGACCCGGTACTCCGGGAACTCCTCGCCGGTGGCGAAGCGGTCGACCGGCTCCGGAGTGCGGCGGTCGCGGCGGGTGTCGTGCGCCCGCTCGTCCGTCTGCGGCAGTGGCGGTGTCGCGTCGTGCATGCGCCCACCCTACGGGCGGAGCTCCCCCGGCTCCTCGCGGCCCGGCTCCTCGTGCTCGGAGCGCGCCCGCGGGGCGACGGCGATCAGCACGGCCGCGGCGACGACCGCGCCGAGCACGTACGCGGCGATGTCCAGCCAGGAGAAGGTGCTGCCGACGACGAGGCGCAGCGGCGGCCACAGCTCGACCAGGCGGGCGGCGGCTCCGATCGCCTGGAGCTGCTCCATCGCGATCGACCAGGCGAGGGCGATCCCCGCCGCGGTCACCGCCGGGATCCGCGGCAGCAGCACGCAGACCAGCAGCGCGACGAGCACGACGTAGAGGACGCTGCCGGCGAGGTCGGCGAGCAGGCCGACCAGGAGGAAGCGCAGGGCGAGGCCGAGTGCGAGCGCGGCGATCGCGGCGAGCGCGAACGGCAGCCGCGCCCTCATCGCGCCTCGCGGGCGCGGCGCACCCGGTCGAGGGCGAGGAGGAAGGTGCGGTCGTCGGCGACGGTCCAGCCGAGCGGCCCCGGCGTGGCGACGACGAGCGGCACCAGCACCCGGCGGCGCGCCCGCGCGGCGAGGGCGGCGGCGGAGGCACGGGCCGCCTCGGAGACCAGGCCGCGGAAGCCCTGACCCGCGGCGGCGCCCTGCTCCGGTCGCGCCGCCAGCACGGCGAGCACGACGGCGCGGACGCGGAAGGCGCCGTGCGCGACCGTGCCGACCTCGACCGAGAGCACGTCGCTCCAGGACGCGATCGCCAGGGCGTCGGCGCGCTCCCCGGCGAGCGCAGGCCCGTCGGGCCGAGGGTGACGACGCCCGTGGCGTCCGGAGCGACGGCGGCGGCCGGGGCCGCGATCCGCCGCAGCGCCCGGTCGAACTCGCGGCCGCGCAGCAGCGCGACCCCGTCGGCGACCGCCGCGAACTCGGCCAGCCGCCGCCGGTTCTCCGGAGACGTCTGGCGCAGCTGCGCGGCGAGCGCGCCCCGCGCCCTGCGGGCCTCGGCTGGCGAGGTGATCAGCGCGGTCGGCTCGAAGCGGCGGCGCGGCGGGAGCGCGTCGGACGGCAGCGGATGCGCCGAGGCGTGCGGCGGCGGGGCGCCCCAGTCGGGCGGCGGTGCTGCGGCCATGTCCCCTCCTCCGGCGCGCTCGGGATCGCGATGCTCCTCCGGAGATTCTCTCCCCTCGCGCCTCCGCCTTGCCCGCGAGAAGCACCCGGTCTACGATGGGTAGTACCCCCGGGGGGTATCACTGAACCACCGGACCCCCCGCCCCACGCAAGGAGAGCAGCATGACCGCGCACCTCGATCTCGGACTCACCGCCAAGGGAGCCGCCGGCGGGTCCGGGGGCGGCTGCGGGTCGGGCGGCGCCTGCGCCTGCGGCGGTCACGACTCGGCGCACGGTGGCGGCCACGCCTCCGCCGGGGGCACCTCGGTGCAGAGCTTCGGCGTCGCCGGGATGACCTGCGAGCACTGCGTCCGCAGCGTCACCGAGGAGCTCGCCGCCTACCCCGAGGTCGACAGCGTCGACATCTCGCTCCTCCCCGACGGCGTCTCCACCGTCACCGTCGGCTCGTCCCGTCCGCTCGGCCGCGAGGAGATCGCGGCCGCCGTCGCCGACGCCGGGTACCGCCTCGCGCCCCTGGCCTGACGTGACGGACGCAGAGACGACCGGCCGCACGGAGACACCCGCCGAGCTCGAGCTCGCCATCGGCGGGATGACCTGCGCGTCCTGCGTCGCCAAGGTCGAGCGCCGCCTGGACGCGCTCCCCGGCGTCCGCGCGAGCGTCAACCTCGCCCTGGAGCGCGCCACGCTCGCGCTGCCCGAGGGCACCACGGCCGCCGACGCGATCGCCGCGGTCGAGGCCGCCGGCTACACGGCGACGGTCACCGGAGCGGCCCCTGTCGCGGACGACGGCGCCCCTTCCCGCGAGGAGGAGGCCGCCGAGTCCGAGCGCCGCGTCCTGCGCACCCGCCTCGCGGTCTCGGCCCTGCTGGCCGCGCCGGTCGTGCTGCTGTCGATGATCCCCGCGCTGCAGTTCGCGAACTGGCAGTGGCTCTGCCTCACCCTCGCCGCGCCCGTCGCGGTCTGGGGCGCCTGGCCGTTCCACCGCACCGCCTGGCGGGCACTGCGGCACGCGACGACCACGATGGACACCCTGATCAGCCTCGGCACCACCGCGGCCTTCGCCTGGTCGCTGTACGCCCTCTTCCTCGGCGACGCCGGCCGGCCCGGCATGAGCATGCCGTTCGAGCTGCTCGGCACCCGCTCCGGGCACGACGAGATCTACCTCGAGGTCGCCGCCGCCGTCCCCGTTCTGGTGCTGGCCGGCCGCTGGCTCGAGGCCCGCTCCAAACGCGACGCCGGCGCCGCCCTGCGCGCGCTGCTGGAGCTCGGTGCGAAGGAGGCGACCCGCGTCGCCGCCGACGGCTCCGAGGAGCGCGTCCCCGCCGCCGCCCTCGCGGTGGGCGACCGGCTGCGGGTGCGGCCCGGCGAGGTCGTCGCCGCGGACGGCACCGTCCTCGACGGCTCGAGCGCCGTCGACGCGAGCCTGCTGACCGGCGAGAGCGTGCCGGTCGAGGTCGGCCCGGGATCCGAGGTCACCGGCGGCGTCCTCAACGCGCACGGCGTGCTCACCGTCCGGGTCGACCACGTCGGCTCCGACACGACCCTGGCCCGGATGGGCCGCTTGGTCTCGAAGGCGCAGGCCGGCAAGGCGCGGGTGCAGCGCCTCGCCGACCGCGTCTCCACCGTCTTCGTGCCGGTCGTCGTCGTGCTCGCGCTCGCCACCCTCGTCGGCTGGCTGCTCTCCGGCGCAGACCTCGCCGCCGCCGTCTCGCCCGCCGTCGCCGTGCTGATCGTCGCCTGCCCCTGCGCGCTCGGTCTCGCCACGCCCACCGCCGTCCTCGTCGGCACGGGCCGCGGCTCGCAGCTCGGCATCCTGATCCGCGGACCCGAGGTGCTCGAGACGAGCCGCCGCGTCGACACCGTCGTCCTCGACAAGACCGGCACGCTGACCACCGGCGCCTTCTCCGTCGCCGCGGCGAGCGACGACGAGTCACTCCGCCTGCTCGCGGCCGTCGAGCGCGGCTCCGAGCACCCCCTCGCCGCGGCGATCGTCCGCGGGGCCGAGGAGCGCGGGCTGGCCGTGCCCGAGGCCACCGGATTCCGCGCAAGCGCGGGCTTCGGTGTCCGCGCGCGGGTCGACGGCCGCCTCGTCGTCGCCGGGCGCCTGCGCTGGCTCGAGGAGCAGTGGGGCTACGCACCCGGCGACCTCGCCGCCCGCGCCGAGCAGGCCGCGACCGACGGCGGCACCGTCGTCGGGATCGGCTGGGAGGGCGAGCTGCGCGGCTTCGCCGTCCTCCGCGACGAGCCGCGGCCTGAGGCGGCGCGCACGGTCGCGTCGCTGCGCTCCCGCGGGCTGCGCGTGCTGATGCTGACCGGCGACAACCCGCGCGCGGCCGCCGCGGTCGCCGCCGCGGTCGGCCTCGACGAGGTCGTCGCCGAGGTGCTGCCGGAGGAGAAGCTCGCGGTGATCGAGCGGCTGCGATCCGAGGGCCGCACGGTCGCCTTCGTCGGCGACGGCGTGAACGACGCGGCCGCCCTCGCCGCCGCCGACCTCGGCATCGCGATGGGCGCCGGCTCCGACGCGGCGATCGAGGCGAGCGACGTCACGCTGGTCGGCGACGACCTCGCCCGCGTGCCCGACGCGCTCCGGCTCGGCCGCCGGACCCTGGGCGTCATCCGCGGCAATCTCTTCTGGGCCTTCGCCTACAACGTGGCGGCGATCCCGCTCGCGATGGCCGGCCTGCTCGGCCCGCTGGTCGCGGGCGCGGCGATGGCGTTCTCCAGCGTCTTCGTGGTGCTGAACAGCCTCCGGCTGCGCTCGTTCCGCGCGGAGTGACGTGGGCGGAGTGACGTGGTTGGCTGGGTCCATGCGCACCGAGACCCGCCAGGGCGTCCCCCTCCTCCTCGTCGACGACGACGGGCCCGCCCTCTCCAGCTCGGAGGACGCGCTCGGCATCATCGGCGAGATCTACGGCAGCGACGCCGAGACCATCGTCGTCCCGGTCGGCCGCCTCGATCCGGAGTTCTTCCGGCTCCGCTCGGGCATCGCCGGCGAGTTCGTGCAGCGCTTCGTGATGTACGGCAAGCGGCTCGTGGTCGTCGGCGACATCACCGAGCAGGTCTCGGCCTCGAGCACCCTGCACGACTTCGTCGTCGAGTCGAACAGCGGCGACCACCTCTGGTTCGTCCCGGCGCTCGACGCCCTCGACGCGCGTCTCGGCGCCTCCCCGACCGCCGAGGAGCCCGGCGCCGACGGCGGGGTGGAGCCGACTCCCGGCCCCGCGCGCTGATGCCGGCGGAGCACCCCGGCGAGCCGCTGCTGCGCCTGGACGGCCCGGTCCGGCTGCTCCTGCTCGCCGACACCCACCTCCCCACCCGCGCGAAGGCGCTGCCCGACGAGGTCTGGCGGGCGGCCGACGAGGCGGACCTGGTCGTGCACGCCGGCGACTGGGTCGACGAGGCGACGCTGGACGCCTTCGAGGCGCGGGCGGCACGGCTGCTCGGCGTGTGGGGCAACAACGACCCCGCCGGGCTGCGGGTGCGCCTCCCCGAGGTCGCCCGCGCGGAGATCGCGGGCCTCGACGTGCGCGTCGTGCACGAGACCGGCCCCGCGGCGGGGCGGGAGGCGCGCGCCGACGCCGCCCACACCGGCGCCGACCTGCTCGTCTTCGGCCACAGCCACATCCCCTGGGACTCGCGGACGCCGGCCGGGATGCGACTGCTGAACCCCGGCTCGCCGACCGACCGCCGCCGCCAGCCGGCCTGCACCTACCTCACCGCGGTCGCGGACGCCGGCGAGCTCCGCGACGTGCGCCTGGTCGCGCTCCCGGTGCGTGTGCCGACCCGCTGAGCGACGAGCGGACCGCTGCTCCGACGCCCGCCTTCGAGACCGCTCAGCCGCGGGACGACCTGTTCCGGTCGGCGGCGCAAGGGGGTCACAGCGGAATATGGTCGGCCTAAGCTCTCGGAGATGACCAGCTCACACGACCACCCCGATTCCGCGCACCTGCGTCCGGACGGTCTCGACGACGCCACCGTCGCTGCGCTGGGCAAGCTCTCCGAGGCGCTCGAGACCGTCGAGCACGCGCGCGGCCTCCTCTACGGCTTCCACCGGCTGACCGGCGCCGCCGACCTCGCGCTCGGCGAGGCGGTCGACGCCTTCCGGGAGGCGGGGCGCGACGAGCTCGCCGACTCCCTCGAGAAGGAGCTGGTCGGCCGCAACGTCATCGAGGGCCGCTGGACCTTCCAGATCGTCGAGGACTACGACGACGGCTACTACGCCGCGTTCCGCGACCAGGAGCGCGCGGCACGCGACGAGCTCGCCGCCGGTCGCCGCCACCTCTTCGAGTCCGAGATGAAGGAGGACCGTCGCTCGCACGGTCTCCGCCACCACGAGTCCCGGCCGGATCCCGAATGAACTCCGTGATCCGGATGCACGCCTCCCCGATGCGCGTGCGCGCCGTCACCCCCGGCGCCGACCGGCGCGGGACTCAGGTGCCGACCCCCACGACGCGCCGCACCAGCCTCAGCATCGACGGCCGCCGCTTCCTGCTCGCCCTCTCCTTCGACACCGAGGAGCTGGAGAAGAAGCTCGTCGAGGCCGTGCGCGAGCGCGGCGGGATGGTCAGCTTCACCGTCGCGGGCGACCGCGAGGTCTGCGTGCTCGTCTCCCCCGGCGTCGCGGTCATCCTCGAGCACGAGGACGTCCCGGTCGACGAGTTCGAGCCGGATGACGCCGTGCAGTACGACGACGTCGAGTACCTGACCTAGGCGCGGCCGCCCTCCTCCGCCGGGCGGATCGCGCATTGCGCTGTCCGAATATTGACACGAGTAAACCTCGTTGTTGACACGAGTAAACTCAGGTGCTCGAATGGGTCCGCCGCGCCACCGATCGTCGTCGGCAGTAGGAGAAACCCATGACCTTCACCCTCGGAATCGTCGGCGCCGGCCAGTTCAGCCGCCACTTCGCCGACCTCTTCCACCGCCACCCCGGAGTCGGCGCGATCACCGTGACCGACGTCCTCGACGGCCGCGCGGAGGCGCTCGTCGAGTCGGAGGGACTCGCCGGGACCCACGAGAGCTTCGAGGCGATGCTCGCCGATCCGGCGGTCGACGCCGTCGCCCTGTTCACGCAGCGCTGGACCCACGGCCCCCTGGTCGCCCGGGCGCTGCGCGCGGGGAAGCACGTCTACTCCGCCGTCCCGATGGCGAGCGACGCCGACGAGATCGCGGAGATCATCGAGCTGGTCTCGGCGACCGGCCTGACCTACATGATGGGCGAGACCAGCCAATACAACCCGGCGACGGTGTTCGCCCGCCGCAAGTTCGAGGAGGGCGCCTTCGGCCGCGTCTTCTACCTCGAGGGGGACTACCTCCACGACATGGACCACGGCTTCTACGACGCCTACCGCTACAGCGGCGGCGAGGACTGGAAGGCGACGGCCAGCTACCCGCCGATGTGGTACCCGACCCACTCCATCGGCGGCGTGCTGGGGGCCGTGCCGAGGCACGCGACCAGCGTGAGCTGCACGGGCATGCGCGACCACCTCGACGACGGGGTCTTCGACACCGACGTCAGCATGTTCGGCAACGACTTCTCGAACATGACCGCGCTGTTCGAGCTCGACGGCGGCGGCTCGATGCGCATCAACGAGTTCCGCCGGGTCGGCTACCCGTCCTTCCTCCGCGAGAGCCGCTTCCGCTTCTTCGGCACGGCCGGCGTCTTCGAGCAGCTCGTGCAGACGAGCGTCTGGCAGACCGGCGAGGGCGTCGAGGACGTGACCGAGCAGCTCGCCACGACCGCGACGATGGCGGACGACGACCCGCGCCTCGAGAACGTCTCGCCCGCGCTGCGCGCCGCCTTCGTCAGCGGCCACGCACCGGTGCACGAGGCGGAGGCCGCGCGACTGCCGAGCGAGCTCGAGGGCGCGCCGAACGGGCACGAGGGCTCGCACCACCTCCTGGTCGACGACTTCGTCCGGGCCGTCACGACCGGCACCCTGCCGACCGTGAACGCCTGGGTCGCCGCCCGGTACACCCTGCCCGGGCTGGTCGCGATGGAGTCGGCGCGGCAGGACGGGGCGCGACTGCCCATCCCCGACCACGGCGACGCCCCGGTCGCCGTCGGCGAGCCGCTCCCGGTGTCGGCGCGGGTCTGACGCACTGAGCGGGGGCGGGCGCAGTGCCCGCCCCCGCCTCTCAGAGCGCCGGGTCCGGGCTCCCCGCGAGGAACGGCTCGAAGGCGTCGGCGCCGTCCGGGCCGACCCAGTCGTACTCGACGACCTCGTCGCCCGCCGACCACCGCGAGGGCGTCGGCGAGTGCAGCCAGTCGAGCGGAGCGACTCCCCCGGGCGTGCCGCCGTCCAGCGCCAGCCGCAGCGCCTGCGCGAGGTCGGCGTCGACGGCGTCGGTCCGCGTCGCGGGGTCGACGGAGACGAAGAGCGCGGTCCCGCTGCGGGCGACGAGATCGAGGAAGCGGCGGTTCAGGGCCCAGTCGGTGCTGCTCGTGCTGGGCACGCAGTCCGCGTCGAGGGTGAAGAACGCGTCGTGCTGCGCGAGGCGGAACGCCAGGGCGTTGACGCCGACGCGGCGGGTGCGGTCCCAGTGCAGGCCGGACGTGTCGTCGCCGACCCGCTGGGCGTGCACGAGCCCGGCGGCGAGATGCCCGACGACGTTGCAGCCCAGCACCAGCGCCTCGCCGGCGGCGGCGCGCATCGTCGCGTAGAAGCGCACGAGCGCCTCGGCCGTCGTCACGGAGCGGTCGTGCAGCGCGGGCCCGGAGCCGGGCGCCGCGCCGAAGTCCGGACCCCACGCGCCGAGGAGGTCGTAGGTCGAGAAGTCGTGCTTGATCAGCTCGAAGCCCCAGCCGGCGAGGCGCGCCGCGTCCTCCGCGACGAGCTCGAGCACGGCGGGCGAGCTGGGGTCGAGGGCGAGGGCCCCGTCCCGCCCCGCACGCACTCCCTCGAGCGGCTCCTCGCGCGTCAGCAGCGGCCGGAACCACACCCCCGGCCGCACGCCCTCCGCCCGGACGGCCTCCGCGGCCGCGGCCATGTCGGGGAAGCGATCGGGTCGTCCCGCCCGCCAGGGACCCGGTGAGGCCGCGAGGCCGTCGGCCGTCCCGGCCGAGCTCCAGCCGTCGTCGACGACCCCGAACGGGCGCACCGCGTGGTCGCCGACGAGGTCGGCGATCGTGCGCGCGTCGCGGACGACGGCGGCGAGGCCGAAGTCGCGCCCGTAGGCGTAGTACCAGTTGTTCGCGCCGACCAGGGGTCCGCCCGTCGTGAGCGGCTCCGGGCAGAGCCGGCGGAGGAGCGACCGCTGGGCGGAGAACGCGCCCTCCTCGCCGGAGATCCTGTGCACGACCGCCGCGGTCAGCGTCCGGTCGCCGGGGACGACCGCCGCGCCGCCGCTGCGCAGATCGAGGGTCAGCGTGACTCCGCGCCGGTCGACCTGCCAGAAGGCGAACGACGCGCCGCCCACCTCGACGCCCCAGCCGTCGGTCGTGCCCGTGCGCGGGTGGTGCACGAGGGCCGTCCAGGGCAGGATCCGCTCGGCGCGGACGCCGCGCCACTCGAGCTCGCCGTAGGAGCGCTCCCAGGCGTCCCCGAGCACCAGGCAGTCCTCGGGGATCGCCCGGGCCCACCGCAGCCGCACTCTCGACACGGCGGCGACGGCACCGACGTCGACCCGCAGGCCGCCCGATGCGGTCTCGGCGAGGTGGACGCGGACGCCCGAGCCCCGGAGGTCGGCGAAGCCGCCGTCGGGGTCGATCTGCGCGTCGATGCGCGCGGGATCCGCGAGTGGAGTCGTCATCACTGCTCTCTCTCCGGCCCGGCAGCACTGCACGGAGCCGAGGTCGACAGTAGCCATGTAAGAACATTCTTCCCAGTCTTGAATACTCCTGGTTACTCGTGTAGCTTCCTTCGCAGCACGCTCCCGCGCACCGCGGAACGGGCGCTTCTCCACCTGCTCGGATCATGACGAAGGAGTCATCTCTTGCTGCTTTCACGACGCTCGAACGCGCGACGAACCGGGTGCGCACGATGACGGCTCTCCGCGAGGGGCGGGCCCGCGAGGGCGCCGCCGCGGTCCGGATCCGCCCGACGATGTCGCTCGGCCGGCGCCGCGCGCGCCGCTCCGAGCTGCTCGTCGCGCTCGCCTTCATCCTCCCGGCCGCCGTCGGCTTCGGAGCGTTCTACGTCGTCCCGACGATCCGCGGCATCTACCTGAGCTTCACGGACTACAACCTGATGAGCGCGCCGTCGTACATCGGATTCGACAACTACCTGCGCCTGGCGAAGGACCCGCTGTTCTGGAACTCGGTCGGCGTCACCCTCGAGTACGTCCTGATCAACATCGTCGTCCAGACGGTCGTCGCGGTCGGCCTCGCCGTCCTGATGCACCGCCTCACCCAGTCCGTGGTGATCCGCGGGGCGATCCTGCTGCCCTTCCTGATCTCGAACGTCATCGCGGCGATGATCTGGTTCCTCCTGCTCGACTACCAGCTCGGCCTCGTCAACAGCGTCATCGAGAGCCTCGGGCTCACCCGCATCCCGTTCTTCGCCGACTCGAACTGGGCGATCCCGACGATCGCGCTCGTCAACGTCTGGCGGCACATGGGCTACACCGCGCTGCTGGTCTTCGCCGGCCTGCAGCTCATCCCGAGCTACGTCTACGAGGCGGCCGCGATCGACGGCTCGAGCGAGTGGCGCTCGTTCTGGAAGATCACCCTGCCGCTGCTGCGGCCGGTGCTCGCGCTGGTCCTCGTGGTCACCGTGACCGGCTCGTTCCAGGTCTTCGACACCGTCGCCGTGACCACCCGAGGCGGCCCGGTCAACGCCACGAGGGTCATGCAGTACTACATCTACCAGGTCGGCTTCGGCGAGAACGACTTCGGCTACGCCAGTGCGATCTCGGTCGTCCTCCTCGTCATCCTCGCCGGCGTCGCGCTGATCCAGCTCCGGCTGCTGCGCGCCGACCAGTCCGACCTCGCGTAAGGAACGCCGATGACCACTGCAGCTCCCGTCGCCCTCGATCCCGCCGCCGCCGCGTCCCCCGCGCCCGCTCCCCGGCGCACCCGGCCGGCGCGCCGACCCTCCCTCGGCCGCGTCGTCGCCTGGATCGCGCTGATCCTCGCCCTCGTCGTCACCCTCTTCCCCTTCTTCTGGATGGTGCGCACCGCGTTCTCGACCGGGAACGCCCTCGCCACCGACACCACCTCGCTGCTGCCCGTCGACTTCACCTGGGGCGCCTTCGCCCGGGTCCTGGGCTTCTCCACCCAGGAGCAGGCCCTCGCCGAGGGCGGGTCCGGCGCCTCCGTCAATTTCTGGCTCTACCTGCGCAACTCGGTCGCCTACGCCACCCTGGTCACCCTCGGCCAGCTGCTCTTCTGCTCGCTGGCCGCCTACGCCTTCGCGCGACTGCGCTGGCCCGGCCGCGACGCCGTCTTCTTCCTCTTCCTCACCGCGCTGATGGTCCCGCCGATCTTCACCGCCCTGCCCAACTTCGTCCTCATGCGCGATCTCGGGCTGCTCAACTCGTTCATCGGGCTCTCGCTGCCCACGCTGCTGATGACCCCCTTCGCGGTGTTCTTCCTCCGCCAGTTCTTCCTCGGCATCAGCCGCGAGATCGAGGAGGCGGCGGAACTCGACGGAGCGGGCAAGCTGCGGATCTTCTTCCGCCTGATCGTGCCGATGAGCACGGCGCCGCTCGCGACGCTGGGCATCCTCACCTACATCAACACCTGGAACGACTACTTCTGGCCGCTGCTCGCCGGCAACACCGAGGAGAGCCGGGTCCTCACCGTCGCCCTCGGCGTCTTCCGCTCGCAGACCCCGGGCGGCAGCCCCGACTGGGCAGGGCTCATGGCCGCGACCCTCGTCGCCGCCGTCCCCGTCCTCCTCCTCTTCCTCGCCTTCGGCCGTCGCATCGTCGACTCCATCGGCTTCTCGGGCGTCAAGTGACGCGCCCGCCCCTCTTCCCCTCCTCTTCTCCTCTCCGCTCCCCTCTCCTCTCCCCTTCCCCGTCCACTTCCCCTCTCCCTCTCCACTCCCTTCCCTCCCGTGCAATGAAGCAGCAGACAGGAACCAGCACCATGACCCGCATCCTCCGACGATCCGCCGCCGTCCTGGCCGGCACCACCGTCCTCACCCTCGGACTCACCGGCTGCGTCGGCGGCTCCGGCGGCGCCGCGAGCGGCGGCGGCGACAGCGCCGACATCGACACCAGCTCCGCTTCCGGCACCATCGACTACTGGCTCTGGGACAACAACCAGAAGGCCGCCTACCAGCAGTGCGCCGACGACTTCCACACCGCGAACCCCGACGTGAGCGTCACCATCTCGCAGTACTCCTGGGACGACTACTGGACGAAGCTCACGAACGGCTTCGTCGCCGGCACGGCCCCCGACGTCTTCACCGACCACCTCTCGAAGTTCGCGGACTTCGTCAACAACGGCCAGGTCGTCTCGCTCGACGGCGTCGTCGAGAAGGACGGCGTCGACGTCTCGCAGTACCAGAAGGGCCTCGCGGACCTCTGGGTCGGCGAGGACGGCCAGCGCTACGGCCTGCCGAAGGACTGGGACACCACCGCGATCTTCTACAACAAGGCGCTCGTCGAGGACGGCGGCTACACCGCCGAGCAGATCGCCGGACTGGACTGGAACCCGGAGGACGGCGGCAGCTACGAGAAGGCCATCGCGCACCTCACCGTCGACGTCAACGGCGTCCGCGGCGACGAGGACGGCTTCGACAAGACCCGCGTCGCCGTGTACGGCCTGGGCCTCGACGGCCAGTCCGGCGGCGGCAACGGCCAGACCCAGTGGTCGATGTACGCCGGCACCACCGGCTGGAGCTACACCGACAAGAACCCGTGGGGCACGAAGTACAACTACGACGACGAGCGCTTCCAGGCGACGATCGGCTGGATGGCGAAGGTCATCGACGAGGGCTACATGCCCTCCCTCGCGGCCGTCACCGGCAGCGACTCGACGCAGACCTTCGGCGCCGGCAAGTACGCGATGATCACCAACGGCTCGTGGAACATCAACTCGTTCTACGGTCTCAAGGACATCGAGGTCGGCACCGCTCCGACCCCCACCGGCCCCAACGGCGCGCGCGCCACGATGTTCAACGGACTGGCCGACTCCATCTGGTCCGGCTCGGACAACAAGGCCGCCTCGGCCAAGTGGGTCGAGTACATGGCCTCCGCCGACTGCCAGGACGTCATCGGCGCCGCCGGCGTCGTCTTCCCGGCCATCCCCTCGGGCTCGGACGCGGCGCAGGCCGCCTTCGCGGAGCGCGGGATCGACGTGACGGCCTTCACCGGCCAGGTCGACGAGGGCACCACGTTCCTCTTCCCGATCTCCGACAACGCGGCGAAGATCAACGGCATCATGGTGCCGGCCGTCGACGCGGTGTTCGAGGGACAGGCCGACCCGTCGTCGCTCTCGTCGGCGAACGATCAGGTGAACGCGCTGTTCCAGTAGCCCGTCGGCCAGACTGGCGGAGAGGGGGCGCTCTGTCCCCCTCTCCGCCGATCGTCGCTTTTCTCGAGGAGGCACCCCGTGCCGGACATCAGCACGCCGCGCAAGCGCCCGACCCGCAACGACGTCGCCGAGCGGGCCCAGGTGAGCTCGGCCGTCGTCAGCTACGTGATGACCGGGGCGAAGCACGTCACCCCCGAGACGGCCCAGCGCGTGCGGACGGCGATGGAGGAGCTCGGCTACCGGCCGAACTCCACCGCTCGCGCCCTGCGCACCGGCAGGACGCACACCCTCGCCCTCATCGTCGCCGACGTGAGCAACCCCTTCTTCTCCGAGTACGCCCTGCAGCTCGAGATCGCCGCCACGGAGCGGGGCTACGCGCTGCTGATCGCGAATTCGCACGAGAGCCTGGAGACGGAGGTGCGGCTCCTGGACGAGATCGCGCAGCGCGGGGTCGACGGCGTGCTGCTCTCGAGCGTCCGGCACGCGAGCGACCGCTCCTCCCTCGACTCGATCCCCGTTCCCGTGATGTGGATCGACGCGTTCCACCCCGCGGAGGGCGCCGCCAGCGTCGGGGTCGACATCCGCCACAGCGCTCGCACCGTGGTCCGGCACCTCGCCGAGGTGCACGGCTGCCGCTCCGTCGGCCTCGTCATCGGCGCGAGCTCGCAGCAGACCACCGACCCGCGCGTGCTCGGCTGGGCCGAGGCGATCGAGGAGATCGGCCTGGAGCCGGGACCGGTGGTCACGACGACCTGGACCCGCGAGGGCGGGATCGAGGCGGCGCGGATGCTCCTGGACACCCCGAACCGGCCCGACGCCGTCTTCGCCGGCTCGGACCTCCTCGGCATCGGCGTCCTCCGCGGCGCGGCCGACCTCGGGCTCCGGGTCCCGGAGGACCTCCGGATCGTCTCCTACGACGGCACCGCGGAGTCCGCGTTCAGCGTCCCGCGGCTCACCTCCTTCAAGCAGCCGGTCCGCGAGATGGCCCGCGCTGCGATCGACACCATCATCGACTTCACGCCCGACCGGGCACACCACACGCTGTTCCGCGGGGAGCTGCTCCTCCGGGAGTCCTGCGGCTGCGCACCGTCCGCGCCCTGATCGGGCAGAACAGCCCTGATCCGGGCAGAACAGGAACACTCACCGTGACACTCGCCACCCCCTCGACCGGAGTCGTCCTCCGCAGCGCCGGAGTCGCCCTCGTGCTGGATCTCAGCGACTCCCTGCTCCCGATGGTCGCGCACTGGGGCGCGGACTGCGGGCCGCTCGACCGGGCGGCGTTCGACGCGCTGGTGCTCTCCGGCACCGCCCCGGTCGGTCCGAACGACATCGACGAGCCGATCCGCCTCGCGGTGCTCCCCGAGCACCGCACCGGCTGGACCGGCCGGCCGGGCCTCAGCGGATCCCGCGCGGGCGCGGCCTGGTCGCCGTCCTTCCGCACGACGAGCCTCGAGCTCGACGGCGCCGCCCTGCCGACCGGAGCGATCGCCGACTCCGGGGCGGGCACGCTCGTCGTCCGCGCCCAGGACGACGTCGCCGCGCTCGGCCTCGAGATCGTGATCGTCCTCGACCCCTCCGGCGTGCTGCGGATGCGGGCGGCGCTCACCAACCTCGGCGCCGACGGCTATCAGGTCGACGAGCTGCTGCTCAGCCTGCCCACGCCGCCCTCGGCGAGCGAGATCCTCGACTTCGCCGGCCGCTGGGGCAAGGAGCGCGTGCCGCAGCGCTCGGCCGTCACCATCGGAGCGCACCGCCGCGAGGGCCGGCACGGACGGACGGGAGCGGACGCCGCCACCCTGCTCAGCGTCGGCGAGCCCGGCTTCGGCTTCGCCCGCGGCGAGGTCTGGGCGATCCACACCGCGTGGTCCGGCAACCACGTGCACCAGGTCGAGCGCGTCCACACCGGCGTGCAGACCCTCGGCGGCGGCGAGCTGCTGCTGCCCGGCGAGGTCCGGCTCGCGCACGGCGAGACCTACACCGGTCCGTGGATCCACGCCGTCCACGGCGACGGACTCGACGAGGTCGCCCGGCGCTTCCACCGGCAGCTGCGCGCCCGGCCGGGTCACCCGCACTCGGCGCGGCCCGTCACGATCAACGTGTGGGAGGCCGTCTACTTCGACCACGACCTCGACGCGCTCGTCGAGCTGGCCGACCGCGCCGCCGACCTCGGGATCGAGCGCTTCGTGCTCGACGACGGCTGGTTCGGGAGCCGCCGGGACGACCACTCGGGGCTCGGCGACTGGACGGTCTCGAGCGACGTCTGGCCGGACGGACTGCACCCCCTGGTCGACCACGTGCGCTCGCTCGGCCTGCAGTTCGGGCTCTGGTTCGAGCCCGAGATGGTCAACCCGGACTCCGACCTCGCCCGGGCGCACCCCGAGTGGATCCTCTCGACCGGAGACAGGATGCCCCCCGAGTCGCGCTGGCAGCAGGTCCTCGACCTGGGCGATCCGGATTGCTTCGCCCATCTCCGCGACGCGATCCTCGCGATCCTCGACGAGTACGACATCGGCTACATCAAGTGGGACCACAACCGCGACCTCACCGACGCGGGTCGGCGCCCCGACGGCGCCCCGGGCGTGCACCGGCAGACGCTCGCGGTGTACCGGCTGATGGACGAGATCCGGACTCTGCACCCGGGGCTCGAGATCGAGTCCTGCTCCTCGGGCGGAGCGCGGGTCGACCTCGAGATCCTGGAGCGGACCGACCGCGTCTGGGTCTCCGACAACAACGACCCGCTCGACCGGCAGCAGATGAACCGCTGGACCACCCAGCTGCTGCCGCCCGAGCTGATGGGCACCCACATCGCGTCGGGCGCCTCGCACACGACGGGCCGCGTGCACGACCTGTCCTTCCGCGCTCTGACGGCGCTGTTCGGCCACCTCGGCGTCGAGTGGGACCTGCGCTCCGCCGGCGACGAGGAGCTCGAGGAGCTGCGCCAGTGGATCGCCCTGCACAAGCGGCTCCGGCCCCTGCTGCACGGGGGCGACCTCGTCCGGCTGGACCACCCGGACGAGACGATCGCGGTGCACGGCGTCGTCGCTCCCGACCGCTCGGCCGCCGTCTACTCCTACGTCTCGCTCGCCCGCGCCGGCGTCGTCTCCCCCGGGCGGGTCCGCCTGCCCGGCCTCGATCCGGAGTCGGTGTACCGGGTGGCCCCGGTCGTCGTCGGCACGCGGGGCCTCGCCGACCGCGACGCGATCTGGTGGCCGCAGGACGGCGGGGTCTTCGAGCTGTCCGGCGCCCTGCTCGGCCGCGCGGGTCTCGTCCCGCCGCTCCTGCACCCCGAGCGCGGGGTGCTCTACGAGGTGACGCGGGTCGGGAGCGTGCGGCCGCTCGCGAGCTGAGGCGGATGACTCCGGTCGTGCGGGCGCGGGCGGCACGGGCGGCACGGGCGCGGTAGGTTCGCTGCGATGAACACCTCGCGACGGGTCACTCGACGCGACGTCGCCCGCCTGGCCGGCGTCAGCGACGCCGTCGTGACGTACACGCTCACCGGCACCGCGCCCGTCGCCGAGGCGACCGCGGCCCGCGTGCGGGCGGCGATCGCCGAGCTCGGCTACC
Source organism: Rathayibacter sp. VKM Ac-2804 (assembly GCF_009866655.1). Taxonomy (NCBI): domain Bacteria; kingdom Bacillati; phylum Actinomycetota; class Actinomycetes; order Micrococcales; family Microbacteriaceae; genus Rathayibacter; species Rathayibacter sp. VKM Ac-2804. The sequence goes on from NZ_CP047420.1 coordinate 3,527,325, forward strand.
GGCCGAACGCCACCGCGGCCGCCCTGCGGACCGGGACCTCGCGGACGATCGCGCTGCTCGCCCCGGTCGGGAGCCGTCGGGTCTTCACCAACCCGTTCTTCACCGAGCTGGCCAGCGCCGTCGAGGACGCGGCGCGCGCCCGGGGCCTCGATCTGCTCGTGATCACGTCGATCCCGGACGTCGACACCCTGCACGCCCGCCTCCGCGATCTGACGGCCCGGCAGATCGCCGGGGTGCTCCTCCTGGCGGGCGGCTCCGTCGACCGGGGCCCGATCGACGCCGTCGGCGTTCCCTGGCTGCAGCTCAACAGCAGCGACGAGACGGCGGCGAACGGCGTCGGGATCGACCTGGAGGCGGGCGCGGTGCTGGCGACCCGCCACCTGGTCGAGTCGGGCCGGCGCCGGATCGCCTTCGTCGGCGACGTCGAACGCGACGACCGCGGACGCTTCGAGGCCCGTCGGCGCGGATGGGAGACGGCCTGCGTCGACGCCGGGCTGCAGCCGGGTCCCGCGCTCCAGGCCGACTACTCCCGCGAGGGCGGGTGGGCCGCCGGCCGCGTCCTGACCGGCCTGTCCCCCCGGCCCGACGCCGTCTTCGCCGCCTCCGACCTGATCGGGATCGGCCTGCTCCGCGCGCTCCGGGACGCGGAGCTCCGAGTGCCCGGCGACGTCGCCGTGGCGAGCTTCGACGGCACCTGGGAGGGCGAGTACAGCGCGCCGCCCCTGACCTCGCTCCGGCAGCCTCTCGAGCAGCTGGCCGAGGCCGCGCTCGACCGCCTGCTCGGCGGCGTCACCGGCTCGATCCTCCTCGAGGGGAGCCTCGTCGTGCGCGCCTCGTCGCGCTAGTCGGGGACGCTCGGCCCGGTCGCACGCCTCAGACGGCGCCCGTCGACGCCCAGAGGTGGAAGGCCGCGTGGGCGCGGTGCGGCCGCCAGGCCTGCGACGCCGCGTCGGCCGCCGCCGTGCTGATCCCGCCGAGTGCGCGGCGCAGCACGAGGTCGCCCGCGGGGAACGCGTCCGGGTCGCCGAGCAGCCGGAGCCCGAGGTAGTCGGCGGTCCACGGGCCGATGCCGGGTATCGCGAGCAGGAGCCGCCGCTGCTCGGCCAGATCGCCGGCGCGGTCGAGCACGAGTCCGTCGGCGAAGGCCGCGGCGACGGCGCGGACGGTCGCCGCGCGGGCCCGGGTCACGCCGATCGCGGCGCGCAGCTCCTCGATCGGTCCGGCGAGGAGGGCCGCGGGCGTCGGGAACGAGCGGAGGCCCCACTCGCCCTCGCCGCCGAACGCGGTGACGACGCGACCGCCGAAGGTCCGGGCCGCCGCCACCGACACCTGCTGGCCGAGGACCGCCATCACCGCGGCCTCGAACGGCTCGGGGTACTGCGTCGCCCGCAGGCCCGGACGGGCGGCGACCATCGGCGCGAGCAGCGGGTCGCGGGCGAGGGCCGCTCCGACCCCCTCGACGTCGGAGTCGAGGTCGAACCAGGCGCGGACGAGCGGGAGCACGGCGGCATCGGTCGTCGCGACGCGGACACCCACGGGAGCCAGCTCGAGCGCGAGCGGCACCGCCCGCGCGCCGACGGTGACGAGCCGCTCGAGCCGCCGCCCGTCGTCGGAGACCCGCTCGACGCCGGGCAGCGAGTGGTGCAGGAGGAGGTTCGCGGCACCGACGACGTCGAAGGGGCCGTTCGCGACGAGCTCGACGGGGAGCGCGTCGACGGGGTGGGGATCGACGGTGCGGGGATCGACGGTGCTCAGGGGAGGAGCACCACCTTGCCGCGTGCGCGGCCCGACTCCACCAGCGCGAGCCCCTCCGCCGCCGAGGCGAGGGGGAAGGAGGGGCCGAGCACCACCTCGAGCTCGCCGCGACCGGCGCGCTCGAGCAGCGGCGCCCGGGCGGCGTCGCGCAGGGCGGTGCCGGGATCCGCGCCCGCTCCCCCGCCGAGCAGGAGGACGCCGAGCTCCGCGCCGCGCTCGAAGCCGGCGACGGTGGCGATGCGGGAGCGGTCCGCAACGAGCGCGACGGAGGCGTCGAGCGCCTCGTCGGTGCCCGCCGTGTCGAGGGCGACGTCGACGCCGTCGGGCGCGAGGGCGCGCACCCGCTCCTCCAGTCCCGCGCCGTAGCGGACGGACTCGGCGCCGAAGCGCTCGACGACCGCCGCGCCCCGCTCGCTCGAGGTGCCGAGGACGCGCGCTCCGCGCTCGCGCGCGAGCTGGACGAGGAGGGTGCCCACGGCCCCGCTCGCGCCGTGGACCAGGACGGTGTCGCCGGCGGAGACGCGGGTCGCCTCGAGCAGGTGCACCGCGGTCGTGCCCGCGAGCAGGAGCCCGGCCGCCTGCTCCCAGGCGAGCCTGGACGGCTTCGGCAGCACCGAGGCGGCCGGGACGACCATCTCCTCGGCGTACCCGCCGGAGACGCGGAAGGCGACCACCTCGTCCCCGACGCCGAGGGCCCCGAGCGGCCCCGTCGCTGCATCCCCCACGGCGGTGACCACGCCGGCGACCTCGCTGCCGGGCCGGACGGGCGTGCGCCCGCGACCGAAGAGGCCGCGGAGGAGCTTCGCGTCGGCGGGATTGACGCCCGCCGCGCGCACGCGGATCCGCACCCGGCCGGGACCGGGCTCGCCCGGCTCCACCGTCACCGCGCGGAGGGCCTCGGGCCCGCCGAAGTCGTCCGCCTGCATCGCCAGCACCACCGGAACCGCCTCTCGCGCGGGCCGCGACCGCCGGGTGACGATCAGGGAGGGTCCGAGCGGGGCCGACGCTAGCAGCAGCCGCCGACACGGGGCCCGGACACCGGGCGATGAGTGTCGAACGAGTGTCGGACAACCGAGAACGCGCGTTCCCTCTGCGCCTACGATGGAGGGATGACGCCGCGAACGCTCGAAGGCCCGCCGCCCCGCGAGGCGATCCTCGCGGCGGCCGACCGCCTCTACTACGAGCGCGGGATCCAGTCCGTCGGGATGGACGCGCTGCGCACCGCCGCGGGCGTCTCGCTCAAGCGCCTCTACTCGGAGTTCCCGAGCAAGGAGTCGCTCGTCCTGGCCGTCCTGCAGGCGCGGCACGAGCAGTGGACGCTCGGCGTGCGCACCCGGGTCGCCGCCGCGACGGGGGCCCGCCCGAAGCTCCTGGCGATCTACGACTTCCTCTTCGACTGGTTCTCCGAGGACTCCTTCCGCGGCTGCAGCTTCATCAACGCCTTCGGCGAGTTCGGCTCGTCCAACCCCTCGGTCGCCTCGCTCGCCCGCGAGCACAAGGACACCTTCCAGAGCTTCCTCGCCGCGCTCGCGGCGGAGGTGGGCGGCGGCCCCGAGCTGGCCGCCCAGCTCGCCCTCCTCGCCGAGGGCGCCCAGACCACCGCCGCCATCTCGGGCACCCCCGAGTCCGCGCTGCACGCCCGCCGCGCCGCCGAGATCCTGATCGACGCGGCGACCCGCGCGGCCTGACGCCGTCGCGCCTCCCCTGCTGATCGAGTCGCCCGCAGGGCGCCCCATGCTGGTCGAGCAGCCGCCCCCGGCGGCGTATCGAGACCCTCCACCGTCGGGCATCCGGGATGCAAGCCTCCTCCCCAGTCCCCGATCGGTCCGCGCTCTCCCCGATCGGCCTGCATCCCCGCTCCGGTGTCGGTGGTCCCTGCTTCAATACGCGTATGACAGAGGACGAGACGGCAGCAGCACTCGCGGAGGTGCGCGACTGCTTCGACGGTGCCGCGGCCGCCGAGCGCGCCGACTCTCCGACACGCCTCCGAGCAGCGGAACGGCTGCACCGCGGCTATCGCGTCGCGCTCACCGTCCCGGGGGCGTTCGCCCGCGGCGCGTCCCGCAGCGAGACCCGCGACCTCGTCGAGCGCTCGATCCGCGCCGAGCTCGCGGTAGCGTTCGGCGTGTCCGAGCGGGACGTCTCCGGCCGCCTCGAGACCGCGCAGATGCTGATGGAGCATCTCCCCCTCACCCGCGCACTGCTCCGCGACGCGCGGATCCTGTGGGAGGTCGGCGAGGCGATCCGCCGAACCGCGAGCAGCCTCCCCGAAGGCTCCCGCGCCGCTCTCGATGAGCGCGCTTCCGACGCCGCCGTGACGATGACCACCACGCAGCTGCGCCGCGCCCTGCGCCGCTGGCGCGAGGAGCTGCACGAGCAGCCCCTCGCCGAACGGCACACCCGCGCCCGCGAGGACCGCGCAGTCCGGATCACACCGGACGTCGACGGGATGGCGACGCTCTGCGTGCACGGGCCGGCTCCGGCAGTGACGGGCGCCTACGACCGGCTCCGCCGCATCGCCCGCACCCTCCGCGACGACGGCGACCCGCGCACCCTCCAGCAGCTCAGCGCCGACGCCGCGATCGACCTGCTCTGCGACGGCGACATCGCCGGGACGACTCCCGACGCCGAGCGCCGCCCCGACCCGACGTTCGTCCCCGGCATCCGCGCCGAGGTGCGGCTCACGCTCGCGGCGTCCACCGCCGTCGGCCTCGACGACGCCCCGGCGGAGCTGGACGGCTACGGTCCCGTCCCCGCCGAGATCGCCCGCGAGCTGATCCGGACCGCTGCGTCGTTCACCCGGGTGCTCACGGACTCGGACACCGGCGCCGTCGTCTCGGTCGGCCGCACCTGGCGCGTCCCACCGCCGCAGATGCGCCTGCACCTCCAGCTCCGCGATCAGACCTGCCGCTTCGCGGGCTGCACCCGCCCCGCCGCGACCTCTGAAGTCGACCACACGATCGAGTGGAGCAACGGCGGTGAGACCTCCCTCGACAACCTCGTCATGCTCTGCACCGCGCACCACCACGTCAGGCACGGCGAGCAGTGGAGCTACGTCAAGGACGACTCCGACGGAACCATCACCTGGACGACCCCCACCGGCCGGCGGGTCGGCAACCGCCCACCACGGCTCCCCGGCCGTCCGCCGGACCCACCGCCCGGGCCCCGCTTCGACGACACACCCGCACCGTTCTGACGGTGGTGGATCTCGATACGCCGCGCTGCGCGGGCTGCTCGATCAGCAGGGAGCCGGGCTGTCAGGCCTCGGTGCCGCCGGGTGGGCCGACGACGAGAAGGGCGGCGAAGACCGCGGCGACGGCGGCCAGCACGAGGGCGGCCGCGAGGACCGGACGGCCGAGCGCCCAGCGCAGCAGCCGGCTCGGGAGCCGCCGGTCGCGCGGGTCGGCGCCGGCCTCGCGACGCCACTCCCCCTCGAGGAGTCCGCGCCGCTCGAAGCCGCGCTCCAGCGGGACGGTCGTGTAGGGCACCACGGCGCTGACGAGAGCCAGGAAGGTCGCCCGCGCCGACCAGCGCTGGTTCACCGCGAGGACGAGGGCGGCCGCCCCGTAGGCGAGGAACGCGAAGCCGTGGATCGGCCCGGCGACGCTGACCGGCCAGTCCCCTGCTCCGAGGGCGTACTTGAGCAGCATGCCGACGAGCAGGAGGGTCCACGTCACCGCCTCGAGGATCGAGAGGAGGCGGAACAGGCGGCGGGGGCTCATGGGATCGGCTCCGTTCGGGTCCGCGGCACAGCCCCGGACGGTCGGCGTCGGTCGACGGTCGGCAGTGGTCGACAGTCAGGGCGAGACTACGACAGCCCTCCTCCCGGGCGGCTGAGCGCGGCGCGGAAGAGAGCTTCAGCCGAGGTGGCCGAGGAGCGCGAGCGTCGAGGCGACGCCGACCGCCGCGGCGGAGAGCGCCGCGATCGCGCCGTGCACGCCGGTGCGCAGCGTCGACGTCCGCGGCTCGTCGCGCAGCTGCGACCACAGCCGGCGGGCGACCTCCTCCGCCGAGGGCCGCGCCGCGGGGTCGAGTCGCGTCATGTCGGCGAGCAGTGCGCGCCAGCGGGCGGGGACCGACGCCGGCACGACGGGCGCGTGGTGCATGCGCTGCAGCGAGATCTCGAGCGTGGTGCCGGTGTAGGCGCGGCGGCCGGAGACGGCCTCGAGCAGGACCAGTCCGAGGGAGTAGACGTCGGACGCCGGACCGACCGTCCCGGAGCCGAGGCTCTCGGGGCTGAGGTAGGCGGCCGTCCCGACGAGGACGTCGGAGCGGGTCAGCCGGGCGTCGTCCACCGCGCGGGCGATCCCGAAGTCGCTGAGCTTCGCCTCGTGCAGCGAGCCGGCGGCGGGCATCGCGCGGGAGCGGACCAGCACGTTCTCCGGCTTCACGTCCCGGTGCAGGACGTCGCGGGAGTGCAGGTGCGCCAGCGCGTCGGCGAGCTGCGCGCCGACCTCAGCGAGAAGCCGCTCGTCGCCCGACGCGAACCAGTCGGCGGCGGGATCGGCCGCATCGAAGTACTCGAGGACGAGGAAGGCGAGCGCCCCCTCCTCCGTCGCGATCTCGCCCTGGTCGAGGATCTCGACGATCGACGAGTGGCGGGAGTCGATCAGCAGCCGCACCTCGCGCTCGCGGCGCGACCGCTCGTTCGGAGTGCCGGCGACCTCGCGGTAGACCTTCACCGCGACGGAGCGCGCCAGGCGCAGGTCGCGAGCCCGGAAGACCGTGGCGCTGCCGCCCTCGCCGATGCGCTCGAGCAGGAGGTAGCGCTCGGCCAGGGTCGTGCCGAGCAGCGGGTCCGCGAGCGGGAGGACCGGTGCGGTGTCGAGCATCCCGTCCTCCTGTCCGATGAGATCTGATCCGGTGAGATCGCTAGCTCGTCTAACTAGCTGATCCATTCGTACCCTGTGCGGCCCTCGCGGACAAGCACCAGGACGGGGTTGTACATGACTAGATCTTCTTGCTACATGACTGTCTAAGCTGTGGTGCATGGATGAGGTCGCGCTGACTCGACCGGCTGCCGTTCGGCACCCGGGCACTGCGAGCGCGCCCGGCGCCGCCGAGGTCCTCGGCGCGATGCGCGCGTTCCGGACCGCCGAGAGCGCGATGCGCCGGCGCACCCGCGGATCGATGGGGATGGGCGAGAACGACCTCCTCGCCGTGCAGTTCCTCATGCGCCGCCAGCAGGGGGGCCAGCACGTCAGCCCCAAGGACCTCGCCGCCTACCTCGGCATCTCCTCCGCCTCGACGACCGTTCTCATCGACCGGCTGGTCAAGAGCGGGCACGTCGTCCGGCAGCCGCACCCCAGCGACCGGCGCGCGATCCGCATCGTCGCCACCCCCACCTCGCACCGCGAGGTCCGCGAGACGCTGGACGACATGAACCAGCGGATGCTGGAGGCGGCCGAGCGGCTCTCCCCCGAGGAGGCGAGCGCAGTGGTCCGCTTCCTGCAGACCGTGCGCGAGATCGTCGAGGCGCCCGGCGACGGCCTCGAGGACCTCGATGACGACGTCGCGCCCGAGCTCACGGTCGAGCGACGCCGCGCCTGAGCGGCCTCCCGACTCGCGGGCACGGCCCGCCTCTCCGTCGCGCCCTCCGCGTCACCGATCGTTCATCCGGCCGGCTTGACATGGTTAGTCAAACTAGTAGAGAGTCTGTCTAGCGACAGGGTGCACCCATCCTGTTCGACGTGCGACAGGGAGAAGACCATGGGCAGCATCATGTACGGCACTCCTCCGGCGGCCATCGAGGTCGACGACCGGACTCTGGCTCACCTGCAGATCGTGATCATCAACAAGTTCCGCCGGGACGAGCGCTTCCTCCTGACGCTCGACGCCAGCCCGAACGCGGGGACCGGGCGCCGCGGCGTCTGGATGCACCCGACCATCCCGATCCAGTTCGACTTCAAGGGCAGCCGCCAGCCCACCATCAACCCCGAGTGGATCGAGGCCCTGATGGAACGCGCCAACAGCGGCGCCGGTCTGCGCATCGTTCCCGAGCCGGTCGGCGCCGCCGCCGTGCCGCTGCGGCGCGCGGAGCCCGCCGCCTGACCCGTGGTTCCGCGGTTCGTCGCACACTTCTCCGATGACTGTCGGACTCTCCGAACTCTCTCGCAAGGGCTGGACATCCCGCGCCACCCCTGACTGACAGGCCTACACTTCGAGGGCGGTCCGGGTTCGTTCCGGCGGGCTCGACCCCGTGGCCGCACGCATGACCGGACGCCGGGTAGCGAGCCCCCCTCTCGTGGGCCCGGCGTCCGGGTGCGCGGCGCACCCGAAGCGTCTCCGCGAGGCCCGCCGACAGGAGTCGGCGACATGACGATCGACACGACCATCGCCCCGCGCGCCTCAGCCGGGGTCCACGAGGTGCGGCCCGGCGACGAGTTCACCGCCGTCGTCTCGGACGATCTGGAGTGGTGGCGCGTCGTCGCCGTCCTCGGGATCCGCGTGCTCGCGGAGCGGATCCGCAGCGGCGACCGGCACACGTTCACCCTCCGCTTCGTGCGGTACCGCCTCGCGGTCGCGCAGGGCGACTCGATCTAGGCGGCCTGCTCGCTAGGCGGCCTGCTCGGCGCGCGCCGGTCGCGGGATCCGTGCGAACAGCCGGTCGAAGACCTGCCGCCGGTCGAACTGCAGGGCGTACTCGCGCGCGGCCGTCGCGCGCTGCGCCCGGTCCTCCGCCGTCAGCTCGAGCACCACGTGGTCCAGCAGCGCGGCGATCGTGTCCGGATCCTCGACCGGGGTGATGAACGCGTGCTCGCCGACGGCCTCGCCGATCCCGCCGGTGAGCGTGGTGATGACGGGGCCGCCGCCCGCGAGCATCTTCTCGGCGAGCGCGATGCCGAACGTCTCGACGAACTCCGGGCGCGGCTTGCTCGGCAGCACGAACGCCGAGCAGCCGGCCATCAGGTAGGGCTTCTCGGCGTCGCCGACGTCATCGAGGAAGCGGATGCGGTGCGCCAGCGGCGAGGCGGCCGCGAGGCGGCGCAGCTCCGCCTCCTGCGGTCCGCGTCCGGCGATCACGAGCTCGCGGTCGGCGTGGACGCCGCTGCGCTCGTAGCCGGCGATCAGGTCCTCGACCCCCTTCGCCTCCGTCAGTCGGGAGAGGAAGAGCACGTAGCCGTCGGTGCGGAGGCCGCGGGCGCGCACGACCTCGTCGACCACGGCGGGATCGAGTCCGGTGTAGGCGTCGGAGTCGATCGCCGGGTAGGAGATCTCGATGCGCGCGCGGCACTGCTCGGCGAACCGGGTGCCGTGGACGGCGTCGATCCGCTCGGCCTCCTCGACGATCAGGTCGCGGGTGTACTCGGAGACGGCGACGCAGTGGTCCTGCGACAGGTACGAGGCGAAGATGTGCGCGGCGGCGCCGAGGCGGCCCTCCTCGACCGCCCGGCGGACGACGTTGGTGACGTCGGAGCCGACCGCCTCGGCGACCGTCGTGACGTCGACCGGCAGGCCGGTGCTCCAGGCCGCGCGCAGGGCGTCCGCGACCGCGAGAGTGTGCGGGCTGAGGTAGAGCGAGAGGCAGACGGTGGGCACGCCGTCGGTGAACAGCTCGACCAGGCGGCCGACCATGCCGGCGAGGAAGCGGCCGTCCGGCACCTTGTAGTCGCCGACGGGCTCCGGTCGCTCGACGATGATGCCGTCGCTGTAGGGGAGGACCGCGTCGAGCGGCTTGAGCGGGAGGCCGGCGGCCTGGAGGCGCTCGATCGGCCAGGTGACGATGCGCACCTCGTCGAAGCCGCGCTCGAGGGCGGTCTCGGCGAGGTTGCGGGCCTCGACCGAGTGCCCGCAGATCACCGGATCCGCGCGGACCACGATGACGAGTCGGTTCTGCACGGTGTGGGCGTGCGTGCTCTGGTCCATGGGGCTCCTCCTGAATGCTGGGTGCGGGTGGTCGGTGCGGGTGGCGGGTGCGGCGTGCGGGTGGTCGGCGGTGCGGGTGGTCAGCGGTGCGGGAACGACGGCGGCCGGTGCTCGGGGGCGCTCCCCCAGCCGACGGGCTCGGCGCCGAGGTGCAGCGTCAGCTCGCCGCCGCGGTGCAGCTCGGCCGCGGTGATCCAGCTCGCCTCGAGCGGTGCGCCGTTCAGCTCCGCCCGCTGCACGTACTGGACGGGTCCGCCCGGCACCGGCTCGATGAAGCCGGTGGTGCGGATCTCGACGTCCGCGCCGCCGATCGCGAGCGAGGCGCGGGCGAAGGCGGGCGCGTTGACCAGGAGCAGGCCCTGGCCGGCGACCGGGAAGAGCCCGAGGCTCGCCCAGACGTACCAGGAGCTCAGACCCCCGGAGTCGTCGTTGCCGGGCAGGCCGCCGCGGCCGGCGCCGAAGCGCTGGTGCAGCACCCCGTGCACGACCTCGGCCGTGCGGTCGGGGCGGCCCGCGTAGTGGTACGCCCAGGGTGCGTCCATGTCGGGCTCGTTGTTCAGCCCCTCGAAGCGGCCGAGGGCCGAGCCCGCGAGCATCTCGGCGCGGTCCGGGCGCAGTCCCGGCTGCACGACGGGCTCGGCGCCGTAGCCGAAGAACTCGTCCAGCTGCACGACGAAGGCGTCGTCGCCGCCGCTGATCGCGATGCGGCCGGCCATGTCGTGCAGCAGGCGGAAGGAGTAGTTGTGCCTGGTGCCCTCGTAGTAGGTCGAGTCCTTGAGCAGGCCCGAGCGCAGGTCGTAGGCGTTCACCCACTGGGCGGCTCGCTCCTCGAGCTGGTCGGCGAGGACGTGGTCGCCGACGTGCCGCGCCACGACCGCGGTGCACCAGTAGCCGTGCGCGAGGTCGAGGGTGTGGCTGATCGGGTGCGCCTCCCCCGCCGCCAGGAACTCCTCGCCGTAGGTGCGCTTGAGGTCCTCGCCCATGTGCACGAGGGCCGCCTCCCAGTCGATGCCGGGCAGGCCGAGGCGGCAGAGGTCGGCGAGGAAGGTGTGCGCGAGGGCGCTGCCCTGGCGGGAGAAGCGGTCGCTGCCCTTGGCCATCCGGTAGCCGATCGGGAAGTTGCCCTCCTCCTCGCAGATGGTGAGCAGCGCCGCGCCGACCTCGACCGCGCGCTCGGGGACGAGCGCGGTGAGCAGCGGGAGCTGAGTGCGGTAGATGTCCCACATCGTGCTGAGGTCGAAGACGAACGGGCCGTCGCTCGGCCAGAACGGGCTCTCGTCCGGCGCCAGGCACGGCTTGATCAGCGAGTGGTAGAGCGCCGTGGCGAACACGGTCTCGCGCTCGGTCGAGGGGGTGTCCACGGCGACGGTGCGCAGGCGCTTCCGCCAGGTCTTGCGGGTGCGGTCGCGGCGCTGGTCGAAGCCGCCGATCGTGGCCGGGACGTCGCGGTGCAGGTTCTCGCGGGCGCGGTCGGTGCCGCGGAGGGAGAAGCCCATCCGCAGCTCGACGGTCTGCCCGGCCGTGCTCGGTCCGGCCCACATCAGTCCGAACGGGCGCAGGGTCGTCGGGCGGATGTGGTCGAAGTCGAGCCGGGTGCCGCCGGGCATCAGCCGCCGGTCGTACCAGAGCATCTGCCGCCATTGCAGGGCGTCGCACTCGAGGTGGACGGCGAGCGGTGCGCCCTCCATCACGACCTCGCCTGCCGCGACGCCCGGCGAGATCGAGTGCAGCTGCGCGCGGAGCGGGATCGTCGCTCCGGACGGGATCGCGAGGCCGCCGAGCGAGAGGTCGACGACCACGCGGGCGCTGCGGTGCTCGGGGAAGGTGTAGCGGTGCACGACCGAGGCGGGCCCGACGGTCAGCTCGGCGCGGATCCCGGAGGAGAGGGTCGCGGCGTAGTAGCCGGGCTCGGCGACCTCGTCCTCGATCGCCCAGCTGCGGCCGAGCTCGTCGAGCGGCTCGAGCATCGGCGTGACGCGGAGGTAGTTGTAGTACTTGCGGATCGCGCCGGTGCCGGACTGCTGGAAGTGCGTGAAGCCGGAGGCGACGAGGCCGTCCTGGATCGTCGGCGGGACCCCCTCGAGCGCCAGGTCGTAGCGGCCGTAGCCGGTGGGGTAGGCGCCGGAGTAGGAGCACGCGGACACCATCCCGAGCGGGAAGGTCGCGCCCGGGTGCGTGTTGCCGATCTGCGGCTTCGGCGACCACCAGGTCGCCGCCAGCCCGGTCGCGTCGGGGAGCTGTGTCGCCTCGGTGCCGAGGAACGGGTCCACCCGCTCGATCACCGGGTGCCCACCCGTCCGTACCCCGCCGCCGCCATGCCGTGACGCTAGGCAGCGCGGGGGGACGCAGGGTGTCGGCCGGGTGTCCGCGGGGCGACGGGTCGGCGACCGGACGGGGCCGCCGACCCCCTACCGCGCGCCTACGGGATCAGGCGCTCCGCGCGATAGCGGTCGAACAGGGCCGTGAAGGAGTCGACCGTGCGGTGGTGCACGCCGAAGCCGGCCAGGCGCGACTTGCTGATGTCGGTGACCACCTCGATCTGCCGGCCGAGATCGGCGTCGGTGTGCCACCAGGAGGCGACGCGCTCGAGGTCGGGCTCGATCAGGTCGTGCTCGCGGACGAGGCGCTGCCAGACGTCGTCGGCGCCGGCCATCTGCTGCTCGAGGGGCTGCGGCTCCTCGCCGGGGCCGACGGGCTCGACGCCGAAGTGCTCGGCGATCCGCGACCACATCCAGCGCCAGCGGAAGACGTCGCCGTTGACGACGTTGAACGCCTCGTCGCGGCCCGCCTCGCTCGTCGACGCCCAGAGCATCTGCTCGGCGAGGACGGTGGAGTCGGTCATGTCGGTGAGGCCGTTCCACTGGGTGAGCGAGCCGGGGAAGACGAAGGGCGTGCCCTGGGCGCGGTGGATCGACGCGGCGACGGCGAGGGTGAGGCCCATGTTCATCGCGTTGCCGACCGCGTGGCCGATCACGGTGTGCGAGCGGTGCACCGACCAGGTGAAGCCGTCGCGCTCGGCGGCGGCGAAGAGCTCGTCCTCCTGCGCGTAGTAGAAGTTGGGCGCGTCGAGGCGCTCCTCCTCCTCGTGGAACGGGGTGTCGGGCATCGCGCCCTGGCCGTAGGCCTCGAACGGGCCGAGGTAGTGCTTGAGCCCGGTGACGAGCGCGACGTGCTGGAGCGGCGCGTGCGAGAGCGCGGCGAGGAGGTCGCGGACCATGCCGCCGTTGACGGCGATGTTCTCCTCCTCCGTGGCCTGGCGCGACCAGGCGGTGAAGAAGACGTGGGTCGGCTTCTCGTGGGCGAGCACGCGGGCGAGGTCCTCAGCGGAGCGGAGGTCGGCGGAGAGCGGGGTGACGCCGGGGCGCTCGGCGATCGGCCGGCGGGAGAGGGCGGTCACGGGCCAGCCGCGCTCGGTGAGCAGGTCGACGAGGGCGGAGCCGCCGATGCCGGTGGCGCCGACCACGAGGGCGCGCTGCTCGGGAGTGGGGACCTCGGGAGTGGGGACGGTGGACGGGTCTGCTGCGGAAGTCATCCCTGAGGACAACGCGCGTCCCGGCCTGGCATTCCTGGGCGCGTCAGCCGACGGCGGGCAGCGGCTCGCCGTGGCCGTCGAAGGAGAGCTCGACACCGGCCTCGGCGCACTCGCGGGCGATCAGGTCGAGGGCGTTCCAGAAGGACGGACTGCGAGCAGGTGTCCGCGCCAGATCAGTGAGGAGCGCCAACTTCGCGAGCCGTGCCGCGTCCGCAGCGGTCGACGTGGAGTTCTCGTACTGCAACGCGTCGAGAGCGATCTCGACCTCCTCTCGCCTCTGTGGCACGGGATCCGCCGCGAAGGCGTTCCACGAGTCCTCCACGGGAGGGCAGAGGGCCGGGTCCTGGGTCTGCCCGGGGAGGGCGCAGGCGGTGAGGAGCAGGACGGGCGCGGCGAGGAGCGCCACCGCCGCTCTGCTCCTCCGCCACATCCGAGTGAGCGTACCGACCGCTCGGGACTCGGGTGTCGGAGGCGCGGGGTAGCGTCGGTGGGTGCGTGCTCCGTGGAAGAACCGTGAACCCGGGGCGCGGCTCCCCCGCGATGTGAAGGTCCTCGGGATCGTCGCCTTCTTCGTGATGCTGGGGTTCGGCGTCGTCGTGCCGGTGCTGCCGGTGTACGTGCGGAGCTTCGGGGTCGGCTACGTCGAGGTCGGCGCGGTGGTGTCGGCGTTCGCGCTGATGCGGCTGGTCGCGAATCCGTTCGTCGGGCCGCTGGTCGACCGGGTGGGCGAGCGCATCGTGCTGGCCGTCGGCATCGGGATCGTGGCGGTGTCCAGCGCGCTCGTCGGGCTCGCCGGCGACTACGCGCACCTGCTGCTGCTGCGCGGGGCGGGCGGGATCGGCTCCGCGATGTTCTCGGTCGCCGCGATGACGCTGCTGCTGCGGACGGCGGATCCGGAGCGGCGGGGCCGGTCGATCGGCTTCTACCAGGGCGGGTTCCTGCTCGGCGGCATGGCGGGACCGGCCGTCGGCGGCGTCCTGACGGCGATCTCGCTGACCGCTCCCTTCTTCTTCTACGCGGGGACGCTCGCGATCGCCGGGCTGGTCGGGCTGGTGCTCCTGCAGCGGCCGGACCGGGACGCGGAGGCGAAAGCGGCCGTCGCGGCGCCGAAGCCGATGCGGGAGGTCGCCCGCGATCCGCGCTACCAGAGCGCCGTGCTCGCGAACTTCGCGCTCGGCTGGTCGGCGATGGGCGTGCGCGCGACGCTCGTGCCGGTGCTCGTCGTCGAGGGGCTCGGCGACGAGCCGGCCTGGACGGGCATCGCGTTCGCCATCGCGGCGGTGGTGCAGACCATCGCGCTCGCGCCGGCCGGGCGCTTCGTCGACACGGTCGGGCGGCGGCCCGCGCTGATCGGCGGGTTCGCCGTCGCGGCCGTCGCGATGCTGGCGATGCCGCTGGTGCACGAGCTGTGGCTGCTGATCGCGCTGCTCTGCGTGTACGGAGCGGCGGCGGCGTTCATGGGGACGGCGCCGGGCGCGCTCGTGGGCGACGCGGCGGGTGAGCGCGGCGGCAAGCCGGTGTCGTTCTTCCAGGCGGCGTCGGACCTCGGCGGTGTCGTCGGGCCGCTGCTCGCGGGGGCGCTCGCGGACGCCGCGTCGCCGACGGCCGCGTTCGCCTCGGCGTTCCTGCTGCTCGGGCTGACCGCGGTGGTCGGGCTGCGGGTGCCGCGGCGCTGACCTGGCGGATCTCGAGACGCCCGCTCCGCGGGCTACTCGATCAGCAGGAAGCGGCTACGTGTTGCGGCCGCGGGCGTCGACCGGCCAGGTGGCGGTGCCGCCGTCGGCGAGGAGGACGCGGTAGTCGTCGGCGAGGTTGACGGCGACGCAGACGTGGTTGGGGGCGATGCGGATCCGGGTGCCGAGCGGCAGATCGACGCCGGTGATCGTGGAGTGGTGCTCCGAGAGGACGGTGATGCGGGCCTCCGGGTGCTCGAGCAGGCGGCCGAAGCCGGTCGAGGCGGCGCCGCGGTCGGAGGAGAGCACCTTGCTGCCGGCGTCGGCGATCAGGTGGTCGTCGCGGCGGGCGACGATCGTCGCGAGCACGGTGACGGCGATCGACTCCGGGCCGATGGTGCCGATCTCCCACTGCTGCGCGTCGCCGAGGGCCGAGACGCCCGGGCGCAGCTCGGTGAGGACGCCCGTGTCGGCGAACTCGAGGGACGGAGTGGAGCCTCCGCTGATCACGCGGGCCGTGACCCCGGCGTCGGCGAGCGAGGCGGCGGCGGCCGTCAGCGCGGCGGCCTCGTCGCGGGCCGCGGCGCGGCGGCCGTCGAGGGCGTAGCTGTGGCCGGGGAAGGTGAAGACGCCCACGACGTCGAGCCCCGCCTCGACCGCGGCGGCGGCGACCGCGCCGGCCTCCTGCGGCGGCACTCCGCTGCGGTGGTGGCCGGAGTCGACCTCGACGACGACCTCGAGCCCCGCCGGGATCGCGGCGGCGAGACGGCGCGCCGACTCCGCGGAGTCGACGCCGACCCGGACCCGCGCCCGCTCGAGCACCCCGCGGAGGCGGGCGGCGCGCTCGGCGTCGAGCCAGAGCGGGTAGGCGATGAAGAGGTCCTCGACGCCGCCGGCCGCGAACACCTCCGCCTCGGACACCGTCGCGACGGTGAGGCCGACCGCGCCGGCCGCCAGCTGCCGCCGGGCGATCTCGATCGACTTGTGCGTCTTGGCGTGCGGGCGCAGCGCGACGCCGCGGTCGCGGGCCGAGCGGGCGGTGGCCGCGATGTTGCGGTCGAGGATCGACTCGTCGAGCACGAGCGCGGGCGTGGGGACGCTGTCCGGGATGCGAGGCACGGGGCGATCATAGGGCGGCTCTCCTCTACGGTGAAGGGGACCCGAAGGAGTGCCGCATGCGCGAGCAGGAAGCTCGAACCCATCACGAGGACGCCGCTGCGCGCGCCGCCTCGTTCGGCAAGGGGATGCTGGCCGCGACCTACGCCCTGCGGCACGAGAAGGGGCTCGACGTCGTGTTCGTGCTCCGCGACACCGGCCCCGACTTCCTGATCGGGATGGGCGCGGCCTCGGACGACTTCCGCTCCGTCCTCTCCGTGGGCCTCGACAGCCGCGACGGCGTGCTCCGCCCCACCGCGAGCCACACGATCGACGGGCGCCGCCGCGGCGTGCCCGCCCGAGTGGTCTTCCGCGGTGACGGCGCGCTGGTCATCGAGGCGAGCCCCCTGCCGTTGCGCGACCGCCCCGCGTCACTGAAGTGCTGGTCGTTCGTCCGCGCGGGCGAGGAGGAGCACTACTCCGACGTCTCGGGCTTCGTCGCCCCGGCCCTCGCCGACCTGCCGCCCGTGCCGCTGAAGACGCGACCGCGGGCTCAGGCGCGCCGCTAGGGCCCGCCGGACGCGGGACCGCCGTCGCGAGCACGCGGGATCGTGTCCGACAGGCCCTAGGGTGTGGTCAGACCGGTCCGCCGCCGGTCGCCCGCGCCCGACGGAAGGCCGAGCTCCATGGATCCCGACGACTCCCCGACCCTCGAGCAGGCTCCGCCGCAGCGGCGGATCGTGACCACGCGCACCGGCGCGGTCGTCGCCGTCGGCGCACTCGGCGCCGTGATGCGCACCGAGGGCGCGATCTACGGCACGGTGCTCTCGCTCACGCTGATCGCCGTCGGCTGGAACGAGGACACGGACCTCGACGTCCTGCTCTTCCTTCTCGGCTCGGTGACCGTGTTCTGGATCGCGCACCTGTACTCCGGGACGATCGCCCGCCTCCCCGAGTCGGATCCGACTCCGCGCTCCGTCCTCGCCGCTGTGCGCGACACCGCTCGGCACTCGATCGGGATGATCGCCGCGATGGTCGTGCCGGCGCTGCTGCTCGCGCTCGGCCCGCTCGGCGTGCTGGACGAGTGGACGGCGTACTACCTGGCGCTCGGCGCGGGCGTGGCGATCCTCGCCGCGCTCGGCTACCTGATGTCGGCGCGGCGCGGCAGCTCGTGGCGGCGCCGACTGCTCAGCACGCTCGTCACGACGCTCCTCGGGTTCGTCGTGGTGTGGCTGAGCACGCTGGTGCACTGACGCCCTGGTGCACTGAGCACTCCGGCTGCCAGGCTGACGGGATGACCTCTCAGCCCTCCGCGCTCCGTCCCTTCGGCCCGTCGGGCGCCACGGTGACCCGGCTCACCCTCGGCACCTCCTGGAACCCCGACCGCGTCGGCTCGCTCGGCACCGTCCCCGCGCTCGAGCGCGTGCTCGACTCCGGCGCCGGCCGCCCCGTCTCGGTGATCGACACCTCGAACGAGTACGCGCTCGGCCACAGCGAGCGCCTGATCGGCGAGGCGCTGCGAGCGCGCGGCGGGGTGCCGGAGGGGGTCACCGTCGTCACGAAGCTCGACCGCGACCCCGAGACGGGCAGCTACTCCGCCGAGCGGATGCGCCGCAGCCTCGACGAGAGCCGCGAGCGCCTGGGCATGGACGTCCTGCCGCTGCTCTACCTGCACGACCCGGAGCGCATCTCCTACGACGAGGCCTTCGCCGAGGACGGTCCGGTGCGCGCGCTCGTCGCGATGAAGGAGGCGGGCGTCGCGCTCTCGATCGGCATCTCGGGCGGGCCGGCGCCGATGCTGCGCCACTACGTCGACACCGGGCTGTTCGACGCGGTCATCACGCACAACCGCTTCACGCTGGTCGACCGCTCCTCCGAGGAGCTGATCGACGCCTCCGTCGAGCGCGGCGTCGTCGTCGTGAACGCGGCCGTCTACGGCGGCGGGGCGCTCGCGCGCTGGCCGGAGCCGGTGCGCTCCTACGCCTACGCGCCCGCGCCGCAGGAGATCGTCGACGCCGTCGCCGCGATGGGCGAGGCCTGCGAGCGGGCTGGAGTGCCGCTGGCGGCCGCGGCGCTGCAGTTCTCCACCCGCGACCCGCGCGTGACGACGACGGTGGTCGGCGCGACGACCGCCGAGCACTACGACGCGTTCGTCGCGGACGACGCGCTCGACATCCCCGACGCGCTCTTCGAGGAGCTGGAGTCGCTCGCGCCGCCGAGCTCGGTCTGGCAGGAGGCGCCGGGGTCGAGCTGGCCGCGCTGAGCGACAGCGGGGCCGCACCGGACGTCCGCGGGCATAGTCGGGCCGCTCCGTCGGTTGGGCCTGGAGTGACCGACACGACTGACACCCCGACCGACTCGCCCGCCCTCTTCCAGCCGCTGACCCTCCGCTCGCGCACCGCGCGCAACCGCGTCTGGGCCGCGCCGATGTGCCAGTACTCGGTGGAGGCGCAGGACGGCGTCCCGACTCCCTGGCACCTCGTGCACCTCGGCTCGCTCGCGCGCGGCGGGGCGGGGGTCGTGATCGTCGAGGCGACCGGCGTCGTCCCCGAGGGGCGGATCAGCCCCTGGGACACCGGGCTCTGGAACGACGCGCAGCAGGCGGCCTGGGCGCCGATCGTCGACTTCGTGCACGGGCAGGGCGCCCTCGCCGGCATCCAGCTCGCGCACGCCGGCCGCAAGGCGTCGACGTACCGCGAGTGGAGCGGGCGCGGCTCCGTCCCCGTCGACGAGGGCGGCTGGGAGAGCGTCGCCCCCTCCGCCGTCGCGTTCGAGGGCTACGCGGCGCCGCGGGCGCTCGACGCCGAGGAGCTGCCGGGGATCGTCGAGGCGTTCCGCGCCTCCGCCCGCCGCGCCGTCGACGCGGGCTTCGACGTGATCGAGCTGCACGCGGCGCACGGCTACCTGCTGCACCAGTTCCTCTCGCCGCTCTCCAACCACCGCGAGGACGCCTACGGCGGAGTGCTCGAGAACCGTGCGCGGCTCCTGCTCGAGGTCGTCCGCGCCGTGCGCGCCGAGATCGGCGAGCTGCCGCTGCTGGTCCGCTTCTCGGCCACCGACTGGGCCGAGGGCGGCTGGACGCTCGAGGAGACGATCACGGTCTCGGAGTGGGCGCGCGACGAGGGCGTCGACCTCTTCGACGTCTCGACCGGCGGACTCGTGAAGGGGACCGACATCCCGGTGGCACCGCTCTACCAGGTGCCGTTCGCCCGCGAGGTGGGCCGGGCGACCGGCGCTCCCGTCGGGGCGGTCGGGCTGATCACCACGGCTGAGCAGGCCGAGGGCGTGGTGGCCGGCGGCGACGCCGACGTGGTGCTGCTGGCGCGCGAGCTGCTGCGCGACCCGCACGCGCCGTCGCGGATGGCCCGCGAGCTCGGCGCTCCGCTCGGCCTCGTGCCGCCGCAGTACGCTCGCGCCTGGCGCTGAGACGACGAAGGGCCGGGGGCGTCACCGCCTCCGGCCCTTCCGTTCGTGCTGCTACTTCTCGTCGGCCTCGCCCTCGGAGTCGCTCGGGGCGTCCTCCTCGGGGTTGAAGTGCGAGTCGCCCGAGACGCCCAGGGCGATCCCGTCCTCGGAGTCGGGGATGGTGCCCTCGGTGCCGAGGCCGCCGTCCTCAGGAGTCCCGGTGTCCGGGGTGCTGTCGTCCGACATCGGGGCTCAGGCCTCGACGTCGCCGCGCCAGGCGCCGTCCGGCGTGCCCTTGGACTCGATGTACTCCTTGAAGTTCTTCAGGTCCTTCTTGACCGCGTGGCTGCCGGCGCCGACGAGCGAGCCGACGGTCTCGAAGAAGCCCTTCGGCTCCCAGTCGAGCTGCACGGTGACGCGGGTCTCGGTGTCCGAGAGCTTGTGGAAGGTGACGACGCCGGCGTGGTCGGTCTCGCCGCCGGTGCTGTTCCAGGCGACGCGCTCGTCGGGGTGCTGCTCGGTGATGTTGGCCTCGAACTCGCGCTCGACGGGGCCGACCTTCACCTTCCAGACGGTCAGGACGTCGGTGACCTGCTGGATCGACTCGACCTCGTCGAGGAACTTGGGGAACTCCTCGAACTGGGTCCACTGGTTGTACGCGACGGACACGGGGACGTTGACGTCGACGGTCTCGATGATCTGCGACACGGTAGTGCTCCTTGATGTCTCACTCGGTGTGCGGCAGGCCGCTGCTGCGGTCGCCTCCCTCGACGGTAGAGGCGAGCCGCCTGGGAGTTCACGTGGTTGCGGCTGGACGCAGACGTGGTACAACCCGGGAGCGGCGGTCGCCTGCTGGTCGAGTAGCCGCGCAGCGGCGTATCGAGACCCGACGTCTGCAGAACGGTGGATCTCGATACGCCCTCTGCGAGGGCTACTCGATCAGCATGGGGCGCGGGTCAGTCGTCGGTGCCTGCGTAGCGGTAGGCGGTGAACGTCGGGGTGCCGGTGGTGGCGTAGAGGCCGAGGACGCGGCCGGTGAAGGAGGTGGCGGTCTCGGCGGTGAAGGAGCGGCCGTCGATGCGGGCGAGGGTGCGGGAGACGCCGCCCGCCTCCGCGCGGAGCACGAGGAAGTCGCTGGTCATCTGGCCGGGGCCGAAGCCGACGCCGGCGTCGCGCTCGGACTCCAGCATCAGCGTCACCGGGCCCTCCGGCAGCTCGGCGATCCACTCCTGCTCGAAGGACGGGATCACGGCGCGGGCGGTGACCCGCGTGCCGGAACCGGTCGACTCCGCCTCGACCGACGCGAACGTCGTCTCGTCGTAGCGGACGGCGAGCCCGCCGACGCCGGCCGAGACGTCGACGACGACCGAGGCCTGCATGGTCTGGGTGAGCTGGCGGCGGCCGACGAACGTGGGCTGCGGGTGCCGCAGGGTGCGCCCCTCCCCCGGCAGCGACAGCCGGCCGTCCGCCACGGTGGCGAGCGCGGTCGGCAGGCGGCGCACACCGATCCAGCCCGCGTCGAGCGGACCGGAGAAGTCGACGTCGTCGCGCAGCGGACCACGCGGCGCGAGCGCGACGGGCTCGGCGACCGGCCAGCCGTCCGCCCAGGTCACGCGGGTGACGAAGGTCTCGCGGCCGAGCGCCGAGAAGGCACGGGTCGCCCCGCGCGGGCGGACACCGAGCAGGACGAGCAGGGTCTCGCCGTCGGGGCCCTCCACCAGGTCGCCGTGGCCGGTGTTCTGCACCGGGCGGGTGGTGCCGCGGGCGGTGAGGAACGGGTTGCCGGGCGCGGTCTCGAACGGGCCGACCGGGGAGTCGCTGCGGGCGATCGAGACGCCGTGGCCGCGCTCCGTGCCGCCCTCGGCGATGAGGAGGTACCAGACGTCCCGGCCGTCGACCGAGCGCCGGTACAGGTGCGGCGCCTCCGGGAAGCCGCCGCCGGTGCCGGACCAGAGCGAGCGCGGCTCCTCCAGGATGCGGCCGGCCGCGAGGTCGACCCGCACCTGCTGGATGCCGAGGTGCGCGCCGGCCTCCCCTCCGCTCAGGATCAGGCCGGAGTAGGTGACGAACGCGGTGCCGTCCTCGTCCCAGGCGAGATCCGGGTCGATGCCCTGGAGGGGGCCGCCGTCGGCATCGGTCAGGACGGTGCCGTCGCTCCACTCCCCGGCCGGGTCCGCCGCGGTGAAGACGACGGTGCCCACTCCCGCGGGCACCGACACGATCACGTGGAAGAGGCCGTCGTGATGGCGGATGGTCGGCGCCCAGACGCCGAGGCCGGTGGGCACCTCCTCCACGCCGATCTGCTCGGCGCGGGTCGCGACGTTGCCGACGCGCTCCCAGGTCTCGAAGTCGGTGCTGCGGTAGACGGGGATGCCCGGCAGGTACTCGAACGTCGAGGTGACCAGGTGGTAGACGCCGTCGACGCGGACGACGCTCGGGTCCGGGTTGAAGCCGGGGATCAACGGGTTGGGGAAGGGGGCGCCGACTCCGCCGATCGCCACTCCGCCCGGCACGACGGCCGCGCTCATGCGCGCAGCTCCAGCTCGGTCACCAGCGGGACGTCCTCGAGCGAGGTGCCGAGGCGGATCGTGAACGCTCCGGCCTCGTACTCCCAGCCGTCGTTCCAGGTGGCGAGCAGGCGGGTCGGGACGGTCACGGCGATCTGCGCGCTCGCGCCCGCCTCCAGCGTCGCGCTCTCGAAGCCGACCAGCCAGCGCACCGGGCGCTCGACGGCGGAGTCGCGGCGCTCGGCGTAGGCCTGCAGCACGACCTTGCCGGCGCGCTCGCCGGTGTTGACGACGTCGACGAGGAGTTCGACGTCCTCGCCGCCGCGGACGGGCTCGGGCGTCGAGACCGAGACGAGCTCGAACGAGGTGTAGCCGAGGCCGTGGCCGAAGACGTAGGCCGGCTCGACCTCGCTGCGCAGCCAGGCGCGGTAGCCGATGTGGATGCCCTCGTCGTAGTGCAGCTCGCCGTCGGTCGGCAGCGTGGAGAGGACGGGGACGTCCTCGATCGCGACCGGCCAGGTGGTGGGCAGGCGTCCGCCGGGCTCGACGCGGCCGAGCAGGACGTCGGCGACCGCGTCGCCCATCTCCTGCCCGCCGAAGTAGCCGACCAGCACGGCCGCGACCTCGTCGCGCCACGGCAGCAGCACGGGGGCGCCAGCGTTGACGACCACGACGGTGCGCGGGTTGACGGCGGCCACGGCGCGCACCAGCGCGTCCTGCTGGCCGGGCAGGTCGAGCGAGCTGCGGTCGTAGCCCTCGGACTCGACCGCGGAATTCGTTCCGACCACCACCAGGGCGACGTCGGCGTCGCGGGCGAGCGCCACCGCCTCCGCGATCAGCTCGTCGGCGGGGGTGGCGTCGGGCTCGAGGCCGTAGGTGAAGCCGAGTGCGCCCTCGAGGTCGCCCTCGGCGTGCACGATGTCGTACTCGATCCGGATGTCGACGGGCGTGCCCGCGGTGACGGTCAGCGGCGCGGAGACCGACGGCGGGGCGAGCAGCGCGGCGCCGAGGTCGGAGCCGACAGCGGCCAGCGTCTCCTCGAGGAAGAGCGCGCCGTCGACGTAGACGCGGGCGGTGCCGGCGACGGCGAAGCCCAGGCGGACGGTCGCGTCGGCGGCGGGGGTGAGGATCGTCGAGAACTCGACGCGGGCCGAGGCGGCGATCGGCGCGGTGCCGCCGAACCAGACCAGCGAGGTGGCGCGGCGGTCCTCGACGAACAGCTCGGCGCCGTCCTCGGCGAGGAAGCGGACGCGCTGCCCGGGCTCGCCGGTGACGGGGTTGGTGATCGTCTCGAGGACGAGCGGGGCGACGCCGTCCTGCACGACCGCGCCGAGGGCGTAGTCGACGCGGGCGTGCGGCAGCGCGGCGCGGACGCCGTCGAGCGGAGTGACCACCTTCTCGGGGAGGACCGTCGCGGATCCGCCGCCCTGAGTGCGGGCCTCGCGGGCGTTGTGGCCGATGACGGCGACGGAGGTGAGCGCCGAGGCGTCCCAGGGCAGCTCGCCCTCGTTGCGCAGCAGCACGCTGCCGGCGGCGGCGGCCTCGCGGGCGAAGGCCCGGCCGTCCTCGACGAGGACCGGCTCGGCGACGGCGGGCTCGAAGCCCTCGAGCGCGCCGACGCGGGCGGCGAGGCGGAGGATGCGGCGGACCTTGCGGTCGACGACGGACTCCTCGATCGAGCCGTCCCGGACGGCGGCGACGAGCGCCGCGCCCCACGGGCCGTCGGGGCCGGGCATCACGAGGTCCTGCGCCGCGCGGGCGCTGTCGACGGTGCGGACCGCGGTCCAGTCGCTGATGACGACGCCGTCGAAGCCCCACTCGCTGTTCAGCGGGGTCTCGAGCAGGTCGCTCTCGGTGGCGGTGGTGCCGTTGATCGAGTTGTAGGAGCTCATGACGAGCCAGGCGCGGGTCTCGACGATCGCGCGCTCGAAGGCGAGCAGGTAGAGCTCGCGCAGCGCGCGGTCGCCGACGCGGACGTCGACGGTGAAGCGGTCGGTCTCGGAGTCGTTGGCGATGTAGTGCTTGGGAGTGGCGCCGACGCCGTTCTCCTGCACGCCGGCCACGTAGGCCGCGGCGAGATCGGCGGTGAGCACCGGGTCCTCGCTGAAGCCCTCGAAGTGGCGGCCGCCGAGGGGCGAGCGGTGCAGGTTGATGGTCGGGCCGAGGACGACGTCGACGTCCTTGCGGCGCGCCTCGACCGCGGCGGCGGCGCCGTAGCGGCGGGCGATCGAGCGGTCCCAGGAGGAGGAGAGGGCGGTTGCGGAGGGCAGGTTGAGCGAGGGCGAGCGCTCGTCCCAGACCTCGCCGCGGACGCCCGACGGGCCGTCCGAGACGAGCATGCGGCGCAGGCCGATCCTCTCGATCGGCCAGGTGGTCCAGAAGTCGCGGCCGGTGAGCAGCTGCACCTTCTCCTCGAGGTCGAGGCGCCCGATCAGCTCGGTGAGCAGGGCGTCGGCGTCGGGTCCTTCGGCCGGGATGCGGGGAGCAGTGGAGGTGTCGGTCACGGTGACTCTTTCTCTCTCGGGAGGCGACGTCGTCGTCCCTCAAAACCTAGCAGTAGTAAGTTTCTGACGGTGCGCCCCGCCCCGGCCCCTTCCGCGAGATGCCACTTGAGTACGCGACACGCCGGGTGAGGCGTACCGAAGAGGCATCTCGCGGAGAGGGGACGGACGCGCAGCGCGTCCAGGGGGCGGGTGTCAGGGGTGGGCGGCCACGAAGGCGCGGCGCTCCTCGCGGCGGGTGGCCTGGCGGACCGGGTCGGCGACCGGGGCGGCCAGGAAGAGGCGCTGGGTGTAGGCGTGCTCCGGGCGGGAGGTGACCTGGTCGCCGTCGCCCCACTCCACGATCTCGCCGTGGTACATCACGGCGACGCGGTGCGAGAGGTGCCGCACGACGGCGAGGTCGTGCGAGACGAAGAGGTACGCGACTCCGGTGCGCTCCTGGATCTCGGTGAAGAGGTCGAGGACGCGCGCCTGGGTGGAGAGGTCCAGCGCCGAGACGGGCTCGTCGCAGACGATCAGCCGCGGCTCGAGGGCGAGCGCCCGGGCGATCGCGATCCGCTGGCGCTGACCGCCGGAGAACTCGCGCGGCAGGCGGTCGGCCGCGGACTGCGGCAGCCCGACCTGATCGAGCAGCTCGCGCACCCGCTGGGAGGCGACCTTGGCGTCGACCTTCCGCACGGTGAGCGGCTCGACCAGGATCTGCTCGATCGTCAGCGACGGGTTGAGCGAGGTGTACGGGTCCTGGAAGACGACCTGGATCTCGGAGGAGAGCCCGCGGCGCTGGCGCCGGTCGAGGTGCGCGATGTCGCGCCCGTTGTAGAGGATCTCGCCGCCGGTGACCGGGGCGAGCCCCAGGACCGCGCGGCCGAGGGTGGTCTTGCCCGAGCCGGACTCGCCGACCAGGCCGACCGTCTCGCCGGGGCGGATGTCGAGCGAGACGCCCTTGAGCGCCTGGAACGGCTTGGCGCGGAAGCCCTTGCCCGGGTACTCGACGACGACGTCCTTGACGTCCAGCAGCAGCTCGGACGGTGCGGCGGGTGCGGCGCTCATCGGCTCGACTCCTTCACGGCGGTGGTGGCGACGAGGGGTCCGCGGGCGGGCCCCTCCTCGAGGATCGCGTCGAACAGGGCGCGGGTGTAGGGGTGACGGGGGTCGGCGAAGATCGAGCGCACGGGCCCGGTCTCGACGATCCGGCCGTCGCGCATGACCGAGACGCGGTCGCACAGGTCGGCGACGACGCCGAAGTTGTGCGTGACGAGGATCATGCCCATGTTCAGCTCCGACTGCAGCTCGCGGAGCAGGTCGAGCACCTCGGCCTGCACCGTGACGTCGAGCGCGGTGGTCGGCTCGTCGGCGATCAGCAGGTCGGGGTCGCAGGAGACGGCGCCGGCGATCAGCACGCGCTGGGCCATGCCGCCGGAGACCTCGTGCGGGTAGGCGTCGAACGTGCGCTGCGGGTTGGGGATGCCGACCCGGGCGAGCAGGCCGAGCGCCCGCTCCTTCGCCGCCGCCTTCGAGAGGCCGAGGCAGATCCGCATCGGCTGCACGAGCTGCGTGCCGATGGTGAAGGAGGGGTCGAGGTTCGACATCGGCTCCTGCGGGATGTACGCGATGCGCTTGCCGCGGAGCTTGGTCATCTCCTTCTCCGACAGGTGCGCGAGGTCCTTGCCGTCGAAGACGATCGAGCCGCCGGTGATCCGGCCGCCCTCGGGCAGCAGGCGCAGCACCGACCAGGCGGTCTGCGTCTTGCCCGAGCCGGACTCGCCGATCAGGCCGTGGATCTCGCCGCGGCGGACCGCGAGGGACACGTCGTGCACCACGGTCTTGACCGAGCCGTCGTTCTGGCCGTAGCCGACCGAGAGGTTCGTGACGCGGAGGATCTCCTCGGCCACGTTCTTGTCGGTACCGGTCGCGCCGGCCTCCTCCTCGTGCACGACGGTCTTCGGCGCCGCGGCGTCCTCGTCGAGCATGGTCTGGATGCCGATCGTGGACAGGCTGGTCGGCACCGTCGCGGGGGCCGAGGCCGACTTGCGCTTCTTCGAGCGCTTGGCTCCGGAGGCGCTGCGCTCGAGCTCGTCGCGCATCGCGTTGCCCAGCAGGGTCAGCGCGATGGAGGTGAGCGCGATCGCGAGGCTCGGCCAGAGCATCAGGATCGGGGCGTTGAAGACGTTGGAGAAGCCGTCGTTGAGCATCGAGCCCCAGGTGGGGATCGACAGGTCGCCGAGGCCGAGGAACTCGAGTCCGGCCTGGATCGCGATGGCGATGCCGGCGACGAGCGAGGCCTGGATGATGACGGGAGCGCGGACGACGGTGAGGATGTGCCGGGCGATGATCCGGCCGTTGCTGAGGCCGGAGACCCGGGCCGCGTCGACGAAGAGCTCGCCGCGCACCGCGGTGACGGAGGCGTAGACCAGCCGGTGGAAGGCCGGCGAGAGCAGCACGCCGAAGATGGCCATCGAGAGCCACATCGAGGGGCCGATGACGGCGCGGGCCGCCAGCAGGACGACGAAGCCGGGCAGCGCCATCACGAGGCCGGAGGTCCAGGCCGAGACGGAGTCGAACCAGCCGCCGAAGTAGCCGGCCAGCAGTCCGCTGGTGACGCCGATGACGACGGCGACCGCGAGCGCGACCAGGGCGCCGGCGAGGCTGAACTGCGTGCCGAAGAGCAGTCGCGAGAGGACGTCGCGGCCCGCGCTGTCGGCGCCGAGCAGGTGCGCGGCGCCGGGCTCGGCGAGCACGTCCTGCAGCGAGGCGCGGTTCGGGTCGGCCGGGGCGAGCAGCGGCGCGAAGATCCCGGAGAGGACGACGATCGCGAGGAAGACGAGCGAGACGAGCCCGACCGGGTTGTGCAGCAGGCGGCGGAAGAGGTGCGTGCGGGCGGCGCGCTCCTCCACTCCGACCGACGGGGTGCTGGCGGGCAGCGGAGTCGTGGCGGTCATGAGAGTCGCACCTTCGGGTTGAGCCAGCCCTGGAGCAGGTCGATGAGCAGGTTGACGATGACGACGATGATCGCGGTGACGAGCACGAGGCCCATCACCAGCGGGATGTCGCCCTGGGTGGTCGCGGTGACCGCGACCTGGCCGAGACCGGGGATCGCGAAGATCTGCTCGACGATGACGGCGCCGCCGAGGAGGCCGATGAACTGCACGGCGAGGACGGCGAGCGCGGGGCCGCCGGCGTTGCGCAGCACGTGCTGGAAGACGATCCGGTTCGCGGGCAGGCCGCGCGAGCGCAGGGTCCGCACGTAGTCCTGGCGGAGCGCGTCGATGACGGAGCCGCGGACCTGCTGGGCGACACCGGCGATGCCGCCGATCGCGAGGGCGATGATCGGCAGGGTGACCGTGGCGATCCAGCCCGAGAACGAGTCGGTGAGGGTGACGTAGCCGGTCGGCTTGAACCAGCGGAGGTTGATCGCGAAGACGGTGACGAGGCCCAGCGCGATCAGGAAGCCGGGGATCGCGAAGCCGAGGATCGACACCAGCTGCACGAGCTTGTCCGCCCAGCCCCGGCGGACCGCGGCCCAGACGCCGAGCACGACCGCGACGATCGCGGAGATGATCGTGGCGCCGATCACCAGGGAGAGCGTGACGGTGACGCGGGTGGAGATGGCGGTGGTGACCGCCTGCCCGGTGAACCAGGAGCTGCCGAGGTCGCCGGTCACGGCGTGGCCGAGCCAGCCGAGGTACTGCGTCCAGATCGGCTGGTCGAGGCCGAGCTGCGCGGCCCGCTGGGCCACGGCCTCCGGCGTCGCGTTCTGCCCGAGGATGCGGCGGGCGATGTCGCCGCCGCCGAGATAGAGGAGTGCGTAGGCGACGACGGAGATCAGCACCACGAGGATGATCCCCGAGACGACGCGTCGCAGGATGAACCTGGTCATCAGTGGTCCTTCGAACGGAGGAGGGCGCGGGCCTGATCAGCGGATCGGTGACGCGCGGAGAAGAGGGAGCGGGGGCCGGCGTCGAAGCCGGCCCCCGCGTTCCGGATCAGGCCGGGGTGATGTTCCAGAGGTACGGGTAGGCGTTGCCCGTCTGGGTCTCGACCTTCGTGTTCGCGTCGGTCACGAAGCTCGACTGCTGGCGGTACCAGGGGGCGAACCAGGCGTTCTCGACCGTGTAGGCGTTGACGGCCTGGACGGCGGCGGCGTAGCCGGACTCGTCCGCGGTGCGGACGGCCTCGATCAGCGTCTCGAGCTCGGGGTCGGCGTTCTTGAAGGGGTTGAAGATCGCATTGGGGCTGAGCTCGAAGTTGATCAGGGCCCAATCGGGGTCCTGCTGCAGCGTGAGCCAGGTGGCGGCGTACTTCGGGGCGAGCACGTCGGCGATGAAGTTGTTGCCGGCGTCGGTGTAGGTGACGGTGATGCCGACCTCGGAGAGCTGCTGCTGGATCAGCGTGAAGGTCGAGGAGCCGACGAGCGAGCTCGAGGGCATGTTCAGCTCGAAGCCGTCCGGGTAGCCGGCCTCGGCGAGCAGCTCCTTGGCCTTCTCGGGGTCGTAGGGGTAGTCGTCGTCGAGCGACTCGTCGTAGCCCTCGGAGGAGGTCGGGAAGATCTGCGTGGTCGGGGTGCCGTAGCCCTGGCCGATGGCCGTCAGCAGCGACTCCTTGTCGAACGCGTAGTTGATGGCCTGGCGGACGCGGACGTCCTTCAGGGCCGGCGCGATGGTGCCGTCGCGGTCGAGCAGCAGCAGACCGGTCCAGTTGAGCTCGAAGGCGTTGACGGTGAAGCCCGACGCCTCGATCTCCTTGAGGTCGTTGTTGTCGACCGTGTTCGCCGCGTTGACCTGACCGCCCTTGATCGCGTTCACCAGAGCGGTGGAGTCGCTGTAGACGTTGATGTTCAGGTTGTCGTAGTGGACCGAGTCCTCGTCCCAGTAGCCGTCGCGCTTGGTGAAGGCGTAGGAGGTGCCGATCACGGTCTTCGACGCGTCGAGCTCGTAGGGGCCGGAGCCGACCGGGACGGTCTGGATGTCGGCGGACTCGAAGGCGGAGGGCGCCTCGACGAGGCCGGCGTTCTGGGTCAGGTAGAAGAGGAACGTCGGGTTGGCCTGCTTGAGGGTCACCGTGACGGTCGAGGCGTCGGTCGCGACGGCGTCGGCGAGGTCGGCCATCTTGTTCGTGTCGGGCGAGTTGCCGTCGCGGAAGCGGATCAGGTTCTGCGCGACGGCGTCGGCGTCGAGCGTCGAGCCGTCGGAGAAGGTCACGCCGTCGCGGATCTTCAGGGTGAGGACCGTGTTGTCCTCGTTGTAGGTCCACTCCGACGCGAGGCCCTCGGTGATGGTGCCGTCGGGCTCGGCCCGCAGCACGCTGTCGTAGACGGCCTGCATGTACGGCGACTCGTTGGCCCAGTACGAGTCCGCCGCGGCGAACGTCGACAGGGTCTGGATCGCACCCAGCGTGAGCGTCTCGCTCGAGCCGCCGGAGGCGCCGCCGCCGGAGTCGGCCGCGCAGCTGGTCAGGCCGACCATCGTGGTGACGGCGATCGCAGCGGCCGCCAGCCTCTTCCATCGGAACATCTTCGGTCTCCAGGTTCTCCCGGTTCTCCCATGAACCGGTGCCGAGGAAGCTAACACGAAAAACAGATGACCCCTAGGTTTTGGGAAGAAAAACTTCGGCCCGTTAGGTTTTCGTGATTTTCGTGACCGTTCACATCCCGCGAGGCGCTTGGAACTGCACGCTGACGGGGAGCTTTCCGAAAGCCGACTCGGCACCAGGTTTTTGACTCGGAAACCTCTAGCGGCTAGGTTTCTCGCACCGGAGGCTCCGTGCCCCCTCGCAACGATGCGCCTGGAGGCACTTCATGGCACTCCCCACCTCTCCCCCGCGGCGACCGCGCGGGCAGTACGCCAAGACCGCCGCCCGGCGCGCCGAGATCGTGGCCGCGGGCCTGGAGGTCTTCTCGGCGAGCGGCTACCACGCCGCGTCGCTCCGCGAGATCGCCGAGAAGGTCGGGCTCAGCCAGGCCGGCGTGCTGCACCACTTCGCGAACAAGTGGGAGCTGCTCTCGGCGGTGCTCACCCTCCGCGACGACCACTCGATCGTCCGGGTGCCCAGCGGCGACGCCGTTCCCGGCATCGAGACGGTCCGCGCGCTGATCGACCTCGTCGCCTACAACACCGAGATCCCGGGGCTCGTCGAGCTGCAGTGCGTGCTCTCGGCGGAGGCGACCCACGCCGACCACCCGGCGCACGAGTACTTCGCGAACCGCTACCGCTTCATCGTCGACCTGTTCACCGGCGCGTTCGGCGACATGCTGACCCGCGGGCAGCTCGTGCCGGGCGTCGATCCGCGCAGCGCCGCGATCCGCGTGATCGCGACCATGGACGGGCTGCAGGTGCAGTGGCTGCTGCAGCGCGACGCCCTCGACATGCAGGCCGAGTTCCGGCGCACCGTGCAGACCCTGACCACCGTGGAGGTGTGACCGTGGGCTTCTCCCGCGAATCGACCCTGGCCGCCGTCCTCGACCACGGGGAGGCGGGCGACGTCGTGCGCCGCTTCGTGCCGGGCGTCGTCAACTCGCCGCTGCTGGTGCAGCTGCGCTCCGCTCCGGTCGGACTCGTCGTGGGGATGGACCCGCTGCTGAAGGCGGACCCCGAGCGCGAGGCGTCGTTCTGGGCGGCGCTCGACGCGGTCGACGACTCCGGAGCGGCGGCGCCGCGACCGGAGCGGGCGGCCGTGCTGCCGCGGGTCGATTACGAGGGCGAGGACGTGGCTGTCGCGTCCGCCGTGGTGCGACCGGTCGCTCCCGGCACCGTGTGGGCTCCGGTCGAGGTCGTCGTCGACGGGCCGTCGCACGGCAATCCGTTCGTCGACGTCGAGTTCTCGGCGGAGTTCTCGCTCGGCGACGAGACGGTGCGGGCCGGCGGCTTCTACGACGGCGACGGGGTGTACCGGGTGCGGTTCCTGCCTCCGACCGCCGGCGTCTGGAGCGTGACCACCGCCTCCACCGCGCGCTCGCTCGACGGCCTCACCGCCTCCGTGACCGTCGAGGCCGCCCTGCCCGGCGCGCACGGGCCGGTGCGGGTCGCCGACACCTTCCACTTCGCGCACGAGGACGGCGCCCGGCACCTGCCGCTCGGCACGACCGCGTACGCCTGGACGCACCAGAGCGAGGCGCTGCAGGAGGCGACTCTCGCCACGCTCGCCGACGCGCCGTTCACCAAGGTGCGGCACTGCGTCTTCCCGAAGGCGTACCTGTACAACACGAACGAGCCGGAGCTCTACCCCTTCGAGCGCGACGGCGACGGCTGGGACTTCGACCGGCCCGTGCCCGCGTTCTTCCGCCGGCTGGAGGAGCGGATCGCGGACCTCGACGCGCTCGGCATCCAGGCCGACGTGATCCTCTTCCACGCCTACGACCGCTGGGGCTTCTCGGACATGGGCCGGGCCGCCGACGACCTCGTCACCCGGTACGTCGTCCGGCGCCTGGCCGCCTCGCCGAACGTCTGGTGGTCGCTCGCCAACGAGTACGACCTGCTCTGGTCGAAGACGGTCGACGACTGGGAGCGCCTCGCCGCGCTCGTCGTCGCCGAGGACCCGGTGGGCCACCTGCTCTCGATCCACAACTGCTTCGGCTTCTACGACTACTCCCGGCCGTGGATCACGCACGCGAGCGTGCAGCGGATCGACGTGTACCGCACCGCCGAGAACACCGACGCCTGGCGCGAGCAGTGGGGCAAGCCCGTCGTGATCGACGAGTGCGCCTACGAGGGCGACATCGACCAGGGCTGGGGCAACATCACCGGCGAGGAGATGGTCCGGCGGTTCTGGGAGGGGGCGGTCCGCGGCGGCTACGTCGGCCACGGCGAGACGTACCTCAACGACCGCGAGGAGCTGTGGTGGTCGAAGGGCGGCGAGCTCGTCGGCGACAGCCCGGCGCGCATCGCCTTCCTGCAGCGCATCACGGCCGAGATGCCGGGCGGGCGGATCGACCCGCTGCCCTCGGACTGGGACGCGCCCTGGGGCGGGGGCGGCGGCGTGCAGCTGGTCTACTTCGGCTTCAACCGGCCGCGGTTCCGGCAGATCGTGCGCGACCCCTCCGACTCCTGGATCGTGGACGTGATCGACACCTGGGGGATGACCGTCTCGCGGGTGCCCGGGGTGTTCTCCGGGTCGTTCCGGGTGGAGCTGCCGGCGCGGCAGTTCATGGCCGTGCGGCTGACGCGGGTGGTCTCGTGAGCGGGGGCGGGGGCGGGGACGCGGTTGTGGGCGCAGTGCCGCCGCGGGTGCGGGTGATCTCGGACAACGACTACTCCGGCGACCCGGACGGACTGGTGCAGCTCGCGCAGCACGCGCTGTCGCAGTCGGTCGAGCTGGCGCTGGTCGTCGGCTCGCGGCTGCGGCCGGGGGATCCGTTCGACGCGTCCGATCGGACCGCCGACAACGCCGCTGCGGCGGCGCGCGAGGTGCTCGCGCTCTGCGGGCGCCGGGACGTGCCGGTGGTCGCGGGGTCGAACGCTCCGGATGCTGGTGTCTCGGCGGCGGCGCGCGCGATCGTGGCGGAGGCGCTGCGGGACGACCCGCGGCCGCTGTACCTCTGCGCCGGTGCCGGGCTGACCGAGGTCGCGGCGGCGCTGCGCCTCGAGCCGTCGATCGCGTCGCGGATGACGCTGGTCTGGATCGGCGGGCCGGAGCACCCCGGCCTGGCCGTCCCTCCGCCCGGCGCGATGCCGATCGAGTACAACCTGCTGATCGACGTGCCCGCCGCCGCCGAGGTGTTCGCGTCGGCCCTGCCGATCGAGCAGTTCCCGCGCGACGCGTACCGCCAGCCGCTCGCCTCCGTCGCCGAGCTGCGCGTGCGGATGCGCACCGCCGGCGAGCTCGGCCGGCACCTCTACGACGCCCTCGACGGCGTCTTCCGGATGGGCGCCGCGCACGGTCTGAGCCTCGGGGAGACCTACGCCCTCGGCGACAGCCCGCTCGTCCTCGCGACCGCCCTGCTCTCCGCCTTCGAGCCCGACGCCTCCTCCAGCCGCACCGCACGGGTCCCCCGCCCCTCGATCACCCCCGACGGCCAGTACGGCCCGCGCGCCGGCGACGGCCCGGACCTCCGCGTCTACACCCACGTCGACACGCGCCTCCTGCTCGAGGACCTCTACGCGAAGCTGGCGCTGCGCGCCCTGGAGGCCTGAGCGCGGGGCGAGCCCGCCGATGCGAGTGGACGCGCACCGGGCTCTGCGGAGGCCCGTACGCCCGTTCCGCGTCCACTCGACGCACCCGGAGTCACCGACTGGACACTTCTCGGGTCCCGAGCGGCAGCTGGAGCCCGAAACGCGTCCACTCGTGGAACGCACCCACCCCTGCTGGTCGAGCAGCCGCGCGGCGGCGTATCGAGACCGACGTGTCCGAGCGCCGGCCGCACGTGTCGGGCTGGATCCGGCGCGCGGTTCGACACTTTCTGTGGTTTCGAGCCTGCGGAACCAGCAGAAAGTGTCGAATCGGGATGACCGGCGCACGTGGTCCGGCGCAGACGGTCGTCTGCGTGCGTGGCGGACGACCGTTCGTGACGGATCGGAGCGGGAGCGGGCTCAGCGCTGGGGGTCGCCGCCGAGCTGGCCGATGGGGGGCAGGGGGCCGCCGTCGTCGGCGCCGGTGCGGCGCCAGCGGGCGACGGCGTTGCCGAGGTGGTAGATCACGAGGGCCGCGGCCGCGCCGAGGACGATGCCGCCGAGCTCGAAGCCGCCGGAGCTCAAGGAGAAGCCGGCGATCGCGATGACGAGGGAGACGGCGGCCGTGTACTGGTTGACCGGGCGGGAGAAGTCGACGCGGTTGTCGATCCAGATCTTGATGCCGATCACGCCGATGAGGCCGTAGAGCGCGGTGGTCGCGCCGCCGAGGACGCCCGCGGGGATCGAGTTGAAGACCGCGCCGACCTTGGGCGAGAGGCTCAGCAGCACGGCGGTGACGCCGGCCACCCAGTAGGCCGCGGTGGAGTAGACGCGGGTCGCGGCCATCACGCCGATGTTCTCGCCGTAGGTGGTGGTGCCCGAGCCGCCGAACGCGCCGGAGACGGTGGTGGCGATGCCGTCCGCGATCAGGGCGCGGCCGGTGTGCTGGTTGACCGAGGAGTCGGTCATCGTCGCGACGCCGCGGACGTGGCCGACGTTCTCGGCGATGAGCACGAGCACGACGGGGAGGAACATCGCGATGCCCGACCACGTGGATCCGGAGGCGAAGTCGGGGAAGGTGAACGGCGGCAGGCCGACCCAGGCGGCGTCGGCGACGGCGGAGTAGTCGATCTCCTGGCGCATCAGCGCGACGACGTAGCCGATCACGACGCCGACGAAGATCGAGACGCGGCCGAGGAAGCCGCGGAAGAAGACGCTGCCGAGGATGATCGCGGCGAGCGTGACCGTCGCGGTGACCGGCGCCTTCTGGAAGCTCGACCAGGCGGTGGGGGCGAGGTTGAAGCCGATCAGCGCCACGATCGCGCCGGAGACGACCGGGGGCATCAGGCGGTCGATCCAGCCGAGACCGGCGAACTGCACCACGAAGCCGACGAGCGCGAGCAGCACGCCGACGGCGACGACTCCGGCGAGCGCCGATCCCGTGCCGCCGACCGCCGTCGCCGCGGTGACCGGGGCGATGAACGCGAAGCTCGAGCCGAGGTAGCTGGGCAGCTTGTTGCGCGTGATCAGGAGGAACAGCAGCGTGCCGACACCCGAGAAGAGCAGGGTCGTGGCGACGGGGAAGCCGGTGAGCACGGGCACGAGGAAGGTCGCGCCGAACATCGCGACGACGTGCTGGATGCCGATCGCGACGGTCGCGGGCCAGTTGAGCCGCTCGGCGGGGCCGACGACGGCTCCGGGCGCGACGGTGCGGCCGTCGCCGTGCAGGGACCAGATGGGCATGGGGCTCCTCGGCGGAAGGGGTGGGGAGGGGGCGCTCCAGAGTAGCGAGGCGGCGGGCGGGCGGCGGCGCCCTCCCGTGACGCAGCCGGGAGCGCGTTCGGCGCGCCGGTGAAAGAACGGCGGGCGTGCCGGACAGGAGGGAGCATGAGGCACATGCCAGCTCCCCTCGCGGGTCCCGACCGCTTCGCCGCGCTCGCCGGCGCGGTCGCCGAACCCGTCCGCCGCTACCTGTGGCGCCGCACCGACGAGGCCACCGCCGACGACGTGCTCGCCGCCACCCTCGCCGTGCTCTGGCGCCGCGTCGCCGACGTGCCGGAGGACGACCCGATCGCCTGGTCGATCGGCGTCGCCCGGCTGCAGCTGCAGAACGCGCGGCGGATGCAGCGCCGCCAGGTGCTGCTCACCCACCGGATCGCCGTCGTCGACCCGCCGCAGGAGGTGCGCGACCCGGACGGGCCGTCCGCCACCGACGACGCCGTGCGCTTCGTGCTCTCGCGGCTGCGCGAGTCCGACGCCGAGCTGCTGCGGCTCTGGTCGTGGGAGGAGCTGGACGCCCGCGGGATCGGCGAGGTCCTCGGGATCACGCCGAACGCGGCGTCGATCCGGCTGCACCGGGCGCGCCTGCGCTTCGCGGAACTGTACGAGAGCCGCACCGAAGACCCGACGACGACAGAAGGAGGAGCACGATGACTGCGATCGAGGACTCGGAGCTGCGCCGGCTGGTGCGCTCGACCGACCCGGCGGAGGGGCTCGCTCCGCTCACCCGCGCGCAGCTCGCCGAGCACCGGGAGCGGGCGATGGGCGCGCAGGCGTCGGGCGAGCCGGGCACCGTGTCCGATCCAGGCGGCTCGGACCCCGTCCGCCGCCGCCGCTCCCCCTGGCTGATCGTCGGAGTCGGCGCGCTCGCCGTGGGCGCCGCCGCGTCGCTCCTGCTCCCCTTCGCCCTCGGCGTCACCACCGGCGGCTCCGCCTCCGCGCTGCGGCTGCCCGCGACCGGCGGACCGATGGACCAGTGCGCCCCGGTCACCGCCGAGGCGCTCGCGCCGTCGCAGCTCGCCTTCCGCGCCGAGGTCGCCTCGATCGACGACGGCACCGTCACCCTGCGCGTGATCGACCGCTTCGCCGGCGATGTCGGCGACGCGGTGACGGTGACCCAGGCGGCGGAGTCGGCCGTCGACGGCGCCCCGATCGTCTTCGAGCGCGGCATCGACTACCTGATCGCCGCCGACGGCGACACGATCCTCACCTGCGGGCTGAGCGCGGCCGACTCCCCCGAGCTGACGAGCCTGTACCGGGAGGCGTTCGCGCAGAGGTAGCCGAGGGCCTCAGGAGAAGAGCCCGAGCACCCACCCGAGCACCAGCGGGCCGAAGGCCACGGCGAGCACCCCGAGCCCGAGCACGAAGCCGACGAGACTCGCGCGGGCACCGCGGAGCCGGTCGTCGGCGCGCAGGCGCTCGCGCGCTCCGAGCGCGAGCACGATCGCGGCCACCGCCAGCGCGGAGGCGAGCAGAGGGATCCCGACGAGCAGCGCGCCGAGCACGGCGGCGCCCGCACTCGCGAGCGCCCGGGTGTCGACGGGTCCCGGGGCCGTGCGCGCCTGCTCGCTCATCCTCCGAGCCTGGCACACCCGTGCGCGCCCGGCACGGATCCCGCCCGGCACGGACCTGAGCGGCACGGACCCCGAGCGGCACGGATCCCGCCCGGCTCGGACCACGCCTGCGCGGACGCCTCGAACGGCGCGGCCCCTCGCGCCCGCCCGGGTCGCACGCGCACCCCCTCGGTGGCAAGGGGCTCTGCAAACGCCCCCAGCGCGGCGGAGGGTGGAGGCACCGACGATCCTTCTGGAGGCAATGGTGTACTTCCACGTTCAACGACTCATCAACGACATCGAGCAGGACGAGCCGGATCCGGCCGCCGCGAACGCGCTGCAGGAGGGCCTCGGCGGGCAGTTCGGCGAGATGCGCACGATGATGCAGTACCTCTTCCAGGCGATGAACTTCCGCGGCGCGGACGCGAAGCCGTACCGCGACCTGATCCAGGGCATCGGCACCGAGGAGATCGGCCACGTCGAGCTGATCGGCACGACCATCTCGCGCCTGCTCGACGGCTCGCCGCGCTACCAGGGCAAGCCGACCGACCCGCTGGACACCCCGGGTGCCGGCGGCGCGACTCCGCTGAACATCGCGCTCGACACGGGCAACATCCACCACTACCTCGTCGGAGCGCAGGGCGCCCTGCCCGTCGACTCGGTCGGCAACCCGTGGAGCGGCAGCTACGTCTACAACTCGGGCAACCTCGTGCTCGACCTGCTCTACAACCTCATGCTCGAGTCCACCGGGCGGCTGCAGAAGTGCCGCATCTACGAGATGACGCAGAACAAGACCGCTCGCTCGACCATCGCGTACCTGATCGTCCGCGACCAGGCGCACGAGAACGGCTACGCGAAGGCACTGGAGACCCTCGGCATCGACTGGAAGAAGACCCTGCCGATCCCGAAGACCAACGCCGAGAAGTTCCCCGAGGTGAAGAAGCTGGTCGACCTCGGCCTGCAGAGCAAGCAGTTCACCTTCGACCTCGAGGGCGCGTCCGAGGCGGGCAAGATCTTCCGCGGCGCCTCCCCCTCGAACGACGGCACCGACCTCTCGGCGAACGAGCAGGCCCCCGAGGGCGTTCCGTCGACGATCGCGCCGGAGCGCTTCGAGGAGTTCTCGCCGGGTCTGGACCCCGAGCTGCTGAAGCTCATCCAGACCACGGCCGAGATGGAGCTGGACGAGATCACCTCGTTCTACGGCCCCACCGCGAAGTAGCACGACCCCTCCGGTCCCGCGCGGTCGCTTCCGCGCGGGACCGGTCCGTCCCCAGGAGACAGGCCCATGCCGACCTTCCGGCTCCTCGAACCCCGCCGCATCGCGGGCGTCCCCCTGCGCGAGCTGGGCGACACGTCGATGCCGAGCGGAGACGGCGATGTCCTGATCCGCAGCGTCACGCTCGCGCACCGCGAGATCTCCCCCGGCGCCCTGTTCGCCGCGCTGCCCGGCCGGCGCCGGCACGGGGCCGACTTCGCCAGCGAGGCCGCCGCGGCCGGAGCGGTCGCCGTGCTCACCGACGAGGCCGGGCTCGCGGCCGCGCGGGCGAGCGGCCTGCCGGTGCTGCTCTCCCCGGACCCGCGGGCCGCCCTCGGCGGGATCGCCGCCCGCGTCTACGGCACCGACCGCGACCGGCCCGAGCTGCTCGGCGTCACCGGCACCAACGGCAAGACCAGCACCGTGCACCTGCTCGACGCGGTGCTGCGCCGGCTCGGCGTGCCCTCCGGCCTCAGCTCGACCGCGGACCGCCGCAGCCGCGACACCGTCGTCGCCAGCCGCCTGACCTCGCCCGAGGCGCCCGAGCTGCACGCGCTCCTCGCTCGGATGCGCGAGGACGGCGTCGCCTCCGCGGCGATCGAGGTCAGCGCGCAGGCGCTCATCCGCTCGCGCGTCGACGGCCTCGTCTTCGACGTCGCCGGCTTCACCAACCTCAGCCACGACCACCTGGACGACTTCGGCGACCTCGGCGCCTACCTCCGGGCGAAGCAGCGGCTCTTCACCCCCGAGCGCAGCCGGCGCGGCGTCGTCGTGGTCGACACTCCGGAGGGCCGGACGGTCGCCGCGGAAGCGGAGGTCCCGGTCGTCACCGTCGGCTCCACCGCGGAGGCGGACTGGCAGGTGGACGTCCTCGCGCTGAGCGCCGACGCGACCCGGTTCCGCCTGACCGCGCCCGACGGCTGGACCCTCACCACCTCCGTGCCGCTGATCGGCCGGCACATGGCGTCGAACGCGGCGCTGGCGCTGGTGATGCTCGCGACAGCCGGCCACGACCGCGACGCGCTCGCCCACGCCGTCGCCGACGGCATCGACGTCGCCGTACCGGGCCGCACCCTGCTCGTCTCCGGCGAGGCCGGGCCGCGGCTCTACGTCGACTTCTCGCACACCCCCGACTCCGTCGCCCGCACCGTCGACGCCCTCCGCGAGGTCACCCCGGGCCGGGTGCTGGTGATCCTCGGCGCGGACGGCGACCGCGACCCGAGCAAGCGCGCGCCGATGGGCCGCGCCGCCGCCGAGCGTGCCGACCTGCTGATCGTCACCGACCACCACCCGCGCTTCGAGGACCCGGCGCGGATCCGCCGCGCCCTGCTCGACGGCGCCCGCGACGGCCGCTGCGAGGTGCAGGAGATCGCCGAGCCCGCGCTCGCCGTGCGCGCCGCCGTCGGCCGGGCCGGGGCGGACGACTCGATCCTCTGGGTCGGCCCGGGCGACACCGACTACCGCGTGGTGCTGGATCAGGACCTGCCGTACTCGCCGCGCGCCGATGCCGCGCTCGCTCTGGCGGAGGCGGGCTGGGCGGTCTGACGTCGTGCTTGACTGGCCGGGTCGTCGCGACCGGAGGGGGTGCAGGTGTTCTCCTCCCTCCCCGTGCGCCGGGTGCAGAAGCACCCGTCCGCGCTCGAGTACGTCGTCTGGCCCTCGACCCTGCCGCCGGTGCGCCAGGTGCTCGACGAGGGCTGGGACCTCGGCCCGGTCTCCGTGATCACCGGTGAGAACGGCTCCGGCAAGTCGACGCTGCTCGAGGCGATCGCGCTCGCCTACGGGCTGAACGCCGAGGGCGGCTCGACCGGCGCGATGCACTCGACCCGCGTCTCGGAGTCGGACCTCTCCCAGCAGCTGCAGCTCGTGCGCGGGGCGGGCGCCTCCAAGCGCGGCTTCTTCCTCCGCGCGGAGACGATGCACGGCTTCTTCACCTACCTCGAGGACATCGGCCTCGGCGACGCGGACTACCACGAGCGCTCCCACGGGGAGTCGTTCCTCGACATCGTGGTGAACCGCTCCCGGATCCGCGGGCTGTGGCTGCTCGACGAGCCGGAGTCGGCGCTGTCGGTCTCGGGCTGCCTCGCGCTGATCGGCCAGCTGCGCTCGCTGGTCGCGGGCGGCTCGCAGGTGATCCTCTCGACGCACTCGCCGGTGCTCGCGGCGCTGCCGGGCGCTGACCTCTACGAGCTGGGCGAGTGGGGCCTGCGCCGCGCGGAGTACGACGACCTGGACCTCGTGCGGACCTGGCGCGGCTTCCTCGGCGACCCGCAGCGCTACCTCCGGCACCTGGCATGACCGGGGCCGCGCACACCATCAGCTGAGGAGGGTGGGCCTCCTCGGTGGGGGGAGGGACCCCCTTCTCCGCTGATGGTGTGCGGGGCTCACCGGCAGGCCGGCGCCGTCAGGCCGTTGAAGGCGAAGCTCTCGCCGGGATGCGCGGGCCGGATCGACGTGCGGAGGTGCTCGAAGGCGGCCTGCGTCGTCCCGCCCGTGCCGGGCGTGGCCCCGCAGTCCATCGACGACGAGGCGAAGGAGTCGACGACGGGGCCGGAGCCGTCGGCCGCCTCCGCCGCGATCTCGGCGCCGATCGCGTAGCCGCTCCCCCGGTCGGCCAGCGCCGTCATCGTGCCGAGCACGCGCGGCCAGAGGACCGAGTCACGGAGCGAGCGCGGGGCGGCTGTCCCGGGAGCACCGGTCAGCGAGACGCTCAGGACCGTGCCGTTCAGGTGGACCGTCGACTCCCGCACCCCCGAGAACGCGCCGTCGATCTCGTGGGCGAGGCGCACGATCTCGTCGGCCGGGCGCTCCTCCTGCACGCGGATCGAGGCGGCGCCTCGGGTGTCGGTCGCGGGCTGCTCGATCGTCCAGTCGAGATCGCCCTCGGTGATCGCGGAGCGCTGGTCGAGGAGCAGATCGAGGGCGTCGAGCGCGGTCGCCGCACCCGCCGGGGCGAGGGCGATCGCGAGGACGGGGTAGGACTCGACCGTCCGCACCGAGAGGCTCCCGTCGATGCCGCGGCGCAGGGCGTCCCAGGCCTCGACGGGTGCGGTCCGGTCCCGCGGATCCGCGATCGCCAGGACGTCGTCGCCGGCCCGCAGCACCAGCTCGCTCGAGCGCCGCCCCGCCGGAGCCGTGCCGAGCGCCGCGTCGATCGCCGCGGACGCCGTCGCCGCGAGCGCGACGAGGCGCTCCGCCGGGCAGTCCTCCCGGGCGGTGACGTCGACGTCGAAGACCGCCGGCTCGTCGCGCGACAGCGGCGGCGCCGGACGCCACTGCGCCCTCGCGCTCTCGACGCAGTCGTCGGCCGACAGCGCCAGCTCGAGTCCCTCCGCCGGCCCCGTGCCGGTCGCGACGACCGCGATCGTCAGCAGCACCGCCGCGCCCATGAGCGCCCGTCCCCGTCGTCCCATGCCGATGCCCCCGTCCGCTCTTGCCGCTGGTGCGGTCGAGGTGACAGTATCGAGATTCGATACGAAACGCACGTCTTTCGATACGCCAGCCTCTCCCGCCGCACCCCTCACGACCCAGCACTGTCACGACCCCGCACTCTCACGACCCAGGAGCCCCGCATGCCCCGACCCGTCCTCCTCGCGCTCCGCACCCTCCTGCTGGTGCTGCTGCTCGGCTGCGTGCTCGTGCAGCTCGCCGTCGGCCCGGTCGCCCGCGAGGCGCTCGACGGCGGACCGGTCGACGCGGTGCTCGTCGCGGTCGTGGTCGCCGGACTGCTCTGCGTCGAGGCCGTGCTGATCGCGGTCTGGCGGCTGCTCAGCCTGGTCCGCGACGACACGCTCTTCGCCGGCGACCACCGCTCCGACCTCTGGGTCGACCTCGCGATCGGCGCCTTCGTCTCCGGCGCGGTCCTCGCCGTCGTCGGCGCCGTGGCCTCGCTCGTCGCGGTGCCCGCGCCCGTCACGGCCCTCGCCTTCGGCCTCGTCGCCGTGGCGAGCGCGACGACCGCGCTGATCGTCGTCGTGATGCGGCGCCTGCTGCACCTCGCGGTGGAGCAGCGCAGCGAGCTCGCCGAGGTCGTCTGATGGCGATCGTGCTGCACCTCGACGTCGAGCTCGCCAAGCGCAAGATGTCGGTGACCGACCTGGCCGCAGCGGTCGGCATCACCACGGCGAACATCTCGATCCTCAAGAACGGCCGCGCCAAGGCGGTCCGCTTCTCCACCCTCGACGCGATCTGCGCAGTCCTCGACTGCCAGCCCGGCGACATTCTGAGCCGCGTCCCCGACGAGGAGGGGAGCGATGCCGAGCTCGCCGCAGGCGCCACCCGCTGAGAGACCAACGCACCTCGACCGCCGCATCTTCGCTGCGGGGGCCTGGCAGCTCGTGGCGGTCGTCCTCCTCGGCGTGCTGGGGCCAATCGCTCCCCTCTACCGCGTCGCCGGCACGAGCGGGCAGGAGGCGCTGGCCTGGGGGACCATCGTGGTCGGTGACGTCGTGCCGTCGCTGCTTGGGATCGAGCTGGTGATGCTCGCCGGCGGTCCGATCTGCCTCCTGGCCGGCTGCATCCTCCCCGGGATCCCGCGGGAGCCGTCGAGGACCAGGACCGCCCTCGGCGTCCTCAGTGCCGTCCTCCTGATCGTCTGCGTGCCGTGCGCCGTCTTCTTCTCACTGCTGTTCAGCACCAGCACCTACTCCGTCCTCCGGTCCGCGAGCGACGACGGCTGCCGCGTCGTGGTGCGCGAGTTCGGGTTCCTCCGCGCGGCGGGTGGGTCCCTCGGCCTGGTGCGGCCGGGCTCGGTCGTCGCGGAGTGGCTCGAGGACTACTCGGCGAGCGACGGCCACCAGCCCTTCAGCGCGGGCGACTACGAGCTGAACTGGAGCGGGGAGACCGCCCGGCTGCGCGTCGGCCTGACTCCCGCCGAGCCCGCGTCGCTGGTGGAGGACGGCCTGCTCGACTGCTCCCGCTGAGAGCGCTCCCTCCGCACCCCGCGAAGGGGGACGTCGGGCGCGCTCGATCGTCTCCGCGCCGAAACAGGCGTGCAACATCCGGCTCCGAGACTGGGGAGGTTCCAAGCCCCCTCCCACTCGATCCGAAGGTTGTCGCTTGTCCCCCTCCCCCTCGTTCCGGAGGGTCGTCCGACTCTCCGCCGCCACCGCCCTGTGCACCGGGCTCGCACTCGGCACCGCCCTCGCCGCCCCCGCGGCGCTCGGCGCGACCACTCCCCCCGTCGACGCGGCCGCCCCCGCCGTCGTCGACCTCAGCATCACCGACGCCCTGGCGCTCCTGCAGTCCGGCGCGACGACGTCCGTCGCCCTGACCCAGCGCTACCTCGACCGCATCGCCGCGTACGACGACCCGTACGGCGACCAGCCCGGTCTCGCCGCCGTCATCCTCGCCAACCCGGACGCGCTCGCCACAGCGGCCGAGCTCGACGCCGAGCGCGCGGCCGGCTCGCTCCGCGGCCCGCTGCACGGCATCCCGATCCTGGTGAAGGACAACTACGCCACGTTCGACATGCCCACCACCGCGGGCAGCGCCTCCCTGCACACGTACCAGACCAAGCTCGACTCGACGGCCGTCCAGCGCCTGCGCGACGCGGGCGCGATCATCCTCGCGAAGACCAACATGGCCGAGTTCGCCTGGCACGGCACCTACACGCTCAGCTCGGAGCGCGGCCGGACGAACAACCCCTACAACCAGGCCAACAGCGCCAGCGGCTCGAGCGGAGGCACCGGCGCGGCCGTCGCCGCCGGCTACGCCCCCGCGGGCCTCGGCACCGACACCTGCGGCTCGATCGTCGGACCGAGCGCGCACCAGAGCCTCGTCGGCTACCGGCCGACCATGGGCCTGACCAGCGTCACGGGCATCGTCCCGCTGTCGCCGCGCCAGGACGTCTCGGGCCCGATGACCACGACCGTCACCGACGCCGCGCTGCTGATGGAGGTGCTGGCCGGCTACGACCCGACCGACCCGCTGACCGTCATCGCGGACCAGCAGGACAGCTCGGCCTACGTCGAGGGGCTCAGCGACACCGCGCTCGAGGGCAAGCGCATCGGCTACGTGCGCTGGGACTACGAGGAGGACCCGGCCCGCCCGGGCCTCGCCGAGACCACCGGGCTCGTCGACCAGGCGGTCCTCGACCTCGCCGCGCAGGGCGCCGAGATCGTGCCGGTGCCGACCTTCACCCGCGAGT
Organism: Rathayibacter sp. VKM Ac-2804; assembly: GCF_009866655.1. NCBI lineage: Bacteria > Bacillati > Actinomycetota > Actinomycetes > Micrococcales > Microbacteriaceae > Rathayibacter > Rathayibacter sp. VKM Ac-2804. The sequence continues at coordinate 3,571,495 of NZ_CP047420.1, forward strand.
TCGTGGCGAACACGCTGGTGAGCGGCGGCTACCTCGACCTGCGCCCCGGCATCGACGCGTTCTTCGCGGACACCGAGGCGACCTGGCCCGAGGGCCTCGCGGGTCTCACGGAGCCGGCCGACGCGCTGACCTTCTCGGACGTCATGGCGGACGGCAAGACCTCGCTGCTGCCGGACGACGTCGCGTTCTTCGAGAGCAACGCGGACATCCCGAACCCCGCCTACGATGCGGCGATCGCGGCGCAGGACGCGGGCAAGCTGGCGATGGACCAGTTCTTCGTCGACAACGACCTCGACGCCCTGGCCATGCCGACCAGCGCGACGGCGGCGACTCCCGACTGGGCGGGCACGACGTTCTGCGACGTCGGCGCGAACACCGGGGTGCCGACGGTCTCGCTGCCCGCCGGCTTCACCTCGACCGGGACCGCCGCCGGCCTCGAGCTGGCCGCCCCGCGCAGCCAGGACGCGGCGCTGCTGGCGATGTCGTACGACTACGAGCAGGCGACGCTGAACCGCGTCGCGCCGGCCTCGACCCCGGAGCTGGCGGCCGCGCCGACCCCGGAGCCGACGGCCACGCCGACCGCGCCGCCGGTCGAGCCGACGGCTGAGCCCACGGCCGAGCCGACCGTGGCACCGACCGCCGAGCCGACCGTGGCGCCGACGGCCGTGCCGACCGCGACCGCCGGGCCCGTCGCTTCGGCGCCGACCGCGACGCCGAAGCCCACGGCGAAGCCCGGCGCCGCTCTCGCGCACACCGGCGCCGAGGGCACGACCGGCCTCGCCGCGCTGGCCTTCGCCCTCATCGCCGGCGGCGCGGGTGCGCTCGCGCTGACGGCGACGCGCCGGAGGACCGCTCAGAAGTAACCACCGCACGGCACGCGGGGTCGGCGGGTCTCCGCCGGCCCCGCTTCCGCGTCTCGGCTGCGCAGCTCACTCGCCCGACCTGCGCCCTCATGCTGATCGAGTAGCCCGCGCAGCGGGGGTATCGAGATCCACCACCGCTGGAAGGCGAGTCAGCAGACCCCGCATCCCGCCGGCACCGCTCAGGCGGCCACCGCGACCGGCTGGATCCGCGCCCGAGGCGCCCAGCCGAAGGCGATCGCCGCGACGGCGAGCGAGAGCTGCCCGACCCAGGGCAGCACCGCCGACACGAGCGACGCGTCGTAGCCGCTGGTCGCGAACGAGTCGGCGATCGACATCCCGATGCCGAAGCCGGTGAAGAAGCGGAAGAAGATCGCCGCGCCGGCCAGCGAGAGCATCACGATCACGAGGCGCCGCGGAGTGAGGGCGTCGCCGACCCGGTGCGCGGCGAGCGCCGCCACCAGCAGGGCCGGCACCGTCCAGAAGGCGGCCCAGACCGCCGTCAGCACGAGCGTGCCGTTCAGCGAGAAGCCGTCGCGCTCAGCCAGGAGCCGGTAGATCGTGCCGAGCTCGGTGCCCGGGACCTTGGCGAGCGGATTCCACACCAGCAGGTCGATCGCGCCGACCACGACGACCGCGAGCACCAGCGCCGCCCCGCCGAGGGCGACCGGGACGCGCCGAGCCCGCGGGGCCGTCCGGTGCCCCCACACCACCGGCCGTGTCCCGCCGATCACCGCGACGCCCGTGGCGAGCCCCGCGCTCGCCACCAGGAAGCCGAGGAACAGCAGCCACCACGGCGCCCCCGGCACCAGCGCGCCGACCGTCACCATCGCCGGGCCCGCGATCGCCGCGAGCAGCGAGACCTTCGCGAGCCGCGTCTCCGCGGCGCGGGCGGCCCCGATCATGTGCGCGACCCCGACCAGCCCGACCACCAGCGCCAGGACCACGAGCGCCCGCCCCGTCGACTGCACGATGCCGACCACTCCCCCGGACACCCCCTCCGGGGCGACGCCGCCGCCGGTGAGGTACCCGCCGATCAGGATCACCGCGGCCGCCGTCAGCAGCCCGAGCCCGCGCCGCGCCAGCCGTCGCGGCCGGAGGAACCGCGGCTCCCCCGAGTGCACCGGCAGCCCGCGGTCGAGCGTCGCGCTGAGCACGAGCGCGCCGAGCACGACGTCGCCGCGCCGAAGGCCCGCCTCGTCCGCGCCGGCGACGTCGGCCCGCCACTCCTCGAGGTAGCGCTCGCGCGCGAGCGGAGGGAGGAGGAGGGCCAGGAGTCGCAGCAGCAGGTCGATCACGCGCGGGCCTCCGCTCCGGAGAGCCGGACCGCCCGGGCCGCGGCCGCCTCGAACCGCGCGACGGCGGTGGTCGCCGCCTCCGCCCCGTCGCTCGTCAGCTCGTACAGCCGGCGCCGCGGACCGCTGCGCTCGGTCTCCGCCTCCCACGCCGACGACACCCAGCCGGCGCCCTCGAGCCGCTCGAGGATCGGATACACGCTGCCCGCCGGCCGCCCCGTGCCCTTGATGACGAGCATCCCCCAGGTCGGCCCGGAGGCGTCGAGGAGCGCGCGGAGCACGTCCGCGGTCGCGGCGGTCATGCGGCTGAGCGGAGTCATGCGCCGAGGCTACCTATGTAGAGATAGGCCGGTCAATCGAGCGGCTGCGATACTCGCGGCATGACGCAGTACAACCCCGCCGTGTTCCCCGAGCCCACCCCCGGCATCGGCCCGCAGGCCCCGAAGACCGGCAACGGCCTCGGCCTCGCCTCGCTGATCATCGGCATCGCCTCGCTCGTCGGCGCCGTCGTCCCGATCGTCAACTACGTCTCCGGCTTCGTCGCCTTCGTCGGCGTCGTGCTCGGCGTGATCGCGCTCTTCCTCAAGGGCAGGAAGAAGGGGACCGCCATCGCCGGCGTGATCCTCAACGCCGTGGCGATCCTGCTCTCGATCATCCTGGCGATCGTCTACACCGCCGGCTTCGCGACCGGCATCTCGAACGCGATCGCGACCGCGCAGGCCTCGGCGACGTCCGGGCCCCCGCAGCAACTGGTCTACGAGGTGACCGGCGCCGGGACGAGCACCTCGATCTTCTACACCACGCTCGACGGCACGAACTCCGGCGTGGAGCAGGTCGCCGGCCAGCCCCTCCCCTTCACCGAGGAGCAGCAGGTCGACAGCGGCGCCGCCTTCCAGGCCTTCTCCCTCACCGCGACGAACGGCGCCGACGACGAGGGCGACATCACCTGCCGCATCACCCTCGACGGCGAGGTCCTCGCCGAGGAGACCGCCACCGGCGCCTTCGCCTCCGCCGTCTGCGTCGCGACCCCGCAGTAGGGGCCCGCTGCGCATTTGTCATCGGTCCTCAAGTCGGCGGCTGCCTCGACACTTTCGAGGACGACGGGTTCCCCATCGACGCGACGGCGGGATTCGAACCCGCGTCAGCGGTGTTGCAGACCGCTCCCTGGCCTCTCGGGCACGCCGCGATGACGGCGGGAGACGGTGCTCGAGCACCGGATCCCGCGTCCATCCAGGGTGCTGCCCGGGCGCTCGCGAGCGAAGTCCACTACCCCCGATGACGGGGTGTTCCGCCGTGTGACGTGGTGGGCTGCACGATCGCGAGTGGACGAGGGCCTAGCCTCCGAGCGTGAACGAACAGTCCGAAGCGGCGATCAAGAACAGGACGTCGAGCACTCGCAGGCGCCGCACCCTCGTGATCGGCGGTGTGCTCGCCGTGCTGGTCGCGATCCCGGCCGGGCTCGTGGCGCTCGCGCTCAGCGACTGGGGCGACCCGACGGCCGGGACGATGCCTCCGGAGGGCGACGGCCGGGTGCTGGTCGCGCGGCTGCTGCCCGTGCTCGACGACGACGCGGCGATCGCCGAGCTCGTCCCCGCGGACACGGCCGAGCAGCGGGCGACGATCACACGGTTCTGCTCCGAGCTGGTCGGGACGGATCCGGTGGTGACGATCTACGACGCGATCGTGCCGACGCCCTTCAGCGTCTCCCTGCACACGGTGCCGGAGCCGGGAGTCGTCCCGCACCAGTGCGCGCTCGGGTTCAGCTGGGTGAAGGACGAGGGCTGGCACGTCGGCGCGGAGGAGAGCCGCCTGGGCTGACCCCGCGCCGACGCGGACGGCTACTTGCGGAACATCCGGGCGGTCGTCTCGAAGAGGCCCTTCACCGGGCGCTGCTGCTCGCCCTGCTGGGCACCGAGAATGATGATGACGGCGGTCAGCACGGGGATCGCCCACTGGGTGACCTTCTGGACGCGGAGCGCGGTGGTCAGCTCGTCGGAGTTGCTCGACGACGCCTCGGTGACGCCCTTGGCGCCCTCCTCGGCGTGCTTGGCCTGGGTCGCGCCGGCGATCGCGGCGGTGACGGAGGCGGCACCGGCGAGACCGGTGACGATCGTCTTCACGACGGTGTTGGTGCGGCTCTCCTGCTGGTTGGCGAGGCGGGTCTTGTTGGCGAGGATCAGGCCGATGCCGCCGACGCCGTGCGCCGCGATCGCCGCGAGCTGCACGGGGGTCCAGCGGGCCCAGCCGTTCGACGCGAGGCGGAGGCGCTCCGAGGGGTCGGAGGAGGTGGACGCGGCGCCGTTCAGGCCGACGGCGCCCATCAGGGAACCGCCGAACCAGGCGGCGGCGCCGAGGTCGTGGAGGCTGCGGACGAGCGTGTTGCGTGAGGGCATGGAGGCCTCTTCCTGTGCGTGGGTGGTCTCGGACGGCTGACTCCCGACGCTACGCGCGTGGCCGTGGATGGCACGGGGCTTGACCTCTCGCCCGCGGGGCGCTCGAGTGGATCCGGAGCGCTCGAGTGGAGCGGTACCGACCCGAGGAGCGAGCGCGATGAGCGACGAGACGACCGATGACGAGAAGCGCGGGATCCGCGACGACTTCCACGACGCCGTGAACATGACGGTGAAGGAGATCGAGGCGTGGCTCGAGAAGGACGAGTCGAAGGACGTCGGCCAGAAGCCGGCGAGCGGCGGCGAGTCGGTCGGCCACCACAGCGGCCGCCGGATCATCGACATCCTCGGCACGAAGCAGGCCGACCTGAGCGACGACGACTATGCGCACATGAAGAAGGTCACCGGCTACGTCGCCCGGCACTCGAAGCAGCGGCCCTCCGGTGACGTGACCGAGACGAAGTGGCGGTACTCGCTGATGAACTGGGGGAACGACCCGCTGAAGGGGTGACCGCGGCACTCACTGCCGAGGCGTCCCCGAACCGTCGATGCGTCCAGGTGCAGCGGGACGCCTCGGCGGGAGCGGGACGCCTCGGCGGCCGACGTGCCTGCGGTGGGTGGATCTCGATACGCACGCTGCCCGCGCTACTCGATCAGCATGGAGCAGGCGCCCGCCGAGCATGCTGGTCGAGTAGCCGCCGCAGTCGGCGTATCGAGATCCCGCTCAGTCGACCGCGCAGCTCGCGTCGATCGGGCCGATCACGCCGTCGGTCACCGGGACGATGCCGCAGTTCGGGAAGCCCGCGCGCGGACGGTGCGCGGGGTCGATGGCGCGCAGGAGGCTGCCGAGCACCGTCCCGTGGGTGACGACGAGCACGTCGCCGTGCTCGGCGGCCGGCAGGATCAGCGCGAGCGCCGCCTCCACCCGCTCGCGCACCGAGGCGGCGGTGTCCGCGCGGCCGGAGGGGTCGTGCCGGTGGATCGCGTCGATGACGCTGTCCAGGCCGGCGTCGGTCATCCGCGGCCAGTCCGCCGAGGCCGGCACGTACGAGTAGCCGTGGTCGGCGAAGACCGGCTCCCAGAGCGACGCGTTCGGCTGCCCCTCGAAGCCGCCGAAGTGCCACTCCCGCAGCGTCGTCGTCGGCACCGGCTCGATCGACGGATGCCCGGCGAGCGCCGCCGCGGCCGTGGTCCGCGTGCGCGTCAGATCGCTCATGAAGGCCGCGACCAGCGGCACCCCGCGCATCCGCTCCCCGAGCGCCGCGATCTGCCGCTCGCCCCGCGCGGTCAGCGGCGAGTCGCACCAGCCCTGCAGCTGGCCGTTGACGTTGAACAGCGTCTGGGCGTGCCGGACGAAGTGGACGGTGCCGCGGGTCATGGTGCTCTCTCCGTAGTGACTGACAGGACGGACGGGACTGATGGGCGCCCTACTCCGGCGCCGCCCGCGCGATGTGCAGCGCCAGGAACGCCACCTCCTCGTTCGGCAGCTCCGCACCGTACTCCGCCCGCACGAACGCGCGCACCCGCTCCGCCGACGCGACGGCCCGCGGATACCGCGTGCTGAGGCTCGTGAAGAGGAAGTCGTCCGAGCTGACCAGCAGCCCGCCCGAGAAGAACCGCTCGGCGAAGTACTGCAGGTGCGCCACGAAGCGGGCCGAGCGCAGGTCCTCGCGGTCGAGCGCCGCCCCGCTCGTGTGCTGGATGATCGCGGTGACCGAGCGGATCAGCTGCACGATCCGCAGCGAGTCGATGCCGACCTTACCCAGCTCCGCGTTGGCGAGGTGGAAGGCCACGTTCGCCGCCTCGTCGTCCGGCACGTCGACGCCCAGCCGCGAGCGCATCGCCGCGACCGCCCGCTCCCCCACCGCGTACTGCACCGGATACACCGAGCGCATCTCCCAGGCCAGCCGGTTCGCGACCGCGAGCCCGCGCCGCTGGCGCTCCACCGCGAAGTGCAGGTGGTCGGTCAGCGCGAGGTACACGTGCGGGTCGAGCTTCAGCCCCTGCTCCTCCGCGTCGGCGACGACCGCGCGGGTCAGCTCGACGAACTCCGGCGGGATCTGCGCGAGCAGCTCGACGAGGTTCCGCTGGTCGGCGTCGTCGAGCGCGACGAACACCTGGTCCACCGCGGACGCCTCGATCACCTCGCCCGCCTTGGCGCCGAAGCCGATCCCCTTGCCGAGCAGCACCCGCTCGGCGCCGCGCTCGTCGACGACGAGCACGACGCTCGAGTTGAGCACCTTCTTGATGGTCTGCATGCGTGTCTCCGTCGACGGCGTCTGCGCGGCCCGGCGGGCAACTGGAGCGAGAAGGGTCATCCCAGGTCGGCGCCGTTGGACGCGATGACCCGCTGGTACCAGTAGAAGGAGTCCTTCCGGTACCGGTTCGTGCTGCCGTGGCCGAGGTCGTCCATGTCGACGTAGACGAACCCGTAGCGCTTCGAGATCTGCGAGCTGGAGGCGCTGATCAGGTCGATCGGCGCCCAGCTCACGTAGCCGAGGAGCTCCACACCCTCGTCCACCGCCTGGATCATCTGCTCGAAGTGCGCGCGGAAGTAGTCGATCCGGTAGGGGTCGTGGATGCGGGGATCCTCCCCCTCATTGTCCGATGCGACGAGCTCGTCGCGCATCCCGAGCCCGTTCTCGACGATGAACAGCGGCTTGCCGTAGCGGTCGTAGAGGTCGATCAGCGAGATCCGCAGGCCGACCGGGTCGATCTGCCAGCCCCACTCGCTCGACTCGAGGAACGGGTTCTTCACGCCGAGCACCGTGTTGCCGGGGGTGCGCTCGGCGTCCGGGCGCACCGACTCCGTCATCGACATGTAGTAGCTGAACGAGATGAAGTCGACGGGGTGCTCGCGCAGCAGCTCGGCGTCGCCCTCCGCGAACGGGATCTCGACGCCGCGCGCAGCGAGCGCGCGCAGGGCGAGGCGCGGGTAGGCGCCGCCGGCCTGGACGTCGGTGCAGAGGTAGAGCATCCGCTCCTTGGCCTGGGTGGCCGCGACGTCGTCGGGGTGGCAGGTGTTCGGGTAGGTCGTCAGCATCGTGAGCATGCAGCCCATCCGCGCCTCGGGCCAGAGCTCGTGCAGCGTCTTCGTGACCGACGCCGACGCGACGAACTGGTGGTGCAGCGCCGTGTAGCAGGCCTGCTCGACGCTGCCCTCGACGGTCTCCTCGATGATGCCGCCCGAGGTGAACGGGTGGCGGATGATCCCGTCGATCTCGTTGAACGACAGCCACATGTCGACCAGGTGGCCGAAGCGCTCGAAGCAGGTGCGGGCGAAGCGCTCGAACAGCTCGATCGTCCGGCGCTCGACCCAGGCGTTGTGCTTGAGCGCCAGGGTGAGCGGCGGGTCGTAGTGCGAGAGCGTGACCAGCGGCTCGATGCCCAGGCGCCGCATCTCGGTGAAGAGTGCGAGGTAGTAGGCGATGCCCTCCTCGAGCGGCTCCGCCTCCTCCCCCGTCGGGTAGAGCCGGGTCCAGGCGATCGAGACGCGGAGGGTGGTGAAGCCCATCTCCGCGAAGAGCGCCAGGTCGCCGGGGTAGCGGTGGTAGAAGTCGATGCCGCGGCGCTTGGGGTAGTACTCGGTGTCGTCGTCCGCCATCGCCGCGGTGATGCTCGCCACCGTGTTCTGATGGTGGATCGCGTACTCCTTGGGGTCGGCCTTCGGCTTGTAGGAGGCGACGTCACTGACGGCCGGCCCGCGCCCGCCCTCGCGCCACGCGCCCTCGACCTGGTTGGCGGCGAGTGCGCCGCCCCAACGGAATCCCTCAGGCAGCGCCATCGGCGAGCTCCTTCTCTTTCTGGGTGACGGTGATGATCGCATCGCCCGCCGACACGCGGTCGGCGGCCTCGATGAGCACGGTGTACTCGGCCGAGTTGGTGATCAGCACCGGGGTGGTGGTGTCGTAGCCGGCGGCGGTGATGGCCGCGAGGTCGGCGGTGAGCAGCAGCTGCCCGGCCTCGACGCGCTCGTCGACGGCGACGTGCACGTCGAAGGGGGCGCCGTCGAGCTGGACGGTGTCGAGACCGACGTGGATGAGGGCCTCGACCCCGTCGTCGCGGCGCAGGCCGATGGCGTGCTTGGAGCTGAGGACGGCGATGACCGTGCCGGCGAACGGCGAGCGGACGACACCGTCGGTGGGGCGGATGGCGATGCCCTCGCCGAGGACGCCGGCGGAGAACACGGGGTCGTTCACCTCGCTGAGCGGGATGACGTCGCCGCTGAGCGGGGCGGTGAGAGCGGTCGCGTCGTCGGCGTCCTTCGCGACCACGTCGCCGAGCGCCTGGACGCTGGCGGAGGCGTCGTCGCGCCAGATGATGAAGGAGACGACGAACGAGACGGCGACCGAGATCAGCAGGCCGATGACCGCGTTGAGCAGGTTCCACGGGTTGAGCCCGTCGATGAACATCGAGATACTCGCGACGCCCGGGCTGACCAGCGCGAACGCGGCGACCTGGGTGGCGCCGATGTAGGCGCCGCCGACGACGCTGCCCGAGATGACGGAGATCAGCGCGCGCTTGTTCTGCAGGGTGACGCCGTAGAGGGCGGGCTCGGTGATGCCGAAGAGGGCGGAGAGTCCGCCGGAGAAGGCGGTCGCGCGCAGCGCCGCGCTCTTGGTGCGCAGGGCGATCGCGAGGCTGGAGCCGGCTTCGGCGGCGTTGTGCGCGAGGGAGGAGGCGAGGTAGAAGGTGTCCTTGCCCGCGCTGGCCATCGTCGCGATGGTCGGCGGGATGAAGGCCTTGTGCATGCCGACCGAGATGATCAGCGGCAGGACGCCGGCGAGGAGCGCGACGGCCACCCAGCCGAGCGCGCCGTAGAGGCCGATCAGGGCGCCGGTGAGCATCGAGCCGAGCCAGTAGCCCAGCGGGCCGAGCAGGAAGATCGTGGCCGGAGCGACGATGACGAGGCACATCAGCGGCACGTAGAAGGTGCGGATCGGACCCCACGAGTGCTTCGTGAAGAAGCGCTCGACGACCGAGAGCAGGAGGACCGCGAGGATCGCCGGGAACACCTGCGCGTTGTAGGCGATCACCGGGACGGGGATGCCGAAGAGGGCGACTCCGCCCTCCTGGTTGAGCAGCGTGGTGAAGGCTGGGAAGACCAGGACTCCGACGAGTCCGAGGGCGAGCGGTCGATTCACGTCGAGCTTCTTGGCGCTCGTGTACGCGACGAGGAGCGGCAGGAAGCCGAACACCGCGTCCGGGATGGCGGACAGCAGCTTGAAGTTGTCGCTGGCCGGATCGAGCCAGCCCACCGCGGAGGCGAGGACGAGGAACGACTTGAAGATCCCGGCGCCGGCGATGGCCGGGATGATCGGCGTGAAGACGCTGACGACGAAGTCCATGATCGTTGCGCCGAGGCGCTTGAGCGACCGGGGCTGCTCGGTCTTCGGGGCGGTCGCCTCGGTGCCGCCGCGCAGCTTCTCGACCGCCGCGTACATCTCGGCGACGCCGTTGCCGACGATGACCTGCGTCTGCGGCCCCATGACGACGCCGATCACGCCGGGCACCGCCTTCAGGGCGTCGACATCGGCCTTCTGGTCGTCCGCGAGCGCGAAGCGCAGGCGGGTCGAGCAGTGCTGCAGCTTCGAGACGTTGCCGGCGCCGCCGACGTGCTCGAGGATCGCCTTCGCGCTGTCCTGGGTACTCATCGGTACTCCTTCGGGTGTGTGGGGGACGCGCGCTTCCCTGCGCTGTGCTGCGTCGCGTTCTTGCCGCTTCCGTCGCTGTCCCCGCCCCGTCGTCGGCGCGCCAGGAGGCGTCCGGGCACAAAAAAAGGACCCGACGACGCTTCGTACGCGTTTCGTCGGATCCTGCCTGCACGACCAGTCACATGTCCGAGAGCGAACGTAACACGGGGGTGGCGGGGGCGTCAAAGACGGGGCGGAGGCGCGGCTTGCTCAGCGGCCCGGCCTCGAAACCAAGGCTGAGCGCCTGGAGGGCTGCACACTCCGGCGAAGAGCGCCCCTCAGCCTTGGTTGTGAGGGTGCCCCATGATGGAGTCGTGGATGTCCTCGACGTTGTTGCTGCCGTCATCGAGAGCGACGGCCGCATCCTGGCCTGCCGCCGCCGACCGGAGAAGGACGCCGGCGGCAAATGGGAGTTCCCGGGCGGCAAGGTCGAGGCAGGCGAGACGCACGAGCAGGCGCTCGCTCGAGAAATTCGCGAGGAGCTCGGCGTCGAGATCGAGGTGGGCGAACTCTTGACCGTCGACGACACCGCAGGCTCGACGCGCGTGATCCGGCTCTCGTGCTTCTGGGCGACGCTCTCCTCGGAGAGTCCTACGTCTAGCACCGACCACGACTCGATGCTGTGGGTCACGCGCGCTGACCTCACACCACTGGAGTGGGCACCCGCCGATCTACCCGCCGTCGCCCTCCTGACGGCTTAGGGATCGACGAGGTCGAAGCCGTCGTCCGTGCGGATCGCGGTGATGATCCCGAGCCTCCCAATCAGTTCGAGGAGATCTGACTCGGGACGACCCGGCAGCAGGATGACGGGAACAGCTGCCCAGCCGAGGCCATTGGCGACGTGGGCGTAATCAAGAACCTGGCCGATTGCAGTGCGCACATAGGCGCGAGCAGTCGACTTCTTGGCCTCGACGATCCAGCCGCTGGACTTCACGTAGAGATCAGGCTCAATCCGGGTGGAGCCGACGGGAAGGGTGAGCCGACTCGGCGGAGTTCCATTCTCCGCCAGCCACTCACCGAAGGCCGCCTGCAGTTCGAATTCCACGCGGGAAACCACCCGCTCCTCGATCGGGCTCAGGTCCGCACCCGCGATCACAACATCGGACGATTCCGGTGCAGACCACTCGGAGAGCTCCGCCGACGCCACCGGCTGACCGCCATACGCAGGGAGCGTCGAGACGTCGGCGCTGATCGGAACAAGGGTGAAGATGATGCCCTGCCGAAGCGTCCCCTCGGTGTCGGGGATGGTCTCGAAGCGGTAGGTCGGAGTCCCCGTCGTGAAGGCTCCGATGTAGGTCACGCTCGTTCCCTGCACCGTGAAAAGCCGGATGACGCGGTTCTGGACGGCGGCGTCGCGAAGAGCAAGATTACCGCGGAGAAAGACCTGATCGCCGATCTGGCCCTCGCCTGTGTACGAGTAGGAACCGTCCTCGCGCAGGCCCTCGAAGCGGTCGTACCCGTACCGGGCGCCCTTCGCTGGGTCGGTGAAGATCAGGATCTCGCCGAGCGATTTCGGCGTGGAGATGCCGCCCTGCTGCTGACCGCCGTACGCGGCATGCACCGATCGTCTTCGAACCTGATCTCCGGGAACGAGCGTGAACCGCGTTCCCGTAGCACGACGAGAAATCCGAGTCCGAACGAGGTCGGCCTGCTCGTCAGTGAGAGCCCAACGGGTGGTGTCGGGATCGAGATTGCCGAAGCTTTCTCGGAGAACAGAGCGAATGCGCTTTTGAGACACTCCCAGCTCGAGGGAAAGATCAGCGGGAGTGAGAGCGGGCATAGCCCGAGAGTAGAAACATCAAGGGGAAGAACTAGCGAGAGACGCTCGTGTCTGGGGTTGAGTCTCACTGTGCCCTCTCTCTCGCAGGCGGAGGACAACGAGTATTTTTGCCTAGCTCGGTCGAGTGTGCTCGGACCTCATCCCGGAATGGCGCAAGAGGAGCGTCGCCCTTTTGCGGTCACCGCCCGGCGAGAATCACGATCCCTGACGCGACCAGAAAGGCGGCGACAGTAACTGCCGCGCCTGCCACCGGGATCCACCAGATGCGGCGGGACCTGTCGGGGCGGAAGAGTGCGACGAGCGTCGCGAGGGCGGACAGGCCTACTGCTCCGGGGACGATCCACATCGTCTCGCCCAGAACCGAGACGCCGTCCAGGCGGTTGTCCACGCGGTTCGCATCGAAGGTCAGGTTCTCGATGAGGACGACGACGAACAGGATCGCGCCGAGCACGAGCAGGAAGACGAGCACCAGGATCGCGGTGACGCGGTCCTCGCCGGCCGATAGGCGGCGGGCGGGGCGCATACGGGTAGCCGGTCGGTCGAACGGATCCGGGTCGTCCCAGTCCGCGTCCGAGTCGAAGGTCATAGTGCCCGCAGGCTAGCCGAGCAAAGCCCGCAGGCACCGCGGCCCGCCTACGCCTAACTGGGTCAACACCCGACCAGCACCGCCTCCGGCCCCACGCGGTCCTGCACCCCGAGCGCCAGCTCGTCTGCCCCGAGCACCCCTCGAACTACTCGAGACGTCCGCAACGCAGCTCCGCGGCCGACTGCGACTGCTCCCCGGGCCCGCAATGCTGTTCGACTAGTTCGTGACGTCCGCGGCGGCGACGAGGCCATCTGCGGGGCGCGGGCGAGTCGACCAGGCACGCGAACGCGTGCGGTCGGCTGATTGCCTTAATCGCTGTTAAATCTCGCCCTATTCCATGCGGCGCGCCCACTCACCTTGCAGACGCTCTCGACCAGCACCAAGCACCGCGACGTATCTGGCCTCGAGGCGTGTTGATCGCCAGAGCCAAGGAGTGAGCGGCCAGCCCGAGGGACCCGGCGAGGCTGCAAGACTGGAGATCGGTCTACCGGATGGTGGTCAACGGCCCTTTCAAGCGGCGGAGTCCCTGCACGTATCAACGAGAAGATTTCGTGACACGTAGCGCAGGGGACCTTTCCATCCGAATCTCCTCGGTATAGGGTCTGCACACGATGATCAAACAGGCTAGCTCCACCAAACGCACGACCGTGTACCGCATGATCGAGGAGACAACACTTGAGTCGGCCATCCGCGAGAAGTACAGGGCTAGCGACTCGAACTATACGGTCGAGAGTACAAAAGTCGACACACTGGACGCTCTCTTGGTTTCAGGTTCCATCTCGAACGAGAGCGCCTGGGTGAAGGACCTCGCGCTCCTCGCGGGGAAAAAAATTCGCTTGACGAACACTTCCCCCGGAGCCGTGCTCGCAATTAAGGACGACCAAGATCAAGTCTGGGCAATTTCTTGGGGCATAGGCTTCCACTTTTTAGAATTTGAGCGAATCGACTTCCGCTTTGGCGCGCGAGTGGTTGCACGTTCGGCCGCGCCGTCCGAACTGAAGTCGATTACGCGAACTATTCTCGACCACCGTTCGAGAGTGGACCGGAGCACACAGCCGTCCGGAGGGACGATGCGAGACCTCGGTGTCGATGAGTACGGTGAAGTAGTGAACCGCATCGAGGCGCGCGCCATAATTTCGAACCTGTCAGTTGGTGAGAAGGTGATTCAGCTCCGCGCTGCAGATTCACTAAATCTCCCACTTGCCAAGAGTCCCGAGAAGCTTGTCAAAGATCTTAAGGCGCTCAACGATCTGCTTGAGCTGCCTGTCCTCCCCGGTCTCGAGGGAATCGAACAGTTAGTGGCCTTGAAGCCGAAGGATCCCGTTGTCGTCGCGCTCGACAACCAACTGTACGAAGCGATTTCGAATGCCGATGGCGACAGAATGAGCATAAGCTGGCCACACGAGCGCTTGGACCAATGGGCGCCTTTCGCGAGCTGTAAAGTTAGCGGCTTTGGCGACCACAAGTCAAAATTTTTCGAGTACGCTCCCGACCTAGATGAGATCTTGTCTTGGTTCAAAGACACTCCGGTGGAGACGATCGCGTCTCGCCTGAGCCTTATTCAGATCGAACTCTTCAGCGAAAACAAGCCATCACCCGCCACCGTCGCCTCCAACGCCGTCCCGCTTCGTCGATGGTTGACCTTCGAGGTTCAGGTCGACGAGCGCAGGTACTGCCTGCACGACGGCAGCTGGTATCGAATGGACGACCAGTACCTTGATCGCATTGACAAACGAGTACGCGAGATCCTCACCACCACCCCCTCCCTTTCGCTGCCCGCATGGCCTGCGGGCGAGAATGAAGCGGACTACAACATCCGTGCTGCGAAGCTACTCGGCGGCTACTCGCTTGATAGGAAATTGATCTCAACACCCTTACATTCTCGCGGCGGAATTGAGCCCTGCGATATTTACGTGAATCCGGGCCAGCTAATTCACGTGAAACGAGGTCGGGATTCGGCATCCATGAGTCACCTACTAGCACAGGCACTTGTCTCAACAGAGTCCTTAGCAAGGGATGAAAATGGGCGCCGAGCGTGGATGGATCGCGTTGCTGCCGTATCAGACGGGCGGTTCGCGGACGCTGGGATAAGTGAAGTTATTCTAGGCATTGGTCGACCTAAGCCGCTCGACGTTGACAGCTTGTTTACTTTCACCAAAGTAAATCTAGTTAAGCAATTTGATGCGCTCAAGTTTCTCGATGTCGCCGTTCGCCTCGTGACGATCCCTGAGGCCTAAGAATCGATTGCTTTTGCGTGGGAGCAGTCAGTTCCGGGCAGCGGTGGCACGGCTGGTGGCAGCTCGCCAGCACGCCCTCCGCCGCCTTCCGGTTTTTCGCCAGGTACCGCCAGCTTCACGCCCCCTTACCGGCACGAACGACTGCTCGACGTAGCCACAGCGAAGCTCCGGGGCAGGCGGCAGCCACTCTCGAGCCGGCATCACTCTTGGTCTGGTTCGTGTGTCATCCGAGACGGTGACATGGTTCGCCAGGTCGCTCGCGAATGCCAGCAGCTGCTCGTCCGATCAGGCTCATGCACCTTCATATCAAAGCCGACTCAGGGCGTCGAAGTGGTTGATTTGCAGAGGGCGGTAGGTGTCGCCCCCGAATATGACCGACACCGTTGCTCCATTGGATGGGTAGGTCATGGCGCCGGTAAGAACCTTGCAGTCGAGCCGGGCTCGAGGACCAGGTTGAGCAGCGCTTCAGTGCACCGCGACGAAGGCGAGACCCGAAGCGAGAAGGAACGCGAGGACGGCGCCGAGCACGCCGGTCGCGGGGATCCACCAGATCCGGCGCGATGTGCCGCGTCGGACGAGGGCGACGATCGTCAGGAGGACGGTCAGGGCGACGACTCCGGGGACGAACACGGTCGTCGCGCTCAGGAGCTCGTAATCGCACTCACCCAAGGCTCCGCCGCACCGATCCGCCGCCAGGTGCTCGACCAGGACGAAGAAGGACAGGACGGCACCGAGCATCAAGAGGAGGACGAGTAGCAGGATCGCCGTACCGCGGTCCTGGCGAACGGAGAGGCGGCGCCCGGACTTCCGGCGCGGTGGCCGGTCGAACGGGTCCGGGTCGGCCCAGTCCGCGTCCGAGCCGAAGGCCATAGTGGCGCTCAGGCTAGTGGAGCACGGCGCAGGCTCCGCGGGCGGCACAGCCCCGGCGCGCGTCAGCACCCGACCAGCACCGCCGCCGCCGCCGCTCGGCCCTCCGCCCCGACCACCAACCCGTACTCGCCCAGAACCCCTACGAACTGCTCCACGTACCCGCAGCGCAGCTCTGCCGCCGGCGGCAGCCACTCTCCCGGGCCCGCGTCGCCCTTGGACTGGTTGATGTCGTCCGAGGCGGCGACGAAGTTCGCCGGGTCGTTTGCGAACGTCAGCCGCTGCTCGTCCGACCGCGCCCACGCGCCGTGGTGCCGCGCCCAGCCGAGAGCGACGACGTGGTCGATCTGCACCTGTCGGGACATGTCATTCCCGGAGGCGAACGACACCGCAGCGCCGTCGTACGGGTTGATCAGCGTGCCGGGGAGCACCTCGCAGTCGCGGGTGCCCGGTCTGAAGACCGGGTCGAGCAGGTCGCGGCCGAGGAGGAAACTAGACGGCCTTGACAGTCCCTCTTGTACCTATGCCGCCAACTGATTGTCTATCTGATGTTCGATCAATCGATCACTGACAAGAAAATTACTTGCCGCGCGCGCTTGAGCGGCCTCCCCAAGGTCGCCAGCAAGAAGCTCTTCAATCCCGGCAGCGGGCGCAAGCAACTCTGCAGCGAAAGCACGCTCAAGTTTGTCCGTGTAGCTACTACCCCGCGTAAGAAGCGAAGATCGTGTCAGTGGATCTGTTATCTGACGCGCGATTGTCCGAGCACCGAGGAACCGGCCGCGCGGAGCGGATCGCTCGACCTCCGGACCGACAACCGTCTCCGCCGACGTGGCGCTGATGCGAGTAAGGGCTTCTATGTTGCCAGGAGGCGAAACATTAACATTCGTCAGAACAACGTAATCTTCTATCGGCATTGCCTCGACAGCTGACAGGCCGAGCACCTCGCGAAGGGCTCGAGCTCGCTTATAACCCTCGCGCCACGGAGCAGCCCTCGAAACTCCACGGAACGCCTCCATACCCGACAGCCGCTCCCTCGGACCTGTGTTCCGGGACGTGCCATCTTGAAGCGCTGTGCGTATCCATTCATCGGCCGCCTCTAGTTCTGAAAAAGGCACGGCACGAGCGATGTCCGCGAGGAGGGAGCTGTCAGAAATAACGTCAGCAGCCGCCTCTAGCCGACGAGCATCTTCCGCCTGCATGTCGAATGGATCGAAACCCCATGACGCGGCTACGACTGCAAAGTCACGCTCTTCGTCGTCAAGCCCTTGAATCGCATACCACTCTTCTTGCAACAAGGTGTCAGCTATATTGCTTTCTTCTAGGCGTCTTACAGTTGAGTCGACAAAGCGACTTAGTGTCCGGCGTACTTCATCTGCATCAAGCACTGCGCTGACGTTACCGAGCAAACGTACTCTATCGTCCGGGGACTGGCGAGGCGCCGCGTGAATCCACATTTGCTGACGATCTGAGCGTAATGTCATTGCAGGCCAGGGAAATCCCTCTCCTGCGCCAGACAGATCTAAACCCGAGTAGTAAGGAGTATGAGACGCCGTTTCAACCGCCCACCAATTTAATGCAATCCATTCCGCCAGAGGATAAGCCGAAACGTCAATTCCCTCGCGAATTTGACCCGGCGCCTCGCGCTCTTTCACAAGCGTTGCGACTTCGTCGCCGACCGTGATCTGCAGACGCGCCCACGTCGCTCGCAGCTCGGGAGTACGGACTTGCGGGGCAGACTCCCAGTTGCAGTCGATTCTCATCATCGAACTATCCGATCCCTTAAAACTTTAGGCACGCTCGCTTCCGCGACAGGATATCCTTTATAAGTCCCAGCAACGGCGTTCACCAAGCGAGCCTCAAACCAGCAACCGTCCTGCCAATCCCAAACATATCTGGGGAACAGTCCCTGATCGCGGTAAGCGCTAACGCTCCCACGCCTGATCGCATCTGCCAGCCAACTCGAAAGGCGATCGGCATCATTGAATTGCGGGGGACATGGTGTCGCATCCGAGCGAAGCTTTGGTTGCCCAGCAAAAGACGGGTACGTCTTGTGCTCAGCGGACCCGATATACGTGGCAGCGGCTGCCCAGGCTTCAAGTTCGGCTGGCGCGGGCGCGACGGCGAGCGCCTGGGGGCGCGGGCGTTGTCTACCGGGCGTTCTCATCCGACCACCGTATCGGCAGACCGTTCGCAATGGGGATGCTGGGCTGCCTTGACATCGGATACAGGTTGCTGTTGCGATCGAGGCGCGGTTTCAGCCGGCCGTAAGACGGCGGGCGAGCTGGCCGCGAGCGTCGCCCCAGGCAGCAGGGTCCGAGCGAAGGCTGTGGCATTGCCCTGGTTGGGGCCTTTCCGCAGGGATGCGCATCAGCACCCGACCAGCACCGCCTCCGCCGCCTCCCGGTCCTCCGCCCCGATCGCCAGCCCGTACACCCCCAGCACCCCCACGAACTGCTCCACGTACCCGCAGCGCAGCTCCGGGGCCGGCGGCAGCCACTCCCCCGGGCCGGCGTCACTCTTGGACTGGTTCGTGTCGTCCGAGGCGGCGACGAGGTTCGCCGGGTCGTTCGCGAACAGCACGCGCTGCTCGTCCGTCCACGCCCACGCGCCGTGGTGCCAGGCCCAGCCGAGGGCGACGACGTGGTCGATCTGCACCAGCCGAGAGGTGTCGGTCCCGGAGACGAAGGACACCGCGGTGCCGTCGTAGGGGTCGACGAGCGTGCCGGAGAGGACCTTGCAGTCGCGGGTGCCGGGCTTGAAGACCGGGTCGAGCAGGTCTCGGCCCAGGACGTCGTTGCGGGTGTCGCAGCCGTTGCGGTCGACGTCTTTCCAGGACTCGCCGAACAGGTCGCGGTCGTAGGGGACGTCGGCGCGGCCGTCGTCGACGGGGAGCGCGGCGAGGGTCGCCAGCGCGAGCACGGCGGGGTCGGCGGAGTCCGCCGTAGGTGACGCGGGGACGGACGCGGTCGGCGCGGTCGGCGCAGCAGCGGCGGACGGAGTGGCCGTCGCGGGAGGGATCGAAGCAGGCGCGGTCGACGCAGGACCAGCAGCGACGCCGGACGACGCAGATCCCGCACCGGGAACCCCGACCGTCTCCCCCACTCCGACCACCGCGAACGCGACCGCAGCGACCCCGACGGCCGCGACGATCCACACCCACCACGGCGCCCGCCGCACCCGCCGATACCGGGCCGGAGCCCCCGGCCGCCCAGCGCCCCGCGAGAGCCCTGGAGCCCCCACCCGCCGCACCCCACCGGGTCGCGGCGGCGGCGGCCTGCCGACCACCGACTACACCCCCGAGTCGCCGTCGGCCGGGACGACGGGCGCCGACGCCCGCACCGCCCCGTCCCACAGCCGGATCGCCGAACGCGGCACCGGCCCGACCACATCGACGCGCCACACCAGATCCACCGGCGACCCCGTCGACGCCTCGAACGGCACGACGTGGATGGGCGCCGACGGGTCGAAGCGCAGCCGCTCCTGCAGCCGCGACGGGGCGACGAGGAAGCTCGTCACGCGCTCGTGGTAGCGCTCACCCACCTGCAGCTCGGTCAGCACCGTGGCGCTCACCGGGGTCATCGGGTCGGCGCGGGTCAGCGAGTCGAGCAGGAAGTCGTCCCACGGCACGTCGAGCTCGACGCCCTCGAAGTCCTCGGGGCGGCGCAGCGCGTTGAGCGGATTCGTGCCCATCGGGCGGACCCGCGGGCGGGCGATCGCCTCCTCGTCGCGCTGCACGGAGGCGACGATGTCGGCCAGGCGCGGGGCGGCGATCCGGGTGAGCAGCGACTCGTCGTCGAGGGCGCGCAGCAGCATCCGCCGCGTGTGGTTCGACGAGTGCGGGAGGTCCTCGTCCAGCGCCGACAGGCCGAAGCCCTGGCCGGCTCCGTAGTCGGCCGCCATCTCCTGCACGAGCGACTCGAAGGCCTCGTGCCGCCAGCCGCGGCGGACGAGCTTGGACGTCATCGCGGCGCGCATGCGGGCGACCGCGGCCGTCTCCTCGCCGCTGACGGTCGCCAGGCGCACCGCGAACGGCATCGCGCCGCGCTCGACGTCGAAGGTCTCGTGCTGCAGCCAGACGGGCGGCACGTGCCACGGACGGTGCACGGCCTTGGACAGCAGCACCAGCCACTCGACGGCCTGGCGGTGCACGGAGCGCAGGCGCGCGGCCTCCTCGCGGGCACGGCGGGCGCTGCGGCCGTAGTGCGCGAGTCGGGTGCGCTCGAGCTGGATCCGCCGCTCGAAGCGCGACCAGCCGGCGTGGTACCGGACGAGCGACACCAGCGTGATCAGCACTCCGGCCCCGGCGAGGCCGACCAGCACCCACAAGAGCACAGAGGTGATCAGCCCGGGATCGAAGGTGCCGGCGGGCTGCCGCGAGGCGTAGTCGTTGACGAACCAGATGCCGACGCCGACCACGATCGCGAGAGCCAGCACGGTGACCCAGCCGACGAGCAGCGTGCGGTGGAACTCGCGGCGCAGGCCCAGCAGCTCGCCGGGTCGCTGCGGGCGGATCGCGTCGATCTCGCCCGTGAGGTACGCGACCTCGTCCTCGGCGCGGCGGCGCTCGGCGCCGATCCGGTCGAGGAAGCGCCAGACGAACGAGGAGCTCTGCCGGCCGGCCCACAGGTCGTACTCGCCGAGCGCCTGCAGGCGGCCGGAGCGGCGCGCCTCGGCGTCGTGGGCGGAGACGACTGGCTCCGCGGGCTCGGGAGCCTCCTCCGCGGGGACCTCGATCTGGACGACGGTCCGCGGCTCGGCGGCCTCGCCCTCGACGAGCGTCTCCTGCGCGGGCGGCGCGAACGCGGCGGACTCGAACGGCGCGGGCTCGGGCTCGGACGACTCGGGCTCCGAAGCGACCGGAGCGTCAGGCTCCTGCACCGACGGCACCGCCGCAGCCGCGACAGCCGCCTCCGACGCCGACACCCAGTTCTGCAGCCGCTCCCGCGGATCCGCGAGCGCCAGCGCGTACCAGTCCACCCGCTCGGGGAACCCCGGCGGCACGTCATAGCCCGACGACACCCACGGGTCGTCCGGCAGCGCAAGCACGTCGCCCACCCGGCCGAACACGGGCACGGCCCCCTCGACGGGCGCGAAGCCCGCGTCGCGGAGGTCGGCGCTGCCGTCGAGCGCGCCGAAGACCAGCTCGCGCAGGCCCGCCCAGAGCTGCGGCGTGGTGCGGACGTGCGCCATCGCGGCGGGCGCGTCGGCCTCGGCGCGGGCGCGGCCCTCGTCCTCGCGGAGGTGCTCGAGGTCGGCGACCAGGAGCCGGTCGCGGACGTCCAGCACCTCGTCGTAGTCGGCCCCGACGACGGCCGAGCCCTGCGAGGTGTGCAGGGCGCGGGTCACCGAGCGGTTCGCGCTCGAGGTGATCCAGAGCACGGCCCAGCGCGGGATCTGCACGAGCTTGCCCGCCGAGAAGGCGAAGAAGCGGCCGATCTGCGCCCAGAAGCCGATCCGCTCGGGCTCCGGCACGTCGAGCGAGCCGGCGGAGTCGTAGGTGAGCGCGCCGCCGTCCAGGCGCAGGGCGCCCGCGACCATGCTCTCGACGTAGCCGGCGATCTGGCCGTCGTCGATGTAGGCGGTGCCGGGCGGCGGCGGGCTGACGCTGGGGTCGATCAGCAGCGAGTCGGGGCGGGCGGCGTTCTCGAGCACGCCCGCGGCGACGCGGCGGCCGAGCGACTCGGTCAGCACCGCGTTGAGGAACACCCGCGAGATCCAGACGGAGTCGCCGCCGTCGGACTCGCGGCTCATCAGCTCGACGCTGCCGTCGGTGACGCCGTTCCACAGCCCGGCGACGCTGGCCAGGTGGGTGAGCGTGAAGCCGGTGAAGCGCTCGTCGTCGCGGACGAACGCGTCGCCGGACCACGGGCTCGAGCGGTCCTCGGGCGAGGCGATGACGACGAAGCCGTGCTCGTGCGCCTCCACCCGCTCGCGCAGCTGGAACGCGGTCGGCGCGCAGATCAGCGTGACCCGGCGCAGCTCGGTGGTCTGATCGGCGAGGGTCGCCGACGGGTTCGGCAGCGGCATCGAGGTGCGCACCCAGCGGCTGACGAGGTCGGCGACCGCGTCCTGCGCCTCGTCGGTCTCGCGCTCGGGCAGGGCCGAGCGGAGGGTGACCAGGCGGACGAGGGCGAGCGGCTCCTCCGCGAGCGCCTCGAACAGGTCGACCGCGATCGCGACCGACTCGAGGTCGGCGCCCACGCCGAGCACCACGGCCTCGATCTGCGGCGGCGCATAGGGCGAGGTCTTGACGTGCTCGGGCAGCACCCAGAGGGCCTGGCCGAGCAGGCCGGTCTTCGTCCACTGCGCCGCCAGCTCGAGCAGGGTCTCGCCCTGCGCGCCGCTGGGCAGCAGGACGATCGCCGCCTTGCCGTCGGGCCAGAAGCCGTCCGGGCGCATCTCCGGGGGCACGCTCAGACTCCGGAGTCGCGCGGACCGGTCGAGACGACCGACGACACCAGGCCGAGCAGCGCCTCGCGGAACTGCTCGCGCATCTCCCAGGTGACCGGGTAGTCGTAGACCGAGACCATGTCGTCCTGCTGCACGATGTCGCTGTCGAAGCGGGCCAGCTCGGCGGTCAGATAGGCCTGCACGGCGGAGCGGCGCGACGCGAGGTCGCCGTCCGCACTGCCGGCGCGGGACGACTCCGGCACCGGAGCGCCGGTCGGCAGCGCGCCGGTCTGCAGCCACTCGGCCAGCTCGGTCTCCTCGCCGCGGCTGCCGCCGAGCGAGATCAGCACGCGGTAGGCGGCGAGCGGCGCCAGCGTCCCGTCGACGTTGCAGAGCGCCATCGCGATGGCGAGCGACTGCAGCACGACGCCGGGGAAGTCGGCGGGGCGGGCGTTGCGCTCGCTGAGCAGCGGGTGCGGGAAGTCGGCGAGCGCGCGGGTCGACGGGTCCCAGACGGAGAGCTTGGGGCCCTTCTCGCCCTGCGAGGCGTCGACGGCGAGGCGGCCGAGGGCCTTGGCGACGTACCAGCCGCGGATCATCGACTCGATCGCGCGCGGGTCCGCGGGGATGCTCTCGCCGAGCAGGCGGGCGCGCTTGAACTTCCAGAACGCCTCGCGGCTGTCCTGGGTGTTCGACTGCGCGAGCCAGCCGCGGGCGATCGGCTCCATCACGGAGTCCATCACGATGGGCTCGTAGGGGAAGCCGGACATCGCGAAGACCTCGATGCCGTCGACCTTCTGGTCCTGGAACCACGACTCGCTGGTCGCGTCGTCCCAGACGCCCATCTGGCCGAGCACGCCCTTGGTCACCTCGTACATCTCGGTGCCGGCGCGGAACGGGATCGAGCTGAAGACCAGCGAGGTGTCCTCGTTGATCGCCTTGCCGTGCACGGCGCGCAGCAGCGCCGGGTTGAGCTTGACCAGCGGCTCGCTGGCGCCGAGGGCGGCCTGGAGCTGCTCGCGGTAGCGGTCGCGGCGGGCGGCGAAGACGTCGGGCGGCAGCACCTCGGAGTCGAAGAAGCCGAGCAGGTCCTCGCCGATGTAGGCGGCGAACGGCGTGCCGTCGCGCTTCATCCAGGCGCGGGCGCGGCCGACGTAGACCTCGGGGTCGGTCGCGAGCTCGAAGGAGGCGCGCTGGGCCGGGTTGGCGACGGCCGGGTCCGCGGTGACGGTCGGCTTCCAGGTGCGCGGGTTGCCGACGAGCGACCAGGCGCCCGTGTCCGACTCGCTGTCCGGGCTGACGCCGACGAGCTGGTCGGCGAGCACGCGCAGCACGGCGTCCTGGTACTTGGCGTCGCCGTCGACGGAGGCGCGCACCAGCTTCTGGAACTCGGCCGGGTACTTCTCCGGCTCGACGAGCATCCGCTCGTTGGGCGCGGGCGAGTACTTGCGCGGGACGGTCTCGTCGACGCGGCGGGGCCAGAACTCGTAGGCGTTCTCGCGGTCGTCGCTGGTCTTCCGCGAGTGCACGCGCTGGAGCAGCGCGGTGCGGGAGCCGTCGAGGTAGTCGGCGAGCGGGCCGAGGAAAGTCTCGCGCAGCTCGGCGAGCAGCGCCCAGGCGGAGTCGCGCAGGGCCGCCTCGGAGGACCACTCGAGCGCCTGGCCGAGGCGCTGGATGGCGAACTGCACCGCCTCCTGGTCGGGGCGGATCGACTGCTGGTTGGCCGAGGTGCGCAGCTCGTCCGAGACGAGCGAGCTGAGGGTGCCCACCCACTCCTCGTGCTGGCGGGCCTCGACGCCCAGGGCGTCGACGGTGCCCTTGAGGCCGCGCTCGAGGCGGCGGAGCATCGCGGTGACGACGGGCAGGCCGTCCTGGGCGACGTAGCGCGAGACCGTCTCGAGGATGTGACCGGGCATCGTGCGCGTCCACTCGTCGAGGCGGCGCTGGCGCGCCTCGCGGTCGCGCTGCAGCAGGCGCGGGCTGTGCCGGGTGAACTCGTTGACGAGCCGGTCGGTCCAGGTGGTGATGTCGGTGCCGCCCTGGCGGTCGAGCGACTCGGGGCGGGCCAGCTCGTCGTCGGCGCCGCGCTGCAGCTCGGCCTTGATCAGGTCGAGGGTGCTCTGGTCGCGCAGCGCGTCGGTGACGTCGTTGTGCTCGGCGGTCTCCTCGTTCAGGCGCAGCTCGCGGAGGAAGCGCTGGTACTCGCTGTCCGCCGACTTCTCGATGTACTCGCGCTCGGTCATCCGCTCGAACTGCGGGTCCTCCTCGGCGTGCGCGAAGAGCATCCGGTCGATCGCGGAGCGGGCGAAGCGCTCGGCCGAATACTCGAGGAAGCGCTCGCGGCCGAGGGTGACGCGGCCGAAGCCGATGGAGGAGAACGGCGGCGAGTGGTGCGCCGGGCTCATCAGCCCGGAGTTGTCGGGCAGCACGTTGGCGGCCGAGCGGGCCTGCCAGTTGCCGGACGAGTAGGCGATCATGTCGTCCTGCACGCGCTCGTCGATCATCCACGCGGTGAGGCTGGTGGCGACGGCGTCGTAGACGGCGTTCTGGTCCTCGAAGGTGACCTTGCTGTTGCTGCGGCCGACGATGAACGGGTACGCGGCGCCGACGCGGTCCATCGCGGCGCCGTAGGAGGGGGCGACGCCCTTGGTGCGCAGCAGCTCGAGGGTCGCGGCGGAGGGGGTGTCGGTCCAGAAGCCGTTCATCGTCTCGGAGATCGCGGCGAGCGCGTTGCCGGGCATGCCCGCGGTGACCGAGAGCTGATCGAAGACGTCGGGCGCGTAGAGCATGCTGAAGAACTGGTTCGACCACGGGTACTGCTTCGCGGTCGACTTGATGATCTCGATGATGTCGAGGAACTGGCCGGCTCCCGAGCCGCCGGCGACCGACGAGATGACGATGACGATCGGGCTGCCGTCTCCGCCGTCGTCGCGGGCGCGCAGGCGCTGGCCGAGGGTCTGCAGCTCGGCGAGCGACTCGGCGTCGTTCATCTTCCCGATCGCGAGGCGCGCGGCCTGGGCGATCTCCTTGGTGGCGGCGAGCGCGACGGCGCGGCCGACGGCGCGGTACTGGCCGGCGCCCTTGGTCACGTCGACCTTGACCAGGCGCGGGTCGGGCAGCTGGCGCTCGATGTCGTGGCGCATCGCGTTGTTGGTCGCGTGGGCGCTCGTGATCGAGCCGTGCACGATGTCGAAGGTCGCCGCGGTGCTGACCAGGCCGCGGTAGTCCTGCCGGGGCAGGAACGGCGCCTGGTACTCCATGCCGTCCTGGACGGTGGGGGTGTCGAAGTGCAGGAAGCGCCAGGCGGCGGGGATGCCGCCCTCCCAGCCGAGCTGCTGGAGCTTGAGCTCGAGCTGGTACTTGATGCCGCGGAGGGTCTTGCCGCCGGAGCCGCCGACTCCGATCAGGAGGAAGGGTCTGAGCATGAGGTCCTGCTTTCGTCTGGTCGCGCGGTGTTCCTGCGGTAGCGCGGTGTGTCGTGAGGCGGGTCTGTGGGAGGCGCGTCGCGGTCAGCGACTGCGCGGCGGAGGGGTGCGGGGGCCGGCCCGGCCGGGTGGCGGCGGCGGCGGGGTGGAGCCGCCGGGCCGCGGGGCGGCGGTCCCCAGGGCGGCCGGGCGCGCCCTGCGTCCGGGGCGGAGGGCCGCCGGGGCGCGGGGGGCGAGGGGGCGGGGCGGGGTCGCGGTGGGGGTGCCGCTCTGGGCACTCCGCGGCGGCACGGAGGAGCGGGCCTCGGCGGCCGCGGGCTGGGCTGCGGGAACGGGCTGCTGCGGCTCCCGGCGCTCCGGGCGCTTCGCCGCGCGTTCGCGGCGCAGCACCTCGACGGTCTTCCAGGCGGGCTCGCCGGAGTCGCGGAGCAGGTCCTCAAGGCGGCGGTCGTACTGCGCCTCGTCGTCGCGGTCGACGCGGTGGTAGAGCACGGCCGTGGCGCGCACGGGCTCGTCGCCGCGGGGACGCTCGAGCTCCTGCTCCGAGACCACGATCGCCCAGAAGACGTCGAGCGGGAGCGCCGAGAACTCCACTCCGCCGTTCCCGAGCGGTCGCCCGGCGGAGGTGCCGCGGGTGCCGGTGCGGGAGGCGACGATCACGCCGCCGGCGGGCGGGCCGACGCGGTAGCTGGGCGCCTTCAGCGGCCACCACGGCACGTGCGCGCGGAGGCGGCCGAGCTCGGGGTCGGGCAGCTCGCGCACGCCGGTCTCGCTGCGGAGGTAGCGGAAGCGCTCGTCGAGGCGGCCGCTGGTGAGCGCCGAGCGGACGCCCTCGGGCGTGATCTCGACCGGCAGCGTGCCGCGCTGGAACGAGCCCTCCATCGCGATCTTCGCCTTCGCCCGGTTGAAGAGGTACAGGCCGAGCAGCGGCAGGAGCACGCCGAGCAGCAGGAGGACGAGCGCGACCAGTCCGATCGCCGCGGCGTTCACCGGGAAGGTCGAGGGGAAGGAGATCGCGACGGTCTGCGGGGCGCTGCTGCCGTCGCTGGTGCGGATGTCGAGGGGCAGGGTCGCCGAGACGGTGGAATCGGCGGGGGTGTCGTTCTCCGCGGCGACGGTCAGCACCGCGGAGGCGCCGGTCGCCACGACGATGCAGTCGCCGGGTGAGAGCGCCACTCCGGTCGGACCGGTGAAGGTCCAGATCCAGCCGCCATCGCGGTCGGCGTTGTCGCTGGTGACGGTCGGCGCGTTCGCGAGGCAGACCTGGCCGTCGGTGCCCGCGGTCGGACCCTGGATCGCGAGGGTGCCCTCCGCGCGGCCGTCGGCGCCGGTCAGCTCGCTGAGCACGATCGGCGAGGCGACGCTCGGGAACGCGGCGGGCAGCACGGTGGTGATCCGCTGCTGTGTGGTGACGGGGGCGAGCTCGATCGCGTGCTCGGCCGTGGTCAGCGGCTCGAGCGAGGCGGTGACGAGCAGCTCGGAGGCGGTGACGTCGGAGGGCAGCGGCAGGGTGATCACGCCTGAGGCCGCGTCGATCGCGGCACCGGGCAGGGCCGTGATCGCGCCGTCGGCCGCACTGGTCGCGGTGAAGTCGGCCCGGCCGAAGACGGAGAGGTCGACCGGGTCGCCGGCGGGATCCTCGACGCGGGCGGTGAGGGTCGCGGAGAGCAGGCCGCTCTCGCCGCGCTCCACCTGGTTGGCGTCGTCGAAGACGATCCGCAGGTCGCTGAACGCGAAGACCTCGGCGGTGCCGGGCGAGGTGAGCGTCCACTGCCCCTGCAGCTCGGGCCGGTCGACGGTGATCTCGAGCCGGGAGACGCCGGAGGACTGCGTGACCGTGACCTCGGGGGCTGTGGCGGAGGCGGAGAGGGTGCCGAGGCCGGAGGAGGCGGGCGCCTGCAGTGTCCAGCCGTCCTTGACCACGGCCTGGATCCGCGCGACGCCCGGGTCGATCCAGAAGGAGCCGTTCGCGTCGAGCGCCTCGGAGGCGCCGCCGGCGATGCGCGCGCCGAGCTGGAGGAAGACGGAGGCGAGCGCGTCGGGGTCGGAGGCGTCGACCACGGCGCCGCGGACGGAGCCCTCGGGCGCGACGGCCGGCCCGCAGGTCGCGGTGCCGCCGCCGTAGGCGCCGCTGCCCTCGACGAGCGGCCACATCACGCGGGCCTCCTCGCGCTGCTCGCCGTCGGCCAGGAGCGTGCCGAGCACGACGACGCCGGCCTGGCGGAGGGCCGCGAGCAGGCCGTTGCCCTCGGGCTCGTCGCCGTCGGGGTCGATCCGCACGCCGCAGAGCGCGTTGGTCGCGTCGGCCGTGGCCTGCGCGGAGCCGAGATCGATCTCCCCGTCGGTCAGCCAGATGACCAGCTGGCAGGCGGAGCCGGCGCTCGGCTGGCTCTGCAGCGCGGTCTGCACGCCCTGCAGTCCGGCCAGCCAGTTGGTGCCGCCGCCGGGCGTCTTGTCGCGGATGACGCCGGCGAGCGCCTCCGGGCTCTCCTGCGACCACGGCCGCCAGTCGACGGCCGGCTCGAACGCGCGGCTGAAGAAGGCGGCGCCCCAGTTGACCGTGAGCGAGTCGCGGAGGCCGCCGAGCTCCTGCAGGCTGCCCGCGAGGATGCCGGCCCGCGCGACGTCCGGGTCGGAGCCGCGGCCGTCCTCGCCGCCGGTGTTCAGCGAGCCGGAGCTGTCGACGAGGTAGTAGACGTTCAGGACGTCGGAGGAGGAGAGGCAGGTGCGGAGGTCCTCGATCGCGCCGCGGCCGATGTCGGTGAGCGAGGCGGTCTGCGTGCTGGTGGTGGTCGCCGCCTGCGCGGGCTGCGCCGCCGCTCCGAGCCCGAGGGTCAGCAGGAGCGCGGTGACGGCGATCGCGAGGGCGCGGCGGATCACCGGCTCAGCCACTCGGAGATCGGGACGCTGATGTTGAGGACGTGCCAGGCGCCGAGGACGAGCGCTGCGGCCGACAGCCAGTAGAGGGCGCGGGTGAAGCGCG